>NZ_JAATOP010000020.1:0-2500 GCF_011806565.1 Marivivens donghaensis
TTGGTTGCGGGGGTAGGATTTGAACCTACGACCTTCAGGTTATGAGCCTGACGAGCTACCGGGCTGCTCCACCCCGCGTTGGGTGTGTAAACACTTATCCCTTTTTTTAGCGTTTTGCTTTTGAGGGATATTGAATGATATGTTTAGAGAGAATTTGGTTCTTACTAGGTCTGGCGGTGACTTACTCTCCCACGTCTTAAGACGCAGTACCATCAGCGCAACGGCACTTAACGGCCGGGTTCGGAAAGGGACCGGGTGTTTTGCTCGTGCTATAGCCACCAGACCGAGAAAGAACCAAGTTTCCAAGTAAAGTATACGTAGTATGTTTCTGAAGCGTTGCTGTTTCTGGAACAGATCAAGCCTATCGGACGATTAGTACCGGTCAACTGAATGCATTGCTGCACTTACATCTCCGGCCTATTGACGTGGTGGTCTACCACGGTCCTCAGGGATACCTTGTTTTGAGGGGGGCTTCCCGCTTAGATGCCTTCAGCGGTTATCCTGTCCGATCATAGCTACCCAGCACTGCCGTTGGCACGACAACTGGTCCACCAGTGGATCGTTCACCCCGGTCCTCTCGTACTAGGGGCAACTCCTCTCAAGTATCCTACACCCACGGAAGATAGGGACCGAACTGTCTCACGACGTTCTAAACCCAGCTCACGTACCTCTTTAAATGGCGAACAGCCATACCCTTGGGACCTGCTCCAGCCCCAGGATGAGATGAGCCGACATCGAGGTGCCAAACGATGCCGTCGATATGGACTCTTGGGCATCATCAGCCTGTTATCCCCAGCGTACCTTTTATCCGTTGAGCGATGGCCCTTCCACTCGGGACCACCGGATCACTATGGCCGACTTTCGTCTCTGCTCGACTTGTCAGTCTTGCAGTCAGGCTGGCTTATGCCATTGCACTCAACGAGCGATTTCCGACCGCTCTGAGCCAACCTTCGCGCGCCTCCGTTACTGTTTGGGAGGCGACCGCCCCAGTCAAACTACCCACCACGCAGGGTCCCGGACCCGGATAACGGGCCGCGGTTAGACATCAAGCAAAGCAAGGGTGGTATCTCAAGGAAGGCTCCACACGGACTGGCGTCCGTGCTTCAAAGCCTACCACCTATCCTGCACATGCTGTACCTGATGCCAGTGCGAAGCTATAGTAAAGGTGCATGGGGTCTTTCCGTCTAACCGCGGGTAGCCTGCATCTTGACAGGCAATTCAATTTCGCTGAGTCGACGTTGGAGACAGCGGGGAGGTCGTTACGCCATTCGTGCAGGTCGGAACTTACCCGACAAGGAATTTCGCTACCTTAGGACCGTTATAGTTACGGCCGCCGTTTACCGGGGCTTCAATTCGGAGCTTGCACTCCTCCTTTTAACCTTCCGGCACCGGGCAGGCGTCAGACCCTATACGTCGTCTTACGACTTCGCAGAGCCCTATGTTTTAAGTAAACAGTCGCCACCCCCTGGTTTGTGCCCCCGGCCCAAAGTTGCCTTTGAACCGGGCCTCCTTCTTGCGAACTTACGGAGGCATTTTGCCGAGTTCCTTCAACGTCGTTCTCTCAAGCGCCTTGGTATTCTCTACCAGTCCACCTGTGTCGGTTTAGGGTACGATCTCATGGAGGGCTATTTCCTGGGACTGCTAAGCGGCCCACCCAATCCGATAAGGGTGAACAACCTTCGCAATCCGTCACATCCTCCTGGCCCAGGAATATTAACCTGGTTCCCATCGACTACGCCTTTCGGCCTCGCCTTAGGGGTCGGCTTACCCTGCTCAGATTAGCTTTAAGCAGGAACCCTTGGACTTTCGGCGAGAGGGTCTCTCACCCTCTTTGTCGCTACTCATGTCATCATTCTCACTGGTGATCTCTCCACCGGATCGCTCACGCGCCAGCTTCACAGAAAGCTCCTTGCGTCCAATCTTCCCGGAGGAAGTAAGGACGCATGGAGCTATATCACACCACGCTCTGCTACCACGCACTATGTGCATCCAAAGCTTCGGCTCATGGCTTGAGCCCCGTTACATCTTCGCCGCAGGACAACTTATTTAGACCAGTGAGCTGTTACGCTATCTTTAAAGGATGGCTGCTTCTAAGCCAACCTCCTGGTTGTTTTGGTCGTCCCACCTGCTTTCCCACTTAGCCATGAATTAGGGGCCTTAGCTGTTGGTCAGGGTTGTTTCCCTCTCCACGACGGACGTTAGCACCCGCCGTGTGTCTGCCGACTAGTACTCCTCGGTATTCGGAGTTTGGTTAGGATCAGTAAGTCTGTGGGACCCCATTACCCATCCAGTGCTCTACCCCCGAGGGTATTCAGTCGACGCTCTACCTAAATAGATTTCGCAGAGAACCAGCTATCTCCGAGTTTGATTGGCCTTTCACCCCTAGCCACAGCTCATCCCGACCTTTTTCAACAGGTGTGGGTTCGGTCCTCCAACAAGTGTTACCTTGTCTTCAACCTGGCCATGGCTAGATCACTCGGTTTCGGGTCTGATCCCACAA
>NZ_JAATOP010000021.1 GCF_011806565.1 Marivivens donghaensis
TAGGTCTCTTCCAGCCCGTTGCGCAGATCGACGCTGGCGCGCCAGCCCATATCGGCGAGGCGGCTGACGTCCATCAGTTTGCGCATGGTGCCGTCGGGCTTTGACGTGTCGAAGGACAGCTTGCCCTTGTAGCCAGTGACCTCGGCCACCATCGCGGCCAGATCACCGATCGAGATATCGACGCCGGTGCCGACGTTGATGTGGCTCAGCATCGGCTCGGTGTTGGCCTCGTAGGTGTCTTTGTCGAGGTCGAGCACGAACAGAGACGCCTCGGCCATGTCGTCGACGTGCAGGAATTCGCGCATCGGCTTGCCCGTACCCCAGATCACGACCTCCTCGGTACCGTTCTGGACGGCCTCATGGAAGCGGCGGATCAGGGCGGGGAGCACGTGGCTGTTGGTCGGGTGGAAGTTATCGCCCGGCCCGTAAAGGTTCGTCGGCATGACCGAACGGTAGTCGGTGCCGTGCTGGCGATTATAGCTCTCGCACAGCTTGATGCCCGCGATCTTCGCCACAGCGTAAGGCTCGTTCGTCGGCTCCAGAACGCCGGTCAGCAGCGCGTCTTCACGCATCGGCTGCGGCACAGCGCGCGGGTAGATGCACGACGACCCCAGCTGCAACAGACGCGTCACGCCCGCAGCAAACGCCTGATGGATCACGTTACATTCGATCATCAGGTTGTCGTAGATGAAGTCCGCCGGATAGGTGTTGTTCGCATGAATGCCGCCAACACGCGCCGCCGCCAGAATGACGACATCGGGCTTTTCGGTCTGCATAAAGTCACGCACCGCAACCTGATCCGTCAGATCCAGTTCGCTATGCGTGCGCGTCACCAGCTCGATCGCTTCGCCGGCATCCTTGCGGGCCTGAAGGCGGCGCAAAATCGCCCCGCCTACCATGCCGCGATGTCCTGCAACGTAGTATTTGGTCATCGCTGATCCTCAACCATTCTCGACGCTGACCGGCAGGTCGAGGCCGTGCTCTTTGAGCAGGCGATAGCGGCGTGCGGTTTTGAGGTCTTCGGCGACCATTTCTGCACACATTTCCTGCGCGGTGATCTCCGGCACCCAGCCCAGCTTTTCCTTGGCTTTGGTCGGATCGCCCAGCAGGGTGTCCACCTCGGCGGGGCGGAAGTAGCGGGGGTCGATGCGGACGATCACGTCGCCGACTTTGACCTCGGGGGCGTTGTCGCCGGTGACCGAAGCGACGGTCGCGATTTCGTCAACGCCGGTGCCCGAAAACTCCAGCTCGATGCCCAATTCGCGCGCGGACCAAGTGATGAACTCGCGGACCGAATATTGGACGCCGGTCGCAATGACGAAGTCATCCGGTTGGTCCTGTTGCAGCATCATCCACTGCATCCGGACGTAGTCCTTGGCGTGGCCCCAGTCGCGCAGGCTGTCGATGTTGCCCATGTAGAGGCACTGCTCGAGACCCTGCGCGATATTCGCCATGCCGCGGGTGATCTTGCGGGTCACGAAGGTCTCGCCGCGGCGGGGGGACTCGTGGTTGAACAGAATGCCGTTGCATGCATACATGTTATAGCTCTCGCGGTAGTTCACCGTGATCCAGTAGGCGTACATCTTCGCGACGGCGTAGGGCGAGCGCGGGTAGAACGGCGTGGTCTCTTTCTGCGGGATTTCCTGCACGAGGCCGAACAGTTCCGAAGTCGACGCCTGATAGAAGCGCGACTTCTTCTCCAGCCCGAGGAAACGGATCGCCTCGAGGATGCGCAGCGCGCCGGTGGCGTCTACGTCGGCGGTGTATTCCGGCGCTTCGAACGAGACCGCAACGTGGCTCTGCGCACCAAGGTTATAAACCTCGTCCGGCTGGATATCGCCCAGCAGACGCGTCAGGTTCGAGGTGTCGGTCAGGTCGCCGTAATGCAGTTTGAAGTTCGCATTGTCGGTGTGCGGATCCTCGTAAATGTGGTCGATCCGCTGCGTGTTGAACGAGGACGCACGACGCTTGATGCCGTGAACCTCGTATCCCTTCTCCAAAAGGAACTCGGCCAGATAAGAGCCGTCCTGCCCGGTAACGCCCGTGATAAGTGCTTTTTT
>NZ_JAATOP010000022.1 GCF_011806565.1 Marivivens donghaensis
CCGGTGTCGTTTTCGGCGATTTTGCGCAGGATGCGGCGCATGATCTTGCCGGAGCGGGTTTTCGGCAGGCCGGGGGCCCACTGGATGACGTCGGGCTTGGCGATGGGGCCGATTTCGGTGCGGACCCACTTTTCCAGCTCCTTGCGCAGCTCGTCCGAAGGCTCCTCGCCGTTCATCAGGGTGACGTAGGCGTAGATGCCCTGACCCTTGATGTCGTGCGGGTAACCGACAACCGCAGCCTCGGCGACCTTCTGGTGCGCGACGAGGGCGCTTTCGACCTCGGCGGTGCCCATGCGGTGGCCCGAGACGTTGATCACGTCGTCCACGCGGCCGGTGATCCAGTAGTCGCCGTCCGCATCGCGGCGGCAGCCGTCACCGGTGAAGTAGTAGCCTTTGTAGTCGCTGAAGTAGGTCTGCATGAAGCGCTCGTGGTCGCCGTAGACCGTGCGCATCTGGCCCGGCCAGCTGTCCTTGATCGCCAGAACGCCTTCGCAGGCCGTCTCGTCGATCTCGGCGCCCGAAGTGCCATCGAGCACAACAGGCTGCACGCCGAAGAACGGCTTGGTCGCAGAGCCCGGCTTGAGCGGCGTCGCGCCCGGCAGCGGGGTCAGCATGTGACCGCCGGTTTCGGTCTGCCACCACGTATCGACGATCGGGCGGGTGCCCTTGCCGACCACGTCGTTGTACCAGTTCCACGCTTCGGGGTTGATCGGCTCGCCCACGGTGCCGAGCACCTTGATGTCCGACAGGTCGTACTTCTCGACCCATTCCTTGCCCTGACCCATCAGCGAACGGATCGCGGTGGGAGCGGTGTAGAACTGGTTCACTTTATGCTTTTCGCAGACGGCCCAGAAGCGGCCCGCGTCGGGGTAGGTCGGCACGCCTTCGAACATCAGCGTGGTGCCGCCGTTGGCCAGCGGCCCGTAGACGATGTAGCTGTGGCCGGTGACCCAGCCCACGTCGGCGGTACACCAGTACACATCACCCTCGTGGTAATCGAAGGTGTACTGGTGGGTCATCGCGGCATAAAGCAGATAGCCGCCCGACGAATGGACGACGCCCTTGGGCTTGCCGGTCGAGCCGGAGGTGTAAAGGACGAACAGCGGATCTTCGGCGTTCATCGGGCGCGGCGGGCAGTCGGGCGCGACGGTTTCCATCATCGCTTTGACGTCGACATCGCGGCCGTCGATCCATGTGGTCTGATCGCCGGTGTGTTTGACCACAAGGCAGCGCACCTTGTCCGAGCAGTGCAGCAGCGCGGCATCGGCATTGGCCTTGAGCGGGGTGCGGCGGCCACCGCGCGGCGCGGTGTCGGCGGTGATGACGACCTTGGCGCCGGAATCGTTGACGCGGTTGGCCAGCGCGTCAGGCGAGAAGCCCGCGAAGACGACCGAGTGGATCGCGCCGATGCGCGCGCAGGCCAGCATCGCATAGGCGGCCTCGGGGATCATCGGCAGGTAGATTACCACACGGTCACCGCGCATGACGCCCTGGCTCAGCAGGACGTTGGCAAAGCGGTTCACCTTGTCCGAGAGCTGGTTGTAGGTGATGTATTGCGCCTCGTCCTCGGGGCTGTCGGGCTCGAAGATGATCGCGGTCTGATCGCCGCGGGTGGCAAGGTGGCGGTCGATGCAGTTGGCGGCGACGTTCAGAACGCCGTCCTCGAACCACTTGATGCTGACATTGCCGTACGCGAACGAGGTGTTCTTGACCTTGGTATACGGCGTGATCCAGTCCAGCCGCTTGCCATGCTCGCCCCAGAACCCCTCCGGATCCGAAACAGACGCCTCGTACATCGACGCATAAGTGTCGGCGTCAATGTGGGC
>NZ_JAATOP010000023.1 GCF_011806565.1 Marivivens donghaensis
GCGCAGTTGTCGACGTCGACGTTCTCGGTTTCGACGACGATCTCGGCGTTGACCGGAGTTTCGTACGGATCCGAGATGCCGGTGAACTCCTTGATCTTGCCTTCGCGCGCCAGCTTGTAGAGGCCCTTGCGGTCGCGGCGTTCGCATTCCTCGATCGAGGTTGCGACGTGGACTTCGATGAACGCGCCGTAGGCTTCGATCATCTCGCGGACGGCGCGGCGGGTCGCGGTATAGGGAGCGATCGGAGCACAGATAGCGATACCGCCGTTCTTGGTGATTTCCGATGCGACATAGCCGATGCGCTTGATGTTGATGTCGCGGTGCTCTTTCGAGAAGCCCAGCTCCGACGACAGGTGCTTACGCACGACGTCGCCGTCGAGAAGCGTGACCGGACGGCCGCCCATTTCCATCAGCTTGACCATAAGCGCGTTCGCGATGGTCGACTTGCCCGAGCCCGACAGGCCGGTGAAGAACACGGTGAAGCCCTGCTTCGAACGCGGCGGCGAGGTGCGGCGCAGTTCGGTGACGACTTCGGGGAACGAGAACCATTCCGGAATTTCCAGACCTTCGCGCAGACGGCGACGCAATTCGGTGCCCGAGATGTTCAGGATGGTGACGTTGTCGCGATCCTCGATCTCGTCGTTCGGCTCGTACTGGGCGCGTTCCTGCACGTAGACCATGTGCTTGAAGTCGACCATTTCGATGCCGATTTCTTCCTGGTGCTCGCGGAACAGATCCTGCGCGTCGTAGGGGCCGTAGAAGTCCTCGCCTGCCGAGTTCTTGCCCGGACCGGCGTGGTCGCGGCCGACGATGAAGTGGGTGCAGCCGTGGTTGCGGCGGATGAGACCGTGCCAGACGGCTTCACGCGGACCGGCCATACGCATCGCGAGGTTCAGCAGCGACATGGTGGTGGTCGACTGCGGGTACTTGTCGAGCACAGCCTCGTAGCAGCGTACGCGGGTGAAGTGGTCGACGTCGCCCGGCTTGGTCATGCCGACAACCGGATGGATCAGCAGGTTGGCCTGTGCTTCGCGGGCGGCGCGGAAGGTCAGTTCCTGGTGCGCACGGTGCAGCGGGTTACGGGTCTGGAAGGCCACGACCTTGCGCCAGCCGAGCTTGCGGAAGTAGGCGCGCAGCTCGTTCGGGGTATCGCGGCGGGCTTTGAAGTCATAGTGCACGGGCTGCTGGATGCCAGTGACCGGACCGCCGAGGTAGACCTTGCCGGCGGTGTTGTGCAGGTAGTTGACGGCCGGGTGGGCCAGATCGTCTGCGCCGAAGACCTTCTCGGCTTCGCGCGACTTGTTCGGCACCCACTTGTCGGTGACGGTCATGGTGGCGAGGATCACGCCTTCCTGATCGCGCAGCGCGATGTCCTGACCGATCTCGACGGTCTCCGCGAAGGCTTCGCTGACATCGAGGTTGATCGGCATCGGCCACAGCGCGCCGTCGGCCAGACGCATGTTTTCGACAACACCGTCATAATCGGCTTCGGTCAGGAAGCCCTTCAGCGGGTTGAAACCGCC
>NZ_JAATOP010000024.1 GCF_011806565.1 Marivivens donghaensis
GTCCTGTTCGGCCTGCCGCTTCGCCAGACCGTCGGCCTGGTCGCGAGCCTGATCGAGATGGCCGGGCTCGACTGGCCAGTGCCGGACTATTCCACGCTGTGCCAACGCCAGGCCCGGTTCCAGGTGCAGATCCCGTATCGACGCTCCGGTCAGCCGCTGAACTTACTTATTGATAGCACAGGCATCCGTTTTCGCGGTGATGGCGAATGGCTTTCGCGCAAACATGGCGCGACGCGCAGACGCGAGTGGCGCAAGGTGCATCTAGCGATGGACACCGCCACTGGCGACATCCGTGCGGTCGAGTTTACCTCGAGCAGGCAGGGCGACAGCCCGATCCTGCCGGAGTTGCTGGCGCAGATACCGCTGATGAAGAGATCGAAACCGTCACCGCCGATGGTGCCTATGACACCCGTCGCTGCCATGCCGCGATTCTTGAACACGGTGCGGAGTCGATCATCCCAGTCCGTCGCAATGGTCGAGCGTGGAAACCGGACTGCCCCGCCGCGATATCTCGAAACGAGATCCTCCGGACGACACGATGTCTGAGCCGGTCCATCTGGATGAAATGGGCGGGCTATCACGCGCGAAGTCGCGTCGAGGCGCAGATGAACCGCCTCAAACTCCTCGGCGACCGGATCATGTCACGAGACCCCGACCGCCAGACCGCCGAAATCCAGATACG
>NZ_JAATOP010000002.1 GCF_011806565.1 Marivivens donghaensis
CCTGCCTTGCCAGCCCCCCCGCGCTTTCTCGGTCGCTTCCTTCATCTCCCCCCCCTGCCCCGCCCACCCCGCCACTCCCCCGCCGACCCCTTTGCGCAGATCGGTCAGTTTTTGCAGGCGCCGCGCGAGGACGTGGCAGTAGATACCGGCGCCGAATGCACCGAGGGTGAGGAGAATATCAGCAATCAAATCCATGACTTAATCCAGTACAAATTCCATGATCAGCACGCTTTTGACGGCGCTTTCGCCAGTCACGAGTCGCGCACGGTGGAGGAGATGGGAACGCAGTTTTTCAAGGATCACAGGGTCTTCGAAGTCGGACGGCTGCACCGCCCTTAGGAAGCTGTTGAAGATGTCCACGATGCGAGGGGACAGCGACTCGACCTCCGCACGAGATCCGGGCGTGACCTCAAGCTGGGCGGTGAAACGCAGGTGTTTGCCATCCGGCAAAGAGACGATCAGCGGGTCGACAGGCACGAAGGCCACCCCGATGCCATGGCTTTGCGCGCCATGCCCGCCGCCGAATTCGGGCAGCATCCCCGCCGTGGCCGCATAGCCACCCGCACCGCCGATCAGCGCCAATACGGCACCGATTATCAGCGGCTTTTTGTTCGACGACTGCGCGGTGTCAGGCATGGTCAGCTCCCTTCTGGATCGAAGCTGTTCTACGACAGCAGTCACTAACCGATTGTTAAGACTGATCTGCAAAATTCGCCTTGAACGAACCGGAGGCGAGCCGTGGACAGAATGTCGGCGATCAAAGAAAAACTGGGCGAACACCGCAAATGGGTGGCCATTGCCACGGCCGGACTGGTGTTCCTGCTGATTCTCGCGATGGCGCGCGGTGTCGCACAGCCCGAGATGTCGGTACTCTATTCCGGCCTCGACGATGCTGCGGCGGGCGAGGTCATCACTTCGCTAGAAACGCAGGGCACGCCCTACAATGTGCGCGGCGGGACGATCTACGTACCGAAAGCCGACCGCGATATGCTGCGGATGCGGCTCGCGGGTGAAGGGCTGCCGAAAGCGGGCACGCAGGGCTACGAACTGCTCGATACGCTGAACGGGTTTGCGACGACCTCGCAGATGTTCGACGTGGCCTATTGGCGCGCGAAAGAAGGCGAGCTGGCACGCACCATCGTCGCCATGCCGCAGGTCGAAGCCGCGCGGGTCCATATCTCTGTCGGTGAAGCGCGGCCCTTTGCGCAGGACGTTTCCGCCACCGCTGCGGTGACAGTCACGACTCGCGGCAGTGCGCTGAACGCGCGGCAAGTGCAGGCGCTGCGGTATCTGGTGTCCTCTGCCGTGCGGCAACTGTCGCCCGACGATGTGGCCATTATCGACGGGACCACGGGCTTGGTGTCGGGGCAGGATGATGCGCCCGCCTCTGATACGCAGGCGGACAATCTGCGGGCGAAGGTCCAACGGCTGCTCGACGCGCATCTCGGTTACGGCAACGCGGTGGTCGAACTGACGCTGGATACGGTGCTCGAGAGCGAATCAATTACCGAGCGGCGGATCGACCCCGAAAGCCGCGTTGCGATCAGTAGTGATGTGCAGGAGACGATCACGTCGAGCCAAGATAGCGGAAATGCACAGGTCACGATTGCCTCCGACCTGCCTGACGGCGATGCGGGGCAGAACTCCAGCTCTGCCAGCGAAACGAACGAGACCCGTACGCTCACCAATTTCGAGCTGTCCGAAACCACTCGCGAAGTGATCCGCGCGCCCGGTGCGATCAAGCGGATGACGGTCGCGGTTCTGGTCAACAGCGCCGATCCAAGTGCGGAGGATATGGAGGCACTGGAGGCACTCGTCGCGTCCGCCGTGGGGTATGACGCTGGCCGCGGCGATGTGATCACACTCCGCGCCATGACATTCGAAGAGGTGCCCGAGGCAGGGACGCTGGTGAGTGAAACGTCCAGCGCATTCGATCCAATGCGGCTCGCGCAGATCGGTATTCTGTCCGTGGTTGCGCTGATATTGGGTCTATTTGTTGTGCGACCTGCCTTGGTCCAGAAGTCCTTGCCAGCACCCGCCCCTATCATTCCGCTCGCCCCGCCGCCCGAGGTCGATCTGGGCGACATTCCCGACGCGCCGGTCGACAAGCTGAAGCAGTTGATGGGGGAGAGGCATGACGAAAGCCTCAAGATGATCCAGCACTGGATCGAGCGCCCTGAGGGTGCCCGCACATGACGCTTTCGGCCCTCCTCCGTGATTTCGACCCCGCCGCGCCGGAAACGCCCCAGCAGCCCAGCGCCGATTTTCAGACGGGATTCGAGGCGGGATACGCGGCAGCGCAGGCCGAAGCGGAGCGCAAGCAGAACCGCCTGAACGACGACTTGGTGATCGCGCTGTCCGACCTCGGTTTCGGCTACAACGAAGCACGCCGGCACATCGTACGGTCGCTCGCGCCGTTCATGGACGCACTTATCGGGCAGATGATACCCGCGATGCTGGGCAAGGCGTTCGCGGCGCACGTCGTGTCCGCCCTGCTTGACCCAGCCGACGTGGCCATCAGCGCAGCCATTCCTGTGATGGTGCACCCCGAAAACGTGGAGCGGCTGGCCGCATTCGCCGCGAACGCGCCGCTGCCGCTCGAAATTCGCGCGGACCCGCAGCTTGGCCCGAATGAGGCGCGCTGGATCGTGAACGATCAACTGACCGCTTTCGACCTCACCCCGCTTGCGGAGTGCGTCACCAATTCAATCGCGACAATTTTCGACGAAAACGAAAGGAAAGCTCATGGCTGAGCCACTATTTACCGACCACCCCCTCCGCTCCGTTCCGCTGGAGATCACCGTATCTGTCGGCCACGCCCGCCCCAAGGTCAGCGAATTGCTGCGGCTGGCAGAGAATGACGTGCTGGCGCTCGATCGCCGCTTGGACGACCCTGTCGAGCTCTATATCGGCGAGCGGCTGATTGCGCGCGGCGAACTACATCAGCTCGAAGGCGGAGAGGCCGGCCAGCTTGGCGTGCGCCTGACCGAGGTCGCGCAAATGGACGGTCATCAGGCATGAAGTGGGTCTGGGGCGCGCTGCTGGTCCTGATCGCGGTTCCCGCGCAGGCCCAAGGGCTAGAGGAC
Source organism: Marivivens donghaensis (assembly GCF_011806565.1). Taxonomy (GTDB): domain Bacteria; phylum Pseudomonadota; class Alphaproteobacteria; order Rhodobacterales; family Rhodobacteraceae; genus Marivivens; species Marivivens donghaensis_A. The sequence continues at coordinate 3,087 of NZ_JAATOP010000002.1, forward strand.
CTCGGCGCGTCGATCTCCTCCCAGACGCTCCAACTGATCGCGCTGCTCACGGTTCTCAGCCTCGCGCCGGGAATTGCGGTGATGATCACCTGTTTTCCGTTCATCGTGACGGTGTTGTCGATCCTCCGCCAAGCGATCGGCTTGCAGCAGGCCCCGCCCAACATGCTGATCATCAGCTTGGCGCTGTTTTTGACCTACTACGTCATGGAGCCCGTATTCGCTGCGGCGTGGAGCGCAGGTATCGCAGACATCATTGACGGCACAGTCCCGCTGGAACAGGGTCTAAATCTGGCCTCAGGGCCTTTCCGCACGTTCATGATCGGCCGCCTTGATCCGGATACGTTTTTCGCCCTCGCCGATCTGCGATCGGACGTGCCGACAAGCGTCACTCCGGACACCGCACCGTTTTCCGTCATCGTTCCGTCCTTCATGCTGAGTGAGATCGCACGCGCGTTTCAGATCGGGTTTCTGGTGTTCCTCCCCTTCCTCATCATCGACCTCGTCGTGTCGGCGGTTCTGATGTCGATGGGCATGATGATGGTGCCACCCGCGATGGTGTCGCTACCGTTTAAACTGGCGTTTTTCGTGGTGGCAGACGGCTGGAGCCTCATCGCCGGGAGCCTCGTGCGCAGCTATTTCTAGCGGATCACGAACTCGGCGTGCAGCGCGCCAGCTGCTTTGATGCTTTTCAGGATATCGATCATGTCGTGGGTCGCAACGCCCAGCGCGTTGAGGCCGGCGACGACTTCTGACAGGTTTGTGCCGCCCGCGACTTCGGCAAGGCCAGTGCCTGTTTCTTCGATCGAGGCATTGGTGCGCGGCAGCGTCACGGTTTCTCCGGGCGCAAAGGGGTTCGGCTGGGACACCACCGGCGTTTCTTCAATGCGGAGGGTCAGGTTGCCTTGGCTCACCGCGACGCGGCTGATGCGGACGTCTTCACCCATCACAATCGTGCCGGAGCGCTGATCGACGACCACGCGCGCGCGTTGTTCGGGTTCGACAAGGATGTTCTCGATGCGGCTCATGGCGTGCGCGGGCGAATGCGCGTGGGTCGCGTCGATGTCGATATAGACCGTACCCGCGTCGAGCATGACTGCAACGGGGCTATTGAAACTCTGGTTGATCGCAGTCTCGATCCGTCCCGCCGTGGTGAAATCGGGGGTACGCAGTGCCAGTCGCATTTCGGTCAGGCCCGCGAAATTGAAATCGACCTCGCGTTCGACGATGGCACCGGCAGGGATGACGCCAGAAGTTGGAACGCCTTGGGTCACGCTCGCCGCGTCCCCTTCGACCGTGATGCCGCCCGCGATGATGGTCCCTTGCGCCACGGCATAAATGAACCCGTCGGCGGCGTTCAGCGGCGTCATGATCAATGTGCCGCCCATGAGGCTACGAGCATCGCCAATCGCCGAAACAGTAACGTCAATCGGGCTGCCCGCGCGAGAAAACGGCGGCAGGCTGGCGGTCACCAGCACGGCGGCGACATTGCGCGGGCGGAACTGCTCACCGGTCACGTTGACGCCGAGCCGTTCGAGGGTGGAGGCCATAATTTCTTCCGTGAACGGAGAATTTCGCAGGCCATCGCCCGTTCCGTTCAAGCCGACCACGAGGCCGTAACCAACGAGTTCGTTGCTACGCACACCGTCGAATTCCACGAGATCCTTGAGCCGCACGGGGCTCGCGTGGGCATGTGGAGCAGCGATCACCAGGGCTACTGCGATGAAGAGCGCACGCATCAGATGAACCTCGACAATGTCAGACCGGCGAGGCGCGCGGTCAGGGTGTAATGCATTTCCAGCCTCGTTTGCAGGTCGGTGAGTTTTGTGGCGGTCTCGAACGGGTCGACACTGACGATATCGTTGCGCGCGATGGTCAGGCTGGCGCGCTGGGCTTCGAGGAAGGCGATGGACTGGCTAGTGCGCTCTTCGGCGAGGCCGGTTTGCCCCCTCAGCGCCGCGAGTCCGCTCCCCGCATCGAGCAAGGTCGCGCCGCCTGATTGCATCAACGATGCGGTGCCCGCGTGATCGAACCCCAGTTCAGGTGCGAGCGCGCCGAGCAGCGCGCCCTTGAGCATATCCTTGATCCCTTGGTCGTCGGCACGGGCGGAGATGGTCACCTCGACACCCGCGTCGACCTTGCGCGTGGTATGCGGGCCGGTAGCGCCGAGGTACACGGCGGCGAACCCCGCAGGGTCGTCAAACCAGGCATCCAGCGCGGCGATAGCGCCTGCCGGATTGATCGCAACGGAAATCGCGAGTTTTGCACTTTCGATTATTGTCGCAGGGTCCTCAAACGCCGCGCCCTGAGCGGTTCCGGCGAACAGCGACTGTCCCGAGAACTGGGTGTTCAGAGTGTTCACAATTGACCCGAACGCGGCCTTTGCGTGGTCCGCGGCGAGTGTCACGTCCTGCGCGGTCGAGTTCGCATTGATGGCGATCAGCGACACGGCGACTGTACTGCGTTCGGCCTCCAGATGCTCCAAGGCGGTCTGGACCGTTGACAGGAACTGGCCAGTCTGCTGGGCACCCGACGCGTATGCCTCCGATATCTTCAGCAGGCTGTTGATTGCCACAAGCTCGGGCGCGGTGTTCCCAGCCTTTCGGGCGACATCCCGCGCCTCGCCAGTCGTGATCTCCTGCGTCAGGACGTTCATTTCCTGCCGCATCAACGTGTTATGGCGCTGGCTAACAAAGGAGCGGGCAAGGTCACCAATGGAGTTCATGATCATATCTCCAGCAGGCGCGCGAACATTTCATCAATGATCCCGATGACCTTCGCATTCGCGGCGTACGATTTTTCGATCTGCAAAAGCGCCTGAATTTCGGCATCGGTATCGACGCCATTCGCGAGCTCGGCCTCTTTCAGCGCGGTCTGGGTGGCGACGGTAAAGGTCGCGGTGTCTTCTGCCCTCAGCCGCGCGGTCGAGGCGCTCGTGATAAAGTCCGCTGCAAGTCCGGCTGCGGATTGTGGGCTACTGCCCGCCAGCGACACCGGCTCATCCAGCGCCTCGATCCACGCGTCGATCTGGGTGTTGTCGCCAGCAGGTCCGGCGGTTGCGGCAGCGATGCCATCACGGAGGCGCCAGGGCTCTGCTGATAGGGCATTATTCACGCTGATCCGGCTCGCCAGTCCGATAGTGTCGGTCGGATCGAGCGGCCCGCCGTTGTCCGTCAAAATCGACGGTTGACCGGTCGCGATCGAGGGATCAGCCGCTGCGAACCGGTCGATCAGATCAGCTGCCAATGCGTCGAGGTCGGCCTGCGCTTGCACCAGCGTTTCGTCCCGCATTTTGAGCTGCGTCCCCAGCGCTCCATCACCTAACCGGCTACCGATATCGCGCTCATTGATGGTGAGGCCTGACAGAGCGCCGGACGCCAGCGTCATGTCGGCGGCGATAGTCGAGGTTTTGGTAAACGACACCTCGCGCGCCTTGCCATCAAGCAGCGAGGTCCCGCTTGGCATCATCAGGGCGACCTGCCCACCGTCGCGGCTGAGTTGGCGGATCGGCACGATTTCGGCAATCTGGTCGATGACCTGCTGGCGTTGATCCTGAAGGGCGGTCGTGTCGCCGCCGCGGCTTTGCGCGCGGGTGATCGAACCGTTCAGATCCTCGACCTGTTTCAGCGCGATATTCAGCCGCTCGACCGCGTCGCCAATGGCATGGTCAGCGCTTGATCTGAGCGCCTGAATACCAGCCGACTGCGTGTGAAAAGTGGCGGTGAGGTCAGAAAGGCTCTGCACCACGGCACCGATCTGTAGCTCGGACGAAGGGTCCGCGCTCGCGGCGATGAATTTCGTCTCTAAATCAGCCAACTTCGCTGAAATAGAGGTTTCGCTGTCGATGCCGCCGATCACCATTTCGAGCCGCTTCAGAGCCTCATGACTGACCTGTGCGCCCGCTGCGTCGGTGTCAGCGCTGCGCCGATCGGCCAGCAACGCCTCGTCCACCGTTCGCGTCACGCCAGCCGCCCGAACGCCGCCGCGCACGACATCCGAAGCCACCGCCAGATCGCGTTTTGCGTAACCGGGCGTGGCGGCGTTGGCGATGTTGCCAGAACTGACCTCGGCCCGTTTGGCCGAGATCGTAATGCCCGACAGCGCGTTATTCAGCGAATGGGTGAGGCTCATGGCTTAGCGCTTGATATTGGTGGTTTCCTGCAACATTTCGTCCACTGTCTGGATAACCTTGGCATTGGACGAATAGGCGCGCTGGGTCTGGATCAGCTCGGTCAACTCACCTGCCACATCGGTCGTCGATTCCTCGCGCGCGTAGCTAACAACATCCCCAGTCCCGCCGTCGCCCGCATCCCATAGGAAGAACGAACCGCTGTCGGGGGTCATCTGGTAGCTTTGATAATCAAGCGATTCCAATCCGTTGACGTTCGTCACATCCACCAGCGGGATCTGATAGATGACACGCGTGATACCGATGTCGAAGGACGCGCTGACGTAGCCGTTCGAGTCGACGGAAATGGAGGTCATGTTGCCCACCGGCGTGCCGTTTTTGTCGACGGACACGGGTTTGAAGGCATCGGAAAGCTGGGTCAGGCCAGCGCCGGAGCCGATGAGGCCAAGGTTGATATCCATCGGGCCGCCGTCGACGTTGACAGTGATATATCCATTCGTCGGGTCATAAGCGCCGCCGGAGACACCTGTCACACTGCTAAGCGTACCGCCAAGGCCGCGCGTGTCGTCGAAGGTCAGGTCGTATTCGCCGATTACCGCTCCCCCCAACGCGCTATCATGCACAACCATGCGCCACGCGTTCGAAGAGCCGCTGGCGGGGACGTTTGGGACGAATTGGATGTTCAGCGTCTCCGACTTGCCGAGGTTGTCGAAATATTCGACCGAGAGCTCCTCCATCGCGCCATCGGACATATAGTTAGTTGAAGTCGCGGGTAGGTTCAGCGCGAGGTCGATATAGGTCGTGGCTTCGCCTGCGAACTGGTTGGAGTTGATGCGCACGGCTTCCAGCCCGTCGGCGGTATCGCGTGGATAGGTCGGGATCGTGCCGTCGGCGCTCGCTGGCCATCCCATGAGCACGAGGCCGGAACTGGTCGTCAGGAAGCCGCGATCATCGGTGCGGAAAGACCCCGTGGTCGTCAGCATCATCGGGTGATCGCCGTTTTCCACGTTCAACGCAGCGGCGGGAGAGACGGGCAACATACCGCGCCCACGCACCGCGAGGTCGGTGGCATTTGCGGTGGACACCAGTGAGCCACTCTCGTCGATCAGCCGCATATTTGTGGTGCGCACGCCGCCGGCAGTGTAACTACCCGCGCCGCTGTCGATGACCATCGAATGAAAGTCGGTCACCGCCCGCTTGTATCCGTAAGTCGATGAATTCGCGATGTTATCCGAGATGGCGGCGAGGCGGGTCGCGTTGGCCGCCAGACCGGCGACAGAGGCATTGAGCGAGGATGAAATGGTCATGCGGGCCCTTTCTGGATCGGCAATTTTTCCAGAGCCTACGGGTACAAACTTAACACCACCCTAACGCTGGTCCCGCAGGATGACGATTTCGATCCTGTTGTTTCTGACTGAAGCGAGCATGGGGTCGGCGGGTTCGCGATCGGCATGACCGGTGACGCGCATGAGCCGCGCGGGGTCGGTGCCTGCCGTCTGCATCGACTCCCGCACACGCGAGGCCCGCGCCTGCGAAAGCGCCCAAGCAGGGCTGCTGTCTGGAAGAATGGACAGCGTGGCGACATGCGCCTCTATCGCGATGCCGTTCGGGACAATCTTTGCCGCGCGGCTGACGCCTTCGATCAATTGCTCCAGAACCAGACGCGGCTGCGCGGTGTTACGGTCAAACAGGGGCATGTCAGGCAGATCGAATAGTTCGATCACGAGCCCTTCGTCAGTCACGCGGGTTACGATGTGGCGCAGGGCTGTGTCGGACAACATCGCCTCGCCGCCCTGCCCGACCAGCTGTTCGGCAACGCCATCGAGCGGATTTCCCGCTTCATTTGATAAGGTCAGCCCGCCGGTGCCCGATTGGGCGAGCGTCTCGATCCGCTGGATATCCTCGCCGCCGAACAGCCCATCACCGCCCGCAGAGACACGGCTCAGCGGCACCGTCGGAGAGAAATAGTCGGCAATGCCTTTGCGCTGCTGTTCTGTCGTCGCATTGAGCAGCCACATCAGCATGAAGAACGCCATCATAGCAGTCACGAAATCAGCATAAGCGACCTTCCACGCACCGCCGTGATGCCCCTCTGCCGCTATGATTTTCTTGCGCTTGATGATGATCGGCGCGTTGTTTTGTACGCCCATGACGCTCTCCCCGGACTGCGGATACAAGCATGGAGAGAACCTGTGTGACCTTAATCACGCATTAAACCGAACGACCTATATAGTTAAAAAGAGTAATAAGTAGCCGACTGCGCTAATTTGATATAGCGTCGATCCCAATAACAATGATGTATTCTGACCGTCTATGTTCCTTCTTGATTTACCGCGGCGCGCTAAACAGTTTCTGCTTTTCCTACTGGATCTGCTGCTCATTCCCGCTGCTCTGTTTATTGCGGTGAGCTTCAAGCACGGTAACGGTCAATCCATCGAATTTTTCGCAAATTATCCGTTCTTCATGCCTGCGGTTGTCATCGCCGGAGCTCTGGCGGTGCTTGCAACGGCCCTTCCCCGCATCAAACTGCACGCCATTGAATTCCGCGCTATCGGGCGGATCGGCATCGCCTCGCTCGTCATCGCGCTGGCGACCTACGGGGCAGAGACCCTCATGCGCATCTCGGACGCAGGTCAGATCGCGGTTGCAACGGGCGGCCTGTTTTTCCTGATTTCAATCGGTGCGCGCATGGTCGCGCTGTTCAGTCTGCTGGCCTTGCGTGAACATGCGCTGAGCCGCGTTCCTGTCGCGATCTACGGCGCCGGTTCTGCTGGTATCCGCCTTGCTACCGCAATGCAGATGTCCCACGACGCGCGTCCCGTCATGTTTGTGGATGACAATCCGCAGGTACAGGGCACCATAGTTCACGGGTTGCCTGTCCGCTCTGCCGATGCGCTGCGCAAGATGATTAGCCGCAAGCAGGTCGAGCGTGTCCTGATCGCTATTCCGTCGGCCAACTACTCGCGCCGCGCCGCGCTGGTCAAAGAACTGCGCGAACAGAAATGTGACGTCCAGATCGCGCCGTCGATGGCGGAGCTTGTGCGGTCCAAAACGATCAACGGGATGCCGACGGTTTCGCCCGATAGCCTGCTGGATCGCGACAACGTCGATCTCGATAACCCCCGCGTAGCGCGTGCTTACTACGACCGCGTCGTGATGGTCACAGGCGCCGGTGGCTCCATCGGAAGCGAGCTTTGCCGTCAGCTGCTCGAGTGCGGTGCGCGAAAGATCGTCCTGTTCGAACTTAGCGAATACGCGCTGTATCAGATCGACCAAGAGCTTGGCCCGCTGGCTCGCGCGGCGAACGTGCAGCTGACGACCCGCCTTGGCTCCGTCGCCAATCCGCGCCGTGTCACGCAGGTGATCGAAGACGAGGAAGTCGAGATCATCCTTCACGCCGCTGCGTATAAGCACGTGCCGCTGGTCGAGGAAAACGAGGTCGCAGCCGCGCAGAATAACGTAGTCGGCACCCGCGTGGTCGCCGAGGCTGCCGCCGCCGCAAACGTCCGCCGTTTCATCCTCGTGTCCACCGATAAGGCCGTGCGTCCGTCCAGCGTCATGGGCGCGACGAAACGTATGTCCGAGATGGTCATTCAGGACATGCAGACCCGCAGCAGCGTCACCAAGTTCGCCATGGTCCGTTTTGGCAACGTCCTTGGCTCTTCCGGTTCGGTGCTTCCGCTGTTCCAAGAACAGATTTCAGTGGGCGGGCCCGTGACGATCACCCACCCCGATATGCGCCGCTTTTTCATGACGATTCCCGAGGCCGCGCGCCTTGTGCTGCTGGCCGGTGCATTCGCTGAAGGGGACGATATCTTTGTCCTCGATATGGGTGAGCCGGTTTACATCATGGATATCGCCAAGCGCCTGATCAAACTGACCGGACACCGCGTCTATGACGGCCGTAACGAGAACGACATCAAGATCGAAATCGTCGGCACACGCCCAGGTGAGAAGCTCGTCGAAGAGCTGGTCATCGATCCTGCGCGTCTGATTTCGACCCAGCACGAGAAGATCCTGCGTGCTCACGAGGATCGCCCCTCCCCGCGTCTGGTGACTAATGCGCTGCGGATGCTGACCGACGCGATCAACGAGAGCGACTCGGCCGCCGTGCGCGCGGCTTTGGCAGAGGCGCTCCCTGGGTTCGGTCGCGCCCTGCCGGACAATGTCGTGCCGTTCGGACCGGCTCAGGCGACCAAGCGGTAAACTTCGTCGGGTCCGCAGAATTCGATCAGCTCATAGCCGTTCTTGGTCATCAGGTTCGCGATCTCAGTGCTGCCGGAGTTATTCTCGATCGCCCAGAACCGGACTTTGTGGGCTTTGAAATCAAAGCCTTTCAGCACGGCCAGTTCACCGCCTTCGATATCGAGCGAAATGAAATCGGGGTTCTCGTAACCGCTTTCCCTCAGAATACGTGACAGGGTCCGCGTCTCAATCTCGACAGTTTCTTCTTTGTGACGCGGGTCTTTGCGGACACGCTCAAGCAGGCTCTGGTCGTAGTGCGCGGCGAGCCCGCTCATCTGGGTAAAGCCTTCGGTCACGGCGATAAAGCTCGCGGTGCCGTCTTCGGGCGCCACAGCGTAGCTGAGGCAGGGGCATTTGCGGGCGATGGATGCCTTGTCGATTTGCGAGGTCACAGGCTCCACAAGAACACCGGTCCAACCGCGTATCTGTTCGAGGAATAGCGTGTTGGAACCGCGAACACCGTCGTAGCCGCCGACATCAATGAACACGCCCGGTTTTTCGCCCATCAGGCTGTCGATGATGCGGTCCTGACCCGCCTCCGAGGAGTACTGGTACCCGTCATCGAGCATCTGACGGAGCGAGTGGATTTCGCGGACGATGGCACCGCGACGGCGGGTCTTGTCCTTGGCGAGGGCCTCGACCAGTTCTTTGTGGGCGGCGGCGAGTTCTTTTTTGGCGGCGTTGATGCGCTGGATTGGTGTCATTTCGTTGGCTCGTAATATGATTTCTCTTCGACGATGGCAGAGCCGAGCAGCAAGTTGATTTGTTTTTTCACGGCGGCTCGCCTGTCGTTGGTTTGGTAAACGGCACGGGCGAGGCGGATAAACTCCTCGCCAAAGCCCTTGCGCCCCTCGCATTCGCGGATGTCATCCTCGATCACCCAGAGGTCCGCGTTGATGGCGTAGAGCTCTTCCCAGAGCCCCTTCAGGTTGTCCGTCATCGGCAGAGCGTCATCGGCAATCGCTTGGAGCACGGCCTTCTCATGCGCCACATTCGCCAGCTTCGCGGCATCCGTGATACGTTCTGATTTCAGACGAAGGATGGTCAGCTTGTCGATCAACTCGCCGGGAGAGGTCGGAACCAGAATGTCGTTCATTGCGCGGCCTCCTTGATGAGCGCAGCTTTCACCTCTGCCATCACGTCGCCCCAATACAGTGTCTGTTTCTGCCGGAATAGCCGCATCGACGGATACCACGGCGTCGTGTCGCCCTTGTGGCGGTAGACCCAGAATGCGTCCTTGTGCAGCAGCGTCCACGTCTTCAGCCCGAGCGATCCCGCAATATGGGCGGTCGCAGTGTCGGAGGTGATGATGAGGTCCATCTCCTCCATCACGGCGGCGCAGTCGGCAAAGTCTCGGTCGGTCGAGGCGGCATCGACGATCAGACCGCCCGAGCCATCCTGCAAAAACGCATCCAGCATCGGCCCTTTATAGAGCGAGAACAGCTGAACACCGTCCACTTCGGTCAGCGGCAGGAAATCGGTGTGACTGAACGAGCGAAAAGCGTTCGCGCGGTACGTGACGGAACCAGTCCAGACGACGCCGACTTTGAAGATGTCCTCGAACGGCGCGACGATGTCCTTGGCGCGGACACGGGAGTCGTCGGGGATCGTCAGTCGGCTCGGCGCAGGGATATCAGTGTCTGTTTCAAGCGAAAGCCGTCCCAGATCCATCATGTTGATCCAGAAATCCTCGGTACCGTTGATGGTATAGCTCGTATCCACAACGTCCGCGCCTTCGACATTCGCCATCAAACGCGCGAGCGGTTTTTCCGCAACGACGATGACCTTCGCAGCGCCCTTCTGTTTCAGCGCGGGCAGGCAGCGGGACATCAGGATGCAATCGCCAAAGCCCTGTTCCGGCACCACAACGACGGTCTTTCCATTCAGCGGTTCGCCATTCCACTCTGGGATGCTCACCGACCGTTTCGTCAGCTCGCCAGCGTCCCAACGGGCGCGGTAGTACTTGAATGCTTCCTTGTATCGACCCAGCGCCAATAGCGACATCGCGAGCTGCATTTTGATATCGGCGAAGTCGGGAAACCGCACGGCCAGCGGTTCAAGGTACGTGACCGCTTGCGTGTAGTTACCCTGCCCACGCAAGCACCGCCCGATGAGTGAATGGTGTTCGGGCAGGTTATCATTGTCGCGCAGAATGCTCTGCCGCAGATCAATGGATTCCTGAAATTTTCCGAGGTCGGAGAGGATATTGGCGAGGTTGCCGCGTACAGCAATGCTCTTGGGGTCGAGAGCATAGGCTTTTCGCTGAGCACGCTCTGCATTGCGATAGTGCTTTAGCGTGCGCAGCAGCGCGCCGTAGTTGGACCAGATCTGCGCGTCGTCGGGCTTCTGGCCGAGGTAGCTGACGTAGGCCCTTTGCGCTTCATCCAGACGGCCGGCGCGGTGCGCGTCGATGGTGACGGTGCGCAGTTTCTTCAGCTCGGCAATGCTCATTTATTGCGCTTTACCGGCTTGAGCAGAGTCTCTGGCCGCATCTCCTCGGCGCGCTCGAACAGGCTGAACGTCTGGTTCACGAAATTGACCGCACCAGAGACAAAATCAACGTAATCGGCGAGTTCTTTGGTCAGTTCCGCCTCTACCAGCGTGAAGCTACGGTCGGGCGAGACCGCTTCAAACGTGACATAGAACAGCGGATCGCCGCGGTTAATCTTGAGCGGTTTGCTGGTGTCGTGCCACTCGAACGCCCACATCAGCGGACGCGGCCATGTGTTGATGGGGAAGCGCCCACCAAAGATCGTACCGGGCCATGGATCGCGCTGGTAATCCAAGAACGGCGCGAGCTGCGTGACGTAGACGGGCTCGTCCGCGATCAGCACGTAGGGCAGCGACAATTGCAGCGTCGGCACGCCCGGATAGCGCCATTCCTTTTCGGATACCAGGTGCAGCACCTGCCCGAGCTTGTTCGCGCGGATGCCCGACATGTCGCCAGCAAGGTTGCGCAGTGCGGGCTTGCCCTCCTTGTCGCGTGTGAAGCCGATGTGCAGATCGAACGGGGCGCGGAAGACGAAATACCGGCTCTCCATATTGATCACGGCGGGGCAGCGCGACGCGGATTTCGCGTGCTCGCGGTTCTTTTCAGCGCCGCGGAAACGTTCGGGCGGGTAATAGACCACGCCGCCCTTCTGCGAGTTCAGGAACCAGCCCACGGTGACAGGTCCCTTGTTTTCGGGCAGTCCGGGGGCGTTTTCGAAACGGATCGAGAATTCCATCTCGTACTCCTGCAATTATTGCTGCGAAGACAGCTTCGCCATGCCGTATTTGGCAAGGAAAAGTACTGTCAATTCAAGCTCCAACACACCGATGCCGGTCGATTTTGACAGGGACGCGAGCGTCGCGGGGGCGTGGACGGCCATCTGAACCGCGTTCCGGACCGTGCGGTCAAGCGGCATGATCCTGCGGTCATAGTGGGCGCGCCCGTTGAGACGGTCGAGGGCGTTGATCTCATCCACAGTAGGCACGTGAAGAATGGCAACTTCGGTCTGATCAGTGACTATTTCAGCAGGATATCCGCGATAGAGCGCGAACGGATCGACCTCGATCGGGGACACGGCGGAGGGGCTGAGACGCTTGGAGTGAGACTTGGCGACCTCGCGCCGCGCTGCCAGTTCGTCGGCTAGGCGGAGGTACTGGTTCATCACAGGCTTCAGGTCAAAGTTCTGCGCGACATGTGTGGCCCCTCCCCGCCCCATCTTTTCCCGCAAGATCGGATCACGGGCGAGGCGTTCGAGCGCGACAAGGTATGCCTCCTGATCAATCTCTGTCGCGTTGGATACGAGGCTGAGGTAGCCGAGGTAGCTATCCCGCCCATCGGCGAAACGGCTGGCAATCCTGCCGCCATTCCCCGCCCGCGCCATACGGGTCGGGATGAGGAACCCTGTCTCGCCGTGGCGCACCGTGTCGCGGAAGCCGTCCCAGTCGGGCATGACGACGGGCAGAGATGCCGCCATCGCCTCGATCGGGACGATGCCGAAGGTCTCCTGAATGTTGTCCACGGGCAGCGTGAAAATGTCCGCGCCCGACCAGATCGCGCGGCGCACCCACTCGTCCCGCCCGTCTATGATCCGCGACGTGACCGAAGGACACAGCGCGGCGGGGCCGTCGACGAAGAACCGCTCGTCCTCCTCCCGCCGTGCCCAACCGACCTGCCAGAGGTGGACGGGCCGATCCAGACGCTGCGCGAGGCGTTCAAGCACCTGATAAAGTGGCACCGGGTTCGCCTTTTCGCCCACCGTCAGGCGGCCCATTGTCATGATCACGATAGCATCTTCGGGCGCACCGAATTTTGCACGAGCCTCGGCGCGATAGTCACTATTCCGGCGGAAATCGCTCGCATCCACGCTCAGCGGGATGACGGGTAACTGCGGCAACGGAATGCGCGTGGCGCCGAAACGGCGGCGGATGAACTCCGCGCTGAGGGCAAGCTGGCGGCTCACCACCGTTTTGACCGCACGCGACGTGCAGATGATCGCGTCCCACTCCTCGACGGGCTCTAGAAGCTGATTGTGGAGCTGCTCGATCACGCGGCGGGTGGAAACGGTGTGGGTGATGCCGACGAGCGAACAGGCCTCAGGCTGGAACCGCTGACGCCGCCATGTCGCGCCGTTGAAGCCGGGCACAGGAAAGAAGACCGTGCCAAAACGAGTGAAGTCATCCGTGCTACGCAGCACCGCGCCGTCGATAGGGCGATTAGCACCCAGCTGGGCGGCGACCCTTTCGAACGCGGTCTGCCCTTTGGGCGTGTCGGTGACGATGTTGAGAGTTGGACCGGGGCTATGCTTTATAAAAGCCTTCAGCGCGGTCTGTCCGGCAGAGCGGCGACCAACGAGGTCTTTGCCCGCCGTTTCGACGGCATCCGGGTGGTAGAAGAATGCAGGGGCGGACGCCGTACCCATAGGAAGACCCGTTGAAAAACAATACGATCCTACGGCATTCCGCCCCTGTCACACAAGTTAGATAGCCAGATCCAAGCCGCCTTGAGCGTTGGAGGCGACTGCCTGATCCAGCACTTTTTGCAGAGCCGCACCGCGCGCGAAGTCGGGCAGAACCGGCAGGTCATTTTGGATGGCTTTGACGAAGCGGACGTAGTTCGTGTCCACTTTGCCAATCGGCAGGTCTTTCCACTCGGCGGTTTTCAGATCGGGTCCGATGCAGCCGCGCAGGGCGCTGTGGCCCAACTTGTCGACGACTTCAAGGCCACCTTTCGTGCCGTAGATCTTGAGCGTCAGGTCGTTCATGTGGCCGGACGCAAAGCGGGTCGTGTGAACCACACCGATTGCACCGTTATCCAGACGGACGTTCATGACAGCCGAGTCGTTGGCGTCGAGGACATACTCGCCGATCTTGTCATTCTCGGCCTTGTGGAAGGTCTGGAGACGGCAAGAGATGTTCGACACGGCCGAATTCGCCGCATAGGTCGCGAAATCGAGGATGTGGACACCCACATCGCCCAGAACACCGTTCGAGCCGTGCGCGGTGGACAGACGCCAGAGCCATTGCGACTCTGTCGACCATTCGCCCCACGCGGGCTGGGTGAGCCAGCTTTGCAGGTAGGACGCTTCGAAGTGACGGACCTCGCCGATGACGCCTTCCTGAATAAGGCGATTGGCCTCGATCAGCGCAGCGCCGTTGCGGTAGGTCAGATTGACCATATTCACAACGCCCGCAGCAGCCGCACGTTCGGCCATTTCGACCGCGTCGTGGTGATTCACCGCCAGCGGCTTTTCACAGAGCACGTGCTTGTGCGCCGCGAGCAGCGGAAGCGTGGTCATGTGGTGGACGGAGTCAGGCGTGACGTTCGACACCGCATCGAATTCCCCCCAAGCCAGCGCATCCGCGATGGAGGTGAAGCCATGCGGGATGTCGTGCTTGTTCAGGAACGCATCAAGGCGCTCCTGATTGGTGTCGATGCCGGCGACAACGCGCGCGCCGGGAGCTTCCTTGAAGCCCTCGACGTGCGAATTCGCCATTCCGCCTGTTCCGAGGATCAGGATGCGGACTTCGTTCACTTATAGCCCTCCTCACCGGCCTGATGGAGCTTCGGACCGCGCTCTTCGATCGGTTCCAGCGCGGTTTCGACAGGTACGTTCGGCGCGTCGTTCGGCTTTTCGATTCGTTTCGCGGGGTTGTGGGCCCACTTTACCGCGTTGCGCAGAACGGTCTGAACGTTGGCATCGTGGTAGGTCGGATAGGTTTCGTGACCCGGACGGAAGTAGAAAACATTGCCTGCGCCACGCTTGTAGGTGACGCCCGAGCGGAACACTTCGCCGCCTTGGAACCACGATACGAAGACGGTCTCCATCGGTTCGGGAATGCCGAAGGGCTCGCCGTACATCTCTTCGTTTTCCAGCTCGAAGTGATCCGGAAGGCCGGCAGCGATCGGGTGGTTGCGGCTGGTGAGCCACAGACGCTCGCGCTCGCCCGCTTCGCGCCATGTCAGGTTGCACGGGGTGCCCATCAGACGCTTGAAAATCTTGGCGAAGTGACCCGAGTGCAGAACGATCAGGCCCATGCCTGCGTGCACCTGTTCGGCAACGCGTTCGACGATCTCGTCCGAAACGTCACCGTGTGCGGCATGGCCCCACCACAGCAGAACGTCGGTTTCCTGAAGACGCTCAAGCGGGAGGCCATGCTCCGGCTCCTGCAGCGTTGCGGTCGTCGCAGTGATACCCTCATCCGTGTTCAGCGCGTCGGCGATGCACTGGTGCATACCGGTCGGATAGATGTCTGCTACGACTTTGTTTTTCTGTTCGTGGACGTTTTCACCCCAAACAACAGTACGAATACTCATGTGTCCCTCTCCTCCAAAGCGCTTTGGGTTTGAGGGAATCGTTATCGCGAAAGATGGGACACGTCTATCGCGAACAGCGGCGAAAACGCACAGACGCCCCGCAGTATGCGAGGCGTCCTTTTCAAATCAGCGCGAGGCTCAGTTTAGCGCTTCGTCGGTGATGGCGTGGGTCCATGCGCCTTCGGGCACCATGGTGATGACCGGATCGGAGCCACCTGCCAGCAGCGTGTCGACGGTACGCTGGTAGTCGGCTTCGTCCAGAGCGCCGTTCGAGCCGGCGGTCAGCTTGGCGACTTCACCCATCATGTAGATCTGGTGCTCTTCGGTTTGGGCGCCGGTTTCGTCGTAGTCCAGAACGATCATTGCAGCTTCTTCGGGGTTCTCTTCGGCCCACTTCCAGCCTTGCATCGAAGCGGCAACGAAGCGCACCATCTTGTCAACAAACGCCGGATCTTCGAGCTGGTCTTCGAGGACATAGAGACCGTCTTCGAGGGTTGCGACACCCACGTCTTCGTACTTGAAGGTCACGAGCTCGTCTTCAGTGACGCCAGCTTCGAGCACCTGACCGAATTCGTTGTAGGTCATTGTGGAGATACAGTCAGCCTGACGCTGGAGCAGCGGGTCGACGTTGAAGCCCTGCTTGAGAACGGTCACGCCATCTTCGCCGCCATCGGTCGAGATGCCTTCTTGGCTCATCCACGACAGGAACGGATATTCGTTGCCGAAGAACCAGACGCCGAGGGTGTGGCCCGCGAAGTCTTCGGGACCGGTGATGCCGCTATCCTTCCAGCAGGTCAGCATCAGACCCGAGGTTTTGAACGGCTGGGCGATGTTGACGATCGGCAGACCCTTTTCACGGGCAGCCAGTGCCGACGGAAGCCAGTCGACCATCACGTCAGCGCCGCCACCGGCCAGAACCTGACCCGGTGCGATGTCCGGACCGCCCGGCAGGATGGTGACGTTCAGGTCGGCTTCTTCGTAGAAGCCCTGATCCAGAGCCACATAGTAGCCAGCGAACTGGGCTTGCGTGACCCACTTGAGCTGGAGAGTAACGTCATCGGCAGCAAAAGCTCCCGAGGCAGTGCACAGAGCCGCGACGGCGCCAGCAAGGTACTTCTTCATGATACGACCTCCTAGTCGGTTGATGTTGTCCGGTCTTTGCGCCGGTTACTTTCGTTGCGACGGGTGCCAGAAGGTCACCCCCCGCTCTATCAAGGCGATCAGGCCGTAAAAGGCACTGCCCGCCAAAGCGGCCACCACGATTTCTGCCCAGACCATATCAAGCGCGAGCTGGCCGACAGAGGTGGAGATGCGGAAACCCATACCAAGCACGGGTGATCCGAAGAATTCGGCAACAATTGCACCGATAAGTGCCAGCGTTGTCGCAATTTTAAGCCCGTTGAAAACAAAAGGCATCGCAGCCGGAAGACGCAGTTTGATCAGCGTCTGGAAATAACCGGCGGCGTAGGTGTGCATCAGGTCGCGCTGCATCGCGGACGTATCGCGAAGACCCGCCACCGTGTTCACCAGCATCGGGAAGAACACCATCACAACGACCACGGCAGATTTGGACTGCCAGTCAAAGCCGAACCACATCACGAGGATCGGCGCGATGCCCACAATCGGAAGCGCGGCCATGAAGTTGCCGACCGGCAAAAGCCCGCGGCGCAGAAAATCGTAACGGTCCACGATGATCGCGACGATGAACGCCGAGCCGCAGCCGATGATGTAGCCCGACACCGCGCCCTTGCCGATGGTCTGGACAGCGTCTGCCCAAAGCGTCGGCAGGTTCTGCGCGAAGGTTCCGGCGATCACCGAAGGTGGCGGCAGGATCACCGCAGCGACATTCATGCCGCGCACGACGAGCTCCCACACGATCAGCACAGTGGCGCCGAAAATGAGCGGCACAGCGATGCCCGCGATCCGCGAATTGGACAGCGGACCGTTCGACAGCCACGCGTTGAGCGCCCAAGCAGCAACCCAGATGACGAGAGCGAGAATTACCAGAGTCATACAGCCATCCCCATCCGCTTGAGGGTCCGCGCTTCGATCCAGCCGATGATAGCAACCATCAGCGCCGCAAGGATAGCGGCCACAAACAGAGCGGCCCAGATTTGTTCGGTCTGGCCGTAATAGCTGCCCGACAGCATCCGCGCGCCAAGTCCGCCGCGCTGCACGGGAAGCTCGCCCACAATGGCACCGACCAGCGAGGCCGCGATGCCGATTTTGAGCGAGGTGAACAGGTACGGCATCGACGCGGGCAGACGCAGCTTCCAGAATCCCTGCGACTTGCTGGCGTTATAGGTGCGCAGCAGATCAAGCTGCATGTGATCAGGACTGCGAAGGCCCTTCACCATACCGACGACGACAGGAAAGAAGCTGAGATAGGCACTGATAACCGCTTTGGGCATCATGCCTCCAATCCCGATGGAATAGAGGACCACGATGATCATCGGCGCGAGCGCGACGATAGGAATGGTCTGGCTGACGATGGCCCACGGCATGACGCTGCGGTCCATCGTGCGGCTGTAGACGATACCGACCGCGAGCAGGATGCCGAAGCCCGCACCGATCAGGAAGCCGAGCACGGTCGCGCCCAGCGTGACTCCCGAATGGTAGACGAGGCTGCGGTTCGAGAAGCTGCCCGAGTTGACGATACCGCGGCGGCCATTGACCTCCTCGTCCCACGTGGAGTTGTAGATCTCGGTCAGCACTTGGTGCGGACTGGGGAGGCGCGCGCGATCGACGCTCCAGCTACCGCCCAGCGCGTCCAAATTCTGGAACACCAGCGACCAGCGACCTGCTTCGGAGCGGGCGCGAGCGTTATCGGGGGTCACGGCAACCCCTGCCCGTTCGGCGGCAGTCAGCGTTTCCTGCACATTCATCGGCACCGCCGCGACATACCAGAACGCGACAATCGCAAGGATTACGGTAATGACGGGGCCGAGTTTATTCATCCATATGCCCCGCACGCAGACCGTCACGCACACGGTGCGCGATGGCGATGAACTCGGCACTGTCACGGATATCGAGCGGACGCTCGCGCGGCAGAGTGCTTTCGATTACGTCAGTGATCCGCCCCGGACGCGGGGACATCACGACGATCTTGGTCGACAGGTACACTGCTTCGGGGATGGAGTGGGTGACGAAACCGATGGTCTTGCCCGTATTGTTCCAGAGCTTCAGAACCTCTTCGTTCAGACGGTCGCGGACGATTTCGTCAAGCGCGCCAAAGGGTTCGTCCATCAGCAGGATGTCGGCATCGAAGGCCAGCGCACGCGCGATGGACGCACGCTGCTGCATCCCGCCCGATAGCTGCCACGGGAATTTCTTTTCAAAACCAGTGAGTTCGACCAGATCGAGCACGCGTTTGACGCGCTCGGCCTGTTCGGACTTGGAATAGCCCATGATTTCGAGTGGAAGCGCGATGTTCCGCCCGATGGTCCGCCACGGATAAAGGCCAGCCGCCTGAAACACGTAGCCATAAGCGCGGGCCTTCCGCGCTTCGTCAGGGGTCATTCCGTTGACGGAGAGCGTACCGCCCGTCGGGTGTTCAAGGCCCGCGACACACCGCAAGAACGTCGTCTTGCCGCATCCCGAGGGGCCAATGAACGAAACAAAGTCGCCCTTCTCGATGGTCAGGTTCACGTCCTTGAGGGCGTGGACCGGCCCGTCGTTGGTTTGAAAGGTGAGGTTGAGCCCTTTGGCTTCGATGACGCTCATCCGGTATTCGTCTTTCTTTAAACGCCGGTCGCGGGAATGCCGGTACGTTCGACCGGACGCGGGGCGGTAAGTTCTTTCCATTTCGAGAGAGCGGTGTTCACAGCGGTGTTCGGCTCGCGCTTCACAAACTTACCGTGGCCTTCCTGCGTGCGGACCTCGCCGTCATAGAGCGCAACTTGCCCGCGGGTCAGCGTGAAGCGCGGCAGGCCCTTCACTTTTTGTCCCTCGAAGACGTTGTAGTCGATTGCGGACTGCTGGGTCGATGCCGCGATTGTCTTTTCTTTCTCCGGATCCCAGACAACAAGGTCGGCATCCGCACCGACGAGCACCGCGCCTTTCTTGGGGTAGCAGTTCAGGATTTTGGCGATGTTGGTCGAGGTCACGGCAACGAATTCGTTCGGCGTCAGGCGGCCGGTGTTCACGCCGTGGGTCCAGAGCATCGGCATACGGTCCTCAAGACCGCCGGTGCCGTTCGGGATCTTGGTGAAATCCCCTACCCCGTAACGCTTCTGCTCGGTGGTGAATGCACAGTGGTCGGTCGCGACAACCGACAGCGATCCCGACTGAAGACCGGCCCAGAGGCTGTCCTGATGCTTCTTGTTGCGGAACGGCGGCGACATCACGCGGCGGGCGGCGTGGTCCCAGTCCTTATCGAAGTATTCGCTTTCATCGAGCGTCAGGTGCTGGATCAGCGGCTCGCCCCAAACGCGCTTGCCCTGCATACGGGCGCGGCGAATGGCCTCGTGGCTTTCCTCGCAGGAGGTGTGCACGACATAAAGCGGCACGCCGGCCATGTCGGCAATCATGATCGCACGGTTGGTGGCCTCGCCCTCGACCTGGCTTGGGCGGCTATAGGCGTGGGCTTCGGGGCCAGTGTTGCCTTGGGCCAGAAGCTTGGCGGAAAGCTCGGCAACCACGTCACCGTTTTCCGCGTGAACCATCGCGATGGCGCCAAGCTCCGACAGGCGCTGGAACGACGCATACATTTCGTCGTCGTTCACCATCAGCGCACCCTTGTAGGCCATGAAGTGCTTGAAAGTGTTGATACCTTTTTCGCGGACGACGGTTTCCATTTCGTTGAAAACCTGCTCGCCCCACCACGTCACGGCCATGTGGAAGCTGTAGTCACAGTTGGCGCGGGTGGATTTGTTGTCCCACATCTGGATCGCGTCCATCAGGCCCTGACCGGGCGACGGAAGCGCGAAGTCGACGACCATCGTGGTGCCGCCAGCGAGCGCCGCGCGGGTGCCGCTTTCGAAATCGTCGGTCGAATAGGTGCCCATGAACGGCATTTCGAGGTGGGTGTGCGGGTCAATACCGCCCGGCATGACGTAGCAGCCGGTCGCGTCGAGCTCTTGATCACCGGACAGCCCCTGCCCGATCTGGGTGATGACGCCGTCTTCGACGAGGACGTCGGCTTTGTAAGTCAGGTCAGCGGTGACGATAGTGCCGTTCTTGATGACGGTAGAGTTGGACATGGGACCTCCGGCTGTTGGTGTGCTGCGCGTCCCTGCCCGACCATGCGGCGCGGGACGGCGGCTGGTCAGTTTCTGTTGGTGGCTTTGTACGCCTGCATTTGATCGCGGGTCTTCTTGCCTAAATGGGTGCTGCCGCGCGGGAACGACGGAGCGTGATGGCTCCGTAGTCCTGTTCCGATCTTGTTTGACTGGTCCATGGGATGACCCCGCGCAGCGTTGATTTCAGGTTAGCCTGTGACGACCGCCGTTTCGAGCACGGCGTGCAGGAGGACGTTGGTGCCTTTCGCGGCCCACTCCTGACTGATTTCTTCGGCCTCGTTGTGGGACAGGCCGTCGACACACGGACACATGATCATAGACGTCGGCGCGACACGGTTGATCCAACAGGCATCGTGACCCGCACCCGAGATGATATCCATGTGCGAATAGCCCAGATGTTCGGCGGCGTTGCGGACAGCAGTCACGCAGCCTTCGTCAAAGGTGACAGGATCGAAGTGGCCAACGGGTTCGATTTCGATACCGAGGCCGAGTTCTTCGGCGATCTTGGGGGCTTCGGCCTCAAGCCGCGCCTTCATTCCGTCCAGCTTTTCCTGATGCGGAGAGCGGATATCGATGGTGAACACGCACTTGCCGGGGATCACGTTGCGGCTGTTGGGATAGACGTTGCACTGGCCGATGGCACCAACCGCGTCGGGCTGGTTGTCCATGGCCACGGTGTGAACAAGCTCCGTAATCCGCGCCATGCCGAGGCCCGCGTTCACCCGCATATGCATCGGGGTCGAACCCGTGTGCGCGTCCTTGCCCATGAGCGTGACTTGCAGCCACCACAGACCTTGGCCGTGAGTGACGACGCCAATGTCTTTTTCTTCGGCCTCAAGGATCGGACCCTGTTCGATGTGCAACTCGAACATCGCGTGCATCTTGCGGGTGCCGACCTCTTCGTCGCCGACCCAACCGATACGCTGAAGCTCGTCGCCGAATTTCTTACCCTCGGCATCCTCGCGATCGTAAGCCCAGTCCATTTCGTGCATTCCAGCAAAGACGCCAGAGGCCAGCATGGCAGGAGCGAAACGGGTGCCTTCTTCGTTCGTCCAGTTGGTCAGAACGATCGGGTGTTTGGTTTTCACGTCGAGGTCATGGATCGTCCGCAGCACTTCAAGTCCGCCGAGCACGCCCAGAACGCCGTCGTATTTGCCGCCCGTGGGCTGGGTATCGAGGTGGCTGCCCATATAAACGGGCAGGGCGTCGGGATCGGAACCGGGGTAGGTGGCGAACATGTTGCCCATCTTGTCCACGCCCATCGTGCAGCCGATGTCTTCGCACCATTTCTGGAAAAGCTCGCGGCCTTTGGCGTCATCATCGGTGAGGGTCTGACGGTTGTTGCCGCCCGCAATGCCCGGTCCGATCTTGGCCATTTCCATGAGGCTCTCCCACAGACGGTCGCCGTTGATCTGCATATTTTCGGCTGGTGAGGTCGCTGTCATGTCAGCCTCCCTGTTTTTTGTGCCGCGTTTGTTTTGTGCAAAAACGCTTGCGTGTTTTACCAATCGGTCAAATGAACGCTATCAAAGGGTCAAATCCAGTCAAGCGTTCCGGTATCGCGTTGGCATCAGCAGGAAAAAACCGCTAATTGTTTATGCAGTAATGAAGAGGAAATCGGGGCCAATGACCAAAACCCAGCCACGTACCCGCATTCAGGAAAAGAACCGTAAGACCATTCTGGACGCAGGTCTGGACGTGTTCTCCAAGTACGGGTTCCGCGGCTCGACATTGGACCAGATCGCCGAGGCTGCGGGCCTCTCGAAACCGAACCTGCTCTATTATTTCCCGTCCAAGGAAGCGATCCACGTCGAACTGCTGGAGATGCTGCTCGACACTTGGCTCGACCCTCTGCGGGAGATGGAGCACGACGGCGATCCGATCGAGGAAATCCTGTCCTATGTTCACCGCAAGATCGAGATGTCGCGCGAATATCCGCGTGAAAGCCGTCTCTTTGCGAATGAGATCCTTCAGGGCGCCCCGCGCATCCTCGATGCACTTAGCGACGAACTGAAACCACTCGTTGACGAAAAATGTGCGCTGATCCGTCAGTGGATTTCAGAAGGCCGCATTGCCGAAGTCGATCCTTACCATCTGATTTTCTCGATCTGGTCGATGACCCAGCACTATGCGGACTTCGCGGTGCAGGTCGACACGATCATGGAAGGCAAGGACCCGTTCGACGGGGCGCAAAAATACCTCGATTACCTTTTCATTTCGATGCTGACGCCGAAATGATGGCCCCGTAACGGGGCCACCACTGTTGATTATTCCGCCGCCGTCGACGACGGGTTGTTCGGATGGGTCGTCCAGTTGGCGTAGTCGCCGCGTTTCTGGCCCGTACGCAGGTCAACCTCGCCTTTGGGCAGTTCGACCATGGTGATGCAGTCCTCGACGGGGCAGACGTTGACGCAGAGGTTGCATGCAACGCATTCGCCGTCGTCCACCTCGAACACGCGGCCTTCCTTCATCAGGATGGCCTGGTGGCTGGTGTCTTCACAGGCTGCGAAGCAGCGACCGCACGAAATACAGGCGTCCTGATCGATCTTGGCCTTGGTGACGTAGTTGAGGTCGAGGTACTGCCAGTCGGTGACGTTAGGGGTCGCCATGCCAACGAAATCGGCGGTCGATTTGTAGCCTTTTTCGTCCATCCACTGCGACAGACCGCTGATCATTTCCTGAACGACCTTGAAGCCGTAGGTCATGGCCGCGGTGCAGACCTGAACGTTACCAGCGCCCAGCGACATGAACTCTGCCGCGTCACGCCATGTGGTGATGCCGCCGATGCCCGAAATCGGGAGGCCGTGCGTTTCCGGATCGCGCGCGATCTCGGCCACCATGTTCATCGCGATCGGCTTGACGGCCGGACCGCAGTAGCCGCCGTGCGTACCTTTGCCGCCAATGGTTGGCTCAGGTGCCATCTGGTCCAGATCAACTGATGTGATCGAGTTGATGGTGTTGATCAGCGAGACAGCGTCCGCACCGCCTGCTTTTGCCGCACGGGCCGGCTTCCGGATGTCGGTGATGTTCGGCGTCAGCTTCACGATAACGGGCTTGGAGTAGTACATCTTGCACCACTCGGTGACCATCTGGATGTACTCCGGGACCTGACCGACAGCCGATCCCATGCCGCGTTCGGCCATGCCATGCGGACAACCGAAGTTCAGTTCGATGCCGTCAGCGCCGGTGTCTTCGACGCGGGGCAGGATCTCTTTCCACGACTGTTCGTCACATGGCACCATGATCGAGGCAATCAGCGCACGGTCGGGGTAGTCCTTTTTGACGCGGGTCATCTCGTCGAGGTTGGTCTGAAGCGGTCGATCCGTGATCAGCTCGATGTTGTTCAGACCGAGCAGACGACGGTCCGCACCCCAGATCGCGCCGTAACGCGGGCCATTGACGTTGACGACAGGCGGACCTTCGGAGCCGAGGGTCTTCCAGACGACGCCGCCCCAACCGGCCTCAAAGGCGCGGCGGACGTTGTATTCTTTATCGGTCGGCGGCGCGGAGGCCAGCCAGAACGGGTTCGGGGATTTGATACCCAGAAAATCTGTCGTGAGGTCAGCCATTTACGCCCCCATCAGAGTTGTGTGGATGTCTTCGGCGGCGTCACGGCCTTCGGCCACGCCCCAGACAGTCAGGTCTTCGCCAAGGTTGGTGCAATCGCCGCCAGCCCAGACGCCATCAATGCTCGTACGGCCCGCGCCGGTCACAGCGATCTTGCCACCTTCGACTGCAACACCGCTAACCGTGGTCAGGGTCTGGCCAATGGCTTTGAGCACCTGATCCGCCGGAATAGTGACCGTTTCGCCAGTACCCGAAAGCTTTCCATCGGTGACGCTGGTATATTCGAGCGTGATCTCGCCCTCGGCCAGCGAAGACGGCATCACGTTGAACATCAACTTCACGCCGTTCGCAGCGGCGAGGTCCTGTTCGTAGCGGCTCGCCGGCATGGCTTCACGGCCACGGCGGTAAGCAATCGTGACGTTTTCCGCGCCGAGGTGCTTGGACTGCACGGCTGCGTCGACAGCCGTCATGCCGCCACCAATGACCACGACATTGCGGCCGACGGGCAGGGCGCTCAGGTCGCTCGACTGACGAAGGTCCGCGATGAATTCGACCGCGTCGGTGGCCAGCTCTTCACCACCCGTACGCAGTGCGTTCACGCCGCCCAGACCGATGCCGAGGAACACCGCGTCGAAATCGCCGCGCAGCTCGTCGAACGTGATGTCCGAACCGATCGAGATACCGGTGCGCAGGTCGATCCCGCCGATCTGCATCAGCCAATCGGCCTCTTTTGCAGCAAAATCATGCGGGGTCTTGTATGCGGCGATGCCGTATTCATTGAGGCCGCCGGGCTTGGGTTTTGCGTCGTAGATCGTGACGCTGTGGCCCTTCATCGCAAGGCGGTGAGCACAGGCCAGACCCGCAGGACCGGCACCGACGACAGCAACGCGCTTGCCGGTTTCGGGCGCACGGCTGAACGGATGGCTCTGCTTGGCCATCAGCGTGTCGGTCGCATAGCGCTGGAGGCGACCGATCTCAACCGGCTTGCCCTCGGCGGCTTCGCGAACACAGACCTCTTCGCAGAGCGTTTCGGTCGGGCAGACCCGCGCGCACATGCCGCCAAGAATGTTTTGTTCAAAAATCGTCTTGGCCGCCGCTTCGGGCGTGTCCGTCTGGATTTGCCGGATGAACAACGGAATATCGATGCTCGTCGGGCAGGCCGTCATACACGGCGCGTCGTGGCAGAAATAGCACCGGTCAGCTGCGACTTGCGCTTCGTGCGCGTCGAACTGCGGGTGAAGATCCGCAAAATTGGCTGCGATCTCCTCGGTGCTCAATCGACCGGCTGCAATGCCGGGGGTCATGGGCGAGGTCATGTTGGCTCCCTGTCGTGCCTTGGTTTTTTTCAAAGCATTACACAGGTCCATTTTTTATCAAACGGTAAATTTTAGGCGGTTTATGAACGGAGGGTAATAACCCGCCCTCCGGCAGCCTCGGCATCCGCGACGTCATGCGTGACCATGAGAACCGGAAGTCCTTGATTTTTTGCGTGTTTAAAGACGAGATCGCGAACCTGCCCACGTAGCTCCGCGTCCAGTTTTGCGAACGGTTCGTCGAGTAAAAGGGCCTTAGGTTCGGACAATAACATGCGCATCAGGGCCACTCTGGACCGCTGTCCACCCGACAAAGTGGCCGGATCGCGACCCTCGAATCCTTCCAAACCGACGGATGCCAGCGCGTCAGCGATGCGTGATTTGCGGTCCGGTCCCCGCAGTCCGAACGACAGGTTCTGGCCGACGCTCATGTGCGGGAAAAGCAGGTCGTCCTGAAACAGGATGCCCATGCGGCGCTGTTCCGGCGGCAGGTTCGAGATGTCCGTACCGCCCAGCAACGCGCGGCCCGACGCGGCGAAGGCGCTGGGCAGGTTGCCCGTAAGCCACGCCAGAAGCGTCGATTTGCCGGAGCCGGACGGGCCCATGATCGTGACGACTTCGCCCGCGTTCACGGTGAGATCGACGGCAAGTAGCTCGGTTCCGCCAAGCGAAATGCGCACGTCGTCGAGCATCAAAGTGCGTTCAGCCATGCGTCATTCCTTTCCGGTTGCGCCAGACGATTGCCGGCAGCAGCGCCGCGATCACAAACGGCAGCAGCGCCGCGATGGTTTGGGCCACGGCATAGACCCCGATCAGCCTGCGGTCGCCACCTGACGCGAGCGCGACGGCCTCTGTCGTCAACGTCTCCACCCGTCCGCCGCCAATCAGCAAAGTGGGGAGGTATTGCCCGACCGACACCGCGAAACCAATGGCGAGCGCGCCGAGGAGCGGGCCGATCAGCATGGGGAGTTGGAGCCTGACGAAGATGCTGACACGAGAACGGCCCAGCGCCGCACCGATGACCGCAAATCGTCGGTCCCAAGCGTCCGATGCGCCTTGGAATGTCAGCAGGACATAGGGCAGCACAAAGATCAGGTGGACGATAAGGACGGGGAAGAAGCCTGCCTCTAGCCCCGCGAAAAGCATCAGTGTTTGCAGGCCCGGAAGGAACGTGACTTGCGGTACGATGAGCGGAGCATAGAGGAGCCACGTAGGCAGTTTCCGGTCCGTGTAGGTGAGCGAGAGTGCGATCAGAAGCGCGGCGACTACGGCAGCACCAGCGATCAAGACAGTCTCCATTCCAGCGTCGATCAAGGCATCCCGTCTGGCCCAGCTGCGCAATGTGAAACTGTTGGGCAGCAGATCGGGGAAGCCCCAAAACCCCGCCACGGACCACAACGCCGCGATCACTATGCCCATGATCAACATGGCCGTGATTGCGTAGGCGGTCGCCTTGCCAAAGGGCTTTGTCACCTCGGCAGAGGGCAACCGCCCACCGCCGTTGATGATGCCGTTGCGGAATGCGCGGCACATGCGTTCAACCGCCCACCAGATGCTGAATGCGGCCATGACCAACCCGAGCTGCACTAGCGCTCCCGCAGCGGCTTTGCTGCGCATCGCAAGGTCGGGATCGTTCATGAGGCGCGTGATCGCGACGGCGAGCGGAGGCGGAGTCGTCGGCCCAAGGATGATCGCCACATCGACGACAGAGATCGAGTACGCGAGTACGAGATACACCGGCAGTCTGATCTGTCCGTAAATCGCGGGCCAAACGGTTAGAAACCACCCCGCGATCCGTCCATAACCCAGCGCTCCGGATACTTGGAGGCGGCGGTCAAAATCGCTCTGGGGCAAGGCGGCGATGATCATCAGTAGGAGAAACGGGATCTCTTTCATCGCGAGGCCGAGGATCATCGCGTGGCCCAATGGGTCGTTGATGATCACAAGGTCCGGCGGCCGATCCCAACCGAAAAGCACTGCCAGCAGGCGAACGATCAGCCCCGAGGGCGCGATGATGAAGGCCAGCCCGAATGCTGCCGTCGCATGGGGCAGGGCGAGGAATGGGCCGAGCATGACGCGCAGTCGTTGCCACGATGTCGTGCCGACCAAAGCGGCGGAGATCAGGGAGGCACCGATCACTGCGAGCACCGTGGCGCCCAATCCGGTCGTCACGGACAAACGGACCGACGGCACAAAGCCGGGCCACATAAACAGCTCTCGGAAAGCGTCGAAACCGAAGGTCGTCCTCCCGATGGAGGGGAAATATCCGAAGGCTGGAAGCACGACGCCGACCAGTCCGGCAGCGACCGGACCGATCAGCAAAAGCGCGACCAGCAGGCGAACCACTTACTGCGTAACGCCGTAGCGGGCGTCCCAGTCTTCGGCGATGCGCGTCATCCACGTTGGATGCGGTTCCGCTTGAACAGAGCCTAATTCGGCGGGGCTGAGCGTTGCGATGCCGAGGTCCAGTTCCTCGAACGCGGCGCGCTGGGCGTCGTCCAGTTTCGCCATGTCGAGCACGGTACCGTAACCGAGAACGTCGGGGTTCTGTGCATGTGCCTGCGCCTCGGGCGACATCAGGAAATCGGCCACGACCATCGCGCCTTCCTTCGAGCCGGAGTTATACGGGATCGTCACGAAGGACGCGTTGCCGATGGTGCCTTTGTCCAGCACGAAGGTCCGCACGGTATCCGGCAACTGGCCGTTCGCGATCGCGGTAGACGCTTCACCCGGGCTGAACGAAATGGCAAGGTCGACTTCCTGATCGGCGATCAATTGTAGCTGCGCGGGGCCGGTTTGCGGATAGACGGTGCCATCGCGCCAGAGGTTCGGCGTCAACGCATCCAGCCACTCCCAGAGCGGCGCAGCGACCTCGGCGTAGTTTTCGTCGGTTGCGGGCTCTTGCAGAACGCTCGGGTCCGTCAGCAGGTCAACGAGAGCCTGCTTGAGGAACGTCGTGCCGAGGAAATCGGGCGGCTGCGGGTAGGTGAAACGGCCGGGATGGGCGGCAGTCCAGTCGAGCAGGGCAGCCATATCGCCGACGGGCTCCATGTCAGCGGTGTCATACATGAACACCACCTGCGCCATGGCCCACGGGCTTTCATAGCCGTCGGTCGGCACGGTAAAGTCGGTGCGGACCGTCTTGCCATCAGTGTCGACATAGGCCCAATTTGGCAAGCTTTCGGCGTAGGGACCGTAAAGCAGACCTGCCTCTTTCATCGAGGCGAAGTTGGCACCGTTAATCCAGATCATGTCGATGGCGCCGTCGTCGTCCTTGCCGGCATCACGCTCGGACAGCACGCGGGTGACGGCATCGGCGGTGTCGGTCAGCTTGACGTGTTCGAGAATGACGCCGAAGTCTTCTTCGACCCGATCACCGACCCAAGCGATGAAATCGTTCGTGGCGGTGGAGCCGCCCCATGCGTTCCAATAGACCGTCTGGCCCTTGGCGGCTTCAACCACGGCGTCCCAATCCGCAGGGTCGGTTTCGGCCCAAAGGGCGGTCGGGGCGATCAGCGCCAGAGCTAGGAGCGGAGACTTCATCAATGGTCCTTTCCATCGGAAAATAGCTTGGACGCGCCATAAAGGCGCAAAGAGGCCGTCAGAAAACACAGACCGCCGAAGACCCAAGATAGGGCGGGGAACACGCTCGGGAACAGGCAGAGGAGAACGAAAAACAGCACCGTCTCTGTCCCTTCGAGCAGCCCGTTGGAGTAGTAGAGCGATTTGATGCCTTGCGCCTCTGTCTCCATATCGTGCCGTTCGGCGAGGATCGCATAGCCGAGGAAGCTCGCACCGTTGAAATAGAAAGAGGTTAGGACGAAAGCTCCGGCAGCCGCATTGGACGGATCGTGCCAGACAAACGCCATCGGGACCGCGCCGTAGAACAGGAAATCGCAGGTGATATCGAGGTATCCGCCGAAGTCGGACTTCTGCGTAGCGCGGGCGACAGCGCCATCGAGCCCGTCCGCGATGCGACTGAGAAGCAGCACGACAAGCGCTACGCCGAAATAGCCCAGTACGATCGATGCGGCAGACAAAAGCCCCAGACAAAGCCCGAGGAGCGTGACGGTATTTGCAGTGATTCCCGTCGAAGCCATAGCACGCCCAGCGCGGTTCAGCGGCGGATCGATGAGGCGGCGGGCATAGGCGTCGAGCATGATTAATCCTGAATTTCCTGCAGTTTGCCGAAAACTGAGCGGCGCTGCAATCGTCCTACGGTGATGTGAGGGGTTGCAACACGCCGACCATATTCCGACAAAATAAGTCGGAATTGACACGACCGACTAAATCAGTCAGGTATGCGCCGAGATCACAACGCACCCCTGCGGCTACACGCAGCGGAGGCGGAACCAGCATTAAGCGCGAACAAGAATTCAGAGGGATAACGTGATGACCCGCAAGCTGCTTGCAACTTCGGCCATTTTGACAGTCACCGCCGGCATGGCCTCGGCACAGGACGCTGCGGCGGTTCTGGACAACTACGCCAATATCGCGGCTGCCGTGTACGAGGACTCGCTGACCACTGCGAAGGACCTTCAGGGTGCTGTCGATGCGCTGATCGCTAACCCGAGCGAAGAGACCCTGCAAGCGGCCCGCGACGCGTGGCTGGCATCGCGCAACCCCTACCAGCAGTCGGAAGTGTTCCGCTTCGGCAACCCGATCGTCGACGACTGGGAAGGCAAAGTGAACGCATGGCCGCTGGACGAAGGTCTGATCGACTACGTTGATGCCAACTACGGTGGCCCGACCGACGAGAACGAGTTTGCCGCGCTGAACGTCATCGGCAACGCACAGTTCGAACTGGCAGGCGTCCATGTTGACGCGACCCACATCACTCCGGAACTGATCGGCGACACGCTGAACGAAGCCGACGGCATCGAAACCAACGTCGCTCGCGGCTACCACGCCATCGAATTCCTGCTTTGGGGTCAAGACCTTAACGGCACCGAGCACGGGGCAGGCGACCGTCAATTCACCGACTACGTCCAGGGCGAAGGCTGCACCAACGGTAACTGTGACCGCCGTGCGGACTACCTGACTTCGGCGACCGAACTGCTGGTGTCGGACCTCGAATACATGGCTGGCCAGTGGGCCGAAGGCGGCGAAGCGCGCGAAGCAGTTCTGGCAAACGAAGGCGAGGGCCTAATCGCTATCCTGACCGGCATGGGCTCGCTGTCCTACGGCGAACTGGCGGGTGAGCGTATGCGCCTCGGCGTCATGCTGAACGACCCCGAGGAAGAGCACGACTGCTTCTCGGACAACACGCACAACTCGCACTATTACGACGGCCTCGGCATCCAGAACGCCTACCTCGGTCACTACACCCGCGTTGACGGCACCGTTGTCGAAGGCGCTTCGGTGTCCGACCTCGTTGCGGCCAACAACGCCGAACTGGACGCAGAGATGAAGGCCAAACTGGACGCATCGGTCACTGCGCTGGGCGACGTCAAAGCGGCAGCCGAGAACGGCATGTCCTACGACCAGATGCTCGCTCGCGGCAACGAAGAAGGTGAAGAGCTGATCATGGGCGCCGTCAACGCGCTGATCGACCAGACCTCGACCATCGAAGCCGTTGTGGCATCGCTCGACCTCGACTCGATCGCATTCGAAGGCTCCGACAGCCTCGACGATCCGAGCGCGGTCGAAGGCGTTTTCCAGTAAGACTTGCCTTGGTTTTTGAACAGGCGTAGGGCCACATCGGCCCTACGCCGTTTTTGATTAAAATTGGGAGTAGCCGGACGATGCCATCTTCCCTCCGCTTTGCACCGAAACTCAGCCTTATTGCGCTCATAGCCCTGACGGGCACGGGGTCGCTCGCTGAAAATCCTGACTACAGTATGCTGGACGACATCCACTTAAACGTGGTGCCGCGTACCGAAGCCGAAGCAGAGCGCATCGCCGCCGTCGTCGCCCCAACGACCGACTTTACCGAAGCCGAGAGCTTCGAAGAAAACCCCGCAGGCGCTGCCACTGTCCGAGCGCGCACTAATGCGGACGCGTTTTCCCAGTCCTCCGGCAACATGCCGTTTGACCGCGAGCTGGACTTCAAAGTCGGCAACGGCCTTTTCCGCAAGATCTGGGTGTCCGCTCCGTCGTCGACGCTCGCTTCGGACGGCCTTGGCCCGCTTTACAACGCGCGCGGCTGTCAGAATTGCCACTTCAAGGACGGACGCGGCCACACGCCGAACGGTCCCGACGATAACGCGGTTTCCATGTTCCTGCGTATCTCCATCCCCGGTGATGTAAATGACGCGATTGCCGAGATCGAAGATTACATTCAGGTCGATCCCGATCCAAACTACGGCTTCCAGCTTCAGGACTTCGCCGTCGCGGGCCAGCCTGCCGAATATCAACTCCAGATCGAGTACGAAGAAATCGAGGTCGAACTGGCTGGTGGAGAGACTGTTTCGCTCCGCTCTCCGACTTATACCGCTGCCGATCTCGGCTACGGGCCGCTGCACCCCGATGCGATGCTGTCCCCGCGGATCGCGCCGCAGATGATCGGCCTCGGGCTGGTCGAAGCGATCCCTGCGCAAGATATCCTCGCCAATGCGGATGAAGACGACGCCGATGGCGACGGTATTTCCGGTCGCCCGAATATTGTCTGGTCGTCGGAGTTCGAACGCCCGATGCTCGGCCGCTTTGGCCTCAAGGCCGGTTCGCCGACGATCCGCCAGCAGTCCGCCGATGCGTTTGCCGGTGACATCGGCATCTCCAACCCGCTCCACGATGGCGGCTACGGTGAGTGCACCGAGCGCCAGATTGCCTGCCGCGAGCTGATCGACGGCGGTGACGAGGATCGCGACGGTCTGGAGATCGATGCCGAGGGCCTCGACCTTGTGACGTTCTATAGCCGCAACCTCGCCGTGCCTGCCCGCCGCGATGTGTCGGACACTCAGGTGTTGCGCGGCAAGGAGCTGTTTTACAGCGCAGGCTGTACCAGCTGCCATATTCCCAAATTTGTGACCAACAGACTGGAGGATCAGCCCGAACAATCCTTC
This sequence comes from Marivivens donghaensis, assembly GCF_011806565.1. Classification (GTDB taxonomy): domain Bacteria; phylum Pseudomonadota; class Alphaproteobacteria; order Rhodobacterales; family Rhodobacteraceae; genus Marivivens; species Marivivens donghaensis_A. The sequence continues at coordinate 35,387 of NZ_JAATOP010000002.1, forward strand.
CAGCTGGTTTGGCCTTATTCGGACTTCCTGCTACACGACATGGGTGAAGGTCTGGCCGACCACCGCCCCGAGGCCCGCGCGACGGGCACCGAATGGCGCACCGCTCCACTCTGGGGACTGGGAATGACCGAACGTGTCAGCGGCCACACTTTCTTTTTGCACGACGGCCGTGCCCGCAATGTCCTCGAAGCTATCTTGTGGCATGGCGGAGAGGCGCAAGCGGCCCGAGATACCGTCGTGGAAATGCCGAAAGAAGATCGCGAGGCGCTGCTCGCATATTTGGATAGCCTTTGATGCGCACAATTCTCTTTGCTCTGGCCGCGACCATCGCCACTCCGGTTTTTGCGGATGTGGACACGGTGGTCGACCAGAAAATCCTGCCTGATTTTGCCAATTTCGCCACCTCCGCCCGCGCGATGGCCGACGCCGCCGCCGAGGATTGCACTCCCGGCGCTGTGGTGCCGCACTATCAGGCAACGTTCGATGCGTGGATGAAGGTCCAGCACCTCCGCGTGGGGCCGACCGAAGAAGGCGCGCTGCACGTAGCGTTCTGGCCGGATGACCGTGGTTTCGTGCCGAAAACGCTGTCGGGTCTGATCGCCGACGAAGACCCTGTGATCAACGATGCCGAGGATTTCGCCACGGTATCCATCGCCGGTCGAGGTCTGTTTGCGCTGGACATGCTGCTCTATGACGAACGCTTCGATACCTACGGCGCTGACAGCTACACCTGCGATCTGGTCGCCGCGATTGCCCTCGACCTCGCGACCGAAGCCGAACGTCAAAGCACCGCGTGGGCCGAAGATTACGCGCCGATCCTTAAAGGCGATGCGCCCAAGGCTGACGGCAAGACGATGACCGAGATGGATGGTTTTCAGGTTCTCTATACTCAGATCATTTCGGGTATCGAGACGCTGGAAAATGTCCGTATCGACCGCCCGCTGGGTGAATTCGACCGCCCCCGTCCGACCCGCGCCGAGGCATGGCGTTCGGGCCGCCCGCTGCGCAACATCGACATCTCGCTGAACGCGATGGTTGCCGACGCGCTGCTGCTGATGGGAAGCGATCTGCCGCAGACCTTCGGCTACCTCGAAACCGCTCAGGCGACGCTGGAAAAGATCAGTGATCCGACCTTAGCGTCGATCGAAGAGGACAGCGGCGAATGGCTGAAGCTGCAAATCCTGCGCGACAATGTCGTGAACGTAAAAACTGCAATTGAGGTCGAAATAGGCTCTGTTCTCGGGATCGAGGCGGGCTTCAATTCGGCCGACGGAGACTAACATGACCACCCGCCGCCATTTCCTCGCATCGGTGACGGCGGTGGTCACAGCGCCCCGCCTCAGCTGGGCCTCGGTCGGTAGTCCCGACTTCATCGCAGCGGCTAAAGTCGGGGATGGGTTCTCCATGTCCGGCTTTACCGCGGACGGGCAGGTGGCATTCAGCGTCCCGCTGCCCGCGCGCGGTCACGCTGGCGCGGGGCATCCGACATTGCCAATCGCAATAGCCTTTGCCCGCCGTCCCGGCCGCTATGCGCTGGTGATCGACTGCACAGACGGCAGCGTCCTGCAAAGCCTCACGCCACCGGACGGTATCGCGTTCAACGGCCACGGGCTGTTCCTCGACGAAGGTCGCTTGCTGGTCACCGTTGAACAGCGCGATGACGACAGTCAGGGCCAGATCGGCCTGTGGGATGTCGCGCAGGGCTATGCCCGCATGGGCGAGATCGCGACCGGCGGGATCGGTCCGCACGACATCAAACTCATGCCAGACGGCGAAACTCTGGTCATCGCAAACGGTGGCATCGCGACCGATCCGAGCGACCGGACCAAGCTGAACCTGCCCGACATGATGCCGAACCTCGCTTACCTCACGCTGAACGGCGTGCAGGAGACCATCGAGCTGGACGAGGAGCTGCACTTCAACTCCATCCGCCACCTCGCGCTGCGGGACGATGGGTTGGTCGCCTTTGCGATGCAGTGGCAGGACGATCCATCCTATGCGCCACCGCTCCTTGGCCTGCATCGCCGCGGGGAAGCGCCCGTGCTGGCAGACGCCTCGCTGACCGAAGCGATCCTGATGGCGGGCTACGCCGGCTCCATATCTTTCAACGGCGCGGGCACCGAGGTCGCGATCACGTCGCCCAAGGGCGGGCGCATCCACCGTTTCACTCCTGAAGGCTCGTTCCTCGGCGCTGTGGTGCAGCCCGATGTATGCGGCCTGGTGTCCCTTAAAGACGGGTTTCTGGCCAGCGACGGCTTTGGCAACTTCGCCAAGGTGAGTGGTGACAAATTAATTCAACTGCAAAAACATGACGTAAGCTGGGACAACCACATTATCGCACTTTAGTCGTAGGCGACTCGCCTTACGGGGGTGTACATTTCAAGAACATTTAGGGGGGGGGAGCATCCCATGACCAAAGTTCTTTTAGGTACGACCAAGGGCGTTTTCATTCTATCCGACAAGGGCGGTGACCGATGGAATTTCTCCGGTCCGCATTGCACCAACTGGCCCGTTAACCATGTTGTCGGCGAGGGTGATAACCTCTGGGCTTGCGGCGGGAATGCCTTCTGGGGCGCTGCGGTTTTGCGCTCGACCGACGGCGGTGAGAACTGGACGTTCAAGCGTTTATCCGGCGGCGAGATTGACGGTTGGCTTGAAAAAGAGCCTGAACTGGCAGAGATGTTCGGCCTTCCCAAGAATGAAGTCCTGCCATTTAACGGCCAGATCGACGCCCTTTGGTCGCTGAAGCGCGTGGGCGGCAAGCTCTACTGCGGCGCTAAGCCCGCGATGCTGTTCGTGAGCGACGACGATGGTGAGACGTGGGAGAAGGTGAATGGCCTGACCGATCAGGAAGGCGCCGAAAACTGGCAACCGGGTGGTGCGGGCCTCACGCTGCACACCATCCTCGCCGATCCGGCTACGCCTGAAAAACTCTGGGTCGGCATCTCCTCTGCCGGTGTTTTCGCGACAGACGACGGCGGAAAGACATGGGAACGTCGTAACCGCAAATCAAACGAGGACGATAAGGAAGTCGGTCTGTGCGTGCACAACATGACCCGCGCGTCGACCGATGGCGATCTGCTCTATCAACAGAACCACCACGGCGTCTGGCGCAGCTATGACGGCGGGCGAAGTTGGCAGTCGATCAACGAAGGTCTATCGAGCGACTTTGGCTTCCCGATTGCCGTAAGCCCGATTGACCCGCAGACGATCTTTGTCCTGCCGCTCAATGGTGACACGCGTGGACGCTTCCCGCCCGATGCCTCGGCCGCGGTCTATGTGTCGAAAGACGGCGGTGACAGCTGGACGAAGACCCAGAACGGCCTGCCGACCGAGAACTGCTATTTCACCGTCCTGCGTCAGGCGATGGCGACTGACGCCAAGGGCGGCATGTACTTCGGCACCAACTCCGGTTCGGTCTACATGACCCGCGATGATGGCGAATCGTATGAAGAAATCGCGCAGCACCTGCCGACCGTTTTGTCGGTGGAAGTGCTGAACGGCTGAATACCGTAAAATTCGTCCGAAAAATGTGACTTTCGAGGGCTATTTCTGACATGGATCAGATACAGCCCTTTTTCACGCCCCTACCGTCACTCCATCCGATTGTAGAGGAGAGTGAACCCGGTGCGCCTGACCACACGTACAAATCTCGCCATCAGAATCCTGATGTATTGCGGCATTAACCAAGATCGCATCTCGCGTTCCGCTGATGTCGCGGAGGCTTGCAATGCGTCTGTGAACCACCTCGCTCAGGTGGTGAATATGCTTCACCAGCATGGGTTTATCACCGCATCGCGAGGCCGGATGGGGGGCATCAAGCTCGCCACGACGCCCGAAAACATTAATGTGGGTGAGGTTTTCCGCGTCTTCGAATCCGAAGTGCCGTTTACCGAATGCGCGTCGCCCGAAACGAACACCTGCCCGCTCGTCGATGCCTGCCGCCTCAAGAGCGCCATTGGCCGTGCGCTCGAAGCGTTTTTCCATGAGCTCGACATGCTCACGCTCGATGATCTGGTGCGCGGCAACTGTGGTCTAAAGGAAATCCTGACATTCCGCGAAGCCGTGACGACGCCCTGCAAGGAAGCAATCGCTGGTTAATGTCTGGAAGTGGTGCCGGTGATAGGACTCGAACCTACGACCCCATCATTACGAATGACGTGCTCTACCAGCTGAGCTACACCGGCACTGTGGCGGCTCTTAGCACCCTAGAGCCGCCCCGAAAAGAGCAAAATTACCGCTCTTCAACGACTTCGGCGTCGACTGTTTCAGCTTCGACGACCTCTGCCTCTTCTGCGTCCGCATCGACCACGACAGGTGCGGTCTCGGCAGAACCGTTCACCGCAACGAGCAGCGGCAGCATCTCCAGACCACCTGAAAGCGGCTTGTCGTTCTGCGGCGGACGGCGCCACGACAGCGTGTCAAAGCCGTGACAGTTCGAGCAGACGGGCTCCCAATGGTCGTGGATGTTCTGACAGTTGTCACAAATCCACTGCGGGCCACGCGGCGCGGTGACAGCCTTGGCGAGCCATGCGTTCACCAGCTGATCGGTGCCGCCCGAACCACGCTCAATCGCCGCCATCAGCGTCAGAACGCGCACGGTAGCATCGGTTTCGGGCAGGGTGCCCAGCGCGCGGCGTGCTTCGGGGAATTCTTCGGCAGCGACGTGCAGTTCGGCCATCAACATACGGGTTTCCGGATCGTCGATGTTGACCTTGGTCAGCGACTTGAACCGCTTGAGGCGCTCTTGCGGGGTCTCGTTGGGTTCGATCTCCGCGAATGCGGTGGCGAGGTCCGGATGCGGCGACGCGCTCCAAGCCTTTGTCAGCAGGCGGGCAGCGTGCTTCTTATTACCCTTGGCGATGTAGCCACGGGCCGCCAGAACGGCAGCGGGGATAAGGTCGGGCGACTGCTTGTGCGCCGCAATGACCTGCTCCTGCTTTTCGATGGACACGTTGTCATCCAGCAGTTCCTGAGCTTCGGAAAGGGCCAGCACAGCATCGCGACGCTTGAGCACGTCCTTGGGAAGGCTACCGGTCTTTGCCTTGGCGGCGAGCGTCTTACGCGCACCTTTCCAGTCGCCCTTTTCAGCCTGAAGACGCAGCAGAACGTCCTGCGTGTCTTCGTGCTTGGGCTTCAGCGCAAACGCCTTTTCAGCCAGCTTCATCGCCGTGTCGGTATCGCCTTGCTCCAGACGCTGACGCATCAGGCCGCGGATACCGACAAAGCGGGTGCGGTCATCTTCGACCAGTTTTTTGTAGGCATTCTCGGCCTTGGTCCGGTCGCCAGTTTGCTCTGCCGCTTGGGCGACGAGCAAGGTGGTGATTTCGGGCTTGTTCAGAAAACGCTCGGCTTTCTGGGCCTTGGTCATTGCAAGGTGACCTTCGCCGCCGGCCAGTGCCATCATGCTGTCGGAGAGTGCCTGATAGCCACGCTCCACACGGTTGCGGGCGAAGTAGCGGGTAACTGCGGTTTCGTCACCGGCAAGAAAGCGGATGAACGCGGCGATCAGGCCGAGCAGCTTGAACGCCACCCAGACCAGCACGACGAGAGCAACCAGCGCGGCCAGAACCTCGAGCGGGCCAAGGCGCATTTCGAGGCCGCCATAGGTCAGCATCAGTTCACCAGGAACAGTGCTGAGTTCCATCGCGCCATAGGTGATCGCGGTAACTGCAACGATGAAGAATACGATCTTCAGAAGGGACCAGAGCATCAGTTACAGCCTCACTCGTTCGATGTGTTATTCAGTTCGCCAACGGCGGCGATTGCGTTCTGTCGTTCCTTCGCAGCGGCGACCCAGCCGTCAAGCTCGGTCTTCGCCTCTTCGGACAGAGTGTCGATTTCAGCGAGAGCATCGGACAGACGGCCATCCTGCACGGCAGCGCCTGCACGGGACAGGATCGCATCGGCATCATCGCCGTCACGCGCCTCGATGGAGCGGACGTCGAACTGGTTGCGCAAGAAGCCGGCGAACGTACCGCCGTCTTCACCAGCGGTGCCGGCACGGCGCGCAGCAGCCAGAGCTTCTCGGGCAGCGGAGGGGAAATCGGCTTGCAGTTCGCCCAGCGTCGCAACACCAGTGGACGACGGACGGGAAAGGTCGGCGGGGACGCTCATGCCCAGATCTTCGAGACCGCCGAGCATATCCTGATAGGGCGTGCCGGTGTCGAGAGCCGTTTGCACACGGGACAGAGCCACCTCGCGCTGGGCGGCCATGGCGGCTTGCTCTTCGGCTTCGGCATCAGCGCGCGCTTGTTCGAGGCGGGCGGCCGCGTCTTCGGCAAGCTGCTGCAGGCGGGCTTCCTGCGCTGCGATCTGTTCTTCCAGACCGCTCATATCGACGGTGCCACCGTTTCCGGTACCCACGTTTTCCAGTGCGGCTTTGATCTCATCGACCTCGGCTTGCAGCACGTCGATGCGGGTGGTGAAATCGGCAGTCGCTGGACCGATGGCAGCTTCGATGAGCGCTTCGGTGTCGACCGACCCCGATGCGGACAGCTCGTTTTCCAGCAGGCTGAGGCGCGCTTCGACATCGGCTTCGTCGATGCGGGGCAGGGTGTACCAAGACACGCCGTAACCGATGGCGCCCGCGATCAGACCGCCTAGCACGATGGCGATGAATGCGCCTGCGCTGCTCGATTTCTCCTCGACGACCGGAGGCTGCGGCTCAACGACCGGATCCTCGACTTCGACGTCGGTCGGGGTGACCTCTTCCTTGGTCGAGGCTGAAATTTCCTCTTCCGTCAGTTCGGTCGCTGCGACTTCCTCGACGACCTCGTCGTTGGCAGTCTCTTCGGAAACCTCATCGGAAGGTTCGTCCTGCTCTACAGCCTCTTCAGCCGGAGCGTCTTCGACGACTTCCTCGTGTTCGATCTCTACTTTTTCAGAGGTGTCTGTCTGTTCGACCCGAGTTTCCTCTGTCGCTTCAGTTTCATCTACCTTGGACTTCTGGTCCTCGTTCACCGTCAAATCCTTCGTCAACCAATTTCCCTCTCAAACAACTTAGTCGCCGAGAGGTCTCTCTCAAGCAAACTGCTACAATTCACAACTCGTTCCAACGGCGACAGGTCGCCGCAAGCATGGAATCGAAATCCGGCCTAATTGCTGTGCGGATCGTGTCTACACCCAACTCTGCAACTTCGGCTGCCACATTGGTACTCATGGCGATGACATGAACGGGCGCAGAGGTAATTGCGGGGATCAGCATCGCGCTCCTTGGTGAAAAAAGCGGCAACAAAACGGGTTCGGTACCCGACAAAGCTATCAAAGCATCGTCGGAGGGCGCACAGGCACGTTGGTCGTAAGCGATGACTTCACTACAAGGTTTGCCTGAAACGGTGAGGTTGGTTGCGACCTGTCCGCGCGCATGGGTGCCGCGGATGTGGCAAAGGCGGCCGGTATCGCTGTTCAAGATCAGGTCGATCAGCGCTTCGGCATCCTTGCCTGCGGAAATCGGCTCTAATCCAGCGGCTTTCGCCTCATCAGCCGTGCGCTTGCCGACGCACCACGCAACAGTTCCGTCGGGAACACCCAGCCGCTTGACCTGCTTTGCCCCATTGGCAGACGTCAGAATAACCTCGTCGAGCTTGGGGATACGCGCATCCAGCGGCACGATCTCCATCACTGGAGAGATCACGGCGCGAACCTTGCCGACCTCGGCCTCGACGGCGGCAAGGAAACTGCGCGACGCCTCCTCTGGGCGGGTCAAAAGAAGGATGGTCATCGCGGCTCCGCCATTGTTCTGCGTGTGGCGGAGTGTTACCTGCCTTGGGAAACTGTGCAACCGGACCACATGACGCAAACCCTGACAGTTCTTGGCATCGAAAGCAGTTGCGACGACACCGCCGCAGCGATTGTCCGTCTGCAAGGCGACAAGGCCGAGGTTTTGTCCTCCATCGTCAAAGGCCAGAACGATCTGCACGCCGAATTTGGCGGCGTAGTTCCCGAAATCGCCGCCCGCGCCCATGCCGAACGTGTCGATATCTGTGTGGAGGAAGCACTGGCCGAAAGCGGTTATGCGCTGAGCGAGCTGGATGCGATCGCCGTGACTTCTGGCCCCGGTCTTATCGGCGGTGTGCTGTCGGGCGTGATGTGCGCCAAGGGTCTCTCCGCCGCGACCGGCTTGCCGCTGATCGGTGTGAACCACCTTGCGGGCCACGCGCTGACGCCGCGCCTGACTGATAGCGTGACGTTCCCCTATCTGATGCTGCTGGTGTCGGGCGGGCATTGCCAGTTCCTGATTGCCGAAAGCTTCGACACATTCCGCCGTATCGGCGGCACCATAGACGACGCCCCCGGCGAGGCGTTCGACAAAACCGCCCGCCTGCTGGCTCTGCCGCAACCCGGCGGTCCGCACGTCGAAAAATGTGCCAGAGACGGCGATCCCAAGAAATTTCCGCTGCCGCGTCCGCTCCTGAACCAGCCCGGTTGCGATATGTCGTTCTCCGGTCTGAAAACCGCGATCCTGCGCGCCCGTGATGGAGTTGTGGCGGAAAAGGGCGGCTTGACCGAACAGGACCGCGCCGACCTGTCGGCAGGTTTCCAAGCAGCCGTCACCGATATTCTGGTCGAGAAGACCCGCCGCGCGCTGAACGAATACTTCGCGCTTGAGCCTAAAAACCGCATCTTTGCGATTGCAGGCGGTGTGGCGGCTAACGGTCCGATCCGCGACGCGCTGATGGGCCTCTGCCGCGAGCACAACACTGAGTTCGTCGCGCCGCCGCTGCGGCTTTGCACAGATAACGCTGCGATGATCGCCTACGCAGGCGCCGTGCGGTTTGCCGAAGGCGCGAACGATCCCGAGCATCTCACGGCCCGCCCGCGCTGGCCACTGGATCAACGCGCACCAGCTTTGCTGGGTTCGGGCAAGAAGGGAGCCAAGGCATGAGCATCGCAGTCGCAGGGGCAGGCGCATTCGGAACCGCGCTCGCCGTTTCACTGGCACAAAACGGTCCGGTGACGCTATGGGCGCGTGACGCTGAAGCCGTGAAAACGATGTCTGAGACTCGTCAGAACCCACGTCTGGACGGAGTAACTCTGCACGAAAACATCCACGTTTCCGCCGATATAGAGACTGTTTTTGCTGCCGACACGATCCTGCTAGCCGTTCCCGCGCAAAAGCTGCGGGGCTTCCTGTCTGAACATGCGGACCGCCTCGAAGGCAAGTCGCTCGTGTCCTGCGCCAAGGGTATCGATGCCTCGACGATGACCGGTACCGTGACCTCTATCCGTGAGGTCGTGCCCGAGTCCACCGCCGCGCTCCTGACTGGGCCGAGCTTCGCCGCCGATATCGCCCGTAACCTGCCGACCGCGCTGACGCTGGCCTGTCAGGATGACGAGGCAGGCGCGCTGCTGCAAAAGCAACTCACCACGCCGAACCTTCGCCTTTATCGGACCACCGATACCGTCGGCGCAGAGCTTGGCGGCTCGCTCAAGAACGTCATGGCGATCGCCTGCGGTGCCTGCATCGGCGAAGGCATGGGCGACAGCGCCCGCGCCGCGCTGATGACCCGCGGCATGACCGAGATGATGCGCCTCGCGGGTGCGCTGGGCGGACGGCCGGACACGATGATGGGCCTTTCGGGCTTCGGTGACCTCGTCCTGACCTGCACCTCCGAACAATCGCGCAATTACCGCTACGGCCTTGCGCTGGGGCGTCAGGAAAACTTTGATCCGTCGATCACCGTCGAGGGCGTCGCGACCACTCACGCCGTGGCCAAACTGGCACGTGCGCGCGGGATCGACATGCCGATCGTCACCATGCTTGCCGAACTGCTGGAGCATGATGTGAGTGTTGCGGAAGCTATTCAGGCGCTGTTCTCGCGCCCGCTGAAGGAGGAATAAATGCTCTATACCATCATCACCAAAGACAAAGAGGGCGCGCTTCAGACCCGCCTCGACAACCGCGAAGCGCATCTGGCCTACATCGCCGACACCGGCGTGGTGCAGATGGCGGGTCCGTTCATCAATGCAGACGGCGAGATGCACGGATCGATGATCATTCTGGATGTCGAAGACCGCGCGGCCGCCGAAGCATGGGCCGAGAGCGACCCCTATGCCAAAGCCGGTCTGTTCGAGCGCGTGCGCATCGAGCAGTGGAAAAAGGTCATCGGCTGATGCCCTACTGGCTGTTCAAATCCGAGCCCGACGTTTTTGGTTGGGACGATCTCGTCGCCAAAGGGGATGCGGGCGAAGAATGGGACGGCGTGCGCAACTATCAGGCCCGCAACAACATGCGGGCCATGAAACTGGGTGACCGCGGCTTTTTCTACCATTCTCGCAAGGGGTTAGAGGTCGTCGGGATCGTCGAGGTTTACGCCGAGGCGCATCAGGACAGCAAGACCGACGATGTCCACTGGGAATGCGTCGACGTCAAAGCTGTCGAGAAACTGCCCAATCCCGTGTCGCTCGACCTGATCAAAACCGACGAACGTCTGGCTGATATGGTGCTGGTGAAGAACTCCCGTCTGTCGGTCCAGCCTGTGACCGATGAGGAATGGAACCTCATCTGCGCGCTCGGCGGATTGTCGTAGGAGAATTCCGCCGCCGCTCCTATCATCCTGAGTAAACAGGAGGGCAAAATGGGAATGCTTTCAGTGATTGTAGCCGCTGCGGCGGCATGGATTTTCGGAGCCGTTTGGTACATGGCCCTGTCGAAGCCGTGGCTCGAGGCGTCCGGCATCGAATGCGACGAAAACGGCAAGCCGAAGAATGGCGGCAGCCCGGTGCCGTTTATCCTGTCGGCCATCGCGATGCTGATCGTCGCGGGTATGATGCGCCATCTGTTCATAATGTCCGGAATCGTGACGCTTGGCGCAGGGATTGTCTCCGGTCTCGGGATCGGAGCGTTCTTCATCGCGCCGTGGATCATGATCAACAACGCCTACGGGATGCGCCCGTTCAAGCTGACCGCCATCGATAGCGGCTACGCCATTTTCGGCTGCGCGATCATCGGCGCGGTACTTGTTCTGTTATGAAAAGCGGGGTCCGGCCTTGCTGGTCGGACCCCTATCCCCCGCGCTCCCACACGCAGGTTGGTCCAGCCATTCTGGCCGCTTCATCCAAGGGTAGGGCCGCGCTCATCGCAGAGCAAACCAAATGCCCTGCGGATTTAAGGCAATTACTTGTAGTAAGCCTCTTTACCGAAATGCTTGGTCAGCATGTAGTAGACCACGACGCGGTATTTACGCTCGGCATTGTAGATTTCCATCACGACGTCGATCCCGTCATCCAGCTCCGGCCCGTCGCGCAGGCTGAGCTTCTTGATCAGGTAGTTGCGCTTGATCTGTTTGATCTCGGCGGGCGAGGTCTCGTCCACGTAGTGGGTGTTTTCATGGTAGATCAGCGGACCGCATCCGAGCGTGACCTTGGTGAGCAGGTCCATGTCGGGCACCATTCCGCACTTGGTGCGCAGGTCCTCGGCATAGCTTGCGATCAACTCGTCACGTATTCCCATGAAACCCTCCAGCAGTCCGCTTGACGCAGAGGTAGGGTAAGCCGCGAGAATTGTTCTGAAAAGAAAGAAAAACGCCGCCCCGAAGGGCGGCGCTTGGAATTAGTAGCGGTAGTGTTCCGGCTTGAACGGGCCTTCCGGCGTTACGCCGATGTAGTCGGCCTGCTCTTTGCTGAGCTTCGACAGCTTCACGCCGATACGTTCGAGGTGGAGGCTGGCGACCTTTTCGTCGAGGTGCTTGGGCAGGATGTAAACGCCCGGAGCGTATTCATCGTGCTTGGTCCACAGTTCGATCTGCGCGAGCACCTGGTTGGTGAACGACGCGGACATCACGAACGACGGGTGGCCAGTGGCGTTGCCGAGGTTCAGCAGACGACCTTCGGAGAGGAGGATGATGCGGCTGCCCGAGGGCATCTCGATCATGTCGACCTGATCCTTGATGTTGGTCCACTTATGGTTACGCAGCGAGGCGACCTGAATTTCGTTGTCGAAGTGGCCGATGTTGCCGACGATCGCCATGTCCTTCATCTCGCGCATGTGCTCGATGCGGATGACGTCCTTGTTGCCGGTGGTGGTGACGAAGATGTCAGCCGACGCAACAGCGTCTTCGAGGGTGACGACTTCGAAACCGTCCATAGCAGCCTGAAGCGCGCAGATCGGGTCGACTTCGGTGACCTTCACGCGGGCACCAGCGCCGCGGAGCGAAGCAGCCGAGCCCTTGCCGACGTCGCCGTAACCGCAAACGACAGCGACCTTACCGGCCATCATGGTGTCGGTGGCGCGGCGGATACCGTCGACCAGCGATTCCTTACAGCCGTACTTGTTGTCGAACTTCGACTTGGTGACGGAGTCGTTGACGTTGATCGCGGGGAACGGCAGCTGGCCGTTCTTTTGCAGTTCGTACAGGCGGTGAACGCCGGTGGTGGTTTCTTCCGAAACGCCGAGGATCTGGTCGCGGATCTTTGTGAACCAACCCGGGGAGGCTTCCATGCGCTTCTTGATCTGCGCTTTGATGACAGCTTCTTCGTCCGACTGCGGGACGGGGATGATATCTTCACCAGCTTCGGCGCGTGCGCCGAGCAGAACGTAGAGGGTCGCGTCGCCACCATCGTCGAGGATCAGGTTCGGGCCGTCTTCGAACATGAAGGACTTGTCGAGGTAGTCCCAGTGTTCTTCGAGGCTCTGGCCCTTGATCGCAAAGACCGGAATGCCGGCTTCGGCGATCGCAGCGGCAGCGTGGTCCTGCGTTGAGAAGATGTTGCACGATGCCCAGCGCACGTCCGCGCCCAGCGCAACCAGCGTTTCGATCAGGCAAGCGGTCTGGATGGTCATGTGCAGCGAACCGACGATGCGGGCACCGGTGAGCGGCTTGCTTTCACCGTACTCGGCGCGCAGAGCCATCAGGCCCGGCATTTCGGTTTCGGCGATGTCGAGTTCTTTGCGGCCATAGCCGGCCAGCGCGATATCTTTGACGATGTAGTCGTTGGCCATGATGAGCCCTCTCCGTATGTCGTTTGCGTGATGCCATAGCACCGGTTTGCCTTCTCGACAACGGCACGGGGGGAGGCTTAATTAAGGCCTCGACACGGGGGCAACATGAAACAACCACGCGCATGGCAGAGGATGCTGTCGGGCCGCAGGCTCGATCTGCTCGATCCGACACCGATGGACATCGAAATCGAGGACATTGCGCACGGCCTTGCCTTCGTTGCGCGCTGGAACGGTCAGACCATCGGTGACTGGCCTTATTCCGTGGCCGAACACTCGCTCCTGGTCGAAGAAATCTTCCGGATGCAGAACCCCTCCGCCCCTGTGAAATGGCAGATGGCGGCGCTGCTTCATGACGCACCCGAGTACGTGATCGGCGATATGATCAGCCCTGTGAAAGCCGCTGTTGGTCCGTCGTACGGAGAGCTGGATACTCGCCTCACCGCCGCGATCCACATCCGGTTTGGCGTACCCGCACAGATCCCGGCGACCATCAAGAAAAAGATTAAAGCGGCGGATAAGGTCAGCGCTTGGCTGGAAGCGACGCGGATCGCAGGATTTACCGAGGCTGAAGCGACCAAGCTATTCGGCAAAATCGACCCTGTTTATGCCGAAAAGCTGGATATCCACCTGCGGCCTCCTGTCGAGGTCCGTCGGGATTTCACCGCACGTCATGCGGAGCTTCTTGCTGCATTGAAGTGATTACTTCGGGCTACGCTTTGCCAGAATACGCTGGAGCGTACGGCGATGCATGTTCAGGCGGCGCGCGGTTTCCGACACGTTGCGATCACACATCTCGTAGACGCGCTGGATATGCTCCCAACGCACACGGTCCGCGCTCATCGGGTTTTCCGGCGGCGGCGGCAGCGCGTCACCACGGGCGAGCAAAGCGTTCACGATGTCGTCGGCATCGGCAGGCTTGGACAGGTAGTCGGTCGCACCGATTTTGACCGCAGCAACGGCAGTCGCAATCGCTCCGTAGCCCGTCAGAACAACGATGCGGCTATCGGGACGGCGTTCGCGCAGGGTTTCAACCACGTCGAGGCCGTTACCGTCTTCAAGCCGAAGATCGACCACGGCATAGGCAGGCGGGCGACCCGTCGCGATAGCGCGTCCTGCGACGACAGAACCGGCTGTTTCCACCTCGAATCCGCGTTTTTCCATCGCGCGAGCGAGGCGTTTCAGAAATGCCTCGTCGTCGTCGACCAGAAGGAGGGACTTGTCAGTGCCCAGATCCAGCGGTTCGTTGTCCATCGGTACTGCCTACTCAATTACGTCTGTCAGGGGTAACGGGCCAAGCGCGTCAGGTCAATTTGCGCCGACCGCGTCAACGATACAAGCAGTACGTTCGGCCACCGTCTCCGGATCATCGGTGTGGCTGAAGTAGTCCACAACACCCATCCCCGGAATGTTCAGGTAAGTGTAGGTCGAGTGGTCGACGAGGTAGTAGTCGGGATCGCCGTTCGCTTCCTTTGCAAAATAGGTCTTGTAGGCTTTCGACGCAGCGGTGGTCTGCTCGATGCTGCCAGTCAGACCGATCATGCGTTCATGGAAGTTATTCGCAAAGTAGCCCACAGCTTCGGGGGTATCGCGCTCGGGGTCAATTGAGATGAAGATCGGGGTGACTTCCGTGCCCTGCTCGTCCAGCAGGTCGGTCGCAACCGCGTTGCGCATCGCATCCGTCGGGCAGATGTCGGGGCAGAAGGTGTAGCCGAAGTAGACCAGCGAAGGCTCTGTAATCACATCCTCGTTGGTGACGGTCTCACCATTGGAATTGACCAGCTCGAACGGACCGCCAACGGCGCCACCAGCAATCGCACCAGCACCGCACGCAGCCAGAGCAGCATTGGTAGATTTCATTTTCGTCGCGATGAATGTGCCAGCCAGAAACAGGGCGGCGACAACGACTGCAACGATCGCGATTTTCTTTTCCATGAGCGTGCTCCTTTGTTGTCGCATTGATCGCGTGAATGGCGGGCAATAACAATAGGAGCACATTGCCGCACCGAGGACAGCATGGCCGCAAGCGAAGAACTCGATATTCACGACCGCGAACGCAGCAGCTGGGTCAAGCTCAGAACGCTGGTGATCCTGCGCTGGATCGCGATCATCGGCCAGATGGGCACGCTGATCGTCGCCCAGCAACTGTTCCGTCTGCACCTTGAGGTCGGTCTGGCCGCCGCGACCATCGGCGCGTCCATTGTCGCGAACCTGTTCTTCTCTTTCCTCTATCCCGAAACGAAGCGCCTGTCGGAGAGCGAGGCGTTCCTGATGCTGCTCTTCGATTTGTTGCAGCTAGGTCTGCTGCTGTATCTGACGGGCGGTCTGAACAATCCCTTCGCCGTGCTGGTGCTGGCACCCGTCACCATCGCCGCGACGTTCCTGCAAATGCGCAACACCGCGATCCTCGGGTTTCTGGCGGTCGGTATCATCTCTGCGCTGGGCATGTGGTATATCCCGCTCGAAGGCGCGGACGGTCTGGTGCTGGCTCTGCCGCTGATCTTCCTGTTCGGCTCGTGGGCCGCGTTGACCATCGGTGTCGTTTTCCTTGCCGTTTATGCCCGCCAGATCACGTCAGAGGTCAACGACATGTCCGAGGCGCTTCTGGCGACCCAGATGGCCTTGGCCCGCGAACAGAAACTGACGGACCTCGGCGGCGTCATCGCGGCGGCGGCGCACGAACTTGGCACGCCGCTCGCCACGATCAAACTGGTGAGCAAGGAGCTACTGGACGAGGTCGAGGACCGCCCCGAGGTTTATGAGGACATCGCCCTGATCGCCGAACAGGCCGACCGGTGCCGCGATATCATGCGGTCGATGGGGCAAGCGGGGAAAGACGACCTCCACATGCGGCGCGCGCCCCTACAGGCGATATTGGAAGAGGCCGCTTCACCGCACATGCAGCGCGGCAAGGAGATCTCGTTCTCGGTCAACGCCAATACAGAACACCCGCAGCGCCAGCCGATTTTCTTCCGTAGGCCCGAGATTATCCACGGCCTTCGTAACCTCGTGCAGAACGCTGTCGATTTCGCGGCGACAGAGGTGAAGATCGAGAGCACTTGGGATGAGACCACCGTTCGCCTGAGGATCAGCGATGACGGTCCGGGCTATCCCACCACCATCATCGGACGCATCGGCGATCCGTTCGTGCGCCGCCGCAAGGAAACCGAAAACCGCCCAGGATACGAAGGCATGGGCCTCGGTCTGTTTATTGCGAAGACACTGCTCGAACGGTCCGGCGCCAAGTTGGATTTTGCCAACGAAGAAGTCGGCGGCGCGATCGTCATGGTCCAATGGCCCCGCGATATCGTTGATCCCGAGCGCGGAAAACGCGAGGCGCTGGGCGAGAACCTCCCTATTCTGCCCTAGCATTTACTGCGGATTAACTGCGTTCGCGCACCTTGCTGGCGTACTCAGTAGGGATTCGCGCTCATGGATTTGACCGATCTGGCTCTGCCGCTCATCGCCGTCTGTATCTCGATGCTAGCCGTTTTGGGCATCGTGCGGTTCACCGATTCCAGACTGCGGAGCGCACGGTCCATGATGCGCGACGCGGAGGAGGCGGTGCTGTTCCTGTTCGACCGCGCCGACCTCGTGGATGCCACGCCCAGCGCGAGGAAAATGCTGAAAACGCGGAAGGAGGCGGGAAGCGATTGGAACAGGTTTCTCACGCTGTTCGCGCCTCATTTCCCTGATATGCGCGGTGCGTTTGCGCAACTGGACGAGGGGAGAAAAGAACTCATCTCCCCCACCGATCCTGCAAAAACCATCCGCGCCGAGGTGTGCGATGGCCTCACCCGCATCAGCTACGCCGACGGTGATGCACAGCAGAGCAAGCTCGTTGATCGCGCTACTTACGCCGCACTAAAGGCTGATCTCTACGGCCTCCGCTTCGCCGCAGAAACCGCGCCGATCCTGATCTGGCGACAGGCGCCGGATGGTCAGATCATCTGGTTCAACGAGGCATATCGAGACCTCGCCGACAGTTTCGACACCCGCGAGATCGCCACTTGGCCCCTGATTAACCTATTCCCTGAAGCCGTTTGTACCAGCGAGACCGCGAAGAAGCGGATGCCGCTGTCGCACGGGACCGCTTCAAGACCGCGCATGTTCGATGTCACTTCGGTCGCCTGTGGTGAGGACACCGTGCACTACGCCGTCGATGTCACCGAGGTCGCCGAGGCCGAGGTGGCCAAGGCCAGTCACCTCCAGATGTTCGGTAGGCCGTTTGCGATCCTGACAGTGGGACTCGCGATTTTTGATCGGGACCATCGCCTGTTGACCTTCAACCCTGCGCTGGCGGACCTGACCGACCTGCCGATCGGCTTCCTCAGCAACCGCCCACCGATTTACGACTTCCTCCAGCGGATGCATGAAGGCGGCTACATGCCCAAGACCGCAGATTACCGAGAATGGCGCGAGTTCATCGGCAGGCTCGAACGCGAGACCCGCAACGGGACCTATGTCGAAAACTGGGAGCTGCCGAACGGCAAGACCTACCGCGTTATCGGATGCCCCAGCCCCGACAGGTCCATCGCGCTGATGTTCGAGGATATCTCCGCCCACGCCTCCGCCGGTCGCCAGTATCAGTATGAATTGGAGATGCAGCAGGCCGTTCTGGACTCATTTGACGAGGCGACCGCGCTGTTTAATCCATCCGGCACGCTGATCCTTTGCAACAGCGCCTATGCCGAGCTTTGGTACGGGAGCGCGCGCCCCGATGCCACTAGCACATTGCTTGGTGAGACCGCCGAGTGGCGCAAGATGACCATCGCGACTGACTTCTGGGACAATGTGCGCAGCCTTGTTTACCGCGACGCGCTGTCTGAACCGATCAAGCAGACTGTACGCCTGACCGATGGCCGCTCGCTCCTTTGCCGTGTGAACACGCTGAAGTCAGGTGAAACCATCGTGAAATTCGACACCTTCATCGAGGCCGGTTTTTCGGCGGGTTTACCCCCTCTCCGCGCGGCACTGCTCTGATATCACTTGAAGGTTCGGGGCCAGTGCGTAGGTTGTGGGCATGGCCACACCCCGCACCATTTTGCTCCCGTCCGAGACCGACACCGCTGCGCTTGCCCAGCGCATTGCACCGATGCTCCGCGCAGGTGACGTGCTGCTTCTTGAGGGCAATATCGGCGCAGGAAAAACCGCGTTCTCGCGGGCGCTGATCCGCGCGCGGCTTGGCTATGACGAAGACGTGCCATCGCCGACGTTCACACTGGTCCAGACCTACGAGGACGAGGTCGATATCTGGCACTGCGATCTCTACCGCCTGACCCATCCGGACGAAGCGGTCGAGCTTGGCCTGGAGGAAGCGTTCGAGGAAGCGATCTGCCTGATTGAATGGCCCGACCGGCTCGCCGACCTCGCACCGAAAACCGCGCTGACGTTGCAGTTCAGAGCGGGCGACGAGCACAGCGTGACCTTCACCGCCGACGACAACTGGACCGCAAGGCTGGAGGCCGCCGGTGTCTGACCGGATCGCCCAGCGCCTCGATTTTCTACGCGGCACCGAATGGAACGGCTGGCAGCAGGAACCGATTGCCGGTGATGCCTCGCGCCGCAGCTATGTGCGCCTAACGAAGGGCAGTGAGAGCGTCATCCTGATGGACGCCCCGCCCGACAGTGGTGAAGACCTCGCGCCGTTCATCCGCATCGCAGGTCTGCTGCATGAAAAGGGCCTCTGCCCGCCGCGTATCCATTTTGCCGATCAGAATACGGGCTTCGCGGTGATCGAAGACCTCGGTCCGCACCATTTTGCCCAAGCGGTCGATCATGGCGCGGATGAGCGAGAGCTTTACGCCGAGGCAAAGCGTTGCATCGCGGCCTATGCAGATGCCCGCACCGAAGGCCTATCCGAAATGACGCCCGAAGTCGGCACGAACCTTGTTAGCGAGGTCGCCGAGTGGTTCATCAGCCCTGAGCGTCAGCAGCCGCTGCTTGATGCGCTTCGCCATGTTCTGAAAGATACCTACCAGCCGCCTGCGTTGTCTCTTCGTGATTTTCACGCCGAAAACCTCATCTGGCGACCGCATCTCACAGGCACCGACCGCGTCGGCATTCTGGATTTTCAGGACGCGCTGATGGCTCAGCCTCTTTACGATCTGGTTTCGCTGCTTCGCGATGTACGGCGGGATGTCTCAGTCGCGGTGGTCGAGGAACTGACCGACGGCATCGACCAGCGCAGCTTTGCGGTGACTGCCGTGCAGCGCAATCTGCGTATCCTCGGGATTTTCCACCGGCTCGTCCGCCGCGACGGCAAAGCGAAATACGCCGCCTTCATGCCTCGCGTGATCGGCCACATCAAACGCGATCTGGCGCATCCGGACCTATCCGAACTTCGTGAGATCATTCTGCCGGAGCTCGACCGATGACGCCCAACGCTGCTCTCTTCTTTGCCGCTGGTCTGGGCACGCGCATGGCGCCGCTGACGGAAGATAGGCCCAAGCCGATGATCGAAGTGGCGGGCAAACCGCTCCTCCATCACGCGATGGATATGGCCGAGGGCATCGAGCGGCAGGTCGTCAATGTCCACTATCGCGCTGGGCAGATCCGCGATGCGCTGGCCGAGGACATCATGAGCTCGGACGAGACCGACCAGCTGTTAGAGACCGGAGGCGGACTACGGAAAGCCCTGCCACTCTTGGGCGACGGTCCTGTTTTTACGATGAATACCGACGCCGTGTGGAAGGGGCCGAACCCGTTTGACATGTTGCGCTCCGCATGGCGGGATGAGATGGGTGGCCTCCTGCTGCTTATTGATCGCAGCAATGCGCGTGGTCACGTCGGGAAGGGTGACTTCCTCATTGATGAAAATGCTCAGATTACGCCGGGACAGGGTCTTATTTACACGGGCTGTCAGATCATCCGCCCCGACCGCCTGAGCGAAGTCAAAACCGACGCATTCTCCATGTGGGAACTGTGGAACCGATTGCTGGACGAGCGGTCACTCTACGGTCTGCGCTACACCGGAAACTGGTGTGACGTGGGCCGCCCCGATTGTATTCCGATTGCCGAAGAAATGTTGCGCCAATGATGTTCGAACCAACCGACCGACCGCGTATTTACGGTCTCCCCACCGGCGTTGATTTTGCGTCGGAGCTTGCCAAGGGGATCACCGACCGGCTCGGCGGGATGGCGCCCCACGAGATTGCCCGCACCGAGGTTTACCTGAACACCCGCCGGATGCAGCGCCGCCTGCGCGAGGTGTTCGATCAGGGCCCTGCGCGGTTGCTGCCGCGCGTCAGGCTGGTAACTGACCTCGCCCGCGATCCCGCGTCTTCGACCCTACCGCAGCCGATTTCACCGCTGCGTCGGCGGCTGGAACTGTCGCGCTTCGTCTCTGCACTACTAGAAAGCGAGCCCGATCTGGCGCCGCGGTCCGCGCTTTATGATTTGTCCGACAGCCTCGCGGCGTTGATGGACGAAATGCACGGCGAAGGCGTACCGCCCGAAGCGATCCTCGACCTCGACGTGGCGGATAGCTCTGGTCATTGGGAGCGCGCGCTGAAGTTCATCCGCATCGTTACGCAGTTCTACGATCACGTCGAAACGCCCCCTGACACCGAAGCGCGTCAGCGGATGGTGATCGAACAGCTCATCGAGCGGTGGGAGGCCCAGCCGCCCGATCATCCGATTATCGTCGCGGGCTCCACCGGTTCGCGCGGGGCGACGGCGATGTTCATGGATGCCGTTTCGCGTCTGCCGCAGGGTGCGATTATCCTGCCTGGTGTCGATTTCGACATGCCCGCGAGCGTCTGGGACGGGATGACTGACAAAACGACGTCGGAGGATCACCCGCAGTATCGCTTCCGCCATTTCCTCGACCGGATGGAGGTGAACATCCGCGATCTGGCGAGCTGGACCGAGACTGCGCCGTTTGCGCCCGCCCGCAACAAGGTCGTGTCGCTGTCGCTGCGGCCTGCGCCTGTGACCGACCAATGGCTCGTCGATGGCCCCGCGCTGGGAGATCTGGAGCACGCCATGGACGGCGTGACGCTGGTTGAGGCACCGACCCCTCGTGCCGAGGCTGAAACCATTGCTCTTCGTCTGAGGGCGGCGATGGACGAGGGGCTGAAGGCCGCGCTGATCACGCCGGACCGGATGCTGACGCGTCAGGTTGCCGCTGCGTTGGACCGCTGGAACATCAAGCCCGACGACTCCGCCGGTCAGCCGCTGCACCTGTCCGCCCCCGGCCGTATGCTGCGTCAGGTGGCGGCGCTGCTGTCGGAGAAGATCACGGGCGAGATGCTGCTCTCGCTGCTCAAACACCCGCTCGTTGCGACTGGCGTAGCGGGCGAACGCGGCGATCATATCCGTCTGACGAACAAGCTGGAAATGCACATCCGGCGCTACGGGCCTGCCTATCCCGACAGCGCGAGCATGAACGATTGGGCCAAGGTCGTGGCCGATCAGCCGTGGGCGCATTGGATCGGCAAGCTGCTAGATGTCGCGATTGCGTGGCAGAACTCCGGACACGAACGCCCGCTGGTCGATCACATCACCAAACACATCGCCTTAACTGAAGCCTTCGCCGCTGGGCCGAACGGGCCCGATAGCGGTGAGCTTTGGAAGGAAAGTGCCGGGCGGACCGCGCTCAACGTCATGTCGGACTTTGCCAAACAGGCCGATGCGGCGGGCGACATCAACGCGCGCGACTACCTGACAATGATGTCGTCGATCCTTCAGGCGAACGAGGTGCGCAACCCCGATCTGGTGCACTCCAACGTACTGTTCTGGGGTGCGCTCGAAGCCCGCGTGCAGTCCGCCGACCTCGTGATTCTTGGCGGGATGAACGATGGTGTCTGGCCCGAAACGCCGTCTCCCGATCCGTGGTTGAACCGCGAGATGCGCCAGAAAGCGGGTCTATTACTGCCCGAACGGCGCATCGGCCTTTCGGCGCACGACTACCAGCAAGCCGTCGCGGCCAAAACGGTCTGGATCACGCGCTCGATCCGTTCCGACGAGGCGGAGACCGTGCCGTCACGCTGGGTGAACCGCCTGACGAACCTGCTGGACGGTCTGCCGGATCAAGGTGGACGCAAGGCGCTGGCCGCGATGCGGGAACGCGGTGCCAAGTGGATTGCCGAAGCCCATGTGCTGAGCCAACCCGCTGTCCGCACTGAAAACGCCCACCGCCCGTCGCCGCAGCCGCCCGTTGATGCGCGGCCCAAGCAGTTGTCGGTGACAGAAATTCAGCGCCTGATCCGCGATCCTTATTCGATTTACGCTAAGCGCGTGCTCGGGCTGAAAAAGCTCGATCCTTTGGTGCCGACAGCCGATGCTCCGCTGCGGGGGGACATCATTCACAAAGTGCTCGAGGACTTTATCAGGGAAGGTCACGATCCTGCACTTCCCGCGTCTCGTGACCGCTTGATGGAGATCACTCGGAGCCGTCTTGCGGACATGTGCCCATGGCCGACCGCGCGGCGGCTTTGGTACGCGAAGATGGAGCGCGTGGTGGACAAATTCCTGCGCGGCGAAATTCGCAGGCAGGCCAGCGGCACGCCCGAATGGTTCGAAGAATGGGGTGAACTGGACATTCCCGATCTGGACATGAAGCTCGTCGGTAAAGCCGACCGGATCGACCTGACAGACGCCAATGAGGTGATCCTCTACGACTACAAAACAGGCTCTATTTCGACTGTAGACCAGCAAAAAGCCTTCGATAAGCAGCTGCTGATCGAAGCGGCAATGGCAGCTCGCGGCGCATTTAAGAACGTCGGCAAACGCACCGCTGCGGCTGCGGAGTTCGTCGCGGTGGGCAGCGGTAAGGACACGCCCGCACCTTTCGAAGATGCCCCGCCCGAAGAAGAATGGGCGCGGTTCCTCGACCTGATCAGAGCATGGCGCAACGCCGAAAAGGGCTACACCGCAAGGATGGCGGCCGAGAAACTAGCGTTCGGATCGGACTACGACCACCTGTCGCGCTACGGCGAATGGGACATGTCCCACGCCCCGAAAAAGGAGCGGCTGAAATGAGGGATGAAGCCACCAACCGCCAGATCGCTGCCGCCGACCCGCGTGCGTCGACTTGGGTTTCGGCAAATGCGGGCTCGGGCAAGACGCGCGTGCTGACCGACCGCGTTGCGCGGCTGCTGCTCGATGGCGTGGACCCGAAAAACATCCTCTGCCTGACCTACACCAAGGCCGCCGCGTCCGAGATGCAGAACCGTCTGTTCAAACGCCTCGGTAGCTGGGCGATGATGGATGACGCGCGTCTGTCGGCAGAGCTGCGCGACATGGGTGCGGGCGATGGTTTCGGCTCGGACACGCTGCGTCAGGCCCGCCGCCTGTTTGCACGCGCGATCGAGGTGCCCGGCGGTTTGCGCATCCAGACGATCCACTCGTTCTGTTCGTCCATCCTGCGGCGCTTCCCGCTTGAAGCAGGCGTGTCGCCCCAGTTCACCGAGATGGAAGACCGCGCGTCGGAATTGCTGCGGATGGAGGTGCTCGACACCCTGTCCGACGGTCCGAAGAGCGATTTGATCGACAATGTTTCGCGCTACGTCCACGACCAGCAGCTTCTGAAGCTCGCGAAGGAAGTCATCCAACACAAAAGCCACTTTGCAGCGCCGATCACCCACGATGAGCTGGCAAAGATGTTCGGCGTTCCTGCGGGTATGACCGTGCGGTCGCTGCTGGATGATGCCTTTGACGACAAAGACCGCAAAACGATCGAGGCCACTGTGAAGGCGTGCTTCACTGGCAAATCGACCGACATTAAGGCCGCCACGACCCTACAGGATTTTAGCGCTTCGGGGCCTGTGACTTTTGCCGATCAGGTCCTGATGGAAGGCCTCTTGCTGACCGGCAAAAGCGCGAAAGAGCCCTTTACCGCCAAGGTGGGCAAGTTCCCGACAAAGGATCTGCGTGCAAAGCATGAAGCGCTGGGCGGTGAGCTCGACGACCTGATGGAGCGCGTGCAGGAGGTTCGCCCGAAGCGTATCGCCATCGCTGCAATGCAAAAGGCTATCGCCCTGCATGACTTTGCGCGGCTGTTCATCCCCGCGTACGAGGAACAGAAGCTGCTGCGCGGTCTGCTCGACTTCGACGATCTGATCGCAAAGACGAACGAGCTGCTGACCCAGCGGGACAAGGCCGCTTGGGTGCTGTTCAAACTCGACGGCGGGATCGACCATATACTCGTCGATGAGGCGCAGGACACTAGTCCAGAACAATGGCAGGTCATCGACGCGCTGTCCCGTGAATTCACCGCTGGTGAGGGCGCGCGCTCGGACCGACCGCGCACCATCTTTGTCGTCGGTGACAAGAAGCAGTCGATCTATTCATTCCAAGGTGCCGACCCCGAAGAGTTCGACCGAAAACGAGACTATTTCGGCGAAACTCTCAAAGAAACGCCAACCCCGCTGCGCACCACAGAGCTTCAGCATTCGTTCCGTTCCTCCAGCGCAATCCTGTCGCTGGTCGACCAGACCTTTACCGGTGAGCGTGCCGAGGGGCTGGAGGCCAAGGTTAGCCACATCGCGTTCAAAGACGTCCTCCCCGGACGCGTCGATGTCTGGCCAATGATCGAACCGCCCGAAAAAGAAGAACCGGGTGAGTGGTACGATCCTGTCGACAAGGTCAAAGAGACCGACACCGAAGTGCAGCTTGCTCGCCAGATCGCGGACGAGATCAAACGGATGCTGGAATACGAGACCATCCCGACCGATGGCGAAGAGCGCGGCACGTTCGTGCGCCGTCCCGTCCGTCCTGGTGATATCCTGATCCTCGTTCAGCGCCGCAAGGAACTGTTCCGCGAGATTATCCGCGCGTGTAAGGACTCCGGTCTGCCGATTGCGGGCGCTGACCGCCTCACGCTGACCGAACAACTTGCGGTAAAGGATATCCTCGCGTTGCTGTCGTTCCTCGCACTGGCTGAGGACGACCTTTCGCTGGCTGCCGCACTGAAATCGCCGCTCTTTGGCTGGACCGAACAGGACCTGTACTCGATTGCCCAAGGGCGCGAGCGTGTGCTGACCGACAAGGATGGCAAGGAAAAGAAAACCGTCGATGACCTCTGGCGTGTTTTGCGCGGAAAGGCCAATCGCTACCCCGATACGCTGGCCATTCTCAACGATCTGCGCGGGCAGGCGGACTTTTTACGCCCCTACGATCTGATTTCCCGCATTCTGGTTCGCCACGACGGTCGCCGCAAACTTGTCGGCCAGCTTGGGGCCGAGGCGGAAGACGCCATTGACGCGCTGCTGGCACAGGCGCTGGCCTATGAGCGCTCATCGACGCCGAGCCTCACCGGCTTCCTGCACTGGATGGATGCAGAAGAGATCGTGGTGAAACGCCAGATGGATTCTGCCAGCGACGAAATCCGCGTGATGACGGTGCATGGCTCGAAAGGTCTGGAGGCTCCGATCGTCATCCTGCCCGAAACCGCCGGTCGCAGGAATGAGGTCAAAGACGAGGTGATCCGTACCGAAGACGGCCCGTTCTGGAAAATGTCCCGGGACGAGACGCCCCAAGACCTCGTCGGTCATTATGAGCAAATGCAGGATGCCACGGCCCGCGAACGTCGGCGCCTGCTGTATGTGGCGATGACCCGCGCTGAAAAGTGGCTCGTCGTCTTTGGTGCGTCCAATTCGGTCAAAGATCCGGAGATGTGGCACGGGCTCATTTCGGACGCGATGGGGCATGTCGGAGCAACGCCGATTTCCATCATCGGGCAGAGCGTCAGTCGTTACCAAATGCACGACTGGGATGGCTTGCCATTGGTGGATGGCGAGCGTCCCCAGCCGCCCGTTTTCACAGCGCCCGACCTACCCATTGTCGACGCGCCGACTGCGCGGAAAAAGACGCTATCGCCGTCCGACCTTGGCGGGGCGAAGGCGCTTCCGGCCGAGTTCATCGACGATGACGAGGAGACCGCGAAGGCCCGCGGGCGGCTGATCCACCTGCTTCTTGAGCATCTGCCGCAATACGAGGCAGACGAGCGCTGGGAGATTGCTGAAACATTGATCAACGCCGACACGGATACGGCGCATATCGCGGACCGACATATCTTTGCCGAAGATGTGATCGCGATGCTTGATGACCCCGCCTTCGCGCACCTTTTTGCAGGCCCGGTTCTGGCCGAAGTCGAAGTGACCGCCGATCTGCCCGAACTGGAAGGGGAGCGCATCCACGGCACCATCGACAGGCTGGTCGTGTCGGAAAACACCGTGCTTTGCGTGGATTACAAGTCCAACCGAGCGATCCCCGATAGCCCGCAGGCCGTGCCTGATGGCATCAAACGCCAGCTTGGCGCGTATCTTTCGGCGCTGCGCCAGATCTATCCCGGCTACGAGGTCAAGACGGCAATCCTTTGGACGGCGGGGCCGCTGCTGATGGAAATGCCAGACGATCTCGTCATGGCGGCATTGCATCGCTGTGCCATAGCTTGACCATCCTTTGAGGCATCCTTACGTTCTGCCTCCGACACCGCAGGAGATTTTCAAATGGCTACCGTAGCTGTAACCGATGCAACCTTTGACGCCGAAGTGCGTCAGTCCGATGTTCCGGTCCTCGTTGACTTCTGGGCAGAATGGTGTGGCCCGTGCCGCATGATCGGCCCTGCTCTGGAAGAGCTGTCAGACGAGATGGCCGGTAAGGTCAAAATCGTCAAAGTGAACGTTGACGAAAACCCGAATTCCGTAGCCCAGCTCGGCGTTCGCGGCATCCCGGCTCTGTTCATCTTCAAGGACGGCGAAGTCCAATCGAACAAGGCAGGCGCTGCTCCCAAAGCCGCTCTGCAAAGCTGGATCGAGTCCTCGATCTAAGCACGCATAGAATTCTATGAAAGCGCCCGCTGACCTGATGAGGTGAGCGGGCCTTTTGTTTTTTATACGTCGGAAATGTATACGGGCAATGTCACAGGTCAGGCGGCTTCTTTGTGCTGAGAGTCGAGTACGCGGGTTGCACCTGTGCCGCCGGCTAACCATATTCCGGCAAAAGACAGGAGAGCCCGAATGGCCGATAACGAATTCCCCGGATGGCATGGCACGACGATCATTGGCGTGCGCAAAGGCAACGAAGTCGTCGTTGCCGGTGACGGACAGGTCTCGCTGGGCCAGACGGTGATCAAAGGCACAGCGCGCAAGGTTCGCCGCCTGTCCCCAGGTGGTAAGGATGTGGTTTGCGGCTTTGCCGGTTCGACTGCTGACGCGTTTACTCTGCTTGAGCGTCTGGAAAAGAAGCTTGAGGCGACCCCCGGTCAGTTGATGCGTGCAAGCGTGGAACTGGCGAAGGACTGGCGTACGGACAAGTACCTCCAGAAGCTCGAAGCCATGCTGATCGTGACGGACGGCACCGACCTGTTCGTGATCACCGGTGCTGGCGACGTGCTGGAGCCGGAACATGACGTGGCTGCTATCGGTTCGGGCGGCAACTACGCGCTTGCTGCGGCGCGTGCGATGATGGACAGCGATAAGGACGCCGAAACCGTTGCGCGCGAAGCCATGGCCATCGCCGCCGACATTTGCGTCTACACCAACGGCAAGCTCACCATCGAAAAAATCGCGAAGTAACTACTTTTTCGCGTTCATATAGGCCCGCAGGACAGCGTTCATGCGGGTCTGATATCCCTTTCCGCCATCGCGGAAGTAATCCAGCACATCACGGTCGACACGGAGCGAGATGGCCTGCTTTGTCTGCGGCATCTCGGGCTCTTCGCGCAGCCACGGCTCGTCGGGGGCCGCATATTCCTGCGGCTCAGGTTCGGCGGGGCGTTCTGGCTCCTGAACCGGCGCGACGTGTTCAACGGTCAGCTGGGTCGTCGGGATACGACGGACGATCTTGCGGATTTTCGGCGGCTCGACGCTCATCATCACCCTCCTGAAGCTGCTCTTAGCGTATATACATAGACCGTTTTGGACAATCGGGTTGGATTTCTCTTTCGCAGTACCTAGATCGGTCCTGAAATTAAGAGGATGCCATGACCGATCTGACCCCGCGCGAAATCGTTTCCGAACTCGATCGCTTTATCATCGGGCAGCAAGACGCCAAGCGCGCCGTCGCAGTCGCCCTGCGCAACCGCTGGCGCCGCAAGCAACTGGGCGATGACCTCCGTGACGAGGTGTACCCCAAAAACATCCTGATGATCGGACCGACCGGTGTCGGCAAAACCGAAATCAGCCGCCGCCTTGCCAAGCTGGCCCGCGCGCCCTTCATCAAGGTCGAAGCCACCAAGTTCACCGAAGTCGGTTATGTCGGTCGTGACGTCGAGCAGATCGTCCGCGATCTGGTGGACATCGCGATCAACGACACCCGCGAATGGATGCGTGAAGACGTCAAAGCGAATGCTCACAAGGCCGCCGAAGACCGCGTGATCGAAGCTATCGCTGGCGTCGATGCTCGCGAAGGCACCCGCGAGTCCTTCCGCAAAAAACTGCGGACGGGCGAGCTGGACAACCACATCATCGAGATCGAAGTTGCCGATACGTCGAACCCGATGGGCGGCTTCGAGGTTCCGGGTCAACCGCAGATGGGCGGCATGATGAACCTTGGCGATCTTTTCGGTAAAGCGTTCCAGCGCAACGTGAAAAAGCGGATGACCGTGTCTGAGAGCTACGAGGTTCTGATATCTGACGAGGCGGACAAACTGCTGGACGACGAGACCGTGAAGAAGGCCGCTATCGAAGCGGTCGAACAGAACGGCATCGTGTTCCTCGATGAAATCGACAAAGTTTGCGCCCGCGCCGAAGCTCGCGGTGCTGATGTCAGCCGTGAAGGCGTTCAGCGCGACCTGCTGCCGCTGATCGAAGGTACCACCGTTTCGACGAAGCACGGTGCGGTCAAAACCGACCACATCCTGTTCATCGCTTCGGGCGCGTTTCACGTTGCCAAGCCGTCGGACCTGCTGCCCGAACTTCAGGGCCGTTTGCCGATCCGCGTTGAACTGGGCGCGCTCAGCGAAGGCGACTTCGTTCGTATCCTGACCGAGACCGACAACGCGCTGACCCGTCAGTACGCGGCTCTTATGGGTGCCGAAGAGGTGACGGTCGAATTCACACCCGACGGGATCGAGGCGATGGCCAAGATCGCTGCCGACGTGAACCGCAACATTGAAAACATCGGTGCGCGCCGCCTCTACACGATCATGGAGCGCGTGTTCGAGGAGTTGTCCTTCACCGCGCCGGACCGTTCGGGCGAGCACATCACCGTAGATGCTGAGTTCGT
Source organism: Marivivens donghaensis (assembly GCF_011806565.1). GTDB lineage: Bacteria > Pseudomonadota > Alphaproteobacteria > Rhodobacterales > Rhodobacteraceae > Marivivens > Marivivens donghaensis_A. The sequence continues at coordinate 64,500 of NZ_JAATOP010000002.1, forward strand.
AGAAAAGAACGTCGGCGAACTCAGCCGGTCCGCCGACATGAGCCGTTACGTGCTCTGATGCACCCAAGCGTTGTCGACGAACTCGAAATCTCGGGTTTCGTCGACAGCGAATTCGGGCGTCTCGCCAGCCGCGAACCGCTCGATCTTGAGTTTCGCACCTTCCACCGTAAGCAGATTGAACGTGTTCTGTTCGCCGCGCAGGCGGGACGATAGACCCGTGCCTGCCTGAACGAGCAGCAAGCCCGGCGCGGCGGTAAACGGAGACGTAACCGTCGTGTGCAGGTGGCCACACAGCAGCACGTCGGCACCGCATTCACTGAGGCCCTCAATCGCTTTGGCAGCACCGGAGGTCAGACGCTTGTCCGTCTCCGTCAGGTGTTCAAGCGGGTGGTGCAGGACCACGATGCGGCAGCGATCATCAGGCTTGCTCTGGAACGTGTCACAGATGCGTTTGACCGTGTGCGATCCGACCTTGCCACGCTGGTGAGCAAAGCGGTTTACGGTGTTCACGCCAATTACATGGATTTCGTCGTCCGCAAACGTCGGCTCCAGATCCTGATTGATCGCCTTTTTATAGCGGCGGAACGGGCGGAAGAACCGCTCGATCAAGTTTTCTAGCGGCGTATCGTGATTGCCCGGCACAGAAAGTGTCGGCGCTTCGATACGGTCGAGGAACTGACGCGCATCGGCGAACTGCGAACGACGCGCGCGCTGGGTAAAATCGCCCGACACGCATACGAGGTCAGGCTTCAGATCGTTGATCGTTTTTACAAGCGGATCGACAAGCTCGTCTCTGATCTTGCCGAAGTGGAGGTCGGAAATATGGATTACGCGTTTCATGCACCTTCCTTGGGAACAAGGATCCGCAAAGCATCGGTGTGCATACGGAACTCTAACGGGGTTTTCATTTTGGCCTTCTCGCCATCGAACGCGACGAGCTCTTCTTTTCGGCCCGTGTCGATATCGAGCTCCTGAACCTTATAAAGGTCAAAGTCGCGGCCCTGCTTCATCGTGCGGCGCACCAGACGCCAGACGTTTTTCAGCATGGTATAGCGGCCTTGGCTGACAGCGGTGAAGACGGCGAAATTGTCTTCCTTGATGGCGTCCTCGCCTTCGAGGTTGAACATATCGAGCTGGTAGGAAGAGCGCGCGACGAACACGAGGGGTGTCTCGATGGTCTTTTCCACGCCTTCCGACATGATGCGGATTTTCAGCACGCGGTCGAATTGCAGGAACGTCTTGAGCATGGAGATATGCGCAACAATCCGCGAACGACCCCAGTGTTTATACGTCGCCTCACGGTTCTTTAGGATCACCGGATAGACGCCGAGACTGGCGTTGTTGAGAAATATCTGGCCGTTCACCGACCCGACGGAGATCTTCTTCGGCTCGCCGTGCAGCAGCGCCCTTGCAGCTTCCTCGGGGTCTTCGGGGATGCCCAAGCCGCGGGCAAAGAAATTGAACGTGCCAAGCGGGAGAACGCCCATCGTCACGTCCTTGTCGAGCAGCAGAGACGAGATTCCCACGATGGTGCCGTCACCGCCCGCCGCAACAATCGTCGCGCAACCTTGCTCCAGCGCCTTTTCAACGGCACCTTCAAACCCGCTCTCGGGGTCGGTCTCGATCAGCTGGGCTTGGTCGCCCAGAATAGCCATCACGCGATCAATAGCATTCGCGTCGTTGCTATTCGTTCCCGATTTTGGGTTGGTAATTACACAAATGGATTTCGACACAGTATCCGCACCTCAAATAGTGCGCCCTCTCAGCGCACCCGCTTGAGGTAGATGTAATAAGCGCCGTGTCCACCGTGTCGGGCGTGGGCGGGCGTAACTTGCAAAACAACGTGATTGAGGGGCGGTAGGCGCAGCCATTGCGGCACCTGATGGCGGAGAACGCCCATGCGCGTCGGGATCGGTCCGCCTGCGTCGCGGTCCTTGCCCTTGCCGGTGATGACGAGCAGCAGGCGGCGCTCCATTTCGAAGGAGGACAAGACAAACGCGATGAGTTCGCTGTGTGCCTCGGCAATGGTCATCCCGTGGAGGTCGAGCTTCCCGTCCGGCACGATCTTGCCGCGGGTCATTTTGCGGTGGGTTTTATGGTCCATCGATAACGGCGCGGAGCGCAGCGCATCGGCAATCGGCGTGGCAAGGTCGTCTGCTTTGCGGGCCTTGGATTTCTGACCGACGCGGAATTTCGGCAGCGGCGTAGGCGCCACGGGTTCCCGTTTCTTCGAGAGCGCGGCAGGCATCGTTTCGGGCACGTCGATTTCTTTGCGCGTCGGATCGAGCTTGGTCACACGTTTCGCAACGAGGTCCCAGAGGTCCTTCTCTTCCTGCGAGATATGACGCGGACGGCGGGCCATCAGACCAAGCCCTCTGCCAGCTTGCGCGGCAGCAACGCGACCATGCGGCCCGACTGCTGATACCCGCCCGCGATATGTCCTGCCTTTTCGCCAGTGCCCACAAAGATATCTGCGCGCTGTGCTCCTTTGATGGCAGCGCCGGTGTCCTGCGCGATCATCAGGCGCGACATTGCGTCCGGCGCGTCCTTTTCGATCCAGACCGGAGCGCCATAGATGTTGAACCCGGGGTCCACGGCGATCGTACGGCCAGCCGTCACGCTACGACCCATCACACCAATGGGTCCGCTCTCCAGCGGGACATCCAGTTCGCGGAAAAAGACATAGCTCTGGTTCTTTCGCATCAGCTCTTTGGCGTCAGTCGGGTTCGCGCGCATCCAGTCTTTGATGCGCTCGGCCGAAATCTCTGTCGGGTCGATCTTTCCTGCGTCTATCAGCTTTTTACCGACGGATTGATAGAGGTAGCCGTTCTTTCCCGCATAGCCGACGCGCAGGGTACCGCCGCCGGGAAGCGCCACACGACCCGACCCTTGGATATGGAGGAAGAACGCCTCGACCGGATCGGCGAGCCATACAAGTTCGAGGTCGCGGCCATCAAGGGCACCGTCTTCGATCTCTGCGCGGGTCGGGAGTTCGCCGTCAGGCATGCGGTAGAGCGGATGACGGTAGGTGTCATCGGTCGTCAGGCTGCCCAGCAACTCAGGCTCGAAATAGCCCGTAAAGAGGGCAGGGCTGCTATCGCTGATTTCGAAGGGCGTGAAGTGCGTTTCGAAATACACGCGCGGGTCGTGAACGCCATCAAGCGCGGCAACGCAATCAGCCCAGTCAGGCCCCAGCAGATCGGCGGTGTTTCTGAAAACAGAAAGGGCCGCGGCGTGATCGTCCTCGGCCCATCCATTCAATTCGGAAAACGTCAGAAGCCTGTATGTGGCGTGAGCCATATCGGCCTCCGGCTTCTGTTATTCGTCGGTCGCGACGAGCGTCCAGTTCGGATCATTCTCGGTCATGCGGCGAGCAAAGGTCCAGATATCGCGCTGGCGCTTCGGCGTTTTGTCACCGCCCTCGACGATTTCACCTTCGGCATTGCGCACGGTGTAGGTGAACTCGCCGGTCATACGCATAGTGATCTCGGCCTCTTTGGTGGTCGGATCATATTCGGCGTGCTGGATGGCAACCTCGGACACACCGAGGAATTCGGCGTCGATGGTCAGGCCCTGAGCGTTGCGCTCGGCAATCACGGACGACAGCGCTTCGTCTACGTCAGCCGACAGGAACGGACGCACGTCCGAGATGTCGCCCTTTTCGAACGCCATGAGGATCATCTCGTAAGCCCCGCGGGCGCCGCCGATAAAATCACCCACGGTGAAATCGGGATCCTGCTTTTTCATCTCGGCGAGAGCTTTGGCGGTCGGGCTGCTTTCGGGGACGTAGTCCACGATGTCGCGGTCCGGCCCACCTTCGATCACCTCGAAGTCGGCACGTTTCTGGACAGCGGCCTGATCGGCGCGAACCGGCGGTTTTTCAAAGCCTTCACGAGTACCAAGAACACTCCGCAGCTTGATGATCAGAAAAATCGCAATGCCGGCAAGAACCAGCAGTTGGATAAGCGGAGAGTTCATTCCAAACCTCTTCGGGATAGTTGGGGCATTCCATTTCGTTGCCTCGCACTTATGTATGTCACAGGCCCGATCAAGTCTACCTTCGGGCAGAAAGGACCTATCATGTGGCTATTGTTGGCATTTATCGCGGTTCCGCTGATCGAAATCGCACTTTTCATCAACGTTGGCGGTCTTATCGGGCTGTGGCCGACGCTGCTCATCGTGCTGTTGACCGCTATCCTCGGTGCCAATCTTGTGAAGCGTGAGGGCGCTAAGGAACTGCTGCGCCTCCGTCAGTCCTTCAACGATCTGCGTGATCCGAGCGAAAACCTCGCCGGTGGTGCGATGATCCTGTTTTCGGGGGCGCTGCTTCTGACGCCGGGCTTCTTTACCGATGCCGTCGGCTTTGCCCTGCTGATCCCTGCCGTCCGTACCGCCGTGTACAAATACCTGCGTGGCAAGGTGAAGGTTCAGAGCTTCACCTATGGCCAGACGATGCAGCGCGAGCCGCGTGATCCGCAGCGTGGCGACACCATCGACGGCGACTTCGTAGAGGTAGATCCGGAAAAGCGACCGACCCATCCGTCCGGTTGGACGCGCCACTAGCCACCACCATGTCGGACTGCTAAGCAGTGTCCGACTTGAATTTTAGGGAGCCCAATAATGTCGGATAATCCGCAGCAGCCGCAACAGCCGCAAATCAAGAACCGCATCGTCGCCCAGTACATCCGCGACATGTCGTTCGAAAACATCCTCGCCCAGAAGGGCCTGAAGGGTGACCCGCAGCCCGAGATGTCCGTCAAGGTCGCTCTGGACGCTCGCAAGCGCGGTGAAAACCAGTACGAAGTCAGCACCAAGCTGACGGTCAATTCGTCGACCAAAGAAAACAAAGAGCCGCTGTTCATTCTGGAAGTCGACTACGCAGGTGTGTTCCACATCGAAGGCGTGCCGGAAGACCAGCTGCACCCCTACCTGATGATCGAATGCCCGCGCCTGACCTTCCCGTTCCTGCGCCGCGTCGTTTCGGACGTGACCCGTGACGGTGGTTTCCCGCCGGTGAACCTCGACCTCATCGACTTCGTGACGATCTACCGTCAGGAACTTGCCCGCCGCGTTGAAGCGCAGAAGGCAGAAGGCGCCGAAGCTCCGGTCGCTAACTAAGCTTTTTCCAGAGTGCGTCGTCGCCCAGTTTGTCTACGAAGGCAGCGTGGGCGGCGGCCTCTTCCTCGGTGATCCGCGAAGGAAGAGCATGGGGACGCGGCTTGGGCCGCCAGTCCTCGGCAACCCCGCCCGACGCGCTTCCGGCATTGCTGGACAGACCGAAGTCGGGCTGACGCCCCCCGATCAGTTCCAGATAGACCTCGGCCAGAATTTCGGAGTCGAGAAGCGCGCCGTGCAAGGTACGTGACGAGTTGTCGATGCCAAAACGGCGGCAGAGCGCATCAAGCGATGCGGGCGAGCCGGGAAATTTCTTGCGCGCAATGGCCAGCGTGTCGATGGCCTGATCCCACGGGATCTGCGGCAGGTTCAGCCAGCCGAGTTCCGCATTGAGAAAGCGCATATCGAAAGCCGCGTTGTGAATGACGAGCTTCGCGTTGCCGATGAAATTCAGGAAATCCTGCGCGTGTTCGCGGAAAACCTTTTTGTCTTTCAGCAGCACCTGACCCGGTTGCAGCGGTTGCGGCGGCTCCAGAAGGTCGGGACCGATGCCGTGAACCTTGAACGCATCCGCAGGCATCGACCGTTCGGGGTTGATGTAGACGTGGTAGGTGCGTCCCGTCGGCATGTGGTTCTGCAACTCAAGACAACCGATTTCGACCAGACGATCGCCGCTGTCGGGATCAAAGCCTGTCGTTTCGGTATCGAGTACGATCTCACGCATGGGAACTCCGCTCTGTCAGTTCGGCGATCAGGTTTCGCACGTCTTGGCGGGTGCCGTCTAGGGTCAGGGTCTCGATCAGATGATCCGCGCGTTCACGTTTTTCGGCATCGGGCATCTGCCGCGCGAGGATCTGGGCGAACTGCTCCTCGGTCATTGTTCCACGGGAAAGCACACGGTCTTTCTGGACATCGGCAGGGGCGGTGACCACGAGGACAGAGTCCAGCCAGCTGTCGGCGCCCGTTTCAAACAGAAGCGGGATATCGAAAACAACGAGCGGCGCATCAGTGGTGGCAAGGAACTCCGCACGGTCGGCAGCGACCAGCGGGTGGACGATAGTTTCGAGCGTTTTGAGGACCGTGGGGTCTTCGGAAATCAGCGACTTCAAGGCGTTACGGTCAACGGCACCGTCGCGGATCGCTGAGGGGTAGGTATTGCCGACAGGATCGACCGCCGCGCCGCCAATACCGTAGAGCTTGTGGACCGTCGCATCGGCGTCCCAGACCGGCACGCCTTCGTCGCGGAACATCTTGGCGGTCGTCGATTTGCCCATGCCGATCGAACCGGTCAGGCCGAGCTTCCACGTCATCCCAGAACCACAGCGCGCAATTCGTCGTCGACTTCGGGGCGCGTACCGAACCAGCGCTCGAAACCGGGGACGGCTTGGTGCAGAAGCATCCCGAGCCCATCGACCGTGACGCAGCCCATTTGTTCTGCCTCGTTCAGCAGCTTGGTGCGAAGAGGGTTGTAGACGATATCGGTGACCAAGGTGCCTGACCGCAATTGTTTCGTCGGCACTTTGAATTCGTTCGCGCCTTTCATGCCGAGCGACGTGGTGTTGATGACCGTATCGCATTCGCCCATCGCAGCACCGGCGTGGACCCATTCGACCACGCGGATGCGGGCACCAAATTCATCACGCAGCGCGTCCGAATTGGTGCGGGTACGGTTCGTCAGCAGAATTTCCGGCGTTCCGGCATCGAGCATCGCTGTCAGAATAGCCCGCGACGCACCACCCGCGCCGAGCACGAGGGCGGGGCCGGTTGTCGGATCCCAGTCGGGAGCCTTCTGTCGAAGGTTCGCCATGAAACCGTAGCCGTCTGTGTTGTCGGCCTGAATTTTACCGTCAGCACGGAAAATCAGCGTATTCGCCGCGCCGATCAACGACGCGCGGTCGGACACCATATCCGCGATCTCCAGAGCGGAGACCTTATGCGGGATGGTGATGTTGCAGCCCACAAAACCCATCTCGGGCATGGTCCGCAGAACACGTTCCAGATTGTCGGGCTCGACGTGCATCGGAATGTAGTGGCCCTTGATCCCGTAGCGCTTCAGCCAGTGTCCGTGCAGGATCGGCGAGCGGGAATGGGAAATCGGGCAGCCGATGACACCGGCTAGCGGAATGCGTTCTTCGCTCATGCGTCCAGTACTCCCCGCACGATCAGATAGTTCACCAGTTCGACCATCGGCAGCCCGAGGATCGTGAAATAGTCGCCTTCGGTTCGGGCCATCAGGCGGATGCCTTCCTCCTCAATCTTATAGGCACCAACCGACCAACGGATGCTGTCCCAGTTCCGATCGACATAATCGTCGAGGTAAGCGTCGCTGAAATCCCGCATCGTGAGGCGCACCACCCCGACATGACGCCAGAGCGGTTCTGCATCCTTATAGATGACGGCGGCGGAAAGCAGACGGTGCGTTTTGCCGCGCATCGCTCTGAGCTGCGCACGGGCGTCATCGGGGCTTTCGGGTTTGGACAGAACCTGACCGTCGAAATCCAGCACCTGATCGCAACCGATCACTAGCTTGCCCGGGTTCTTCTGGGACACCTTGCGGGCCTTTGCCTCTGCCAGCGCATCGGCAATGTCGCGCGGGTTCGCCTCCTCCGCCTGAAGAGACATCTTTATCATTTCTTCATCGACCCGTGGCAGAACGGACTCAAACGGAATGTTGGCATTACGCAGGAGCGTCTTACGGATTTCCGATCCGGAGGCGAGGATGATCTGGTCAGTCATTGTGGATAATTTCGGGGGTAACCCTGTGATTTCGAAGCGATAACTCGTGGACGTCTTAGGCGTTGACAGCTTTCCACGCAAACACCCTCTGAGTCGACCACGATTCCATCACAGGTTTCACAGATGGGGATGGGATAAAGCGGCCCTGTGGGTATGTGGATGGGAATCGACAAAAGACTCCACAGCCAAAAAGAGTCAACGCGACTCACCGAGTCAAGTCTGCCTTAAAAATAAGGGCCTTGGCGATTCCCACAAGAATCTGCATGACTGTGAGTCATTGTGGAAATGTAGATAAGTTGGTGGAGAAGTCCCAATAAGCCAGTTATCCACACTACCAACAAACAACTACAATCTTTCTTTCTTTATTTATTATTTAAGAGGGAAAGCGCGAGGACCGTATGCTCGACACTTTTTACGACTTTCTTGGCTGGGCTTATCCTTGGACCAAGTCGATCCATATCATGGCAGTAATTTCGTGGATGGCAGGGATATTCTATCTCCCGCGTCTCTTCGTATACCACGTCGAAGGGCCGAGAAGGGAAGGCGTCCCCGAGGGCAGCGATATGGACATCCTGTTTCAGAAGCAGGAACGTTTGCTCCTCAAAGCGATTATGAACCCCGCTATGATCGCGACGTGGATCTTCGGTCTCCTGATGGTCCTGACGCCCGGAGTCGTCGACTGGAGCTTCATATGGCCGTGGACGAAAGCTATCGCGGTCATTGGCATGACCTGGTTTCACATGTGGCTGGGAAAGCGCCGTAAGGACTTCATGAAGGGCGAGAACACCCTGACCGGTCGAAACTACCGGATGATGAACGAGGTGCCGACGCTTCTCATGATCGTGATCGTCATCTCGGTGGTCGTTAAATTCTGAATTTGACTCGCGCCGCAGGGCAGGGCTAATAGGGGTGCCTCCCCGTCCGGGGAAGGAATCTGTCTGAATATTGCTGAAACGAACGCGGGCTGGATGGCCCGAAAAGGGTATGCCATGTCGCAAGACCGTTTGAACCTTGCCGATCTCAAAGCCAAGAGCCCGAAAGACCTGCTTTCGATGGCTGAAGAGCTGGAGATCGAAAACGCCTCGACCATGCGCAAGGGCGACATGATGTTTGCCATTCTGCGCGAACTTGCCGACGACGATTGGGTCATCGGCGGTGACGGTGTGCTCGAGGTGCTTCAGGACGGTTTCGGCTTCCTGCGTTCGCCCGAAGCGAACTACCTGCCCGGTCCGGATGACATCTACGTCTCCCCCGACATGATCCGTCAGCACTCGCTGCGCACCGGTGACACCGTAGAGGGCGTCATCAAGGAGCCGAACGACAACGAGCGTTACTTCGCCCTGACCAGCGTCGAGAAGATCAACTTCGAAGATCCGGAGCGCGCACGTCACAAGATCGCGTTCGATAACCTGACGCCGCTCTATCCCGACCAGCGCCTGAACATGGAAATCGAGGACCCGACAATCAAGGACCGTTCGGCCCGTATCATCGACCTCGTAGCACCAATCGGCAAGGGCCAGCGTTCGCTGATCGTGGCGCCGCCGCGTACGGGTAAGACGGTTCTGCTCCAGAACATCGCGCACTCGATCGAAAAGAACCATCCGGAGTGCTATCTGATCGTTCTGCTGATCGACGAACGCCCCGAAGAAGTTACCGACATGCAGCGCTCGGTGCGCGGCGAAGTCGTGTCGTCGACCTTCGACGAACCGGCGACACGTCACGTCCAAGTATCTGAAATGGTTATTGAAAAAGCGAAACGACTGGTCGAGCACAAGCGCGACGTCGTCATCCTGCTTGACTCGATCACCCGTCTTGGCCGCGCCTACAACACGACCGTCCCGTCCTCGGGTAAGGTTCTGACCGGTGGTGTGGACGCCAACGCGCTGCAACGTCCGAAGCGCTTCTTCGGTGCTGCTCGTAACATCGAAGAGGGTGGCTCACTGACCATTATCGCCACCGCGCTGATCGACACCGGTTCGCGCATGGACGAAGTCATCTTCGAAGAATTCAAAGGTACGGGTAACTCGGAAATCGTGCTCGACCGTAAGGTTGCCGACAAGCGCGTCTTCCCGGCTATCGACATTCTCAAGTCGGGCACCCGTAAAGAAGACCTGCTGGTCTCGCCAAAGGACCTTCAGAAGACCTACGTGCTTCGCCGCATCCTCAACCCGATGGGTACCACCGATGCGATCGAATTCCTCATGGGCAAGCTGAAGCAGACCAAGACCAACGGCGAATTCTTCGACTCAATGAACACCTGATCCGCGGAGGGCGGACATGGATACCATTTACGCCCTGGCCACCGCGTCAGGCAAAGCCGGCGTTGCGGTTGTTCGCGTCTCGGGCCCGTTGGCATTTGAGGCAGGACGCCGCATGTCCGGCGATCTGCCCAAAAGCCGCGGCGTCCGCCGGATCGTAGACGGGCAGGGCGATCTGATCGACGAAGCACTGGTGCTGGTGTTCGAACCGGGCAAGAGCTTTACCGGTGAGGCTGTTGTCGAGTTTCAACTGCACGGATCGCCCGCGATTGTAGCGACTGTTCTGCGCGAGCTGTCGGAGATTGACGGCCTACGCCATGCTGAGGCGGGCGAGTTTACCCGCCGCGCGTTGGAGAATGGGAAACTTGACCTTGCACAAGTCGAGGGGCTCGCTGACCTCATCGAGGCTGAGACAGAAGCGCAGCGAAAACAAGCACTTCGTGTATTTCAGGGCGCTCTGGGAACCAAGGTTGAAAGCTGGCGTGAGCGGTTAGTGCGTGCTGCCGCTTTGGTCGAAGCCACCATTGATTTTGTGGATGAAGACGTGCCCGTCGACGTAATGCCCGAAGTTCGGGAATTATTGACGTCCGTTCGTGATGAGATGCAGGTCGAAGCTGATGGTGTTCGCGTGGCCGAGCGTATCCGTGATGGGTTCGAAGTTGCCATCGTCGGTGCGCCGAACGTCGGTAAATCCACTCTGCTCAATCGCCTCGCTGGTCGTCAGGCTGCGATTACGTCGGACATCGCAGGCACCACCCGGGATGTGATCGAAGTTCGGATGGACCTCGGTGGCCTTCCCGTCACTATCCTCGATACAGCTGGTCTGCGAGAAACCGATGATGTGGTTGAAAGCCTTGGTATCGGGATTGCCAAGCAGCGTGCCGCGGCGGCAGATATGGTCGTCTACATGGTCGTTGATCCATCTGAGGTCGAACATGACTTCGGAAGCGACAGCTTGATTGTGATTGCGAAGGATGACGATCAATTGGCCGATGGCGTCGGCATTTCGGGTAAGACCGGCGCAGGCGTTGATCGCTTGGTAAGTGTGATCGAAGAACGCCTACGTTCCAAGACGGCTCGGATCGGCGTTGCCATGCGCGAACGCCACCGGATCGCGCTTCTTAAAGGCTGCGACGCGTTAGACCTCGCGATGGGTTTAGTGGACACGCAGACCGGGTTGGCCGATCTTATCGCGGAAGAGATTCGTACAGCGGCTAGGGCCACCGAATCGCTCGTCGGACGTGTTGATGTCGAGGATTTGCTGGATGTGATCTTCTCCAGCTTCTGCATCGGCAAATAGGAGTGTTTCACGTGAAACAAATGGACTTTGATGTTGTCGTCATTGGCGGTGGCCATGCAGGTACGGAAGCGGCCCATGCCTCTGCTCGTATGGGTGCAAACACCGCACTGGTTTCACTGACTTTCGATTCGCTCGGCGTAATGTCATGCAATCCGGCAATCGGCGGCCTTGGTAAAGGCCATTTGGTGCGCGAAGTTGATGCTCTTGATGGCGTCATGGGACGCGCTGCTGATGCTGCGGGCATTCAGTTCCGATTGCTAAACCGCAAAAAGGGCCCTGCGGTGCAGGGGCCTCGTGCTCAGGCTGACCGAGCGCTTTACAAACAAGCTATCCAAAAATTAACGGTCGATCAGCCTAATCTCACCGTCATTGAGGGCGAGGTTACGGACCTCCTCATGTCGGGTGATCGCGTTTCGGGCGTCGAGCTCGCTGACGGGTCGCAGATCAACTGCGGCAATGTTGTTCTGACGACCGGCACTTTTTTGCGTGGCGTCATTCATATTGGCGACGTGTCCAAGCCGGGTGGCCGGATGGGCGATAAGCCTTCAGTAAAGCTGGCCGAGCGCCTCGATAGCTTTTCATTGCCGCTCGGCCGTCTGAAGACGGGTACACCGCCGCGCCTCGACGGTAGGACAATCAAGTGGGACCTCTTGGGCAGTCAACCTGGTGACGACGAGCCGGTCCTGTTCTCGTTCATGTCCAAGGCGGTCATGGCGCCTCAAATCGCCTGCGGTATTACACATACGAATGAGCGTACGCACGACATCATCCGCGAAAATCTATCGCGATCAGCGATGTATGGCGGACATATCGACGGGGTGGGGCCGCGATATTGCCCCTCAATCGAAGACAAGGTGGTACGCTTTGCTGACAAAACGTCCCACCAAGTGTTCCTTGAGCCCGAGGGCGTCAATGATCCCACCGTGTATCCCAACGGCATTTCGACCTCGCTTCCTGTTGAGGTTCAGGAAGATTACGTCCGCTCGATCTATGGACTTGAGGATGTGAAGATTCTCCAGCCGGGATACGCGATTGAGTATGATTACGTTGATCCTCGCTCACTCAAACCGACGTTGGAACTGCGAGACGTGCAGGGCCTGTATCTCGCTGGCCAGATCAACGGTACGACTGGCTATGAGGAGGCAGCTGCCCAAGGTCTGGTGGCTGGCTTGAACGCCGCTAGGGGCGATGCGGACTCGATTACTTTCTCGCGCACGAGCAGCTATATCGGAGTGATGATTGACGACCTTATTACGCGTGGCGTGTCGGAACCGTACCGTATGTTCACATCGCGCGCCGAGTTCCGCCTGTCTCTTCGCGCTGATAACGCCGATCAGCGGCTGACTGAGTTTGGGCGTAATGCTGGATGCGTTGGTGATGAGCGCTGGTCTGCGTTCTCAAGAAAGATGGATGATATTCGCGAGGCCAAGGCTGAGCTTCAGCAGGTCAGCTTGACTGCGTCCCAAATTGCGAATTCCGGAGTCAATCTCAGCCCGAGCGGGCAAACACGGTCTGCTCTTGACGCACTTACTTTGGCCGAGTTTGAAGATGAACAGCTTGTCGGACTGGTGCCGAGCGCTGCCGCGTTCGAAAAGCCAATTCGCGAGCAGATCAAACGCGATGCTTTGTATGCGCATTATATTTCTCGTCAGGAAAAAGATATCGAGAGCCTTCAGCGAGATGAGCAGCTCGTTATTCCAAGCATGTTTAGCTATGCAGGCATCTCTGGGCTTTCGAACGAACTGCGTTTGAAGCTGGAAAAGGCGAGGCCCTCTACGATCGGGCAGGCTGGACGTATCGAGGGAATGACACCAGCCGCTCTGGTTTTGCTAATTTCCCAAATTCGCAAGCAGTCGAAAGCAAAGTCGGCATGATCGCTGGGCTTGATGTTTCACGTGAAACAGAGGAGCGCCTTAGGGCGTTCTCTGATCTTGTTCTTAAGTGGACCACAAAGATCAACTTGATCGCGAAGGGCACTCAAGATGATATCTGGGATCGACATATCATTGATTCCGCCCAGGTCTGGCTAAATGCGCCTACCGGCTTCGCCACTTGGGTCGATATCGGATCTGGCGGAGGCTTTCCGGCCATCGTTCTTGCTACAATCGCCAAAGAACGGATGCCGGACGCTCAGTTTACCCTCATCGAGAGCGATCAACGTAAAGCGACATTCCTTCGCACCGCGATCCGAGAATTGGACCTGAACGCCAAGGTTATCGCCAAGCGGATCGAGGAGGCCGACGCGCAGAATGCGGATGTCGTTAGTGCCCGCGCACTCGCTTCCCTTGATCTGCTGCTGGGATTTGCTGATCGGCACCTGAGAGAGGGCGGTGTTGCGCTTTTCCAGAAGGGGAAGGGTGTCAACGACGAAATTGATGCCGCAAAGCAGAATTGGTCCTTTGCCTACGAACTCCACGACAGTATCACCGACGCTGAGGCCAAATTGGTAGCAGTAAGGGAAATCGCCCGTGTCTGACCTGAGCAGAACGACAGCTCCGAAAATTATCGCAATCGCAAATCAGAAGGGCGGAGTTGGCAAGACAACGACGTCGATTAACCTTGCGGCCGGCTTGGCGGAGCTGGGTTGTCGTGTGCTACTGGTCGATCTCGACCCCCAAGGCAACGCATCGACTGGGATCGGTATTGAGCCTGATCAGCGAGAAGTGACGACCTACGACATCCTTGCTGGCGAAGCGAACCTTTACGACGCGGTTCAGGAGACCGGTATCTCCAATCTGATGGCGATCCCTGCAAATACAGACCTGAGTTCGGCCGATATCGAACTGATTTCCAATGAAAAGCGTAGTTTTCTCCTCTACGACGCGCTTCGTCAGCCCTCGGTCGACGCATTTGCTCTCGACTACATCATTATCGACTGTCCGCCTTCGTTGAACCTGTTGACGATCAACGCGATGGTTGCCGCAGACTCGGTGATCGTGCCCCTACAGAGCGAATTCTACGCGCTTGAGGGTCTATCCCAACTGATGTTGACCATTCGTGAAGTCCGCCAGACAGCCAATCCTGATCTTCGGATCGAAGGTGTCGTCCTGACGATGTTTGATCGCCGCAATAATTTGTCAACGCAGGTTGAACAGGATGCCCGTGAGAACCTCAAGGATCTCGTGTTTAAAACGATGATCCCGAGAAATGTGCGTCTGAGCGAAGCTCCATCTTACGCGATGTCGATTATGGAGTATGATCCCAATTCGCGAGGTGCGAACGCGTACCGTGAATTGGCGGCCGAACTCATTCAGCGCCAAGCTTAAGAGCAGGAGGCCGATATGGCAGACAAACCGAACCGTAATCGTGGGTTGGGCCGTGGCCTCTCGGCTTTGATGGCTGATGTGAATGCGCCGGTCGAGCGCGCGCCTGCAGCGGCTGACAGCGCACCGCGCCGCCCAGACATGATGGTCGCAATTGAACGTGTCGAGCCTAATCCTGACCAGCCGCGCCGTTCGTTCGCTGACGAAGCGCTTCAGGAACTTGCATCGTCGGTAAAAGAAAAGGGTGTCATCCAGCCGCTTATTGTTCGGACGTCGCCACGTGATGCATCAAAGTTCGAGATTGTTGCCGGTGAACGTCGCTGGCGTGCATCGCAGATCGCGCAATTGCATGAGTTGCCAGTTATTGTTCGCGAGTTCTCTGACACAGAAGTCCTCGAAGTCGCGATCATTGAGAACATCCAGCGTGCTGATCTCAACGCGATTGATGAAGCGGCGGGCTATAAGCAGCTGATGGACCGCTTCGGCCATACGCAGGAACAGCTCAGCCAAGCGCTGGGTAAAAGCCGTTCGCACATTGCGAACTTGCTTCGTCTGCTCAATCTTCCGCGTGACGTTCAGACTTACGTGATCGAAGGCCAACTATCCGCGGGCCACGCGCGTACTTTGGTTGGCAATGAGCAGGCGGCGGAAATCGCGCAGAAAATCATTCAGCAGGGACTTTCGGTGCGCGATGCAGAAAAGCTGACCAAAGCTGATCCGGCGAAGCAGAAGGCGACCCAAAACAACCGCGTTCGTGCAGCTGCAAAAGACCCTGATACGGCTCAAATCGAGCAGGAATTATCGTCCCAGATTGGGATGAAGGTGTCTATCGATCACGATGCCAATGGTGAGGGCGGCCGCATCAGCATCCGCTACGAGTCGCTTGACCAGTTGGATGACGTGATGCGGATCCTGTCGTCGTCTTAATTGACCAGCAATTCGCGCAGTACAGCGTTGAGCAGGGGCCGGCCTTCGGATGTCAATCTAAGCCGGCCTTTTTCGTGGGTTAGAAATCCCATGTTTTCGAGGCGAGAGATATTCGGCTGGAGCGCATCACCGCCGAAATGAGATAGCCGGTTGAGATCAACGCCGTCCGCTACGCGAAGGCCCATAAGTAAAAACTCATGCAATTGATCGATCTGATTCAGCGTATCAGAGACGTTTTCACCGTTCCCGCGCTGCTCCACCGCTTCGAGCCAAGTATTCGGCATACGGTAGGTCTCGGTTGCATATTTCTGACCGCCCAGGGTCAGGCGTCCGTGGGCCCCAGGCCCAATGCCCGCGTAGTCGCCGTAGCGCCAATAGATCAGGTTGTGTTGGCTCTCAGCGCCTTCCGGCGCGTGATTAGAGACTTCGTAAGCGGGGAAACCCATCTGTGCAGCGACGTCCTGTGTGACATCGTACATGTCAGCGGCGGAGTCTTCGTCGGGAAGTCCGCGAAGTTTCCCAATTGCATATCGATCACCGAAAGCTGTTCCTTGTTCGATCGTCAGCTGGTACATCGAAATGTGGTCGACGGCCAAAGAAAGAGCCTGTTTCAGCTCGTTTCGCCATTCTTGGGTCGTTTGGTTCTGACGTGCATAGATAAGATCGAAGCTCACGCGATCAAACACGCCGCGAGCAATGTCGAATGCCGCGAGCGCCTCTTCGACACTGTGCAACCGTCCAAGAGCATGCAAATCCTGATTGTTTAGTGACTGAATGCCCATCGAGACGCGGTTAACACCTGCGTCGCGGTAGCCACGGAAACGTCCGGCCTCCACGGAAGTTGGATTGGCTTCAAGCGTGACCTCTGCACTGTTAGTCATGGGCCACGTGCGACGGATCTTGGTCATGATCGCGTCGACGAGTTCGGGGTCCATGAGGCTAGGGGTGCCGCCACCAAAGAATACGGACTTCAGCACGCGACCTTGGGTCAGCGTGCCAACACGGTCGATTTCGGAGAGGTAGGCGCGAGCCCATCGATTCTGGTCAATGGAGCTCGCTACGTGACTGTTGAAGTCACAGTAGGGGCATTTCGACTGGCAGAAGGGCCAGTGAATGTAGAGGCCGAAGCCGCCGTGTTGCCAATCTTCAAGCAAAGCAGCCCTGCACGAACTTGGCGAACGCATCCGCGCGGTGACTGATCTTGTTCTTTTCCCAGCGATCCATCTCGCCGAAGGTCACGTCGTAGCCTTCGGGTTGGAAGATCGGATCGTAGCCGTGACCCTGATCGCCGCGCATCGGCCAGACAATCTGTCCGTTCATGACGCCAGCAAAGACCTCATCGTGACCATCAGGCCATGCGAGGACGAGGGTGCAGCAGAAACGCGCGGTGCGCGGGAAGGGGGCCTTTGCCTCCTCCAACTTGTTCCACGTCTTTTCCATCGCCATGACGAAGTCGCGACCGTTCGGCGTTTCGGCCCAATCGGCGGTGTAGACGCCAGGTGCGCCATTCAAGCCGTCGATTTCGATGCCGGAGTCGTCGGCGAGAGCGGGCAAAGCAGTCTCTTTTGCAGCGTAATGTGCTTTTATACGCGCGTTGCCGACGAAGGTGTTTTCGGTCTCTTCAGGCTCTGCAAGGCCGTGATCGGCGGCAGAGGTCACCTTGATCCCGAACGGCGCGAGCATTTCGCTGATCTCTTCGAGCTTGCCCTTGTTGTGGGTCGCTACGACGAGCTCCTTTCCCTCAAAGCGGCGTGTCATGCGGTGGCGGCCTTTTGTGCGGCAACCAGCTCAGCGATGCCTTTGTCCGCGAGGTCGAGGAGTTGGGTCATCTGGTCACGCGAGAAGGTGGCACCCTCGGCGCTCATCTGCACTTCGATCAGGCGGTTGCCGGTCATGACGAAGTTGCCGTCGACGCCTGCTTCGGAGTCTTCAGGATAATCCAGATCGAGAACCGGCTGACCAGCGTAGATACCGCAGGAGACAGCGGCGACAGGTTCGGGCAGGGGATCGCTGGTCACGAGGCCGGCTTTCATCAGTTTGTTGACGGCCAGCTTGAGCGCGACCCAACCACCGGTGATCGAGGCGCAGCGGGTGCCGCCGTCAGCTTGAAGGACGTCACAGTCGATGGTGATCTGGCGTTCGCCAAGAGCAACGCGGTCAACACCGGCACGCAGCGAGCGGCCGATCAGGCGCTGGATTTCAACGGTGCGGCCGCCTTGCTTGCCGCTGGCAGCTTCACGGCGCATACGCGAACCGGTCGAGCGGGGCAGCATACCGTATTCGGCAGTGACCCAACCGAGGCCGGAGTTCTTGATGAACGGAGGCACACGATCTTCGATCGTAGCGGTGCACATGACGTGGGTATCGCCGACCTTGATGAGGCAGGAACCCTCGGCATGTTTGGTGACGCCGACCTCGATCGAGACGGGGCGCATTTCATTTACCTGACGACCGGAAGGGCGCATATTCAATCTCCTTGCTGTACCGCTAGCGGGATACGCGGGTTGATACTGAAAACCAACCCCGATTGACGTTCCACATAGGTGCCCTTTATTTGAATGGAAGGGTAAGGAAACGATGACACGATCGCCTCTGCTAGATGATATGAACGACCGCTCGCGCGAGGTATTCCGCCGCGTTGTCGAAGGCTATCTGGAAACCGGTTCACCCATCGGATCGCGCTCTCTGACCCACAGCATGTCCGAAAAAGTCAGCGCGGCCACGATCCGCAATGTGATGCAGGACCTCGAATACATGGGGTTGCTGGGAAGCCCGCATACCTCTGCGGGGCGTATCCCGACGCAGAACGGGTTGCGGATGTTCGTTGACGGGCTGCTAGAGGTGAACCTGTCGGGCGAGGATCGCCAGAAGATTGATCAGACGATGGGGACAAACTCGGGCGACCTGAACGGCCTGCTGGACCGTGTCGGCTCCGCGCTGTCTGGCGTGACTCACGGTGCGTCGCTGGTGTTGACACCGAAGCATGAGGCGCCGATCAAACACATCGAGTTCGTGTCTATTGCAGCTGAAAAGGCGCTCGTCGTTCTGGTGTTCGCAGACGGCAATGTCGAGAACCGCCTGTTCACACCGCCCGCCGGTCAAACGCCGAGCTCGCTGCGTGAGGCTGCGAACTTCATCAACGCGATTGCCGAGGGGAAGACGCTGTCGCAGCTCGCCTCCGCCGTGACCGCAGAGATCAAAAAGCGCCGTCAGGAGATCGATACGCTCGCCGCCCAGATGGTCGAGAGTGGGATCGCGGTTTGGGAAGATCGCGGCGAATCCACCGAGCGACTCATCGTACGTGGGCGAGGTAACCTGCTGGGCGAATCCGGCACTCCAGACGACCTTGAACGCATCCGAACGCTGTTCGACGACCTTGAGCGCAAGCAGGACATCGCAGAATTCCTCGAACTCGCCGAGGATGGCGAGGGTGTGCGCATTTTTATTGGCTCCGAAAACAAGCTTTTTTCACTTTCGGGTTCCTCTTTGGTGGTTTCTCCCTATATGAACGCCGACCGTAAGATTATTGGCGCCGTAGGCGTCATCGGTCCGACGCGGCTTAACTATGGCCGCATCGTTCCGATCGTGGATTACACAGCGCAGCTGGTCGGGCGTATGATTTCCGGCCAGAACTGAGGGAAACGAGAATGAGCGAAGAACCGAAAAGCCTCGATGAACTGGCAGCAGAAGGCGACGAATTCGAGCAGGAAGCCAATGAAGCGAATGCCGAAACGATCGCTGCCCTGACCGCAGAGCGTGATGAATTCAAGGACCGTTTCATGCGTGCCGTTGCGGATGCCGAGAACGCCCGCAAGCGTGGTGAACGTGACCGCCGTGAAGCAGAACAGTACGGCGGCTCCAAGCTAGCCCGCGATCTGCTGCCGGTCTACGACAACATGCAGCGCGCCATCGAAGCGATTTCCGAAGACCAGCGTGAAGCGCAGGCCGCGCTGATCGAAGGTATCGAACTGACCATGCGTGCCCTGATCAACGTGTTCGAAAAGCACGGTATCAGCCGCATCGCACCGGAAGTTGGCGATCGTTTCGATCCGCAACAGCACGAAGCGATGTTCGAAGCTCCGGTTCCTGGTACGAAAGCGGGCGAGATCATTCAGGTCTCAGGCCACGGCTTCTTCCTGCACGACCGTCTGCTGCGTCCGGCGCAGGTTGGCGTGTCGTCGATGCCTGCTTCTTGAGGTCGCTCGGGGGCGCTGCCCCCGAACCCCCGAGGTATTTTTATCAGAATGAAGAGGGCTGGCGCGTTATCGTGCCAGCTCTTTCAGTTCGTAGAGTAGGGCAAGCGCCTCTCGCGGGCTGAGATCGTCGGGAAAGATGTCTTTGAGTTTGGCATCGATCTTTGACGGCTCGATCTTGGTTTGCGGAGCGGGCGGCGCGGCGACAGCGGCGAAGAGCGGCAGGTCGTCTATGATCGCCTTCTGTTTGCCGCCGCCCTCACGGTCACCTTTTTCCAGTGCTTCGAGGACGACTTTCGCGCGCTCGACAACGGCAGGCGGCAGTCCGGCGAGGCGGGCGACTTGGACACCGTAGCTGCGGTCGGCGGTGCCTTTTCTAACTTCGTGAAGGAAGATCACATCGCCTTCCCATTCGCGGACCGCAACGGTGGCATTGGCGACGCCGTCGAGCTTATCGGCGAGCTGGCACATCTCGTGATAGTGGGTTGCGAAGAGCGCGCGGCAGCGGTTCACGTCGTGCAGGTGTTCAAGGGTGGCCCACGCGATGGAGAGGCCGTCATAGGTCGCAGTGCCTCGACCTATTTCGTCGAGGATCACAAGTGCACGATCGTCAGCCTGGTTCAGGATCGCGGCGGTTTCCACCATTTCGACCATGAAGGTCGAGCGGCCGCGGGCGAGGTCGTCGGACGCGCCGACGCGGCTGAATATCTGGCTGACAAGGCCGATATGGGCGGACTGTGCAGGAACCCAAGCGCCCATCTGAGCGAGGACAGCGATTAGCGCGTTCTGGCGAAGGAAGGTCGATTTACCAGCCATGTTCGGGCCGGTGAGCAGCCAGATGTTTGTGTCGGTCAGCTCGCAATCGTTGGCGACGAACGTCTCGCCGTCCTTTTTCAAAGCCTGTTCCACGACGGGATGGCGGCCGCCTTTGAGCTCGAACGCGCGGGAGCTGTCGATCACGGGGCGCACCCAGTTTTCAGCGCGGGCAAGGTCGGAGAGGCCGCAGCAGACGTCGAGTTCGGCCAGCGCGCGGGCCATGGCGGAGAGGCGACCGGCTTGGCCGATGACTTGGCTTCTTAGGCTGGAAAAGAGCCGCTTTTCGATCTCCAACGCGCGCCCACCGGCATTCAGAATACGGGTTTCGATGTCGCTGAGTTCGACAGTCGTGAAGCGCACCTGATTGGCGGTCGTCTGGCGGTGGATGAAGGTCTCATTCAGGGGTGGAGTCATCATCTTTTCCGCGTGTGTGGCGGGGGTCTCGATGAAGTAGCCAAGGACGTTGTTATGCTTGATCTTCAGCGAATTGACGCCAGACAACTCCGCGTATTGCTGCTGCATCCGAGCGATTACGCCGCGGCCTTCGTCGCGGAGCTCGCGAGCCTCGTCGAGCTCGGCATCATAACCAGGTGCGATGAAGCCCCCGTCGCGGGCGAGCATCGGCGGTTCGGCGACGAGCGCTTGGTCCAGAAGGTCCAGCAGTTCATTATGGCCGGTCAGATCGGCTGCGGATTGGGCGAGCAGCGCGGGCATGTCGTCGTTCAGGTAGGCTGCAACCTGCTCGGCTTGGGTCAGGGTGTTGCGAACCGCTGCGACATCGCGCGGGCCCCCGCGATCCAGTGCGAGGCGAGACAGGGCGCGGTCGACGTCGTGGACGCTGCGGAAGCAATCGCGAAGGGTGCCGCGCAATTTGCTGTCTTCGGTCAGGAAGGTGATGGCGTCCTGGCGCACCATGATGGTTTCGAGGTGGCGGGACGGCGAAGACAGCCGCCGTTCCAGCAGACGTGCGCCAGCAGCCGTGAGCGTCCGGTCGATGGTTGCCAGCAGCGAACCGGCGCGGCCGCCGGTGGTCCCGTGGGTCAGCTCCAACGACCGGCGGGTCGCGGCATCGATTTGCATGTTGGCTGTTTCGCCTTCGACGACGGGCGTGCGGAGAAGGGGCAAGTTACCCTTCTGCGTGATCTCCAGATACTCGACGATGGCTGCCATGGCGGAGATCTGGGCGCGGGTAAAGCTGCCGAAAGCATCGAGCGAGGCCACATCATAGAGACTACACAGGCGCTTTTCACCCAGTGTGCTGTCAAACGCGCTCCGCCCGAGGTCGGTGACGGCGGCGCCGGCTTCGCGGACGACTTTCTCCATTTCGGAGCCGTCGGCGAGCAACACCTCGCGCGGGGTGAGGCGCGCCAGTTCGGGGGACAGGCGGTTGGTGGCGCATGTCATCACGTTGAACGCACCTGTCGAGATATCGACCCACGCCAGCGCGCTTTCGTCGCGGACCTCGGCAAATGCAGCAAGGAAGTTGTGACGGCGCGCGTCGAGCAGCGAGTCCTCTGTCAGCGTGCCGGGTGTGACAAGACGCACGACGTCGCGCTTTACTACGGCCTTGTAGCCGCGCTTTTTCGCTTCGGCGGGATCTTCGAGTTGTTCGCAGACCCCAACGCGGAAACCTTTGCGGATCAGCGTGAGCAGATAGCCTTCAGCGGCGTGCACGGGGACGCCGCACATCGGGATGTCCTGATCGTTCAGCTTGCCACGTTTAGTCAGCGCGATGTCGAGCGCTTCGGACGCGGCAACCGCATCATCAAAGAACATCTCGTAGAAATCGCCCATGCGATAGAACAGCAGCGCGCCGGGGTGGGCTTCCTTGATTTCGAGGTATTGCGCCATCATTGGCGTCACGTTGCTCATATCTGTTCCTCTGCTCGTGCGGAAACTTACCTAAAGCGCCAATGTTAGCGACGAAAGTAGAAAACAACGCCGTTGCGGCTGAGGGTCAAGGGGCTGTAATCCTGACGGGCGCTAACGGAGGAAGAATTATGACCAAGGCACGTGTCACGCGAGAAGATGCGCTGACGTTTCACATGGATCCGGCCCCGGGCAAGTGGGAGGTCTCGGCCACCGTGCCAATGATGACGCAGCGCGACCTGTCGCTTGCGTATTCCCCCGGTGTTGCGATCCCGTGCGAGGAAATCCACGCCGATCCCGAAACCGCTTACGACTACACGAACAAGGGTAACCTTGTTGCGGTGATCTCGAACGGTACGGCTGTTCTTGGCCTCGGTAACCTTGGTGCGCTGGCCTCCAAGCCGGTGATGGAGGGCAAGTCGGTGCTATTCAAGCGGTTCGCCGACGTGAACTCCATCGACCTCGAGCTCGATACCGAAGATCCCGATGAATTCTGCCGCGCCGTGCGCCTCATGGGGCCGTCATTCGGCGGCATTAACCTCGAAGATATCAAGGCGCCCGAGTGTTTCATCATCGAGCAGCGCCTCAAGGAAGAAATGGATATTCCCGTCTTCCACGACGACCAGCACGGCACCGCCGTGATCTGCGCAGCGGGTCTGATTAACGCGCTGCATCTGTCGGGCAAGAAGATCGAGGACTGCAAAATCGTCCTCAATGGCGCGGGCGCTGCCGGTATCGCGTGCCTCGAACTGGTCAAAGCGATGGGCGCGAAGCAGGACAACTGCATCATGTGCGACACCAAAGGCGTGATCTATCAGGGCCGTACCGAGGGCATGAACCAGTGGAAGTCGGCTCACGCCGCTGTCACCGACGCACGTAGCCTCGCTGATGCGATGAAGGATGCGGACGTGTTCCTCGGTGTGTCGGCCAAGGGTGCGGTCACGCAGGAGATGGTCGCCTCGATGGCGCCGAACCCCGTTATTTTCGCAATGGCGAACCCCGATCCCGAGATCACTCCCGAAGAAGCGCATCAGGTTCGCGAGGACGCCATCGTTGCCACGGGTCGTTCGGACTATCCGAACCAGGTGAACAACGTACTCGGTTTCCCGTATCTGTTCCGCGGCGCGCTCGACATCCACGCTCGTGCGATCAATGACGAGATGAAGATCGCCTGCGCAAACGCGCTTGCCGAACTTGCGCGTGAGGACGTGCCGGACGAAGTCGCGCTGGCCTATGGCCGCAAGCTGTCCTTTGGCCGTGATTACATCATCCCGACCCCATTCGACCCCCGCCTGATCCACCGCATCCCGCCCGCTGTGGCGCGTGCTGGCATGGACACTGGCGTAGCCCGCCGTCCAATTGTGGATATGGAAGGCTACGAGCTGTCGCTGAAGTCCCGCATGGACCCGACCGCGAACATCCTGCGTAACATCAATGCCCGCGCTCGTGCGGCCCAAGCAACCATCGTGTTTGCCGAGGGCGACGATCCCCGCGTTCTACGCGCTGCGGTCCAATACCAGCGCAATGGCCTCGGCAAAGCGCTCGTTATCGGCCGCGAAAAAGAAGTCGAAGACCTGCTGATCGCGGAAGGTATGGCCGACGCGGTTTCGGAAATCGAAGTGGTCAACGCGCGCAACACAGCGCATCTGAACACCTATAAGGAATTCCTGTACAACCGCCTACAGCGCAAAGGTCATGACCGTCAGGACATTCACCGCCTCGCGGCCCGCGACCGTCACGTCTTTGGTGCGCTGATGGTGGCGCATGGTCACGGCGACTGTCTGGTTACCGGTGCGACGCGCAAATCGGCACACGTTCTGGAGCTGATCAACCACGTCTTCGATGCGCAGCCGAAAACGGGTGCGGTCGGTATCTCTGCCGTGCTGAACAAGGGCCGCATCGTCCTCATCGCCGATACGCTGGTTCATGAATGGCCGGACGAGTTGGACCTCGCGGACATCGCAGAGCGCGGCGCTGAAGTCGCCCGCGACCTCGGCCTTGAGCCGCGCGTTGCCTTCGTCTCGTTCTCGACTTTCGGCTATCCTGTGTCCGAACGTGCCGAGAAGATGCACATCGCGCCCAAGATCCTCGACGCGCGCGGCGTGGACTTCGAGTACGAAGGCGAGATGACCGTCGACGTCGCACTGAACCCCAAATCGGCAGAGCATTATCCGTTCAGCCGCCTGACGGGGCCTGCAAACGTGCTCGTCGTTCCGGCCCGTCACTCGGCCTCGATCTCGGTGAAGCTCATGCAGGAAATGGCTGGCGCAACCGTGATCGGCCCGATTTTGTCTGGTGTGGACAAGCCAATTCAGATCTGTTCGACGGTATCGACTGTCAACGACATCCTGAACATGGCAGTAATGGCGGCCTGTAAGGTCAAATAAACGGAGCGAACAATGGCGGTATGGAATCTCGGGTCGATCAACAGCGACATCGTTTACTTTGTGCCGCACATCGTTGCTCCGGGTGAAACCCTGCCGTCGACAGGACGGCAGGTGTTTCTTGGCGGGAAGGGCGCGAACATGTCTGTCGCCATCGCACGGGCGGGTGGTACGGCTCGCCACATCGGTGCGGTGGGGCATGGTGCTGGTTGGACCGTCGAGCGACTGACCGAATACGGCGTGGACACCCGCGCGATCCGCCGCATTGATGCCGATCCGGCAGAGGCCGTGATTGCCGTCGCGGCAGACGGCGAAAACTCGATCATTCTGCATCAAGGCGCGAATATCGAAATTCCGATGGACCTCGTGGCGAATGCACTTTCCGAAGCGCAGGTCGGCGACTGGGTAGTTACGCAGAATGAAACCAACGCACAGCTTGAAGCGCTGGAACTCGGCAAGCGTATGGGGCTGAACATCGCCTACGCCGCCGCGCCGTTCAGTGCCGATGCCGTGGCGAAGGTGCTGCCGCTGCTCGACTTCCTCATTCTGAACGAGATCGAGATGCAGCAGCTGCGCGATGCGCTGGGCAAGGAGCCCGAAGAGCTCGGCGTGGAGTCCGTCATCGTGACGATGGGCGGGAAGGGTGCGCTGCTGGTCGAAGACGGCAAGCGGACCCAGTTCGATGCGCTGCCTGTCACGCCGGTCGATACGACGGGTGCTGGCGACACGTTCACCGGATACGTATTGGCTGGTCTGGATCGCGGAATGCCGATCGGGCAGGCGATCGGTCAAGCGACCCGCGCGGCGGCTCTGATGGTGACGCGGAAGGGCACCGCCGACGTCATCCCTGATCTGGCCGAAGTGCAGGAAATGCGGCTCTAAACCAGCAAAATACGCAGCAAGATTATGTTAAAAGCCCGCGCGAGCGGGCTTTGTTTTGTCCGATAGTCGGTGTCGTTGGTCATCAGCTGAGTCAGAATTTCCGACATCCTGCTAACCCATTGATTTCATAGAGACTATGAAATCAGCTGGCCAAGCTTCATCGCCACTGCCGGATTGCCCGACACCTTGAGCTTGCCCATCATGACGCCGGTCATGGGGTTCAGCTTCCCGTGAAGCAATTTCGACAGGTTCTCGGTGGAAATGCGAATGGTGCAGTCGGCGGGAGCGTCGGTGGTCGCAACGCCCTCCGGTCCGAGTACGATACAGCCGTCATCACCGCAGTCGAACTTTAGCGTATCGCTGAGCGACGTGCGCTCGGTGCCTTTGCGAATGATCGCAACGTTGTCTTCAAAAGTCATGGGCCGTCTCCTGATTGCCGTTAACGTCAACGGCTAGGGGACGGCCCATTCTCAATCAATCGAAACGCTGCGTCAGCCTTTTTCGGCGACGCGGCGGTTACGGGTCGCGATCAGTTTGAGGCGCAGGGCGTTCAGGCGGATGAAGCCAGCGGCGTCCTTCTGATCGTAAGCACCAGCATCTTCTTCGAAAGTGACGTGCTTTTCAGAATACAGCGAGTAGTCAGACCAGCGGCCAACGGTGGTTGCCGAACCCTTGTAGAGCTTCAGACGAACGGTGCCGGTGACGTTTTCCTGCGACTTGTCGATCAGGGCTTGCAGCATCTCGCGTTCCGGCGAGAACCAGAAGCCGTTGTAGATCAGTTCCGCATAGCGCGGCATGATGCTGTCCTTGAGGTGGCCAGCGCCGGCGTCGAGGGTGATCTGTTCGATACCGCGGTGAGCTTCGAGCAGAACGGTGCCACCCGGCGTTTCATAGATGCCGCGCGACTTCATACCGACGAAACGGTTCTCGACGAAGTCGAGGCGACCGATACCATGCTTGCCGCCGAGTTCGTTGAGCTTGGTCAGGATTGTCGCCGGCGACATTGCTTCGCCGTTGATGGCAACCGCGTCACCCTTTTCGAAGGTCACTTCGATGAATTCGGGCTCGTTCGGGGCTTCTTCCGGCGAAACAGTGCGCTGGTAGACGTATTCCGGTGCTTCCGCAGCCGGATCTTCCAGTGCTTTACCTTCGGACGAGGTGTGCAGCAGGTTGGCGTCGACCGAGAACGGTGCCTCGCCGCGCTTGTCTTTGGCGATCGGAATCTGGTGCGCTTCGGCGAACTCGATCAGCTTGGTGCGCGAGGTCAGGTCCCACTCACGCCACGGCGCGATCACCTGAATTTCGGGGTTCAGCGCGTAGGCGGACAGTTCGAAACGAACCTGGTCGTTGCCTTTGCCGGTCGCGCCGTGAGCCACAGCGTCCGCACCGGTTTCTTTCGCGATCTCGACAAGGCGCTTGGAGATCAGCGGGCGGGCAATCGAGGTGCCCAGAAGGTAGAGACCTTCGTAAAGCGTGTTGGCGCGGAACATCGGGAAGACGAAGTCACGCACGAACTCTTCGCGGACGTCTTCGATGTAGATGTTTTCGGACTTGATACCGAGCAGTTCTGCCTTGGCACGGGCCGGCTCCAGCTCTTCGCCCTGACCGAGGTCGGCAGTGAAGGTCACGACTTCGCAGCCGTACTCCGTTTGCAGCCACTTCAGGATGATCGAGGTATCAAGACCGCCAGAATAGGCGAGGACGACTTTCTTGGGCGCGGACATCGGCAGGCCTCCAAATTCACGTATCGCCAGCGCGATATAGGTTTTTGCGACCGCAAGCAAGGGAACGCCATTGACCGAACGGAAAGAGATTGCGATCTAAACTCTGTATTTCATTCAAAGGGTCAAATTATGGGCTGGGACATCGTCAAACACTCGCTTCGCATGGTCGTCATGAACCTCGGAGCCGCGCTGCGCGTCACTCTCGCACCGGTCGTGATCGGGTTGGTTCTGGCCTATGTGATTGGCTTGGCGCTCGGCGTGGATTTCGGCGCACTGTTTACCGACGGTGCCGTTCTGGAAACGCTTTCAGGTGACGCATCTGCTGTTGATCCGACAAGCGGCCTTTCGGATGTGCAGGTGCAGTCGGTTGCGATGCTCGTTCCCATCTCCATCATTCTATACCTCTTGATGGCAAGCTGGATGGCCGTGTCGTGGCACCGCTATATCCTTGTCGACGAAAAACTCGGCGTCGTGCCGTCGTTCAACTTCGGAACCGTAACAGCCTACGCAGGAAAGTCCCTGTTGATCGGGCTCATCATTATGCTGGCGATCGGATTGCTGAGCCTTATCCTGTTGCCGCTGCTCGGCTTCACATTCGGCCTGTTCCTCTACGCATTCATCTTCGGCATCGGCGTTAGCTTCCTCGTTTTCCGTTTGTCGATCTGCCTTCCGGCGCGCGCCATCGGTGAAAAGATGGGTATCGCCGAAAGCTGGCGCATGACGTCGGACATGTCTGGCGCGATTTTCCAAGCGGCGCTCTTTATCGCGCTGATCAACACCGTCATCGAAGCGGTTCGCACGATGATTGGTGTCTACATGCCCATCGTTGCAGAGGGCCTGTCGATGCTCGGCACGTGGATCATGACGCTGGTCGGCATCAGCATCCTGACCACGCTCTACGGTATCATCGTCGAAGGACGTCAGTTGCCGAAGTAATTGGCGACAAACCAGTTATCGCCCTCGTTGGTCAGTAGGACGAGCGCTTCTTCGAGTGTAACCCACACCGCTGTATGACCTTTTTCTAGCGGCGGCCCCAGTCGCTGGATCGGGCGGGCGGTGTAGATGTGGCAGACCTTCTCTGCCCAATAGCCGTAGTCGGGCAGGTAGCAGTACCGCTTGAACACGCCCAGCTTGCGCGGTGCGCCCATCGTGTAGCCGGTCTCCTCGTAAACCTCGCGGTGAAGGGCAGGGACCGGATGTTCGCCCGGATCAATGCCGCCGCCCGGAAGCTGGAATTCGGGCTCCGGCGCTTCCTGAAATGTCAGCAGAAAACGTCCGTCCCGTTCGAGGATCACGTATGCGCCGGGGCGGCTACGGTAGCGTTGATCGGCCCTGACAGCCTCGCCAAATCGTCTGATCACCACCTACCCCCTTGGACCCGCGCTTGATGTGCCTATATGGAAGCGGTATGCCAACTTCCGCACATCAAGGAAAGCCCATGACCCTCGGCAGTCAAATCGCCTGGGACGATACCGTCCTTCCGTTTCAACTCGATCGCTCGGACGTTCGCGGCCGCGTCGCGCGTCTTGACGGAGTGCTCGACCAAATTCTGAGCCAGCACGATTACCCTGCGCAGATCGAGGCGCTGGTGGCCGAGATGGCGTTGCTGACCGCGCTGATCGGTCAGACCATGAAACTGCGCTGGAAGCTGTCGCTTCAGGTGCGCGGTGATGGTGGCGCACGCATTATCGCGACTGACTACTATGCTCCCCAGAAAGAGGGTGAGCTGGCCCGTATCCGCGCCTATGCGTCGTTCGACAAGGAAAAGCTGGACCCGAACGCACCTGCGTTCGACCAGATCGGTCGTGGCTACTTTGCCATTCTGATCGACCAAGGTCAGGGCACGACCCCTTATCAGGGCATCACCCCGATCTCGGGTGGCTCGCTGACCTCTTGTGCAGAGACCTACTTTGCACAGTCCGAACAGCTGCCGACCCGTTTCGAGCTGTCGTTCGGCAAGTCGCAGATGCGCGGCGGTGCCGAGGGCTGGCGTGCGGGCGGCGTGATGCTCCAGCACATGCCCAAAGCGTCCCCGTTCGTGGCCTCCGAAGGTGGCAGCGGCGAAGAAGGTCTGCTGACCGCGAACGATATCCTAGACGAGGATGAAGGCGACAACTGGAACCGCGCGAACGTGCTGCTGGACTCGGTCGATGACCTCGAACTGATCGGGCCGACCGTTCAGCCGACCGAGCTGCTCGTCCGTTTGTTCCACGAAGAACAACCTCGCGTGTATGATCCGCAGACGGTGAAATTTGGGTGCTCGTGCTCGTCCGATCGCGTCCGCGAAAGCCTGTCGATCTACTCGGCCAAGGACATCGCGCACATGACCACCGACGAAGGCATCGTAACCGCCGATTGCCAGTTCTGCGGCGCTCATTACGAGTTCGACCCGAAAACGCTCGGCTTCGAAGCCACGGAAAAGCCGGATGACTCCGACGCTTGATCCGCATGAAAGATTGCGCGCTGCCCTGAATGTTCAGGGCGGCGACTCTTCGGATTTCGACCTGAATCCGAACCTGGAACTTCCCCAACAGCGCCAACTCCGCCCCGCTGCCGTTCTTGTGGCGTTCGACGAGTCTGGCCAACTGGTGCTGACGAAGCGCTCCGCCCGTCTGAAGCACCACCCCGGACAGATCGCATTTCCCGGCGGAAAGGTCGAAGCGGGCGAGACGTTGATTGAGGCGGGACTTCGCGAGGCCCAAGAAGAGGTTGGCCTGAACTCTGACCAAGTTGAAATCCTTGGCCTTTTGCCTCCACACGAGACGGTGACGGCGTTCCTTGCCACTCCGGTTCTGGCACTGATCAAGGGCGAATTTCACCCGATCCCCGAAGCTGGTGAGGTCGATGAGGTGTTCCGAGTCCCCTTCGACCACATAGCCGACCCCGCCAATTATCGCATCGAAAGCCGCCGTTGGCAGGGCACCAGACGGTCATTTTACGTCGTCCCGTATGGCCCTTATTATATCTGGGGCGCCACGGCGCGTATGCTGAGGGGGCTCGCAGAACGACTATGCGCATAACGGCTGACTGGCTCACTTCCGAACGCTCCCAAGCGGTTTGCCGCATGCTGACGGATGCGGGTTATCAGGCGTTTTTCGTGGGGGGCTGCGTGCGGAATGCGCTGATCGGTGCGCCTGTCTCCGACCTTGACGTTTGCACAAGTGCGCTGCCTGAACAGACACTAACGCTGGCAAAAAAGGCCGGTTTGAAAGCCATTCCGACCGGTATTGACCATGGCACCATCACGGTGATTTCGGGCGGCGAGCCTTATGAGATCACCACCTTCCGCCAAGACGTCGAAACCGATGGGCGGCACGCGGTCGTGGCCTTTGCCGACAATATCGAGGACGATGCAAAGCGGCGCGACTTCACGATGAACGCGCTATACGCCGCGCCTGATGGGACCATTGTCGACCCTGTTGGTGGCATCGCTGATCTTGAGGCGCGGCACGTCCGGTTTATCGGCGATGCGGACCAGCGCATTCGTGAGGACTACCTCCGCATCCTCCGGTTCTTCCGGTTTACCGCGTGGTACGGCGATCCTGAAATCGGGATTGATGCCGACGGCCTTGCCGCCTGCGCCGAAAATATCGATGGGCTGGAGGCTCTTTCGGCAGAGCGTATCGGCGCGGAGATGAAAAAACTGCTCAGCGCCCCTGATCCCGCGCCCGCGCTTGCAGCAATGCAAAGCTGCGGCGCGCTCAATGCGATCCTGCCGGGGGCGACGGCTCAGTCTCTGGCCGTGCTGGTGCATCTGGAGGACGGCATTCAGCCCAACCGGCTGCGCCGTTTGGCCGTTATCGGCGGGGAAGACCTAGTTGAACGGCTCCGTCTGTCGAATGCCGAAGCGAAGAAATTGGCGGCAATTCAAGCTGGATTAGAGACTGATATCCACGAACTTGGCTACCGTTTCAAGGATACGGCAGTCGACACCTACCTCGTCCGGCAAGCGTCGATGGGTCAGCATCTCAATCCCGATGAACTCGCCCAAATCAAGCAAGCGACCCGCCAGGTATTTCCCGTAACAGCTGCCGATCTCATGCCGGAATACCAAGGCCCAGCCCTCGGCCAGCGCCTCCGCGAGCTTGAAGAGCGTTGGATCAAATCGGGCTTCTTCCTCTCCGCGGCAGAACTGTGCGAACGTGACTAATTCCCCTCACGAGGCGCCGCGCTATGTTGCGGAATATTCGAGAGGCCGCCGTGTTCAAATTTTTCGAGGGATTGGTCGATCCCTACAGCAATTACCAAGAAAACGATAATCCGCCGCAGAAGCTCTGGCCGTTCCTGCGGTCGTTTGCGTATGAATTCCGTTGGGTCTTCGCGATCACAGGATTCCTGTCCATTTGCATCGCGTTTTTCGAGGTCTGGCTGATTTCCTACATGGGGCGTCTGATCGACCTGCTCGATGGCGAACCGATCGAGGTCTGGGGCAGTCACGCCGCCGAGTTCATCATCGTTGCGATCGTCATCCTGACCCTGCGCCCGATCGTTTACGTCGCGCAGTTCGCGCTGCTGAACAACACGATCCTCGTGAATTTTCCGACGATGATCCGCTACCGCGCGCACCGCCACGTGCTGCGCCAGTCGATTGGCTGGTTCGAGAATGACTTCGCCGGACGGATCGCGAACCGCATCATGCAGGCACCGCCCGCTGCGGGCGAGGTCGCTTTCCAGACATTTGACGCGATGACCTTTGCCGTCGCCTATGTCATCGGTGCCGCCTACCTGCTCGCCGATGCGGATGCGCGGTTGCTGATTCCGCTGTCGTTCTGGTTGTTCCCTTATATCGCGCTGCTGGTGTGGGTCGTGAAACGGGCGGGCCCAGCGGCCGAGGCGTCCTCCAATTCGCGCAGCCGCGTGACCGCGCGGGTCGTCGACAGCTACACCAATATCCACTCGGTCAAACTGTTCGCGCATCACGGAAAAGAAGTCGACTACGCCCAAGAAGCTATCGAGGACGCCCGTCAGACCTTTATCCGCGAGATGCGGCTGCTGACGATCATGGACCTCGTCCTGATGGTGCTGAACGGTCTGCTGATTGTCGGCGTGGTCGGTTTTGCCATGTACCTCTGGTTCGGTGCGCTGGCTTCGGTCGGTGTCGTCGCTGCGGCGACCGCGCTGGCGCTGCGCCTCAATGCGATGAGCGGTTGGATCATGTGGGCCACGAGCAGTTTCTTCCGCGAACTGGGCGTTGTGCGCGAGGGCATGATGACCATTTCGCAGCCGATCACGCTGACCGATAAACCGACGTCGCAGACATTAGTGGCGGGCAAGGGTGAGATCACTCTACAAGGACTGAGCCACCATTACGGACGCAAAACCGGCGGCCTCGACAATATCGACCTTGTAGTAAAACCGGGTGAGAAGGTCGGCCTCGTTGGGCGCTCGGGCGCAGGGAAATCGACCCTACTCAAGCTGCTTTTGCGTTTTTACGACGCCGAGAGCGGTCGTATTCTGATCGACGGTCAGGGTATTTCCGAGGTGTCTCAGGACAGCCTCCGTCAGACCATCGGCATGGTTCAGCAGGACAACTCGCTGCTGCACCGCTCGGTCCGCGAAAACATCCTTTATGGCCGTCCGGATGCGACCGAAGACGACATGATCCGCGCCACGAAGGAAGCGCAGGCGCATGACTTCATCCTCGATCTGGAAGATGCGGAGGGCAACAAGGGGTACGACGCTCGTGTTGGTGAGCGCGGTGTGAAATTGTCCGGCGGCCAGCGTCAGCGTATCGCGATTGCGCGCGTGCTGCTGAAGGACGCGCCGATCCTGCTGTTGGACGAAGCAACCTCCGCCCTCGATTCTGAGGTTGAGGCCGCTATTCAGGACACCCTCTACGGCCTCATGGAAGGCAAAACGGTCATCGCGATCGCGCACCGCCTTTCGACGATTGCGCAGATGGACCGCATTGTCGTGATGGACCAAGGCCGCGTGGTGGAGGACGGGTCGCACGACGAACTGCTGGCGCTGGGCGGTATCTATGCGCGCTTGTGGCAGCACCAGTCAGGCGGGTTTATCGGAGAGAGCGCATGAAGCTGGTTGATCTGATCCGTCCGTTCCGCCGTGTCGATACGCCTCCGCCGAATACGCTCTGGCCGTTTATTTGGTGGTGTTTGTCCGGATCATGGCCCGCGCTGACGATCGCGGCCATCGCTTGTATGCTGGCCGGCTCGCTCGAAGTTGTAACGGCTTATCTGCTGGGCGCGGTGCTCGATGCGACTTCGGGCACGGCGGAGGGGTTCTGGCAGGACCAGTGGCCGCTCGCCGTCGTGTTCATCGTGTTCTACATCGTTCTGCGGCCAATCATCTTTGGCGTTTCGGCGCTATCCAACAGCATCATCGTGCAGCCCAACGTCGGCCCGCAGATCCTGTCGCGCTTGCACCGTTGGACGATGGGTCATTCGGTGCGGTTCTTTGACGAAGACTTCGCCGGTCGTCTGACCCAGAAGCAGATGCAGGTGTCCAACTCCGTCACCGAGCTAACGAGCGAATTCCTGAACACGATCTGCTTTGCGATTGCGTCAGTCGTGGGCGCGCTGATCCTCGTGCTTGGCGTCGATATCTGGATGGCGGTTGGGCTGCTGGCGTGGTTCGTGGCGTACGTTCTGATGATCTCGTGGTTTATCCCGCGGGTCCGCCTTCGGGCCAAAGCGCGGGCCAATGCACGGGCGGCGATCACGGGGCAGGTCGTGGATACGTTCACCAATATCCGCACCGTGAAGCTCTTCGCCCACGATGATTTCGAAGACGCCGTCGCGCTGGATGCGATGAACGAATTCCGCAACCGCGCGGTGGAGTTCGGGCGCGTGGCGGTGGCGTTCCGTCTTGCGCTTATGACCATCGCCGGTGTGGTGCCCATCATGCTGATCGGCGGCACGGTGTACATGTGGACGCTGGGCAGTGCGACGGCTGGCGATATCGCTGCGACGGGTGCGATTGCGCTGCGTTTGTCTCACATGACAGGGTGGGTTAGCTTCACGCTGATGGGCATGTATGGCCATCTGGGCGAGGCCGAGGACGGTATGAAAACACTCACGCCTGCGCATGACTTGACCGACGACATCGACGCGGCAGAGCTTGTCGTGCCGCGTGGAGAGATCAATTTTGACGATGTGACCTTTGCTTACGGCGAGCGGAACGGCGGTGTGCGTGACATCGCCCTCACGATCCAACCGAGCCAGAAGGTCGGGATCGTGGGTGCCTCGGGTGCAGGCAAGTCGACGCTCGTGTCGCTGCTGTTGCGCCTTTACGACACCGAACAGGGCCGCGTGCTGATCGACGGGCAGAACATTTCCAACGTCACCCAAGTCAGCCTGCGCCGTCATATCGGGATGGTCACGCAGGACACTTCGATGTTCAATCGCTCCGCGATGGACAACATCCGCTACGGGCGGCCCGATGCCACCGACGCCGAGGTGATGGAGGCCGCACGCAAGGCCGAGGCGCATACGTTCATTCCCGACCTTCGCGACGCCAAGGGGCGCACGGGCTATGACGCGTTCCTTGGTGAGCGCGGCGTAAAGCTGTCTGGCGGTCAGCGTCAGCGGATCGCGATTGCGCGCACGATACTCAAAGACGCGCCGATCCTCGTGTTGGACGAGGCGACATCCGCGCTCGATTCCGAGGTGGAAGCTGCCATTCAGGAAAGCCTCGATCAGGTTATGGAGGGCAAGACCGTCCTCGCCATCGCGCACCGTCTGTCGACAATCGCGCGGATGGACCGGATCATCGTGATGGAAGGCGGACGGATCGTGGAGGACGGCACCCACGATGATTTGCTTGCGCAGGGCGGGATCTACGCGCGGTATTGGGCGCGGCAGTCTGGCGGCTTTATCGGTACAGACGACTAGGGCCGCTGGCGCGGGTCAACGCTTCGCTGTAAAAGCGCTCCCATGAAAATCGAAAGCATCACACACCTTGGTATGGGGCGCGCCGAAGACGGCACGCTCGTCCCGCGCGTTCTGCCTGGCGAAACCATTGAGCTGACCGACGATGGCGCCCGCGTCATCGAGCCGTCCGCCGCCCGCGTCAGCCCGCCTTGCCGTCATTTCAAAGCCTGCGGCGGCTGTGCGATGCAGCACGCCTCGGATAGCTTCGTGGCCGACTGGAAAGCCTCGAATGTGGCTAAGTCATTGGCAGCGCACGGAATTGATGCGCATATACAGGGTGTAGATACATCGCCCACGAACTCCCGCCGCCGTGCGAAGTTCAGCGGTCGCCGCACGAAGAAAGCCGCGCTAGTGGGCTTTCATGCGCGCGCCTCTGACACCATCGTCGAAATCCCCGACTGCCAGCTGATTTCGCCCGCGCTGAAGGCGACTCTGCCAGCGCTGAACGAGTTGACCAAGATTGCCGGCAGCCGCAAAGGCGAAGTCGCGATGACGGTCACGGAAAGCTCCAGCGGTCCCGATATTCGTGTCGAGGCTGATAAAGAACTGACCGAGGAGCTGCGCATCGAACTGGCGGATTGGGCGAATGCGCATAGCATTGCCCGTCTGGTGTGGCGTGACGAGCCCGTGGTGACCATCAACGTTCCTGTGCAGTCATTCGACGGCATTCGTGTCCTGCCACCTCCCGGAGCGTTCTTGCAGGCGACGGTGCAGGGGGAAAACGCCCTCCAGTCCGCCGTGAAACAGATCGTCGGTAAGGCTGCCAAGGTCATCGACCTATTCGCAGGGTCGGGAACATTTAGCCTGCCGCTGGCCCGCAATGCCGAAGTCCACGCCGTCGAAGGCGAGAAGGTGATGATGGACGCACTGGATCGCGGTTGGCGCGATACCCGCGGCCTCAAGCTGGTGACGACCGAAACGCGCGACCTGTTCCGCCGTCCGATGCTGCCCGATGAGCTCGACAAATTCGACGCTGCCGTCATCGACCCGCCGCGCGCAGGTGCCGAAGCGCAGATCGCAGAGATTGCCTCGTCGAAGCTGAAGATCGTGGCGATGGTGTCCTGCAATCCCGTGACCTTCGCCCGTGATGCCCGCACACTCATCGACGCTGGCTTCGAGATGGGTGCTGTGACCGTTGTCGATCAGTTCAGATGGTCTCCACATACGGAGGTCGTCTGTGCGTTCACTCGTCAGTGATGACCTATCGAACAGGTAGAACAGAACACGCTTTTCTTGTACGGTGGCTCCAATAAAAGCCATCAAGGCGAGGCAGTGAGCAATGTTTATCCGTAGCGTTTTTGCGCTTGGCGCGGCAGCGGCGTTATCCGCTTGCGCGGCGTCCAATCCCGCAGGCGAAAAATTCCGGACCTACAACGGGCCGGAAGTGACCAGTGTTTATATCGATAAGAGCGATCGCGCGATGTACCTGCTTCATAACGAAGAGGTGCTGAAAACCTACCAGTTCGGTCTTGGGTTTGCGCCCGAAGGCCACAAGCAGTTCGAAGGCGACGGACGTACGCCTGAAGGTGGCTACTGGATCGATGCACTCAATCCCAACAGCAATTACCACCTGTCGCTGCGTGTTTCCTACCCGAATCCCGCTGATACGGCGCGCGCTGGCAGCATGGGCCGCAGTCCGGGTGGCAACATCTTCATCCACGGCACCCCGACCGGTGTCGATTCGACCACCGACTGGACAGCCGGATGCATCGCGGTATCCAACGATGAGATTGAGGAGATCTACTCGATGGTGAAGGCGCCGACGCCGATCTACATCATGCCATAACAGGCATCAGCGGCGGCCGGTCACCATAGTCCACCAGATCTTGCCGCCGTTTTCCTGGAAGAAGTCGAAGCCAAGTTCGTTAGCCGTCGGATCGAGAATCACCGAGCGGGTGTCTTCCTTCTGGAGCCAGCTTGCGAGCGTCTGAAGCTCGGTCTCGTAGGTTTCCGAGATGTTCTCACCCATGATCCGACCCGCGTAGCCGACACGGCGACCGCGATCGAGCGGCGAGGAGCCGTCCGAACCGAAGTGCCATGGGCGGTTCTGCACAGCCATATCGCGCGAGTGAGTCGCTGCCGCAGCGTTAAGCTGGGCGTTGAGTTGCAGCGCGCCGCGTCCTGCGGTCTGGCGCATGGCGTTCACAGCATCGAGGAATCGGTACTGGATCGTCGCGGTGTCAGCCTCGGAGATACGGTAAACCTGCGGCAAAGGCAGACCGTCGGGACCGAGTCGCACCTGCTTGGGCGGTTCACACGCCGCCAGAGCAGTTGCAGCCAGACCGAAAACCATAAAACGCCGATTCATAAGCGACTCCAAAATTAGCTACGCAACGCATAGCGACTTGTTCGTTTCGTTTCAAACGCGGGAAAGCGCCAGTTTCGTTCAACTCAAATCGCTGTGAATTGCAGGGAATGCACGTCAATAGTAAGTTAAGCGCAGAAACAGGCGGAGAGCAGCCGCCGGTGTGGAGTTTAGAATGACCGATCATATTACGCGTCGCGGCTTTGTTGCAGCTGCAGCCGCCCTCGCAGGGACCGCTTCCTTCGGGCAAACCGAAAATTCGACCGAAGTCGAAGCCGATATCTCGCGGTCGGTCACCCATAACATTTCCAGCTTCCGTTCGCTGGACTGGCAGCCGTATTTCACCGACCTGACCAACGGCGCGGTTCTCGTGGATATCCAGTCGCGTGCGCTGCACTTCTGGTCGCAGGATCAGAGCATCTACAAGCTCTACCCGACCTCTGTGCCGCTGACTGACGACCTGACCCGCAAGGGCCGGACCGAGATTACCCGCAAGATCGTCGGCCCCGAATGGCGTCCGACTCCGTCGATGAAAGAGCGCAACCCCGAATGGCCGGATTATATCGGCCCCGGTCCGGATAACCCCCTCGGCACCCATGCGCTTTATCTGTCGTGGACCTACTACCGAATCCACGGCACCCACGACACGCGCAAGATCGGCCGTCGGTCGTCGAACGGCTGTATCGGCCTCTACAATGAACATATCGCCGAACTTTTCAGCCTTACGAACGTAGGCACACAGGTTCTGCTTATCTGAACCAAACTATTCTCACGCAGCGCTGGCAAAAACGTGAGCGATCAGGCACATTGGGGCCATCAGGTTGTCTGACTTGATGTGCCGTGCGCTGTCCTCAACAACAGGCTGCGGCAATTGAAAAAGCCGGTGGGGTTCCACCGGCTTTTTCTTATTCGATCCATCCCCGCAGGTTCTGCGTGATGACATGGGTCAGCGCGTCGATGTGCGCCGGATCGTCGTTGAGGCAGGGGATGTAGTTGAATTTTTCGCCGCCTGCGTGCTCGAAGCTCTCTTTGATCTCTTCGTTGATCTCTTCGAGCGTTTCGATGCAGTCGGCGCTGAAAGCGGGCGCGATCACGGCGATATTCTTGTGACCGGCCTCGGCCAGACGCGCGACTTCTTCAACCGTGTAGGGCTGGAGCCATTCTTCGGGGCCGAACTTCGACTGGAAGGTCGTGATGATCTTGTCGTCTGCCCAACCGAGCGCCTCTTTGAGCAGGCGAGTCGTCTTGTGGCAGTGGCAGTGATACGGATCGCCTTCCTCGGTGAGGTAGCGCTTCGGCAGGCCGTGATAGGAGCAAACCAGCTTGTCCGGCTTCACATCCATCGCGTCATAGGCGCGCTGAACGGATGCGGCGAGGGCTTTGATGTACTCGGGCTTGTCGAAATACGGCGGCACGATACGCGCGGCGGGCTGGAATTTCTCTTTCATCAGCGCGCGGAAGAACTGGTCGTTCGCAGTAGCCGATGTCGCGCCCGCGTATTGCGGGTAGAGCGGGAAAAACAGGATGCGGTCGCAGCCTGCCTTCACCATCTCGCGGACCTTGGCTTCGGTCGACGGATTGCCGTAGCGCATACAGAAATCGACGATCACGTTGTCACCGAACTCGGCGGCTAGACGCGCTTTGATCGCATCGGTCTGGTCACGGGTGATGGTCATGAGCGGGCTTTCGTTCCGCTCGTTGTTCCAGATCGACTTGTAGGCGGCACCGGACTTCTGCGGACGGATCGACAGGATGATGCCCTGAAGGATCGGCTGCCATTTCCAAGCGGGGTAATCGATCACGCGCTGGTCGCTGAGAAACTCGCTCAGGTAGCGGCGCATGGACCAGTAATCGGTGCCGTCGGGTGTGCCGAGGTTGGCAAGCAGGACACCGATGCGGCGCGGTTTGATCGCCGGATGGGTTGCGGGCGCGTGCTCGGGGCGGGTCGCTGTTCCGCCAGTGTTCTGAAAATCTTTCATATTTCTCCGTCCCGTGAGTGCCGCGTACTTATGCTGAAGCTTTTACGTGTCAATTATCCGATTGGTTCACCGGACCCTTTGCCGCATTCAGCGCCTCGGCCAGACTGAATTTCGCAGAGCCAGGGCGCAGCGGCTTCTGCTGGCTTTCGTCAGGGGCCCAACCAGCGAGGAAGATCACCTCGAACGTTGCTGTGATCCTACCATCTTCGGTGCCGAAGTGCTGCTGGTAAAGCTCTGCGGCCAATTCAAACACCTTGCGGCGGGTCGGGGCGCGGTGGCGGGCGTTCAGCGCATTGGCCTCGCCCATCGCCCGAAGGTCGCGCATCAGCGCCCACGCATCCTGATAGCTGACGGTAAACGGCACCGCATCGGCAACGGGCAGCGCAAGGTTACAGCGTTGGAGCAGGGCGCCCACATCGCGGATTTCGCCCATTGGGGCGATACGCGGGGACAGCCCGCCCGTCACACGCGACTCGGCCTCGGCCAGAACGGTGCGCAGCTCGTGCAGGGTCTGACCGCCGAACAGCGCGGCAAGGAACAGCCCGTCGGGGCGCAGGGCGCGGTGGCTCTGGATGATCTGGCCGACAGGGTCGTTCGCCCAATGCAGTGCCATCGCATGGATCACCAGATCGCGGCTCTGCGGTTCCAAATCGAGCGTGTCGCTATCAACAACCTGTGCGGCATTGGGGAATTGGTCGCCCCAGAATTCAGGGTTACCCGAGACAACGGCAGCGTTGGTGAACGTCCTGTTAACCTCGTTCAGTCTTTCATGAAATTCGTCGGCAACCGTTTCGAGCATGAAAGTTGCAGTCATACGCGCACGGTTGCGTGCGAGCGCCTGTCGGTCGGTAAGAAGCGGTTGGTTGTTCATAACTACGGTTTAGGGAAAGTCGTCCATGTTGCAAAGCGTTGTCCGCCTCATCATGCCTCAGCAATGTGTGCTGTGCGATGAACTGATCGAGTCGGACGGGGGGTTGTGCCCCGCTTGCTGGCGGGACGCAACGCTCGTTGCCGGAACCGTGTGCGACTGTTGCGGCACGCCCCTGGTCGGGCAGGGCGACGATACGGCTCATTGTGACGACTGCCTCCGGACCCCTCGGATTTGGACAAAAGGACGGAGCGCGCTGGTCTACGAAGGCACCGGAAAGCGGCTGGTTATGGGTCTGAAACACGGCGACAGGCAGGATCTGGTACCGACGCTCGGGCGGATCATGGCGCGCTCCTCGCGGCCGCTGCTGGAAGATGACACTGTGATTGTGCCCGTTCCGCTGCATTGGTCCCGATTACTGCGGCGGCGGTACAACCAGTCCGCGCTGCTTGCGCTCGAAATTGGAAAAATCGTCGGGCGGCCTGTCCTGGTCGACGGCCTTGTGCGCATCCATCGCACAAGACCGACCAAAGGACAGACCCGCGCAGAGCGTGAAATGTCTCAGCAGGATTCGATCAGGCCGCATCCGAAAAAGGGCAGTCGCCTCAATGGTCGAAGCGTGATGATCGTGGATGATGTGATGACCACGGGTGCCACGCTCAAGGCAGCAGCGCAGGGTGCATTGCTCGCTGGCGCAAAGCAGGTTTGCGTTCTTACACTGGCGCGCGCGGTCTCGGAGGCCTACATATTCGCTAAACCGAATGAGGCACGACATGAAGACAGTTGAAATCTACACCTCTCCGATCTGTGGCTATTGCCACCGTGCAAAGCATCTTCTGACTGCCAAAGGTGTCGAATATACCGAGTACGACGTGCTCGAAGACCCCGACAAGCGTCCCGAGATGATGCAGCGCGCCAATGGCGGACGTACCGTTCCGCAGATCTTTATCGGCGGCGAACACGTGGGCGGTTGCGATGACCTCTACGCGCTGGACCGTGCGGGCAAACTCGACCCGATGCTGGCATGAAGGCGGCTCTGCTCCAGTTGACATCCTCGGATGATCCGCTTGCCAACCTCAAGACGGTAAGCGGCATGATGGAGCAGGCCGTAGCTGCGGGTGCGGGGTTCATTCTCACGCCCGAAGTGACCAACATGGTCAGCATGAGCCGCAGCCACCAGCGCGAGCACTTGCAGGCCGAAGAGACAGACCCTGTTCTGGCCGGATTGCGCGAAAAAGCTGCCGCGCTGGGCGTCTGGCTGGCTATCGGATCGCTGGCGCTGAAGGTCGAAGGCGAAGAGCGCTTTGCCAACCGTTCGTTCATGATCGGGCCCGGTGGCGAAATCCGCGCCCGCTACGATAAAATCCACATGTTTGACGTCGAGGTCTCCGAAACCGAGGTCTACCGCGAATCCGATGGTTTCCGTCCTGGCGATCATGCGGGGGTGTGCGAGTCGCCGTTCGGTACCGTCGGTCTAAGCGTCTGTTATGACTTGCGCTTTCCGTATCTGTATCGCGATCTCGCGAAGGCAGGCGCAACGATTATCCTGATCCCTGCCGCATTCACACCCGCCACCGGACGCGCCCATTGGGAGCCGCTGCTGCGTGCCCGCGCAATCGAGAACGGTGCATACGTGCTGGCTGCTGCGCAGACGGGAAAGCACTTCGCCAAGGTCGGAAAACTGCGTGAAACCTACGGGCATTCGATGGCGATTTCACCGTGGGGTGAAGTTCTTGCGGATGGCGGTACCGACGAAGGTATTGTTTTCATTGAACTGGATAGCGGGGAAGTGTCAAAAGCGAGAAACCGCATTCCCTCACTGACACACGACCGATCCTACCGCGCTCCAAATGAATGATTCGACCAACAACCTCGCCGTCACGCTCTTCAGCGAAATTCTCGTTGTGGACCAGTTGGCGCGCGCGAATGTGGATCGCGTCCTGCCCAAGGGGATGGAGCTGTCGCATTTCTCGGTCCTGAACCACCTCGCCCATGCAGGCGGAGAGCGCACGCCGGCGCAACTGGCCAAGACGTTCCACCTGACGCGCGGCGCGATGACGAACACGCTGGGCAAGCTCGAGTGGGCAGGCTGGGTGCATATCCGTCCCGATTGGGACGACGCGCGGCGCAAGCTCGTGTCGATCAGCCCTGCGGGCCTGCAAGCGCGTGATGCCGCTCTGGCTGCGATGACACCGGTAATCTCGGGCCTTGTGAATAAGGTCGGCGCGGCCAAAGTGCGCGCCGTCCTGCCGATCCTGCGTGAACTCAGACAGCAATTGAGCGAAGCCGATGATTAAAAGCGAAGGTATCGCCAGCGATCTGCTGGTCATGCGGGGCCGGACTCTGGTCGAAGAATACAGCGATCATTTCGTTTTCCGCACGCCGACCCAGCCGGATTTCTGGTGGGGGAACTGCGTGATCGAGAAAATGCCGCCGCTGTCGCCCGAAGCTCCGATCAAACGCTTCCAAGAGGCGCTGCCGGACAGCAATCACCTCGTCGTCGGCTGGGACATCCCCGATTTCCGCCTTGGTGCGATGGCCGATTGGTACACAGAGCGCGGCTACGAGATTGACAGTACGATTTTCATGTCGGTGGACGGTGATATCAACCATTTCGACATGCCCGAGGGTATCGACGCGCGTCCGCTGGATGGCGATGCCGACTGGGACCAGCTGATCGAATTGCAGTACGCTATTGGCGTCGAGCTGGGATTTGGCGCGTCTAACCACTACGATTACCTGCGCGGTCGCAACAAAGCCCGCCGCGAGCAGATCGCCAATGATGAGGGGCAGTGGTTCGGCGGGTTCGACGGCGATACGCTCGTCGCGGCGCTGGGCATTTTCCACGATGACCGCGTGGCCCGCTATCAGGCGGTAGAGACGAAGCCCGAATATCGCCGCCGTGGTATTTCGTCGGGTCTTCTCTGCGTCGCTCACGACTGGGCCAAAAGCCGCGCGCCCCGCGCTCGGGTGCTGATCGCGACCGACGAGGACGGCGATGCGCGGCGGGTCTACGAACGGCTCGGTTTCGAGACGTTCCAGACCATTACGGGCGTAATTAAGAGAGCCTATTAAGGCTTGATCGCTGCGGTGACGTAGTTCACGGACAGATCCTTGTCCGACACAGACCACGTCCAGAGCACAGGATTGAACACGAAACCTTTACGGTCGACCGGATCGAGGCCAGCCTTGCGGATGAGATCATAGAGCTCGTCCGGCGTGATGAACTTGTGCCATTCGTGCGTGCCCTTCGGCAGCCAACGCATCACCCATTCCGCGCCGAG
Source organism: Marivivens donghaensis (assembly GCF_011806565.1). Taxonomy (GTDB): domain Bacteria; phylum Pseudomonadota; class Alphaproteobacteria; order Rhodobacterales; family Rhodobacteraceae; genus Marivivens; species Marivivens donghaensis_A. The sequence continues at coordinate 108,292 of NZ_JAATOP010000002.1, forward strand.
GATCGCAACGGCAAAGCTTTTGGGGTTGCGGTTGATCGTCGAGCAGATGTGCAGGCCGCCGGATTTCAGCAGTTGCTGGCAGGCGGTCAGGTAAGCGAGCGGATCGGCGACATGCTCGACAACTTCCATGTTCAGGACCACGTCGAACTGCTCACCCGCTTCGGCCAACGCTTCGGCAGTGGTGTGGCGGTAGTCGATATCGAGGCCCGACAGTTCGGCGTGGGTCTTGGCGACGGGAATGTTCCGCTCTGCCGCATCAACGCCGACGATCGTGGCGCCAAGGCGCGCCATAGGCTCGCAAAGCAGGCCGCCACCGCAGCCGATGTCCAGAATACGTAGACCTTCGAACGGCTTACGGTCATCGAGGTCACGTCCGTACTCTGCCGCGATCTGCTGGGTGATGTAGCCAAGGCGCACGGGGTTCATCATGTGGAGCGGTTTGAATTTGCCGTTCAGGTCCCACCATTCGGCGGCCATTGCCTCGAACTTTGCAACTTCGGCGGGGTCAACGGTGACGGACATAATATTGTGCTCCACTTGCGATGGTCTGACGCGATGTCGTGCTATATAGAGTGACCATGGACAAGGTCTCTGGTCAAAGACGCGCAGTGCCGCACCTTTATCCCCCATGTAACCCGTTTGACCAGCGAATGCTGGACGTGGGTGATGGGCATAAGGTCTATGTAGAACAATGTGGTCGGCCCGACGGTATTCCCGTTGTGATCTTCCACGGCGGTCCGGGTGGTGGATGCAGCCCCACCATGCGCCGCTATTTCGATCCCGACATTTACCGCGTGGTGCTGTTCGACCAGCGCGGCTGCGGGCGCTCTACGCCTGCGGCGAGCGTCGAGGCGAACACGACGTGGCACCTCGTGGCGGATACGGAGCTGATCCGCGAAACGCTTGGCATTGAGAGCTGGTACGTCTTCGGCGGAAGCTGGGGCGCGACGCTGGGACTGATCTACGGCCAAACGCACCCCGAGCGGGTCAAGGGCCTGATCCTGCGCGGTGTGTTCCTCATGACGCAGCGCGAGCTCGACTGGTTTTACGGTGGCGGCGCTGGGCAGTTCTGGCCCGAGCTCTGGAACCGTTTCGAGCGCATCATCCCGCCCGAAGAGCGCGGCGATCTTATCGAAGCCTACCACAAACGCCTGTTCGACGCGCCGATCCCCGAGCAGACGAAATACGCCCGCGCTTGGAGCAACTGGGAAAACGCGCTCGCGTCGATCGAGTCCAACGGATTTTCCGGCGAAGCCCCCGGTGAGTATGCCCGCATCTTTGCGCGGCTCGAAAACCATTACTTCATCAATCACGGCTTCCTTGATGAGAAGACCGCGATTCTGAACAACATGGACAAGTTGCAGGGCATCCCCGGTTACATCGTCCAAGGGCGTCTTGATATGATCTGCCCGCCGCGTTCCGCGTGGCTTGTGCATCAGAAATGGGCAAAGTCGCAGCTTCGGATGGTTCCTATGGCCGGACATGCGCTGTCAGAGCCGGGAATTACGCGCGAACTCGTACGTATAATGGACGAAATCGCGCATCACTGAGCCGTTTACGAGCCCATGAAAGCTCCGTAAGCTGTGCGTCCGTGAGAGGAGGGCCTGATGGCACCGATCAGCAGACGTAAACTGTTCCATTCGGGTGTGGCCGCCGCAGTGCTTATGGCAACCGGCGTCGCAGTCGAAGCGCGTCCGCGTGGCGGTACGTTGAGGGCGGGTCTGTCGGGTGCATGGTCCACCGATAGCTGGGATAGCCGCACGCACGCGGGTGCGTTCATGATGGCTGCCGCACACGGGGCTGTCTTTGACACGCTGACCGAAGTCGCGGCCGATGGTTCCCTGCGCGGAGAGCTCGCAACTGGTTGGGAAGCGTCTGACGGTGCGCGCCAGTGGGTATTTAACCTCCGCCGCAACGTGCGTTTCCACAACGGCGCACCCTTTACCGCTGACGATGTGATCGCGTCTATCCTAATGCACGGCGGTACGCTGTCGGGCGCTGCGCCAATTTCCGAATCAATCGCGCGGATTGACCGCTTGGACGACTATCAGGTGCGCTTTGTGCTGCACACGGGGAACGCAGACTTCCCGTATCTGATGTCGGACTATCATCTGATCATCTATCCGCACGTCGATATGCAGGCAGCGATGCAGCGCGGGATCGGCACCGGCCTTTACCGCGTCGAGCGTTTCACGCCGGGCGAGCGGATGACGGCTGTGCGGGTGAACGGTCACTATAAGGACGGCTCGGCGGGTTACTTTGGCCGCCTCGATTTCTTCGGCATGAACGATGCCGCTTCGCAGGCCGAGGCTTTAAGCGAGGGCCGTATCGACGTGGCCGACCTCGCTGCTGAGGGCGCGGACCGCATCATCCAGACCGTCGGCAATCGCCACATCAATTTCGCGATGCCGACCGATATGGCGCCGTTCGACGATGCGCATGTCCGCAAGGCGCTGAAGTACGGAATCGACCGTCACGAGCTGCTCGACACGCTCACCGGTGGGCACGGTACAATTGCCGCTGACACGCCCATTGGCCCTGCAAACCCTTATTTCGACGCGTCTTTGCTGCCTGTCGGGTTCGACCCCGACCGTGCGCGCTGGCACCTCGCTCAGGCAGGTGTGCCTAACCTGACGGTCGAGATTTCGGGCGGCGCTGCCGCGCGGCTTTATGCGAACTCGGCGGATCGGGCAGGGATCACGATCAATCCGGCGCTGGGCGCTGACTGGGCTGCCCGCGATTGGTCGGGCCGCGTGACCGAGGACTGGATGTTCAGCGCGGGCTACATGACGGGCGCGCCGTGGAATCATTCGCGCTGGGCGGACGAGCGTTTCGACAGCCTTCTGCTTGCCGCGCGCGCTGAGCTCGACACCGATCTGCGCCGCGAGATGTACCACGAGATGCAAGCAATTCTGCGTGATGACGGCGGCGCGGTGATCCCGATGTTTGCCGATTGGCGCCACGGTGTCAGCAAACGCATCGGCACGCCCGAGGTCATCGGCAACCTTTGGCACCTCGATAACGCCCGTATGGCGGAGCGATGGTGGATGGCATGAGCAAGTGGCTTGCAAATTTCCTTTTGCGGGCCTATATCGCCTTTCAACAGCGGCACCTTCGGTCACTGACCTGAGGTTCCACCGGGAAATATCGACGGGCCGCGAGCCCGTTTTTTTGTTTTTGGACTACCGATGAATGATCTTATCGCCAAAGCGGCAATGGACCGCCGTGTCGCAGAGATAATTACTCCTGTCGTTGAAGACATGGGGTTCGAAATCGTGCGCGTCCGGCTGACGAAAACCACCAAACAGACCACGCTTCAGGTTATGGCCCAGAGGCCCGACGGCACCATCGAAGTGGATGACTGCGGCGAGATTTCGACCGCTATCTCTGCTGTTCTGGACGTCGAGGACCCGATTATCGAAGCTTACGACCTTGAAGTGTCGTCGCCGGGCATCGACCGCCCGCTGACCCGCCTCAAGGACTTTGATCAGTGGGCCGGTTATGTGGCCAAGCTCGAAACCGATGAACTGATCGACGGTCGCCGCCGCTTCAAGGGCGTGCTTCAAGGCACCGAAGACGGCGAAGTCCTCATCACTCTGGACGACCAGAAAGATGACGTGACCATCGGTCTGAAATTCGAATGGCTGTCGGATGCCAAACTGGTGCTGACAGATGAACTGATCCGCGAAGTACTGCGCGGTCGCAAAGACAAGGGCCAGATCGACGAGGCCCAGTTTGACGAAGTTGAGACCATCATTGATGGCGACGAGGAGTAACTGACATGGCAATCACCTCTGCCAACCAGCTCGAACTGCTGCAAACCGCTGAAGCAGTCGCGCGCGAGAAGATGATCGATCCGGGCCTCGTGGTCGAAGCGATGGAAGAGTCGCTCGCCCGTGCTGCGAAGTCGCGCTACGGCTCCGAGATGGACATCCACGTCTCGATCGACCGCAAGACCGGTAAGGCGACCTTTACCCGCGTCCGCACCGTCGTCGAAGACGAAGAGCTGGAAAACTACCAAGCCGAGATGACCGTCGATCAGGCCAAGCAGTACATGGAAAACCCGCAGGTGGGTGACGTGTACTCCGAAGAGGTCCCGCCGGTCGAACTCGGCCGTATCGCTGCGCAATCGGCCAAGCAGGTTATCCTGCAAAAGGTCCGCGAAGCAGAGCGTGACAAGCAGTACAACGAATTCAAAGACCGCGTTGGCACCATCGTCAACGGTCTGGTCAAGCGCGAAGAATACGGCAACGTCATCGTCGATGTGGGCGCTGGTGAAGCTGTTCTGCGCCGCAATGAGAAAATCGGCCGCGAAGCATATCGCCCCGGTGACCGCGTTCGTGCGTTCGTTAAGGACGTTCGCCGCGAACAGCGTGGCCCGCAGATCTTCCTGTCGCGTACCGCTCCGGAATTCATGTCCGAGCTGTTCAAAATGGAAGTGCCGGAAATCTACGAAGGCATCATCCAGATCAAAGCCGTCGCCCGTGACCCGGGTTCGCGCGCCAAGATCGCCGTTGTGTCCTATGACGGCTCGATCGACCCCGTCGGCGCTTGCGTCGGTATGCGCGGTTCGCGCGTACAGGCCGTTGTGAACGAGCTTCAGGGCGAAAAGATCGACATCATTCCGTGGAATGAAGACACCCCGACCTTCCTCGTCAACGCACTGCAACCGGCTGAAGTATCGAAGGTTGTTCTGGACGAAGAAGCCGGCAAGATCGAAGTCGTTGTTCCCGAAGAGCAGCTGTCGCTGGCCATCGGCCGTCGCGGTCAGAACGTACGTCTGGCTTCGCAGCTGACCGCTCTCGACATCGACATCATGACCGAGGAAGAAGAATCCAAGCGTCGTCAGGCAGAGTTCGAAGAGCGCACCAAGCTGTTTGTCAACACGCTGGACCTCGATGAATTCTTCGCCCAGCTTCTGGTTTCGGAAGGCTTCACCAACCTCGAAGAAGTCGCCTATGTCGACCTCGACGAACTGCTGGTGATCGATGGTGTTGACGAAGGCACCGCTGAAGAACTTCAGGCCCGTGCCCGCGACTTCCTCGAAGCCCAGAACCGTGCAGCCCTCGAAAACGCCCGCAGCATGGGTGTCGAAGAGAGCCTCATCGAATTCGATGGCCTCACCCCGCAGATGGTCGAAGCTCTGGCCAACGACGGCGTGAAGACCCTTGAAGACTTCGCAACTTGCGCAGACTGGGAACTCGCCGGTGGTTGGACCACTGTCGACGGCCAGCGCGTGAAGGATGACGGTGTTCTGGAACAGTTCGACGTCAGCCTCGAAGAAGCGCAGACCATGATCATGACCGCCCGCATCATGCTGGGTTGGGTCGATCCGGCCGAGCTCGAAGCTGATGAAGACGAAGTAGAGGAGGCGGAGGAGTAATCCTCGGAGACCTTGTAAATTGACACGTGGCGGCCAACATAAGAACAGGGAAGCGGACTCCGAGCGTAAGTGCATTGTCACTGGCGAAGTCCAACCCAAAGCAGGACTGATCCGATTTGTGGTCGGTCCTGACAATCAGGTCGTACCCGACGTGCTTGAGAAACTGCCGGGGCGTGGACTGTGGGTCACCGCCTCGCGCGATGTGATTGAAAAGGCGGGCAAGGGCCAGTTCTCGCGCTCCGCCAAAATGGCCGTAACCGTACCGGACGCACTTGTAGACGAGGTGGAACGCCAACTCGTCAAGCGCGTTGTCGATCTGATCGCCCTGGCTCGCAAGGCGGGCCTCGCGGTCTGCGGCTTTGAAAAGGTAAAAGGTTGGCTGGCCGGCGGAGAAAATGTCCGCGTTCTGCTTCAGGCGAACGACGGCTCCACCCGCGGTAAGGCCAAACTCTGGACGCCTCAGGGCGCCCGATATTTCGACTGTCTGAGTGCCGAGGAATTGGGTTTGGCTTTCGGACGGCAAAGTGTGATACATGGCGCGCTCGCGACTGGCGGACTCAGCGACCGTGTTGTAGAGGAAGCAGCGAAGCTGAAAAGCATGCGCGACACTGACGGCGGCAATGGGGCCACCGGAAAGGATAAAGAATCGACATGAGCGATAACGACGGTAAAAAACCACTTGGTCTCCGCGGCGGCGCCGGCAACGTGAAGCAAAGCTTCAGCCACGGACGCACCAAGAACGTCGTGGTAGAAACCAAGCGTAAGCGCGTCGTGGTACCGAAGCCCGGCGCGTCGAAGTCCGGTTCGGCCTCGCCGAAAGCCGGTGATCCTTCGCGTCGTCCGGCTGGCATTTCGGATGCCGAACTGGAACGCCGTATGAAGGCACTCGCGATGGCGAAAGCCCGCGAAGCAGATGATCAAGCCAAGCGCGAAGCCGAAGAACGTGCACGCGAAGAAGAGCGCGAGCGCCGCAAGGCAGAAGCCGAAGCCAAGGAGCGCGAAGAGCGCGAACGCGAAGAAGCACTTCGCGCCAAGGCCGAGGAAGAAGAGCGCAAGAAGCGTGAAGCCGAAGAGGCCGCCAAGCGCGACGCACAGCAGAAAGCTGCCGCCAAAGAGAAGCGCCAGCAGCCCGCAGCTGCATCGCAAGCTCCGGCTGACCCTTCGGTTGCACAAGCTGCCGAAGCACGCGGTGCCGGTCCGACCGGTGCGCGCAAGCCGGATCGTGAACGCGACAACCGCAACAACGACAACAAGCAAAACCGTGGCAAAGGCCGTGGCGACGACAACCGTCGTTCGGGCAAGCTGTCGCTGAACGACGCTCTGTCGGGGCGCGACGGTGGCCGTCAGCGTTCGATCGCAGCAATGCGCCGCAAGCAGGAAAAGGCCCGCCAGAAAGCTATCGGCGGCCAGCAGCAGCGTGAAAAGGTTGTCCGTGAAGTCCAGCTTCCGGAAATCATCACGGTTGCAGAGCTTGCTAACCGTATGGCCGAGCGCGTCGCTGACGTCGTTAAGGCGCTGATGCAGAACGGCATCATGGCAACGCAGAACCAGTCGATCGACGCGGATACCGCGGAACTGATCATCGAGGAATTCGGCCACCGCGTACAGCGTGTGTCGGATGCCGACGTTGAACAGGCGATTGATCAGGTCGAGGACAAGTCGGAAGACCTCCAGTCGCGTCCGCCGGTCATCACCATCATGGGTCACGTTGACCACGGTAAGACCTCGCTGCTCGACGCTATTCGTAAAGCAAACGTTGTTTCCGGCGAAGCCGGCGGCATCACCCAGCACATCGGTGCTTATCAGGTAACCACCGACTCCGGTGCGGTTCTGTCGTTCCTCGACACTCCAGGCCACGCGGCGTTTACCTCGATGCGTGCCCGCGGTGCTCAGGTGACAGACATCGTTGTACTCGTTGTTGCTGCTGACGACGCGGTTATGCCGCAGACCATCGAAGCGATCGCTCACGCGAAAGCTGCGAAGGTTCCGATGATCGTCGCGATCAACAAGTGCGATAAGCCCGACGCAAACGCCGTGAAGGTACGTACCGACCTGCTCCAACACGAAGTTCTCGTGGAAGAAATGGGCGGTGATGTTCAGGACGTCGAAGTTTCGGCAAAGACCGGCAAAGGTCTTCCGGAACTGCTCGAAGCCATCGCGCTTCAGGCCGAAATCCTCGAACTTCAAGCGAACCCCGATCGTGCAGCTGCCGGTGCCGTCATCGAAGCCCAGCTCGACGTCGGTCGTGGTCCGGTTGCCACCGTTCTGGTTCAGAACGGCACTCTCAAGCGCGGCGATATCTTCGTCGTGGGCGAGCAGTGGGGTAAGGTCCGCGCGCTGATTAACGACAAGGGCGACCGCGTCGAAGAAGCTGGTCCGTCGGTTCCGGTCGAGGTCCTTGGCCTCAACGGAACGCCGGAAGCCGGTGACGTGCTCAACGTTGTCGAGACCGAAGCTCAGGCCCGCGAAATCGCTGACTACCGTGCTCACGCTGCCAAAGAGAAGCGTGCCGCTGCCGGTGCTGCGACGACCCTTGAACAGCTCATGGCGAAAGCCAAAGAGGACAAGAACGTCGCCGAACTGCCGATCGTGGTCAAAGCCGACGTTCAGGGTTCTGCCGAAGCTATCGTTCAGGCGATGGAGAAGATCGGCAACGAAGAGGTCCGCGTTCGCGTCCTGCACCACGGTGTAGGTGCGATCACCGAAACCGATATCGGCCTCGCCGAAGCATCGGGCGCTCCGGTCATGGGCTTCAACGTTCGTGCAAACGCTCCGGCCCGTAACTCGGCCAACCAGAAGGGCGTCGAGATCCGCTACTACTCGGTGATCTACGACCTCGTAGACGACGTGAAGAAAGCGGCCTCGGGTCTGCTGTCTGCCGAAGTCCGCGAAAACTTCATCGGCTACGCGTCGATCCGCGAAGTGTTCAAGGTTTCGAACGTCGGCAAGGTTGCCGGTTGTCTCGTCACCGAAGGTGTTGCTCGCCGCTCGGCCGGTGTTCGCCTTCTGCGCGACGACGTGGTTATCCACGAAGGCACGCTCAAGACGCTCAAGCGCTTCAAGGACGAAGTCAAAGAAGTCATCTCCGGTCAGGAATGTGGCATGGCTTTCGAAAACTACGACGACATCCGCCCTGGCGATGTCATCGAAATCTTCGAGCGCGAAGAAGTGGAGCGCAGCCTGTAATAGGGCTGCCCACAAACCAATTAAAAAAGGGACGGTCGAAAGACCGTCCCTTTTTCGTTGCGGAGTGGCGCTTGGTATTTAGTTACGTGCGATGGGTGTTCCTGCGAACTGGCGACCGTTGACCTCCACAACGATACGACCGTTTTCGAGAGCCTTGACGAAAAGGCCCTGCACAGAAACGCAACTTCCTACCACGATGGTTCTGAGCATTTTGACACCTGCTTGCATGAGTGATGTCTTATTCTACCACAGGGCTGTTGAGTGCGCACGAAAATTTCACGCAAATGACACAAATTATTTTTATCTTGCGTGAGTGTTTCTGCGATGCAGCAAAGAATGCTGCTATGCAGCTTTGGTGACAGGCTTTCCAACGAACTGCCGGTCCTCGACGCGGACGACAACACGTCCGTCTTCGAGTTGGCGGACGAACAGTCCTTGGACAGACACACAGGTGCCGATGGTGATGGTGCGGAACATCGTCCGATTCTCCAAAAAGATACTGGGTACAGTACAACTTTAAGGAAAATCGGCTTTTCAATTAAGCAAGCAGAGGGATTGTTCCCTATAGCCAGTCGCGGAGGATCGGTATCAGAGGGATATCGGCAGGAGGCATCGGGTAATCCCGCAGCTCGTTCCCACGCACCCATTTCAGGGTCTGACCTTCCTGCGCCTGCGGTGTGCCGTTCCAGCGGCGGCAGGCGAAGAGGGGCATCAGTAGGTGGAAATCGTCGTAGTTATGGCTCGCGAAAGTGAGAGGCGCGAGGCAGGAATCCCACGTTTCGATGCCAAGTTCCTCATGAAGCTCGCGAATCAGGGCAGCTTCGGGCGTCTCACCGGGCTCTACTTTGCCGCCGGGAAACTCCCACAGACCGGCGAGCGATTTGCCCTCGGGACGCTGCGCAAGCAGAACGCGCCCATCGACATCGATGAGCGCGACTGCGGAAACGAGGATGATCTTCTTGCTCACGAGCGGTAGTCCGCGTTGATGCGGATGTATTCGTAGGTCAGATCACAGGTCCAAACTGTCGAAGCGCCAGAGCCGATGCCGAGGTCAACGCCGATGACCAGCTCTTCGTTCTTCATGTAGGCCGCGGCTTCGGCTTCGGAGTAGTTCGGCGCGCGCCAGCCGTTCTCGGCCACTGTGATGTCGCCAAAGCGGATCGACAGTCGGTCACGGTCGGCCTCAGCGCCAGATTTACCCACGGCAGCCACGATGCGGCCCCAGTTGGCGTCCTGACCGGCGATAGCGGTCTTGACGAGCGGGGAGTTCGCGACCGACAGACCCACGCGCTTGGCGTCGGCGTCGTTAGCAGCGCCCGTGACTTGGATCTCGACGAATTTCGTCGCGCCTTCGCCGTCGCGGATCACCTGATGCGACAGGTCGAGCATGACCTTGTGCAGCGCGTCCTCGAAATCGGCGTTGCCGGTCACGTCCACGCCCGAAGCGCCCGTTGCGCCGATCAGTAGCGTGTCGGAGGTCGAGGTGTCGCTGTCGACGGTGATGCAGTTGAAGGTCTTGTCGGTGAGTTTCGACAGGATGCCCTGAAGCGCCTCATGGCCGATTTTCGCATCCGTAAAGATGTATACCAGCATCGTCGCCATATCAGGCGCGATCATGCCCGAGCCTTTGGCGATACCCGAGATTTTGACCTGCTTGCCATCCACATTGATGGTTGCGGCCGAGCCCTTGGGGAAGGTGTCGGTGGTCATGATCGCTTTTGCAGCGTCGGCCATCGTATCAGCGGACAGGTTATCCTGAAGCTCGCCGATCTTGGCGGTGATGCGGTCGTAGGGCAGGGGCTCACCGATCACGCCCGTGGAGGACGTGAAGATGCGGTCTGTTGCGATGCCGGTCTGTTCGGCGACCGAAGCGCAGAGGCTGTCGACAGCCTCCACACCGTTGCGACCGGTGAAGGCATTGGAATTGCCCGAGTTTACGATAATAGCGGCCCGTCCCGCCTGCGATTTGCCGTTCTTGGCCTGACAGTCCAGCACGTTGGCCGACCGCGTGGCAGAGCGGGTGAAAACGCCCGCAACGGTGCTGCCTTCCGCCAATTCGGCGAGCATCACATCGGTGCGGTTCTTGTATTTCACACCAGCCATTGCGGTGGCAAAGCGGACGCCTTCAATAACCGGAAGTTCAGGGAAAGAGGCGGGAGCAAGTGGCGAGACGGGCATGTTTTTACTGGTCCAGAAGCTGGATGTTGGAGATCAGAGCGGGATCGAACTCGACCTCGCTGCGGGTAACGTCAGCACCTTCTTCGAGCCCGGCGACGTATTCGTCAATCGCAGCGGTCTGGATTTCGTTCGCGAGCTGACCAGCGGTCTGCTGAAGCGTCGGTGCTTCGGTGTCGCGGGTGTCTTCCAGCTTCACGATGTGCCAGCCGAATTGGGTCTGAACCGGATCGGAGACTTCGCCCTTTTCAAGCGAGGTGACGGTGTCTTCGAACTCGGGGACCATCACGCCGGTGCCGAACCAGCCGAGATTGCCGCCGTTGGCCGAGGTGGTGTCGAGCGAAACGTCTGCCGCAACGTCAGCGAATTCCTCGCCAGCGCCAAGGCGTTCGACGACAGCCTGCGCTTCTTCTTCGGTTTGCACGAGAATGTGAGAAGCATTGTATTCGGTGGCCGGTACGAAGTCGGCGACCATCTTTTCGTAAGCGGCGTTCACGGCCTCTTCCGAAACGGCTTCTTCGCTCACGCGAGCGAGCACTTCACCAGCGAGAATGCTGCGCTCTTCGTTTTCGATGGCGTACTGCGCACGGGCCGGTACGTCCTCGAGGTCGTCGGCCAGAAGTTGCTGTTGGATCAATTGGTTAAGTACACCTTCCCACAGCACGTCAGCGGGGAGCTGCTGGTACTGCTGGGGCAGGGCAGAGGCTGCAATGATGATGTTGGCAACGGTGATGTCGGTACCGTCAACGGTCGCAACGACCGTGTCGGCATTCACGTCCGCCGTTGCGGCTTCGGCAGTGTCCTGCGCTTGTGCTGTTGCTGCAATCAGAGCGACAGCGCTTGCCGTGGCGAATGTGGCAAATTTCTTCATTAATCCGTTCCTATTAAGGCCACGGAAGCCCGTGGCGTTGACAGTTTATGGCCCTCCCCCTATTTCCCTTCAAGGCTCCTGAGGGAGGACAGCTTGCCAATGTGTAGGCTTTGAGGACTGGGCCGACAAGGAACGTCCTCATCATAACGACGTCAACAAGCCCCGATACGAGGGCGCGGAGAAAACATGCTGGGATTCGGAACGCTTGCCAAAAAGGTGTTTGGCACCGCGAACGACCGCCAAGTTAAGGCAACACGGCCGATTATCGCAAAAATCAACGCGCTGGAGCCGGAGTTCGAAAAGCTTTCCGACGAAGGACTGAAAGAGAAGACCGCGGAATTCAAGGAACGTATCGCCAAGGGCGAGAGCCTTGACGACCTGCTTCCCGAAGCGTTCGCAAACTGTCGTGAGGCCGCCAAGCGCGCCCTCGGCCTGCGCGCCTTCGATGTGCAGATGACCGGCGGTATCTTCATGCACCGCGGCAACATCGCCGAAATGCGCACCGGTGAAGGTAAAACGCTTGTCGCGACCTTCCCTGCCTACCTAAACGGCCTCACCGGTCGCGGCGTCCACGTCGTCACGGTGAACGACTACCTCGCCAAGCGCGACGCCGAATGGATGAGCAAAGTCTACGCGGCTCTGGGTCTGACCACTGGCATCGTGGTGCCGAACCAGCCAGAAGCGGACAAGAAGCAAGCCTACGCCTGCGATATCGTCTACTCGACGAACAACGAGCTGGGCTTCGACTATCTGCGCGACAACATGAAGTCCGAGCTGAACCAGATGATGCAGCGCGACCATTACTTCGCGATTGTGGACGAGGTCGACTCGATCCTGATCGACGAAGCGCGTACGCCGCTGATCATCTCCGGTCCTGCGCAGGACCGTTCGGACCTCTACATGGCCATCGACCGCGTGATCCCGACCCTGTCGGACGACCACTACACGATGGACGAAAAATCCCGTCAGGTGACCTTCACCGACGACGGCAACGATTTCCTCGAACAGCGCCTCCGCGCCGAAGCGATCCTGCCCGAAGGTCAGTCGCTCTACGATCCGGAGAGCAGCACCATCGTTCACCACGTGAACCAGGCGCTGCGTGCCCACAAGCTATTCACCCGCGACAAGGATTACATCGTTCGCGAAGGCAAAGAGATCGTCCTTATCGACGAATTCACCGGCCGCATGATGTCCGGTCGCCGTCTGTCGGACGGCCTGCACCAAGCCATCGAAGCCAAGGAAAACGTGGCGATCCAACCGGAAAACGTGACCCTCGCTTCGGTGACCTTCCAGAACTACTTCCGCCTCTACGACAAACTGGCCGGCATGACCGGTACCGCGATGACCGAGGCTGACGAATTCGCTGAAATCTACGGCCTCGGCGTGGTCGACATTCCGACCAACCGTCCGGTCCAGCGCCTCGACGAGCACGACCAAGTGTATCGCACCGCGCAGGAAAAGTTTGGCGCGATCGTCAAAGAGATCGAGAAGGCCCACGAAACCGGTCAGCCGGTGCTCGTCGGTACGACCTCGATCGACAAATCCGAATACCTGTCGACCCTGCTGAAGAACGCAGGCGTTCCGCACAACGTTCTGAACGCGCGCCAGCACGAGCAGGAAGCGCAGATCGTAGCTGACGCTGGTAAGATGGGCGCCGTCACTATCGCGACCAACATGGCGGGCCGTGGTACCGACATCAAACTCGGCGGCAACGTCGAGATGAAGGTCATGGACGCAATCGCGGCCAACCCCGAAGCCGATCCCGATGAAGTCCGCCGCCAGATCGAAGCCGAACACGCTTCGTCCGAGCAGGAAGTCAAAGACGCGGGCGGTCTGTTCGTTCTCGCGACCGAGCGCCACGAATCCCGCCGCATCGACAACCAGCTCCGCGGTCGTTCGGGCCGTCAGGGTGACCCCGGTCGTTCGGTGTTCTTCCTGTCACTCGAAGACGATCTGATGCGCATCTTCGGCTCCGACCGTCTGGACAAGGTTCTGTCGGGTCTGGGCATGAAAGAGGGCGAAGCGATCATCCACCCGTGGGTGAACAAGACGCTCGAACGCGCGCAGGCGAAGGTCGAAGGCCGTAACTTTGACATTCGTAAGCAGCTTTTGAAGTTCGACGACGTGATGAACGACCAGCGTAAGGTGATCTTCCGCCAGCGTCGCGAAATCATGGAGAACCACAACCTCTCCGAGACCGTCAAAGACATGCGTCACGACGTGATCGAGGATCTGGTCGACCAGTACGTTCCCGAGCGTTCTTACGCCGATCAGTGGGATGTGCAGGGCCTCTATGCTGCTGTGATCGAAAAGCTGGGCATCGACCTGCCGGTCATCCAGTGGGCCGAAGAAGACGGCGTTGACGATGAAGTCGTCCGTGACCGCCTCGTCGAAGCCGCTGACAAGATGATGGCCGAGAAGGAAGAAGCCTTCGGCTTTGACACCATGCGCAACATCGAAAAGCAGATCCTTCTGCAAACCATCGATGGCAAGTGGCGTGAGCACCTGCTGCGCCTCGAACACCTGCGTTCGGTCGTCGGTTTCCGTGGCTACGCGCAGCGCGACCCGTTGAACGAGTACAAGACCGAAGCCTTCCAGCTGTTCGAAAGCCTGCTCGAGTCGCTCCGTGAGGAAGTGACCCAGAAGCTGTCGCGCGTTCAGCCGATGACCAAGGAACAGCAGGAAGAACTGCTCAAGCGCTACATCCAGCAGCAGCGCGAAGCGCAAGCGGGTGCGGCTGCTCCGGCACCGACACCTGCCGCCGAGGCTCCGGCTGCCGAGGCGCGTCCGGGTTTTGACGAAAACGACGAGTCGACTTGGGGCAACCCGAGCCGCAACGACCCGTGCCCCTGTGGTTCGGGCGAGAAGTTCAAGCACTGCCACGGCCGCGTGGCCTGATCCCAGCGATCATCCAAGACTTGCGGGCGCCCTAGTGGCGCCCGTTTTCGTTGGTGGGAATCGATTCCAACGGGATAGGTCCCATTTGCGCGATGGCATAGTTTTGCCCTGTTTCGCGCGATGCGAGAGGCTGGATCGGTCCAATTCAGGGCAAATGCCTCATTTCGGCCCATATGTTTCCCACTCGGGGGCCTCGGGATACCACTTTTACGAGCGATCTTTGTCTGGAACGAAACGGCATTGATTGGGGGCGTTATGTCCTTCCTCCGCAAGACACTCACCATCGGATCGACCTTCACGGTTGCGCTGTGCATCGGCTTCGTGATGCAGAACGAAAACGCGATGGCGGCGCGGTTCGGGGAGGACACTCCGGAGGACTACACAGTCTCTATCCAGACGCCGACGCTCTGGGCGCCAGAAGTTGCTACCGCATCGTTCGAGCTGCCCGCGTTCGAGACCCCCGAAGTGCCCATGATGGTTCCGCAGTTGGCCGCCGCAGTGATGCCCGACGCTGCCGTCGGAGCAGCCCCTCAGGTTGAGATCAGCTGCACCCCGTCGCTGGGTGCGCAAACGGGCGACTTCGCGCTTGTCCGGCTGTCCCTGAATGCCTCGTGCTATCCGTCGACCGCGCTGACCATCCACCATCAGGGTATGATCTTCACCGCGACGACCGATGCTGCGGGGCAATTGCTTGTCGATGTTCCCGCGCTGACCGAGCACGCGATTTTCATTGCGGAATTTGCAAATGGTTATGGTGCTGTCGCCATCTCCGAAGTGCCTGAGCTGGCCCAGTACGACCGCGCGGTGCTGCAATGGAAAGGCGAAGCCGCTGTATCCATGCACGCTTTCGAATTCGGCGCGAACTTCGGCGATACTGGCCACGTCTGGTCGAATTCGCCGCGTTCGGCTTTCGCAGCTGACGAAGGGCAGGGGTTCCTGATGAAGCTGGGCGATAACAGCGCCGAGAACGCGCATCTGGCCGAGGTCTATACCTTTCCTGCCAGCGAGCCTAGTCAAGACGGCACTGTCGAGCTGAGCACCGAGGCTGTCATCACCGCCAACAACTGCGGTCAGGACGTCGCTGCGCAGAGCATTCAGGTGAACGGCGCCGCGCTTCCTGATGCGGTCGATCTGACGCTGCGGATGCCCGATTGCAGCGCGATCGGTGACATCATCGTCCTGAAGAACATGTTTCAGGACCTGCAGTTTCCGATCCGTTCATAACAGCCCTTCAGCGCGGAAGCTGAGCTCCGACGACTTGCCGATGATCAGGTGGTCGTGAAGCGATAGCCCGAGCACCTTCGCCGCCGCCTCGATCTGCTGCGTCACGCTGATATCCGCCTCGGACGGCGTAGGGTCACCCGATGGGTGGTTATGGACGAGGATCAACGCCGAGGCGTTCAGCTCCAGCGCACGTTTGACGACCTCGCGGGGGTAGACGGGCACATGATCTACGGTGCCGCGCGCCTGTTCTTCATCAGCAATCAGCACGTTTTTCCGGTCGAGAAAAAGGATGCGGAACTGCTCGATCTCTCTGTGCGCCATTACAGTGTGGCAGTAGTCTAGCACGGCGTCCCAACTGCTGATGACGGCGCGTTGCATGACCTTGGCTCGTGCAAGCCGCTGTGCGGCTCCTTCCACGATTTTCAATTCACATATGACAGCTTCGCCTACGCCGCTCACGCCGCGCAATTGGGCGGCGGGTGCTGATATCACTCGCCCGAAATCACCGAAATGGTCGATCAGCGCGCGCGCCAGTGGTTTGACGTCCTGACGCGGAATGGCCCTGAAAAGCACAAGCTCAAGCATTTCGTAGTCGGCCACAGCCGCAGAGCCGCCCTTCATGAACCTCTCGCGCAGACGCTTGCGGTGGTCACGCAGATACGACGGAGCCTTGGCGCCCGTTACCGGTGCCTCGTCGGACAGTGTGCGGAAAAGGAGTGGCGCTTCGGCCATGTGTGGATGCTCGGTCATGGCCTGAGCATCGCAAATGGTGCCTAATAAAGCGTAAAGGGCGATCCTAGGACCGCCCTTTGTCTCAGCCTTTCATCGAATCCCAGAAGCCTTTGACCGCTGAGAAGAACCGCGAGGTGTTCGGGTTGTTCTCTGCGCTCTCTTCTTGGAATTCGGCAAGGAGCTCTTTCTGACGCGCTGTCAGCTTGACCGGCGTTTCCACCTGCAACTCGATCAGCATATCGCCCTGACCGCCGCCACGGAGGGCAGGCATACCCTTTCCGCGCAGACGCATCTGGCGGCCGGACTGGCTGCCTTCGGGAATGCGGACGCGGCTGCGGCCACCGTCGATCGTCGGCACTTCGACGTCACCGCCAAGCGCTGCATCGACCATCGAAACAGGTACGCGGCAGAACAGCGTCGCGCCGTCGCGCTGGAACAACTGATGCTCTGCGACCTCGATAAAGATATAGAGATCGCCGGTCGGACCGCCGCGCATACCGGCCTCACCTTCGCCAGCGAGGCGAATGCGGGTGCCGGTTTCGACGCCAGCCGGAATGTTGGCCGAGAGCGATTTCTCTTTCTCGACGCGGCCGGCACCATGACAGACCTTACAAGGATTTTTGATGATCTGGCCGTTGCCGTTACAGGTCGGGCAGGTGCGCTCTACGGTAAAGAAGCCCTGCTGCGCGCGGACCTTACCCATGCCCGAACAGGTCGGACAGGTGACAGGCTCGCTTCCGCCTTCGGCGCCCGTGCCTTCACAGGAGCCGCAGGCCACTGCGGTCGGCACACGGATCGTTTTCTGGCTGCCCGTGTAGGCTTCTTCGAGCGAGATACCGAGGTTGTAGCGCAGGTCGTTGCCACGCTGAGCGCGCGGACGTCCGCCACCACCGCGGCCACCCATGAAGTCGCCGAACAGGTCGTCGAACACGTCCGAGAAGGCAGACGCAAAGTCGCCGTTTCCACCGCGGTATCCGCCGCCTGCGCCCGGATGTCCGCCCATACCGCCGTCGAATGCCGCGTGACCGTAGCGGTCGTATGCAGCTTTCTTTTCGGGGTCTTTCAGGACGTCGTAGGCTTCGTTCGCTTCTTTGAACTGCGATTCGGCGTCGGGATTGTCCGCATTGCGGTCAGGGTGGAGTTCCTTGGCTTTTTTACGATAGCCCTTTTTGATTTCCTCAGCGGTCGCGCCTTTGGAAATGCCGAGCACTTCGTAGTAATCGCGTTTGGACATTCGTTCCCCCTTAAAGGCAAGGAAAAAGACCGGCCCGGTTTGTCAGGCCGGTCTTTCCGTTTGTGCCTTGGGCCTTATTGGCCGCGCTTGTCTTCGCCGAGATCTTCGAAATCGGCATCGAGGATGTCGTCGTCGGCACCCTCTTCGTCAGCGGCCTTCTGCGCAGAGTTGCCGCCGTCTGCTTCGTCCTGGCTTGCTTTGTATATGGCTTCGCCAAGCTTCATCGCAGCTTCGGTGACGTTCTGGATACCCGCTTTGATCTTGTCCGGGTTATCGCTTTCCAGTTCGTCCTTCAGAGCGGCCAGAGCGAGTTCGATGGCTTCGACAGTCGACGGGTCAACCTTGTCGCCATGCTCTTCGATCGACTTCTCGGTCGAGTGGATCAGGCTTTCAGCCTGGTTCTTGGCTTCGACCAGTTCGCGGCGCTTCTTGTCGGCGTCAGCGTTGGCTTCGGCGTCCTTGACCATCTTATCGATGTCGGCGTCCGACAGACCGCCCGAAGCCTGAATGGTGATCGACTGCTCTTTGCCGGTGCCTTTGTCTTTGGCAGCGACGGAGACGATACCGTTGGCGTCGATGTCGAAGGTGACTTCGATCTGCGGCATACCGCGCGGAGCCGGCGGGATGTCTTCGAGGTTGAACTGACCGAGCATCTTGTTGTCGGCAGCCATTTCACGCTCGCCCTGGAAGACGCGCAGGGTCACGGCCGACTGATTGTCCTCGGCGGTCGAGAAGACCTGGGACTTTTTGGTCGGGATCGTGGTGTTGCGGTCGATCAGGCGGGTGAATACACCGCCGAGGGTTTCGATGCCGAGCGACAGCGGGGTCACGTCGAGCAGAACGAGGTCTTTCAGGTCGCCCTGAAGAACACCGGCCTGAATGGCAGCGCCCATGGCAACGACTTCGTCCGGGTTCACACCCTTGTGCGGCTCTTTACCGAAGAACTTCGATACTTCTTCCATGACCTTCGGCATACGGGTCATACCGCCGACGAGAACAACTTCGTCGATGTCCGAAGTGGTCAGACCAGCGTCCTTCAGAGCAGCCTGACACGGCTTGATCGAGTTCTTGATCAGGTCCGAAACAAGGCTTTCCAGCTTCGCACGGGTCAGTTTGATGACCATGTGCAGCGGCTGGCCGTTGGTGCCCATCGAGATGAACGGCTGGTTGATTTCGGTCTGCTGCGACGAGGACAGTTCGATCTTGGCCTTTTCGGCAGCTTCTTTCAGACGCTGCAGAGCCATCTTGTCCTTGGTCAGGTCGACGCCATGCTCTTTTTTGAACTCGTCAGCGAGGTAGTTGACGATGCGCATGTCGAAGTCTTCACCACCGAGGAAGGTGTCGCCGTTGGTCGACTTCACTTCGAAAAGGCCATCGTCGATTTCGAGGATGGTCACGTCGAAGGTACCGCCACCAAGGTCATAGACCGCGATGGTTTTGGTTTCTTCCTTGTCCAGACCGTATGCCAGAGCGGCAGCGGTCGGCTCGTTGATGATGCGCAGCACTTCGAGACCGGCGATCTTGCCGGCGTCTTTGGTGGCCTGACGCTGGGCGTCGTTGAAGTAAGCCGGAACGGTGATAACGGCTTGGGTTACTTCTTCACCGAGGTACGACTCGGCGGTTTCTTTCATCTTCTGGAGGATGAAAGCCGAAACCTGCGACGGGGAGTACTTGTCACCGCGTACTTCTACCCATGCGTCGCCATTGCCACCGTTAACGATGGAGTAGGGGACGAGTTTCTTGTCTTTTTCTACTGCGGCGTCGTCAACGCGGCGACCGATCAGACGCTTTACAGCGAAGACGGTGTTGTCCGGATTGGTGACAGCCTGACGCTTTGCCGGCTGGCCGACGAGGCGTTCGTCTTCGGTGAAGCCGACGATCGACGGCGTGGTACGGGCACCTTCGGCGTTTTCGATAACGCGCGGCTTGGAGCCGTCCATGATGGCAACGCAGGAGTTGGTGGTGCCGAGGTCAATCCCGATGACTTTTCCCATGTTTCAAAGCCCTTTCTTAAGCGGTTTGAGCGGCGCGAACCCGATCGGCGGCATCCGCACCTTGCTGGTTGTTCCAGAACGGAAATAAATCCGTTCCTTGGATCAAGCGGTATATAGGAGGCGACATTGCGCCCTGCAACGGGGTGAGAAGTACAAACTGTGCTAAATTTGCAACTTGGTGATCGAGCAATGAAAAATAGTCCCGAACCAACGGTGGTTGTGCGCCGGATTCCCGTGTGGAAGCAGCTTTTGTCGCCAGAGCAGCAGATCGCGATGGTTGAAGATTTGCGCGGAGTGGTGAAAGCCGCCCCTCTTTTTTCGCCGGTGACGCCAAGTGGCAAGGAAATGTCTGTACGCATGACCTCCGCCGGAAAATTCGGATGGGTGACCGACCGCCGCGGCTATCGCTACGAGCCGAAGCACCCGTCTGGCGCTCCGTGGCCGGAGGTGCCCGAGAGTGTTCTGGATGTCTGGCGCACTGTCAGCGGTTATGACCGTGATCCCGAAAGCTGCCTAGTCAACTTCTACGGCACCGACGCCAAGATGGGGATGCATCAGGACAAGGATGAAGCCGATTTCAATGCGCCCGTCGTTTCCATCTCGCTCGGCGATGCCGCACTGTTCCGGATCGGTAACCTTGAACGCGGCGGCAAAACCGAAAGCATTTGGCTCGAAAGCGGAGATGTCTGTGTCATCGGCGGCGAGGCGCGTCTGCTCTATCACGGCATTGATCGCATCCGCCCGGGATCGTCGTCGCTGCTCCCCAACGGCGGACGGATCAATGTCACAATGCGGGTGGTGACTTAGCGACCAGCGCCCCAGCTTGCCGATGCGTGGCGGCGGGTGAAGAATTCAGCCATCAGGCCAAGCACAAGGCAGGCGATACTTACCACGACCGGATACCAAATCGAGCTGTGGTGCGGGAAATAGTTCTCGAACACATAGCCGCGTTCTTGGTCGATGCAGTGGAACAGCGGGTTCCACTCGAACAGCACCAGAATATAGCCAGGTGTCGCGTTCGCTACGAACATCTTGCCCGACGCGATCATATTGGTGCGGGCGTAGACCGTTTGCGCGATGCGGGCGAAGTCGGGGAACCACGGCTTCATTGACAGGAAGATGATCCCCACACCGATGCCCGAGAACCACGCCAACAGGAACATCGCCATCGCGCCGACGGGGTCGTCAATCTCGATCGGGTTTCCGATGACGTGGTAAACATAAAGAATCGTCACCATCGACAGCACCTGCGTATAGAGCGAGGCCAAAGCGGCCGATGCGATCATGATAATGGAGTTCAGCGGCGCGTGCTTCAGTATCGACGACGTCGCGCCCTCGGCACCGAAAACAGCACCCATCGCCTTGGCATGCGTCATGAATAGAAACACGCCCGACATGATATAGAGCAGGAAGTCTCCGCGGATTTGCGCTCTGCTAACGCCCAAAATCTGAAACATTGCGTAGAAAGCGCCCACGAAAATAAGCGCCTGCAACATATTCAGCAGCAACCCGACGATCGCGTTCTTGTGGCCCTTACGGATTTCACGCACGGTCGAATGGAATGTCAGTTCAGCGATATTTAACGCCGATGCCCACATAGACTGTGGTTTGTAGGTGTTGAAAATCTGCTGGTCCATTCGGGTCCTATTCGGAGACAAAGCCAATGTGAGGCTTGCCGTTCCAATGTGGCTTTACCATAAGAAGCGTCGACGACGCGATCAATATTAGGCGATTGCATTTATTAGGAGATTAAAATGGATTTGGTTAAACTTACGTCGGTGATGCGCCGCCTTGCACTCGAAGCTGGTGACAAGATCATGGAGATCTACAATAGCCCCGACTTCGAAGTGAAAACGAAGAGCGACGAAAGCCCTGTGACCGAAGCTGACGAAGCTGCCGATGCACTGATCTCCGCAGGTCTGCGCGCCGAATTTCCGGATGTTGCGCTGGTGACTGAAGAACAGGCCGACAGCCACGACCAAAACGTGAGCACTTTCCTCATCGTAGATCCGCTCGACGGCACCAAAGAATTCGTCAAGCGTCGCGGCGATTTCACCGTAAACATCGCCTACGTCATGGACGGCTCGCCGGTGCGCGGCGTTGTCTATGCACCCGCCAAAGATCGCCTGTTCTACACCGATGCGGGCGGCAACGCGGTCGAGGAAATGGGTCCGTTCGATAAGGAAACCGTTGGCGAAACCAAGCCGATCCGCGTTAGCACTCCCGACAACAATGCTCTGCTGGTCGTCGCGTCGAAATCGCACCGCGATCAGGCCACCGATGATTATATCAACAAATACAACGTTGCCGACTCCAAGAGCGCCGGTTCGTCGCTGAAGTTCTGCCTCGTCGCCACCGGTGAAGCCGACCTCTACCCGCGCGTTGGCCGTACGATGGAGTGGGACACCGCAGCAGGTCACGCGGTTCTGGTCGGCGCGGGCGGCGATGTCGTGCGTTTCGACGATCACCAGCCGCTGCGCTACGGCAAGGAAACCTTCGCAAATCCGTTCTTCATCGCATACGCTCCCGGCGTTGATCTGAAGGAGGCTTGATTGCCCACACTTATCGTCATTCCCGCCCGCTACGCATCGACCCGTTATCCAGGTAAGCCGCTTGTCGAACTGACCGGCGCTTCCGGTGAGGCCAAGAGCCTGATCCGGCGGAGTTGGGATGCTGCGATGCAGGTCAAAGGTGTGGACCGCGTCGCCGTCGCGACTGACGACGACCGCATCCGCGAAGCTGCGGAAGCGTTCGGCGCGGAGGTCGTTATGACCTCCGAGGCCTGCCAGAACGGCACCGAACGCTGCGCCGAAGCCTTTGACACGCTGGGCGGCGGGTTTGACGTTGTAGTAAACCTGCAAGGCGACGCGCCGCTGACGCCGCCGTGGTTCGTCGAGGAACTGATCGAGGGGCTGAAGAAGTCTCCGGTGGCAGAAGTCGCAACGCCGGTGCTGAAGACCGAGGGCGAGGCGCTGAACGGTTTCCTCGATGACCGCAAGGCGGGCCGCGTGGGTGGCACGACCGCCGTTTTCGGTATCGATAACAACGCGCTGTATTTCTCCAAGGAAGTCATTCCGTACACCGGAAAGACCTACGGCGATGACGACGAGACGCCCGTTTTCCACCACGTCGGTGTCTACGCCTACCGTCCGTCCGCGCTGGCGGCCTATTCGCGCTGGAACGCGGGGCCGCTGGAAAAGCTCGAAGGTCTGGAGCAGTTGCGCTTCCTTGAGCGCGGTGTGCATGTCCTATGCGTCGAGGTCGAAGGCCGTGGACGTAAGTTCTGGGAACTGAACAACCCTGAAGATGTGCCCCGCATCGAGGCCATGCTCAAAGGTATGGGGGTCGCGTGACGCCCCCGCGGGTCAGTGTCATTGTTGTCAGCCGCAATCGGCCCACCGCTCTTCGGCGCTGCATCAATGGCCTGTCCCAGCTTTACTACCCTAACTTCGAAATCGTCGTTGTCGCGGACATGGACGGTTCCGAAGAACTCGTCGGGCGCGGCTATCAAGGCCGTGTAAAACTCGTCCGGTTCGACATTCCCAACATCTCCATGGCGCGGAACGTCGGTTTGCAGAACGCGGCCGGCGATATTGTTGCCTTCATCGACGACGATGCCGTGCCGGAGCCGCGTTGGCTCGATCATCTGATCGCACCGATTGCATCGGGTGATGCAGTTGCGGCAGGGGGCTATGTGCTTGGTCGCAATGGTATTTCGCTTCAATGGCCTGCGCGGAGCGTAAATTGTGAAGGCCGCACGCAGCTCCTCACCATCGAGGGTGAGGAAACGGTCGTTGTGCGCGGCGAAAAGAGTGAGGCGATCAAGACCGAGGGTACGAACATGGCCTTTGATCGCGAGTTTGTCTGTAAGCTCGGCGGTTTCGATCCTGCGTATCAGTTTTATATGGACGAGACGGACCTGAACCTACGGATCGCTGCCGCTGGCGGTGACACCGCGATCGTTCCCAAGGCCGTCGTCCATCATGGCTACCTGTCCAGCGAGCGTCGCCGCGCTGACCGTGCGCCTATGAGCCTGTTCCACACGGGCCGGAGCATCGCGGTATTCCTGCGCAAGCACGCGCCCGAGGATGTTCGCGGACGGCTTCATCGCTATCACCGGACAGAGCAGGAAAACGGCGCGATCAAGCATCTAATCGAGGGGCGGATCGAGCCGCGCGATGTGCGGCGGCTCATGAAAACCTATGACGTCGGCGCTGATGAGGGCCACTTAGCTCGGCCTCAGGAATTGCAGCCCATCGGCGCATCCGAGCAGCCTTATTTGCCGTTTGAGGCAGAGACCAAACCCTCCGGCCACATTTCGATGAATGCGCGTTGGTACAACTATCGTCAAATCCTTGAAAAGGCGATTGAGGCGCGCGACGACGGACATCGCGTCACGATCTTGAGGTATTCCCTCACCGCTCTACGTCACCGCGTAAAGTTCACGGATGAAGGAATCTGGTTGCAACAGGGCGGGCTCTTCGGGAAATCGGAGAGGACTGACCCAGTATTCAGATTCTGGACCAAACGCTCTCGAAACGTGCGCGAACTGCAACGAATTGAAGCACTACGTACATGAAACGGCCAAAATGGCAGCCGACCTGTTACGTTTGACGCGGAAATGTAACAAACTGCGGGTAGCCCTGACTTTGGTTGAGTGGGCCCGCGTGATATAAGAATTGTTGCCCCACCGGGCGTTTGTATATTTGGAGAGTAGAATGCAGAAAAAGGTAACAAAGGCGATTTTCCCTGTTGCCGGTCTGGGTACCCGTTTCCTTCCCGCGACCAAGTCGGTCCCGAAAGAGATCATGACCCTCGTCGACCGACCGCTTATCCAGTACGCTATCGATGAAGCCCGCGCTGCAGGTATTACGGACTTCATTTTCGTTACCTCCAAAGGCAAGTCTGCGCTCGAAGACTACTTTGACTGCGCTCCGGAGCTGGAAACGTCGCTCCGTGAAGCCGGCAAAGACAAGCTCCTCGAAGTTCTGCAGTCGACCTACATGGAAAGCGGCGCGATTGCTTACATCCGTCAGCACCGCGCGCAGGGCCTCGGCCACGCTGTCTGGTGTGCCCGCCGTCTGATTGGCGACGAGCCGTTCGCGGTGATTCTGCCCGACGACGTCATCGCGGCTGAAAAGCCGTGCCTCCAGCAGATGGTCGAAGCCTACGCTGAAACCGGCGGCAACATGGTTGCTGCGATGGAAGTGGCTCCGGAAAAAGCCTCGGCCTACGGTGTGCTCGATGTGAAGGACGACATGGGCAGCGTGGTTTCGACCCGCGGCATGGTCGAAAAGCCCAAGATGGAAGACGCACCGTCGAACCTCGCGGTGATCGGTCGTTACATTCTTGGTCCGCAGGTCATGGAAAATCTCGGCAAGATCGACCGCGGAGCTGGCGGTGAGCTTCAGCTGACCGACGCGATTGCCCGCGAACTGACCGAAGGCCGCGAAGTATACGGCTACCGCTTCCGCGGTGAGCGCTATGATTGCGGCTCGAAAGCTGGCTTCCTTCAGGCGACCGTTGCATTCGGTCTGGCACGTGAAGAGCTGCGCGACGAATTCCAGAACTATCTGGACGAAATGATGGCGGTACGTAAGGCGGCCCAATAAGGCCGCCTCCCGCGAGGGAAGGGAATTCTATGAGCAATGTGCTTGTGACCGGCGGTGCCGGTTATATCGGCTCGCACGCGTGTAAAGCGCTGCGGGCCGCAGGCTTTACGCCTGTGACTTTCGACAACCTGATCACTGGTTGGCAGGACGCCGTGAAATTCGGCCCGTTCGAACAGGGCGATCTTCTGGACCGCCCGCGCCTCGACGAAGTTTTCGCGAAATATAAGCCCGTAGCCGTCATGCATTTCGCCGCGCTCAGCCAAGTTGGCGAGTCGATGAAGGATCCGGGCGCCTACTGGCGCAATAATGTTGTCGGATCGCTGAACCTGATCGAAGCAGCCGTTGCGGCCAATTGTATGCAGTTCGTGTTCTCGTCCACCTGCGCCACCTATGGTGAACAGGACGGTGTGACGCTTGATGAAAACTGCGTTCAGGAGCCGATCAACGCCTACGGTGCATCGAAGCGTGCGATTGAGGATATCCTCGAGAACTTCGAACAGAGCCACGGCCTGCGGTCTGTGATCTTCCGCTATTTCAACGTAGCTGGCGGCGATCCGGAAGGGGAGGTTGGCGAGTTCCACCGTCCCGAAACGCACCTCATTCCGCTGATGCTCGACGCAATTGACGGCAAGCGTGCGGCGCTGACGGTGTTCGGTACCGATTACGATACCCCCGATGGCACTTGCATCCGCGACTACGTCCACGTCTGCGATCTGGTCGATGCGCACGTGCTCGGTGTGAAGTGGCTTGAGGATGGCAAACAGAGTCGCGTCTTCAACCTCGGCACTGGCAGCGGCTTCTCGGTTCGTGAAGTTATCGCCTATTCGGCAGAGGTCACGAACAAGGAAGTCCCCATTGTTGAGGGGGATCGACGTCCCGGCGATGCAACAAAACTCGTTTCTGGCAGCTCGCGTGCCATTGAGGAGTTGGGCTGGACGCCGCAGCGGTCTACACTGAAGACAATGATCACCGATGCGTGGCGTTGGCACCAGAGTGGACACTACGACAAATAAAGACACTCCAAGGGTTCTCGACCTGAGTAGATTGGCCTCGCGGGCCGGGAAAACCCTGACTGGAATTGACCGTGTGGAACTGGCGTATCTACGCCGGTTCCTTGCTGATTCTGCGCCCTGCTTTTTCCTTTGCCGGACCTCGCACGGTTTCGTGCTGATGGACCGCGCTGGCGGGCAGGCGTTCGAGAAAGCCGTGACAACGGGCGAATGGGGGCGGACGGACCTGCAATCCTACCTCGCACGGCGCAAGCGGCACGAGGTCCGCGCGGCGCACAGTCTTGTACGGCGCCACCGGATCGGGCGCGGGCGTCATGGTCGGCTGGTGCCGCTGCTGACGACCTATCTGCCGGAAAATTCGGAGCTTTACCTCATCGGGCACCAGAACCTCGATGAGGCGACACTTCAGGCGCTCGACGTCGGATTTGGCGGCAATATCAACGTCATGATCCACGACACCATTCCGCTCGATTATCCGGAAACGCAGCGGCAGCGGGTTGTGGAGCGGTTCGAGGACGCGATTAAAGCGGTGTCAAAACATGCGGCGCGCGTCATCTGCATCTCCGATTTCGCGGCTGAGCGTGTGAAGCAGCACCTCGAAAAAGCGGGGAATGTGCCGGAGATTGTTGTGTCTCACCTCGGCGTCGACCGGCCGAATCCGAAGTTTGCCGAAGTCCCGAAACATATCGATCTCAGCGACGACTACTTTGTCATTGCGGGCACTATCGAGCCGCGTAAAAACCACATGCTGCTTCTTGAAGTCTGGCAGTCGCTCGATCCGGAAAACCGTCCGCGCCTGTTTGTTTGTGGATCGCGCGGGTGGCTGAACAAGACCGTTTTCGACAGGCTCGACCGTGGGATCAAAGGGGTGGAGGAGTATCCCGATCTGACCGACGGTGCCTTAGCGGCGGTCATTCACGGCAGCCGCGCATTGCTCTGTCCGTCGCTCGTCGAAGGCTTCGGGCTGACGCCGGTCGAAGCCGCGTCGATGGGCGTTCCGGTTATATGCTCAAATATTCCCGTTTTCCGCGAAATACTCGGGGATTATGCCGATTATCGCGATCCTCGGGATAACTTTTCTTGGCGAACTGCCGTTAACGAAATAATGGGAGTATCAAGAGAAGAACATGTGACAGCCTTCGTGCCATCGACGTGGGAACAACACTTCTCTAAGGTACTTGGCATAAAGTCTGCACACGCTAAGCCTGAGCAGTAAGCGGAGAGACGGATTTGGGTTTCTGGAGTTCATATCGGCTTCGGCTGGAGCGGCGTCACCGCTTGGTGCGCGCGATCCGCAAGCGGCGTGAACTCGAACAGGTTGCCGACCGCACGAGCCAGATCAGACCGAGCGATCTCCTTGTATTCTCGACCATGCGGAACGAGGACCCGCGTCTGCCGCACTTCCTCGACTACTATCGCGCAATGGGCGTGAACCACTTCCTCATCGTGGATAACGATAGCGATGATGGCGGCCGCGAATTCCTTGCCGAACAGCCCGACGTTTCCATCTGGCGTACTTCCGCGAGCTATAAACGGTCGAAGTTCGGGATGGACTGGATCAACTGGCTTCTGCTGCGTCACGGCCATGGTCACTGGTGTCTCGTCGTCGATCCTGACGAGCTCTTCGTCTATCCGTTTTGCGATTCCCGCCCGATCCGCGCGCTGACCGACTGGCTGGACGCGTCGTCGATCCGCTCGTTCTCTGCCATGCTGCTCGACATGTATCCCAAGGGGCCGATTTCGAGCATTCCGTACCGTCGCGGTGACAACCCGCTCGACATTGCGCAGTGGTTCGACAGCGGCAACTACACGATCAGCCGCAATAGCAAATACGGTAACCTGTGGATTCAGGGCGGACCGCGTGCCCGCGAATTTTTCCAAGATATGCCGGAGCGTTCGCCCGCGCTAAACAAGGTGCCGTTGGTCAAATGGGACCGCCGCTACGCCTATGTGTCCAGCACGCACATGTTGCTGCCGCGCGGTCTAAATCAGGTTTACGACGAATGGGGCGGTGAGAAAGCCAGCGGCATTCTCCTGCACACGAAATTCCTCGATACACTCACTTTCAAAGCTGCGGAGGAGATGTCGCGCGGCCAGCACTATGCCGGCAGCCACGAATATCGCGCCTATTTCGAAGGTCTGCGAGATAACACCGACCTCTGGTGCAAGTGGTCGGAGAAATACATCAACTGGCGCCAGCTCGAAATTCTGGGGCTCATGTCCAAAGGAAACTGGGCATGACGGGGACGCAGGTTGGCATCGTCATGCTCATCCACTCGGCCTTCAATCGGGCCGAGCAGGTAATACGCCATTGGTCCGCTGCGGGATCGCCCGTCGTTGTCCACGTCGACAAAGCGGTGAATGACGAGAAGTTCAAAAGCTTCGTCAGTAAGCTGCGCGATCTGGAGACCGTGCGTTTTTCCGAACGCCATCGTTGCGGTTGGGGCACTTGGGGCCTTGTGGCCGCAACGCAGAGTGGCTCCGAGGTCATGCTCAAAGAGTTTCCGGATGTGACGCACGTCTATCTGGCGTCCGGATCGTGTCTGCCGCTGCGCCCCGTGGCCGAGCTGACCGATTACCTCCGCCAGCATCCACGCACGGATTTCATCGAAAGCGCTACGACTGCGGATGTTCCGTGGACGGTTGGCGGCCTCGATCAGGAACGTTTCACGCTGCGCTTCCCGTTTTCGTGGAAGAAACAGCGCCGCCTGTTTGATTGGTACGTCGATTTCCAACGCCGCATCAAATTCCGCCGGAAGATCCCCGAGGGCCTCGTGCCGCATATGGGGTCGCAGTGGTGGTGCCTGACGCGTCAGACGCTTTCGGCGATCCTCGAAGATCCCGAGCGTGAAACCTACGATCGCTACTTCAAAAAGGTCTGGATTCCCGACGAAAGCTACTTCCAGACGCTCGCGCGCCTCTATTCGCCTAATATCGAGAGCCGCTCGCTGACCCTGTCGAAGTTCGATTTCCAAGGGAAACCGCACATCTTCTACGACGACCACCTCCAGCTTTTGCGGCGGTCGGACTGCTTTGTCGCGCGGAAAATCTGGCCCCACGCGGACAGGTTGTATGACACGTTCCTTGGCCCTGCCTCCGAACTGCGTGCGAACGAGCCGAACCCTGGGAAAATCGACCGCATCTTTGCGCGCGCTGTCGATCGCCGGACCCGAGGTCGTCCTGGCCTTTATATGCACAGCCGCTTCCCGAACGATGATTGGGAAAACGGTGTGACTGCGAGCCAGTTTTCGGTGTTCGAAGGGTTCTCCGACCTGTTCGAGGACTTCAACCCGTGGCTCGCCAAAGCGACCGGTGCCCGCGTTCACGGCCACCTTTTTGCGCCCGACAAGGCGTGGTTCGAGGGCGGTCAGTCGACTTTTGTCGGTGGGCTTTCCGACTCTGCCGAGCTGCGCGATTATAGCCCGCGTAGTTTTTTGCGGAGCCTCGTGTGGAACACGCGCGGCGAACGGCAGTGTTTCGAATTCGGGCCGCTGGATAATCAGGCGATCAGCTGGGACCTCGCGCGCGATTCAAACGCGCAAATCAGTGTAATCTCAGGTGCTTGGGCCGTTCCGCTATTCAAGTCGAACCGTAACTTCGCCGATCTGCGTGAAGAGGCGGCACGCCTTCAGAAGATCGAAAGCGAGCATCTCGATATTCTCCGTTCAATCTACACCAAATCGAAAGTGCGTATCTGGACCATGGCTGACTTCATCGAGTCGCCGATGGAAGCGCTGCAAACCGTGGTCGACGAAATCACGGGCAAGAGCCTGCGCCGCCTCAATGAAGCGCCGCGGATGGCGGACCTGACCGGCTTTGGTCAATTCCTGCAAAATCTGAAGAACCAAGGGATGCACCCCTATCTTATGGGTGATTTCCCTGTAGAATCGGCACCAGTCAACGCGCCGCGCCCCAAGCGCAAACCCTATCTGGTTCGATAATTTTTGATGGCCAAATTCGATTATTTCGTCGTGTTCGCAGAAATGCGGACCGGCTCAAACTTTTTGGAAACCAACCTTAACGCTTTTGACGGCATTCAATGTCACGGCGAAGCGTTTAATCCGCATTTCATCGGCTACCCGAACGCCCATGCGATCCTTGGTGTGACGCAGGGACAGCGCGAAATTGATCCGATGCATCTCGTGAAGACCATTCGCGATAAATCGGACGGGATCGGGGGCTTCCGGTACTTCCACGACCACGATCCGCGCATTTTGGACAACCTGCTCGCGGATAAGCGCTGCGCCAAGATCATACTGACCCGCAACCCGATCGAAAGCTATATCAGCTGGAAGATCGCGCAGGCGACAGGTCAGTGGAAACTGACGAACGTCAAAAACGCCAAGAGCGAGGTCGTGTCGTTCGACGAAGGCGAGTTCGAGAACCACCTTGCCGCGCTGCAAGAGTTTCAGGTGCAACTTCTGAATACGCTCCAGAAGTCCGGCCAAACGGCTTTTTACGTCGCCTACGAAGATCTTCAGGACGTCGACGTGATGAACGGGTTGGCGGAATTCCTTGGTGCGGATGCGCGGCTGGATGGGCTGGATAAGACCCTGAAAAAGCAGAATCCCGCACCGATATCCGACAAGGTCGACAACTTCCCGCAGATGGAAAGCGCGCTCGCGCGGCTTGACCGTTTCAACCTGACCCGCACCCCGAATTTTGAACCGCGCCGCGGCGCGATGGCACCGCAATTCGCGGCGGCTGCAAATTCTCCGCTGCTGTACATGCCGGTGCGCGGTGGCCCCGAAGCGGCGGTTACCGCGTGGCTGAATTCGCTCGATGGCGAGAATGTCCGCACGGGGATGAACCAGAAAGACATCCGTCAATGGAAGCGCAAGCACGTCGGGCACCGGACCTTCACCGTTCTACGCCACCCCGTCGCCCGCGCTCACGCTGCGTTCTGTGAACATATCCTCGGCTATGGCGATACAACGTTCGGTGAAATCCGGAAGACTTTGAAGCAGATGTTCAAGGTTCCGCTGCCGAAAGAGACGCCTCCGGCCGAAAACTATGACGCGACGGCACATCGGGCGGCGTTCATCGGTTTCCTCGAATTTCTGAAGGCGAACATCGCGGGGCAGACATCGATTCGCGTCGATCCGGCGTGGGCCACGCAGACTGCCGTGGTGCAGGGATTCGCGAATTTCTGTTCGCCCGATATCATGATCCGCGAGGACCGGATCAAAACCGATCTGGCGTATCTCGCCTTCAGTGTGGGCCGCGATGATGCGCCGGATTTCGACACGAACTGTGATCCGTACCGCGGGAAGCTCCAGTCGATCTATGACGCAGACATCGAAAAACTCGCGGCTGATGTCTATCAGCGCGACTACATGACGTTCGGTTTCGGAAGCTGGAAATAGCCTCAGGCGACTTTCTGGGTGGAGTGCGCTTCGGTCAGGATCGTGTAGAGCGTGGCCGGATCGCTGTTGGCCCGCAGCTTCGCACAGATGTCCTTGTCACGCATGGTGCGCGAGACCAGAGCGAGCGCCTTGAGGTGCTCTACGCCTGCTGCGTCGGGGGCAAGCAGAGCGAAGACCAGGTCAACCGGCTGGCGGTCCACCGAGTCAAAATCGATAGGCTTATCAAGGCGTAAGAACAAACCACAAACCTTGTCCGCCTTTTCGAGGCGGGCATGGGGCAGAGCGATACCCTGTCCCACGCCGGTAGGTCCGAGGCTTTCGCGGTCGACTAAGGCGTCCACAACATCGGTGGCATCGAAACCATAGAATTGTTGCGCCAGATCAGCGATGTCGTGAAACAAACGCTTCTTGCTGGTCGAGGCCGAAATGGTCTTGACCGCTTCTGGTCGCAGAATAGCCGAAAGTTGCATTTACTCGCCTTGGCGCCTGTACTCGAGCTGGGCGCTTAACGCGGATCTACCCAACCGATGTTCCCGTCTTCACGGCGGTAAACCACATTGAGGCCGCCGTGCTTCTCGTTGCGGAAGACCTGAACCGAACCGTGTGCGAGCTCCATCTGCATGACTGCTTCGTTGACCGAGAGAGCGGGGATTTTCATCTCCATCTCGGCAATGATGACAGGTGCGTCGGTTGCTGCTTCGGCCTCATCGGACTCTTCCGTTGCGGCGAGGATATAAGAGGAACCGGCCATAAGTTCAACCGGAGTCGAGCGCTCGGCATGGTGGTCCTTCAGGCGGCGTTTGTAACGGCGAAGTTGCTTGTCCATCTTTTCGCAGCACGCATCGAACGAGCCGTAAATGTCATGGGTATGGGCGCGGGCCTGACAGGTCAGGCCGGTTGAAAGGTGCACAACGGCTTCACACACGAACTCAGAGCCCGACTTGGAAAAGACGATCACGGCGTCGGTCGGACGGCCGGCGTACTTTTCGAGGGTCGCACCGAGTTCGGTTTTGACGTGGCTTTGAAGAGCATCACCGACATCGATCTGTTTGCCGCTAATTTGGTACCGCATTGTAACTCCTCTCAATTGCTAGGCACGGGACATGACAGGTAGCACCGCGTTATCGCGGGGCCACAGGCGCCGTGTCTTGGGGAAGATGATAATGTGATAATTGCAGCCGCTCTGGGGCCTTGAAACCCTGAGGGAGCGCGCAGTGAATTCACGAACATTGTCATCATTATCATGACACGACTGTTCACGCCGTTTGTCAATGAGTCTGAGGGAGTATGCGAATTCCGCTTAGTTTACGCGGAAAGACTGGCCGAGGTAGACGCGGCGCACGTTCTCGTCCTGAACCACTTCTTCAGTCGTGCCGGACATCAGAACCTTGCCGTCGTGCAAAATGTAAGCACGATCAACGATTTCCAATGTCTCACGAACGTTATGGTCTGTGATCAGAACGCCGATGCCGCGGTTCTTCAGATCGGCCACTAGATGGCGGATTTCGCCAACAGCAATGGGGTCAACGCCCGCGAAAGGCTCGTCGAACAGGACGTACTTCGGCCCTGCGGCAAGGCAGCGGGCAATCTCCACACGGCGGCGCTCACCGCCCGAAAGAGCCAGCGCAGGCGCGCGGCGGAGGTGCTCGATCGAGAACTCTGACAGCAGTTCTTCGAGGCGGCGCTGACGGCGGTTCGCGTCTTTCTCTGCGATCTCGAGGATCGAGAGGATGTTGTCTTCGACGTTGAGGCCGCGAAAGATCGACATTTCCTGCGGCAGATAACCGATCCCGAGGCGCGCACGGCGGTACATGGGCAGGTTGCTGACCTCGCGACCATCCACGGTGACGCGGCCGCCCTCGGCGTTCACAAGGCCAGCGATGGAATAAAACGTTGTGGTCTTGCCGCAGCCGTTCGGACCGAGGAGGGCAACGACCTCACCACGGCCAAGCTCCAGCGAAACGTCACGAATGACGGTGCGCTTACGGTAGCTTTTACGCAGGTTTTTGACCTTGAGGCCGACATCGCCTTCTTTGACGGCAAGATCGGGCATCAGTTGTTGCCTTGGACAAACGTGGTGCGGACGCGGCCTGTCAGCTCGGCATTGCCGGTAGATAAGTCGATGGTCATGGCGCTGGCAGAGATAGCGCTGCGGCCTTGGGTGACGAGTACGTCGCCGGTCAGGTCGAGCGATTTGCCTTCAAGGTCATAGTCGGCTTCTTGCGCTTCGACGGCATCGGTCGCGGTGACGAACGTGACACCGCCCGACGCCAGAAGGTGCATGATGTCGCCGGTTTCATCATCGTATTCGACAGACACTGTTCCGGCGGAAATACGCAGATCGCCTTGGACGATGAGCACTTCACCGCTGAACGTCGCCTGACCGTTTTCCTGATCGACCGACAGCGAGTCTGCGGTGATTTCTACAGGTGCGTCGGGGTCCGGCTCTATCGCGCCAAGCGAGATGTTGGTCTGCGCCATGAGCGGCGAGGACAGGCAGGCAAGGGCGAGAGCGGCATAGAACGAACGCACGGTGTAATTCCTTATTGCTGGGGCTGATATACCAGCCGGACGCCCTGATTGAAAACAATATGAGCGCCTTCTGACCCGCGTGTGATCGACAGATGACCTGCCGTGAGCGCGCCATAGGGGGCTCGAACCTCAAGCGGAGCGATGGACTCCACAGTGCCCGCATCAAGGTCGGCATTCAGGCCCTGCGTTTCCATGAGATAGCCGTCGGTGGCATCAAGGCGAACGAGGTTGTGCAGATTGACGAGGCGGCTGGAGGTGTCGACCTCGCCCACGCCCGCGCCGATGTTCACCGAGCGCCCATCACCGGTTTGCAGGTTGATTGCGATCTGCTCCACGGCAAAGGCGCTGCTGTCTTCGAGCGGGCGGGCGACCTTGGCGGACACGGCAAATGTATCGCCGTCGACCGTCACGCCAGAGATGTTCGGCCCCGCAAGGCGCGGTTTGCTGGCGATGTCCTCGATCTCTGCATAGGGGATCGTGTCCACATCGCTGTTGGTGCGGGCGAACAGAAACAGTGTCGAAAGCAGCGCAAGCGATGCCAGCGGAAGGATCACCTTCGCGTAGCTGACGAACCGGCTGTAGGAGTTGTTCGGCACTTTTTAAGCAACTCCCGCACGCAGACAGTCGTGGATATGGAGGATACCGCAGCTTTCGCCCGTGCCGTCGAGGGGCACGACGAAAAGACAGGTAATCTTGCGTTCGTTCATCTGGGCCAATGCCTCGGCGGCGAGCGCTTCGGGGGCGATGGTGCGCGGGGCAGGGGTCATCACCTCCCCTGCGGTGCGGTCCAGAAGGCCGTCCATATGGCGACGAAGGTCACCGTCCGTGATGATGCCGATCAGGCGGTTGTGGTCGTCGGTCACGCCGACAACGCCAAATCCCTTCTGGCTGATGACAAGCAGCGTCTCGCTCATTGCGGTGCTTGCTTTTACCAGCGGCAAGGTATCCGCGCCGTGCATCAGATCGCGGACACGGGACAGGCGGGCGCCCAGTTTGCCGCCAGGGTGGAACTGGCGGAAATGCTCCGCGCCGAATTCACGGTGCTCCATCAGCGCAACGGCGAGCGCATCGCCGAGCGCGAGCGTCATCGTAGTGGAAATCGTCGGGACAACGCCGTGGCCGCACGCCTCGCCCAGTTGCGGCAGGACAAGCTGCACATCGGCCTGCTGCATCAGCGTGCTTTCGGCGCGGGAGGCCACGCCGATCATGGTGATACCGAAGCGGCGGGTGTGGGCGATGAGGTCCGCGAGTTCAGGCGTCTCGCCCGAGTTCGACAGGATCAGAACCACGTCGCCCTTGGAGATCATGCCCAGATCGCCGTGCGATGCCTCTGCCGGATGGACGAAGTGCGCGGGCGTACCGGTCGAGGCAAAGGTCGCGGCGATTTTCTTGCCGACATGACCCGATTTGCCCATGCCCGACACGATCACGCGGCCAGGCGCATCAAGGATAACCTGCGCGGCGTGTGCCAGATTCAGACCAACGGTTTCAGAAAGAATGGCGAGCGCGCGCGATTCTTCGTCGATGACATTGCGTGCGGTCGCGATGATCTTGTTGCGGTCCATGGGTGCCATCCGTCAGTGCGCGAAAATATCGGGTTCGTTCCAGCCTAGCAGGTCAAGCTTGGCGCGGGTCGGAAGGAAGTCAAAGCAGGACTGCGCCAGTTCGGTGCGGTTTTCGCGGGCGAGGCGGACGTCCAGCTCGGCTTTGAGTTTGTGGAGGTGCAGTACATCGGACGCGGCATAATCAAGCTGCGCATCGGTCAGATCAGCCGCGCCCCAGTCCGACTGTTGCTGCTGCTTGGAGATGTCGACGCTGACGACCTCCTGCAAAAGCTGCTTGAGCCCGTGGCGATCGGTGAACGTGCGGACCATTTTGGACGCGATCTTCGTGCAGTAGACAGGGGCCGCCAGCGCACCAAAGGCGTGGTACATCGCGGCAATGTCGAAACGACCGAAGTGGAACAGCTTCAATACATTCGGGTCTTCGAGCATCTTGCATAGGTTCG
This sequence comes from Marivivens donghaensis, assembly GCF_011806565.1. Lineage (GTDB taxonomy): Bacteria > Pseudomonadota > Alphaproteobacteria > Rhodobacterales > Rhodobacteraceae > Marivivens > Marivivens donghaensis_A. The sequence continues at coordinate 144,517 of NZ_JAATOP010000002.1, forward strand.
GTGCCTCAGCCTGGCCCATTTCGACCTGAACAAGGTGGCAGTTGCCATCGCCGCCCGACATCTGGATCAGGCAAAGTCGGTCGCGGTGCGGGTTCAGTCCCATGGTTTCGCAATCAATCGCCACGACAGAGCCGAGATCCAACCCGTCGGGAAGGTCGTTCTTGTACAGGTAATTCGCCATAGAGATGCCTTTTCCGCTTTGCGAACGGGATAGAGAAACGCAAAGCCCGACGCAACACGAGGGCGCTTGCATCTGGACAAATGGGCATTACCGTTCGCCGCAACAACAGGAGGGGTTTCGGATGAAACTGGTCAGATTTGGTGAGCGCGGTTCGGAAAAGCCGGGCGTTGTGGGGCAGGACGGTCTTTTGCGTGACCTCTCGGAGCATGTGGCCGACATCGCGGGCGACGCGCTGGGCGATCTGGATGCGCTGAAGGACATCGACATCGATAGCCTGCCGCTAGTCGATCAGGACGTCCGTATCGGTGCCTGCGTCGGCAACATCGGCAAGTTTATCTGCGTCGGTCTGAACTACTCCGACCACGCGGCAGAGGCTGGCATGACCGTCCCGCCGGAGCCGATCATCTTTACAAAGTACAACAGCGCGATCTGCGGCCCGAACGATCCCATCATCATCCCGCGCGGCTCTGAAAAGACCGACTGGGAAGTCGAGCTGGCTGTCGTCATCGGCAAAACGGCCAAATACGTGTCAGAGGACGAGGCTCTGGATTGCGTCGCGGGTTACGCGATCTGCAACGACGTGTCCGAGCGTGCCTACCAGACAGAGCGCTCCGGCCAGTGGGTCAAGGGTAAGTCCTGCGACAACTTCGGCCCGTTCGGCCCGTGGTTGGTGACGCCTGACGAGGTCGGCAACATCGACTCGCTCGACATGTGGCTCGATGTGAACGGTGAGCGGATGCAGTCCGGCACGACCGCAACGATGGTCTATAAGGTGCCTTACCTGATTTCCTACCTGTCGCAGTTCTTTACCCTGCATCCGGGCGATGTGATCTCGACCGGCACGCCTCCGGGAGTCGGGATGGGTATGACCCCGCCGAAGTACCTCAAAGCGGGCGATATCGTGACGCTGGGAATCAACGGCCTCGGAGAGCAGAGCCAGACCTGCGTCGACGACGAATAATCACGGAATCGGTGCGGCCATCATCAAACAGGTGATGGTCGGACAGAACGCGTGCGACTCAGCGAGCAGCGCCAGAATTTGATGAAGAAAACGCAACCATCCCGTCGGCTCTATCAGAGCTAAGCTATTGAAACTTGGGGGGATGGTGCCCAGAAGAGGACTCGAACCTCCACGGCCTTGCGGCCACTGGCACCTGAAGCCAGCGCGTCTACCAATTCCGCCATCTGGGCACAGATGATTGGTGTGAGCGGGCTTCTATGGCTGGTGCAGGGGAGTGTCAACACGGATTTCGAACTTCTCTGCAAAAAGTTCATTCTGCCTTGTCTGGCAAAGGGTCCAAGGTTAAACCCGACACAAGTTTTCCAATGAGGCGCACCATGTCCAAGCTTGTCACCATCTACGGCGGATCGGGTTTCGTAGGCCGCTACATCGCGCGCCGGATGGCCATGCAGGGCTGGCGTGTCCGCGTTGCCGTCCGCGATCCGAACGAAGCACTGTTTGTAAAACCCTACGGTGCCGTCGGTCAGGTCGAGCCTGTTTTCTGCAACGTTCGTGACGACGCAAGCGTCGCCGCCGTTATGGAAAGCGCCGACGCCGTCGTGAACTGCGTCGGTATCCTCGCTGAAAAGGGCAATAACACTTTCAAGGCCGTTCAGTCCGAAGGCGCCGCCCGCATCGCTCGCATCGCGGCAGAGCAGGGCGTCACCAGCCTCGTCCACATTTCGGCCATCGGCGCTGACGAAGAATCGGACAGCGATTACGCCAAGACCAAGGCTGCCGGTGAGCAGGCTGTTCTGGATGCCTTCCCGAACGCCATGATTCTGCGCCCGTCGATCATCTTCGGCACCGAGGACGAGTTCTTTAACCGCTTCGCCGGTATGACCCGCACCTCGCCGGTTCTGCCGCTGGTCGGCGCTGACACCAAATTCCAGCCGGTCTGGGTCGATGACGTGGCTCAGGCTGCTGTCATGGGCGTCACCGGCAAGGCTTCCGGCATTTATGAGCTCGGCGGTCCGGACGTCATGACCTTCCGTGAACTGATGAGCACCATGCTGCGCATCATCAACCGTCGTCGCGGTATCATCGGTCTGCCGTTCTGGCTGGGCAACATCCTCGCGACTGTGATGGGCGTTGTTCAGGCCGTATCGCTCGGCATCGTCAAAGCACCGATCACCAAGGATCAGGTCGCAAATCTTCGCTCGGACAACATTGTTTCGGCAGATGCGAAGGGTTTTGCTGATCTCGGCATCGAACCGACCGACCTCGAGGCGGTACTACCTGATTATCTCTGGCGTTTCCGCCCGTCGGGTCAGTATGATGCGATCAAGAAATCTGCAAAGAATTTGAAACAGGCCTGAGCGGTATTTTGATACGTCGTTCGGGCTGATTGACTGGAAGTTATTGTCATGAGTTACCTGAACGACGTCATCCTCGGTATTATCGAGGGGGTGACCGAATTCCTGCCGATCTCGAGCACCGGCCACCTTCTTCTCGCTCAGCACTGGATCGGTCAACGGTCCGACACCTACAACATCGTTATTCAGGCTGGCGCGATCCTCGCCGTGACCCTGATCTACTGGAAGCGTATCACCGACCTGCTGCTCGGCTGGAACGATCCGGAAAACCGCGATTACCTCATCAAGCTCACCGTTGCCTTCCTGATCACGGCCGTTCTGGGCCTTGTGGTCAAGAAATTGGGCTTCGAGCTGCCCGAAACCATCCAGCCTGTTGCTTGGGCGTTGGTGATCGGTGGTATCTGGATGATCGTCGCCGAACGGGCGGCAGAGCGGCTCCCCGACAGTGCGAAAATCACGATGACGGTCGCCGTTGCCGTCGGTATCGCGCAGATTGTGGCGGGCGTTTTCCCAGGCACTTCGCGTTCGGGCACGACGATCTTTGTCGCCATGCTGCTCGGCACATCGAACCGTGCTGCAGCAACCGAATTTGCGTTCCTCGTCGGTATTCCGACCATGTACGCAGCGAGCGCCTACGAGATCTTGAAAACCCTCACCAGCGATACTGGCGTCAGCGAAGACTGGACCGCACTGGGCATCGCATTCGTTGTGTCGACCATCACCGCATTTGTTTCGGTCAAATGGCTGCTCACCTATATTCAATCGAACCGTTTCACAGCATTCGCGATCTATCGGATCGTGTTTGGCGGGCTGCTCCTTGCTCTGCTGGGCATGGGAGTACTGGCCTAAGGGTTCGAATCATTCACGATTCGCCCTCAAAATCGGGCGATTTGTGCGTCAAAAGGCATCAATGGAAACTGTGCTGACCTATTTTTTTACAAGCGGGGCGAAAATAATGCGCCAAACACCGCTTAAACCGTAAAATAGGTCAACATTACTGCCTTTTCATTTTGGACGTATGCTTCTATTCAGGCCATCCGAAGAGATTGCGGAGGATGGCCCGTGGCTACAGACAAGATGCTCAAGTTCGTAACGGTTGATCGCGACATGCCCACAAAGCGTGACGCGGAAGATCGCCGTCAGGACTTCAACGAGATTTATGCCGAGTTCGCCGCTGCCAAGGCCGAAGAACAATCGAGCCGTTGCAGCCAGTGCGGTGTTCCGTACTGCCAGTCGCACTGCCCGCTGCATAACAACATTCCTGACTGGCTGCGCATGACCGCGACCGGCCGTCTGGACGAAGCGTATGCGATCAGCCAGGCGACCAACTCCTTCCCCGAGATCTGCGGCCGTATTTGCCCTCAGGACCGTCTGTGCGAAGGCAACTGCGTCATCGAACAGTCCGGCCACGGCACTGTCACCATCGGTTCGGTTGAAAAGTACATCACCGACACTGCGTGGGAAAAAGGCTGGGTCAAACCGATCACTCCGATTTCGGAGCGTACCGAGTCCGTTGGCATCATCGGTGCGGGTCCGGCTGGTATGGCTGCTGCTGACATGCTCCGCCAAGCTGGCGTTCAGGTCACGATCTATGACCGTTACGACCGCGCTGGCGGCCTGCTGACCTACGGTATCCCCGGCTTCAAGCTGGAAAAGGATGTCGTCATGCGCCGCGCCGACCTGCTGAAGGACAGCGGTGTCGAGTACGTCATGAACTGCAACGTCGGTGAGGACATCTCCTTCGAAGAGATCCGCTCCAAGCACGACGCCGTTCTGATCGCTACCGGCGTTTACAAATCGCGCGACCTTCCGGGTTCGGACGCGAAGGGTATCGTCAAGGCTCTGGACTATCTGACCGCGTCGAACCGCAAGAACTTCGGTGACGATGTTCCGGCCTACGACTCGGGCGAACTGAATGCCGAAGGCAAAAACGTTGTCGTCATCGGCGGCGGTGACACCGCGATGGACTGCGTTCGTACTGCGATCCGTCAGGGTGCGAAGTCGGTGAAGTGCCTCTATCGCCGTGACCGTGCAAACATGCCGGGGTCGCAGCGTGAAACCCAGAACGCCGAGGAGGAAGGCGTCGAATTCGTGTGGCTGACCGCTCCGAAGGGTTTCCAGGGCGACACCGTCACCGGCGTCGAAGTGCAGAAGATGCGCCTCGGCCAGCCGGACGCCTCGGGCCGCCGTTCGCCGGAAGTCATCGAGGGCGCCGACTATGTCGAGCCCGCAGACCTCGTCGTCAAAGCACTTGGTTTCGAGCCGGAAGACCTGCCGAAGCTCTGGGGCACCGACGGTCTGGAAGTGACCCGCTGGGGCACCATCAAGGCAGAGTTCGGCACCGGCCAGACCAGCCTCGACGGCGTTTACGCTGCCGGTGACATCGTTCGCGGTGCATCGCTCGTTGTCTGGGGTATCCGTGACGGCCGCGAGGCTGCTCAGGCGATGCTGCGCCAGTTCAACGACATTGCCAGCGTCGCTGCCGAGTAAGGTACGGACATGCAGGACCTGCGCTCTATTATGCTTGGCCTGTCGGTGGCTTTCGCTGCCGGATGGGCCATGCCTGTAGGTGCGCAAGGTCTGACCATGCCCGAAGGTTGCGAGGTCTACGCGACGGTCCAGAACCGCGATTGCACGGTGATGCAGCTTTATACCTGCGAAGCCGATCCGGAAGGATACCAGCAGTCGATGACTTTCGGACCCGAGGGCTTGGAGTTCGTCAGCGTGATCGACAGCGAAGCGCAGTGGGTCCGTAGCTACAGCCCGTTTTCGGGCGCGATCGACGAACTCGACGCAGACAATGCCGATCCGGCGTCGTTCACCGAGCTGCTTGAGACGGGTGAAGACACCTACGACTTCACCCAGACTTCGGACCAGCTCGGCACGCGCCGCTACACCGGCGTGGACCAGCTGACGGGCCGCAAGGTGACGATCGACGGCGTCGAGCTGGAAGAAACCGCGTACCGGATGCGCACCTACGATGCGGAAGGCAACGAAGTTTACCGCGCCGAAGGACATGAATTCATCAGCCGTGACTGGCGCCGTTTCTTTGCAGGAACAGGCACGCTCACGACACCCGAAGATACATTCGACGAAGACGGCAGACCGGTGAGTTTCGCCTTCCCCGGAGAAACCGGCTTCATGTCAACGAATCCCGAATATGGCTGCGGCACGATCCTTTCGCGCGCCTCGGTACATCGGAACTAAAGGAGACGCCTCATGACCACTTATGACGAAAATTGGGTCGCCGCCGAAGAGGCCAACCGCAAATGGATGGCTGAGAACAGCCTCTACCGCACCGACGATGAACACTCGTCCTGCGGCGTAGGTCTCGTGGTTGCTATCGACGGTAAGCCGTCGCGCAGCGTTGTCGACAAGGGCATCACCGCGCTCAAGGCTATCTGGCACCGCGGTGCTGTCGACGCCGACGGCAAAACCGGTGACGGCGCAGGTATCCACGTCCAGATTCCGGCGAACTTCTTCTACGACCAGATCCGTCGTACCGGCCACGAGCCCGATATGGACAAGCGTATCGCTGTCGGTCAGGTCTTCCTTCCGCGTACCGACTTCGGTGCTCAGGAACGCTGCCGTACCATCGTGGAGTCCGAAGTGCTCCGCATGGGTCACTACATCTACGGCTGGCGCCACGTTCCGGTGAACACCGAGTGCCTCGGTGACAAGGCGAACGCGACCCGTCCGGAAATCGAACAGATCCTGATCCGCTGTGAAAAGGACATCACGGAAGAAGAGTTCGAACGCGAGCTATACATCATCCGTCGCCGCATCGAGAAAGCTGCTGCCGACGCGCAGATCAACAGCCTCTATGTCTGTTCGCTGTCGACCCGTTCGCTGATCTACAAGGGCATGATGCTCGCAGAGCAGGTTTCGGTGTTCTATCCGGACCTCGAAGACCCGCGCTTTGAATCGGCCTTCGCGATCTACCACCAGCGTTATTCGACCAACACCTTCCCCGAGTGGAAGCTGGCCCAGCCGTTCCGCATGCTCGCCCACAACGGCGAGATCAACACGCTGAAGGGCAACGTCAACTGGATGAAGAGCCACGAGATCCGCATGGCCTCGGGCGCATTCGGTGAACTGGCCGAAGACATCAAGCCGATCATCCCGAACGGCACCTCGGACTCGGGCGCTCTGGACGCCGTGTTCGAAGTTCTCGTTCGTGCGGGCCGCAACGCTCCGATGGCAAAAACTATGCTCGTTCCCGAAGCATGGTCGAAGCAGGCTGTCGAAATGCCGACCGCTTGGCAGGACATGTACGCGTACTGCAACGCCGTGATGGAGCCGTGGGACGGCCCTGCTGCGCTCGCAATGACCGATGGTCGTTGGGTTTGCGGCGGTCTGGACCGTAACGGTCTGCGCCCGATGCGCTACGTCGTCACCGGCGACGGTATGCTGATCGCAGGTTCGGAAGTCGGCATGGTTCCGACCGATGAAGCGACCGCCAAGGAAAAAGGCGCGCTTGGTCCGGGTCAGATGATTGCCGTCGATATGAAAGAGGGCAAGCTCTACCACGATACCGAAATCAAGGACACGCTGGCTGCCAGCCAGTCCTTCGGCGACTGGATCGACAAGATCGTCGATCTGCATGATTTCATGGGCGACATTCAGGAAAAGGCGACCTTCTCGGGTGCCGAACTGCGCAAGCGTCAGGTTGCTGCCGGCTACTCGCTCGAAGAGCTGGAGCAGGTTCTCGCCACCATGGCAGAGGACGGCAAGGAACTCGTAGCCTCCATGGGCGACGACACCCCGTCGGCTGTTCTGTCCAAGATGTACCGCCCGCTGTCGCACTTCTTCCGTCAGAACTTCAGCCAGGTGACCAACCCGCCGATCGACTCGCTGCGTGAAACCCGCGTGATGTCGCTCAAGACGCGCTTCGGTAACCTCAAGAACGTGCTCGACGAAGACAGCTCGCAGACCGAGATCCTCGTTCTGGAAAGCCCCTTCGTTGCCAACGGCGAATTCGCCCGCATGGTCGAACAGTTCGGTGACAGCGTTGCGATCATCGACTGTACCTTCCCCGTAGGCGCTGGTCAGGAAGCACTCCGCGAAGGTCTGGAGCGTATCCGTTCCGAAGCCGAAGACGCAGTGCGTTCGGGCGCCGGTCACATCGTGCTGACCGACGAACACCAGAACGACAGCAAAGTGCCGATGCCGATGATCCTCGCGACCTCGGCTGTCCACTCGTGGCTGACCCGCAAGGGCCTGCGCACGTTCTGCTCGCTGAACGTCCGTTCGGCAGAGTGTGTGGACCCGCACTACTTCGCCGTTCTTATTGGCTGTGGCGCGACGACTGTGAACGCTTACCTCGCTCAGGACAGCCTTGCTGACCGTATCGAGCGCGGCCTGCTGGACGTTTCGCTCACCGACGCGATGCGCAAGTACCGCGAGGCCGTCGACGGTGGTCTTCTCAAGATCATGTCGAAGATGGGTATCTCGGTTCTGTCGTCCTACCGTGGCGGTCTGAACTTCGAAGCCGTTGGTCTGTCGCGTGCGATGTGCGCCGAATACTTCCCGGGTATGCACAGCCGCATTTCGGGCATCGGTCTGCACGGCATCCAGCGCAAGCTGGAAGAAGTCCACGCTCACGGCTGGCGTTCTGCCGCTGCAAACGTCCTGCCGGTCGGCGGCTTCTACAAGTCGCGCCGTTCGGGCGAGAAGCACGCATGGGAAGCACAGACCATGCACATGCTTCAGGCGGCCTGTGACCGTTCGTCCTACGAGCTGTGGAAGCAGTACTCGTCGTCGATGCAATCGAACCCGCCGATCCACCTTCGTGACCTGCTGGCCATCAAGCCGATGGGCAAGGCGATCCCGATCGAGGAAGTCGAATCGATCACCGCGATCCGCAAGCGCTTCGTCACGCCTGGTATGTCGCTCGGCGCTCTGTCGCCGGAAGCCCACAAGCTTTTGAACGTTGCGATGAACCGCATCGGTGCGAAGTCGGACTCGGGTGAAGGTGGTGAAGATCCGGCACACTTCGTCCCGGAACCGAACGGCGATAACCCGTCGGCCAAGATCAAACAGGTTGCTTCCGGTCGTTTCGGCGTCACCGCCGAATACCTGAACCACTGTGAAGAGCTTGAAATCAAGGTCGCTCAGGGTGCGAAGCCGGGTGAAGGTGGTCAGCTGCCGGGCATGAAGGTCACCGACCTGATTGCGCGTCTGCGTCACTCGACCAAAGGCGTGACCCTGATTTCGCCGCCGCCGCACCACGACATCTACTCGATCGAAGACCTTGCCCAGCTGATCTACGACCTCAAGCAGATCAACCCGACCGTTAAGGTCACGGTGAAGCTGGTTGCTTCGTCGGGCGTCGGCACGATTGCTGCCGGTGTTGCCAAGGCCGAAGCCGATACGATCCTCATCTCGGGCCACAACGGTGGTACGGGTGCGTCGCCTGCGACGTCGGTGAAGTATGCCGGTCTGCCGTGGGAAATGGGTCTGACCGAAGCGCATCAGGTTCTCGCTATGAACAACCTGCGTGAGCGCGTCACCCTGCGTACCGACGGTGGTCTTCGGACCGGCCGCGATATCGTCATGGCTGCGATGATGGGTGCCGAAGAATACGGCATCGGTACCGCTGCTCTGATCGCGATGGGCTGTATCATGGTGCGTCAGTGTCAGTCGAACACCTGTCCGGTGGGCGTCTGTACCCAGAACCCTGAACTGCGCGCCAAATTCACCGGCACCGCAGACAAGGTCGTGAACCTCATCACGTTCTACGCCACCGAAGTGCGCGAAATCCTCGCGTCGATCGGTGCCCGTAGCCTTGATGAAGTGATCGGTCGCGCCGACCTGCTGACGCAGGTTTCGCGTGGTTCGGCTCACCTCGACGACCTCGATCTCAACCCGCTGCTCATCACCGTCGATGGCGCGAACAAGATCGTCTACGACCGCAACAAGCCGCGCAACGAAGTACCGGACACGCTGGACGCCGAAATCGTCAAGGACGCAGCACGCTTCCTGAAAGATGGTGAGAAGATGCAGCTGGAATACGCTGTTCAGAACACCCTGCGTACCATCGGTACCCGCACGTCGAGCTACATCGTCAAGAACTTCGGTATGCGTAACAACCTCCAGCCCGACCACCTCACGGTCAAGCTGAAGGGCTCCGCAGGTCAGTCGCTGGGTGCCTTCGGTGCGCCTGGTCTGAAGATCGAAGTTGCGGGCGATGCCAACGACTATGTCGGCAAGGGTCTGTCGGGTGCGACCGTTGTGGTTCGCCCGCCGATGAGCTCCCCGCTGGTGGCTTCGGAGAACACCATCATCGGTAACACCGTTCTTTACGGTGCGACCGACGGTTACCTCTTCGCGGCTGGCCGTGCTGGCGAACGTTTCGCGGTCCGTAACTCGGGTGCGAAGGTTGTCGTCGAAGGCTGCGGCTCGAACGGTTGTGAATACATGACCGGCGGTGTTGCTGTGATCCTCGGTTCGATCGGTGCCAACTTCGGCGCTGGTATGACCGGCGGTATGGCGTACCTCTACGATCCCGAAGGCGAGAGCGCCGCGCTGATCAACATGGACACGCTCGTTTCGTGCCCTGTCGGCGTCGATCATTGGGAAGAGCAACTGAAGTCGCTCGTCGAGCGTCACGCTCTGGAAACCGGCAGCGTCAAAGCCGCCGAGATACTCCAGCACTGGGATCTGGAAAAGGCCAACTTCGTTCAGGTCTGCCCGAAGGAGATGCTCGCGCGTCTTCCGCACCCGCTGACCATCGAAGAAGCCGCTATTCCTGCTGAATAAGCGGGCCTAGAGAATCAGAAAACGCCGGTGGGAAACCTCCGGCGTTTTTTTATTGCGCAAAAGGCGCTCAGTGCGCAGTCAAACTGTTGCGGGGGCGCAACAAAAATCGTGTCCTTTACGCCGCGGACCGCGATTTGCTGTTACATTGCTATGGCTAAAGACGGGCACCCGCCTGAGACTGAACTCAGGTAGAAGTCCTAATTTGGTAGTGAGCACGATGTCTCCGTTTGTCGAAAAGACCGAACGCCCGACACCAGTACCCGCAAATGCCAGGGTCGTGGTGACTTTCCAGCTTGGCGGTAGCCAACTATATCTGTGGGCATGCCGAAACGCACAAAAACCGAAGACCCCGATGACATCATCGAACCAGTCGCACAGCCCGCTACGGCTCGTCTCCGTAAACGGGTGAGGCGCCTGCTGCTGCGCGGTGTCGCGGTGGCTATCCTGTTCGTTTTCTCTGTCATTCTGGTCGGGCGGTTCCTCAATCCGTGGACCACGCTCTACATCCTGTCCGAAGCGAAGCGCCTCGGCGGAGTGGATTATGAATTCGTGTCGATGGAAGACATCGCGCCGGTGATGGCGCGCTCTGCTGTCGCTGCCGAGGACGCGAATTTCTGTCTCCATTGGGGGCTTGATCTGGATGCGATCCGGTCCGCGATGAACTCTGGCGGCAATCGGGGTGGCTCTACCATTTCGCAGCAGGTGGTGAAGAACCTCTACCTCTGGCCCGAACGTACTTGGTCGCGAAAAGCGATGGAGGCCGTCCTGACACCGGCGGTGGAGCTTGTCTGGCCCAAGGAGCGTATCCTTGAGGTGTATCTGAACATCGCCGAGTTCGACGAAGGCGTCTTTGGCGTTCAGGCCGCTGCGCAGAGCTACTTTGGCGTTGATGCCGCTGACCTCTCTGCAGCACAGGCGTCACGGCTTGCCACGGTGCTGCCCGCGCCCAAATCGCGCGACGCCGCCAACCTTTCCGAAAGCTTCCGCTCGCGCGCTGCAAGCATTCGCGATGGTGCCGCCACAATCGACCGCGACGGACGCGCGGCTTGCTTCCAGGCCGCCGACGACTAGTTCAGCACAATGCACAGTGACTGGCGGGGACTTGCACAAAATGCGCCGTTCAGTCACAGAAGACGAAGCTGCACCGGGACCCAAAATGAACGTTCTTTACCATTATCCGCTGTCTCCGTTTTCCCGCAAAGTCCGCCTTTGCCTTGGTGAAAAGCGGATCGAGGTGAAGCTGGTCGAGGAGCGCTATTGGGAAAAGGACGCCGAACTGATGCGTCGCAATCCCGCTGGAAAAGTCCCGATTCTCAAGCTGGAAAGCAAAGTGCTGACCGAAAGCACGGCGATCTGCGAATACCTTGAGGACGCCTATCCGCAACCTCCGCTGATGCCGCGTTCGGCCGACGACAAATACGAAGTCCGCCGTCTCATCAGCTGGTTCGACGATAAATTCTACCATGAGGTGACGACGAAGCTCGTTGGCGAGCGCGTGTTCCGCAAGGTGATGGGCACTGGCTATCCTGACAGCTCCAACGTCAAAGCAGGCGCCAAGGCGATCAAGTATCACCTCGATTACATGGCTTGGCTGCTGGAAAAGCGCCGCTGGCTCGCTGGTAATTCGATGACGTTGGCCGATTTCGCGGCGGCATCGCATCTATCGTGCCTCGACTACATTTCGGACGTGGACTGGAACCGTTCGGAGGTGGTGAAGGACTGGTACGCAAAGATCAAATCGCGCCCTGCTTTCCGCTCGATCCTCGCCGACCAGATCCCCGGATTCCCCGTCCCGCCGCAGTATGCCAACCTCGATTTCTAAGGATACGGTGCGGGCCTTTGCGCTCGACGCCGGCTTTAGCGACATCGGTTTTTGCCGTCCCACCGACGTTCCCCAGATTGCGGAGCGGCTGGATCAGTTCGTCGCCGAAGGCCGTCACGGACAGATGAACTGGATGGCCGAGCGGATGCACTGGCGGGGCAATCCCGCGGCCCTCTGGCCCGAGGCGAAATCCGTGATCATGCTCGCGGAGCTGTACACGCCCGAGCACGATCCGATGGCGGTGATCGGCAAGCCGGACCGCGCTGCGATCAGCGTTTATGCCCAGAACCGCGATTATCATGACGTGGTGAAGAAGCGGCTGAAAAAGGTTGGGCGCTGGCTCCTCGATCAGGAAAAAGGCGAAGAGATCAAGGTCTTCGTCGACACCGCACCAGTCATGGAAAAGCCGCTCGCGCAGGCGGCAGGGCTGGGGTGGCAGGGCAAACATACCAACGTGCTGTCGCGGAACCTCGGGAGTTGGTTCTTCCTCGGTGCGATCTTTACGACCGTCGAGTTCGAGCCCGATGGGGCCGAAGTATCCCACTGCGGATCGTGCCGCGCGTGCCTCGACGCTTGCCCGACAAACGCGTTTCCCGCGCCTTACCAGATCGACGCGCGCCGCTGCATTTCCTATCTGACAATCGAGCATGACGGGCCGGTTGATCCCGAACTGCGCGCCAAGATGGGCAACCGCATTTACGGCTGCGATGACTGCCTCGCCGCGTGTCCGTGGAACAAGTTCGCCGTCGAATCGAGAGAGATTAAATACGCCGCCCGTGACGATCTGCTGGAGCCGCCACTCGCAGAGCTTGCGACCCTTGATGACGCAGCTTTCCGCTCACGGTTTTCCGGCAGCCCGATCAAGCGGATCGGGCGGAACAGGTTCGTTCGCAACGTGCTGTACGCAATCGGAAATTCGGGTGATGTGTCGCTGGCCGATGCGGCGCGTGGCCTGACCGACGACGCGGACCCTGTTGTTGCAGAGGCCGCCCGCTGGGCTTGGGATCGCTTGAACAACGTCGATGTGCTATGATTGACCTCCGCAGGAGGAGGAAATCATGCAAAAACATATTACCGACCAGCCTCGCCACCGCACTTATGTCTCGCGCGCCAAGGCGTTCCTGACGTTCGAGCGTCAGTCCACCCGCCACCCGTCCTACACCGCGCTGCATCGCAAGCCGAAGGTTGCCGGATCGGGGACCAAGGCGCGTCAGTTCGCACGGATTGAACGGGGCGTGCTGGCCTAGAACTGGTGCGAGGCCGACTCCAAGAACAGATGGAGTGAAATCGGATCAAGCGGTTTGGTGAGCACCTCGATCCCGTGCTTCGAACATTCCGCTTGAACCGCCGCGGTCCTGTTCGCCGTAATCAGGCGGGCAGGAACCTCGCCAAGCATGTCGCGCAAGCGGTTGATAGCGTCCGTGCCCTTCTCGCCGCCGTCGAGTTTGTAGTCGACCAGCATTGCGTCCGGCGCGAGGTCGATCTCCTGAAGGAGCTGGATTGCTTCGTCGCCTGAGTTGACGTCGATCACCTGCACGTTCCACTTTTCCAACAGCAAAGTCAGTGCCTTACGCATATCGAGGTCATTTTCGACCAGCAGCGTCACCAACCCGTCATGGCGCCATGACGAATGGGTCACGGGGCCTTCAGGCGCAATTTCTTCTGCCGTTTCGAATGACAGCGGGACCGTCACGCGGAACACGGTGCCTTTGCCGGGTTCGGATTCGACAGTCAAAGGATGGCGCAGCAGCCCGCAAGCGCGGTCGACGATGGCGAGGCCAAGGCCCAGCCCCTCGGACGCAGATGACCGCGCATCGAGGCGGTGGAACTCGCGGAAAATGATCTCCTGATCTTCGGGCGCAATGCCCGCGCCGGTGTCCCAAACTTCGAGCCTCACGGACCGGCGCATCCGCCGGACGCCGACCAGAACCTTGCCGGTGTCGGTGTAGCGGATCGCATTCGATATCAGGTTTTGCAGGATGCGCCGCAGGTAGGTGGCGTCAGAGCGGACGACCAGATTGACCGGTAGAACTCGCAGATCGAGACCCTTTTGCCGCGCAATTGGTTCGAATTCGTCGCGGAGCTGTTTGAGCAGCGCGCCAAGGTCGATCTGCCTGACATCAACCGCCGCGCGGCCTGCTTCGAGCTTCGAGATATCGAGCAGGGCCGCGATCATATCCTGAACGGAAAACAAAGCGTTCTGCGCTTTGCCAATGACTTCCTTCTGGCGCGGCGACTCGCACTCCTCGGTCAGTGACGACAGGTAGAGCGTCGCGGCAGAGAGCGGTTGCAGAAGGTCGTGCGACGCCGCCGCGACAAAGCGCGAGCGGCTGGCTATTGCGCGCTCGGCCACGGCGAGGGCGTCCTCAAGCTCCAGCGTGCGCTCGGTTACACGCTGTTCGAGGTGCTCGTTCACCTGCCGCAACTGTCGCGCAAAATCACGCTCGGAGGTCACATCGGTGATCGATACCACGAACCCGCGGTCGGGCATTTCCTGCGCGAACATGTCGAACCAACGGGTCTCACCGCGCTGGAACTCGATACGCAGGGGCGGGCGTTTTTCGGTGGACTGGACCCAGTCTTCGATCAGGACATTCGGCTCCGAATTCAACGGGGTGATGTCGTTCTGGATCAGCTTCAGAATCGACACGAAATCGAGGCCGACGCGCATCTGGGTGAGCGGGATCGACAACATGTGCGCAAGGCGCTGGTTGAAGCCGACCAGACGGCGTTCGCTGTCGAAAATGCCGACACCTTGGTTGATGTGTTCGAGCGTGGCGCGGATCAGCTTTGCCTGATCGTCCATCAGGCGGCCGCGCTCCATCCGTTCGAGACGGATGATGTCCGAGATGTCGGTCTGCATGATGACGGTTTGCCCGTCTTTCATGCGGTGCTCGGACACCTGCACCCAGCGGTCCCAAATCAGGCTGACGTTGAACATCACGTGTTCTTCGCCGTGACGAAGCATCCGCTGACGGGCCCAATCCGCTGAAGATGTGCCGTCGGGGAGGTGGAGATAGCGGCTTTTACTGATGAGTTTGACGTAAGATTCGAAGCTCATGCCCGGTTTCAGATCGCTCCTGATATCGGGCATGTGCATCCCGAAGCGCGAGTTGCAGAGCACCAGAATGCCGTCGGAATCAAAGAGGCCGAAGCCTTCCTGAATAGTCTCGATCGCGCTCGCTAGGTCAGAGCGGGCCTTCTCCGTCTCGATATTTGCAGTCGCAAGTCGCGCGTTGGATTCGTTCAGCAGGTCGAGCGCGTGTTCGAGATCGCGCGTGCGTTCGCGAACCTGTTCTTCGAGCAGCACGGCGCGCTGGAACTGCGTGTAGGCCACATTCTGGTCGCCGTTGATCTGCTCGATCCTGCGCATCAGCGACGCGCAGATTTTCAGCAGCTTCTCGCGTTGTTTTTCAGGCGGGTCGAGGGGATTGAGCAGGGAGTCGGAGATCATCGTCATTCGCCGTCCGGCGCAAAAATCGCCACCCCTGTCATGGTCTGGTTTACGTGCAATCCGTTGATCTGCTCACCATAGGTCGAAAATCCGACGACGCGGTGGCGGGACAGAATGGACGACAGATCACCAAGGATCTGTCGCTGCTGCGCTTCCACGCGGCGGAGCATACAGTCGCAGCCGAAGATCGCCTCGGCTTTGCGACCGCCGGTGACCCGCTGGAGTTCGCGTTCAAGGTGGTGCGCCATATCCTCTGGCCGTGCGAGGGTCAGCACGAGGCCCTCGTCGATGGCCGAAAAGAACACGAGATCGCCGTTCTCCAGCACTTGCTGGATTGAGCGGACATGGTGGCTGGCGCCAAGCCGCACGACAACGGGATGGGCGGCGAAGGTGAATGAAGAAAGGTCTTCGAATTCCTTTCCGAGGAGCCGCGCATATTCCTTGGCCGCTGGTTCGGCGTTGATCTCGTGCACGATGCGGCGCTCCGGATCGGCTGACGTCACGACCATGCGCACTTCGCTTGGCATCAGGTGGTCGAGGCTGAAGACCTTCACAGGGCAGACTGTGCGGACGAAGCACAGCACCGCGGCATGTTGGTGGGTATCGCCGTTGAGGGCGACCAGCGTTTCCTGAAATTCATTGTTGTCGCCGGCGGACCCGCCGAACAGTGGGACCGGTCCCAGACCGTTGGCAATCGTCGCAGCAACCTCGTCTTCGCGGACAGACAGGCCGTCGATCGCGAGAAAGGCGAATTCATGCGGCCACTGGCTCGCGGATGCGGTGAGGCTGGTGCGGGACCGGATCATCTGGCTGATGAGGTCTTGCTGGTCAAAGTTATCGAGGTCGGGGATCAGCAGCGGCTCGACGCTGAAATGGCTAGCAGGGAAGCCGATGGCGACGATGGTGCCTTCGGCGTAACCGTCACGACTGATCTCGCCCGCAGTGGTGCAGCCGATGGTCTGAGCATTGCCGAAAATCTTTGCCGCATCGTTCATCCACTTATGGAATTCAGGCGCGATGCTGGCGAGGATGACGACGAGCGAGAACGGACCGTCTCCCAAACCTCGGGCAAGCTCACTGATCGGATCGGGGTGAGCGCAATCGACTTGGGCACTCTTCACGATGCCGTCCAGATGGCTCGCTGCGTGTTGCAGCGAGAGCGTACGTGCCTGCATGTCTCCTCCTGAACAAGCGCGGCCCCACGCAGTGGGTTATGGGGATGGTAGAGCCCTCATGACATGTCCCGCAAGACAGAAGCAAAACTGGCTTCCTGCGCGAGCAGCACGGCTTGGGTTCGGCTCTGGACGCCGAGCTTGCGCATGATGGCGGTGACGTGCGCTTTGACCGTGGTTTCCGCGATGGAAAGGTCGAAGGCGATCTGCTTGTTCAGTTTGCCGTCGCAGATGAGCTGCAGGATGTTCGCCTGCTGGCGTGTCAGCTTCGACAGACGGGCGATGGCCTCTTCCTGATCGGTGACGGGACGGCTGGGGTCTGTATCGAGCGGCACGCCTTCGGGCACATACGTGCCGCCGTTTTCGATCTGGTCAAAGGCGGAGCGGAAAATCTCGCGCTGGCTGTGTTTGGGCACGAAACCGGTAGCGCCCGCGCGCATGGCAGAGCTGATCATACGGTGGTCGGCCATCGATGACACGACGACGATCGGCGTCGTATCGGCAGCGGTGCGCATCCGGATCAAACCGTCGAGGCCGTTCACATCAGGCAGATTGAGGTCGAGCACGATCACATCGGGCTTCGCCCCGTCACGGATCTGCTGCAGCGCGCCTTCGAGGTTTTCGGCAGTCGTGACCTCGTTGATCTGGGTCACAGTGCGCAGAGTCATCGACAAAGCATCGCAGAAGAGCGGATGGTCATCGACGATCATCGCCTTGGTGAATGCGTTGGTTTTCAGACTTGTGGCGACGTCCTGCATACACTGTACCCCGAATTGGAATGAACCTTACTGTATCAGCCTCATGTGAGCGCAACCACGGCACAAAGGTCGGATGAAAGCGGGCGGATTACAGCAGGGTAGGTCCACTAGGTTGAACGATCCCAGCCTCGAGTCAATCGAAAGTGTTTGGCAAAGGCGGCGCGGCTGGCGCAGGTTTGTATAAACCTTTGGTCTAATATTCAGGTCTCTGACCTTAGGCTTAGCTTGGTTTCAGGAAAGAGGAGGAGGGATACGTGGAACTAGCCGATTCCCGCGTCATAAACGCGAGTCCCGATATTGTTTGGGCTGCGTTGCTCGATCCGGAGGTGCTCAAAGCCTGCATTCCGGGTTGTCAGGAAATGGAAGGTTCGGTCGAAGACGGCTTTACCGCTGTCGTCGTCCAGAAGATCGGACCGGTCAAAGCGACGTTCAAAGGCAACGTCCAGCTGACCGACATCGTTGAAGGTCAAAGCTGCAAAATCGTCGGCGAAGGCAAGGGCGGTCCCGCCGGTTTCGCCAAAGGCGGCGCGGTTGTCACGCTGGCCCCCGATGATGGTGGTACGCTGCTGACTTATGACGTCGATGCCAAGATGGGCGGCAAGATCGCACAGCTCGGCAGCCGCATTATCGACGGCGTTGCCCGCAAGCTCGCCGATGAATTTTTCCAGAAGTTCCAGAACGTTGTCGAAGGCCCCGAGGAGGACGAGGTCGCCGCTGACGCATCGGAAGAAACAGTCGTGAAAAAGGGTTTTCTCTCGCGCTTTCGCAAGAGCTGAGCCTGCATATAGGAAGGAGGACCTATGACAAAAGCTACGATCACGGTGAACGGGAAGCCCGTCACCGCCGAGATCGAAGGGCGCACGCTGCTCGTCGATTTCCTGCGCGAAAAAGCCCACAAGACCGGCACCCACGTTGGCTGCGATACCTCGCAGTGCGGCGCGTGCGTGGTGCATGTGAACGGTGTTGCCGTCAAATCCTGTACGATGTTCGCCGCAGAGGCTGACGGTGCGGAAGTAACCACCATCGAAGGCATGGCCGGTGCTGACGGTTCGCTCTCGGCCATTCAGGCTGCGTTCCAGGAACACCACGGTCTTCAGTGCGGTTTCTGCACGCCGGGTATGATCATGTCGGCGTCCGCGCTGCTGAAGGAAAACCCCAAGCCGACCGAAGCGGAAATCCGGCATTACCTCGAAGGTAATATCTGCCGCTGCACCGGCTACCACAACATCGTCAAAGCGATCATGGCCGCCAGCGGTCAGGATGTGACGAGCATCGCCGCCGAATAATCAAGTGTCCGGCGGAGAGGAGCCGCCTGTCACACGCAACGATTTTCCAGGGAGGACAAGATGCCAAAGGATCATGGTATCGGCGCTAGCAGCAAGCGGCGCGAAGACGTCCGGTTTCTGACCGGCACCGGTCGTTACACCGACGACATCAATCTACAGGGCCAGGCTTACGTCCATTTCGTCCGTTCGGACGTGGCACACGGCACGATCAATTCCATCGACACATCCGAAGCCGAAAACATGCCGGGCGTTGTCCGCATCTTTACCGGCGCGGACTTTGCGGCCGTCGGCAGCATTCCGTGCGGATGGCAGGTCACCGACCGCTTCGGTGAAGCCATGCAGGAACCGGCTCACCCCGTTCTCGCGCAGGGGAAGGTGCGCCACGTCGGCGATCCGATTGCCGCTGTTGTGGCCGAGACCAAAGAGCAGGCCCGTGATGCTGCCGAAGCCATCGTGGTGGACATCGACGAACTGCCCGCTGTCGTGAACATGAAAGAGGCGCTGGCCGATGGTGCGCCGAAGGTGCACGACGATCTGAAGTCGAACCTCTGCTACGACTGGGGTTTCGTCGAGGACAACAAGGCTGCTGTTGACGAGGCGATCAAGAACGCTGCGCACGTCACCACGCTGGAGCTCGTGAATAACCGTCTGGTTGCCAACCCGATGGAGCCGCGCGTTGCCGTGGGTGACTATGGTTTCGCCAACGACGAATCGACGCTCTACACCACCTCGCAGAACCCGCACGTCATCCGCCTGCTGATGGGTGCTTTCGTTCTGAACATCCCCGAGCACAAGCTGCGCGTCGTCGCGCCTGACGTCGGCGGTGGTTTCGGCACAAAGATCTTCCACTACGCCGAAGAGGCTTTCGTAACGTTCGCGTCGCGCGCGCTGCGCCGTCCGGTCAAATGGACCTCGACCCGTTCCGAAGCGTTCATGTCGGACGCTCATGGCCGCGACCACGTGACCAAGATCGAACTGGCGCTGGATGCGGACAACAACTTCACCGCAGTCCGCACGGAAACCTACGCGAACATGGGCGCTTACCTGTCCACCTTCGCGCCTTCGGTCCCGACCTGGCTGCACGGCACGTTGATGGCGGGTAACTACAAGACCCCGCTGATCTACGTGAACGTCAAAGCCGTGTTCACCAACACCGTGCCGGTTGACGCCTACCGCGGTGCTGGCCGTCCGGAAGCGACCTTCCAGCTGGAGCGTGTGATCGACAAAGCCGCCCGCGAACTCGGTGTCGATCCGATTGCGCTGCGTCGTCAGAACTTCATCTCGGAGTTCCCGTATGCGACTCCGGTCGCTGTCGAGTACGACACGGGCGACTATACCGCGACGATGGACAAGCTCGAAGAGATCATGGACCTCTCCGGTTTCGAAGCGCGTCGCAAAGAGTCCGAGGCCAAGGGTAAGTGGCGCGGTCTCGGCGTGAACTGCTACATTGAGGCTTGCGGCATCGCGCCGTCGAACCTCGTGGGCCAGCTCGGCGCTCGTGCGGGTCTTTATGATGCTGCCACCGTCCGCGTGAACGCCACGGGTTCGATCAGTGTCATGGTCGGTGCACACAGCCACGGTCAGGGCCACGAGACGACCTTCCCGCAGGTCATTGCAGAGATGATCGGCATCGACGAAAGCCAAGTGGACATCGTTCACGGCGATACGTCGAAGATCCCGTTCGGCATGGGCACCTACGGTTCCCGCTCGCTGGCGGTCTGCGGCTCGGCAATGGTCCGCGCGGCGGAGAAGGTCATCAACAAGGCCAAGAAGATTGCGGCCCACCTGCTCGAAGCATCCGAAGCGGATATCGAGCTGAAGGACGGCAAGTTCAGCGTCGCCGGTACGGACAAGGAATGTGCATGGGGTGACGTCACCCTCGCGGCTTACGTTCCGCACAACTACCCGCTCGAAGACATCGAGCCGGGTCTGGAAGAAACCGCGTTCTACGATCCGGCCAACTTCACCTACCCGTCGGGCGCCTATGCCTGCGAAGTCGAAGTCGATCCAGACACCGGCAAGGTGACAATCGAGAAATTCGCAGCCGCCGATGACTTCGGTAACGTTGTGAACCCGATGATCGTTGAGGGCCAAGTCCACGGCGGTATCGCTCAGGGCATCGGCCAAGCCATGCTAGAAGGCGCGGTCTATGACGCCGAGGGTCAGCTGCTTTCGGCATCCTACATGGACTACGCGATGCCGCGTGCGGATGATCTGCCGTTCTACATCGTGGACCACTCCTGCGCGACGCCCTGTACCCACAACCCGCTGGGTGTGAAAGGCTGCGGTGAAGCCGGTGCGATCGGTTCTCCGCCTGCCGTGGTGAACGCCGTCATCGACGCGCTTGCCTCGGGTGGCAAGAATGTGCCCCATATCGACATGCCCCTGACGCCTCACCGCGTCTGGAAAGCCATGAACGCCTGAGAGGAGGACGACACATGTACGCATTCGACGTAACCCGTCCGAAGACCGTCGACGAAGCCGTTGCGGCGCTGTCCCAAGAGGACGCACAGGCGCTGGGCGGTGGTCAGACCCTGATCCCGACACTGAAGCAGCGTCTGGCTTCGCCGTCGGCTCTGGTCAGCCTTACCGGCATCGAGGACATGAAAGGCGTCTGCCAGGACGGCGACACCCTCGTCATCGGTGGCGGAACCACGCACGGCACCGTTGCTTCCGAGGGCGGTGCTTATCCGGCGCTGGCGGCTCTGGCGTCGAACATCGGCGACCCCGCTGTCCGTAACCGTGGCACCATCGGCGGCTCGCTGGCCAATAACGACCCGTCGGCCTGCTACCCGTCGGCGGCGCTGGCTTCGAACGCCACGATCGTGACCAACTCGCGCGAAATCGCGGCTGATGACTACTTCCAGGGCCTGTTCACCACAGCGCTCGACGAAGGAGAAATCATTACCTCGGTGCGCTTCCCGATCCCGCAGGCAGCGAACTACCAGAAGTTCGTCCAGCCCGCGTCCCGCTTTGCACTGGTCGGCGTTTTCGTCTCCAAGCACGCGGACGGGGTTCGTGTCGCAGTCACCGGCGCGTCCGAAGACGGCGTGTTCCGTTGGTCCGATGCAGAGGACGCCCTGTCGGGCAACTTCTCGCCGGACGCTGTGGACGGCCTGACGGCTTCGGCTGACGGTCTGATGACCGACTTGCACGGTGATGCGGAATACCGCGCCCACCTGATCAAGGTCCTGACGAAGCGCGCTGTCGCCGCTTGCCAGTAAAATAGCCGGTCGGGCCGCTCTTCGGCCCGACCACCATCCTGCAGAGGCGCATGTGCGCTTTCTGTTGTAGCTCCGGCAGTGGCTTTGACCTAAGCAACCTGTGAAAGCAGGTTTCCATGCAGCCATTACAAGCCATCCTATTCAAACTCGGCGCTGTCGCGGTCTTTGTGACCATGCAGGCGCTTATCAAATCGACCTCCAGCCATATTCCGGCAGGTGAGGCGGTGTTCTTCCGATCCTTCTTTGCGCTGCCGATCATCATCGGCTGGCTCGCCATGCGCAAAGAGCTGTCGACCGGTTTCAAAACCGAGAGCGTCATGAACCACTTCTGGCGCGGGATCATCGGCACGACCGCGATGGGGCTCGGGTTTGCCGCGCTCCGCTATCTGCCGCTGCCCGAGGTGACGGCGGTCGGCTACGCGACGCCGATCTTCATCGTTATTTTCGCCGCCATGTTCCTGAACGAGCAGGTGCGCCTGTTCCGCTTTGCCTCGGTCGCCGTTGGCCTCATCGGGGTCATGGTCGTCATGGCACCGCGCCTATCGGTCGGCGAGGAAGGTATCGCCACAGACCACGCGCTGGGCGCGATGCTGGCGCTGACCAGTGCGGTCTGTGCGGCCTTGGCGCAGGTGTTCATTCGCAAGATGACGAAGACCGAAACCACGTCTTCCATCGTGTTCTGGTTCTCGATCACGGCGACATTGCTGTCGCTCGTTACGATCTACTGGGGTTGGTCGATGCCGACGCCGACCGAATGGTTAGTGCTGGTCACGGCGGGACTTCTGGGCGGTGTGGGGCAGATATTGTTGACGAGCAGCTATCGACTCGGAGACGCATCGCTGGTCGCGCCGTTCGATTACGCGTCAATGATCTTCTCGGTCGGGATTGGGTTCTTCTTCTTTGCCGAAGTGCCGCTGCCGTCGACCCTCGCCGGTGCGGGCATCGTTATCGCAGCGGGCATCGTTATCATCCTGCGCGAACGCCAGCTTGGTCTGGAGCGTACGAAGGGCCGCAAGGCCGTATCACCGGGCGGTAAATAAAAAGGGCGCCACAAGGGCGCCCTCATCAAACCTATCCGCTGCGACTTACTTGCGTACGAGCGCTTCGTAGTCTTCTGCGATGCCGCGGGTGATGTCGCCCACGGTGAAGGTGTAATCGCCGATCTGACCGACCGGAGTAACTTCAGCCGCGGTACCGGTGAGCCAGCATTGTTCGAAATCAGCGAGCTCTTCGAGCTGGATGCGGCGCTCGTGGACGGTGATGCCCTTGTCCTTGAGCATCTGGATGACGGTCTGGCGGGTGATACCGTTCAGGATCGCGTCCGGAATCGGGGTGTGCACTTCACCGTCCTTGACGAAGAAGATGTTCGCGCCGGTCGCTTCGGCGACGTAGCCACGGTAGTCCAAGAACAGCGCGTCCGAGCAGCCTTTGGCTTCGGCAGCGTGCTTCGACATGGTGCAGATCATGTAGAGACCGGCGGCCTTGGCTGCGGTCGGGATGGTTTCGGGAGACGGACGCTTCCACTTGGCGATGTCGAGCTTCGCGCCCTTCATCTTGGCGTCGCCGTAGTAGGCGCCCCAAGTCCACGCGGCGACAGCCATGCGAACCGGATTCTTTGCCGACGCAACGCCCATGTCCTCACCCGCGCCGCGCCATGCGACAACACGCACGTAAGCGTCGGTCAGGCCGTTGGCGTCGAGCACGGCTTTCTTGGCAGCTTCGATTTCTTCGACCGAGTAGGGGATCGGCATGTCGAGAAGTTCGCCCGACTTCAGCAGGCGCTCCGAGTGCTCTACGCTCTTGAAAATCTTGCCGTTATAGGCGCGCTCGCCCTCGAAAACGGAGCTTGCGTAGTGGAGTGCGTGGGTCAGGATGTGGACGTTCGCATCACGCCATTCGACGAGCTTGCCGTCCATCCAGATTTTGCCGTCACGATCGTCGTAACCCGCCATGATATTCCCCTTCCGGTACAGAATGTTTCGCGTAACCGGCCCTGTAGGTCTTTTTGTTGCGCAAATTCCGGAATTCGCTAGCAGTCTGGGGTTGGAGTGTCAACAAGGCTGACTTATCCTGCGATGAACCATTGGGGATGCAAAAATGAACGAAACGCCAAGCAGCCAGTCTCTCCTGTTCCTGACGGACGAACAGCTCCGTAAGGGGATCGAGGCGATGTTCTTTGCATATCGGGGGTTTACCGCTGACCCCGACCGCATTCTTCAAGAGAAAGGATATGGCCGCGCGCATCACCGCGCCGTCCACTTCATCCACCGCAGTCCCGGAACGACGGTGAATAATCTCCTTTCAATTCTTGGTGTTACAAAACAGTCCCTCAATCGTGTGTTGCGCACTTTGATCGAGGACGGTCTAGTCGAGAGCAGGGTAGGGCCTGAAGACAAACGCGAACGACATCTGTATCTGACCGAAGCGGGGTCGGTGCTCGAACGCGAATTGACCGAGGCCCAACGGGACCGCATGCGTATGGCGTACAAGGCCGCAGGACCCTCCGCCGTGGCGGGGTTCAGGCAGGTTCTGGAGGCCATGATGGACGAAGATATCAGGCGCCAATACGAAGCGCTAAGGGACAAGACTACATGAGTGCTGACGACGCTCACCTTCTGATCGTAGATGATGACGAGCGTATCCGCTCGCTTTTACAGAAATTCCTGATCCGTAACGGCTATCTGGTCAGTACCGCGCGGGACGCTGCACACGCACGCCGTCTGCTGGCCGGTCTTGATTTTGACCTAATCGTGCTCGACGTGATGATGCCCGACGAAGACGGGATGACGCTGTGCCGCGAATTGCGCCAGCGCATTTCGACGCCGATCATGTTGCTGACGGCGAAGGGCGAGACTTCCGACCGTATCGCGGGGCTGGAGGCGGGTGCGGACGATTACCTCGCCAAACCGTTCGAGCCCAAGGAACTGTTGCTACGGATTAACGCGATCCTGCGCCGCGTTCCGCAGGTTCAGCTGAAGCCCGCGCTGCCGAAGTCGCTGATGCTCGGCCCGTTCCGTTATGATGTGGAGCGTGGCGAGTTGTGGAATGGCGAAGACCTTGTCCGTCTGACCGCGACCGAAAGCCAATTGATGCGGATTTTCTCGACCAGTCCGGGCGAGGCGCTGACACGCTCGCAGTTGGTCGAGGAACTAAGCCGTTCTGGCCAGCAAACGCAGGAACGCGCCGTGGACGTGCAGATTACACGCCTGCGCCGCAAGATCGAAACAGACCCTAAACAACCACGATATTTACAAACGGTACGTGGCTCTGGCTACATGCTCCAACCGGACTGATTATGACCACTGCACTTCTGACCCATCCCGATTGCCTCGAACATGTGACGCCATCGGGCCATCCCGAGCAGGTTGCCCGACTGACCTATGTGCTCGATGCGATCAAGGATATCGACCTCAAGCAGTACAAGGCACCTCTCGCGGCAGAGGACGATCTGCTGCGCTGCCATCCGCAAGGCTACATCGATGAAATCCGCGCGAAGGAGCCGACGGTGGGCTTCCGCCAGCTGGACGAGGACACGCATATGTCCTTCGGATCGGTCAATGCGGCGTGGCGTGCGGCGGGCGGTGCGGTCAAAGCAGTCGACCTTGTGCTGGGCGGTGAGGTGAAGAACGCATTTGTCGCGACACGGCCGCCGGGTCACCATGCGCTGGCCGATGCGCCGATGGGGTTCTGCCTGTTCGGTAACGTGTCTATCGCAGCGAAACACGCGCTCGATTTCCACGGGCTCGACCGCGTGGCTATCGTCGATTTTGACGTCCACCACGGCAACGGCACCCAAGCACTGTGTGAAAATGATCCGCGCATTCTGGTCGTGACCTCGCAGCAGGTTCCGCTCTGGCCCGGCTCGGGTGAACCGTCGGATCGCGGACAGGCGGGGAACATCGTCAACATCGCTTTCCCGCCGCAGGCATCGTCGGACCAGTTCCGCAAAGTCTATGAGGAGCAGGTGTTCCCGCAGCTCGAAGCCTTCAATCCGCAACTTCTGCTGATTTCCGCCGGATTCGATGCACACAAGGATGATCCACTGGCAGAACTGGCGTTCGAGACCGAAGACTATACATGGGTCACTGAACGTCTTGTCGATGTGGCCGACAAATGCTGTCAGGGGCGCGTGGTATCTGTCCTCGAAGGGGGCTATAACCTCGACGCGCTGGCTGTTTCGGCTGCTGCGCACGTGAAGGTACTGGAGGAACGAGGTCGATGACCGAAAAGCCCGTTGAAGAGATGAGCTTCGAAGAAGCGATGAAGGAACTCGAAAACGTCGTGAACCGCCTTGAGCGCGGTGATGTGGCGCTCGAGGAGTCGATCACGCTCTACGAACGCGGTGCCAAGCTCAAAGCCCGTTGCGAAACCAAGCTGAAAGAAGCCGAAGAGAAGGTCGCAAAGATCACTCTGAATGCTGACGGAGCACCGACCGGAACGGCTCCGCTGGACGCCGGCTAATGGACTTCCAGTCCGCGTTGCTACGCGCCCGTGATGCGGCCGAGGCCGAAATCATGCTGGCGCTCAAAGACATTGATTTGCCCGTTGCCGAGGCCATGCGCTACGCCGTGCGCGGCGGTAAGGGCCTGCGTGCGTTTCTCGTGATTGAAAGCGCGCTGCTGCACGGTGTGATGAACGCATCCAAAGCCGCCGCCGCGATCGAGTGCGTTCACGCCTATTCGCTGGTTCATGACGACATGCCCTGCATGGACGACGACGACCTGCGCCGCGGACAGCCGACCGTGCACCGCAAGTGGGACGAAGCGACCGCTGTCCTTGCTGGCGACGCGCTGCAATCGCTCGGTTTTCTGTTGCTGTCCGAAACCAGCTGCGAGGCCGAGCTGCGCATCGACCTGATCCGCAGCTTTGCCCGCGCCGCAGGTGTGCGCGGCATGGTAGGCGGTCAGGCGCGTGATATTGCCGCCGAAACTGCCGCCACCCCGCTGACGCTCGAAGAAATCACCCGCCTGCAAGCTGGCAAAACCGGCGCGCTGATCACGTGGTCCGCCACCGCTGGTGCCCGCATGGCCGGTGCCGATATTACGCCGCTGCGGACCTACGGCGATGCGCTCGGGCTGGCATTTCAAATCTGGGACGACGTTCTGGACGTAACAGGTGATGTAGCTACCGTAGGTAAGGCCGTGGGCAAGGACGCGAATGCTGGCAAAGCGACGTTTGTTTCGCTGCTTGGCCTCGATGCAGCAAAGCGTCGTGCCGCTGATCTCGTGACCGAGGCTTGCGATGCCCTATCTACTTATGGTGAAAGCGCGGAAACCCTCCGTGAGGCTGCACGTTTCGTGATCGCCCGCGACAAGTGAGACGACAATGACTGACCGACCGATCACTCCGACGCTGGACAAGGTCCAAAGCCCTGCCGATCTGCACCGCATGAGCGATGCCGAACTGCGCCGTCTTGCCGACGAGTTGCGAATCGAGACGATCAGCGCCGTATCCGAGACGGGCGGCCACCTTGGTGCTGGCCTTGGCGTGGTCGAACTGACGGTCGCTCTGCATGCTGTCTTCGATGCGCCCAAGGACAAGATCATCTGGGACGTGTCGCACCAGTGCTACCCGCACAAGATCCTCACGGGCCGCCGCGACCGCATCCGCACGCTGCGCACCAAGGACGGCCTGTCCGGTTTCACCAAACGCTCCGAGAGCCCGTATGACGCGTTCGGCGCGGGCCACTCGTCGACGTCGATTTCTGCCGCGCTGGGCTTTGCCGTGGCGCGTGACCTCGGGGGCGTGACGCCCGAGGGCGTTGGCGACGCAATTGCCGTCATCGGTGACGGCTCGATGTCTGCTGGTATGGCGTTCGAGGCGATGAATAACGCGGGTCACCTCGACAAGCGGATGATCGTGATACTGAATGACAACGAGATGTCGATTGCAGAGCCGACTGGCGCGCTGTCGTCCTACCTCTCGCGCCTTTACACAGGCGAGCCGTTCCAGGACCTGCGCTCTGCTGCCAAAGGCGCTGTCAGCCTGCTGCCAGAGCCGTTCCGCGAAGGTGCCAAGCGCGCCAAGGACATGCTCAAACACATGGCCATCGGTGGTACGATGTTTGAAGAACTGGGGTTCTCTTACATCGGTCCGATCGACGGGCACGACATGGACCAACTGCTGTCCGTGCTGCGGACCGTCAAGGCCCGTGCCGATGGTCCGGTTCTGATCCATGCGATCACCAAGAAGGGCAAAGGCTACGCCCCCGCCGAGTCTGCTCGCGATAAGGGCCACGCCACGGCCAAGTTCGACGTGCCGAGCGGCAAGCAGCACAAAGCGCCGTCCAACGCGCCGAGCTACACCAACGTCTTTGCCGAGGCGCTGATGAAAGAGGCCGCGAAGGACAGCAAGATCTGCGCGATCACCGCTGCCATGCCCGATGGTACTGGCCTCAAGAAATTCATGGAGCGCTACACCTCGCGTTGCTTTGACGTGGGTATTGCCGAACAACACGCTGTGACGTTCTCCGCTGGTCTCGCAGCTGGCGGGATGAAGCCGTTCTGCGCCATCTATTCGACGTTCCTTCAGCGTGGCTACGATCAGGTCGTCCACGACGTCGCGATCCAGCGTCTGCCCGTTCGCTTTGCCATCGACCGCGCTGGTCTGGTTGGCTCTGACGGCGCGACTCACGCCGGTTCTTACGATATCGCGTTCATGGCGAACCTGCCGGGTATGGTCGTAATGGCCGCTGCGGATGAGGCCGAACTGACCCGCATGGTTGTCACTGCTGCGCAGCATGACGAAGGCCCGATTGCGTTCCGTTTCCCGCGCGGCGAAGGTGTCGGTGTGGAAATTCCGGAAAATGCCGAGCCGCTCGAAATCGGCAAAGGCCGCATGATCGTCGAAGGTTCCGGCGTCGCGATCCTGTCGTTCGGCACCCGTCTGCAAGAAGTCATGCAGGCTGTCGAAGTGCTGAACGCCAAAGGCATTACTCCGACCGTGGCGGACGCCCGTTTCGCGAAACCGCTGGACCGCGATCTGATCCTCGATCTCGTGGCGAAGCACGATGCGCTGATTACGATCGAAGAGGGCGCAGTCGGCGGTTTCGGGAGCCATGTCGCACAACTCCTCGCGGACGAAGGCGTGTTCGATCACGGCCTCAAGTTCCGCAGCATGGTGCTGCCCGACACCTTCATCGACCACGCCAGCCCGCGCGACATGTACGCGACTGCCAGTCTGAACGCGGAAGATATCGAAACCAAGGTGCTCGAAGTTCTGGGCGTCGCGAGCGTGGCGAAGCGGGCTTAACTTTCCCGCTTCAATAGATCGTCGAGGCCCGCGCGATAGTCCGGATATTTGAGGACGACACCTAGTTCGTCCTTGATCCGGTCGTTTCGCACCTTCTTGCTTTCCGCATAGAACGACCGCGCCATCGGTGTCATCTCGGCCGTCTCGAAATCTTCGGCAGGCGGGATCGGCATACCGAGCAGTTCCGCCGCATAGGCAATCACGTCCTCGGGCGGGGCGGGGTCATTATCGCAGACGTTGTAGGCCGCACCGGGGGTCGGATGGGTGATCGACGCGAGCAGAACCTGCGCGATGTCCTCGACATGGGTCCGGCTGAAAACCTGTCCTTTTTTGATAATTCGGCGCGCTGAGCCGCTGCGGACTTTGGAAAACGGACCTCTGCCCGGTCCGTAGATGCCTGCGAGGCGGAAGATGTGTAGCGGCAGGTCCATGCTGCGCCAATCGGTTTCGGCCATCACGCGAAGCTGCCCGCGCTTGGTCGCCGGAGTGAGTTCCGCGCTCTCATCCACCCAGTCGCCATTGTGGTCGCCGTAGACGCCAGTGGTCGACAGGTAGCCTACCCACGCAAACTGATCGCGGCGTTTGGCGATTTCATCGCGGAGTTCGTTCAGCACCGGATCGCCATCCTCGGACGGGGCGGCAGAGATCAGAAGGTGTGTGGCGTCATCCAGCGCGGCGGTCAGATCGGAGCCCGGCCAGATGACCGGCTCGACGCCCTGAGCCTTGAGCGTTTCGATCTTTTCAACCTTGCGGGTCGTGCCAATGACGCGCCAATCATCCGGCAGAATGTCCGTCAGCGCTTGCGCGGAATAGCCGTGGCCAAACGAAAGAAGGGTCGGCATCGGAGTTCCTTTCAGCTTAGTCCCACCAGAAATACCAGGATGGGTTTTTGAGCAGCCAACACGCAAGCTCGTCAAGGGTGTCGCTCCCCTGATCAACGCGGTCGGGACAGTAGGCGTAGTGCTCTTCAGCCAGCTTCAGCGCATCCTCGACCGTCGTCGGCGGGCGCTGGACGTGGAAGACCAGCGTGTCGAACTGATGCCCGATGAGGCGCGCGCCATAGCGATCACGCCAGCGGCGCATGAGGGCGACGTGCACCTCGCTCACGGGGAATTCGTTCCACCCGCCCGCGTCGAAATGCGCGGGCACCTCTGTCGGGTCAGAAGTCGGGATAAGGCCGATGTAGACCGTGTTCGCGGGCTTCTGGGTCAGCGGGTTCTGCGCAGCGATCTGAATGGCGTCGAGCGGTTCGTGGCGCGGCGTGATGGCGATGTCTTCGCGCAGGGGCTGCTCGCGCTTTGCCCCCGCAAACCAGCTATCGAAATCGAACTTGTTCGCTGCCGATAGCACGTCGCTCACCGACCTTTTAGACGGCAGGTCGTTGAGCATTTCCAGCGACCGGAGCGAGCCCAGAATGATCGGCGTATGATCGCGATTGTTTGCTTCTTTCGCGACGACCGCCTGCGCATCCGCGCCGCTGCATTCGATCAGCGGGAACGGCGTCTTCACCGGCCCGACGTGCTCCGTCTGGTCGTAATACAGCGCGGGCCGTTTCTTTTCTCGCAGGAGGCGTTTGAGCAGGTTCATTCGGTCTATCGAAGTTGTTTGGCGCGTTCTGCCATCAAAGACCTTGGGGCAGCAAGGCCGCTTACGTCTTGAAGACGTTTCATAACTAGTGTCAGATTTGGAAATGGAACGGTTTACCGCAAATCACTTTAAAGAGCCCCGCCATCCGGGCGGACGCGCTCGGCCGTTCACGACTTTATCCGAGGAAATTGTATGACGACTGGGATCAACACGCCCGCACCGCGCCCTACCGAGAGCTTTACGTCCGCCGCCGCCGCCGTTGATCGCTTGATCGAACTTTATGACGAAGCCGTCGCGTATCTGTCGCAGGCTTTCGCGAATGCCGTGACTTCGGGAATGCCGGACGGTCGGTTCCGTGCTTTCTATCCTGAAATCCGCTTTACCTCCAAAAGCTACGGTCTGTCCGACAGCCGCCTGTCGTTCGGCCATGTCGCGACCCCTGGCACCTATTCGACGACCGTCACCCGTCCGCGTCTGTTCGCGAACTACCTGCGTCAGCAAATCGACCTGCTGATCAAGAACCACGATTGTCCGGTCGAGATCGGGCCGTCGGACACGCCGATGCCTGTCCACTTTGCTATGGCAAACGACGACGCGATCACGGTGCCGCACGAAGGTGCGCTGACGTTCAGCCTGCGCGATGTGTTCGACGTGCCGGACCTTTCGACGACTCACGATGACATCGTGAACGGAACGGGCTTTACCTATCCCGATGGCTCGCAGCCGCTGGCGCCCTTTACCGCGCAGCGCGTCGACTATTCGCTGGCCCGTCTTGCGCACTACACCGCGACCGCGCCGGATCACTTCCAGAACCACGTGCTCTTCACGAACTACCAGTTCTACGTGGAAGAGTTCGAAGCCTACGCTCGTATGGTCCTGTCCGATCCCAAGAGCGGCTACACGGGCTTTGTTGCCCCTGGTAACGTCGAGATCACCAAGTCGGACGAAGCACTCGTGCAGCCCGCGAAGATGCCACAGATGCCGACCTACCACCTCAAGCGTGCGGATGGTTCGGGCATCACTCTGGTGAACATCGGTGTCGGCCCGTCGAACGCCAAGACCGCAACCGACCACATCGCCGTCCTGCGCCCCCATGCGTGGCTGATGGTCGGTCACTGCGCGGGCCTGCGTAACTCGCAGCGCCTCGGTGACTTCGTTCTGGCGCACGCGTATCTGCGCGAAGACCACGTGCTTGACGACGACCTTCCTGTCTGGGTGCCGATTCCCGCGCTGGCCGAAATCCAGATCGCGCTGGAAAGCGCCGTTGAAGAGGTCACTGAGCTGCAAGGTTTCGAGCTCAAGCGCATCATGCGCACCGGTACGGTGGCCACCATCGACAACCGTAACTGGGAATTGCGTGACCAGTCGGGTCCGGTCCAGCGCCTCAGCCAGTCGCGTGCCGTTGCGCTCGATATGGAAAGCGCGACCATTGCAGCGAACGGTTTCCGCTTCCGTGTGCCCTACGGCACGCTGCTGTGCGTATCGGACAAACCGCTCCATGGAGAGTTGAAATTGCCGGGAATGGCGTCCGATTTCTATAAAACGCAGGTCGCACGGCATCTCATGATCGGCGTCCGCGCTATGGAGAGCCTGCGTGAGATGCCGCTCGAACGGATACATAGCCGTAAGCTTCGGAGCTTCGAAGAGACCGCATTCCTTTAAAATAAGGGGATTTCCGCCGAAATATGGTTTTTTTGACTTGCAAAAGGACCTGTTTCGTTGTGGTGATCAACAACACGCCGCTAGACTTAGCGGGAAGAGGCCCCATCGGGCAGAACAAGGGAGACCATGCAAATGGCAAAGCCGATGACCAAAGCGCAGCTCGTAGCTGCCATCGCCGAAAAAGCCGGCACCGACAAGAAGACCGCCGCCGCCGGTCTTGAAGCCCTGACCGATATCATCACTTCGGAAGTTTCCGAAGGTGGTGCTGTGACCCTTCCGGGCATCGGCAAGATCTACTGCCGCGAACGCCCCGAGCGTATGGTCCGTAACCCGGCCACCGGCGAGACCATGCAGAAAGAAGCCGACAAGGTCGTAAAAGTCAC
The DNA here is from genome assembly GCF_011806565.1 of Marivivens donghaensis. Taxonomy (GTDB): domain Bacteria; phylum Pseudomonadota; class Alphaproteobacteria; order Rhodobacterales; family Rhodobacteraceae; genus Marivivens; species Marivivens donghaensis_A. The sequence goes on from NZ_JAATOP010000002.1 coordinate 177,374, forward strand.
GATCGCCAAAGCGCTGAAGGACAGCGTGAACGGCTAATCGGGCATTGCATCCGATAGTTTAATGGGAAAGGGTCGCCGCGAGGCGACCCTTTTTCTTTGAGGACATTATGGATATCCGCTCGATTTTCATGGGCTTGGCGTTTGCGCTGATGTGGTCTTCGGCGTTCACGTCGGCACGGGTCATCGTGCAGTACGCGCCGCCGATGACGTCGCTCGCGCTGCGGTTCCTTGTGTCCGGTATCCTCGGCATCGCGATTGCCTACGCGATGGGGCAGCGCATCAAACTCAGCCGCGCCCAATGGAAAGCGACGTTCATTTTCGGCGTCTGCCAGAACGCGCTGTATCTGGGTCTGTTCTTTGTCGCGATGCAGACGATCGAGGCATCGCTCGCTGCGATCCTCGCGGCGACCATGCCGCTTATCGTGGCGCTGTTCGGCTGGGTGCTGGGCGATCGTCCGCGTCCGCTTGGTGTGCTTGGTCTGCTGCTGGGCTTTGGCGGTGTTGCGATCATCATGGGCGGACGTATCGGCGGCGAAGTCGATGTGAACGGCCTCATCCTCTGCGCCATCGGTGTGACCGCTCTGGCGATTGCTACGCTCTCGGTACGTAACGCATCGTCGGGCGGCAACGTGCTGATGATCGTGGGACTACAGATGCTCGTCGGCGCGGCTGTACTGTCGGTGCCTGCCGCAATTCTGGAAAGCGGCCCGATCATCTGGAGCTGGCAGCTCATCGTCGCGTTCTTCTACACCACGCTCGTGCCGGGCCTTCTGGCGACGCTGGTGTGGTTCCTGCTGGTGCAGCGGGTCGGCGCCGTCAAAGCGGCGACCTTCCACTTCCTGAACCCGTTTTTCGGGGTCGTGATCGCTGCGGTGCTGCTGGGCGAGGCACTGGGCATTGCCGACGTCATTGGCGTCGCCATTATTGCCGCAGGCATTCTCGCCGTGCAGCTCTCCAAACAGAAGAAGCTGGCTTAACCGATCTGGCCGCGAACACCACCGGTCTGCGCGCGGTCCAGCAGGATGTGATCAAGGATCACACAAGCCGCCATCGCCTCACCAACGGGCACAGCGCGGATACCTACGCAAGGATCGTGACGGCCTTTGGTGACAACTTCGGTCGGCGAGCCATCCATCAGGATCGAGCGGCGCGGGCTCAGGATCGACGAGGTCGGTTTGACCGCGAAACGCACCACGACGTCCTGACCGGTCGAGATACCGCCAAGGATGCCGCCCGCGTGGTTCGAACCATAGCAGATCTCACCGTTCTCGTAGAAAATCTCGTCCGCATTGTCGCGGCCCGTCAGCGCGGCGGCATTCATGCCTTCGCCGATCTCGACGCCTTTAACGGCGTTGATCGACATCATCGCGGCAGCCAGATCAGTGTCTAACTTGGCATAAACCGGCGCGCCGATACCTGCGGGGACATTGCGGGCAACGACTTCGATGATCGCGCCGACGCTGTTGTGGTCGTCCTTGCGCAGCCAGCCGAGGTAGTCTTCCCACTCCTGCGCGGCAGCCGCGTCAGGGCACCAGAAATCGTTCTGGTCGATGGTCGCCCAGTCGAAACGGTCACGGTCGATGGTCTTTTCGCCCATCTGAACCATGTAGCCTTTGATCTCGATACCCGGAGCGACCTGCTTCAGCACTTCGCGGGCCACACCGCCCGAAGCCACACGGGCTGCGGTTTCACGCGCCGACGAACGGCCACCACCGCGGTAATCGCGCAGGCCGTACTTCTGGTGGTAAGCGAGATCGGCATGACCAGGGCGGAAGGTCTGGGCGATGTTGCCGTAGTCCTTGGACCGCTGATCGGTGTTTTCGATCATCAGCTGGATCGAGGTGCCCGTCGTGGTGTCCTCGAATACGCCCGACAGGATTTTCACTGCGTCGGGTTCATTCCGCTGGGTAGTGTTCTTGTTCTGACCCGGCTTGCGCTTGTCGAGCCAGACCTGGATCATCTCAGGAGTCAGCGGGACGCCCGGCGGTACACCGTCGACAGTGGCACCCAGAGCGGGTCCGTGGCTTTCGCCCCAAGTGGTGGTGCGGAAGATATGGCCGAAGGTGTTGTATGACATGGGCGCCTCCTTTGCCCTGCGTTTACCGCGCGTTGGCTGCATGTCCAAGCTGTTTCATCATTTTGCTTGCGCCTGCATTTGAGGTGGATATGTTTCGCCTCACCTCGGGGTGCTGGCAATGCTGGCTGAGATGCGAAAGCGAACCCGTTGAACCTGAACCGGTTAAAACCGGCGGAGGGAAGGTCATTAGATACGCTCTAGGCCCCCATCCGTTCGGCGCATGGAGCAAGATTATGAAGAACTACCTCTACCATGTCGCAGGACTTTGCCTCGTCGCCACTGGCGCAATGGCGGATACCCCTGTGCTGAATGTTTACACCTACGACGGCTTTGACAGCGACTGGGGCCCCGGTCCGCAGATCGAAGCGGCGTTCGAGGAAACCTGCGCATGTGATCTGCAATGGGTTGCCGCAGGGGACGGCGCTGCCGTCCTTTCGCGCCTGCGTCTGGAGGGTGACAACACCGACGCTGACGTGGTGCTTGGCCTCGACACGAACCTCGTGGCTGCCGCTCGCGAGACCGGCCTGTTTGCTGCGACCGATGTGTCGGCTGAATACGATCTGCCGGTCGCTTGGGAAGACGACACCTTTGTGCCGTTCGACTGGGGCTACTTTGCTTTCGTCGCGAACAAGGACGTCGAAGCCCCCGCTGATTTCCGCGAACTGGCTGACAGCGACCTGAAAATCATCATCGAAGATCCGCGCTCGTCCACGCCGGGCCTTGGCCTGCTGATGTGGGTGAAAGCCGCCTATGGCGATGAAGCTGCCGATATCTGGGCCGATCTGGCTGACAACATCGTCACCGTCACGCCGGGTTGGTCGGAGGCTTACGGCCTGTTCCTCGACGGCGAGTCGGACGCTGTGCTATCCTACACCACCTCGCCTGCGTACCACGTCATCGCGGAAGAGGACGACAGCAAGACCTCATGGAGCTTTGCCGAGGGTAACTACATGCAGGTCGAAGTTGCGGCCAAGGTCGCATCGACCGACACGCCCGAGCTGGCTGACCAGTTCCTCGCTTTCCTCGTGACGGACGCGGCGCAGTCGATCATTCCGACGACCAACTGGATGTTCCCTGCGGTCACGCCCGAAACCGGCCTTCCCGAAGGTTTTGGTGATCTGACCCAGCCCACAGAGGCCCTGCTTCTGTCGGCCGAGGATGCCGCTGCCGCTGCTGCACCGGCTATCGAAGAATGGCGCGACGCACTCGCTCAGTGAATCTACCGCGCTGGCCAGGGGCGGCGGTTGTCGCCGTCCTCTTGTTGCTAACGCTGGGCACGCTCGCCGCAGTCCTGTGGCGGGCGGATTCCTTTAGTGGCCTTGGCCGCGCCGATTGGGCGGCGGTCAGGTTCACAGTTATCCAAGCCTTTGTTTCCGCGCTGCTTTCCGTCGGTTTTGCGATCCCAGTCGCCCGCGCGCTGTCGCGACGGCGGTTCATCGGGCGCGGGCTCCTGATCACTCTGCTTGGTGCGCCGTTTATCCTACCAGTGATCGTGGCGGTCTTCGGGTTGCTGGCCGTTTTCGGGCGCAACGGGCTCTTGAACGAGGCGCTGCAATGGCTCGGCCTGTCCAAAGTTTCAATCTACGGGTTCAGTGGCGTTGTCCTCGCGCATGTGTTTTTCAATCTGCCATTGGCGGTGCGGATGATCCTGCAAGGCTGGCTCGCAATTCCGGCTGAGCGGTTCCGGCTCGCCGCGTCGCTCGGTGCCCCGGTTGGCGTACTGCTTGAACGCCCTATGCTGCGCGCCGTCTTGCCCGGTGCATTCCTGTCCATCTTCCTCATCTGTCTGACCAGCTTTGCAGTGGCGTTGACGCTCGGTGGCGGGCCGAAGGCGACCACGGTCGAGCTAGCCATCTACCAAGCGGTGCGGCTCGACTTTGCGTTGGACCGCGCGGCGTTGCTCGCGGCGGTGCAGTTCGGGCTGACGATCGTCGCCGCCACGGTGTCGTTCTGGATCGCGCTGCCCGAGGGGTTCGGCTCTGGCCTCGACCGAGAAATTACCCGCTGGGACGGCCAGAAAGCGTGGCAGAAGATCGTGGATTTCGGGTTCATCACCCTCGCAGTTCTGTTCCTGATCTTGCCGCTGATGATGGTGATCCTGCGCGGCGTGGCGGGCCTTTCAGACCTGCCATCATCTGTCTGGCCCGCAATCGGGCGATCGCTGGCGGTGGCGCTGACGTCCACGGCGCTGTGCCTTTTGGCCTCCCTCGTCTTGGCCCTGCGAGGTGGGCGAGCGGTCAACGTCGCTTCGGCGCTCCCGCTTGCGGCTTCATCGCTCGTAGTCGGCACGGGGCTTTTCGTGCTGGTCCAGCCGTGGATGAACCCCGCAAAGGCCGCTCTACCCGTCACCATCGTCATGAACGCTTTGATGGCGCTCCCGTTTGCGCTGCGCGTCATCGAGCCGGCGGTGAACAAGGCGGAGGCCGACTATGCCCGACTGTCCGATATGCTGGGGCTCAAGGGCTGGGCGCGGGTTCGGATCGTGATCCTGCCGCGCATTCGTCGCCCGTTCGGCTTCGGCGCTGGCCTTGCGGCTGCGCTGTCGATGGGCGACCTAGGCGTTATTGCGCTGTTCGCCACGGAAAAGCAGCAGACCTTGCCGCTGCTGATGTACCAATTGCTTGGTAGCTATCGCAATGATGCGGCCGCGGGCGCGGCGCTAGTGCTGCTTGGTCTGAGCCTCGCGCTGTTCTGGCTGTTTGATAGAGGAGGGCGCGTCGATGCTGACGCTTGATGCACTCGAGATTACACAAGGCGACTTCCGCCTCGGTGCCGATATGTCATTCGAAGCGGGCCAAGTGACCGCGCTCATCGGGCCGTCGGGTGCTGGCAAGTCCACCCTGTTGTCCGTTGTGAACGGCTTCTTCAGGCAGACCTCTGGCCGCGTCCTTTGGCAGGGGAAGGCAATTGACGATCTGCAACCCGACGAACGTCCGGTCGCGACCCTGTTTCAGGACAACAACCTGTTTCCTCACTTGACCATTGCCCAGAACGTCGGGCTGGCGCTGGGGCCGAAGCTGTCGTTCGGGAGCGATCCGCGCGTGGCAGAAATGTTGTCTGCTGTAGGACTCACGGGGATGGAGGGCCGCAAGCCCGCGCGCCTGTCCGGCGGTCAACAAAGCCGTGCGGCGCTGGCGCGGGTGCTATTGATGGATCGCCCCATCGTGCTTCTCGACGAGCCGTTCTCGGCTCTTGGCCCGGGTCTACGGACGGAGATGCTTGACCTCGTGCGGTCCAAGCTGTTGACGCCCGACCGGTGCATTCTACTCGTGACCCACGACCCCGACGATGCGCGGCGCAGTAGTGATACGGTGGCGCTGATCGACGACAGTGAGGTCGCGCCGCCCGTGCCGACCGAGGAGCTTTTCGCAAATCCGCCGGAGCGGCTCAAAACATACCTCGGAATATAAAGAAGGCCCGCCAGATTGGCGGGCCTTCTTCATTCGTTCGAAGCAGGATTAGTGCTTCTTGTTCTTGTGCGGCGCCCAGATGCGCTTGTTGGTCGCGTAGAGCAGAACCGACAGGACAATCAGGAAGATCACGCCGGTCAGACCAGCGGTCTTACGTGCGTTGAGCTTCGGTTCGGCTGCCCACATCAGGAATGCCGAGATGTCTTCGATCTCGTGCTCCAGCTCGTTCGAGTGCTCGTCGTCGAAATCGACGTCTTCACCCAGAAGCGGCTGCGGCATTGCGATCCAGGAACCCGGATATAGGTGGTTGCCGTGCTCGTCCTTACACTCGTTCGGGAAACCGCCGGTTTCGAAAACGGTGTTGTAGTAGCCCGGGAAGTCTTCCGGAGCACACTCAGGCGCTTCGTGGTAGCCGTGCAGCAGCGAAGCAATGTACTCGGGGCCGCCCATGCCTTTGACGATCTGATTGATGCCCAGACCGTAGGGGCCGTGGAAGCCAGCGCGAGCTTTAGCCATCAGCGACAGGTCAGGTGCGTTCGACATCGAAGAACCCGGGAACTTGTCTGCCGGAGTCGCGGGGCGGTAGTCGCCGTCGCCGCCAGCAAGGGTCGGATCCCAGACTTCGAAGTTACCAGCGTAGGCGTAGACCTGATCTTCCGGCAGGTGCGGTCCGCCCTCGTCGGCAAGGGTGCCGAAGCGGACGAATTCCATGCCGTGACAAGCTGCGCAGACTTCGGTGTAGATCTTCAGACCACGCTGAAGCTGCATCTGGTCGTACGAGCCGAACGGGCCTTCGAACGAGAAGGCAAAGTCTTCGACGTGGCTCTCGCCACCGCCCGCTGCCTGAGCACCGGACGCGAGGCCAAGAACGATGGCAGCGGAAAGGGTTAGTTTACGAAACATCTTTCGGTCCTTTCTCACTCGGCCGGGGTGCCGTAGTGGGCGTTGAAGTCTTCCTCGATGGTCGCCGGCTGTGCCAGCGGCTTTTCGATCACGCCGAGCAGCGGCAGGATGACGAGGAAGTATGCGAACCAGTAGGTCGCAGCGATGAGCGAAATCCAGTCGTACGGGAATACGGTCGACTGGGCACCGACCCACATCAGGACGAAGAAGTCGACGACGAGCAGGGCGAACCACCACTTAAACATCGGACGGTAACGACCCGAACGGACCGACGAGGTGTCGAGCCACGGAGCCAGCGCCATGACAGCGATCGCGCCGAACATCGCCAGAACACCAAAGAACTTGGCGTCGACGATGCCGAAGGTGATGAAGCTGACGAACTGAACAGCCCATACATCGGCGGTGAAGGCACGCAGGATCGCGTAGAACGGCAGGAAGTACCATTCCGGAACGATGTGCGCCGGAGTCGCCAGCGGGTTCGCCTGGATGTAGTTGTCGGGGTGGCCGAGGTAGTTCGGCATGAAGCCGACGATGGCAACGAAAACAACGAGGATCACGGCCAGTGCGAACAGGTCCTTAATCACGAAGTACGGCCAGAACGGCAGGGTGTCGCGCTCGGCTTCTTCTTTCGAAGTACGGCGGACTTCAACACCGGTCGGGTTGTTGTTGCCGGTCGAGTGGAACGCCCAGATGTGCACGATGGTCAGGCCGGCCAGAATGAACGGCAGGAGGTAGTGCAGCGAGAAGAAGCGGTTCAGAGCGGGCTGGCCAACAGCGGTCGCACCAAGCAGCCAGGTCTGGATGGCTTCACCGATGAACGGGATAGCGCCGAAGAGACCGGTGATAACTGCGGTACCGTGGAAGGACATCTGGCCCCAAGGCAGAACGTAGCCCATGAACGCGGTGCCCATCATCACGAGGTACATCAGCATACCGATGATCCAGGTGACTTCGCGGGGCGCCTTGTAGGAGCCGTAGTACAGGCCGCGGAAGATGTGGGCATATACAGCGATGAAGAACAGCGAAGCGCCGTTCATGTGGAAGTAGCGGATCATGTGACCGCCGTTCACGTCACGCATGATGTGTTCGATCGAAGCGAACGCCATGTCTACGTGCGGGGTGTAGTGCATGACCAGCACAACGCCGGTGATGATCTGAAGACCCAGGGTGAACGCAAGGACAATGCCCCAGATCCACATCCAGTTCAGGTTCTTCGGGGTCGGGATCATCAGGGTGTCATAGAGCAGGCCGATGATGCCAATGCGGTTGTGAAGCCACTTTTCGCCGCGTGTCTTCGGCTCGTAGTGATCGTGCGGGATACCGGACATTCGTGCCTCTCCTTAGCCGAGCTGGATGGTCGTGTCGTCGATAAACGCGGCGACGGGGACATCGAGGTTGCGCGGAGCCGGTCCTTTGCGGATACGGCCTGCGGTGTCGTAGTGCGAACCGTGGCACGGGCAGTACCAGCCGCCGAAATCGCCGGCTTCGCCGAGCGGAACGCAACCGAGGTGGGTACAGATACCCATCTGGACGAGCCATACGCCGTCTTCCGACAGGGCGCGATTTTCGTCGGTTGCCGGTGCGTCGCCAGCAATGTTCGAGTTCTCAGCGACCGGGTCAACGAGTTCGCTGACATCAACCGCACGAGCCTGTGCGATTTCTTCTTCGGTACGCGCGCGGATGAACACCGGCTTGCCTTGCCACAAAACAGTCAGCTGGGTGCCGACTTCCACCGTCGAGACATCGACACGGATCGAGGCCTGCGCTTGGACATCGGCGGAGGGGTTCATCTGGTTGACCAGCGGCCAGACAGCGGCGCCGGCCACTACTGCGCCGGCACCAGCCGTTGCATAGTAGATGAAGTCGCGGCGGGTGCCCTGGTGTTCTTCGTGGTTTGACACGGGGTGCATCTCCGATTGTTCCGGGCCTGAAGGCCCATACGAATGGGACAGAAGGCGGAATCCCGCCGTCCATTGGGGCGCTGTTTAGCCACGATTTGTCTTTACGTCTAGCGGACAATCGGGCGCAGGCGGCATAAAGCTCTTGAATAATCAAAAGGAGATACCAGTGATCGAGGGGCAGTGCCTTTGTGGAGAGGTCAAATTTCGCTTCGACGGAACACCCGAGTACATCGCCGAGTGTAATTGCGGCGCATGCCGTCGATATGCGACGCTTTGGGCCTACGGAGATCACGACACGATCGAGATCGAGCACGGCGAAATGGTAGTGTATTTTCGCAACGACAAAATGCTGGGTTTCTATAGCTGCGCGAAATGCGGATGCACGACTCACTGGGATGGCGCAGAGCCGGGGTACCGCGGACGCCGCGCCGTCAACATGCGTCTGGCCGAGCCCGAAGACATAAAAGACATCCGAATCCGCCACTTCGACGGTCGCGACACTTGGACGTACCTTGACTGATTCTACGGTGCCTCACTTGAGACTCTTCGGAGCGAGGCGTAGCATCACGCCGAAATTCATGGGATCTGACTGATGAAAACCAAACTGTTTCTCACTGCCGCCGCTCTCGCGACGCTTCCGGTCGCTGCGATGGCCGAAGTCGAGCTCAGCTTCTATTCGGGCATTCAGGAATCGCCCCACGCCAAGGTCACCGGCTTTGATCCGGATAACGCCGTGTCGCAAAACCTGTCGTTCACTGCCGGATGGGAAGGCAAATCGTTCGAGATGCCGCCGTACTACGGTCTGCGCGCAACGTGGTGGCGTAGTGAAAACTGGGGCTGGGGCGTCGAATATACGCACAGCAAGGTCTATGCTGACGAAGAGACCCTGAACGATAACGGGTACTCGCGTCTCGAATTCACTGACGGCCTGAACATCGCCACCCTGAACGCGACCTACCGCATGCCGAACCAGTGGGGCGCTGTGACGCCTTACGCCGGTGCGGGTATCGGTGTCGCTGTGCCGCACGTCGACATTCAGGCCGATGGCAGCGCGATCCACACGTGGGAATACCAGCTCACCGGTCCGGCGATGCGCCTCTACGCCGGTGCTAAGTACGATCTGAACGCCGACTGGGCGCTCTTCGGTGAGTACCAGTTTTCGTATTCGCAGCATGAGGTCGAGCTGGACAACGGTGGCAACATGGCCACCGACATCATCACGAACGCCATCAACATCGGCGTTAGCTACTCGTTCTGAGTTGAGGGGGCTTCGGCCCCCTTTTTCATTCGGGGCGGGTGCGTGCCAGCGATGGGCGTTCCGACATATTTGCCTGCCAATCGGCCAGAGCGGTTCGTCCTTCGCGCCAGCTACGGTCGCCGCAGCGCAAGTCCACGTATTCCAGAGCGATACAGGCTGCGAGCGACCCCATCGTCGTCGGGCCTTCGAGTACGTGCGTCCAGTCGGCTTCGAGCGCAGAGATCGCGCGGTCGACTTTGGCCCATTGCGCTTTGATCCAATCCTCAAAGACCATGCCCTCGGGGCGGAAACGCTTTTCGTAGGTCATGAGCACTGCGGCTTCCATGATCGCATCACAGGTCGCTTCGACCGTCAGGACTTCCCAGAGGTTATCTTCGGGATAGAGGCCGACGTTCCACTGCGAGTCGAAATAGCGGGTGATCACGCGGCTGTCGTAGATCGCGTGCTCACCGTCGCGGATCAGCGCAGGGATTTTTCCGAGGGGATTGGCGGTGAGGATCTCCGGCGCAGTCGCGTAGGGCGAAGTCGTCACGGAGATTTCTTCGACCTCGGCTTCATGGCCGCTCTCGTAGAGAGCAACGCGGGCCTTGCGAACGAACGGGGAGGCGGCGGAGGTAATCAGCTTCATCTCAAATCCTTTACTGTCCCAATTCCGGCTGCGCCGGAGCCTCCGGCGGAGGTATTTGGGTCAGAATGAAGATCAGGCGCGAAGCTGATTGCCGTCAATGCTTTTGATGACCGCTTCGATGATCTGCGACTCGGGCTGATCGGTGTCGAAGAGGACTTCGGTAAACTGCGCGGTACGGCCCATGCGGTCGTTTTCCATCAGGATGTGATGGGTTTTGCCGACCTGAGCAGCGAGGTGGCGGGCGACGACTTCTTCACCTTTGGCGCGGAGGCGGGCGGCGCGGTCTTTGATGGCTTTGCCATTCACCTGCGGCATCCGCGCGGCTGGGGTGCCAGGGCGGGCCGAATAGGGGAAGACGTGCAGCCAGGTCAGGTGGCAGTCATCCACGAGGCGCATCGAGTTTGCGAAGGCTTCTTCGGTCTCGGTCGGGAAGCCAGCGATGATGTCCGCGCCGAAGGTCATATCGGGGCGCAGTTTGATGGCCTCTTCCGCGAAACGGATGGCATCGTCGCGCAGGTGGCGGCGCTTCATCCGTTTGAGGATCAGGTCGTCACCGTGCTGGAGCGACAAGTGCAGGTGCGGCATCAGGCGCGGCTCGGTCGCGATGGCCTGCATGAGGTTTTCGTCGACTTCGATCGAGTCGATGGACGAAATCCGCAGGCGCGGCAGGTCGGGCACAAGTTTCAGAATGCGCATCACCAGATCGCCGAGTTTCGGCGTGGCGGGCAGGTCAGCACCCCAAGAGGTCAGGTCGACGCCAGTCAGAACGACTTCGTTATAGCCCTTGTCCACAAGGCGTTTGATTTGATCGACCACAACACCCGCAGGAACGGAACGCGAGTTGCCGCGGCCGAAGGGGATGATGCAGAAGGTACAGCGGTGGTCGCAACCGTTCTGGACCTGAACATAGGCGCGGCTACGGGTGCCGAAGCCGTCGATCAGGTGGCCTGCGGTTTCGGTGACAGACATGATGTCGTCGACCTGAACGGCCTCGGTCTCGCCGATCAGGTTCGGTGCCATGCCCTGCCACGTGGCGGGGTTCATCTTTTCGGTGTTGCCGATGACCTTGGTCACTTCGGGCATCGAAGCAAAGGTTTCAGGCTCGACCTGCGCGGCGCAACCGGTGACGATCAGCGTCGCATCGGGGTTTTCACGGCGGAGTTTGCGGATTTCTTGTTTGGCTTTGCGGACGGCCTCGGAGGTCACGGCGCAGGTATTCACGACCACAGCGTTTTCGACCCCTGCCTGCTTGGCGAGGTCTTTCATGGCTTCGGTTTCGTATGCGTTCAGACGGCATCCGAGGGTCGAGAATACGGGCGGCTTCATTTCCATACTCCGTCAAAGACATGAGCGGTCGGGCCGGTCATCCAGACGCCGTCCTCGCGCCAGTCGACATGCAGCGTACCGCCGTCAAGGTCGATGCGCACTTTGCGGCCCGTTAGGCCACGGCGGGAGGCAGCGACAGCGGTTGCGCAGGAGGACGAGCCGGAGGCCAGCGTCAGGCCAGCGCCGCGTTCCCAAACCCGCATACGGAGATGGTCGGGGCTGACGACGGAGGCGAACTGGACGTTGGTGCGTTGGGGATAAAGCGGATCGTGCTCGAACTTCGGGCCGAGGGTCATCAGGTCGACCGCTTCGGCGTCGTCCACGAAGAACGTACAGTGCGGGTTGCCCATGCCGGTCGCGGTGGGCTTGCCGTCGATGGGCAGCTCTAGCGTATCCATTTCCTCGCGGAGCGGAATTTCGTGCCAGTCCAGCTGCGGCTGGCCCATGTTGACCGAGGTCAGGCCATCGCCTGCGTCGAGCGCATAGAGCGTGCCGCGGTCTGTGGTGATGGCCAGCTCGGTCTTGCCAGTGCGGTCCATTTCCCAACGGGCGATGCAGCGGGTGGCATTGCCGCAAGCCGCAGACTGGGAGCCGTCGGAATTCCAGAACACCAGATGCATGTCCGACTCGCGGCCTTCGTGGATCGTGGCCAACTGGTCGAAGCCGATCCCGCAGTGGCGGTCGGCCATGGCAATAGCCAGCGACTCGGTCACGACGGTGCCGAGTTCGCGTTCGTCTATCACTACGAAATCATTGCCTAACCCATGCATTTTCATGAAGGGCAGGCCGGTGTTCTGTTCTGCGCGCATGGGGGCCATATAAGCGCCGCCGAAAAAATATTCCAGAGACGGCATTTGCGGGTTGACCCTTTTCGCGGAGATACATAGAAGGCGCCCCACAGTGGGCCGTTAGCTCAGTTGGTAGAGCAACTGACTTTTAATCAGTGGGTCGCAGGTTCGAATCCTGCACGGCTCACCACTTACTCAAAAAGACGCCTCTCGCAGGCGTCTTTTTTGTTACAAGACCGTCAATTATCGAATTGACGCCTCCGCGACCGACACATAGAAGTCGCGCATAGTGGGCCGCTAGCTCAGTTGGTAGAGCAACTGACTTTTAATCAGTGGGTCACAGGTTCGAATCCTGTGCGGCTCACCACTTCAATGAAAAAAGACGCCCCTCGGGGCGTCTTTTTCGTTTCAGTTGTTCAGATCGATGTCCGGTAGAGAATCAAAGGCTGATTTCAGCGCCGTCCCCCAGCCGTTCGAAATGGCGTGGTACGATGCGTCATCGGCGGCAATCCGGCGGCGGAGGCCCTGCTGGAGCGTATCTGTTTCGTAGACTTGCAGATCGAGCGGCAGGCCAACCGACAGGTTCGCCTTGATTGTCGAATCGAACGACACCAGCAGCAGCTTGGTCGCTTGCTCCCACGTCATGTCCGGCTCGAACGCGCGAACGAGAATCGGTTTGCCGTATTTGGTCTCGCCGATCTGGAAGAACGGGGTGTCATCGCTGGCTTCGACGAAATTACCCTCGGGGTAGACTAGGAACAGGCGCGGTTCGGAGCCTTTGATCTGCCCGCCGAGAATCAGCGTTGCATTGAAGGCCGCATCGGCGCGCTGGCCGGTCATGGCGTTCTCGGCGATTGTCTCTTTGAGCATGTCGCCCACCAGACGCGCGATCTGGAACATGGTCGGCGCTTCCATGATCGAAGGGGCGCGATCCTCGGGCGCTTTGTTGCGCTCTTCGAGTTTGGAGATGACGGCCTGCGTCGTCGCGAGGTTGCCTGCTGACAGGATTGTGATGAAGCGCTCCCCCGGTTCGGAGAACGTCCGCATCTTGCAGAACGACGAAATGTTATCGACACCCGCGTTCGTGCGCGTGTCCGACATGAATACCAGACCGTTATTGAGCCGCATTCCTACGCAGTAGGTCATTGCCGGACGCCTTTATTGTTGCACCTGAAGTTCGACAACGAGTTCTTCACTCGCACCACCGAACCGAGTGCCCGATATAGGTGCCGCGTCGTTATAGTCTAGTCCGGTTGCGACCCTTACATACCGTGTATCCGGCGAAATACCGTTCGATATATCGAATCCTACCCAGCCGAGACTCGGCACCAGTGCTTCTGCCCATGCATGTGTCGCTTCCTGTTCGATGCGGTCGTCCATCAGCAGGTAACCCGACACATACCGCGCTGGCACACCCGCATGACGGCAGCACGCGAGGAAGATATGCGTGTGGTCCTGACAGACACCATGGCCCGCGCTGATCGCGTCTTCGGCGGTCGTCATCGCGTCGGAGCGACCCGTTTCATAGGTCACAGCGTCAAGAATTGCGGCCGACAGCGCATGGAGCCAGTCGAGCGTGCCGACCTCGCCATCCGTCTTGGACAGAATCGCGCGGCAACCGGCACCCGGTTTGGTGAGCGGGGTCTGGTTTTCGAACAGCCAGCTTGGCGCGTTACCCGAATGCGGACCGTAGACGCCGTGTGTGTCCACGATCTCGACCACACCTTGGCTCACCAGCGTGACTTGGGTGGTGTTCGGTTCAAAGCTGACCAGCGTGACGTGGTTCTGGTGGTGGTCCTCGTAAGACAACTCGACCTTGCCGCCTTCGACCTGAATGTCCCAGTCTAGCACCGTCTGGTTGCGTGTGCCTTTCGGCGTTACCCGCAGCTGCTGGAGACCGAACGGCACCGGCTGATCGTAGGTATACGTCGTGCGATGGATGATGTGCAGTTTCTGGGTCATGCGTAGAACCTGTAATCGACTTCGATCTGGTTGCCGAGTTCGGCCACGCTCTTGAGGTACTCCTGAATAAACTGGTGAAGACCGTCGTCGAGCACTTCGTCGATTGATCGCTGCATGGTCCGCAGAGCGAGCTTGTCCGCCATGTCGTGGCATTTCAGGCGCGTGCCGTAGTCTGCCATCAGATACCCGAGGTTATCGCGGATCTTGTCCGTACAGAACGACAGGCTGCGCGGCATACGCTTATCCAGAATCAGGAACTGCGCGATTTCGCGGGGGCGGGGGTCCTGCCCGTAAGAAATCTGGAAACCGCCTTCTGCCGACACCGAACGCAGGATCGTCTGCCACTGGACGTTATCCAGCGAGGAGCCGACCGACATCGCGGAGGGCAGCAGCACGTAGTACTTCACGTCGAGGATACGTGCGGTATTATCGGCACGCTCCACAAACGTTCCGATACGCGAGAAGTCGTAGAAATCGTTGCGCAGCATGGTGCCGTGGGTCGCGCCGCGCACGTAGGCGGTTCGCTGACGGATCATCTGGAGCACTTCCGGCAGATCGCGCTCAGCCACCTTGCGGGCGAGCTTGTTGCACAGAACCATGTAGCATTCGTTCACACCCTCCCAGACTTCGCGGGTGAGGGCGGTGCGCACGGTTTTCGCGTTGTTACGCGCCATACAGATCAGGTTCAGGACGCTCGACGGGTTATCCTTGTCGCGGAGCATCCAGTCGATGACCTGTTCGCGGGTGTAATCGGCGCCGTACGCCGCCTGATAGCCCCAGTGCATCGCGGCAGTTTCGAGCACGCTGGACCACTCGTCCTCACCCGACGGGCGGGTGAGCGACAGGCGCTGGCCCGCTTCGATCAGGCGCGCGGTATTCTCGGACCGTTCAAGGTAGCGGAACATCCAGTAGAGTCCGCCCGCAGTTTTTCCCAGCATCGCGTTACTCCTCCAGAACCCAAGTGTCCTTGGTCCCGCCGCCTTGGGACGAGTTCACGACGAGCGAGCCTTTCTTGAGCGCAACGCGCGTCAGGCCACCCGGTGTGATATCGACCTTATCGGGGCTGACGAGCACGAAGGGACGCAGGTCAACGTGGCGCGGCGCAAGGCCGGTGCGCGTAAACGTCGGTACGGTGGAGAGCGACAGGGTCGGCTGGGCAATGTAGTTGCCAGGGCGCGCTTTGAGCTTCTTGCGGAACTCGGCGATATCCTTCTTCGTCGCAGTCGGCCCGATGAGCATTCCGTAGCCGCCCGAGCCGTGGACCTCTTTGACAACGAGGTCTTCGAGGTTGTCGAGCACGTATGACAGGCTTTCGGGATCGTTACAGCGCCACGTCGGGACGTTCTTCAGGATGGCTTTTTCACCCGTGTAGAACTCCACGATATCAGGCATGTAGCTGTAAATCGCTTTGTCGTCGGCGATGCCCGTACCGGGCGCGTTCGCGATGGTGATATTGCCAGCGCGATAGACGTCCATGATGCCCGGAATACCGAGCGCCGACTCAGGGTTGAAGTTCAGCGGATCGAGGAATTCGTCGTCCACGCGGCGATACAGAACGTCGATCGGCTGATAGCCTTCGGTCGTCCGCATCTGCACGCGGCCATCGACCACGCGAAGGTCGTGACCTTCAACCAGCTCCACGCCCATCTTGTCGGCAAGGAAGCTGTGTTCGTAGTAAGCGGAGTTGAAGATACCCGGCGTCAGCACAGCAACGCGAGGGCGATCACCAGCGCAGTTCGGCGCACAGGCCGCCAGCGAACGGCGGAGCATCTTGGGATAGTTAGACACCTGCTGCACGCGGTTGCGGCTGAACAGCTCGGGGAACATCTGGAGCATCGTCTCGCGGTTTTCGAGCATATAGCTCACGCCAGAGGGCGTCCGCGCGTTATCTTCCAGGACGTAGAATTCATCGGGGCCGGTACGAACGAGGTCGATGCCGACAATGTGGGTGTAGACGCCGCCCGGAGGGGTCACGCCGATCATCTTGGGCTCGAACGCGACGTTCTTGGAGATCATCTCTGCCGGAATGCGGCCTGCGCGCACGATCTCCTGACGGTGATAGATGTCATGCAAGAAGGCATTGATCGCCCTGACACGCTGCTCGATCCCACGGGACAGGCGGCTCCATTCGCGGCCGGATATGATGCGCGGAATGATGTCGAAGGGGATCAGCCGCTCTGCGGCTTCTGCACGTCCATAGACGTTGAATGTGATGCCCGTGAGCCGGAATAGGTCATCCGCCTCGCGCTGTTTTTTACGTAATCTGGACGGATTTTCGTCCTGAAACCAGTTATTGAAATCTGCGTAGGGATCACGGATCGATTCTTGCCCGCTGCCCCACATTTCATCGAAATTGACGCGGTCGTTCATAAGACCAGAATGACTAGCTGTGCACGGATACACAACCGACGACTGTGATCTGGCAGTCATTAATCACTTTTCCGCTGAAAACTTGGGCGATTTGTGTACGTGCATTCTTAAATGCGAAGGGCGCCCGAAGGCGCCCTCAACCTATCAGAGATCGAAGAAGATCGTCTCGTCAGGCCCTTGCAGGTGAATCTCGTGGCGATAGGTGTTTCCGTCCCGCTTTGCGATCAGGGTGGGCACGCGAGACTTCAGTTCGATGCGGGACAGGAACGGGTCGGCCTCGTTCGCGTCGGTCTCGTCATCGAAATAAACGCGGGTCGCGAGGGCGAGGTTGATGCCGCGCGCCGCGATCCACATCAGAACGTGCGGAGCGTAGGTCTTGCCGTCGACGCTCACAGCGCCCGGTTTGATCGTCTCGAACTTAAAGACGCCGGTATCATGGTCCGCGTGCTGGCGACCGAAGCCGGTGAAGTGCGGATCGGCTTCGCGGCCATCTTCGGGCGAGGGGAAAACACCATTCGCGTCGGCCTGCCAAATTTCGACCATCGCGTCTTTGACCGGCGTGCCCGAGCCGTCGAAAATCACGGCCTCGATGTTGACACGCTCACCTTTGGCATCGCCCGTAATCATCGTCGAGCCAAGGTCGGTGTCGAAGATCGTGTGGATGCCCGTGGTGTTCGGCATACAGCCGATGTGGACGTAGGGACCAGCGGTCTGCGATGCGGATTCTTTGAGTTTCGGTGCATAAGGCATGGCTTAGTTCCCTTCCTTACGGTTTTCGAAAACGGTGGAACGCTTGCCGCGCAGAACGATGTCGAAACGGTAGGCACGCATGTCGTGCGGACGCGAGTTGTGCATATCGAGGCGCGCAATCAGGCGGTCGATCGCGTCCTCGTCAGGGATCGTTTTCACAATCGGGCAAAGCGCGATGTTCGGGTCACCTTCGAAGTACATCTGGGTGATCAGGCGCTGGGCGAATGCCGCGCCGAAGACGGAAAAGTGGATGTGAGCGGGGCGCCAGTCATTTTTGCCGTTCGGCCACGGATAGGCACCCGGACGGATGGTGAAGAAGTGGAAGTAGCCGTTCTCGTCGGTCATCGTGCGACCGCAACCGCCAAAGTTCGGGTCGAGCGGCGCGAGGTAGGTGTCCTTCTTGTGGCGATAGCGGCCACCGGCGTTCGCCTGCCAGAATTCGACCAGCGTGTTGCGCACGGGGCGGGCCTCTTCGTCGAGGACATAACCGTGGACCATGATACGCTCACCGATGGCGCTCTCCCCCGCTTGGGCGAAGTTGAGGATCAGGTTGTTATCCAGCTCGCCGATTAGCGAATGACCGAAGGTCGGACCGGTGAATTCGGTCGGCGAGCCATCAAAGCCGATGGGCGCCTTTTGCGGGGAACGCAGGACCGATGTCCGATACCCCGGCGTGTATGCGGGCGGGTGCATATTCAGGTCGCGGGGATAATACCCAGATTTCATCTGTCCTCCTCCAGCGCTCGCGGCGCTTCAGTCACTTCCTCGGGTGTTGAGGGATCGTGACTGATTGCTTTTGGAAAGTAAAATGACGATATGAAGTTTATGATTTCCAGAATCGGAAAGTAAATGATCGACCGCAGGATCAAATTCCGTCACATCCAGTGCTTCGTGGAAATTGCGCGGATGCAGAGCCTCAAGCAGGCCGCCGACCGCCTTTGTCTCACGCAGCCTGCGATTTCCAAGACGTTGAAAGAGCTGGAAGATATCCTCGGCAAAGCGCTGATGACGCGCAGTCGGGCGGGTGTGGAATTGACCCGCGAGGGCGAGGTCTTCCTACAGTTCGCAGAGATGAGCGTCGGAGCGATCCAGCAGGGCATCGACAGCGTCGCGCAGTCGGGCGATAGCGGAAAACAGGTGCTGATCGTCGGCGCGCTGCCATCGGTCGCGGCTTGGCTCATGCCCGTTGTGGCGCAAGAATTCACCCAGATCGCGCCGGATGTGGTGCTGCGGATTATAGACGGTCAGCATGGTGTGCTGGTGGATCGTCTGCGGCAGGGCGCACTGGATCTGGTCATTGGTCGCCTCGGTTCGCCCGAGAGCATGGCGCAGGTGTCATTCACCCAGCTTTACAACGAGCAGGTCGATTTTGTCGTGCGTCCCGGCCATCCGATCCTTGATGACCCGCGGCTTGAACGGATCGACGAATGGCAGGTGGTCTACCCGTCTCCGGGGTCCGCGATCCTGCCGCTCGTGCAGCGATACTTCCTCGCGCACGCTATTAGTGAGCCGCAGAACCGCATCGAAACGGTCTCGGGCGCTTATGGGCGGGTTTATGTGAGGAATTCCGACGCGGTCTGGATCATCTCGGCTGGCGTGGTCGCCAATGAGGTCGCCGAAGGCCGCTTGGTCCGTTTGCCACTGGACACGTCGCTGACGCGCGGGCCTGTTGGCCTGATGTCTCGTCCCGAAACAGAACAAACACCAGCCGAACGCATGTTCCGGCTGGCGGTCAATCGGGCGCTGGCGTCGCTCGGGATCGGTTAGATCCGATTCAGCGTCTCGCCGGGGTGCAGTTTCGGGGTGAGTTCGATCACGAGGCCCTCATCCGCATCGGGATCGGCCACGCGGTCGGCAATGATCTTTGCGGCGCGCTCACCAACTTCGCGGCGGCAGGCATCCATCGACGCCAGTTTGCGCGGCAGACCGTCGAGCAATTCGACGCCGTTAAAGCCCGCAAGGCCGATCTGACCCGGTACGTCGTAGCCCTTTTCCAGCAGGTAAAGCAGGCCGCCCGCGCCGATCATGTCGTTCGAGTAGTACAGAAAATCGAGGTCAGGCGTGCGCTTCAGGAGCGCTTCGGTCATCTCGCGGCCTTTGGCCAGCGCGGAACCGCCCGAGTAGAATTCCTGATCCGCTATCTCCAGACCCGCCTTCGCAAGCGTCTGGGTGAAGCCTTCGAAACGCTTCCGCGCACGGTGGTCGAGCGGCATCTTGGTACCGAGGAAGCCGATACGCTTGAACCCGTTCTCGAGGATCGCTTCGGCCATCTTGCGGCCAGCACGGCGGTGCGAAATGCCGACGCACGCGTCCACAGGCTCGCCGTCCACGTCCATGATTTCGACAACGGGACAACCTGCCTGCGCCAGCATGGCGCGCGACGCTTCGGAGCGTTCGAGACCCGCAATGATCACGCCCGACGGACGCCACGACAGCATCTCGAACAGGACTTTCTCTTCCTTTTCAGGGGTATAGTCCGTCACGCCTACAACAGGCTGAAGGTCTGTGCCCGACAGAACGTCCGAAATACCCGAGAGCACTTCGGGGAAAACCATGTTGCCGAGGCTTGGAATAATCACTGCCACAAGGTTCACACGCTGCGACGCTAGAGCGCCCGCGATCTTGTTCGGCACATAGCCCAGACGCTTGGCAGCTTCCTGAACACGCAGGCGGGTCGCCTCGCTCACGTCACCTTTGTTACGCAGAACGCGGCTGACGGTCATTTCACTGACGCCCGAAGCTTCGGAAACATCACGCAGAGTCAGGGGGCGGCGGTTCGTAGGTTTCAAGGTGCTACCTTTGAGAGTGTCACGTTTTCTTTAACTATCACCTCATACAGTACCAATCCAACCACGCAATGAGACAAGATTGACCTTCGTCTCAATCTTGGGCAATCAGTGCGGCGATGGCCCCGTGGCTCAACTGGATAGAGCAGCCCCCTCCTAAGGGGCAGGTTACAGGTTCGAATCCTGTCGGGGTCACCATCGCCCACATCAGGTCATGCGGATGACGTCCTTATCGATGGCGAGCATGTAGCCGCGGCGGGCGATGTTTTTCACGAGTAGTTCGCTAATCATCTGGTTGCCGAGCGTATCGCGTAGACGTTTGATCCGCGTGGCACCCGCAGCTTCGTCACAGTCGGACGGATCACGGCCAGAAATGACGGCTTCGATCTGGAGGCCGGACATCACCTCGTCGTCCATACGCGCCTCTGCCAGAACGGCGAGCGTCTCGATGGAGGCCTCGGTCAGTTTGAATTCGAAGTCATTGAGCGTGACCGTGTTCTGGTCGCGGCTGATGACGAGCGAGTTGATCTCGATCCCTGCGCGCTCGATCTTGCTCATCCGGCGGTTCATCTCGATCAGCATCACGAGGAAGGCGACGGCCGCGATCAGAAGCGCGGTCGCAAAAACGAACAGTACGAATATGACGAAGCGGTAGGATGCAAGCGTGTCCTGAAAGGCCGTTCCGGACTGGGCGAGGATTTCCAGCAACTTGAGTTCGGCCTGCGCTGTCAGGTCGTCATTCTGGATGAACAGCTGCTCGACGCGGGCGTTGAACGCGTTCGCATCGGGAAGGTTCGCGAACAGCACGACGGCTGCCAGAACGAGGACCAGAACAACTGCCGAAATGCCCGCAACCACAACGCGGTTACCTGCCTTCAGCGATTCAGAAGCGGAGAAAATTTTCGCCTGCACTATCGCGCCTTTCTTCCAGTCCGTTCTCGTCGAACACGCTGACAATATTCAGCAGTATCCAGCCCGCACCTTCAAGACGCGGAGCCAGTTCGTTTGCGGCGGCCTCGATTTCGCAGGCGCCGTTGATCTGAGCGACCCCGTACTGCAAGCGCAGCGGGTCGTCCTGCTTGGCTTTGTAGTCGGCGTAGCAATCGGCCTGAGCCGCCGTGCCGAACAGTGCCAGAACGATGGGAAGTATGTGTTTCATGATGCACTTAAATGAACAGAGCAGGGGCAGCTATTCAATAACACTTCGCGCCAGATGCCTTTCAAAGGCGCGTTATTGTCTGACAGGGCGCTTTGAGCCGATCACCGTGGCAAGCGCTGCACGACGCGGCGCATCTATGCCACGGAGGAGGTCCACATGCGTAACGCTCTCATTGCCGGCCTGGTTGCTGCCGCTCTTTCCCTTGCCAACCCTGCCGCAGCGCAGACGGCGAATAGCCATAATAACGATGACATCGGTAAGCTGATCGTCGGGCTCACGTTCCTTGCGCTTGTCGGGACTGCGCTGTCAAAAAAAGACGACACGCCGCCCGCGCCGGAAGCGGTCGAAAATGATGATCACCGCGACTGGGAACGTCGTAACGACTACACCCGTCACAATGACCGCGACAATAACGGCCGCTGGGACAATCATGGCGAAAACAACGGCCGTTGGAACGACAACCATCCGTCCGAGCTGACCCGCGCCCTGCCTGCACAATGTCTGCAAGGCGTTCCGACCTACAACGGTCCGGTGTCGATCTACACTTCCGAATGCCTCCAACAGAACCGCGTGCAGATCACGCGGCTCCCCGGAAACTGCGCACGTCAGGTGCGCGGGGTTCGTGACGAACACTATGGGTTCGATCCGGACTGCCTGAGCAGCTATGGTTTCAACATGTTGCGCAGGTAAATTCCTGACAGGGAGGAGGCGCGCGAAACCCCGATAGCGCGCCGCCAGCGGGGCAGGGGGTTCCAACAGCCCTCTGCCCCATCTATCAGAAGGCATGACCAAGACTGTTCCCGATCTGAGTTTCGAACTGGCCGCGCGAGAGCGCGGCTTTCTGCGTATCGCTGGTGTGGATGAGGTTGGGCGCGGCCCGCTTTGTGGACCGGTCACAGCCTGCGCCGTGGTGCTGGATCTGGAAAAAGTGCCCGAGGGCCTGAACGATTCAAAAAAGCTGAACGCGAAGCAACGCAATGCCGCGCTGGAGGCGTTGCTCGACGTGGCCGAGGTGTCGATTGCCCACGCCACGGTCGAGGAGATTGACGAGATCAACATCTACCACGCTTCGCACCTCGCGATGGTTCGTGCGGTAGAAGGCCTTTCGGTGCAGCCCGATCATGTGCTCGTCGACGGCAACCGCATCCCTAAAGCACTGCCCATGGCAGCCGAAGCGATCGTGAAAGGTGACGCGCTGTCTGTGTCGATTGCGGCCGCTTCGATTGCCGCGAAAATCTGCCGAGACCGCTTGATGGTGGACTTGGCGCAACAGTATCCGGGCTACGGTTGGGAGCGTAATGCGGGTTACGGAACGTCAGAACACCTTGCTGCGCTTAGAGAATTTGGCGTCACGCCGGTTCATAGACGGTCCTTCAAGCCCGTCCACAATATCTTGTATCAAGAGTAAAACGTAAGCTCTTGATTCAATAAAGCTTTTGACACCGCTCCTTCTCTGCCCCATTTTAGCCATCAACCAGAGAGCGGAAAAATCCGCCGGTTAACGAGGCAGTAAAAAATGAACAGAGCAAAGGAGACGGGCGTGGAAACGCTCCCTCTTAACACCATTCTTGCGGGCGATTGCATCGAACAGATGAACTCACTGCCGGAAGCAAGCGTCGATCTTGTTTTCGCAGACCCGCCCTACAATCTTCAGCTTCGTGGCGACCTGCATCGCCCCGATAACAGCAAGGTCGACGCGGTCGACGATCACTGGGACCAGTTTTCGTCGTTCAAAGCGTATGACGACTTCACGCGTGAGTGGCTGAATGCGGCGCGCCGCATCCTCAAGCCGAACGGTGCCATCTGGGTGATCGGCAGCTATCACAACGTGTTCCGCATGGGCGCAGAGCTTCAGAACCAAGGGTTCTGGATTCTCAACGATGTTGTGTGGCGCAAGTCGAACCCGATGCCGAACTTCCGCGGCAAGCGCCTGACCAACGCCCATGAGACGCTGATCTGGGCCTCAAAAGAGGAAGCCAGCAAGTACACCTTCAACTACGAAGCGCTCAAAGCGCTCAACGAAGGTGTCCAGATGCGTTCGGATTGGGTTCTGCCGATCTGCACCGGTCACGAGCGTCTCAAAGACGACGCCGGTGATAAGGCACACCCGACGCAGAAGCCTGAATCGCTGTTGCATCGCGTCCTTCTGGGTACAACGAACCCTGGTGATGTGGTCCTTGACCCGTTCTTTGGCACCGGCACCACGGGTGCGGTAGCCAAGATGCTGGGCCGTGACTTCATCGGTATCGAGCGTGAGGAAGAGTACCGCAAGGTCGCCAAGCGCCGTATCGATGCGATCCGCAAGTTCGACCGCGAAGCACTTCAGGTGTCGCAGTCCAAGCGCGCCGAACCGCGCGTTGCCTTCGGTACGCTCGTCGAGCGTGGCCTGCTGCGTCCGGGCGAGGAGCTGTTCAGCTTCAACGGCCGTCACAAAGCCAAGGTCCGCGCAGACGGCACTCTGGTCGGCTCGGATGTGAAGGGATCGATCCATCAGGTTGGAGCGCACTATGAAAGCGCACCGAGCTGCAATGGTTGGACGTACTGGACATTTAAGCGCGACGGCCAGCTTGTGCCGATCGATCTGCTCCGTCAGCAAATCCGCGCCGAAATGAAGGGCAACTGATCTTTCTACCAGTTACCGCCGGAGCCTCCGACCCTGCTCGGTCGAAGTAGGCTCTAACTTACCCCGCCGTCATGAACGGCGGGGCTTTTTGGCAAAGATTTTTACCAATCTTTTCCGATCTTAGGCAGCAGCGCGCTGGTGCTCGCCTTCTTCGATTTCCTCGACAATTTTCGCGACAAATGCCGGAAGGTCGTTCGGATTACGCGATGTAATCAGGCCCTTGTCGGTCACGACTTCCTTGTCATGCCACTCACCGCCAGCATTCACGATGTCGGTCTTGATCGAGTTGTACGACGTGACCTTCTTGCCTTTTACGATACCTGCCTCGGCCAGCAGCCACGGTGCGTGACAGATCGCGGCGACGGTTGTACCCGAGTTGTAGAAGGTCTTCACGAGGTCCACCGCCTCGGGGATCGTGCGGAGGATGTCGGGATTGATCTGGCCACCCGGCAGAACGAGCGCGTCGTAGTCGGCTGCATTCACGTCGGCGAGCGCGAGATCGGCTTCGACCTCATTGCCCCAGTCCTTTTCATCCCAGCCCTTGATGGCCTTACCATCAGGCGATGCGACGTGGACGGTAGCGCCCTTGTCTTTCAACTCGTGCAGCGGGGTTTCGAGTTCCGACTGTTCGAAACCGTTGGTGGCGAGGATAAGGATTTTTGCTTCGGTAATCTTCGGCATGGTGGCCTCCTGATTCAATTTCATTTGGCCGGAAAACCAATGAAGCAGGGGCTTTGTTCCTACTGCCTGACTGACATCGTTGTGAGCCGCACTGTTACCGCGGCATCGGGTTGGTGCCCTTTTTGTAGGGCGTCCAATCGGTGATATCGGGGTAATATGTGCGCCGCCACGCGCGCACTTTCGGGTTCATCCAGCGCCGCCAAACGGGCGGAACCATCGCCGCCATCGCCATCATGGGATAGCCGAACGGAAGCTGCGGCGCTTCGACCTCGGGGTAGGTCTGGAGCAGCGGGAAGCGGCGGTCGGGACGATAGTGATGGTCGGAGTGGCGCTGCAAATTGATCAGCAGCCAGTTCGACGCCTTGTGCGCTGCGTTCCACGAATGATGCGGGCGGACGGGTTCGTATTTGCCGTCGCCCAGATGGCGACGGGTCAGGCCGTAGTGTTCGACGTAGTTTGTGAGCTCAAGCGCCCAGATGCCGACGAAAGCCTGCACGACGAAAAGCCCTACGCCCTCCCAGCCGCCGATCCACGCGGCGAAGACGATCATCCAGAATTGCATCGCAAGATAGCGCCAGAACGGATTGCTGATGTGCCACCACGGGAGCTTCTTGCGGGCGAGCATCCGCTTTTCGGCCTTGAACGCGGACGGCGGGCAAGTGCGGAGAACGCGCGCGAAGTAGCGGTGAAACCCTTCGTTATACCGCGCCGTGACCGCATCGCGGGGCGTGCCGACATAGACGTGGTGGACAAGCAGGTGCTCGGTTCTGAAGTGCGAATACAGCGCCATCGCCAGCAGCACGTCGCCGAGCCACCGTTCGAGGCGGTTTCGTTGATGCAGCAATTCGTGGGCATAGACGATGCCGATGGTGCCTGTCAGAACGCCCACGTCGAACATCACGCCGATCTTGCCCCAAGTACTGAGGTGATCGGTATGCGTGATGTAAGCGAGCAGTCCGAAGATAAGACCAAGCTGTACCGGCGGCCAGATCATTGTGATCAGCTTGTACCAGAAAAGCTGCGGATCAGGCGTTTCGGGATCGGGGTTCGCGTCACTCAGACCCGCGAAGGAGTCGATCACGGTGAACAGGTGCCACGCCAGCAGCGGGGTCAGCAGGATCGTCCAGCCGCCGTAGATTGCGGCGATGACCGGCAGAGGCACCAATGCGAGCGACAGCCAGAATGGCGCGGCGTTCACGAATGATACCTGAGCTTTGGCGGACATGTCCTGTTCCCTCTGACTACCGCGACGCTACCGCTCGGACCCGTCATCGGCAACCGGAACGAATGTCGCTGCCGCGAGGTCGTAAACCTTTCGCATCACCGTGGGGAGCGATGACGGTTTGAAATCATGCTTGCCGATGAGGACAGCATTTCCCGGCTCGGCCCCATGAGGAAGCTCGGCGGTATGCACCTTCAGGCGCAAATGGAAATGCGTGAAGGTGTGGAGGGCTTCGGCGTTGAGCGTGGTCCAATGGCCATCGAACGGCGGCGTGGGGGTCGGATCATCGCTCCATTCCGACCCTGGCCAGCCGAGCATACCGCCGAGCATTCCTTTCTCGGGCCGTGTTTCCAGCAGCCAAGTCCCATCAGCGCGACGCGCGACATAGGCATGGCCGAAACGGGTCGGCACTTTCTTCTTCGGCAGCTTGCGGGGGAGGCTAGCGGCGGTACCTTCAGCGCGGGCGACGCAGGGTTCGCGCCACGGGCAGATGCCGCACGCAGGATTGCGAGGCGTGCAGATCGTCGCGCCGAGGTCCATGACCGCCTGTGCGTAATCACCGGGTCGTTCCTCGGGCGTCAGTGCGCGAGCCAGTTCGGTCAGTTCGGGCTTCGACGTCGGCAGCGGTGTTTCGACGTTATAGAGCCGCGACATCACCCGCTCGACATTCCCGTCCACGACCACTTCAGAGCGGTTGAACGCAATTGAGGACACTGCGCCAGCGGTATAAGGCCCAACCCCAGGCAGTTTCAGCAGCCCTTCGCGCGTGTCGGGAAACCTGCCGCCGTGATCGTCTACAACGGCGCGGGCGCATTTCAGCAGATTCCGCGCACGGGCGTAGTAACCAAGTCCCGCCCATTCGGCCATCACATCTGCATCTTCGGCGGCGGCCAGATCGCTCACCGTCGGCCATTTCGCGGTAAATCGATGGAAGTAATCCTTGACCGCAGCGACCGTGGTTTGCTGTAGCATGATCTCTGACATCCACACGCAATAGGGATCGGGCAGAACGCCGTCCTTGCGGTCTTGCGGCGAAACCCGCCATGGCATGACCCGCGCATGGGTGTCATACCATTCCAAGAGAATATCACTTAAACCGTCACGCAATCTTTAGCCCCTGTAACAGTGGTTTTGCTGGCACCTGCCGTACCTGCCGATAAGATGACCCCCAAGATGACAAAAGATCGATCCAGAGGAACCACCCGCGGTTTTGCCCGCGCTGTCACGCTGATGCAAACCCGCATCCGCACCGCGACAGAGTCCCGTGGTTTCGCCGTATCCCGCGTCATCACGCACTGGGAAGATATCGTCGGAAGTGGCATCGCCGGAATAGCCCGTCCGGTCAACATTTCGTATGGCCGCGAGGGCATGGGCGCAACCCTTACGCTTCTGACGACCGGTGCGCAGGCTCCCATGCTGGAAATGCAGAAAGAGCAGATCCTGAACAAGGTGAACAGCTGCTACGGCTACCGTGCCATTTCCCGCATCAGGATCACGCAGACCGCTCCGACCGGATTTGCCGAAGGGCAGGTCCAGTTCAAACAGAAAACCAAGACGGTTGCCGCACCCGATCCCGTGGTCGTGAAAGAGGCCAAGTCGATGGGAGAGAGCGTAGGAAATGATGACCTGCGCCTTGCCCTCGAAAGCCTTGCAACCAATGTACTTAGCAAACGCAAAACCTGACAGAGGCCAAATATGAACCGACGCCAATACCTGACCGCCACGACCGCAATGGCTTTTGCCAGCATGATCGGCGTTCCGGCCTTCGCACAGGACACGACCGAGTCGCTTATTCCTGACATGGTACTGGGCGACCCCGATGCGCCGGTCGAAGTGATCGAATACGCATCCTTCACCTGCCCGCACTGCGCCAGCTTCGAGGCGGACCAGTTCAAGGAAATCAAGGCCAACTACATCGACACCGGTAAGGTCCGCTTTGTCTTCCGCGAAGTATACTTCGACCGTTACGGCCTCTGGGCATCGATGATCGCCCGTTGCGGCGGCCAGATGCGCTTCTTCGGCATCACCGAGATGGTATTCGCCAAGCAGCGCGAATGGACCCAAGGCGAGCCGGCTCAGATCGCAGCGAACTTGCGTTCGATCGGTAAGGCTGCCGGTCTGGACGATGCGTCGCTCGACGCCTGTATGCAGGACGCCGAACTGGCCCAGAACCTGATCTCCTGGTACGAGACCAACGCAGAGCGTGACCAGATCGAGGGCACCCCGAGCTTCATGATCCAGGGTCAGAAGTACTCGAACATGGCTTACGACGACTTCGCCAAGATTTTGGACGAAGAGCTTGAAAAGGCCGGCTGGAGCGACGAAGCTGCCACCGAGGAAGCGCCCGCAGGAGCGGATGCGGAAGGCGAAGAAACCAAGACTGAATGACACCACTACACGGCCTCAAGGTAATCGAACTTGCCCGTATTCTCGCAGGCCCGTGGGCCGGACAGACGCTGGCAGACCTCGGGGCCGAAGTGATTAAAGTAGAGGCTCCCGATGGCGATGATACGCGCCGTTGGGGGCCTCCTTTCGTTGAGAGGGACGGCGAGACGACCGCATCCTATTTCCACGCAGCCAATCGCGGCAAGAAATCCGTGGTCGTCGACTTCCGCACCGAGGAAGGCCGCGAAACTGTCCGCAAACTGGTGCGTGACGCCGATGTGGTCATCGAAAACTTCAAAGTCGGTGGGCTGAAGAAATACGGCCTCGACTACGAGAGCCTGAAGGCCATCAACCCGCGCCTTATTTATTGTTCGATTACGGGGTTCGGCCAGACCGGCCCCTATGCGCATCGTGCGGGCTATGACTACATCATCCAGGGCATGTCCGGCCTGATGTCGATCACCGGCGAGCCTGAACAGCAGCCGCAAAAGGTCGGCGTGGCGGTCACGGACATTTTTACGGGCGTTTATGCCACCACCGCGATCCTCGCTGCCCTGCACCAGCGGCAAAGTACGGGGCAGGGACAGCACATCGACATGGCGCTGCTGGATGTGGCGACCGCGATTTCGGCGAATCAAGGGATGAACTACCTGACCACCGGCAAAGCGCCGCAGCGGATGGGCAACGCGCACCCGAATATCGTGCCGTATCAGGTGTTTGATTGCTCTGACGGACATATCATCATCGCTGTGGGCAATGACGGCCAGTACCAGCGGCTTTGCCAGCAACTCGGCCTGCCTGAACTCGCGGACCAGTACCCCACGAATGCCGACCGTCTGGCGCACCGCGATGTGCTCGTGCCGATCCTGACGGCGGCGACTCGGCAGCATACACGGGATGGCTTGCTAGCGATTTGCGAAGCGCACGGCATTCCCGCCGGTCCCATCAACGATATGGCTGACGTTTTTGCGGACCCGCAGGTCGTCGCGCGTGGCATGGTCGTGGATTGTGACGGGATGCCCTCTATTCGGACACCGATCACGTTTTCGGATGCCGAGCTTAGCCTAAACTGCGCGTCTCCGAACCTCGGACAGGATCAGACGCTTATCGAGGAGTGATGCCGACTTTCGCGAGCGCCGCGTCAATCGGGCTCCAATCGTCGACTTCAAGCCGCACAGGTACCGTCAGCACTTTCGGGCGGAAGCTCGCGGGCAGGCGGACCGCGTCTTTTTCTGTCGTGACCAACTGGGCGACACGGGTTTTGCCCTCAAGCTCCAAGCGGGTGAGCAGCGAGTCCGTCAGCGGTTGGTGATCCTCCAGCGCCTCCGCGCGAATGATGTCGCAGCCCAGATCGCGCAGGGTGGCAAAGAATTTCTCCGGATTGCCGATGCCCGCGAAGGCCAGCACGCGCATATTTGTCCACGTCATACCGGTCTTGAGCGGCTCCAGCCTGCCGCGCACCAGCGGAACTGGCAGCGCGCCGAGGGGGGCAAGCTCCTCACCAATGGAAAGCACCACATCTGCCCGCTTCAGACCCTTTTCCACGGGTTCCCGAAGCGGTCCGGCTGGCATGACGCGCCGATTGCCGAACCCGCGACGGGCGTCGACGACGACGATGTTCACGTCTTTCGCAACGGTCGGGTTCTGGAAGCCGTCGTCCAGCAGAATGACTTCCGCGCCCGCAGCTTCGGCGGCTTTCACGCCCGCGGCGCGGTCCTTCGCAATCCACGTCGGGGTGAACGCGGACAAAAGCAGCGGCTCGTCGCCAACCTGATCGGCGGTATGTTCGCGCTCGTTGACTTGCAGCGGTCCTTCGAGGCTGCCGCCATAGCCACGCGACACGATATGCGGCGCGTAGCCCATCGAAATCAGTCTCTGTGCCAGCGCAATTGCGGTCGGCGTCTTACCTGTGCCGCCGACATTGATGTTGCCGATGCAGATGACGGGGACGGTCGCTTTGTAGCCTTCCTTCGCCACACGGCGCGCAGTTGCAGCAGCGTAGAGCGCCGCAATGGGCGCCAAGATACGCGCTTTGAAGCCGGGTTTGTCAGGATCGTTGAACCAGAAAATCGGTGCGGGCATGTCAGTGATCCAACGTATCAAGCAAGCTGGCGATCATCGACGCCACGCGGTTCGTTACCTCCGCGCCTTGCGAAGTCACAGCCCAAGCGGCGTGAGCGATTTGCGCGGCCTTGTCGGGGGAGAGAAGCTTTTCGATAGCGCTCGCCAGCTCGACGTTATTTTTCACGGCCTTCGCGCCGCCCGCCTTATCGAGGCGGCTATAGGCGTCTTGATAAGGCTTATTTTCAGGGCCATGCACCACGACTGACCCAAGCGATGCTGGCTCGAACGGATGCCGACCGCCGCCGAGGATCGTGCCGCCGATATAGGTCGTGGGCGCAATGCGGAACCACATGCCGCGCTCCTGACCAAGGTCAGCGATGTAGACGTGAGTGGTATCTTTGGGGTCATCCTCAGAGCGGAGAACGGCCTTCAGCTTTGCCTTCTCGACTGCCTCGGCATAGATCGGGCCGTCTTCCGGATTGCGGGGCTCCAAGATGAGCAGCAAGCGGTGGGAGCGGCGCAACGCGTTCTTGTGCGCCGCAATCACGCCCTCAAGCTCCTGCACAGGCACGTCCGAAGCCAGCCACATCGGGCGCGACCCGACGACTTGGGCAAAGTCGGCGCGTTCGGCCTCGTTGTTGGGCAGGACCGGAATGCTTTCCGTGAAGGAGCCTGTGACCGTCACGGCCTCTTGCGACATGCCAAGACGGATCAGCCGCGTGGCGGTCATGGTGTCCGCTGCGAACGCGGTTTCGAATTCGCTGATGGTGTCGGATTTGATCCCGGGGAGCCACCCGCCGCCCGTCACGATGGGATCGTCCGAGCGGATGTTCACGAG
Source organism: Marivivens donghaensis (assembly GCF_011806565.1). GTDB lineage: Bacteria > Pseudomonadota > Alphaproteobacteria > Rhodobacterales > Rhodobacteraceae > Marivivens > Marivivens donghaensis_A. The sequence goes on from NZ_JAATOP010000002.1 coordinate 208,505, forward strand.
GAAGCGTCTGATCGGGCGCTCTTTGACCACGGCGACCACCAGCGGATCGACCTGCCCCCCGAGCCAGAACAGCGCGTCAGGCTGCCAGTGATCGAGAAAACCGTCGACTTCGGCCTTCGTTCGGCCGGGGCCGGTGCCGATGATCACGTCGCCGTCGTCTGAGACTTCAGGCTCGCTCTGCGTGCCAGTGATCAGAAAACTGACCTGCTCCTGATCGTCCTGAAGCGTGCGGATGACGCTTTGCGCGTGGAGCAGATCGCAGGTCGTGGGGCAGTGGAACCACACAAGCGGACCGTCGGGGCGCGGGTCACGGCTTGCGCCGTCCTTCCCGCGTCCGCGTAAAGCGACATAGGTCGCGAGGGCCAGCGAGTGGGCCATGGGCAGATCAGGCCTGATCGACCGGAGTCATCTCTTCGTCGCGCAGACGGTGCAGGTGCGCGATGAAATAACGGGTGTGCGCATCGTCGACGGTGCGCTGGGCAGCCGATTTCCAAGCCGCGTAGGCGCTTTCGTAGTTCGGGAAGATGCCGACGATGTCGATTTTTTCGACGTCCGCGAACTGGGTGGTGGACGGATCGACGAGTTCGCCGCCGAAGACGAGGTGCAGGCGTTGGGCCATGTTGTGCTCCAGTGCTGAAAGTTGGGGCCAAACTAAACTTTCACCCTACATCGTCAAGTAACACCGCTGCGGGTTGCTGCAATGCAGCAAAGCGGTAATGATAGGGCTAACAAAGGAGACGCGATGCCTCGGATTGCCGTATTTTCGGATCTGGACGGAACGTTGCTGGATCACAGCACCTATAGCTGGGAGCCCGCGCGCCCTGCGCTCGAACGGTTGAAGTCGAACGGGATCATGCTCGTTCTCGCCAGTTCAAAGACAGCGGCAGAGCTTGTTCCACTGCGGAGCGAGATGGGTTTCGACCACTGCCCGTGCATTGTTGAAAACGGCGCTGGCATTATCGCAGCAGGCGAGGAAGCAGGTTCGGAAGCCATCGTACATGACGCGCTGATGAATGCCGTGTCTCAGATGCCAGAAGCGCTTCGACAGAAGTTCGAGAGCTTTTCGGACTGGGGTGCGGAAGGCATCGCCGAGCATACCGGACTGGCGCGCGACGCCGCAGAGGCTGCCGGCAAGCGTCAGTTTTCGGAGCCCGGGGTCTGGAACGGCACTGACGCAGAACTGGAAGACTTCATTGCCAACCTTGCCGAGCAGGAGGTCCACGCCCGTCATGGCGGCAGATACCTCACGCTCAGTTTCGGGGCGAACAAGGCCGACCGTATGAAGGAAATCGCTGGCAGCGCAGATGCGGAATTCACGCTCGCGCTCGGCGATGCGCCCAATGACATCGAGATGATCGAAGCCGCGACCCATGGCGTCATCATCAAAAACGGTCATGGCAACCCGATGCCGGAGCTTCAGGGCGAGGCCGACAAACGCATTATCCGCACCGCAAAAGAAGGCCCTGCTGGCTGGAACGATGCGGTGAATCATTTCCTCGATCATGTCGAGAACGGTCAGAATTGGCACAAAGGAGTTGAACTTGGCTGATTTCCACCAGAGCGGCAGCATTGCCACCCTGCATAACCTTCGGACCCGTAGCACCGAAGACATGACGCGGGAGCTGTCGATTTTCGGCGAGCGCCGCAAGATCAACCTTATCCTTCCGTCGTTGTTTTCCGAACTCGAAGGCGATGCGCTGCCCGCGATCATCGACGAACTGAACACCGTTCCCTATCTGAACCGCATTATCATCGGCCTCGACCGTGCGGACGCCGAACAGTACCGCTATGCGCGCGAGTTCTTCTCCAGACTGAAGCCGCAGCACGAGGTGCTCTGGCACGACGGCCCGCGGATGAAGGCCATCGACGAGCGTCTCCAGCGCCTGACGCTTTCGCCGTCCGAACCGGGGAAGGGCCGCAATGTCTGGTTCTGCATCGGCTACACGCTGGCGCAGGCCGAAGCTGCGGTGGTCGCGGTGCACGATTGCGACGTGGTCACTTATTCGTCCGATATGTTGGCCAAGCTGATCTACCCCGTCGCCAATCCGGCGTTCCCGTACCAGATGTCGAAAGGCTTCTATCCCCGCGTGGCCGACGGCAAAATGAACGGGCGTGTCAGTCGCCTGCTGGTGTCGCCGTTGCTGCTCGCGCTGAAAAAAGTGCTCGGCCCGCGCGATTACCTCGATTTCCTATCGTCGTTCCGCTACCCGCTTGCGGGTGAATTCGCGATGCGGACACCGATCCTGCCCGACATGCGTATTCCGTCGGATTGGGGCCTCGAAATCGGCATCCTGTCGGAGGCGTGGCGCAACCTTTCCCCGCAGGCTGTCTGTCAGGTCGAGATCAGCGATCGCTACGACCATAAGCATCAGGACCTGTCCGCAGAGGACGCCACGCAGGGTCTGAGCCGCATGTCGGTCGACATTTGTAAGGCGCTCTATCGCAAGCTGGCCGCCGACGGCACAGTGCTGAGCGAGGAGGTGTTCCGTTCGATCAAGGCGACCTACTTCCGCATGGCGCTCGACCAGATCGACACTTACTACAACGACTCGCTCATCAACGGTCTGCACCTTGATCGCCACGCTGAAGAAACGGCCGTCGAGCTGTTCGCCGCCAACATCATGCAGGCGGGTCAGGTGTTCCTCGAAAATCCGATGGAGACTCCGTTCATCCCGAACTGGAGCCGCGTGAATGCCGCAGATCCGGATCTGATGACGGACATGCTCGCAGCGGTTCAAGCCGACCGCGACGAGTTCGGCTAAGCGAGGCTATCGCGCAGCAAACTGTGGGCGGCGTTGGTCCCTGCGACCACGCCGTCGACCTGCGGGAAGGGATTGTTGAAGACGAGCGGATCGCCTGCGCGGTCGGTTACGATGCCGCCAGCCTCTTCGATGATGAGGGTGCCAGCAGCAATATCCCATTCCCAACTGGGCCTTAATGTGAGCATAGCGTCAAATCTGCCTACTCCGACGAGGCACATGCGGTAAGCCAGCGACGAGCGGAAATGTTGGTCGCACTCGGGCGGGGTGCCGTTCTTCCAGAACTTCGGTTGCCAGTTGGGCTTCGCCGCGAGGACGGACGGAATGCCGACGCGGTCACGGATCGACAGGCGTTCGCCGTTCAGGAAGGCACCCGTGCCGCGGCCCGCGGCGTACATCTGGTTGCGGATCGGCAGGAACACGACGGCGGCGGTGATTTTGCCATCCGTCGCAATTGCGATGCTATGCGCCCAGTCGCGCGAGCCGTTGATGAAGGCGCGTGTTCCGTCGATCGGGTCGATGATGAACTGGTGCTTGGTCGACAGGCGTTCAGCGTTGTCTTCGGTTTCCTCGGACAGCCAGCCGTAGTCGGGTCGCGCACTGCGGAGTTTTTCTCGCAGCATGTGGTCGACCGCATAGTCGGCCTCGGTCACGGGGCCCGCGTCATCGGGTTTGTGCCATACCTGCGGATCGGCGGTGTAGTAACCGCTTGCAATCTCGCCAGCCTCGTTTGCGGCCTCGATCAGGAGATCGAGATCACTCGCCGGCAAGGGTCAGCCCCTCGACCAGAAGCGACGGGATCACGCGGCTGAGGTAGGTGCGCGCATCGTTTGCAGGTGTGATCTTCTTGAGCATGTCGATCAGATTGCCCGCAACGGTCACCTCGTTGACCGGATAGGCGATCTCTCCGTTTTCGATCCAGAAGCCCGACGCGCCGCGCGAATAGTCGCCCGTGTTCGGGTTGATGGTCGCGCCGATGAACGAGTTGATGAGGAAGCCTGTGCCGATCTCTTTCATCAGATCTTCGCGGGACTTGGTGCCTTGGGTCAGTTCGAGGTTCGTCACGCTCGGCGACGGCGGGGCGGATGTGCCGCGCGCAGCGGAGCCGGTGCTTTCGAGTCCGAGTTTCCGCGCATTCGCGAGGTCGAGGGTCCAGTTCTGGAGAACACCGTTTTCGACGATGGCACGCTTGCGGGTCGGCAGACCTTCGGCGTCGAACATCTTGGAGCCGGAAATCCGCGCGCGATGCGGGTTTTCGATCAGCGAAATCCCGTCGGGCAGCACCTGCTGGTCCATCAGCTGGCGCGCCCAAGACGAGCCGCGAGCGATCATCGCGCCGTTGGTGGCGGACAGCAGGTGGCCGATCAGGGTCGAGGACACGCGCTCGTCGATGATGACAGGGTAGGCGCCCGTTTTGACACGGCGCGGGTTCAGCGCGGCAACGGCACGTTCGCCAGCGGTGCGGCCGATATCCTCGGCACTGCGCAGATCGATGCGGAAGATGCGCCCATCGCCGTCCGCGTCGCGCTCCATCTTGCCGCCCTTGCCGGCAAGCGCCACGCAGGACATGCCGATATCGCTGCGGCGATAGCCACCCGAGAAACCGTTGGTCGCGGCAAGGTGCAGCGCGCGGTTGCTGTATCCGGCGGAGGCAGAAATGACCTGCTCGACACCGGCGACCGAAAGGCCGGCGGCTTCAGCGCGTTGGGCCATATCTTGTAGTTCGGCGGGTGCGGGCTCTTCGGACGGGTCGAAGAGTTCGAGTGCGGCACTGTCAATCTCTGTCGCGAGCTGCGCTGGGTCGGCGAGGCCGCAGTACGGATCTTCGGGCGCGAGGCGGGCCATCTGGACGGCACGCTCAGCCACGGTTTTCAGCGCATCGCTGCGCGTGTCTGAGGTGGACACACAAGCCTGACGATTGCCGACAAAGACGCGCACGCCGATATCGACGCCTTCGGACCGTTCGGCGTTTTCGAGCGCACCTGCGCGGACGTCGATTGTCATGGAGGTGCCGTCAACGGCGAGCGCATCAGCAGCGTCGGCGCCGGACTGGCGGGCGTAGTCGAGAAGTTCGTGGGTCAGGTCGGCCAGAGTGCGTGTCATGCAAGATCCTTTCGGTCCTGCATGAGGTAGCTCTCCGGCCGACCTATCGCAAGTGTTCGATCAGAACGGCATACCGTTCAGGGTGAAGCCTTCCGGCGTCAGCTCGACATCACCGACGAAGCGGTCGTCGATACCATCCTGCGGTTCCTGACGGAGGAACGCGCCCAGCATCATACCTGCATTCGGCGGGACCATGCCGGTGCTTTCGAGGCGGGACAGCAGTTGGTTGATGTTGGCGACGACGACCTGAGCGGTACCGGTCACGCTGAACGGCATACCCGTCATCGGGTCCATCATCTCGGTGAACTCGAAATCGCCTTCGGCCGTTGCCATCGCGCCGAGCAGACCGAGGTCGAGCGAATTGACGGACACGCTTTGCACAGTGACGGGCGTATCTTCGAGGCCCATCATCGTTTCGATGTCCAGCAGGTCCTGCATCACGGTCATCTCGCCGCTGATGTCGACGACGAGGTGGTTTTCGCCCTCGGTCACGTCAAAGCCCATCAGCATGTCCTGCGGCTCGAACGAGGTGATCGCGTAGGACGGAATATCGATGGCAATCGAGAATTCCTGCGGATCTTCGGCTGCCATGAGCGGAGAGGCCATTTTCACCGTCGACGGCTCCGACGTCAGCGAAACATCGAACGGCATACCGTTCATATCGCCCGCAATGTTGGCGGTCGAAGCGCCATAGCCGATGTCCAGGGAGAGGCCTTTTTCGCCGATGCCAAAGCTGGAGGTGCTGTTTTCGATTTCAGCGTCGACTTGGAAGCTTGCCGAAGAAGCCTCGGAGTACTCAGTTGCCTCCGAAGTGAATGTCATCGATTGCGACGTGGTGGCCTTTTCGGAAGTGCTTGTCATGTCGACCGAAAGGCCCGCGCGGATCGACGCTGCAACGTTCATCAGGTCCAGCGGCTGACGCGGAAGCTGGACGATGTAGTCGATTGTCGTGTTCTCGTTCGATGTGTAAGCGGTCTGATCAGCACCGCCACCGGTTTGCTGGGACGTCGTTTCAAGCATAGCGGCTGTGGAGCTGCCGTTCTGGATGATCATGTCACCGAGCGATACCGTAGTGGTCTGCGAGCCGTCGGTCATGATGATGTGATAGGTCGAAACGATGTCCGCGACGTCTTCGCCCATCGAATCCAGTGCGGCCATGTCGGACATATCCGACATCGCTTCGATGCTGTCATAGGTGCGCTCGATCTGCATCTGATCGGGGTCGCCGGTGACGTGTTCGCTCAGGTTGGACATGCTCATGGTGAAGGGCGTAACCAGATCGTTCGCGCCGTCTTCGGGCGGAGTGATAACGAGTTGGCCGTCCATCGTTTCGCCATAGACAACATCGAGCTCACCATCGGCTTCGGTGATGGTCATGGACGGAACGGTCATTGTGAACGCACCGAAGTCCATCGGCAGGGTCATCACGAGATTGAGGTTCTCGACCGTGGTGACATCGCCGTCCGCGCTAACGTCCGAGGTGACTTCGAAACCGGAGGCATTCGCGACTTCGGTGATCATGTTCAGGTAATCGTCTGCGGTGACGTCTGCGAGCGCGGGTACGGGAACAACTGCCGCGACCAGCGCGAGGCTGCGGGGGGAAAGTTTGTTAAACACAATAGACCTTTCAAGTCAGGATTGTGCCCCGCGAGAAGGCGGGGCTCTAGAAATTATTTAATGCGTTGGCCGTTCAGGGCCACTTCGCCAGCTTCATTTATCTCGAGAGTTGTTTCAAGCTGGTCGTCCCCCGTGGCGCGGGTGAACATACCCATCATCATGCGGGCACCCATCAGTTCGTCCTCGATCGGCAGGCCCATGGTCTGGAGCGTATCCAACAGTGCGTTGATGCCGGTGCCGCGCAGCGAAGCGGAACCCTCGGGGCGCGGCATACCGTCGAACGACTCCATATCGGAGTAGTCGAAGGTCATCGCGCCTTCGCCGACGATCTTCGCGCCGACGGCTTCGATGTTGAGCTTTTCGATGTTCATCTCAGTCACCTGACCCGTTTCCTCGGCCATGCCCATCATGATGTCGAAGGCGCTGGGCATCAGGATCATACCGCTGGTGCCGAATTGCAGGGTGACGGGGTCATGAGGCAGCATTCCCATCGGGTCGACCATGCTCCATGCGACCTCGCCGGTATTGATCTGTTCGAGGTCGATATCGACACTGAACGGCACGGCATCGCTCGCTCCGGACATGGAGGGCACAGGCGTTTCGATGCCGAAGCCGATGGTTTTGGCGGAAAGCTCTATGGGAAGCGGGACATCGACGATCTGCGCCATCACCGCCAAGTCGCTGGCGTTCATAGTCATGCTGATGCGCTCTGTGCTGCCAGCCATACCGAAGTCGAACGCGCCAAGCTCGCCTGACATCATGCCAGTGTCGCCGTAGTCGTCCCATTGCACGATCATTGCCGTGTGGTTCAGGCTGTAGTTCGCGGCAAAGGTCAGGCCATCCACCGAATAGGGATCGAAGTTCGGGTCTTCCATGACGGTCATGTCAGTCGGCAGTGTGGCCGAACCGTTCATCCGTGTGCCGTCCGACTGCAAGCTGAAGTCGACCATCGAGTAGCCGCTGTCATAACCGAAAACGAGGTCCACGCCGCCGAAGCCGAAGTCATAGGTCCAGTCTGTGACTTCGCCGCGCGGGTTGGTGCTGTAGCTACTCGTCAGGTCGCGCATATTGAGATTGAAGTCCGCGTCGCCTTCCTCGCCGCGGTCCATCATCTCCAGAAGCGTGAGGTTATAGCTGGCTGCCTCGTAGGAAAAATTGATGAGGTCGGGATCACCGCTCGCGGTCATATTCAGGCCGCTCGTCGTTGCGCCAAGCAGCGCATAGTCCATGTCGGGATCGGTCGAATTGCCGAAGTACACGGTCGACTCCGGTGACATGTCGATGCGCACCGTTCCGTCACCCTGCTCGACGAACTCCATATAGGGGTAGTGCGTCTGGATCAGAATGTCGCCGTCATCATAGGTGATATCTAGGTCGACGACATATACCTGACCGCCGCCGTCGGTGACGCTGGTGACGCCGAATTGCAGTTCGGGGAGGTCGTCGAAATTGGATTGGAAGGCTTGCCAGACCTGATCGGCGGTCACATCGGCGCTTACACCGGTCGCCGTCAGTAGAGCTGCGGTTGCGACGGTTGCGCGGAAATTCCAAGTCGTTTTCATGGTCTGTCCTTTCAGGTAACGCTACGGAAAGGTTCGGTCCGACGCCTTCTTCGGTCAAGGTGAGGAAATCATCCATTCGGATATATATTGAACTTTAAAACCAAGATGATGCGGAATTGTGAAATGGATCTGAACGGAAAAGTTGTTGTCATTACAGGGGCTAGTCGCGGTATTGGCGAGGCTGCCGCCCGCGCGTTCGTCGCCGCCGGTGCCAAGGTCGCCCTGCTGGCGCGTAGCGAGGACCGCATCGCCGATCTGGCTGGCGAGCTGGGCGAGAACTCTCTCGCGATCCCCTGCGATGTTTCCCGCTTCTGGGAAGTGCAGGAGGCGATTGCCGCTACTGTCGAACGCTGGGGGACGGTCGATATCCTCATCAACAACGCTGGCATGATCGAACCGATGGCCCGCCTTGAGGAGACCGACCCCGAAGACTGGGGCCGCGCGATCGATGTAAACCTCAAGGGCGTCTACAATGGCACTCGCGTCGTGCTGCCGCTGATGGTCGCTGCGGGGGACGGAACGATCATCAACATCTCTTCCGGCGCTGCGCACAACGCCTACGAACACTGGTCGGCCTACTGCACCTCGAAAGCGGGCGTCTACATGATTACCCGCCAAGTGCATCTGGAAAACGGCGCGCAAGGCGTCCGCTCGCTGGGCCTGTCGCCGGGAACGGTCGCGACGCAGATGCAGAAAGAGATTAAAGCGTCGGGCCGTGGCCGCGTGGCTGAGCTGGAGTGGAGCGACCACATTCCGCCGGAATGGCCCGCAAAGGCGCTGCTATGGATGTGCGGCTCGGAAGCTGACGCCTACCTAGGTCAGGATGTCAGCCTGCGCGAAGACAGCATCCGCAAAGCCATCGGTGTTGCATGATCAGGCTCGACAAGGACGACGATCTCTGGATCGTCACGATTGACCGGCCGGAAAAAGCGAACTCGCTGACGGCCGATATGCTGTCCCGTTTGATCGAAATCGCAAAGGACGCCAGCGCGGCGAAGGTGCTGGTCATCACCGGCAACGGCAAGGTTTTCAGCGCCGGTGCGGACCTCGACGAAGCGCGCGCCGGTCTGGCGACCAGTCCGTTGTGGGAAGAGCTATCGGGCACCATCGCGACGCTGCCGTGTCTGACTGTTGCGGCCCTCAACGGCACACTGGCAGGTGGTGCCTTCGGTATGGCGCTGGCGTGCGACCTACGGATTTCGGTTTCGACGGCAAGGTTCTTCTATCCCGTGATGAAGCTCGGGTTTCTGCCGCAGCCGTCCGATCCCGTGCGGATGTCGCAGCTGATCGGTCCCTCGCGGGCCAAGATGATCCTGATGGGCGGGCAGAAGATCACTGCCGACGAAGCTCTGAGCTACGGGCTGGTGGACCGGCTAGTGGACGACGATCTGATGTCCGCAGTGCGGGAAATCGCTGCGGACGCCCTCGGCGCTTCGCCCGACCATATCGCAGGCATCAAAGCTCTGATCCGCTAGCGCCTTTTCGGAACGCGAGAGATAAACGACGGTGGGCGTTTCGCGACCCAGTTCGCGAATTTAGCAAGGCGCGGATGGCTGCGCAGTGCCTCGGGCGTGTTGTAGTTCCGTGCAAGCTCGGCCTCTGACAGTGTTGCGTGGATTTCTTTGTGGCAGATGTGGTGGAGCAACACGGTCGGCCCGTTCTTTCCACCTTTGAGCTTCGGGATCAGGTGATGAAGGCTCTGCGGCACATCGGGTGGAATAGGGCGCCCGCAAAGCGCGCAGGTTGGATCGTCTGACATCGCGTGATACCGCCTTTCGGGGAAAGAGATGGCACGGAGCAGTCGTTTGGCAAAGGCAGTTGTGATCGGAGCGGGACCCGCAGGGCTGATGGCTGCCGAAATGCTCGGCGCCGCCGGTCATGGCGTCTTGGTCGCCGACCAGATGCCGTCGCCCGCGCGCAAGTTCCTGATGGCGGGCAAGAGCGGGCTGAACATCACGAATGCGGGCGACGGGTTTGCGGCGGCGTTCGGTGATATGCCCGAAGCGTTGAAAGCCGCGCTGGACGATTTTGCAGCGAAGGCTGTGACCGACTGGGTCGAGGGGCTGGGGCAAGAGACCTTCATCGGCTCTACCGGCCGTGTGTTTCCGACGGTGATGAAAGCATCTCCGCTGCTGCGCGCTTGGCTGGCGCGGCTGGGTGACTACGGTGTCGAACTGAAAACCCGATGGCGCTGGACGGGTTTTGCGGATGATGCCGTGTTGTTTGAAACGCCTGACGGCACTATCGAAGTCACTGCCGACGTCATCGTCCTCGCGATGGGCGGGGCGAGTTGGAAGCGGCTCGGCTCGGACGGCGAGTGGGCGAGAGCCTTTGCGAGCGACTGTGCGCCTTTCCAACCTGCGAATATGGGGTTCATTGTGGATTGGTCCGATCACATGACGCCGTTCTTCGGGCAGCCTGTGAAAGGCTGCGGCTTGACTGTTGAGGGTCGGACGACTCGCGGCGAGTTCGTCATTTCCGAGCGCGGTATCGAGGGCGGCGGTATTTACACGGTTTCCCGCCAGATGCGGGAGGGCGCGACGCTTTACATTGATCTGCTGCCGGATCAGACAATTGGTGACGTCCGCGCCAAGTTTGCCAAGCGCGGCAAAGCCAGCCTGACCAATCACTTGCGGAAGGCGCTGAAACTCGACGGTGTCAAAATCGCTCTGCTGAACGAATTCGGGCGCCCGTTTCCCGATGACTTGGCGTCTCTGCTCAAGGCTCTGCCCATCAAGCACATTGGCCCGCGTCCGATAGACGAGGCGATCTCCGTCGCTGGCGGATTGCGTTTCGATGTTCTTACCGATGATCTGATGCTTCGAAGTGCGACCGGTGTTTTCGCGGCGGGCGAGATGCTCGACTGGGAAGCACCGACAGGCGGCTACCTTCTGACAGCCTGCCTCGCGACGGGGCGCAAGGCGGGCCTCGCCGCTGCCGACTATGCCGCCCGCTTGAAGCAGGGAGGCGTGTAGCCGAATTTCGCGATGTCGTCCGCGTAGCGTTCCGAGATGATCTTGCGGGCAGCGCGGGTCATGACGCCAGGTGTCACCCTTGTAATGTCATCCATCGCGGGAAGGTTCGCAGGCGGCAAATCGCTTTCGACAAAAATGCGGGTAATCTCGCTCTGCGCATCTTCGGCTTTTATCACATGGCGCACCTTGCCGCCGGTCCAGTTGTCGATGGCCCAAGTCCCACACCGCCGCCAACGGGCATGAGGGGCACCTCCACCGCCGCGCCCTTCGGGCAGTGTGCCGTTCAGCCAAGTGACGAAATGCGGCGGGGCTAGACCTGCGGACTGGCGAAACCGCCACAGCCGATCCGTCCTTTTAATCCGTTCATAAAGCGCCGGAAGCCGTGTGAACGGATCGCGAATGCAGGTAATACTGACGTATTCGTCGTAGGGCAGTCCTTTCATCTCCATCGTCTGGGCGACTTCGGCGGGCGGCATGTAGGTGTAGAACGGATTGCGCGGCGTGCGCAGGTGATACGGCTGGACGACCTCGTCCTGCATAAAGGCCAGTGCATTGCGGATCCGCGACGATCCGGTCAGCGGGTTGTTGTAGAGGATGAACTTAAACCTATGAGAAATGATCATTACCTGTCCGCACATTTTGTCCCTGTGCACGGCAAGCTACGATTGAAAGCTTAAAAAAGCACAAATCCGCCGATGCGAACTTGCAACCTTTCGATGTCATCTGCGCCTTTGGTTTTGAAATGTGACAGCATTGGCTCTAGAAGGATGCTGAACTAGTGAAAAGGCGCCGATTTCGATGAAGAACCGCTATTATCTCTGGCTCGGTGTGAGTGCGACTGCCATCGCGACCATCGCCGCAGCCCAAGAGACGCCGCATTACTCGCTTTACGGTACTCCGGGCCTGATCGAAATGCCGAGCGCGTTTTCGGCTCCCGATGCCGAAATCGGGCTTTCGTACAACACTTTCGAGCTACAACAGCGCGGCACGCTGACGTTCCAGATTACGCCGCGTCTGAGCGGTAGCTTCCGCTACACGCACTTCGACAATTACACCGGCAACGGTGTGGACGACACTTACGACCGCAGCTTTGACTTCCAATACCGCCTCTTGGACGAGAGCGATTGGATGCCCGCAGTGGCCGTTGGTCTGCGCGACTTTGCCGGTACGGGCCTGCTGACTTCCGAATATGTGGTTGCCAGTAAGCACCTCACCGACGACATCAATGTCACCGGCGGCGTCGGCTGGGGCCGTCTGGGCTCCTACAACGGTGTCAGCGGTTTTGCTGAACGTCCCGAGAACGACTTTGAAAACGGCGGCGTGCCGGCGTGGGATCAGTATTTCCGCGGTGACATGGCTGCATTCGGCGGTGTCGAATGGCAGATCACGCCGCAGTTCGCGATGGTCGCCGAATATTCGTCGGACGCATATACTCGCGAGACGGATAACGGCAGCTTCGAGCACAATAGCCCGTTCAACTTCGGTGTGACCTACCAGCCGACCGACCGCATCGCGATCAGTGCCTATTCGCTGTATGGCACCGATGTCGGCCTGTCGTTCACCACGACGCTGAACCCGAAATACCGGGCAACGGTCGGCGGCGCCGATCCGGCTCCGCTTCCGGTGCGCGTGCGTCCGGCAGGCAGCCAGAACGAGGTCTGGGCACGCACGCCAGAGGTCGAGACCGCGCTGCGCACCGCTGTGACCCAAGCTTTGGCCGCTGATGGCATCGTCGTCGATTCGATGTCCTTCACCGACGATCAGGTCCGCATCCGCTATACCAACAACAAATACCGCGCCGAAGTGCAGGCTGTCGGTCACGTCGCGCGTACGCTGACCCAAGCGATGCCGAACGGGATCGACGATTTCCTGATCGAGCCGATGCGCAACGGCATTCCGATTTCGGCGACGCTGATCCACCGCTCCGACCTCGAACAGTTCGAAACCTCGGCGGAGGGCACCGCTGAAATCTATCGTCGTTCGCTGACGACTGCCGCCGGACCGCGCGGCGATCTCGTTGATGCGCCGCAGACCGAGGACCGCTTTACTTGGGGCATCGTACCTTATGGCGAGGTCATCCTGTTCGACAGCCAGAACCCCGGCTCGTTCGAAGCAGGCTTGCAGGCGTCGTTCGAGTACAAGATCGAGCCGAACCTCGTTCTGGCCGGTTCGATCAAGAAGAGCGTCTACGACAACCGCGATCAGCTCGGCACCATCAAGCCGTCGACCCTTCAGCCGGTCCGCCGTAACGCGCCGATCTATGCTGAAGAGGGAGATGGCGGAATCGAACGCCTCGCGCTGAGCTGGTACGGCCACCCGAGTGCCGACCTCTATAGCCGCGTAACCCTTGGTTATATCGAGCAAATGCACGGCGGTGTCTCGACCGAGCTGCTTTGGCATCCGCTGGAAAGCCGTTTGGCGCTGGGCGCGGAACTCAACTACACCGCGCAGCGTGACTACGATCAAGGCTTTGGCTTCCAGGACTACGAAGTCCTGTCGGGCCACATGTCGGCCTACTATGAATTTGATCAGGGCTTCCACGCCACCGTCCACGCTGGCCGCTATCTGGCTGGTGACTGGGGTGCGACCGTGGCGCTGGACCGCGAATTCGACAACGGCTGGAAGATCGGCGCCTACGCAACGCTCACCGACGTGCCGTTCGACGACTTCGGCGAAGGATCGTTCGACAAGGGCATCCGCGTGACCATTCCGTTCGACTGGATCACCGGTCAGCCGTCGCGCCTCGAAAACAGCACGACGCTCAGCTCGCTGACCCGTGACGGCGGTGCGCGCCTTGACGTGCAGGATCGTCTCTACGAGGTCGTCCGTGACGGCGATATTACTTCTTATGACGCATCCTGGGGACGGTTCTGGCGATGAAATTGACTAAACTCGCTTTCGCGGCTCTGGCCGCACTCGCCGCCTGTGGCCCTATGGGGGAAAACAGTGGTGCCGGAAATTTTGTCAAAGGTGTGCAGGGTCTCGCGTCTTCGCTGATTGCCGGCCCGGCAGAGCCGGTCGAGGTCGCACCGCTGTCGCGAGAGCAACTCGCCGCGACCGGTGTTCCGATGATGGTCATGGTCCTGCCGTCCCGCAATGCGACCGCCGCGATGGCACAGATCAGTGACGCTGGTGGGCGCAAGACGTGGATGTCGCCCGACGGCATCTCTGTGACCACTCAGGATGGTATCATCGTCGCCACGCGCGGCCTCGGTGATGACCTGATGGGTGCGGATGTCGACGGCGTGCTTTCGGCAATCAAAAACGGCGGCACCGTGCAGCGGACCCACGCGTTCCTGAGCGGTGAAGACCAGATTATCCGCCCGACACTGACCTGCACCTACAAAAAAGATGCAGATCAGGCGATCACGATTCTCGGCCAAAACATCGCCACGACGCGGATGGCCGAGGACTGCGAAAATGCACAGATCGCTTTCAAAAACTACTATTGGTTAGCTAATTCGGGAGAAATTGTCCAAACGCAGCAATGGATCTCGTATGGGGTTGGCCATTTGGCAACACAACGCCCATGAAAGAAATAATGCAGATAGTGCTGGAAACTTATTCTTGAGTTTCTAGTTCTTTCTGAGTACCCAAATCCTTGAGCGTCAAAATTCTATTGGAGAATAATCATGCGCAAAATCGTACTCGCTTCGGCTCTCGCCCTCACCGCTGCTACCGCTGCTAACGCTGGTGGTATGAACCCGCCGGCAGAAGTTCCGGCAGTCACCGTTGTTCCGGCACCGGCTCCGGCTGGCTCGCTCGGTTCGCTGGGTGGTTCGTCGGCTCTGATCGTTGCCGGCATCCTGGCAGCTCTCGTTGCTGCAGCTGGCTCGGGCTCCTAATAAAATTTTCGGCTTCGGCCGATACGCAAAGGGCGGACTTTGGTCCGCCCTTTGTCATTTCTGGAGGGTTCATTGCTCTACACTTTGTTCGAGCGTGTCTTTGCGGCAGTCCTGTTTGTTCTGACGCTTCCGATCCTCGCGATCGCGGCCCTGCTGATCAGGCTCGATAGCGCGGGCTCTCCGATTTTCCGCCAGACCCGTGTTGGTCAGTCGGAAACCACATTTACCCTCTATAAACTCCGCACGATGAAGCTCGGCACGATCAATGCCGGATCGCATCAGGTTTCCGACGCGCAAGTCACTGCGCTCGGCAAACAGCTGCGCCGTTTCAAACTCGACGAGCTCCCGCAGCTGTGGAACGTCGTGAGAGGCGATATGCGGCTCGTGGGGCCGCGACCCTGCCTTCCGACGCAGTCTGACGTGATTGAGGCCAGACGCCGCTCTGGCGTGCTGCATATCAAGCCTGGGATCACCGGTTTGGCTCAAGTGCGGAATATTGACATGTCAACGCCCGACAAACTGGCCGAGGCCGATGCGGAATACGCACGGAATCGCACGGCGAAGGGTGATCTTCAGCTTCTCGCGGCGACATTCGGCGGCAAAGGCCGCGGCGACGCCGTCAAAGGTTGAGATATTTTAACGTATCAGGCATCCGCGCCTCGGGGCTCCAATGCCAATCATCGAACGCCTGACGGTCGTAACGCACTGGAACCGCGTCGAGAGCGCTACGGATCAGCGTTGATTTCCCCGTAGCGGCGCCTGCAAGCCGCAGGAGTGGCGTCGGCACAGGAAACAGTCGCGCAGGCTGGCGGGTGGCCGCTGCGATAGCCTCACAGACCTGTTTCGTGGAGAGCTGCACGCCGTCGTGCGGCTCGGGCGTGGAGAGGTTGTTCAGCGTCCAGTCGCTTTCAGTCGCCGTCACCAACGCATTGATGAAGCTCTCGAAATTCTGGACTGCCAGATAAGGGCGCGGCGTACTCGCAGCACCGAGCGGCAGCGGCACCCCCTTTTGCACCAGCTTGGCCAGCGCGGCGAGCGGCCCTTGGCTCCCCGGACCGTAGATCGCAGGGGGGCGCACAAACACGCATTTGGTCCAAGCGGGCAGGACGGCCCTCGCGGCATGTTCGGAGGCCAGTTTCTCGATTCCATAGCGCGACGCTTTGGTCGGGTCGATTTCGGCCTGAGAGGCAGCAATAGACGAAATGAAAATCAGGCGCTTCGCCCCGCCTAGCGCGATGTTGCGTGCCAGTTTGACGTTCACCGACTCATCGAGCGGAAGGCGCGGATCGCTCGGGCTGACCTCGCCTGCGCAATGAACGACGAAGTCGAAGCCGCGCGTGTCCAACGGCGACTCCAGTAGATCATTGCGGATCTTACGCGTGTTGGCGTGGGCGTTCTGTTCCGAACCGGGACGGACGAGGGATGTGACGCGGTGACCGCTCCGGACCAACCTGCGACTGACGCGACCACCTACAAATCCGCTCGCACCTGTCACAAGTATTTCCAGAGTCATCGTCGTGCCATCATTGCTAGTCTTACGAGTGTTCTTTCGACCAAGGCGGTGAGCGGGACTTTCGATCCCGACCGCAAGGTCATGTCGGTGGCAACCAAATCACTCAATGCTCGTTCAAGCTTGTCGCGTCCCCACGAACCGGCCTGACGTACAATCGCGTCGCGGCGTGGACCGAACGCTGGCGGGCGAAGCCGTCCGACACCTGCCGCAGGGCCGCCCGGATCGGACGCGGCAGTGTGCAAGCGGCGGAAGTGCTGGATCGCCCCGATGCACAACCCTACGGGTTGCACGCCTTGGGCATAGAGCCTGCGGAGGATGGGTGCAATCTCTCCCACCTTGCCATCGGCAACGATATTCAACAAATCGTCCAATCCGGCCTCGGCAGAGCGCGGACGGCATGCGTCGACGTCCTCGACCGTGACCGGAGAGTTGTCCTGATACTTGTAGAGACCCAGCTTTTCGAGCGTCTGACGGAAGTCGCCCGGATCGATCTGGCGCGACAGTCCGACAATAGCATCCATCGCGTCGCGGCTGACGTTCGTCAGGCCTGCCGCAGCGATAAGCTGGTCGATTTCCTCGCGCCCCGGCGGGTCGTCATAGATCCCGATAGAGACCGTGCTGCGGTGACCTTCAAACAGCTTGCGGAGCGCGGATTTGGCAGTCAGCTGACCCGCTGTCACGACGATCTGGGCGTCGCCGTCGCGCCATTCTTCGAGCGCGGTCTTAAAGGTATCAGCCAGCCCGTCCGTCGCATCTTCGACGAAGGTAACGCGATGGCCGGGGAAAAAGCTGATCGCTTTGATCGAATCGAACAGGGCAGCGTTGTCCTTGCGTAGCTCAGCGCCCGACATGCGGGTGAGGCGCATTTCCTCGTCACCCTTCGGACCGACGAGCGCGTCCACGACCTCTTTCCGGCGGGTGGCCACGCGCATGCCGTCCGAGCCGTAGATCAGGATGCCTGCACGGGCCGGATCGGGCTTACGGAAAAAGGCTACGGCGTCGCGTGGGCTCAGCTTCATCGGTCAGAGGGACGCCGCTGCGGCCATGACGCGCGCAATGACCTGATCAGCCAAGGCAACGGCAAGACGGTCGTAGGCGTCGTCCTCAGCGGCGCGGATCGCGACGATGCTGCCGGTGGTCGAATAGCCGGTGAAGTTATCGACGATGCCGCTGTCGATCACGGTGCCGTTCTCGGCAGTCAGCGAATAGGTCGCTTCGCCGATGACCGTCACGCGGGTCGATTTGTCGTTCTGGTCGATGGCGACGTTGTTTTCGGTGATCGTGGTGTTCACCGTCAGCGCATAGGTCGGGGCGCTTGCCTGACCCAGACGGCGCGTCAAGCGCTGCGCGATGCGATAGCCGACAACCGAATCGTCGGTGATGTAGGCGGTGTGATCGCGAAAGACTGAAGCCATTCCGCGATCGCCGTAAACGGGTTCGAAACCGCAGCCCGCGAGAGCCGTCAGCCCCAAAAGAGCGGTACGGCGGGTGACGCGGGCATTCGGTTTAGACGACAACGTTCACAATCCTGCCGGGGACAACGATCAGCTTTTTCGGCGCGGCCCCATCGAGCGCCTTGGCGACAACATCATGCTCGAGGACGAGCTTTTCAACCTCTTCCTTCGGCATGTCCTTGGGTACGCTGATTTCAGCGCGGCGCTTGCCGTTGATCTGGATCGGCATGGTGACGCTGTCTTCGACGAGCAGCTTTTCATCAGCCACAGGCCATGCAGCCGAGGTGATTAGACCTTCGCCGCCCAGCAGGCTCCAAAGCTCTTCGGACAGGTGCGGCGTCATCGGCGACATCAGCAGCGCCAGAATGCGCGCCGCTTCCTTCTTCGCCGGACCGCCTGCCTGCGATTTTTGCAGGGTGCTGGTGAAGGCGTAGAGCTTCGCGATTGCAGCGTTGAAACCGAACGAGTCGATGTTCGAGGTGATTTCCTGAATGGCCTTGTGAGCGGCCTTCAGCAGATCCTCGTCACCATTGCCTGCGGCATCGTCCATCTCTGCGATCTCTGCGCAGATGCGGTAAACGCGGGCGAGGTGCTTTGCAGCAGCCTCGGCACCCGAAGCGGTCCATTCGACGTCACGCTCCGGCGGGGAATCGGACAGGACGAACCAACGCGCGGTATCGGCACCGAACGAAGAGATGATGTTCAGCGGATCGACGACGTTGTTCTTCGACTTCGACATCTTGGCCGAGGGGATGATTTCAACTCTATAAGGAGTATCACCGTCTTCCCGATACTGGTCATAAATCTGATGGTAGTTGCTAACGCTGCGACCTGAGGCGAGCATGCGCTCTTTCAATACCGCAATATGCTGATCGGCTAAGCTTGAAATAGTGATAACTTCTTCGGGGTAGTGATAAACGGGACGACCGTTCTCGGGGTTGGTCGTCTGGTAAATCGCATGAGTCACCATGCCCTGCGTGAACAGCGCATTGAACGGCTCGCGTGCGGTGTCAGGCAGGTGGCCGGTCGCGTTCATCGCACGGGCGAAGAAACGCGAGTACAGCAGGTGCAGAATCGCGTGCTCAATGCCGCCGATGTATTGATCGACGTTCATCCAATAGTCAGCGTCTGCCTCAACGGTCGGCGTGTCGGCGCGCGGCGCGGTGAAGCGGGCGTAGTACCACGACGAGTCCACGAAAGTGTCCATCGTGTCGGTCTCGCGCTTCGCCGGAGCACCACAGGACGGGCAGGCGCAATCGCGCCACGTCGGGTGACGGTCGAGCGGGTTGCCGGGTACGTCGAAGGTAACATCGTCGGGCAAGCGGACCGGCAGGTTCTCTTTCTTTTCAGGAACGACACCACAGTCGGCGCAATGCACGACGGGGATCGGACAACCCCAATAGCGCTGACGCGACAGGCCCCAGTCGCGCAGGCGGAACTTGGTAACACCTTTGCCCCAGCCTTCGGCCTCGGCCTTGTCGATGGCGGTGTTCACGCCCTCGTCGCCGGTCTGCACTTCGGCACCCGCGAAGCCGCGAATATAGCGGACCTTTTCCGACTTCATCGGGACGAAAGCTTCGGTCAGAGTTTCCTCTTCGGTGCCCTCGGCGATGAAGACCGGCTTGATCGGCAGGTCGTATTTCGTCGCGAAATCGAAGTCGCGCTGGTCGTGGGCAGGGCAGCCGAAGATGGCGCCGGTGCCGTAGTCCATGAGGATGAAGTTCGCGATCCAGACGGGCAGTTCCCAGTTCGGATCAAGCGGGTGCTTCACGCGCAGGCCAGTGTCGAAGCCAAGCTTTTCAGCTTTTTCCAAAGCCTCTTCGGTGGTGCCACCCTTGCGGCACTGGGCAACGAACTCGGCGATTTCGGGGTTCGATGCTTCGAGGTCTTTGGCAATCGGGTGGTCGGGCGAAATGCCGACAAACGATGCGCCCATCAGCGTGTCGGGGCGGGTGGTGTAGACGGTGATCGGCTCGCCTTCGTCGGTGCGTTCGAAGCCGAACTCCAGACCACGCGATTTACCGATCCAGTTCGCCTGCATCAGTTTGACCTTGGCAGGCCAGTTATCCAGGCTGTCGATCGAATCCAGCAGATCTTCGGCCATATCGGAGATTTTGAAGAACCACTGCACCAGTTCCTTGCGCTCGACGAGCGCGCCGGAGCGCCAACCGCGGCCGTCTTCGACCTGCTCGTTGGCCAGCACGGTCATATCGACGGGGTCCCAGTTCACCACGGCGTTCTTGCGGTAGACCAGTTCCTTGTCGAGCATGTCGATGAACAGCGCCTGCTGTTGGGCATAGTATTCGGGATCGCAGGTCGCGAATTCACGGCTCCAGTCGATCGAAAGACCCAGCGGCTTCATCTGGCCGCGCATGTCGGCGATGTTCTTGTAGGTCCAGTCCTTGGGGTGACCGCCCGACGCCATTGCGGCGTTTTCCGCAGGCATACCGAAGGCGTCCCAGCCCATCGGGTGCAGCACGTTGTGGCCGGTCGACATTTTGTAACGCGCGACCACGTCGCCCATGGTGTAGTTACGGACGTGACCCATGTGGATACGGCCTGACGGATACGGGAACATCTCTAGTACGTAGTACTTCGGCTTCGATTCATCGCGCTTTGCGGTGAAGACGCCGGCCTCTTCCCAGGCGGCTTGCCATTTCTGTTCGATATCTGCGGCGGTGTAGCTGGACATAGTCTGGTCCTTTGGGACATGGAAACGCCGGGCATTGGGCCCGGCGCGGTACTTACTCGGTTTTATCGGCGGATTCTATAGGCCGCGGTCTTGAATGCGGATCTGGCGCGCACGGGCGAAAATCGCATCTTCAATGGTGCGTTGGGTCGCGGCGCTGACCGGGCCGGAAGTCGTTTGCAGCGAAAGGCTCAGCGAGCGGGCATCAAGCGCGGGATCGGACACATGGACCGTGGCGCGGTAGGCGCGGCTACCACCCGGAGGGGTGCCGTAGCCGAACACGATAACGCCCGTGAACGGATCGACGCTTTCAATAGGCAGGAACGACAGCACGTCGAGCGATGCGGCCCAGAGGTAGCGGTTGACTGCAACGCTTTCGGCACCGCGTGTGCGAGTGGCCTGAACCGTCGCGACTTCTGCCGAGCGTCCGCCAAAGAGGCCCGAAAACGGATTGCTGCCAATGCTCGAGCAAGCGGTGAGGCCAAGAGCCAGCGCGCTGAGTGTGCCGAAGCGGATCGTGCGAGAAATAACCGACAAAATTGCCCCCGTGACTTTGCCCATTCGGGTCGAGTTGCCTGAAATGTGTAACCAAGGGAAACACACCTCACAAGGCTTTTGGCGTCATGGGGGTATGCCAAAAAAGAAGAGCGGCCCCGAAGGACCGCTCCCTTTTAGTCTAGATCGCGTTCAGATTAGAACGAGAACGAAACTTCAACGGTGGTGCCGAGCTGGTAGTCGCCAGCGCCAACTTCGTCGTCTGCGTTGCCGGTGGTGCCAGCGTCAGCGTAGGAAACGAGCAGGGTAGCGTCGCCACCGAGGTCGTACTGGCCAGCGACGTAGTATTCGTCGTCCTGGTTGTCTTCCATGTACGCACCAGCGTAAACCATCAGACCGTTTGCGAGGTCGTACGAACCGTCGATCGAGGTCTTAGCAACGCCCTGGTCGTCCTGGTAGTCAACGGTGAGCGAAACCGGGCCGTTTGCGTAAGCAGCTTTGACACCGTAGTTGTCGTCGCCAACCGATTCCGAAACGTAGTAAGCGGTCAGCTTAACCGGGCCTACCGGGTAGGTGACTTTGAGACCGGTCGAGTCCGAGTTTTCGTCTTCTGCGTAAGCGAGAACGAAGTCAGCGCCAGCCATCGAGGTCGAAACCGACAGACCCATGATTTCGTCGTCGTTGAAGTCGCCAGCTTCGGCAACATCAGCAGCTTCTTCGTAAGCAGCTACAACGGTGAACTGGCCGAGAGCAGCTTTAGCAGCAACCGACAGCTGGTCCAGGTCTTGGGTAGCCGAAGCGATGGTGTACGAAACCGAAACGTCAACGTCGCCGAAGGTCATGTCGCCACGGAGAACAGCGTCGTTAGCACCGTCGAATGCATCCGAGGTGAAGCCGTCCGACTCCATGTCGCCAGCCGAAACCCAGAGGCTGTCAGCAGCGGTACCGGTGTCACCGTAGTACAGGCCAGCCATGTCCGAGGTCAGCGACAGAACGTAGCCGCCCGAGGTCAGGTCTTGGCCGGTGTTGTTGTCAGCAACGTCGTAGTCGAACGAAGCAGCAGCAGTCAGGCCGTTGTCCAGTTCCTGCGACAGGGTAACTGCAACGTTTGCGTCCCAGTAGAAACCGTCGTTGTCGTCGCCGCCAGCGGCAGCGTTGACTTCGTCGTTGTAGCCCAGAGTAGCCGAGCCGGTGTAGTTAACTTCTGCAGCAGCGACGCCAGCGAAGGCGACGATCGAAGCCGAAGCGAGAAGAATCTTTTTCATGGTTTTCCCTCGTGTTTGCATTCCCGAGAATGCCATTGATTAGGCATTGACGTTCTTCTGCTCTCAAAGCCCTTTTGGCTCAAGTAATTTGAAAGTCGTTAATTCGCCTTCGGATGAATTGATGCAAGGATGACACACACATTTCAGGCGCTATGGAGTGGATGACTTGTGCCCGCGCAGGCCCTAAATGTGATCAAAACCCAATGAAGATAGGCAAAATGGAGCATCCGATGGGGCTGGAAGATATCAAGTTGCGGATCGCGGCGTCGGAAAAGGAAAGTGGTCGCGCGGCGGGCGCCGTGACGCTGATTGCGGTCTCCAAGGTCCAGCCCAACGACCGCGTCGAGGCTGTTCTGAATCAAGGACAGCGCGTGTTCGGAGAGAACAAGGTGCAGGAAGCACAGGGAAAATGGCCCGACTTCCGTTCAAAGTTCGACGGCGTCGAGCTGCACCTCATCGGGCCGCTTCAGAGCAACAAGGTGCGTGCCGCAATGGGAATCGCCGATGCGATCCATTCGGTAGATCGTCCCAAGTTGGCCGAGGCCATTGCCCGTATTGCGGAAGAGGAAGGTCACTGTCCCAAACTCTTCGTGCAGGTTAATACGGGCGAGGAGCCGCAGAAAGCCGGCGTTCTGCCTGCCGAGGTCGACGGGTTTGTTGCGCGCTGTCGGGAGCTGTCGCTGCCCGTCGTCGGTCTGATGTGTATTCCGCCCGCTGACGAGGATCCGTCCACCCATTTCGCGATGCTTCGCGAGTTTGCCGAGCGCAACGGTCTTGAGGGGCTGTCGATGGGTATGAGCAGCGATTTCGAGAAAGCGATAGCGTTCGGGGCGACCCACGTTCGCGTCGGCTCGGCGATCTTTGGTGAGCGTGACTATAGTAAGTAGTGGGGGCTCTGCCCCCGCGGCTTCGCCGCTCCCCCGGGATATTTTTTGCACAAAGGCAGTCAGCGGACGATCAGTCGGGTGCCGGGGCTGATGCGAGAGCTGATGTCGTAGAGGTCTGCCCGTTTCAGGGCGACGCAGCCGGCTGTTGGAAAGACCGGACGGCGCCATTGGTGGATAAAGATGGCCGAGCCTTTGCCGGGTTGGGCATTTGGCCAGTTCCAATCAGTCAGTAGAATCAGATCGTATACTGGTGCCGAACGGCGGAGCGGTTCGTGGCTGTATTTGTATGGTGCTTTGACGAAGTGATTATAGTCGGGTGCGTCCGGATCGTCTGACCAGAGGTCACCGAGGCCGATAGGCTCCACCCAAGCGTTTGGTTTTGCGATGCGGTCGGGGCGATAGAGCATTCCTACGATACTGTGCGTCCCGCGGGGTGTGGCCATGTCGCCTTCGCGTTTGTCCGAGGTCAGGCCGCCGCGGCCGATCGTGCAGGGATATTTGCGCCCCTGAAACCAGAGGCCCGTCGGCGTGAGCGTGAGGTCGTTGTACTTCACAGTAGGTGGCCGGATTTGCTGGCTTTGGTGGCGAGGTAGTGGTGGTTGTGCCTGTTTTCGCCAACTTTGAGCGGCACGCGCTCGGTGACGGCGATGCCGTGGTCCTGCATCCGTGCGACCTTGTTCGGATTATTGGTCAGCAGGCGCACTGATCTGAAGCCCATCTTGCGCAGGATCTCGGCACCGATGCGGAAGTCGCGTTCGTCGTCTTCGAAACCGAGGCGGTGGTTGGCCTCGACCGTATCGAAGCCCTGATCCTGAAGCGAATAGGCGCGCATCTTGTTGGCGAGGCCGATGCCGCGGCCTTCTTGGTTAAGGTACAGTAGCACGCCAGCGCCGTTCGCGCCCATCTGGCCGAGCGCAGCGCGAAGTTGCGGGCCGCAGTCACACTTGAGGCTGCCGAGTACGTCGCCGGTAAAGCAGGCGGAATGGAGACGAGCCAGGACAGGCTCGTCGCGGGATGGATTGCCGATCTCAACGGCGTAGTGCTCTTCGCCGCCGTCTTCGGGGCGGAAGATATGCAGGCGGCCGGCCTCTGATGCCTCGATGGGTACGCGGGCAAAGATAACGGGGTCGATTGGCGACAGCTCGGTCGTCAATGCGGCGTATTCGGGGACGATGGTCAGACCGTTTTCCACCGCAAAGGATGAAGCGTCCGCGACGGGGGCGACCAGAACGGACGGCAGAAGTCGCGCGGACTTGGCAAGTGCAATACCCGCACGGTGGGGCAGGGCGTCGCCTTCGCGCAGACCGTAGAGCGGACCTTTCATCGGCATTGTCAGGTCATCGGCAGGGTCGGCAATCGCACGGACCCAGCGCACATCGGCATCGGCAGGTAGCGGGACGCGGGCCAGATCGCCGTCATAGGCGGCAATCTTTAATGTAGCAGCGCGGCGCGCGGTGATGGCGAGTGCCAGATCTCCCAGAGACCGGACGGCGGCCAGACGGTCCTGATCCAGTGTCTCGACGGCGAGGATCACGTAGCCGCCCTGCAATACCACGGGCACGCCCATCCGCAGATCTGCGCGGGCGCGGGCGATGCGTTCAGTGGTGTTGGGGCCGAAAGTCATGTCGCTCACCTTAGTATCGAGCCGCATAGGTAGGTCATTGTTGCAGGAATTGAAATATTCAGGATGGAACCGACACGTCCGCGTGAGAGTTTTGTAGCAAAGGTTGTCGATCACACGTGACTCTCACATCTCATCGACAAGAAGTGAAGGAGGCCGATAATGGCACAATTGAAACGCATTCTTCTGGTTGATGATGACGACGACCTGCGCGAAGCGCTGGGTGAACAGCTCGTCATGACCGAAGACTTTGACGTTTTCGAAGCCAGCTCCGGTGCCGATGCGATGGGCCGTGTCCGTGAAGGACTCTACGACCTCGTTATTCTTGATGTCGGTCTGCCCGACACGGACGGCCGCGAGCTGTGCAAACTGATGCGCAAGCAGGGCGTCAAATGCCCGATCCTGATGCTCACCGGCCATGATACCGATAGCGACACCATTCTTGGTCTGGACGCTGGTGCAAATGACTACATCACCAAGCCGTTCAAGTTCCCTGTCCTGCTGGCCCGTCTGCGTGCCCAGCTCCGCACCCACGAGCAGTCGGAAGACGCTGTATTCCAACTTGGGCCGTACACGTTCCAACCGGCACAGAAATTGCTCGTGACTACTGACGACAAGAAAGTCCGCCTGACCGAGAAAGAGACGAACATCCTCAAGTTCCTCTACCGCTCGTCGGATGGTGTGGTTCCGCGCGACGTGCTGCTGCACGAGGTTTGGGGCTACAATGCAGGAGTGACGACCCACACGCTGGAGACTCACATTTACCGCCTGCGCCAGAAGATCGAGCCCGATCCGTCAAATGCGCGCATTCTTGTCACAGAAAGTGGCGGATATCGACTCGTCGCCTAATAAGTGTAAACTTTATTAGTGATCTGTCGTAATATGCGAAAGAGTTCCCCTGGTGGCGGGGTTAAGCCACTCCTCCCTGTTGGACTTGCCCCCGCCCACTTGCGGGGGCTTTTTTTGTCAGAGCCCGAAAGTCATATCGGCGCAAACGGCCTCTGGCAGGTCCATCGTCTCATAAGTTTCCGCAATGTTTGCAAAGAGTTTCGCTGCTGCGGGCAGATCGTCGATAACCGGCGCCATGATGTCATCGAACGTCTGGAAGCTGCCGTCGAGAATGCGGTCTGCCATTTCGCTCGACTTGGCGAGCCCGTCTTCACCTTCCTCCGCTGTGGCGACGAAAGTGAGAGCAAGGCCCATTACACTGGCGGCTCTCGAGTAGGGTGCAGCCACTTCACGCGCAATTTTAAAGTCTTCTTCGCTCATCTCGAAGGTCGGACCATAGCGTCTTGAGAGGTTCAGCATGTCGGAAAGGGCGCGATAATAATCGAGGGCGCTGTAGAATTCATCGTTTCCTCCGGACCGCTCGATTTCCGACATTTGCGTCAGTTCGCATCCGTTGAGGCTACGCGAGGCAACATCCGCATTCAGGACCAGCGCGATGCTCCGCATGAGATTTTCGTAAGACAACGGAACGATATCGTCGGCGTTTCGGTCGATCGCTTTCATGAGCGGCGCGAAATAGAGCGCTTCGTCATAGTTCAGGTAGTTGTCGGCCATAGGAAAATCCGAAACCTTGTCTTCCCGCAGAACCTCATGGCTCACGATGCGGGTGCCGTTGGTTTGCATCACAAGCCCGTCCCACACCGGATCGCACATCCCCGTATCGGCGCACATCTGGGCATCGGGTTGGTAGAGCGCGATAAACGTGGCTTTGATCGTATTCCCGTCGACATCGAGGTGCACGTAGCGCGGCGTGGCGACCTCGGGATTGAAGATCTGTGGCCCCACCGCGTAGCTGCCGCCCTCAAGCGCCGATGCGGGCATGGCGAATGCTGAGAGCAGAGCGGCAGCAACGAGCGTCTTCATAACAGACAGGGCCTTTTGGAAGCGGGTTCATCTTGCTAGGACTGCCGGACCAAACCGGAGCAGCACCATGACTTTCAGCCTTGCCACTTGGAATATCAACTCGGTTCGTCTTCGCGAAGCGCTCGTCTCGCGTCTTATGACCGAAGAACTGCCGGACGTTCTTTGTCTGCAAGAATGCAAAAGTCCGGTCGAGAAAATTCCGTTCGATACCTTCAAGGCGCTTGGCTACGAGTACATGGTTGCGCGCGGGCAGAAGGGCTACAACGGCGTGGCGATCCTGTCGAAAATCCCGATGGAGGAAGCCGACAGTCAGGATTTTGCGACGCTCGGTCATGCCCGCCATATCGCAGGCAAGCTGGAAAACGGCGTGACGGTTCACAATTTCTACGTCCCTGCGGGCGGTGACGAACCGGACCGTGAAAAGAACGAGAAGTTTGGCCAGAAGCTCGATTACCTGACCGAGATGCGCGACCATTTCCACGCGCAAAAGCCCGAGAAGGCGATACTCGTCGGTGACCTCAACATCGCCCCGCGCGAGGATGACGTATGGGATCACAAGAAACTTCTGAAGATTGTCAGCCACACGCCGATCGAGGTCGAGCATCTCGCGCAGGTTCAGGATGCCGCGAACTGGGTCGATATCACCCGTCAGGACATCCCCGAAGGTCTGCTGTATTCGTGGTGGTCATATCGCGCGAAGGATTGGGATGCCGCTGACAAAGGCCGCCGTCTGGACCACATCTGGGCGACCCCCGATATTTCGAATGCCGCCCACAGCAGCCGCGTTCTTCGCGCGGCCCGCGGCTGGGAACAGCCGAGCGACCACGCGCCTGTCTTCGCGACGTTCGACCTTTAAAGGTCTGCCACGGCCTTCGCGACGGCCTTGCCCAAGGTGACATGGGCGTCCGCTTCGAAGTGGACGCCGTCTACCTCGCTCACCTCGATATGCTGGCCTGCATCCATAAACGCCGCGCCCCAGTGCGCTGACAGGTCGGCGTAGAGCGCGGGCAGTTCCGCACCCTTCTTATCCCCGCCATAGAACACGTCCTTGATCGCGCCCTGCACTTTGACAGGCGGCGGGCAGATGATGAGCACTTTGAAACCGCCGTGCTTCTCCTGCATTTCCAGCGACATCGCGATGCCAAGCAGTGCCGCGATACCGCCGGTGATCGCTTCGGGCGTTGCTCCGAACATCGCCTTGGTGTCGTTCGTACCAAGCATAATCGTCAGCACGTCGATGGGTTTGTGCGAATCCAGCGCGATCCGCAGGCCAAGCGTCCCGTCCATGTGCGCGCCCATCAGGGGGTCGGCGAAAATAGTTGTACGGCCGGGGAGCCCTTCTTCGATCAGCGTCCAGTCATCCCCCAACTTTTCCTGCATCACGGTCGGCCAGCGGGTGCCGGCGGGATGGCGCAAATGCTCGATGCGGTTGGTCATCGGCGGAGTGCCGTGCGTGTTGCTGTCGCCATAGGTCAGGATAACGGGCATGAATTTTTCCGATGCTCAAAAGGATTGTGTCAGCTTGACGCAAAGCCCTGTCCCTTGTCCATCGGCAGTCATCACCGCATATAAGGGGCAACACTTATTCAGGAGGGCAAAATGCTCGAACTTGGTGCAAACACCGCCCCGCAAGGTGATCTGATCAAAGAAGGTTCGGACGCCACCTTTATCGAAGACGTAGTCGAAGCGTCGAAAACCGTTCCCGTCATCGTCGATTTCTGGGCTCCGTGGTGCGGCCCGTGCAAGACGCTCGGTCCTGCGCTGGAAAAGGCCGTGAACGCTGCGAAGGGCGCGGTGAAGATGGTGAAGATCGACGTCGACCAGCATCAGGGCTATGCGGGCCAGCTGCGCGTCCAGTCGATCCCTACCGTTTACGCGTTCTGGCAGGGCCAACCGGTTGACGGTTTCCAAGGTGCCGTTCCCGGCAGCCAGATCGACGAGTTCGTGAAAAAGCTCGCCGCGATGGGCGGCGGTGCTGACGAGGGCCTCGAAGCGGCTGTCGAAGAAGCATACAGCGTGCTCGAAGAAGGCGATATCGAAAGCGCCACTGAAATCTTCCAAGCCGTACTGGGCGAGGAACCTGAAAATGCCAAAGCCTACGCGGGTCTGGTCAGCTGCTACATCGCCGCTGAAAAGCTGGACGAGGCCGAAGCCGTGCTGAACGGCGCGCCGGAGTCGATTTCACAGTCGGCTGAACTCGACGCGGTGCGTGCTCAGATCGCACTCGCCCGTCAGGCTGAAAACGCTGGCCCCGTGGCCGAATTGACCGCTGCTGTGGAGGCGAACCCTGCCGATCATCAAGCGCGTTTCGATCTGGCCAACGCACTTGCTGCGCATGGTCAGACCCAGGAGGCCGTCGACCAGCTTCTGGAGATTTTCCGCCGTGATCGCGAGTGGAATGAGGGTGCGGCCAAAACCCAGCTGTTCCAGATTTTCGACGCGCTCAAGCCGAATGATCCGGTCGTGCTGAGCGGTCGCCGGAAACTTTCGTCGATGATATTTGCCTGAGGGCAGGGCGGCGCTAACTCAATCCCATGCAACGACCTTCCGAACTCTCGCAGACAATTCCGGTCTTTCCGCTTCCGGGAGCTCTCCTGCTCCCGCGGGCGAAATTACCGCTGCACATCTTTGAACCGCGT
Organism: Marivivens donghaensis; assembly: GCF_011806565.1. Taxonomy (GTDB): domain Bacteria; phylum Pseudomonadota; class Alphaproteobacteria; order Rhodobacterales; family Rhodobacteraceae; genus Marivivens; species Marivivens donghaensis_A. The sequence continues at coordinate 237,801 of NZ_JAATOP010000002.1, forward strand.
TACCTCCAGATGGTCGATGACGTCCTGAAAACGCAGGACCGTCTGATCGGTATGGTTCAGCCCAACGGTGATCGCGGCCTTCACAGCATCGGCTGTGCAGGTCGTCTGACCGGATTTTCGGAAACGGAGGATGGTCGGTACATGATTACCCTGACCGGCATCTCCCGCTTCCGCATGAAGGACGAGGTCGAGGGCTTCACCCCCTACAAGCGGTTCAACGTGAGTTGGGATGGCTTTGAGGGCGATCTGGGACATCCAGAACATGACGCCGGCCTTGATCGCGAAAAGCTCATGGATCTGCTTGGCCGTTATCTGTCGGCCAATGATCTGTCGACCGATTGGGAAGGCATCCGCGAGGCGGAAGACGAGATGTTGATCAACTCGCTTTCCATGCTATGCCCGTTCGAGCCTGAGGACCGTCAGGCGCTTCTGGAAGCACCCGATCTGGTGACGCGTCGCGAAACGCTGGTCACCCTGATCGAATTCGCCCTGCGGGGCGGCGGAGACGAGAGACTACAATGACCGACGTCGCATTCGACCCCAAAATGCTTGAAGCACTAATGTGCCCTGTCACCCAGACCCGCCTGTCCTATGACGCGGCAAAGCAGGAACTGGTTTCGGAAGTCGGCAAGCTGGCGTTCCCCATCCGGAACGGCATTCCGGTCATGCTCGTGGACGAAGCACGCCAGCTTTGATCTTTATTCCGACGGTGGCCCTGCTTCGACCGGACCTTGCGGTTTACGGAGCAGGAACACGATCGGGATGACAGCGAGCGTCAGCAGCAACATCAGGAAGAAGTTGTCGAGGTAGGCGATCATCGCCGCCTGCTGCGTGACAAGGCCATCGGCAATCGTCATGAACGTCGGCTGGTGATTCAGCAGCAATGGCATCGCGTCGCGGACCTGCGGTGACTGCGCGGTGATCTGGGTCGCCAGCGACTCGTGGTTGACCACCATCATCCGCGACAGGACTGCCGTCACAATAGAGATGCCCGCACCCGAACCGACGTTGCGGATCAGGCTGAACATCGACGTCGCATCGCCTCGCAAATTCTGCGGCAAGGTGGCGAAGGCTAGCGTCGACAGCGGAACAAAGACGAACCCGAGGCCAAAGCCCTGAATGACGCCCGTCCAGATGATCGGATGCGAGTCCATCTGAAGGTCGAAACCCGTCATCAGATGCAGCGACCACGCGGTCAGCAGCACACCGAACATCACCAAGGCGCGCGGGTCGAATTTGGACACCAAACGCCCGACGACGATCATCGACAGCATGGTCCCGACGCCGCGAGGCGCCATCACGAGGCCCGTCTCGATCACCGGATACCCCATCAACCGCTGAAGCAGCGGCGGAAGCAGGGCGAGGCCGGAGAACATGGTCAGACCGACGACAAAGATAAACAGTGATCCCATCGCGAAGTTGCGGTCGTTAAAGATGCGCAGGTTCACGAACGGATCGTCAGAACCGAGGCTGTGGATCACGAACGCCCAGATGCCGGAGACGGTCAGTGCTGCGTAGATCCAGATCTCGGTCGACTCGAACCAGTCCACGCTCTCGCCACGGTCGAGCATCATCTGAAGCGCGCCGATACCAATCGCGAGCAGCGCAAAGCCCATGAAGTCAAAGCGCCGCTCGCGAGTCTCCTCTTGGGGTAGGAATGCAAGCACCCCGAAGAGAGCGATAATGCCGACGGGCAGGTTGATCAGGAACACGTAGCGCCAGTTGAAGACCTCGGTCAGATAGCCGCCAAGGGTCGGGCCGACGATGGGGCCGACCATGATGCCTGCGCCATAAATCGCCATTGCCTGCCCGATCCGCTCGCGCGGGTTGATGTCTAGCAGCAGCGACTGCGCCATCGGAATGAGCATCGCGCCGCAGACGCCCTGCATCATGCGGAAGACGACCATCTCGGGCAGGCTGCTCGCCAGACCGCACAGCAGCGAAAACAGGGTGAAGCCCGCAATCGCGCCGACCATCACGCGGCGGCGGCCAAGGCGGTCTGCCGTCCAGCCCGTGAGCGGAGTCGCGATAGCCGAGGCGACGATGTAGGAGGTCAGGACCCAAGTGATCTCGGACTGGGTTGCGCCGAGGCTCGCCGCCATGTGCGGCAAAGCCACGTTCGCAATCGTCGTGTCGAGCACCTGCATGATGGTCGCCACCATGATGGAAGCGGTCAGCCAACCAGGCGCCGGAACGACGAACGCCGGTTTGGAAAAGCTCATAGCATTTCGTCCAGACGCGATGCGCCGGTGTCGACCGAAACATGCGCGCTCATACCGTCACGCAGCAGGCCATCGGGGGCGTCGTCAAGCTTGATACGGACAGCGAGACGCTGCACGACCTTCACCCAGTTGCCCGTCGCGTTCTGTGCGGGGATCAGCGAGAACTGCGAGCCGGTGGCCGAGTTGAAGCTCTCGACCGTGCCGTGCAGTTTGAGGTCGGGATAGGCGTCGATTTCGACCTCGACCTCTTGGCCGATTTCGATGCCGTCGAGCTGTGTTTCCTTGAAGTTCGCCTGAATCCACGTGTCCGAGGAATTCACGAGCGTCGCGGCTTGCGTTCCCGCACCGAGGAACTGACCGACATTCAGGCTTTCGATCTGCGAAACTGTACCCGAGCTCGGAGCGACGACTTCGGTATGTGCGAGGTTGCGCTGCGCTGCATCACGGCTTGCCAGAGCTGCGCGGACCGAAGGCATATCATCGGTTTCGGTCTCGGGATTGCCGCTGAGAGCTGCTGCTGCGGCCTCAAGCTGGCGCTGGGCGACGTTGACGTTGTTGCGGGCCGAACGCTCTGCAACAGTCGTTTGGTCAAGCTGCGCCGCCGTGCCGACCCCGCGGTCGGTGAGCTGTTGCTGACGTTCCAGCTCACGTTCTTGGACGTTCAGAATGCCCTGCGCCGCCTCCAGTTGGGCTGCCGCAGTGGCGTGGCTGGCGCGAAGCTGCGCCACTTGCAGACGGGCGGCCGAGAGCGATGCTTCGGCCTGATCCAGCGCGATTTCATATGGGACCGGATCGATGCGGAACAGCACATCGCCCGCTTGGACGATCTGGTTCTCGTCGATGTCGACCTCGATCACACGGCCGCTCTGATCTGCGGACACAGAAATCATCGGCTGGTGGATATAGGCGTTGTCGGTAGTGATGTAGCGCCCGCCGGTCGCCCAGTAGTACCCTGCGCCCACGAGGATGAGGGCGGGGACGGCCATCATCAGTGCGCGGCGGCGACCTTTGCCGGCCTTTTTCGGGGTCGGTGTAGTAGCGTCCGCAGCTTCGATCTTGTTGGTTTCTGCGTTCATTTTCTGTCCTGTCGTTAGAGCTTGCCGCCCAGATTTTGAATAATGCGGGTCAATGCCCGCTCCATCACGGCAAGGTCTTCTGCGGAGACACCTTCGAATACTTCTTCGAAGACACCTTCGCTAATCGCTTTCATTAATTCTGATTTGGTTTTGCCTGCTTCGGTGAGTTCGAGCACCTTTGCGCGGCTGTCGTCGGGATCGTTGGTCCGGCTGATCAAACCCGCCGTTTCCATTCGGTCGGCCAGATCGCTGATGGTCATCGGCGAAGCTTGAAGTGCTGCACAGAGTTCCACCTGACGGATCGGGCCGAACCGTTTGAGCATCCCCAAAGCCCGCCACTGGTTCATGGTCAGATTCTGCGGACGCGCTTCTTTCTCGAAGCGGCGCTTCATGAGCGTGTAGGCCTCGTGGAGGATAATCGGGAGAGGTTTCATGAGATCTGCCAGTTAACTACGAACCCTGATAATATAGGTCCGTATAATTGCAACGGCGAAATATGTTTCTGCATGTGCATTGATGCAGAAAGAGGTGCAATTTTCGGCAGGGGAGGGGGCGCTGCCCCCGCGGCTTTGCCGCTCCCCCGGGATATTTTTATCAGAATGAAGGGTCAGTCGCGCATGAGGCTGGGGAGGTCGCCGGTGAGGCCGGCGGCTTCGCGGACGAAGTTGCGGCGCAGGCCGGGGACTGCGTTGACCATGCCCATGCCGAAGTCTCGGACCGAACGGAGAACCGGATTGTCGTTCGAGAACAACTTGTTGAAGGTGTCCGTCGCGAGGGCGAGAGTTGCTGTGTCGAAGCGGCGCCATTGCTGGTAGCGGGCGAGGACTTGGGGCGCGCCGATGTCCTGTCCGGTCTGGTGCGCCTCTTTGAGGACGTCGGCGAGTGCGGCGATATCGCGGAGGCCCGCGTTGAGGCCCTGACCGGCGATGGGGTGCATTCCGTGGGCGGCGTCTCCGACGAGGGCCACACGATCGGCGATGAACGAATTGGCGAGCGTGAGGTTCAGCGGGTAGCTGAAGCGCTTACCTTCAAGTTCGAGGTCGCCAAGGAAACTGCCGAAGGCGGGCTTGAGCGCTTCGAGGAAAGCGTCGTCGTCCATGGCCATGCATTCCTTGGCGCGGGAGTCGGTTTCACTCCAGACAATCGAGGAGCGGTTGCCGTTGAGCGGCAGGATCGCAAGCGGGCCGTGCGGCATGAAGAACTGGTGTGCGATGCCGCCGTTCGGTTTCTCGTGGGCGACAGCGCAGACGATGGCAGTCTGCCCGTAGGACCAGCCGGTGCGCTTGATCCCAGCGCGGGTAGCGGTGCCCGATTTACGGCCATCGCAGCCGACGATGAGCGATGCGGTCAGCGTTTTTCCGGACGCCAACGTGACGCTCGCGCCTCGCGGGTCGGTGGTCTGCGAAACCACGGTTTCGGGCGCATAGACCGTGATGTTCGGATCGTTCTCCAGCGCATTGACGAAGGCTGGGCGGAGGTGGCGGTCCTCGACCATGAAGCCCATCGGGCCTTCTTCGATTTCGGCGTGGTCGAAGTGCATCATCCACGGCGCGGGGCCTTGGCCTGCGACGCCGTCAGTGACTTTGATTTCCAACATCGGGCAGGCGTGCGCGGCGATACTGTTCCAGATACCGATCCCTTTGAGCAGGCGCTGCGACGCGAGAGCCAGCGCATAGGCGCGGCCGTCGAATGCAGGGTCCTTGTAGGTTTCGAGCCGAACGGTGTCGATTACTCCCACGCTGAAACCCGCGCGGGACGCAGCCAAAGCAAGTGCGGGGCCGTTCAGGGCGCCGCCGACGATCAGGATATCATGGTCGAGTGTCATGGCTCTGAATATGGCTGCTTGAACGGGATTGTCCATGCGACATCGGCTCGCTAGCTTTGCGCCGAACAAGGAGACCTGCATGGATAACTTACGCAAGCTGCCCGCAACTGAACTGGGACGCCTGATCGGTGCAGGGGAAGTCGATCCTGTCGAACTTACGCAAGCCTATCTGGATGCGATCGCGGCGAGCGAATTCGGGACGCGTATCTATGCTCGCCTCGCGCCGGAACGTGCGCTGAGCGAGGCGAAGGCGGCAGCGAAGCGTGCGAAAGTCGGCCAGCGGTTGTCGGCGCTCGACGGTGTGCCGGTTAGTTGGAAGGACCTTTTTGACACGGCTGGTACTGCGACTGAAGCAGGCACGCTCTACATGGAGGGCCGCGTGCCGGACGAGGATGCGGCGGTGCTCAAGCGCGCCACGGCGTTGGGGCTGGTCTGTCTGGGCAAGACGCATATGACCGAGATTGCGTTCAGTGGATTGGGCCTGAACCCGAAGACCGAGACGCCGCCCTGCGTCAATGACCATGACGCGGTTGCGGGCGGGTCGTCGTCGGGTGCGGCCACGTCGGTCGCGTTTGGCCTTGCCGCTGCGGCGGTCGGGTCGGACACGGGCGGGTCGGTGCGTACGCCGAGCGTCTGGAACGATCTGGTGGGGCTGAAAACGACGCATGGGCTTTTGTCGCTGGACGGCGTCGTGCCGCTTTGCAAGACATTCGACACCGTGGGGCCGCTTTGCCGGACGGTGGAGGACACCGCCGCGATGCTTCATGCGCTCGGTGGCCCGCAGGCGGATCTGGGCGGCGCTGATCTACGGGGTGCGCGGTTTGCTGTTCTCGATACAATTGTCATGGACGATCTGGAGGCCTCCGTTGCAGGGGCTTTCGATGCTGCGGTGAAAGCGCTAGAGGCTGCCGGTGCGACAGTTGAGCGTATAAGCTTCCCCCGCTTGACCGAAGCCTATGATATGGCGGGCATTCTCTACACCTCTGACGCCTATTCCTACTGGGGTAAGACTATCGAGGCTGCGCCAGAGAAGATGTTCCATCAGATCCTCAAGCGTATCCGTCCCGGTGGCGATTTCCTCGCTGCCGATTACATCGCCGCGTGGGAGCGCTTGGGTGAAATCCGCAATGCCTATCACGCCGCAATGGCTGGCTATGATGCGGTGATCATGCCGACCGTGCCGATGCTGCCGCCCAACGCTAAGCGGCTGGAGGACGACAGCGATTATTTCGTTGCCGAAAACTTGCGTGCGCTGCGCAATACCCGTGTTGCAAACCTGATGGGCGGATGTGCGCTGACGATCCCGACGGGCGCGCCGTCGACGGGTATCATGCTCAATCTGCCTCCGATGCAGGAAGGAAAATTGCTGCGCGTGGGGGCGGCGGTCGAAAAGGCGCTTGGCTGAAAAGACACAATCAGAAGGATAGGCCCGCCCGAGAAAGGCCGTTTTTCTGGACACCGCCCATTATCTTTGGCTAAATCAGGACCAAACGGGACGACAATGATCCCGTAACCTTGAGGCAGCCAATGGAATATCCCGAGCGGTTTTCGAACCTGTCGGACTACGCGTTTCCGCGTTTGCGGAAGCTTCTCGACGTCCATGAACCGGGTGGAGACCCGATCCCGCTGACTATCGGCGAGCCTCAACACGCCTTCCCCGAATGGGTCGGAGACGTGATTGCCGAGAGTATCTCGGGCTTCAATAAATACCCTCCGAACGATGGATCGCCCGCTCTGCTCGAAGCGATTTCGCGCTGGATCGGCCAGCGTTTCAATGTCTCCGTGGATGAAGACTGCATCATGGCGCTGAACGGCACCCGCGAGGGGCTCTACAACGCGGCTATGGCGCTTTGTCCCGAAACGAAGCGGGGCAAGACGCCGGTCGTTCTGATCCCGAACCCGTTCTATCAGGTCTATATGATCGCCGCGATTTCGGTCGGGGCGGAGCGTGTGTTTGTCCCCGCCGATGCCGAAAACGGCTTCCTGCCTGACTACACCAGCGTGCCTGCGGACATTCTGGACCGCACCGCGATTGCCTATATCTGCACGCCGTCGAACCCGCAGGGTGCCGTGGCGAGCCACGAATATTGGCGTCAGCTTATCGCGCTGGCCGAAAAGCACGATTTCCGCATTTTCGCGGACGAATGCTATTCGGAAATTTACCGTGAAGACGCGCCTGTCGGTGCCCTTGAAGTTGCTGCGGAAATGGGCGCGGACCCCGAGCGCGTCACGATTTTGCATTCGCTGTCCAAGCGGTCGAACCTTCCGGGTCTGCGCTCCGGCTTCGTGGCTGGCGGCCCCGAGTCGATCCGCCGTATCCGCCAGCTGCGTGCCTACTCCGGCGCGCCGCTGCCGCTGCCGATCCAGAAGGTGTCGACCCGTGTTTGGTCCGACGAGGCGCACGTCATTGAAAACCGCGCGCTCTACAACGAGAAATTCAAGCTTGCCGAAACCATTCTGGGCGACGTGCCTGGCTACCAGACACCCCAAGGCGGTTTCTTCCTCTGGCTACCAGTCGAGGATGGCGAAACAGCAACGCTGAAGCTCTGGCAGGAAACAGGCGTTCGCGTCCTGCCGGGCGGCTATCTGAGCCGCGAAGTGAACAATCAAAACCCCGGAAAGGGGTACATCAGGGTCGCAATGGTCGCCCCGACACAAGAGATGCAGCGCGGGCTCACCCTGATCCGCGACTGCCTCTATGACTGAGGAAACGAGCAGGTATGGCATTGTATTCGACACGACAGCGCGACCCGTTACTCGATAGCACGACACAGGCTGCGTTGGAAAAACGCAGTAAAGAATTGTTCGGCATCGGGCTGGTCATTCTCGGCACGTTGGCGGCTATGATGCTGTGGTCCTATTCGCCGGACGATCCGAACTGGATGCTGGCGACGGATGCGCCTGTCCAGAACTGGTTGGGCCGCACCGGTGCGTCGATCGCCGCGCCGCTGATCATGGTGATCGGCAAGGCCGCATGGTGGATTCCGGTGCTGCTGTTCGCATGGGGTGTGCGGATGGGCCTGCATCAGGGCGGCGAGCGTGCGATGACGCGCCTTGTCTATTTCCCGCTGCCTATCGTTGTCGGCACCATCTGGGCCGCCACGCTGACACCTGGCGATGAATGGAGCCATGCTTTCGGTCTGGGCGGTATGCTCGGCAACACCGCGCTTGGCGTCATCCTGTCCGTGATCCCTTCGAGCGATGTCGTTGCACTGGCCGGTGTGGGCATCGTTTCGGGCATTATCATGCTGGTGCTCGGTCTGTTCGTGGCCGGTTTCACCCGTCCTGAACTCGCGATGATCCGCCACAACGTCTTTATTGGCCTCGTGATGGGCTACAGCCTGCTGCTCCGTATCGCTGGTCGCGGTGCCGAAGCATCGGTCCGCGCCGCGCAGAGCGGTTACGCAAACGTCCAGTCGCGCCGTGAAATGCGCGTGCAGCGTCCGGATGCGCATATGGAAGTGTTCGAGGACGACGATCCCTACGATGTGCCGGTGGCCGCTCCGCGCGCCAGCCGGACTGCGTCGGTCGTCCGCCCCGTTGCCGCGCCGACCTATCAGATGCCGACCGTGGAGCCGCAGTACGACACCTATGTCGAGCCTGAGCAGCAGAGCCTGTTCGGCAAGCTGATGCCAGGTAAACTGCGCCGCAACCAAGCCAAGATCGAACCCGAACTGATCGAGAACGAACCGCCGATGGCGGCGTTCACCGAAGAGCCGAGTGACGACCGCGTTCGCGCACGCATCGCCGATGCGATCCGCGCTCGTAAAGCTCCGGTCGAACAGGCCCCGCTGCCGCCGATCACCCGTGGCGCCGAAGGTGACGTGCGTATCGAGCCGACCCTCACCGCGGGTCGCGGCCCCCGTGCGCTCGTGGTCGAACCGCCGATGAGCCGCGCCCAGCAGCCCGCTGCACCGAGTGTCGCCGCGCCGATGCCGACAATCTCGGCTACGCGTGGTGCCGAGCCTGCACCCTTCGAAGAGCCGCTCTCGACCGTTGATTTCACCAGCGGCTGGGACGAGGTTCCGCCGATCGACGAGGCGGACGCCGACAATATCTTCACCGAAGTTCCGCTCGATATGGAGCCGGAAGGCTACCAGCAGGCTTATGAGGCTGAGCCGGCCGTTGAGGAAACCCACGTCGAGCCGCGCCGCGTTGTTCCTGCAAAGACCATGAAGCGCTCGGTTCTACCGTCGAAGCCTGCAAAGCCCGAGCCGGCTTCGTCGCTTCACGCCGACTACGAAACTCCGCCGGTCGATCTGCTGCTCGATCCGGCACAGATCGAGCGTCATCACCTTGCTGATGAAGAGCTCGAAGACAACGCGCGTATGCTGGAGTCGGTGCTGGAAGACTATGGTATCAAGGGCGAAATCGTCAGCGTGCGTCCGGGTCCGGTCGTCACCATGTACGAACTCGAACCCGCGCCGGGTCTGAAGGCGAGCCGTGTCATCGGCCTTGCCGACGATATCGCGCGTTCGATGTCCGCTCTGTCCGCGCGTGTTTCGACCGTTCCGGGGCGTTCGGTCATCGGTATCGAACTGCCGAACGACAAGCGCGAAAAGGTTGTCCTGCGCGAGATCCTGAACAGCCGCGATTACAGCGACCCGAATTGCCGCCTGCCGCTCGCGCTGGGTAAAGACATCGGCGGCGAGTCCATCGTCGCCAACCTTGCCAAGATGCCCCACCTGCTGATCGCGGGTACGACGGGTTCGGGTAAATCGGTTGCGATCAACACCATGATCCTGTCGCTCCTCTACCGCCTCACGCCGGAAGAGTGCCGCCTGATCATGATCGACCCGAAAATGCTCGAACTCTCCGTCTATGACGGCATTCCGCATCTGCTCTCCCCCGTTGTGACCGACCCGAAGAAAGCGGTCGTCGCGCTGAAATGGGTCGTGGGCGAGATGGAAGAGCGTTACCGCAAGATGTCCAAGATGGGCGTGCGGAACATAGAAGGCTACAACGGCCGCGTCCGTGACGCGCTTGGCCGCGGCGAGATGTTCGAACGCACCGTCCAGACCGGCTTTGACGAGGAAACCGGCGATCCAATCTTCGAGACCGAAGAGCTGACCCCCGAAGCGATGCCGTACATCGTCGTTATCGTCGACGAAATGGCCGACCTGATGATGGTCGCGGGCAAGGAAATCGAAGCCTGTATTCAGCGGCTCGCGCAGATGGCCCGTGCGTCGGGTATCCACCTGATCATGGCCACGCAGCGCCCGTCGGTCGACGTCATCACCGGTACGATCAAGGCGAACTTCCCGACCCGTATCTCGTTCCAGGTCACCTCGAAAATCGACTCGCGCACCATTCTGGGCGAGCAGGGCGCTGAACAGCTGCTGGGTATGGGCGACATGCTCTACATGGCTGGCGGTGGTCGCGTGACCCGTATCCACGGTCCGTTCGTTTCGGACGAGGAGGTGGAAGAGATCGTGAACTACCTCAAGGCATTCGGTCCGCCGGAGTACATGTCGGGCGTTGTCGATGGTCCGGATGATGACCGTGCGAACGACATTGACGCGGTGCTCGGCCTCGGCGCTTCGGGTGGCAACACCGATACCGAAGATGCGCTCTATGACACCGCCGTTGCGATCGTCATCAAGGACCGCAAATGCTCGACCTCGTACATCCAGCGCAAACTGGCGATCGGCTACAACAAGGCCGCGCGTCTGGTGGAGCAGATGGAAGACGAAGGCGTCGTGTCCGCCGCGAACCACGTCGGCAAACGAGAGATTCTGGTACCAGAACAACACTGACGTACCGTCATACAACCTAAAGGCCCCCTCGTGGGGCCTTTATATTGAATAACAATCTGCCGTTAAGCATATGGAAGCTTCATCCTAGAATGCGCACGGTGGAAAAATGCCCCAATACGTCAGCGATTTCACAGCCATCCTCCCGTACTTCGATCAGAACGATTACTGGGGGCCGAACACACGCCTGAATACGGGCATGGATACCGGTACGCCGGTCGCGATTACGTATAAATTTCAAGACTCTGCCCACCTGACCAGCAAGTGGGACATGCCGTACGACTACAACGTCGACGAAGTTGTCGTGCTCAACGGCGCGCAGAAAAACGTCATCCGCGATTCGCTCGATTACTTCGAAACCCAGACAGGCGTGATCTTTATCGAGGTCGATGCCAATCAGGACGCCATGTTCGAGTTCAACGGCGCATATGGCCCGCTTGATGTGGGTATCGCGGCCTTTGCCGACCTCGCCTATTCGACCGAAACCTCGGTGAGCCTCAGTACGCTGACATTCGATATCGACGCGCTCGCGCCGTTCTCGGCGGGCTTTTCCATTGAGACAATCAACCACGAGATCGCCCACTCGCTCGGTCTGTCGCATCCGCACGAAGGATCGATCCGCCTGAAGTCGTCATACGATAACAACCAGCAGACCGTGATGACCTACAACTGGGGTTCGTCACCGAACACCGGCATCGGTGTGCTGGACAATCAGGCGCTCGATTTTCTGTATGGCGACAAGCTGGGGAAAAGCGCGCCGTCGGTCACCTATCGCGGTGGCGACGATATCCGGTTCCGCTTTGGCGGCGGGGATGACGTGCTTGTCGGGACGAACCTGAACAACAAGATGCTCGGCCGTGGCGGCAACGACAGCTTCCTTGGCCGTCAGGGCGACGACATCCTGCTGGGCCACGGTGGCAACGACACGCTCGAAGGTGGAGCCGGAAGCGACCTCCTTAAGGGTGGCAAGAATAACGATACGCTCACCGACTTTGCCGGCTCGGATAACGTCCTCAAAGGGCAGGCGGGCAACGATTACCTCGAAAGCTCGGGTAGCTACGATACGCTCGATGGTGGCGGCGGTCGTGACTACATCGAAGCCAGCGGTTCCTATGTCGATATGATCGGCGGAAACGGTGCCGACGAGTTCGTCTATACCGGATATACCAGCGCCTCGGTCAGCGGCGGCAAGGGCGCGGACACGTTCGTCGTCGATAGCTACTACGCTTACAATCTCTACGTCGATATGGGCGACGGCAACGACACCAGCTACCTCGATGGTGCGACGACGACTTATTACATCGCCGCCAACGCCAAGGGTGACCACGATGTTATCGACGGGTGGGCGAGCTACTCCAGCGAGTTCGAATTCGAAAGCAGCACCGGCTGGTCGCTGGCCAACAGTTCGCGCACGGCTATCGACACGGACGGTGACAACTACACGGACTCCGTCCGTTTGCATTGGGGGGCGGGCAGCGATCTCTATACGCTCGACCTCTACGATGTGACGCTCTACGAATTCGAGAGCGCCTATTACTACTACATCTGACGCGATCAGGCGGCGCGGAGGACATCGGTCAACTTATCGTCGATATTGAATAACGTCTGGTTTTTCGCTGGGGTCGACCCATCTGGTAACGCAACAGACGGAAATATCAGGATTGACCATGAACCCTCTTCGCCGCCTCTTCCTCGCCGCGCCGTTCGCACTGGCAGCCTTTGCCGGTCAGGCGCAGGCTCAGGAATTGTCGCTTTCCGAGATTTCGAGCTACCTGAACCAGCTTCAGACCGCTCAGGGTGACTTCACCCAGATCAACTCGGACGGCACCATCTCGACCGGTACCATCTACATCAAACGCCCCGGTCGTATCCGCTTCGAATACGATGCTCCCGAAAAGTCGCTGGTGATCGCCGGCGGTGGCTCGGTCGCAATTTTCGATGCGCGTTCCACTGACAACCCGCAGCGTTACCCGCTGAGCGAAACGCCTCTCAGCATCATCCTTCAGGACAACGTTGATCTGACCCGCGCAAGCATGGTCACCGGCCACAGCTCTGACGGCACCTCGACGACCGTCACGGCGCAGGATCCTGCGCACCCCGAGTACGGTAATATCCAGCTGAAGTTCACCAACCCCACGCAGCTGCGTCAGTGGGTGATTACGGATAACACCGGCACGCAGACGACGATGGTGCTTGGTGACATGACCATCGGCGGAGGCATCTCGGACCGGATGTTCAACATCATCGCCGAAACCGATAACTGGAACTGAAAAAGGCGCCCTCGGGCGCCTTTTATTTTAGAACCGTGCCTGTCGGCAATATGCCAACTGCTGCTGGTACATGATTGAACGGGCAGCAACCTCGTCCGCGATACGCACCAGCCAGCTTTTGCTGCGGTAGGTGCCGCGCAAATAGCCCGAACGCCCCTCATGATAGGCAAGGTACTGGTTGCGCGTGTCATACAGCGCGACGCCCGTCTCTTCGGTGGTCTGGGCCATGTACCAGCCCATGAAGTCCGTCGCGTCTTGAATATCATCCCGACGCGAGCCGTAGCCGCCATGGTCACGCTGGTATTCTTCCCACGTGCCGTCGAGCGCCTGCGAATAGCCAAAGGCCGAAGACTGGCGACCGATCGGGATCACACCCAACGCGAACTGGTGTGGTGTCCGGTTGTTCGAGATGAATTTACTTTCCTGATAGATCATCGCCATCAGGACGTAAGGTTCCACGCCCCAGCGGCGTTTGGCGTTGCGGAACGCCCGAACGTAATGCGGACGCTCTGTCAGGATCGAACAGGCGTCATCAAGCTCACGCGGTGCGGAGCCTTGTCGTTCTCCGCAGCTGCCGAGAACGAGCGCAATCATCAGGGCGAGGAAGAATCTGCTCATCTGCCTCTCGCTTTCTTGTTTTTTCCAAGCCTAGCGCATTCGCCCGTTCATTGAAACGGTTTAACAAGAGGCGTCAGACCAGAAACGCGAGGATGAGCGGTAATCCGACTACCGACATCACGGTCGACACCACGACGAGGCCCGCGACCGCCTGAGAGTCCGCGCCGTACTTCTCGGCCAGCATGTAGGAGGTTACAGCGACCGGCGTCGCTAGTTGCACGATCAGCACGCTCATCGCGACAGGTTCAAGCTCGAACCACCGACCTGCGATGACGCCCGCGCCGACACAGACCGCGATCTTGATGACGGCCATAACGGCTGCTTTGCCGATCGCGCGGGTCTCCAGTCGCGCAACTGCCACGCCGAGGGTGATCAGCATGATCGGGATCGCCATCTGGCCGATGAGTTCGAGCGAGTTGGTCAGGAACTTCGGCGTGTGCCAACCTTGCCAGAGGAACAGCGCGCCAAGCATGGTGGCGGCGACGATGGGTTCTTTGATGATCTTCGTCAGGGAGCCGCTGCCGGATACCAGCCAGATGCCGACCGTAAAGGACAGGATCGCCATCACGGCAAACACCACGACGGCGTAGCCGAGCCCGGTCTCACCAAAAGCGAACAACGCAAGCGGCAGGCCGAGGTTGCCCGTGTTCCCGAAGATCAGCGGCGCGAGGTATGTCTGCCTGTCGGCGCGCATGACGGTCACTAGCAGCAGCGACGCTGCGGAGATGATGCCGTAGCCCACGAAAGCCGCCAGCGATAATGCTGCGAGGGCCTCGGGATTGATCTCTGTTCGCATGAGCGCGGTGAAAATCAGGCAAGGCACGGAAAGCGTCATAGCAAGCCGCGTGACGAACTCGACGCGGTATTCAAACCCGAGGCGAACCCAGCCGAAACCGATGGACGCAAGGATGAAAACCGGAGCCGTGATCTCCAGTACTGTTAGTGCAAGGTTCACAGACTGTTTCCACCCCTTTTCGCGCCGTCCGATGGACAAGCAACTCCCCAAAGGATTAGTAATGGTTAAGGGGGCTTTGTGCCATGCTGAAAACGCGCGCCAAATACCAGTTGGGACAGATCGTCCGCCATCGCAAACATCCGTTTCGCGGGGTGGTTTTCGATGTCGACGCGATGTTCAGCAATTCCGAAGAATGGTACGAAGCCATTCCCGAAGATGCCCGCCCCAGCAAGGACCAGCCCTTCTATCATCTGCTCGCCGAAAACAGCGAAAGCTTCTACGTGGCTTACGTGTCCGAGCAGAACCTGATCGCCGATTATTCGGGCGAGCCTGTGTCGCATCCTGATGTGGAAGAATTCTTCGATACGTTCGAAGACGGGCAATACCACCTCGACGTCCAGCTTAACTAAGCTGGGTCCCCGACGCCGCGTAACTGGGTGGGGGCAAATGCACGCGACATCGGGGTGAAGCTTTTTGCAGCTACCTGATCATTATGAAGACTCGCGAAGGCTCAAGCATGATCAAATAAGGGCAGTTTGGCGGCGCGAATGGATATGAAATCACCAATGTTTGTTGATGGCGCGGATTGTCCTGCATCTGGAAACATGCCGCGACAGGTGGCGGAGCGCGTCGTCATCCGTTAAATCTCGGTGAAACCGATTAGGATTTTGCCATGCGCGCCGACTACCCCACGCTTGCCAAACAGATTGGCGCTTTGACCGAAGGCGAGACAGACGAGGTTGCACTGATGGCGACCTTGGCGTGCGAGCTGCACCACGCGGATGATCGCTTCGACTGGACCGGTTTTTACCGAGTGACCGAACCCGAAGTGCTAAAGATCGGACCGTACCAAGGCGGCCACGGCTGCCTCGTCATCCCGTTCGCGCGCGGTGTGTGCGGCGCGGCGGCCCGCTTGCAGGAAACGCAACTGGTGCCGGACGTCGAAGCGTTCCCCGGTCACATCGCCTGTTCGTCCTCGACACGTTCCGAGATTGTTTTGCCCGTGTTCAACGCGGCTGGTGAGGTGATCGGCGTGCTCGACATCGACAGCAATCAGCCGGACGCCTTCACTGTGGACGACCAAGCCGCGCTCGAAGCCATCCTGCGCGATACGTTCGCTCGCGCATGAACGGCAGCGAATATAACCCGCCGCAGGATCCGCTGGTCATCTTGCACGAAGACCACGAGATTGTCGTTGTGGACAAACCCACGGGCCTTTTGTCCGTGCCAGGAAAGGGCGAGCACCTTGCGGACTGCCTGATCACCCGCGTGCAGGCAGCGTACCCCACTGCGCTGCTGGTGCACCGGCTTGATCGCGATACGTCGGGTGTGATGATCTTTGGCTTAACGCCGAACGCGCAAAGGCACCTCGGCAAACAGTTCGAGGCGCGGGCGACGAAGAAGACCTACGTTGCGCGGGTTTATGGTCGGGTTCAGGAGAAGACCGGAACCGTCGATCTACCGCTCATCGTCGACTGGCCAAACCGTCCGCTGCAAAAGGTCGATCACGAAGAAGGGCGGCAAGCCGTCACAGACTGGCGCGTGGTTCGTGCGAGCGACGACGAGAGCCGCGTCCGTCTTTATCCGAAGACAGGACGGTCACATCAGCTCCGTGTGCATATGAGAGAGATCGGCCATCCGATCCTTGGCGATCCGTTTTATGCAACGGGGCCTGCGCTCGATTACCCGCGTCTCATGCTGCATTCGGAAACCCTGCAATTCCGCCACCCCGATGGTGGCCGCGGAATGCGTATTACGGCCAAAGCGCCGTTTTGAGGTAGGAGGAGGGGGCGCCGCCCCCTCGGCCTTGCGGCCTCACCCCCGAGGTATTTTCGTCAGAATGAAGATCACTCGTCCCAGCCGGAGATGGCTTTGACTTCGAGGAATTCTTCGATGCCCCAGACGCCGCCTTCGCGGGCGCGGCCGGAGGCTTTGACGCCGCCGAAGGGTGCGCCTGCTGCGCGGCTACGGCCGTTCATTTCCACCATGCCCGATTTGAGCTGACGCGCGAGGCGACGTTTGCGGTCGGTGTCGGTGGTCTGGACGTAGTTGGTCAGGCCGTAAGGTGTGTCGTTGGCAATGCGGACCGCATCCTCTTCGGTGTCGAAGGGGATGATCGACAGGACGGGGCCAAAGATTTCTTCGCGTTCGATCGTCATGCCGGGATCGACGTCGGCGAAGACGGTCGGGCGGACATAGAAGCCTTTGTTCATGCCTTCGGGCAGGCCGAGCCCGCCAGCAACGAGGCGAGCGCCTTCATCGATGCCCTTCTGGATGTAGCCCTGAATCTGGTCCCATTGGCGTTTGTTTACGACGGGGCCGATATGGTTGCCGTTCTGGTGGCCGGAGGCAACGGGGGTGCTTTCCGCGACCGATTTGGCGATCTCGACGGCTTCGTCGTAGAAATCACGCTCGACCAGCATACGGGTCGGGGCGTTGCAGGACTGGCCCGAGTTGTAGAAGCAGTGCTTCGCGCCGCGGCGGACGGCCTTTTCGCCTGCGTCGGCAAACACAACGTTTGCGCCCTTGCCGCCGAGTTCGAGAGTCACGCGCTTCATCGTTTCGGCGGCGGTTTTCGAAATCGCACGACCGGCGCGGGTGGAGCCGGTGAAGCTGATCATCTGAACATCTTCGTGCGCCGAAAGCTGCGTGCCGACGCCCTGACCGTCGCCATTTACGAGGTTGAAAACGCCTGCAGGAATGCCCGCGTCATGGACAAATTCTGCGAACAGCATCGAGGAAAGCGGGGCTTCCTCGGACGGTTTCAGGACAATGGTGCAACCGGCGAGGAGGGCAGGGATCACCTTTAGCGTCACCTGGTTCATCGGCCAGTTCCATGGCGTGATGAGGCCGACGACGCCGATGGGCTCGAGCGCGATTTGGGTGTCGGTGACATCGTCGCTGAGCGGCTTGATCCATTCGATTTTCTCGAATGCATCAAGGAAGTTGCCGAGGTGCCACGGCAGGCATTCGGCCTGATCTTCGTAGCTCATGTCGATCGGGGCGCCCATCTCGCGCGAGATCGCTTCGGCCATTTCCTGACGGCGCAGGTTGTACTGGTCGAGAATTTTGCGGACGTAATCGGCGCGGGTTGCGGGCGCAGTCGCAGCCCACGACGGGAAGGCGGCAGAGGCCGCGTCGACGGCAGCGTTGGTGTCCGCTTCGCTGCCGAGCGAGATGACAGCGGTGACTTCTTCGGTCGACGGGTCGATGACGTCGCAGTCACGTGCCACTGCAGGAGCGACCCATTTGCCGTTGATGTAGAATTCGCGCTTTTCGAGCATGATTGGCTCCTGAAATTTGATCAAAAATCAGCCTGCCATTGCTGCGACAAAATCACAAGTGGAGGTAGCGGTAACACTTCCGCAATCCTATATCGGGGCAAGAACATATCATTACGGAGGATATTATGGCTCTGCGAATTAACGACACGATCCCGAACCTGACCGTTGAAACCGATCAGGGTACCCTCAACCTTCATGACTGGATCGGCGATAGCTGGGCTATCCTGTTCTCCCACCCGAAGGACTTTACCCCCGTCTGCACCACCGAATTCGGCGCTGTTGCCCAGCTGGCCGACGAGTGGGCCAAGCGTGGCACTAAGGTCATGGGTATCTCGGTAGACGGCGTTGAAGAGCACAAACAGTGGAAGGGCGACATCGAGAAGTTTGCCGGTGCCGAAGCCAGCTTCCCGATCATCGCTGACAGTGATTTGGCCGTTGCCAAAGCCTTCGACATGCTTCCCGCCGAAGCCTACCTGCCCGATGGTCGTACTCCGGCCCACACCGCGACCGTGCGTTCGGTGTTCATTGTTTCGCCGGACAAGAAGCTTCAGCTGTCGATGACCTACCCGATGTCGGTTGGCCGTAACTTCGCTGAGGTTCTGCGCGCTCTGGACGGTCTTCAGGCTACCTTCGGCAACCCGATTGCGACCCCTGCGAACTGGCAGGTCGGTCAGGACGTCATCGTTGCGCTGTCGCTTAACGACGATCAAGCCCGCGAGAAGTTCGGTGATCTGGACATCAAGCTGCCGTACCTGCGCACTGCAAAATACACCGGCTGATCCGCTCAGTTGGACAGCAAAAAGCCCCGCACGCTTGTGCGGGGCTTTTTTGTTGCGCGGTCCGGCTTACGCCATGTTGCGCGGATAGAGGAAGACTTTGGTGCCGGTCGGAACGCGGTCATAGAGGTCTTTAACGTGATCGTTGATCAGGCGGACACAGCCGTTCGACACCTCGCGACCAATGGTCAGCGGGTCGGGCGTACCGTGAATACGCAGATACGTATCGCGGTTACCTTCGTAGAGGTACAGCGCACGGGCACCCAGCGGGTTGTCGACGCCCCCCGGCATACCGTCGGCGTACTTGGCATAGACCTCCGGCTCGCGTGCGATCATGTCGGGCGTCGGGGTCCAAGTCGGCCACTCCTGCTTGCGCTTGATGGTGTAGATGCCATCCTCGTAGAGGTTCGCACGGGCCACACCGACGCGGTACATGATGGCTTGATTCTCGGGCAGTACCCAGAACAGGTTGAACGACGTCGGATCGACGTGGATCGTGTATGGTTCGTAGCCAGCACCGATCGTCACCATCTGCGGTGCGAACTGCTGGGCTTCTTTGGCAAGCTGATCTTGAGCAGCTTCGGTTTGAGCAAATGCCGGGATAGCGCCACATACGGCTGCACCGGCGAGAAAATTACGGCGATTAAAAATCATAATGCGTTTCCCTTATTACGGGCCGCCTCAGTGGCGGGTTCGTGAGCTAACGCGCGATTTTCTGAGAAAGTTTCCTGTTCCCATCCTCACATAATAGAGAAACCCCGACGTCAACGCCGGGGTTTCCAAGAGAAGTCAGTGACTTACGGAGATAAGAAAAATCTTATTCTGCCTCTTCTTCTTTCACGATTTCTTCGCCGGTCTCCTGATCGACGATCTTCATCGACAGGCGAACCTTGCCGCGATCATCGAAGCCGAGCAGCTTGACCCAAACTTCCTGACCTTCTTTGAGGACGTCGGACGGGTGGTTCAGGCGACGGTTTTCGATCTGGCTGACGTGGACGAGACCGTCACGCTTGCCGAAGAAGTTCACGAAAGCACCGAAGTCGACGAGCTTGACGACTTTGCCTTTGTAGACTTTGCCTTCTTCCGGCTCTGCGACGATCGAGTAGATCATGTCGTATGCCTTCTGGATGGCTTCACCGTTCGACGAAGCGATCTTGATGACGCCGTCGTCGTTGATGTCGACCTTGGCACCCGAAGTTTCAACGATCTCGCGGATAACCTTACCGCCCGAACCGATGACTTCACGGATCTTGTCGGTCGGGATCTGCATGGTCTCGATGCGCGGAGCGTGAACCGAGAAGTTGTTCGCAGTGGTCAGCGCCTTCGACATTTCGCCGAGGATGTGCAGACGACCCTGACGTGCCTGCTCCAGAGCTTTCTTCATGATTTCCGGCGTGATGCCAGCAACCTTGATGTCCATCTGTAGCGAGGTGATGCCGTCTTCGGTACCTGCGACTTTGAAGTCCATGTCGCCGAGGTGGTCTTCGTCACCGAGGATGTCGGTCAGAACGGCGTAGGAGCCGTCGTCTTCGAGAACCAGACCCATGGCAACACCGGCAACCGGTGCCTTCAGCGGAACGCCTGCATCCATCATCGACAGCGAGCCACCACAGACCGAAGCCATGGAGGACGAACCGTTCGATTCAGTGATCTCGGACACTACGCGGATGGTGTACGGGAAGTCGGTTGCAGCCGGAAGAACAGCCTGAAGCGCGCGCCATGCGAGCTTGCCGTGACCGATTTCGCGGCGACCCGGCGAACCAACGCGGCCAACTTCACCAACCGAGTACGGAGGGAAGTTATAGTGCAGCAGGAAGTTCGAGCGGAAGTTGCCGTGCAGGGCGTCGATGATCTGCTCGTCGTCGCCGGTGCCGAGGGTGGTCACGACCAGCGCCTGGGTTTCACCGCGGGTGAAGAGAGCCGAACCGTGGGTACGCGGCAGCATGCTGGTTTCCGAAACGATCGAACGGACCTGATCGAGTGCACGACCGTCGATGCGCTTGCCTTCTTTGACAACCGAACCTCGCAGGACCGACGACTCGAGCTTCTTCAGAGCCGAACCGAGGTTCGCGTCTTCGAGTTGCTCTTCGGTCAGGGTCGCTTTGACAGCTTCCTTGGCAGCCGAAACGGCAGCAACGCGCTCTTGCTTGTTGGTGATGGCATATGCAGCGCGCATCTGCTCTTCACCGGCAGCTTTCACGGTCTCGTAAAGGTCCGAGTAGTCCGGTGCGTTGAACTCGAACGGCTCTTTCGCAGCTTCTTCAGCCAGCGAGATGATGCAGTCGATAACCGGCTGGAGCTGCTCGTGAGCGAAGGTAACCGCGCCCAGCATCTCTTCTTCGGTCAGCTCGTATGCTTCCGATTCCACCATCATCACGGCGTCTTTGGTACCTGCAACAACGAGGTCCAGACGCTGCTCGGGGTTCGAACGCAGGTTGGTCATATCGTCGACCTGCGGGTTCAGCACGTATTCGCCATCGACGAAACCGACGCGAGCCGCACCGATCGGACCCATGAACGGAGCGCCCGAGATGGTCAGGGCTGCCGAAGCGGCGATCATTGCAACGATGTCGGGGTCGTTTACGAGGTCGTGCGAAAGAACGGTGCACATGACGAGCACTTCGTTCTTGAAGCCCGGGACGAACAGCGGACGGATCGGACGGTCGATCAGGCGCGCAGTGAGCGTCTCTTTCTCGGTCGGACGAGCTTCGCGCTTGAAGAAGCCGCCCGGTACTTTACCGGCGGCGTAGTATTTCTCTTGGTAGTGAACCGTAAGCGGGAAGAAATCCTGACCCGGCTTCGCTTCTTTGGCGAAGGTCACGTTTGCCATGACGGAGGTTTCGCCCAGAGTGGCGATAACGGTGCCGTCGGCCTGGCGAGCAACCTTGCCGGTTTCCAGCGTGAGCGTTTCTTCGCCCCACTGGATCGATTTTTTCACTTCATTGAACATCAGCGTATCCTAAAAGGGAGCGCTCCCGGCCCTCCGGGTCTCCCGTTTGATTGGCGGCCCCATTGCCGCCGACCCCATCCATCCATTTCGAGTGCCGGGGTCATAGCACAACGTCTCAGATGGCGCGCACATACATGAAAACAAGGTATTTGGAAAGCATTGCTTTCATGCGGCAAACTCGCCTGCCCATGGCGGCGGTGCGGCACAAATAAAAACGCCCGCTCGAATGAGCGGGCGTCTTATATCCGAACCGGATAAGCGATTAGCGGCGGATGCCGAGGCGCTTGATCAGGTCCTGGTAACGGGCCTCTTCCTTGCCCTTGAGGTAGTCCAGCAGCTTACGACGCTGAGCAACCATCTTGAGCAGGCCGCGGCGGCCGTGGTTGTCTTTTTTGTGGGTCTTGAAGTGCTCGGTCAGAGTGGTGATGCGCGAGGTCAGGATCGCGATCTGAACTTCCGGCGAACCGGTGTCACCTTCTTTGGTGCCGAATTCTTTGATGACGCGTGCTTTTTCTTCAACGGTGATCGACATCGGGATCTCCTTAGTATCAGAGGGTTATGGCGCAGGCCGGGATGTCGTCCAGCAAGGCCCTTGGAGTAATATCCCTGTCCATGACAGCGGATCAGCGGCGCATAGATGAGAATCGTCAGGAAATAAAGAGAAAACTCACAGTTTCACCAGCTGCACGCGGCTCATGTCGAATTCGGAAAGGTGCCGGAGTTCCGCAAGATCGGTGCCGTCGGCCTGTAACATCAGTCCGTCGTCGGTTTGGTTGGAACTCAGGGTAGGCGGCTCGCCGGAGTAATTCACGACCAGAACGTCTTCGTCAGTCAGGTCGTCGATTGTGACAGGGCCGGCGATACCGGATGAGATCATGAACACATCCTGACCAGTGCCGCCGTTCAGGTTGTCATCCGCAGCACCATGCAAGATATCTTCACCCGCACCGCCATTCAGGAAATCCTGTTCGGTGTCTTCGCCGCCATAGAGCTCATCTGAACCACTACCGCCGTTCAGAACGTCCGCGCCCGATCCGCCGTCCATGACATCATCGCCGAGCGAGCCGAGAAGCGCGTCGTTGCCTTCGCCGCCGTACATTTCATCGTTTCCGGATCCGCCAATAAGGTTGTCGTCGCCACTGCCGCCGTTCATCAGGTCGTCGCCGATATGTCCCGCAAGATAGTCGGCATCGGATTCGCCCGAGAGTTGGTCATCGCCTTCGCCGCCATGCAGCTCATCCTCGCCGTCCTCTCCCGACAGCAAGTCGTTCCCCATCGCGCCATCGAGAAAGTCGGCACCATTCCCGCCGCTGAGCGTATCGTCGCCATCTCCGCCGATGATGATATCGTCGTCATCCGTCCCATCCTCTGAAATTCCGGGAATAAGAACAGCTCCGGCCAAGGCCATCGTAACCAATCCGACAAGATACAGCATCACGCCCTCACCATTTGCAGATGAAACAGCGCTAGCCCGAGTGTGGTACGAAACGCGAACGAATTATGTGGTTATGGTTAACGCCAGCCACGGCTGCGGTTGCTGGCTGTAAGCGATATACAGCGGGTGTTTTGGGTGGCCCGCAGCTGTAAGTCCTAGCGTAAACAGCGGCTTGCCGGTTTCGCGCAGCAACGCCTCGACCTGTGGTCCACGATTAAGGAATTCGCCGTGCGTTCCCCAAGCGCAGATGATCTGATCGCCGTCGCGGATCCATTCCACAGCAGAATCGCGAATCGCGGCGTCATTGGCGGGCCCGACCGGATCGGCGGCAGCGCGCATCTTCTTCGGGTCGGTATCACGCCATGCGAAAATGTTGGTCACGCGGAACGAACCGAAACCCAGCGCGCGGGCACGGCGTTCGCAGCGTTCGACGGTCGGGTCATTCTGCACCTCGGTCGCAGTTGACGGATTGAGCATGACAAACAGGGCGCGGCGGCCTTCGGGGTTCCACACGCGGGTCAGCAGGTAGCGATATTTCTCGCATGGCGAGTAGACGGCGACCGATTCAGCATCGCCTTTGAGATGACATTTTTCGATCATTGCCTGCCCTAAAATCCGCAAAATTCTAATCAATTATCTCTGTCAGGGACGCAAAGTTAAACCCTCAAGAAGAATCATAAATGAAGAGGTTGGTATGGATTGGACCAGCTTGTTGTTGATTGGTTCCATGGGCCTAGGACTTGTCTTCGAATTCAACATTGACGGCGGAGTAGAGACCGACGTCAATGATGAGGCGGACATGATGGAAACCGACGAGCACGCGGCATCAATGATGTCGTTTGAAGAGGATATCGATGCTGAGATCGATATCTGGGATACGCCGATTATCGACTACGGGCCGATTGATCCCGAAGTCGCGGTGCTGCCTTGGGGTGACCCCGAGGTCGACACGGAGGTATTCGGCGAAATGGCTGCGTGATCAGCTGACGAACACGCGTGAAGGGTGAAGTTCACCGCTGCGGAAATGTCCGACAGCAATGGCTTGCCCTTCATAGCTTGCCCAACATTCCTCATTGAATTCAACGTCATGAGCAATGACGGTCGCAGCGTTGCCGTTGCGCAGGCGCGTGACGCTTTCGGGCGGGCAACGGACTTCGGTAATATCGCAAAGGCCGTCTTCAAGCGGGCGGAGATAGTTATCGAGCTCCGGAGTTTTGGCCAGTTCCTCGATCTGCTCCATCGTCATGGCGCCTTCGGTCTCGAACGGGCCGGACCAGATGCGGCGCAGGCGCAGGACGTGGCCGTAGCAGCCCAGTTTCGCACCGAGATCGCGAGCGATCGAGCGGACGTAGCCGCCTTTGCCGCAAGTCATCTCCAGCACGACATGATCTGCGTCGGGACGGTCAACCATGACCAGTTCCTCGACCCAGAGCGGACGTGCCGCAATCTCGAACTCTTCGTCATCGCGAGCGAGCTTGTAAGCGCGCTGGCCGTCGATTTTCACGGCAGAGAACTTGGGCGGCACCTGCATGATGTCGCCGAGGAAACCGTTCAGGGCTTCCTTGATCTCGTCATCCGTCGGGCGCTGGTCGCTGGAGGCGATGATTTCGCCCTCGGCGTCGTCGGTATTCGTCGCAGCGCCGAGCGTCACGGTGAACTCGTAGGCTTTTAGCGCGTCGGTGATGTAGGGGATGGTCTTAGTCGCTTCGCCGATGGCGACGGCCAGAAGGCCAGTGGCTTCGGGATCGAGCGTACCTGCGTGGCCCGCTTTCTTTGCCCCAAGCGCCCAGCGGACCTTGTTGACCACAGCGGTGGAGGTGATGCCGGCAGGCTTGTCCACGATGATCCAGCCAGAAATATCGCGACCTTTGCGCTTGCCCATCGTCATCTCCTTGGTATCGGGGCGGGTCTGCTAGCGGCCCGCCGCCGGTCCGTCAACCGCGTGCTTATTCGTCAGCGTCGTCGATATCGTCTTCGTCGAGGTCCTGACGCACGTGTTCGTCAGAAAACATGCGGCGCGTATCGTCCATCCGGTCGAAGGTCTCGTCGATTTCGAAACGCAGGTCGGGCGCGTATTTCAGCGTCACACCTTTGGTGACGAGGTGACGCAGCTCTGCCTTGTTGCGGCGAAGGGCGGCGAGGCACTCGTCCTTGTTCTGACCGCCGAGCGGCAGGACGAATGCGGTTGCGTATTTGAGGTCAGGGGAGCACTGCACTTCGCCCACGGTGATCGACATGCGACCCAGATCGGGGTCATGTACATCGCCGCGCGCAAGAACGTCCGAGAGTGACCTGCGGACGAGTTCGCTCACACGGAGCTGACGCTGGGAGGGGCCGGAGCCCGAATTGAAACGGTTCTTTGCCATATCGCCCATGTAAGCGTGATCAGCGCACTTGCCAAGCAAGGCGTTGCAGGGCTAGCACCGATACGCAATTCAAAGCCAAGAGGATGACGACATGACCGACCTGCCGGGTATCGTGATTACCGGAGCTTCGGGCCGTATGGGCCAGATGCTGATCAAGACTGTTCTGGGGTCGGACAAAGCCAAACTCGTCGGCGCTATCGAGCGTGATGGCCACGATTGGATCGGGCAGGATGTTGGTGTCGTGATGGGCGGTCAGCCGATCGGTGTGATCGTGACCTCGGACGCGGCTGCTGCCTTTGTCCAAGCGAACGCTGTCATTGATTTTACTGCACCTTCCGCAACTGTGGCCTTCGCGCAGGCCGCTGCCGAGGCTGGCATTGTTCACGTCATCGGTACGACTGGCATGGAAGACGAACACCTCAGCCAGATCGCTACGTCGGCGGCGAAGGCGACTGTGATCCGTGCGGGCAACATGTCGCTGGGCGTGAACCTTCTGACTGGTCTGACCAAGAAGGTCGCGGCCGCGCTGGGCGAGGAATTCGACATTGAAGTCATCGAGGCGCACCACAACAAAAAGGTCGATGCGCCGTCCGGTACGGCTCTGATGCTGGGTGAAGCTGCTGCCGAAGGGCGCGGTGTGAAGCTGTCCGACGTCCGCGATTCGGGCCGCGATGGCATCACCGGCGCTCGCAAGACGGGCGATATCGGCTTCGCCGTGATTCGCGGTGGCGACATCGTGGGTGAGCACGACGTTCTGTTCGCTGGCGAAGGTGAGCGGATTATCCTGCGCCACGTTGCCACCGATCGCGGTATATTTGCCCGCGGCGCTTTGCGCGCTGCGATCTGGGGACAGGATCAGGCACCGGGTGAGTACGATATGATGGACGTGCTGGGGCTCTGAGCCCCGCCGCGATCAGAAATCGATCGCAATGCCCTTCTTTTCCCAATCGCCGAAACGAACGGGCTCCGGCCCGTCGCGGCCACCAAGCTCGGTCGGAAGATCGAGCTTTTCTGCATTCTTGCGGCGCTCTTCTGCTTCGGCGAGAGCACGCTGTGCGGCGGGGGGCAGGTCAGGCTTCTGGGTCATGTTTTCTTGTTCCTCGGCTCTCTCTGATATAGGGCAGGGCATCTTTCAGGCCAAGGACCCATGGAGTTTCCTATGTCGACGACCGGTCTTGCGCCGCGCCTCGCTGCGTACCACCTGCTCAACGCTGTGACCATCGACGGTCGGCTGCTGTCCGAGGAAATCGGCGGCGGTGCCCTGTCGCGCCTGTCGCCCGAGGATCGCGCACGCGCCCAGCGCCTTGCGATTTCGACCCTCCGCGCCGCTGACCGCGCAGACCGTATGCTGAAGCCGTTCCTGCAAAAGCGCCCGCCGCTGTCGGTGCGCAACGCCATGCGCCTCGGCACGGTAGAGATATGGTCTGGCGAGGCTGCGCATGGTGTGGTCAACGCCTGCGTCGAGATCGTGGGTCGCGATAAGAAAACCCAGTCGATGAAGGGCCTCGTGAACGCGGTGCTGCGCAAGGTCGCCGCCGAACGCGAAGGCGCATGGGACCGTCTTCCGATCCCGCGTCTGCCCGACTGGCTGCGCCTCCCGATGATCGAAGCATGGGGTAAGCCCGCTGTCACCGGCATGGAGGCTGCGCATTATGCAGGCGCGCCGCTCGATATCACGGTGAAGTCCGACGCCGCCGGATGGGCTGAAAAGCTCGGCGGTCAGGTGCTGCCGACCGGCACTGTCCGCATTCCCGTCGGCGTCCAGGTCTCCGGCCTTCCCGGTTTTGAGGATGGCGAATGGTGGGTGCAGGATGCTGCGGCTGCTCTGCCTGTCAAAGCGCTGGGCAATATCGAAGGGCTGAACATCCTCGACCTTTGCGCTGCACCGGGTGGTAAGACGATGCAGCTTGCGGCGGCGGGTGCCAAAGTGACTGCCGTCGACATTTCACCGTCGCGCCTTGATCGCGTTCAGGAGAACCTCGAACGGACCAAAATGAAGGCCGATCTGATCGACGCGGACGCGCTGGTCTATGATGTCGAAGGGTTTGACGTAGTGCTGCTTGATGCGCCGTGTTCTGCCACGGGCACCATCCGCCGTCACCCCGATCTGCCGCACGCCAAGGACGGTAGCGAATTCGGCGACCTGATCGCGCTGCAAACGGAACTGATCGATCACGCACTGACCCTGCTGAAGCCGGGCGGTCGTCTGGTCTTCTGCACCTGTAGCCTGCTGCCTGATGAGGGCGAAGTGCAGGTTGAGGAGGCGCTCGAACGTCACGAGGGACTCACGGTCGAAAAGCCGGAGTTCGAGGGGCTCGATCCAGCGTGGCTGACCGAAGAGGGCGGCGTTCGCCTGCGTCCCGACTACTGGGCGGAATTTGGCGGAATGGACGGGTTCTACCTCGCCGTCCTGACAAAGGCTGCGTGACACCAAGGGTATTCCTACGTATCATTCTGCCTTAACAATGCGGCAAACGCAGTATCGAGGCAGCACCAGTGGTCAAGGCTCAGACAAGGCGTGGGAAATACACGCAGTGGATGAACCGCGCGCATGCGCGGCTTGCGGCCTATACTGCCAAGCAGCCATCTTTTGCACATCGGCCAGAGCCGCAATCCATTGGTTTATTTGCAAAAGGTCGCCAGCTTGTCGCTGGTAACTTCCTCTTTTCCGGCGATCTGATCGAAGCCCCCGGTGCCAGTATTTGGGATATCGCGCCCGTGGATTCGGAAGTCGCGCTGATGCTCCAGAACTGTAGTTGGCTGGACGATCTGGCCGCGGTCGGGGACGCTGCCGCGCGGGAACGGGCGCAGACTTGGGTCTTCGAATGGATCGAACGCTACGGGCGCGGTCACGGCCCAGGTTGGACGCCGGAACTGACCGGTCGCCGTCTGATCCGCTGGATAAACCACGCGTATTTCCTTCTCCGTGCGAGGGAGAAGGACGACATTGACCGCTTCATGCAGAGCCTCGGTGCGCAGACGAAATACCTATCCAAGCGCTGGAAAGGCACTAAGCCAGGGTTGGAGCGGTTCGAAGCGCTTTGCGGCCTTGTCTATGCAAGCCTTGCGCTCGACGGGTCCATGCTCGTTCTCGATGACGCGCTCTCGGCGCTCGCCAAGGAATGTAAGTCCCGCATCACCGAAGAGGGCGGGATCGACACCCGCAATCCCGAAGAGCTGCTGGAGGTCTTCACGCTCCTCGGCTGGGCAGTTACCGCGCTTGAGGAAACAGGCCGTCCCGCGCCGCAGGATGTCAGTGATGCCATGGGTCGCATCGCGCCGACGCTCCGTGCGCTGCGCCATTCCGACGGCGGTCTCGCTCGTTTCCACGGCGGTGGTCGTGGGATTGACGGGCGCTTGGACCATGCGCTGGCGCTGCTGCCGGATCGCACTGTGCCCAAGGGTTCACTCTATATGGGCTACGGGCGTATCACCGGTGGTCGCACCAGCGTTATCATCGACGCGGATTCTCCGCCGACAGGATCTGCAAGCCACGATGCCCATGCCTCGACCTGTTCGATGGAGGTCACGTCTGGCCGCCGCCCGCTGATTGTCAATTGCGGATCGGGGAGCCGTTTCGGCCTCGACTGGCGGCGTTTCGGCCGTGCAACCGCGAGCCATTCGACGCTCGCGATCGAAGGCTACTCTTCCGCACGCCTCGGCAAGCCGAGCAAATTCGGCGGGGTCGGTCACGAGCCGCTGGTCGACATCCCCGATCATGTGCCGACCGATCAGTCGAGCAGTCGCAAGGGCGAGAAATTCGAAGTCGCCCACAACGGCTATCAGGCAACGCACGGCCTCATGCACGCCCGCATACTCGACCTCAGCCATGACGGGCGGACGCTGGAGGGCGAAGAGCTCCTCGCTACGCTGTCGGATGCCGACAAGAAACGGTTCGACGTCTGTATAAAGCGCGAGCCGCTGGGGATTGCCTATTCGGTGCGCTTCCATCTGCACCCCGATGTCGAGGCGTCTCTCGACATGGGCGGAACGGCGGTGTCTCTCACACTCAAAAGTGGTGAGATCTGGGTGTTCCGGCACGACGGGCGGGCAGAAATGAACATCGAGCCGTCTGTTTACCTCGAAAATGGACGTTTACGCCCCAGAACATCGCAACAAGTGGTTTTAACCGGACGCGCAATGGCCTATGCGACGCGCATCCGCTGGTCCTTAGCCAAGGCGCATGAAACCCCAAGCGCTGTACGCGACTACGTTCAGGATGACCTTGCGGAACTGGATCAAGATTGACAGCCCGGAGAGCCCGCCCGATGACCGACCTCTATCCCCTGCGCCGCGCCCTATTGTCCGTGTCCGATAAAACCGGACTTCTCGAACTTGGAAAGGCGCTCGCAGATCGTGGTGTCGAACTGCTGTCGACCGGCGGCTCCGCCAAGGCGCTGCGCGATGCCGGCCTGACCGTTCGCGACGTGTCCGACGTCACCGGCTTCCCCGAAATGATGGATGGCCGTGTTAAGACCCTGCACCCCAAGGTGCACGGCGGTCTGCTGGCCCTGCGCGACAACGATGCGCACGTCGCTGCGATGGAAGAGCACGAAATCGGCGGCATCGACCTGCTGGTTGTGAACCTCTACCCGTTCGAGGCCGCTCTGGCCCGCGGTGCCGAGTATGACGAGATGATCGAGAACATCGACATCGGTGGCCCCGCGATGATCCGCGCCGCGGCCAAGAACCACGGTTTCGTCACCACCATCGTCGACGTCGAAGACTACGACGCGCTGCTGGCCGAACTGGACGCCAACGACGGTCAGACCTCGTTCGGTTTCCGTCAGCTTATGGCTCAGGTCGCTTACGCCCGCACCGGCGCTTACGACGCTGCGGTCAGCAACTGGATGGCTGATGCGATCGGTGAGGCCGCTCCGCGCCGCCGTTCGTTCGCCGGTCAGATCAAGCAGACCCTGCGCTACGGTGAAAACCCGCACCAGTCGGCCGCGTTCTACACCGACGGCACTAACCGTCCGGGCGTTGCGACCGCTGTCCAGCATCAGGGCAAGGAGCTGTCCTACAACAACATCAACGACACCGACGCTGCATTCGAACTGGTGGCAGAATTCGATCCGGCTGCTTCGGCTGCCGTTGCGATCATCAAGCACGCCAACCCGTGTGGCGTCGCCAAAGGCGCGACCCTGCTCGAAGCCTACGAGAAGGCTTTCGATTGCGACCGCACTTCGGCCTTCGGCGGTATCGTTGCGCTGAATCAGCCGCTCGACGCTGAAACCGCCAAGGCCATTGTCGAGATCTTCACCGAGGTCGTGATTGCTCCGGGTGCTTCGGACGAAGCCAAGGAAATCTTTGCAGCCAAGAAGAACCTGCGCCTTCTGACTACCGAAGGTCTGCCGAACGTCCTCGACAAGTCGAACACCGTTCGTCAGGTCGCTGGCGGCTTCCTCGTGCAAGACAAGGACGCGGGCTTCATCGGTATGGATGATCTGAAGGTCGTCACCAAGAAAGCCCCGACCCAAGAGCAGATGGAAGACCTTCTGTTCGCTTGGAAAGTTGGCAAGCACGTCAAGTCGAACGCCATCGTCTACGTCAAGGACGGCGCGACCGTTGGCGTTGGTGCTGGCCAGATGAGCCGTGTCGACTCCGCTCTGATCGCCGCGAAAAAGGCAGAACGTATGGCCGAGACCATTGGTCTGGAACAGCCGCTGACCATCGGTTCGGCTGTTGCGTCTGATGCGTTCTTCCCGTTCCCCGACGGTCTGATGGAAGCCGCTGCCGCTGGCGCGACCTGCGTCATCCAGCCGGGTGGTTCGATGCGCGACAACGAAGTCATCGCTGCTGCTGACGAAGCAGGCCTCGCGATGGTCTTCACCGGCATGCGCCACTTCCGTCACTAAATGAAAACGATCGCGACAGCCCGTGGAATGCGCCTTCTCTTCTGGGCAGGCTTCTGGACATTCCTGATCGACCAGATCTCCAAGTATCTGGTCGTGCACCTTCTTGGCCTCCGCACGCTGGAGGTCATTAAGGTCTTCCCGCCGTACCTCGAATTCCGCATGGCATGGAATCGCGGTGTGAACTTTGGCCTGTTCTCGGGCTTCGACATGCGCTGGGTGCTTGTCTGCGTGGCTGTCGTGATCTCTGCCTTTGTCCTCTATTGGCTGCGCCGCGAAGGCGGGAGCCGATGGGCGTTCATCGCGGGCGGTCTTCTCGTCGGCGGAGCGAT
Source organism: Marivivens donghaensis (assembly GCF_011806565.1). Taxonomy (GTDB): domain Bacteria; phylum Pseudomonadota; class Alphaproteobacteria; order Rhodobacterales; family Rhodobacteraceae; genus Marivivens; species Marivivens donghaensis_A. The sequence goes on from NZ_JAATOP010000002.1 coordinate 269,518, forward strand.
GGGAAACGTCATCGACCGCGTTCTTTACGGCGCGGTAGCCGACTTCCTGAATATGTCCTGCTGCGGGATCGCGAATCCCTACGCATTCAACGTGGCTGACGTGGCAATTTTCATTGGTGCGATTGGGCTTGCGCTTTTCACCGGCACCAAGTCGAAGAACAAAGCTACGTGACGGACTGCTAAAGCTGCGCTAACTATAGGGCCGTTGAACCGGAGGGGATTTTATGCGCGCAATTTCGTTGGCTGTCGTAGCGATGCTGGCGCTCTCTGCATGTGGAGGCGGCGACAAGTCCCTTCACAACACGAGCTCGCTGCAAAGCGGCCCCGATGAATTCAGCGTTCTGCCTTACAAGCCGCTCGAAATGCCGCAGTCGATGGCGCTGCTGCCGCCGCCGAACCCGAACGGCATCAACCTTGCCGATCCGACACCGATTGCCGATGCGATGATTGCGCTGGGCGGCAATCCTAATGGCGGTATTGCTGGCGATGCCGCGCTGATCGCGCAGGCGACCCGTTACGGCACCGATGGCACTGTACGCCAGACACTCGCGTCCGAGGATGAGCGCTATCGCTGGACCCGCCGTAACCTTGGCCTCTTCAACATCTTTGCCAAGGATCGCTATTTCTCGGCTTACAACGGCATGGCGCTCGATCCATACGCGGAATTGGAGCGTTTCGGTGCCGCAGGCGTTACGGTCCCGTCAGCACCTCCGCAACAGTAGTCACAACTCCGTTGCCAGTATTGCACGTCCGGCGGGAGGCAGTAGGCTCACCCCATCGTTCGGAGGTGAATAATGCTGCGATCTCTTGCATTTTCTGCCGCTCTAGCCGCATCGCCGGCAGTGGCTCAGGATGTTTCTACCTTTCAGCTAGATAACGGTATGGACGTTGTGGTGATCGAAGATCACCGCGCGCCGGTCGTTGTCCATATGGTCTGGTACCGGCGCGGGTCGGCTGATGAACCCGTCGGAGAATCCGGCGTAGCGCACTTCCTTGAACACCTGCTGTTCAAGGGCACCGAGAACATGGCGCCGGGCGAGTTGTCCGAAACCGTGGCCGCGAATGGAGGGTCGGACAACGCTTTCACCAGCTACGATTACACCGCGTATTTCCAGCGCGTTGCGGCTGACCGTCTGCCGTTGATGATGCAGATGGAAGCCGACCGCATGGTGAACCTCAAGCTGTCCGAAGGTGACATCGCGACCGAGCGGGACGTGATCCTCGAAGAACGCAACATGCGGACCGAGAATAACCCGAGCGCGCTGGCCCGCGAACAGATGATGGCCGCGCAGTATCTGAACCACCGCTACGGCGTGCCGGTCATCGGTTGGAAGCACGAGATGGAGACGCTCTCGCTCGAAGACGCGACCTCGTTCTATGACCTCTACTACAGTCCGAATAACGCGACGCTGGTCGTGGCGGGTGATGTGGACCCGACCGAAGTCGGTAAGCTGGCTCAGGAATATTACGGCGCGATCCCGCGTCAGGAAAATCTGCCCGAGCGTATCCGCTCGCAAGAGCCGCCGCAGACCGCCGCGCGGCGTTTGACCTTCTACGATCCGCGTGTGTCCCAGCCCTATGTCGCCCGCAGCTACCTTGCGCCCGAGCGTGACAGCGGTGCACAGGAAAAAGCTGCTGCGCTGGTCTATCTGGCCGAACTGCTGGGCGGCTCGCCGTTCACCTCGGTCCTCGGCATGAAGCTGCAATTCGACACGAACACGGCCGTTTTCACGAACGCGAGTTACAGCGGCACGTCGCTCGACGACACGACGTTCAACCTGTCCGTCGCTCCGGCTGAAGGCGTGACGCTTCAGGAAGCCGAAGATGCGATGGATGATGCGATCCAGAGCTTTATGGACACCGAGATCGACCCCGACCGTATGGAGGCGATCCGCACCCAGCTTCGTGCGAGCGAGGTTTATGCGCTCGATGACGTGCAGGGTCTTGCGAACCGCTACGGCGCTGCGCTGTCGATCGGCCTGACGGTCGACGATGTCCAACAGTGGCCCGCAATCCTCGAAGCCGTCACGGCTGAAGATGTCAAAGCCATCGCGGCAGAGGTGCTCGACCCGCGCCGCTCCGTCACCATGTGGGTCAGCGCCGAAGAGGAGAGCGCAGAATGAAACGTCTGATTCTGGCTACCGTCCTGTCCGTCCTCGGCGTTACTGCCCGCGCAGAGGTGCAGATCCAGCAGGTCACTTCGCCTGCAGGCATTAACGCTTGGCTCGTCGAAGAGCACGAGATTCCATTTGTCGCGCTGGAGATCTACTTCAAAGGCGGTACATCGCTGGATGAACCGGGCAAGCGCGGCGCAACCAATCTGATGATGGGTCTTCTCGAAGAAGGCTCGGGCGAGATGACCGCGCAGGATTTCCAGCGCGAGCGTGAATCGTTGGCTGCGTCCTATGGCTTTGACGCCTACGACGACGGCGTGAGCGTGTCCGCCAAATTCCTGACCGAAAACCGTGATGATGCCGTGGCGCTGCTGCGTCAGGCGCTCGTCGCACCGCGTTTCGATCAGGACGCCATCGACCGCGTGAAGGGGCAGGTGCTCGCGGGCATCGCGTCGCGCAAGACAGACCCTAACCGCATTGCGGGCGACAGTTTCTATAGCGAAGCCTACGGCGATCATCCCTACGGCACCGATGACAGCGGAACCGAAGAAACCATCCGCGCGCTCACGCAGGACGATATCTTCAAAGCCTATCGCAATGCACTTGTCGAAGGCCGCGCCTATGTGTCCGCTGTGGGTGACATCAATGCCGAGGAGCTCGGTCAGGTTATCGACAACCTTCTCAGCGGTCTGCCCGAAGACGGCCCCGCCGTTCCCGGTGCGGTCGATTTCGGTCTCACGGGCGGCGCGACCATTGTCGACTTTGCCACTCCGCAGTCGGTGATCCTTTTCGGGCACGCGGGTATCGAACGTGACGATCCCGACTTCTTTGCTGCCTACGTGTTGAACACGATCCTCGGTGGTGACGGTCCGCAGTCGATCCTGATGAACGAAGTCCGTGAAAAGCGCGGTCTGACCTACGGCATCTACACCTATCTAGTGGACAAGGATTACTCGAACATGTGGCTCGGCTCGGTCGCCACGGCGAACGAGAAAGTCGGCGAGACCATCGACGTGATCCTCGATAACTGGGCCCGTGTTGCGACTGTCGGCGTCAGCCAGGAAGAGCTCGACAACGCCAAAACCTACCTCACCGGCGCTTACCCGCTGCGGTTCGACGGCAACGAAGAGATCGCGGGTATCATGGTCGGGATGCAGGTTCAGGGACTGCCGCCCGAATATGTGGTCGAGCGCAATGACTATATCGAGGCCGTGACGCTCGAGGACATCAACCGCGTTGCGCAGCGCCTGCTCAATCCCGATGCGCTACATTTCACCATCGTGGGTCAGCCCGAAGGCGTCGATGAAGCCATGCTGACCGACGTCGGCGAAGAGTGAGTGTTCACGAAATATCCCCTCGTGAATCAGTGAGGGCCATGCTACGTTTTGTGGCATGGCTCTAGCGAACCCCAAGATAACCCCCAACCGTCCCGTAATCAGACAATTGGACGAAACCGCTATCAACCGCATCGCTGCGGGTGAGGTGGTTGAACGTCCGTCTGCTGCGGTCAAGGAACTGGTCGAGAACTCCATCGACGCTGGCGCGACCCGTATCGAGGTCGTGATCGCCGATGGTGGCAAGACGTTAATCCGCGTGACCGACAACGGCTGCGGCATCACCGCCGACCAATTGCCGCTCGCGCTGTCGCGCCATGCGACGTCCAAGATCGACGGTTCGGACCTTCTGAACATCCATTCCTTCGGCTTCCGCGGTGAGGCTCTGCCGTCGCTTGGCGCTGTTGGCCGTCTGACCATCACCAGCCGCTGCGGCGGTGAGGAAGCCTCGGTCATCGCTGTCGCCGGTGGCCGGATGGAGGCGGTGAAGCCCGCCGCGCTGTCCGAAGGCACCGTCGTCGAACTGAAGGACCTTTTCTACGCCACACCCGCCCGCCTGAAGTTCCTGCGCACCGACCGCGCAGAGGCGCAAGCGGTGACGGACACGGTAAAACGCCTCGCCATGGCGGAGCCGTTCATCAGCTTCAGCCTTGTGGATGCCTCTGGCGGCAACCGCCGCGAGGTCTTCCGTGCCGATGCGGAGCAGGGCGAGATGTTCGATGCGCTGAACGGACGTCTGGCCACCGTTCTGGGCCGCGATTTCGCCGAGAACTCTATCGCCATTGATGCCGAACGCGATGGTTTCCACCTGACCGGCTACGCCGCGCTCCCGACCTACTCGCGCGGCTCGTCCGCTGCGCAATTCCTGTTCGTGAATGGCCGTCCGGTAAAGGACAAGCTGCTCATCGGTGCGCTGCGCGGCGCCTACATGGATTTCCTCAGCCGCGACCGTCATCCGGCTGCCGCGCTGTTCGTCGACTGCAATCCGCAACTCGTCGATGTAAACGTGCATCCCGCAAAGTCCGAGGTCCGTTTCCGTGAGCCTGGTCTGGTGCGCGGCCTGATCGTTTCTGGCCTTCGTCATGCGCTCGCCGGTGCCGGTCACCGCGCGTCGTCCACAGTCGCTGCCGATACGCTGGGCGCGATGCGGCCCGAGCAGCCCGCCGCGCCGGTCTATCAGGCGCCGTACCGCGTCGAACGTCCGACCTATACAGCCCGCAGCGCCAGCTACGACATGCAGGCGCCCGCGCCGGAGTATTCGGGTTTTGCCGAGATGTCGGCGCCGTCCGCCCGCGTCGAGCCTGTGATCGAAGACACCAAACCGCTGGAGGCGCTGCCGCTCGGTGCTGCCCGCGCGCAGGTCCACGAGAACTACATCATTGCGCAGACGGAAACGGGGATGGTGATCGTCGATCAACACGCTGCGCATGAACGCCTCGTCTATGAGAAACTGAAAAAGCAGATGGCCGAGAATGGCGTCGCAGCTCAGGCTCTGTTGATCCCCGAGATCGTCGAACTGTCGTCGGGCGATGCGCAAATGCTGCTCGATCTGGCGGACGATCTGACCAAGCTCGGCCTGACGATCGAGCCATTTGGCGGCGGCGCGATCTGTGTCCGCGAAACGCCCGCTATTCTGGGAGAGGTGAACGCGGACGCGATGCTGCGCGATATCCTCGACGAGCTTGCAGACCTTGGCGACAGCACCACGGTCCAAGTACGGATCGAAGCGATCCTGTCGCGCGTCGCGTGCCACGGTTCCATCCGCTCCGGTCGCCGGATGCGCGGTGAGGAGATGAACGCGCTCCTGCGCGAGATGGAGGCGACACCGCATTCGGGCCAGTGCAATCACGGACGCCCGACCTATGTGGAGCTCCGCCTGTCGGACATCGAACGCCTGTTCGGTCGCACCTGATGACGCTCGATCTGAATGACCCGCAGACGTTGATCTTGCTGGCAGCGGGGGCTTTGGGCCTCTTTGTCATCATCCTGCTGCTGATGGTCGTGAAACGGGCAGGGCAGTCGGCGCACATGGCGCAGATGGTGGCAAGCCAGATGGGCCACGTGAACCAGCGTGTACAAATGCTTTCAGACGGGCAGCAGCAGCTCGTGGGCGGCCTGTCGTCGGTGTCGGAGGCGCAGGCTAAATCGCAGGCGCATATGCTCAAGCTGATGGAGGCGCGCCTTCAGCAGGTCAACGAGGTTGTGAACCGGAACCTGACGCTCAGCACTAAAGCTACGGCGCAGAGCCTTGGCGAGCTTCAGCAGCGCCTCAAGACCATCGATAAGGCGCAGGAAAATATCACCAAGCTGTCGGGCGATGTGCTCGGTCTACAAGACATCCTGTCGAACAAACAGACCCGCGGCGCGTTCGGTGAAATCCAATTGCAGGACATCGTGTCCAAAGCGCTGCCAAGCGACAGTTATCGCCTCCAGCACACGCTTTCCAATGGCAAGCGCGCCGACTGTCTGATCCACCTGCCCAACCCGCCGGGGCCGATTGTGATCGACAGTAAATTCCCGCTCGAACCTTACGAGCGGATGCGCAAAGCGGAGACCGAGCAGGAGAAGCTGGAAGGCGTTCGTCAGATGCGGATCGCGGTGCGCAACCATATCCGCGCCATCAGCGAGAAATACATCATAGAGGGTGAGACGGCCGACGGTGCGATCCTCTTCCTGCCGTCCGAAGCTGTCTACGCAGAGATCCACGCGAACTTCTCTGAACTGGTTCGCGAGGGGTTCGCCGCGCGGGTTTATATCGTTTCGCCGACGACATGCATGGCCACGCTGAATACAATGCGCGCGATCCTGAAGGACGCCCGTATGCGCGAACAGGCGGGTGCCATTCGTCAAGAATTGTCGAAGCTTTATGGGGACGTTGATCGCCTTGGCTCTCGCGTGGAAAACCTCGACCGCCACTTCAACATGGCGGCCAAGGATATCGCGGAGATCAAAATCAGTGCCGAGAAGGCTGGGAAGCGTGCGCAGCGGCTCGACAACTTCGATTTCGAAGAGCTTGCCCCCGAAACCAACCCGTCAGTCGTGCCGCTGGTGCAGGATTAAATCTTCACGAACGGCTGCGCGAGGCGCGGCAGGAACGAGTTGAACTTGAGCGGCGCATCGGTCGCGGCAAGGCAGATGCAATCCAGCCCGTCCTCGGCGACCGGCGTGTGATCCAACTCTTCGTTCGCGACTTCAATGTCACCGGTGCCGAAGCGGTCGGTTTCATCCTTGAACGCGCCTTGCAGAACCAGCGTCAGTTCCAGCCCGCGATGACCGTGATCGGGCACCGACGCGCCAGCCGGAATATGCAGCAGACGCACAGTCGCACCGCTGTCGGTGGGCAGGATCATCTGCTTCACACCGCCGCCAACGCGGCGCCAACGCACGGCTTCGACGTCGCCGCCAACATAGTCAGCCAGCGGGGTCGGGAAGATGCCCGCACGCTCGGCTTTAATCTGCACTTCCTCTGGCGAGTCCGTCAGAGCGGCGAGCGCAATGTCCAGCGCATCGGCATTCATCGCCATTGCGTCAGTGCGCATCATGACTTCACCGCCAACGGCCTCGAACTCGGCCAGTTGGGCGCGGCATTCGTCACACAGCGAAATGTGCGTTGCCACAACGAGGTTGAACGCTTCGGGCAGGGTGCCTGCGGCGTAACCCATCAGCAGAGAATTGGTGAGGTGGTGTTTGATATCTTTCATCGGCTTCATCTCATCTCATCGCATGACGCAAGCGGTCCAGCGCCAACCTTATCCGTGATTTGATCGTGCCCAGCGGCAGGCCGGTTTCTTCGGCAATCTGCGCATGGGTCAATTCGCCAAAGTAGGCTTTTTCGACCAGCTCTCTTTGTTTGTCTGGCAGTTCGGCTATCGCCTTGCCCAGTCGTTCGGTATCTTGCTGGAGCGCGACCTGTTCTTCCTGGTCCGGCTCCGCTTCGGGTCCCCAAGGCAGATCCTCGGGTTCGGGTCGTCTTGCGCGGCGGATGATGTCGATCTGCCTATTGCGCGCGATCGTAAAAATCCAAGTGGACACACTCGCACGGGCGGGATCGAACAAGTGTGCCTTGCGCCACATCGTGGCCATCACATCCTGAGCAATCTCTTCTGCCTGATCCGGAGCCGCGCCGCCCCGCACCAGGAAACCTTTCACACGCGGCGCGAAATGGCTGAACAAACGGGCAAAAGCCTGCTTGTCCTGATGTTCACGGATCGCGTTAACCTCTGCGACCCATGCCATTCGACCGTTGTTTTCGTTTACCACCCGTTTTTCCTTGCTCTTCCGATTGGCCAACGGCTGCCGCATTGCGCGGACGTGCATTGGTATGGCCACATTATCGGCACGGGTATCGACGAGGTTCAACATACTTCTTCTACGGAAGTCGCGCCAAAGTGGATCACCGCGATTTTTATTTTCATCCAAGCTGCATGAACTCACGTAAGTCTTCAAAAATACGGAGAACTTTGATGAACGTGCACGTCCCCCGCCGCATCCCGAGCAAAGTCGCCATCATTGGCGGCGGTATTTCGGGCATGGGCGCCGCCTACAAACTGGCGGAGACGCATAACGTCACGCTCTTCGAAGCGGAAAAAGACCTCGGCGGCCATGCCCGCACCCGCATGGGCGGACGCGATGGCGATCAGGCGGTCGATACCGGCTTTATCGTATTCAACCATGTGAACTATCCGCATCTGGTGGAGCTGTTCCGCGAGCTAGAAGTGCCGACGGTCAAATCGGACATGAGCTTTGGTGCATCGCTTGGTGACGGCCGCTACGAATATGCGCTGAAAAGCCTTCGCGCGATTTTTGCCCAGCCGATGAACGCGCTGAACCCAAAGCACCTGCGGATGGTGCGCGATATCATGCACTTCAACGCGAACGCGCTGGAAGTTGCGCGGTCCGACCGCACGATGACGGTCGAGGGTATGCTGCAAAAACTCGGCACCGGAGAGTGGTTCCGCAACCGCTACCTGCTCCCGCTGTCGGGCGCGATCTGGTCGACGCCGGTCGAAAAAATCGCTGACTTCCCCGCCTATGCGATGATGCAGTTCTTTGAAAACCACGCGCTGCTGCACCACACCGGACAGCACCAGTGGTACACGGTGGCGAGCGGCTCGCGCAGCTACGTTTCGCGTTTGGAAAACCGTCTGAACCTGAACAACGTCGATTTGCGTCTGGGCGCTTGGGTCGAGGGCGTGCGCCGGACAGGTGCGGGCGCTGAGGTTCGTGTCCACGGGGGCGAGTGGGAACACTTCGACGAGGTGATCTTTGCCACCCATTCCGATGACACGCTGCGCCTGCTGGCTGACCCGACCGCCGCCGAACAGGAAGCGCTCGGCGCGATCAAGTATCAGCCAAACCGCGTTGTTCTTCACTCGGACGTGGACATCATGCCCAAGCGGCGCGTTGTCTGGTCATCGTGGAACTACACTGAAATGCACGGCAAGCAGACCGATCAGATCGACCTGACCTATTGGATGAACAACCTTCAGCCTTGGTTGAAAAAGGACGAGCTGTTTGTGACCCTCAACAGCACCCGCACCATCCGCGAGGAACTGATCTGGGATGAAGTCACCCTGCGCCATCCGGTCTATGACCTTGCGGCGCTAGAAGGACAAAAACATGTTGCCGCGATCAACGGTGAGAACCGCACGTGGTTCTGCGGCGCTTGGATGAAGAACGGTTTTCACGAAGATGGTCTGTCGAGCGCGATTGACGTGGTCAACGCGCTGCAATCGGCTCAGGAATTCAGTGTGGCGGCGGAATGAACGGTATCCAACATATCGAAGGAAAGACCTTCCACGGCAGGCGCGGCGACATCAAGAACGCCTTCTCCTACCACGTGGATTACGTCTTGCTTGATCCCGAGCTAGAGGTCGATGCGCCGTCGCTATTCGGACGCAACAAAAGCGCGATGGTTGCCGTCCATGACCGCGACTACGGCGGTGAGCCGAAGAACGGCACAGGCGTTGCTTGGGCGCGCCAGGCGCTGGCCGAAGCGGGTATCCAGCTTGGTGGTCGCATTCTGCTACTCGCGCAGCCGCGGGTGCTGGGGCATGTGTTCAATCCGGTCAGCTTCTGGCTCTGCCATGATGAAAGCGGAGTGCTAAGGGTCGCGATTGCAGAGGTCACCAACACCTTTGGCGACCGCCACAGCTACCTCTGTCATCACGATAACTTTGCACCGCTGGGAAGTGGCGGCTGGGTGGAAGCGCAAAAGATTTTCCACGTCTCGCCGTTCCAACCGATCAACGGGACCTACCGGTTCCGCTTTGGTGTGGAGGATGACAAGGTCAACATCGTGATCGACTACCGCCATGCTGAGGGCGGGGTGGTCGCGACTCTGGTTGGTGAGCGCAAGCGGCTCACCAATTCCGGCATCGTCCGCACGGCCATCAAACGCCCGCTGGGGTCGATCCGCGTGCTCGCGCTGATTTACTGGCAGGCGCTCAAACTCAAGTTCAAGGGCGCTCTGTATCGCAGCAGACCGGAGCCGCCCGCTCAAGAAGTCAGTCGTTAAGGTGTCATGATGATTATCGGTATTCTGGTCGGCCTCATCATCGCGGTCGTAGTCGCCTTGCTGTGGCAACGATACGCGAGCTTCGTCTCGCAAAAGCTGGACCATTATCAGTCCGGCCGGCCGTTCGACATCCGCCGCGACCTCAATGGTCCGATCCTGAGCGAGGGGCTGATTTATGGCCCGCTCGGCAAAGTGTCGTCGCGCTTCGTCGGTGACTTCTCGGTCAATTGGGACGGTGATCGCGCCATTATGATCGAGCGGTTCCGCTATGACAGCGGCAATACTCAGGACCGCCGCTGGGATCTCGTTCTGCACCCCGATGGTCGGATTTCCGCCGAAGCGGAGGACCTCGTGGGCACAGGACATGGCCGCGTCGCTGGATCGGCGCTCGTGCTGCACTATCGTATTAGGCTGACCGAGGATGCGGGTGGGCATGTGCTGTCCGTCACGGACTGGATCTACACGACCCCCGACGGTGTCCTCATGAATAGATCGCAATTTAGAAAGTTCGGGCTGAAAGTTGCTGAACTCGTCGCGACGATGAGGCCCGCCGGAGAGTATTGAGATGGATGATTGGGCAGGCAAGCGGTACTGGATTATCGGAGCCAGCGAAGGTTTGGGGCGCGCTCTTGCGCAAAAGCTGAGCAAGAGCGGCGTGAAGCTCGTTCTGTCGGCGCGGAGCGAGGATCGGCTGAAAGAACTGGCCGCTGAACTGCCCGCGCACGCCGATGTCGTCACCATTGACGTGACCGATATCAAGAGCGTCGAGAAGGCCGCCAAAGAGGCCGGCTCCATTGACGGCATGGTCTATCTTGCCGGTGCCTATTGGCCGATGGCCGCGACTGAGTGGGACAACGAAAAAGCCGAACTGATGGGCGACACCAACTTCCTCGGCGCGATGCGGTGTGTGGGCGCGGTGCTGCCGACGATGGTCCAAAAGAACAAAGGTCACATCATCCTGACCTCGTCGCTGACCGCCTATCGCGGCCTTCCTGGGTCGATCGGCTACGGCGCATCCAAAGCCGCGCTTCTGTCGCTGGCCGAGGGAATGCGCGCCGACCTCAAGGAAACCAACGTCAACGTTCAGATCGTCAATCCGGGGTTCATCAAGACCCGCCTCACGGACAAGAACGACTTCAACATGCCGATGATGATGGAGCCGGAAGACGCGGCTGCCGAAATTTTCGAGCACATGAACTCCGACGATTTCAAGAAGTCCTTCCCCGCGCCGATGGGCATCATGCTCCGTGCGTCGCAATTCCTGCCGGACTGGCTCTATTACAAGCTCGTCTGACTTGCTCTGGATCAAAGCCTGAGCGCTCAACATGGGCCATCCTGTTCTGCAAAGGAACAGGAGGCCCTTATGCATATCAGCGCTGACAAAGTTGCCGAAGTCATCATCCTCGCCCGCGATGCACGTCGCGGCGCAGCCGAACTGGATCAGTTCATCGACACTCTGACCGAAGACGAACAGGCGGGGCTCGTTGCGGTTTTCTGGATCGGGCGCGGAAGTTTTGACGCCGCCGAGTATGATGAAGCCTACGCAACTGCGGTGAACGAGGCTTCGACGCCGACGAACACCTATCTCGGGGGCTCCCCGCATCTGGCCGATCACCTTGAGGCAGGTATGGACGCCCTCGGGATCGATGTGAATGCGGAGGAAGACGATCTCTACCGTTCGGTATGACGCCGCGTTGCAGGTGACGGACGCGTCAACAAGGGGCATGGTCACCCACAAAGGGAGGCAACCATGACCGATTATCCGCATCTTCTCGCGCCGCTCGACCTCGGCTTTGTCACGCTGCCCAACCGCGTGCTGATGGGCTCCATGCATACCGGCCTCGAAGAGACCCGCGACTGGAACCGTGTTGCCGAATTCTATGCGGCTCGTGCGCGCGGCGGCGTGGGTCTGATCGTCACGGGCGGCATGGCCCCGAACCGCGAGGGCGGCGTGTTTCCCGGCGCTGCGGGTCTGTTCACGGATCAGGACATTGCCAACCACCGCGTTGTCACGGACCGCGTTCATGATGCGGGCGGACGCATCGCGATGCAGATCCTCCATGCGGGGCGCTATGCCTACGGCAAAGAATGCGTCGCGCCGTCCCCGATCAAATCCCCGATCTCTCCGTTCGTGCCGAACGAGCTGGATGAGGACGGCATCGAAAAGCAGATTGCTGACATCGTCACCGCCGCGATTCGTGCCCGTGAGGCGGGGTATGACGGTGTAGAGATCATGGGGTCCGAAGGGTACTTCCTGAACCAGTTCCTCGTCACCCACACCAACCGCCGCGAAGACCGCTGGGGGGGGACGTACGAAAACCGTATGCGCCTGCCGGTCGAAGTTGTCCGCCGTGTGCGCGAGGCGGTCGGCACAGACTTCATCGTCATCTACCGCCTGTCGATGATCGACCTGATCCCGAACGGTTCGACCTTTGAAGAGGTCGTTGCGCTCGCCAAAGCGGTCGAGGAAGCAGGCGCCACCATCATCAACACGGGCATCGGTTGGCACGAGGCCCGCATTCCGACCATCGCCACCAGCGTCCCGCGCCGCGCGTTTTCGTGGGTGACGAAAAAGCTGATGGGGCATGTGTCGATTCCCGTCATTACCTCCAACCGCATCAACGATCCTGCCGTTGCGGAAAGCGTTTTGCAGGACGGCTGCGCGGACATGGTTTCGATGGCGCGTCCGTTCCTCGCCGATCCGGATTTCGTGCGGAAGGCAGCTGACGGTCGCGCCGATCAGATCGCGCCGTGCATTGCCTGTAACCAAGCCTGCCTTGATCACACGTTCAGCGGCAAACTGACCTCGTGCCTCGTGAACCCGCGTGCTTGCCACGAAACCGAACTGGTCATCGAGGCGGCTGCAAAGCCCAAGAAGATCGCCGTTGTCGGTGCCGGACCGGCTGGCCTGTCCGCCGCGCTGACCGCTGCCGAGCGTGGTCACCAAGTTGCGCTCTTCGACAAATCTGACCGTATCGGCGGACAGCTTAACCTCGCGCGCCAAGTGCCGGGGAAGGAAGAATTCCACGGTCTGGTCCACTGGTTCACCACGATGGTGCAGAGCCGTGATATCGACCTGAAGCTCGGCAATATGGCGACCGTCGAGGCTCTGGAAGGTTACGACGAGGTCATCATCGCCACAGGCGTCAATCCGCGTGATCCGGAGATTGAGGGGCAGGACCAGCCGCATGTGCTGAACTACATTCAGGTGCTCAAGGGCGCCGATGTCGGGAAGTCGGTCGTGGTCATCGGGGCAGGCGGCATCGGTTTTGATGTGTCCGAATTCCTCGTCACTGGCGAAAACAGCCCGACCGAAGACCTGCCCGAATGGCTGACCGAATGGGGCGTCACCGATCCTGAACAGCAGCGCGGCGGTATCGCTCCCGAAGGACCCCAGCCGACCGAGCCGTTGCGTCAGGTGACGCTGCTTCAGCGGAAGGCCGAAAAGCCCGGTCGTCGCCTCGGCAAAACGACCGGCTGGATTCACCGTGCGACGCTTCAGATGAAGGGCGTAAAGATGAAGGGCGGTGTGAACTACGAACGCATCACGCCCGAAGGCATCTGGATCAGCGAGGGCGAGGCGCGCGAGAACGAGCAACTGATCCCGTGCGACACCATCGTGCTGTGTGCAGGACAAGAATCGGACCGCTCTCTGGCTGACGAACTCGCGGCAAAGGGGATTCCCTGTCACGTGATCGGCGGCGCGGATGTTGCGGCGGAGCTAGATGCGAAACGTGCTATCGATCAAGGGACGCGTCTCGCTGCGAGCCTTTAATTACAGGCCTCTCTACGCATTCCATAAGATAATTCGCTAAAATTCCGTTCACCATAGCATGGGCGGAATCCGCGATATTGTCAGGCAACGGCCCAGATTGTGCCCGATTTGGACACGATAACCAGCTTGAGGAATTGGTAGAGAGGACCACGCGAATGGATCGCCTCACAGAGATGGAAGCGTTCGCCACAGTTGTGGATCAGGGTGGATTTACAGATGCAGCCAAGAAGATGGGCATCTCGAAATCGGCCGTGTCCAAGCACGTGTCGTCCCTTGAGGCGCGCCTTGGCGCACGCCTTCTGAACCGCACCACGCGCCGCGTGAGCCCGACCGAAATCGGCCTTGCATACTACGACCGCGCGCGACGCGTTTTGAATGACGCAGGCGAGGCAGACGCGCTGGTCACGTCGATGCAATCCGCGCCGTCGGGTCTGCTCCGCATTAGCGTTGCAACGGACTTCGGCGTGAATCACCTTTCGCCTGTGCTGAACGGCTTCCTTCAGGAATTCCCCGACATCACCGTGAACATGGTGCTGAACAACCGCTACGTGGAGCTGATTTCCGAAGGTTTCGACATGGCAATCCGCGTGGGCGAGCTGGAAGACAGCACGTTGCGCGCCCGCAAACTGACCGACACCACGCTGCGCATGATCGCCTCGCCGAGCTATTTCCAGCAGTATGGCCGTCCGCAGAAGATCGACGATCTGAACGACCACAAGCTGCTGCACTACTCAAATCAAGCGAACAATGCCGTCTGGAAAATCACCGCGCCGAGCGGCGAGAAGCGTCAGGTTCGCACTGCCGGCTGGCTTACGGTCAATGATGGCCAGTCGCTGCTGAACGCATGTGCGTCGGGCCTCGGTATCGCTTACCTGCCGTCGTTCCTCTATGCGGATGCGATGAAGCGAGGGCTTGTGCAGGAAGCCATTCCGGACCTTCCGGCAGAGAAGCAGGGTATCTATGCCGTCTACCCGCCGGGTCGTTTCACCCAGCCGAAGGTGCGCGCGTTCATCGATTTTCTGGTGAATTCGTTCGCGGACAAGGGCCCCGATAACTGGTGATCAGTTACTAAGCGCGATGGCCTCGACCCGCCGGTTGGCGTCGCGGCCATCTTGCGTCAGGTTCGACCTGCGTGGCGCGAGGTAGCCCATGCCCTGCGCATCCATGCGGTCGCGCGAAATGCCATAGGTTTCGGCAAGGCGATCTAGCACAGCGCGGGCACGTGCCTTCGACACGTCGATATTGGCGTTCAGCGAACCTTGGCTATCAGTGTGGCCGACCAGAGCTATCCTTACCGTTGGGTTAGATTCGAGATAGGTTGCCAGATTGGCGAGCGATTGGTAGGTGTCGCCGCTCAGTTCGGACGAGCCTGTCTCGAACGTCAGATCCCAAAGCTCCACATGACCGGTCGTCATAAAGGCGCTGGCCATGTCGTCACTTGCCGGTTCCTGTTCGGCAGCGACAACCGGCGCGGCTTCGCTGTCGGCCACAGGCTCTTCGTTTAAACGGCCGATGCTGATAACCTCCACATACCCAGCGCCGAGCGTTTTGCTGACGAACAGCACAACCGTTTCACCCGCCTTTTTCGCGAGGAGATAGCGGTAATCACCGAGGTCAACGAGCATTGCGGGCGGCGGCGTCAGGTCCAGACCGAAGCGGAAATCGAAGCCG
Source organism: Marivivens donghaensis (assembly GCF_011806565.1). Taxonomy (GTDB): domain Bacteria; phylum Pseudomonadota; class Alphaproteobacteria; order Rhodobacterales; family Rhodobacteraceae; genus Marivivens; species Marivivens donghaensis_A. Next base: position 284,929 of record NZ_JAATOP010000002.1, read on the forward strand.
CCGCAACTATCGGTGCGGCACTCGAAGCCGATTGTGTATCCGTCCTCGGTCAGTTGCTGCCGCAGAGGGGCAATCAGCTGTAGCGTTGTGAGGCGGTCGGCATCAATGCGCCAGACCTGCCGTGCGACATCACCCGCGGTGTCTTCGGCGCTCATCCCGCGGTCGATATTCCAAGGTCCGGTCGGTACGGCGAAGCTCGTTGCGGCTTCGGTGTCTTCGTAAACAAGCGTCGCGTTTCCGGGCAAGGAAATCGCGGTCGCCAGCGTGGGCAGCAGCATAAATATGAGCGCAATGGAAAGACGGATCGCCACAGGTCACTCCGCCTTGATGCGGTAGTGGTAGTCCGCGACATGTTCGAAGCCCATGCGCTGGTAAAGCGCGTTTGCGGGGCCGTTAGCTTTGACGACGAGGAGCGCGATCTCCTCAGCTCCGTTCTCGCGTGCCCAGAAGGCCATCGCGCGGATCATGTGTTGCGCAAGGCCGCGACGACGGAAGCGGGGCAGGGTGACAAGGCCATGGAACATCGCGACGCCGTTGTGGATGCCGACATATCCCGTGCCCGCAGGGGTATCGTCCAGACGCCCAAGGATGGTCATACGTTGGCATTCTGCACGCTCCATGACCGCAACGCGGGCAGGGCCGACGCCATCCTCCAGCCAGATTTCGCGCTCAACGGCGAGCGGGGGCCAGACCTCGAACGTTGTGACGGCAGGAGGGCGGTCTGTCGCGATAGGTTCGATCGGGGCGCTCATCAGCGTCACAGGGTCTTTGATCACGTAACCCTGTGCGGCGAGCATCTCGTCCAGTTCCGTATCGCCATGCCGGATCATAAACAGCTTGGGCTGGTCCAAGGCGGTCATCTGCGCTTCGGCGGCGGGCAGATCGGCAAGCGTACCGCTGCCTGTAGTCGCCGAAACGCGGCTGCCAGCACCGAGGCCCTTGCGGAACGTCCACGGCCCGTCGGTCCACTTTTCCGCCGCAGGCCACGTCGCGTCAATCACGTCATAGAGCGTTTCGGGACTGGCCGTCATGCAGGGAAAAGTCCCGCCAGTTTCACCATTGCCGCATCGAGTTTTGCGGCATCCGTGCTGCGCATCACGATGTTCGCGCCGAACATGCCGTTTTCGGTGAACGGGTAGGAGCCGATGGAAATCTCGGGGTACTCCGCCGCAAGTTCGCCAAGCGGGCCAGCTATGTCGCCCTCGCCGCGGTTGATGCGGTAGGTCTGTGAAAGGAGCGGCGCGCCGCCTGTGAGGGTCGGCAGGACCGAGGCCACCATCGCCTCGAACACCGACGGCACACCCGCCATGACGTTCACGTTTTCCATGGTAAAACCAGGGGCGATGCTGACGGGGTTTTCGATCAGAGTTGCGCCGTCAGGAATGCGGGCCATGCGCTGGCGGGCTTCGTTGAACTCTTTGTTCTGGCGTTTGTAATGCGCGTCAAGCAGGTCATACGCATCCTTCCGCACACCAATATTCGCGCCGAAAGCGGCGGCAATGCAGTCCGCGGTGATGTCGTCGTGCGTCGGCCCGATACCACCCGAAGTAAAAACGTAGTCACAGCTTTTGCGCAGGGTATTCACCGCATCGACAATCACGTCGCGGTCGTCGGGCACCATACGCGCTTCTTTCAACTGGATACCCGCTTCGGTCAGCTGGCCCGCGAGGAAATGCATGTTCGCATCGCGGGTGCGGCCAGAGAGGATCTCGTCACCGATAATCAGGATTGCAGCGGTAGGGTTCGACATCGGCTTCTCCAAATCTGGTCTCTTCGGTATAGGGTTCGGCTATGAAGTTTTCCACTCCTCTTGTGCTCGCCCGTCTGATCCGTCGCTACAAACGCTTCCTTGCCGATTGCAGGCTGGAGGACGGGACGGAAGTGACTGCGCATTGTGCAAATCCGGGGAGCATGATGGGGCTGGCCGAGCCCAACTCCAAGATCTGGCTGGAGCCGAACGACGATCCCAAGAAGAAGCTGAAATACGGCTGGCGTCTCGTAGATCACGAGAACGGCCACTTTACGGGCGTGGACACCTCCGTGCCGAACCGCGCGCTGAAACTGGCATTGCAGGAGCGGCGCGTGGCTCCGCTTGCCGCCTATTCGGACGTGCGGGCCGAGGTGAAATACGGTGACAACAGCCGCGCCGATTTCCTGCTGACCGAAGACGGCCTGCCCGATGCATGGGTTGAGGTGAAATCGGTGACGCTGTGCCGTCAGGATGGACTTGCAGAATTCCCCGACTCTGTGACCGCGCGCGGGGCAAAGCATATGGCAGAACTCGCCGAAATGGCGCGTCAGGGGCATCGCGCCATTCTGCTGTTCCTTGTGCAGCGGACCGACTGCGATCTGGTGATGCCTGCACACGACATCGACCCGAAATACTCTGCTGCGCTGAAGGCCGCGATGGATGCGGGTGTCGAGGTTATTGCCCTCGGGACCACGATCACGCCTGAAGGTGTCGAAGTTGCCGCAGAAATCCCGTTCACGTTTGAAGGCGGTAGGGGTGGCCCTGCCTGACGTTCGGGATTAAATAAGCCCAAGTTTGATAGGAGTGGACCAGTGAGCGACGAAGATCTGCGCGGGCGCGTGACCCGAGAAGGTATCCGGATTTACGACGATGCGGACTTTGCCGGTATGCATGCGGCTGGTCAGGTCGCGGCGCAAATCCTTGATGACATCGCTCCGTTCGTTCAGGTCGGCGTAACCACCGGCGAGCTTGACGAGCGCATCACTGCGATGGTCGACGAGTCCGGCACCACTTCGGCCACCATTGGCTACCGCGGTTACCAGCACGCCAGCTGCATCAGTGTGAACCACGTCGTCTGCCACGGTATTCCGGGCAACAAGGCGCTGAAGGACGGCGATATCCTGAACATCGACGTCACCGTCATCAAGGACGGTTGGTTCGGTGACACGAGCCGCATGTACGTTGCGGGCAAACTGCCGCGTAAGGCAGAGCGTCTGATCCAAGTGACCCACGACGCGCTGATGCTCGGCATTGAAGCCGCAAAGCCGGGCAACACCTTCGGTGACATCGGTCACGCCATCCAGACCTACGTCGAAGCCCAGCGCATGTCGGTCGTCCGCGATTTCTGTGGTCACGGTCTGGGCCGCGTGTTCCACGCTCCGCCGAACGTGCTGCACTACGGTCGCAAGGGCTCGGGGCCGGTGCTGGAAGAGGGCATGTTCTTCACCATCGAGCCGATGGTGAACCTCGGCCGCGCCGAAACCAAGGTTCTGTCCGACGACTGGACCGCCGTGACCCGCGATAAATCGATGTCGGCGCAGTTCGAGCACTCGATCGGGATCAAGGCTGACGGAGCGGAGATTTTCACGCTCTCCCCCGGCGGCATTTTCCACCCGACCTACTGATTTCTGCGGTTCTCTTCACGGAGCGCCGCTTTACTTTGGCACCTCCGAATGACCACCGAGACGAACCAGAAAGTTGCCACGCGGGACCATGTCCTGCTGCGCTGGCTGAGGGCCGTTCTGTCGTTCTTTGGTCAACTGGCCGAAGCCACGGTCGTGAGGCTGGCTTTGATGGTGTTGATGGCGTGGGTTTACCTCGACGCGCCGGACCTCGACCTGTCGCTGATGTCGGTCCTGCATCACCGCTCGATCATCACCCACTCACTGCTGCCCGCGCTCGTTTTCCTGATCTTCCGGCGAGAGGTCGGAGCCGCTCCGTTGGCGGGTGCGATTATCGGGATCAGCGTCCACATGTCCTGCGATATGCTGTCGCCGATGGTGGGCTACGGGCAAATCTGGTTGCCCGCGCCGTTCAAGATGCCGCTCGGGTTCTTTAGCTATTTCTGGATCGCGGGGAACGCGCTGGGCGGATACTTCATCGCGTACCGCTTGATGCAACGATACCTGCCCGAAGGTTTCGGGAAGCCAGTGTTCATCGTCCTCGCCGGAGCGATGGGCGCTTACTACGGGATTGAAAACGAGGGCTATCTGGGTGCCTTCGTCATCGCCACGCTCGTCCCGCTGCTGGTCGCGATCCATGCGTGGCGGGGACGTAGCAAGGTCTAGCCAACCAGCCGTTCGTGCAGTTCCTGCATCGACATGACGATCTCTGCGCCAGTTGGCTCCAGTAATTCGCGGCCGCCGTGTTCGTTGTAGCCGTAGAAGCGCGTACCGGCGTTCCGCGCAGCGCCTTCACCAGCGACGCTATCGTCGATCATGAATGTGCGCTCCGGCGCGGCCTTCGCCTGCTCCATCGCCATCTTCAGCATGCCGGGCTGGGGTTTGGGTGCGCCGCTGGTGTGGCCGGAGTACATGCGGCCATCGGCAAAGCGGTCGAACAACCCGTGCGGCCCAAGCGTGTGCTGCATCTTCTCGATCGCGCCGTTTGATGCGATGGCGATGCGGGTGCCTTGCGCTTCTAGCGCGTCGAATAGTTCGACAACGCCAGCCGAGAGCGGGACGCCTTCGGCCAGCACTTCGAACATTTCCTCGTAGACCTGCGCGCTCCAATTATCAGGCAGATCGAGGTTTTTCAGACGTCCGGTGCGGTGGATTTCATGGATGGTCTGCCCGACGAACAGCTCATGCACATCGTCTGCCTGAATCTCCATTCCGTATTTGCGCAGGTGCTTGGCGATCACGGCGCAGGTCGGACCTTCACTGTCGACGATCACACCGTCGCAGTCGAAAATAACAAGATCGGGGGTCATCAAATGCTTTCTAAAAATGTCACATGCGTATCCCCGTATCGCCGCTGATTGAGGACTTCGAAACCTTCGGGCGCAAGCTGGGGGGCGCTCTCTTCGAAAACGATGAGAGCTTCGTCCGCGATCCAGCCATTTGCCTTGGCGTTGGTCAATGCCGTCATGCCGAGGCCCATGCCGTACGGCGGGTCGAGGAACACGAGCGATGCAGGCGCGGCGGTGCAGGGGCCAAGCTTCGTCGCATTACGCACCACGATGGTGGTGTCGGCCTGACGCTTACATTTCGCAATGTTCTCGCGAATCAGTTTTTGCGCAACGCGCCCATCGTCGACAAAAGTGACATGGCTCGCGCCGCGGCTGATCGCTTCAAGGCCGAGCGCGCCGGTGCCTGCAAACAGGTCCAGCACAACCGCATCGCTAATCGGATCGCCGAAACGACCACCCATCAGGACGTTGAACAGGCTTTCGCGCACGCGGTCCGTGGTCGGGCGCAAATGCGCGCCCGGATCACCTTTGCCGACCGAGGCCAGAGCCAGTCCGCGATGTGCGCCGCCGATGATCCTCACGCGCGGAGCAGAGCCTTCATGTTGGTGTTCTCGTCGCAAAGGATCGCAGGTTCGACCGACTTGCCCGCTTCGATGAGGCGCTTGGCGACCATGTAGTCTTTGGCGGCGTTCATGGCATCGCAGGCGATCAGCTTGCCGCCCTTGAAGTACCAGTGCACGCGGCTGTCCGGCGCGTCCGAGAAGGTTTTGACGTGCACTTCGTCGTAGCCGAGGTTCAGGCCAGCGATCTGAAGTTTGGTGTCGTATTGGTCCGACCAGAACCACGGCTTCGGCGTGTAGGGCACGTTCTGGCCAAGCATGTTTTTCGCCACGACCTCCGCCTGATCAATGGCGTTGCCGACGCTTTCGATGCGCAGGCGTTGGCCTTCATAGGTAAGGTTCGCACAGTCACCCGCAGCCCAGACGCCAGGCATGGAAGTCGCGCCATGAAGGTCCGTGTCGATGCCGTTGGAGCAAGCGATTCCCGAAGCATCCGCGAGGATCGTGTTCGGCAAAATGCCTACACCGGCAATGGCGAAATTGACGTCCAACTCAGTGCCGTCGGTCAGGATCGCGCCAGTCACGCGGTCGGTGCCGGTCAGGCGGTCGAGGCCGACACCCTCGATAATCTTCACGCCATTGGCAGTATGGAGATCGCGGAAATAGTCAGAGGTCTGTTCGCACGCGACACGCTGCAAAATGCGCGGCGCCATTTCGATGACGGTGACGTTCAGGCCCTTCTTGGCCGCGACCGCCGCAGCCTCAAGCCCGATGTAGCCGCCGCCGATGACCAGCAGGTTGCGACCGCCTTCGAACTCGGGCGCCATCAGGTCGACGTCAGCCAGATCGCGGACGGTATAGAGGCTGTCCAGCTCGCCGCCGATTTCGCCCGGCAGGACGCGCGGGTAGGAACCGGTGCAAAGCGCCAGCTCGTCGTATTTCATCTCGACCTCGCCCTGAAGGATGATGGTCTTCTCTTCGGGACGCAGTTCGACCACGCGGGTCTGAAGCATCACGTCGATGTTGTTGTCGGTGTACCAGTCCTCAGAGCGGAGCATCAGGCGATCAAGGCCCATCTCGCCCAGAAGGTACGCTTTGGAGAGGGGAGGGCGCTGGTAGGGATGCACAGGCTCTGCGCAGATAAGCGTGATTTTCCCGTCAAATCCCTCGGAGCGCAATTTTGCAACGAGCGAAGCCCCCGCCTGGCCGCCACCGACGACTACAAAATGCTGCATTTTCCCCTCCGATTTTTGTGTTCGTTGTCGCTCGAACCTATATCCTCGGTTCGAAGACATTCAATTCCGAACAGGGGAAAACTATGACGATTTCCGTTGGCGACAAACTACCCGAGGCAACTTTGTTGCGTATGGGCGCCGAAGGTCCCGAAAGCGTAGAACTGTCGACGCTGACCAAAGGCAAAAAGACCGTGATCTTCGGTCTTCCGGGCGCTTACACCGGCACCTGCACCACCTCGCACGTGCCGAGCTTTATCAACGCCAAGGACGATCTGGCCGCCAAGGGCGTGGACGAGATCATCTGCGTTTCGGTCAACGATCCGTTCGTGATGGGCGCTTGGGGCGAATCGACCGGTGCGTCGAACGCAGGCATCCAGATGCTTGGCGATCCGTCTGCTGCATTTATCAAGGCGATCGGCCTCGATTTCACCGCGCCTCCTGCAGGCCTCTACGACCGTTCGCAGCGTTTCGCGCTGTTCGCCGAAGACGGCGAAGTGAAGGTGTTGAACCTCGAAGACAATCCGGGTGTCTGCGACATCTCCGGCGGCGCTTCGATGGTCGACCAGATCTAACGAAAAAGCGGGGCCAGTTGGCCCCGCTTTCTTTTAGTCGGCAGGCTGTTCGTAAACAGTCCGCGTCGGGAACGGAATTTCGATCCCGTTGTCGTCCAGCGCTTCTTTGACCTTACGCTTCATGTCGGCCTGATACTGGAAGTAATCCGAGGCATTCACCCAGACACGGCACAGGAAATCGACCGAGAAGTCGCCGAGGTTGTTCACCTGCAAGAACGGCTCCGGATCGGTGTGCGAGCGCGGATCGCTCATGATGGTGTCGCGGATCACCTGCTCGGCCTTTTTCAGATCGCTACCGTAGCTGACGCCAAAGGTCCATTCGGCGCGGCGTGTCGGGTTGACCGAGTAGTTGATGATCGTGTTACCCCAAACCTCGCTGTTGGGAACAATGACGTGCACGTTGCTGAGGTTCGCGAGCTCTGTGTAGTTGAGCGAGATATTCTTGACCGTACCTACCGAGTCATTGATCTCCACGAAGTCGCCCATTTTGATCGGACGGAAGAGAATGATCATCACGCCTGCTGCGACGTTAGATAGCGTGCCTTGAAGCGCGAGGCCAATGGCAAGACCGGCCGCACCGAGAACCGCAACTATCGAGGTCGTCTGGATGCCGAAAGTGTTCAGAACGAATAGCGCGGCAAAGGTGAGGACGATGTAACGCGCAATGTCGCCGAGGAAGTGGAACAGCGTATCGTCAAGCTGGCGGTGGGATTCACCGACCGCGATGATGCGGCGGCGGACCCAGCCCGAAATGGCAAAGCCAAGGACGACGATAAGGATAATAGCGAGGATATCACCGGCGAGTCCGGCGAGAAAATCAAGCGTCAGGTAGTCGCCAACAGTGTTTCCATTCCAAATTTCAGTATTAAGTAGCTGTTCCATCAAGTCCCTTTAATTCATCAAATTTTTTGGCCAGTTTGACGTCTTTTTCCGTCAGGCCACCGGTGTCATGTGTGGTCAGCTTAACGTTGACCGTCTTGTACACATTGGACCACTCGGGGTGGTGATCCCACTTTTCGGCCCAAATGGCCGCACGCGTCATAAACCCGAAGGCTTCGACAAAGTTCCTGAATACAAAGGTTTTGCAGACGGCTTTGCCCTCATCGCAGAGGTCCCAGCCCGCATCTGTCAGTTCTGTCGTATCCATTAATCCTGCTCTTCTACCGTTGTCTGTTTGAACGGGCCATAGCTCGTGAGAATTTCTATTTCCTCGTCCACCATCCGTTTTTCCTGAACGATGAAGTCCTCGACCGCCTGCCTGAAGCGGCTGTCGGCAATCCAGTGGAGCGAGTGCGTTTCGTGAGGCAGGTAGCCGCGCGCCAGCTTGTGTTCACCCTGCGCGCCCGCTTCGACCCGCAGCCCGTGGGCAATGGCGTAGTCGATGGCCTGATAATAGCAGAGCTCGAAGTGCAGGCAGGGGAAGAACTCCGTGCAGCCCCAATAGCGGCCGAAAATGGTTTCGGCCCCGATGAAGTTCAGCGCACCCGCAACGTAGCGGCCGTCAAGTTCGGCAAGCACAAGAAGCACGTCGTCGCGCATGGTTTCCTGCACGAGGTCGAAGAATGCGCGGGTCAGGTAAGGCGAGCCCCATTTGCGGCTGCCGGTGTCCTGATAGAACTGCCAGAACGCGTCCCAATGTTCGGGTTTTAGATCATCACCCGTGAGGTGGATGATCTCGCCGCCAAAAGCCTGTGCTTGCTGACGCTCCCTACGGATCGTCTTGCGTTTACGGCTGGAGAGTTCGGCAAGGAAATCATCGAAGGTCTCGTAGTCACGGTTTTCCCAGTGAAACTGCTGACCCGTCCGGTGAAGGAGGCCGAGCGCCTCGCCTGCGATGGCTTCGGCTTCAGTGCAGAACGTGACGTGGAGCGATGACAGCCCGTTGTTCGCGGTGACCTCGACAGCGCCCTGCACCAACGCGGCTAACCCCTCCGCCTCGAACCCTTCGCGAGTGAGGAAGCGGCGACCAGTGGCGGGGGTAAAGGGCGCGGCGATCTGGAGCTTGGGGTAGTACTCGCCGCCAGCGCGTTCGTATGCATGGGCCCATGAGTGATCGAAAACGTATTCGCCCTGACTGTGACCCTTGGCAAAGAGCGGCGCCACGCCAATGATCTGTCCGCCTTTGTGGACCGACAGATAAAGCGGCTGCCAACCGGTCCGCGGCCCGACCGAGCCGCTCTGCTCCAGCGCGAACAGAAAACGGTGTGTCATGAAGGGATCGAGGGGTCTGTCGCCCGTCGCAAATGCGCAGGCGTCCCACTCTTCGGCAGGGATTTCCGCGATGCTGTCGTGGGTTCTGACTTCTAGCGCTTCGGTCATACGGGCAATGGTGTGTGCCCGCGCCAAATGGTCAAGCGCGATAACCCTCGAAGGTCACATTATCTGCAATCTCTCGTGCAGCTTTTTCCGCCTCTGTCGACCGAATGGTCCAACATAGGATATTCGCGCCGTTCGCTTTCAACTCTGCGATGCGGGGATCGGCCAGATCGGTGTGCTGATGGCTGACAAAGCAAGAGCCGGTGCGCTCGTAATCGGGGATGCCGCGGAGCGCCTCTCGGGTCGCTGCGGGAATCGTTGGCCAGTCTTCGGCGGCGTAGTTGCAGGTCGTCAGACCGCGCGGCACCTCGGGCAGAAGTTCTGCCATTTTGGCGATGGAGTGCGGATTGAACGACATCAGCGCGACGGGACCGGAGTAGCCTTTGAGCGTTTCCGCAGTCGCGGCTTCCAGCGCTCCGATATTCGGGCCAAGCGCGCCGTCCTGATCCTTGATCTCGATGAGCAGGGGAACCTTGCCGTCCACGGTCGCCAGCACCTCTGCCAGCGTCGGAACGCCCTCGTCACCGCCAAGCAGTGTCATCCGGGCAAGTTCGGCTGCGGTGCGCTGGGCAATCGGGCCGTTTTCGCCTGTCAGTCGGGTGAGGCTGTAGTCGTGGAAGACCATAGCCACACCGTCCTTGGACAGTTGGAGGTCGATTTCGATCCCGTAGCCTTCATCGATAGCCGCGCGGATGGCGGCCAGACTGTTTTCGGGTCGGCCCGCTGCCTTGTCGTGGAAGGCACGGTGGGCAATCGGGTAGTCGATGAAGCTACGGGGAATCATTATTCGATCTCGAAAATGCCGTCGATTTCGACCGCAACGCCGAGCGGCAGCGCGGCCACGCCGACGGCGGAACGCGCATGACGGCCCTTGTCGCCGAGCGCTTCGACGAGGAAGTCCGACGCGCCGTTGATGACTTTCGGCTGTTCGTGGAAGTCATGCGCAGACGCAACAAAGCCGTTCAGCTTCACAACGCGCTTCAGGCGGTCGAGGTCGCCGTCACATGCTGCCTTGAGCTGGGCAAGCAGGCTGATGGCGCACTGTTTGGCCGCCGCAGCGCCCGCCTCGGCGGCCATGGTGTCGCCGAGGCGACCTTTGACCAGACCGTTGGCGTCCTGCGAAATCTGGCCCGAGATGTGAACCAGATTGCCGCTGATGACGAACGGCACGTAGTTGGCGGCCGGGGCCGGAGCTTCGGGCAGGTGGATGCCCAGTTCGGTGAGTTTCTTTTCGATAGCAGACATTGTTTATCCCTGTGTCCGTTGGCGTCCTGTTGTTCAGGATTCGCGGAAAGAATGCGTGAAGAAATCTGTAAGCGGCTTTGTCAAAAACGCCATAGGGCTGCGCTCTCCCGTCCTGATAAACGCCTCGACAGGCATACCCGGCACAATGACGCTACCTTCGGGCAGTCGTTCGGCTTCACCGTCATTGAGCACGATTTCAATGCGATAGTATGACATACGGCTCGCTTCGTCTTCGAAAGCGTCCGCCGAAATGGTGACGACGTGGCCGTAGAGTTCAGGCGTCTGGCGTTGATCGAAGGCCGAGAATCGCAAAGTCACCTCTTGGTCGGTGCGCACGAGGTCGATGTCTCGCGTGAAAATCCGCGAGCTGATGACCAGCGGGCGGTCCTGCGGCACGATGTAGAGCAGCGGCTCTGCGGGCTGGATGACGGCGGCTTCGGAGAAGATGGTCAGGCCGTAGACCACACCCGCGACGGGTGCTCGGATATCGAGACGGTCGAGACGCGCGGCCAGCGTGCGGCGACGTTCGCGCAGTTCCAGTTCGACAGGTTGCAGTTCGCGAAGCTGCGAAATGGCCTCTTCGCGGCGGGTGGTTTCAATGCCGAGGATCGCGAGTTCGATCTCGGTAATGCGGCCCTCGGATTGGGCGATGCCTGCGGTCAGCTCGCCCTGACGCCCCTCAAGGTTCGCCTGTTCACGTTGGAGCGCAAGGACCCGGGTCGCTTGGGCAAGGCCGCGATCAAGAAGCTGCTGCTGGTCGGCGAGTTCGGATTCGATCAATTCGAGCTGGGTGAGAAGAGACGCCTGCTGCGCCTCGATGCCTTTGATCTGTTCCTGCGTCTGCTCGATCCGGCGGCGGTACTGTTCGATCTGGGTATCGGCAGAGGCACGGCGCGCGTCGAACAGGCTGGCTTGGCCGTTCATCAGCGCGACAGCAGAGTCGCCGCCTTCGTCGGTGAGGAATGCGTCGAAGGTGACGTCCTCGGAATTGTCACGCTCCGCTTCGAGGCGATTACGGCGGGCGATAAGCTCGAAAAGCTGGCCTTCGATGACCGCTAGTTCACTGCGCAGTTCGTCGGCATCCAACTGGATGAGCAGCTGGCCTTCGGTGACGGTTTCGCCTTCGTCGACCAAAATTGCATCGACCACACCGCCGTATGGGTGCTGCACGACCTGACGGTTGCGATCAACCTCGACACGGCCCGGTGCGATGACGGCGCCGCTGAGTTGGGCAAATGTCGCCCATGCCATGAAGCCGCCAAAGAGGATGACGACCGAGAAAAGGCCCAGCATGACGAGCGGGCGGACGGACCACTTTTCCTGACTCATGACACGCCTCCCGGACCGGATTTGTCGATAATCTCTTGGTGGTTGCGGGTCACGCTGCGCAGGACTTCGTCCTTGGGTCCGAAGGCGCGGACCTGTCCGCCTTCGATCATCATCAACATGTCGCATTCCTGAATGGCCGCAGGGCGGTGGGCCATGATCATCACGCAGCGGCCTTCGGATTTGAACGTGCGGATTGCCTCGTTCAGCGCGACGGAGCCTTCGTTGTCGAGGTTCGAATTCGGCTCATCGAGGACCAGAATGACCGGATCGCCATACATTGCGCGGGCCAGACCGATGCGCTGGATCTGACCGCCCGAGAGGCGACCACCCAAGGCGGACACGCGGGTGTCGTAACCATCGGGCAGCTTTAGGATCATCTCGTGTGCGGCGGCACGTTTGGCGGCCTTGATCACTGCGGCATCGTCTGGCGTCGGAGACATACGGGCTATGTTTTCCTTGATCGTCCCGTCGAGCAGCTGAACACGCTGCGGAAGGTATCCGATGTGCGAGCCGAGGACATCGGGCTCGTATTGGTCGAGCGACGCACCGTCGAGGCGGATTTTCCCGCCCGCCGGACGCCAGACGCCCGTTACAGCCTTGGCCAGTGTCGACTTGCCTGCACCGGACGGACCGATGACGCCCACAGCATTGCCCGGCTCCAGACGGAAGTTCGCCATACGCAGCGAAGCCTGTGCCTCTCCCGGCGGAACGATAGTCACGGATTGCGCATCGAGGATCGCGCGCGGTTTGGGCAGTTCGGTGCGCGGCTGTTCGACGGGGACTTCGCTCAGCAGGACCGACAGATTGCGCCAGCCTTCGCGAGCACGGACGACGTTGGCCCATTGGCCGATAATCTGCTCGATCGGAGCGAGCGCGCGGCCCAGCAGGATCGAGCCCGCAATCATAGCACCTGCCGACATCAAGCCTTGCAGCGCGAGGTAGGCACCGAGGCCGAGCATCGCGGACTGCAAGAAGAGACGCAGCGCCTTGGATAGCGACGAGAACGTGCCACCCTTGTCAGCCGCGCTAATGGTCGCGGCCAACGACTCCTCGCGCAGCTTTTTCCAGCGGGCGAAGGCCGAATTGCGCATCCCCAGCGACTGAACCATCTCGGCTTCGGAGCGGATGAGCTGCCCCATTGCCTCGGACGCTTGCGTCTGACGGTTGGCGTTCTCCAGCGGAACCTTCGTCGAAAGCTGGTTGGCGATCGTTATCATGATAAGCACAAACGCGCCGACCAGAGCGAGGTAGCCGAGGTAGGGGTGGAAAATGAAGATGCCCGCGAAGAAGATCGGCATGAACGGCAGATCGAACGCCGACATCAGAGCGGGTGAGATGATGAACCGCTGAATCGATTCGAGGTCGCGCAGACCGCTGGCCGCTTGGGGGATGGCTTTGTTGATCGAATGCGCGCGAAGCGACGCTTCGAACACGCGCCGGTCAAGCCGGGACTGGAAACGCGCACCTACACGGCCCATCACGCGGCCACGAACGTAGTCGGTCAGCGCCATGCACAGGTAAAGATAACCGACGAGCACCGTTAGCGCGACGAGCGTCTGGACAGAGCCCGAACCCATCACACGGTCGTAAACATTCATCATGTAAAGAGGACCGGTCAGCATCAGGATGTTCACCACGAAACTGAAAATGGCCACTAACCAGTACAGACCGCGACTCTCCTTGCGAGCGGCGACAAGCTCTGCTTCGCCGCGCTGGGTGATTGGGGGTCTCATTCGTCGTATTGTCCCTTGGTGCGTCCGAGTTGCGACATCGTTGCCGCTCGCGCAATCGTTCTATTCTATTCCGGCCAAATTACCGCTAGGACCGTTATGCAGCGCGTATGCTTCCCAAACAAGACAATCGGGTGACAGCGCAACCTCTGGCGGCACGGAAACCACAGGACCAGTCCCTTTGAAACCAGTATTTGTAAGCCTTCCCGTACTCCTCGCACTCGGCGCCTGTTCGGTTGCGCCCGAGGGGCAGTCGATCCACGACCCCTATGAGCAAACAAACCGTCAGATCCACGAATTCAACGTCGGGTTGGATCGCGCACTTCTGCGCCCTGCGAGCCAGGCGGCCAACACGCTTCCTGATGGCGTCACCCAGACCGTGACGAATTTTGCCGACAATGTCGCGCTGCCGGGGCTGATTGCGAACGGTATCCTGCAAGGCGACGTCAAAGGCGCGAGCACGAACACCTTCCGCTTTGTCATCAACTCGACCGTCGGTTTCTACGGCCTGTTCGATGTTGCCGACATCATCGGCCTCTATGAAGAAGACACTGATTTCGGCGAGACGCTGGCTGTCTGGGGCGTGCCCGAAGGAGCCTATGTCGAGCTGCCGGTTCTGGGCCCGTCGACCGAGCGTGACGCCGTCGGTGAGATCGTCGATATGCTTTACGATCCGCTCGGCAATTGGGTGACCGACGAACAATTGGCATACGGAACTGCCGCGAATGTGGCCGATAAGATCATCACACGCGGTGCTTTCGGAAATTCTGTCGACTCGGTTTTGTATGACAGTGCAGACGGTTACGCCCAAGCACGACTTCTTTACCTTGAAAATCGTCGATACGACTTGGGCCAAGAGCAGTCGGACGCCTATATAGATCCTTACGCAGACCCGTATTTCGATCCCTACGAGGACCAGTAATGACCTTCGCGCTCAACCGCCGCACGTTTATCACTCTCGCCGGAGCAGCAGCTCTGCTCCCTGCCAGCGCCTTTGCGCTCAGCAGCGATCAGGCCCGTCAGCTGGTCGACGCCCTCGTGGCAGAGATCAACGCGACCATCGCTTCCGGCAAGTCCGAGAGCGCGATGATTCAGGACTTTGCCGGCATCTTTGATCGCTACGCCGATGTGCCGATCATCGCCCGCACCGCGATGGGCGTTGACTGGCGCCGTGCGTCGGCCGACCAGCAGAAGCGTTTTACCGAAGCATTCAAAGGCTACGCTGCTCGCAAGTACGGTGGCCGCTTCCGCGAATTCGTTGGTGGCCGTATCGAAGTGCGTGACGTTGTGACCGTTCCGAACGGTGTCGAAGTCCGCGCGATGGCGATTCTGCCGGGACAGGCGCCGTTCGAGGTCAGCTTTGTCATCTCCGACGGTTCGGGTAGCCCGCGCTTCATCAACCTCTTTATCGAGGGGGTGAACATGATCACGTCCGAACGTACCGAAATCGGCGCGATGCTGGACCGCCAGCGCGGCGATATCGATGCGATGATTGCCGACCTGCAAAAAGCGTCCTGATGCTCAAGCAGGCCGTTTTTCTGACTTTTCTTCCCGTCGTGGCGTTCGCTGAAGGCTATGACGGGACTTACCGCCAGACAGCCAACTCCGAATGCGGATTGGTCGGTGTGGACGGCGGGGCGCTCCAGATCAAAGACGGCATCTTCTACGGTGTCGGGATGGAGTGCCGCATGACCGATCCGGTCGAAGTCGACAACATGTCGGCCACTCTCTACGTCATGGAATGCTCGGGCGAGGACGAACAGTGGTCCGAACGCGCATTCGTCATGAACGCAGCAGAGAACGAGGGCCTCATCATGGCGTGGGACGGATATGCCTTCCGCTACGAACGCTGTGTCGACCCTGACGCGGTTGTCGAGGCCGCGACGGAAGTTGAAATTCCCGACGAGGCGGAAGTCACCGAAGTCTCGGCAGAGGTGGAATGAAAAAGGCGCCCGATAGGCGCCTTTCTTGTTTAGCGTTGTAGTTCCCGCAGGATCAGATTGATCAGGTTTTCCGCCTCGGCATCCGACATGACAGGACCAGCCGGTTCGCTGCTTGGCGCGATGGTCGGGAGGGGCAGCGGCACCATGTCTTCGAGCACCCGCACCATCGTCTCGTGCCAGATTTCAGCGGGCAGGCTGCCGCCCGTCACGCCCGACATCGGGGTGTTGTCGTCGTAGCCCATCCAGACGCCGGTTACGTAATCAGCGGTGAAGCCGATGAACCATGCGTCGCGCAGCGCCTGCGTGGTGCCGGACTTGCCCGCGATTTGCCAGCCGTCGATACGAGCGCGCTGGCCAGTGCCGTGCTCGACAACCTGCGTCATCATCCACGTCAGCTTGCGGGCGTTCTCCTCGCGGATCACACGCTCGCCAATGCCGCCACCCGATCCCATGAGGGGAGTGTCGTCACGGCGCAGGCGCAGTTCGTTCATACCGTAAGGCGTGACTGACGAGCCGCCGTTCAGGATGCCAGCGTAAGCGCCGGTCATCTCCAGCGGCGTCGATTCCGATACGCCGAGCGCGAGGGCAGGGCCCTGCGCCAGTTCGGCGGAGAGGCCGAAACCGTTGGCGACCGAGCGAACCGCTTCGCGGCCAACCGACTCTGACAGAAGAATCGTCGGAATGTTGCGGCTTTCCTGAAGCGCTTGCGTCAGCGTGATCGGGCCTTTGAACTGGCGGTCGTAGTTCTGCGGACACCATTCGCCCGAGCCCGCGATGTTCATACACATTGGGGCATCGTTGATGATCTCCATCGGACGGTGGCCGAGTTCCAGCGCAGCAGCAAAGACGAACGGCTTGAACAGCGACCCCGTCTGGCGAAGCGCCTGTGTCGCGCGGTTGAACGAACCACCCGAGGTCAGCTCGCGTCCGCCGACCATGGCGCGGACCGCGCCGTCAGCCGACATGACAACAATAGCTGCCTGCGCGTTGGAGCCTTCTTTGACCTTGTTCTCGAACACCCACGCTAGCGCGTCTTCGGCGGCTTGCTGGATCTTCGGATCGAAGGTGGTGCTGATGATGACGTCTTCGGTGGTGTCGTCGGTGAAATACGACGGGCCGGAGTCCATTACCCAGTCCGCGAAATAGCCGCCCTCGCGCCCGCGCGCGTTTGATACGATCTGCGCGGGGTTGTTCAGTGCGTCCTGAGCCTGCGCGGCGGTGATGTAGCCTTGATCTTCCATCAGACCGACAACCACGCTTGCGCGGTCCCACGACCGCTGGAGGTTGGAGGTCGGCGCATAGGATGATGGCGCTTTGAGCAGGCCGGCGAGCAATGCCGCCTGAGCAGGGTTCACTTCGGACGACGATACGCCGAAGTAGCGCTGCGAAGCGGCCTCGAATCCACGCGTACCTGCGCCAAGGTAGGCGCGGTTCAGGTAGATCGTGAGGATCTCGTCCTTGGTGTACTCTAGCTCCATCGACATCGCGTAGACGGCTTCGGTGATCTTGCGCCAAAGCGTGGTTTGGCGGCAGTCGGCCTCGTAGGCAGCTTCGCTTTCCCAGATAGTGCGGTCGAACGGCTGGCCCTGACAGAGCAGCTTTGCGGTCTGCTGGGTAATGGTCGAGCCGCCCGAACCGGACAGAGGGCCATTGCCAGAGCGAAGGTTCGACCGGATCGCGCCAAGCACGCCGCGCGGCGAGACGCCGAAGTGACTATAGAAGCGTTTGTCCTCGGTCGCGACGACAGCATTGCGCAGGTTGGGCGATACGCTTTCCGCGGTAATCATCCCCGCAAACTGGTCGCCGCGCCATGCAAACTCGCGTCCGTTGCGATCCAGCATCGTGACAGAGCCGCGCGCACGTCCGTCGATCAGTTCTGCCATATCGGGCAGGGTGGTGGACTTGTACCAGACAGCGCCCGCGATGATCAGCGCCACGATAGCGCCGCCGCGCCAGATGGTGCCCCAGATCAAACGGAGGATGCCGCCGAAGAGCGCGAGGATCATCCCGATCGGGCCGCGGCGCTTGCGCGGGGCGGGTGAACGGCGCTTCTTGGGCGACTTCTTCTTTGGCTCGGGCTTCTTCGCTGTCTGCTCCGCGCGTCTGCTATACCGGTTATCAGCCACCAACGGCGGCCGGTTCTTGCCGGATTTGCTCATGTGCTGCTCGTCTGCGTTGTTGTTTTGGGGCGAGTCTATCTGGTGCCGCTAGAATTGTAGAGAGCGAAGATTTGCCTGCTTTTGAGTTTTCTATCGGCGCATTTTTTAAGCAAAACGCACAAAATGTAGAAAATTTAGGCAGTATTGGCCTGCCTGCGCAGCTCTCTATCCCGTGATTGCTTGAGAAAACGGCATGTGTGGCGCCTCCATGTCTCCACGTACGCCGGTTAACGGACGTCGAGATATAACTCTCAAGGGGAAGAACGTGAAACTCATCATTGCTACTATCAAGCCGTTCAAGCTCGAGGAGGTCCGTGAGGCTGTGACCGCCATGGGCGTACGCGGAATGATGGTGACCGAGATCAAGGGCTTCGGCTCGCAGTCGGGTCACACCGAAATCTATCGCGGCGCTGAATATGCTGTGAACTTTGTTCCGAAAGTGAAGCTCGAGATCGTGGTGCCTGACAGCATGGCAGACCAGCTGGTTTCGACCATCGCCACCACCGCCAAGACCGACAAGATCGGCGACGGCAAGATCTTCATTCTGGACGTCGAAGGCGCTGTTCGTGTGCGTACCGGCGAAACGAACGACGACGCTCTTTAAGACGCTCGATTGGGAAACGAACTTATGAAACTCACAAAACTCCTCCCCGCCGCAGCGCTCATCGCGCTTCCGGCAGCGGGCTTTGCCCAGGATGCGACGGCAGGCGTTGACGCCTCGACCGACAGCGTCTTCATCTTCAACTCGCTGCTGTTCCTCATCGGCGGCTTCCTCGTATTCTGGATGGCAGCAGGCTTCGCAATGCTCGAAGCTGGCCTCGTTCGCACCAAGAACGTTGCTATGCAGCTGACCAAGAACGTTGCCCTCTTCTCGCTGGCAGCGATCTTCTACTACCTCATCGGCTACAACCTGATGTACCCGCTCGGCACTTGGTCGATCGACGGCGTTCTGTCGGGCGTCTGGAGCACTGCTGCTCTCGAAGCTGTTGGCGTTGCACGTGATGCAGCCGACGACTACGGCTACGCGTCGACCGGCTCGGACTTCTTCTTCCAGCTGATGTTCTGTGCGACCACTGCTTCGATCGTTTCGGGTACCCTCGCCGAGCGTATCAAACTGTGGCCCTTCCTGTTCTTCACTATCGTCCTGACCGCGATCATCTACCCGCTGCAGGCTTCGTGGAAGTGGGGCGGTGGTTTCCTTGACGCTGCCGGCTTCCTCGACTTCGCTGGCTCGACCGTTGTTCACTCGGTTGGTGGCTGGGCTGCTCTCGCTGGTCTACTCGTCCTTGGTCCGCGTATCGGCAAGTACAAAGACGGCAAGACCATTCCGATCCCGGGTTCGAACCTGACCCTCGCTACCCTCGGTACGTTCATCCTGTGGCTCGGTTGGTTCGGCTTCAACGGCGCATCGCAGCTCGCAATGGGCACCGTTGGTGACGTCGCTGACATCTCGCGCATCTTCGCTAACACCAACGCTGCTGCAGCAGGTGGTGCGATCGCCGCAATGGTCCTGACCCAGCTGATGTACAAAAAGGTCGACCTGACCATGGTTCTCAACGGCGCACTGGCTGGCCTCGTTTCGATCACTGCTGAACCGCTGACCCCGACCCTGGGCGCAGCTACCATCATCGGCATGATCGGCGGCATTCTGGTTGTCCTCGTTGTTCCGCTGCTCGACAAGCTGAAGCTCGATGACGTTGTCGGTGCGATCCCGGTCCACCTCGTCTGCGGCATCTGGGGCACCATCGCTGTTGTCTTCACCAACGGCGACGCATCGCTCGGTACCCAGCTCTACGGTATCATCGTAGTCGGCATCTTCACCTTCGTCGTATCGCTGGTCGTCTGGTTCATCCTCAAGGCAGTCGTGGGTATCCGCGTCACTGAGGAAGACGAGATCAACGGTCTCGACATGGCTGAACTCGGCATGGAAGCCTACCCGGAATTCTCGAAGCGCTAATAAGCCCTTCACTTCCGCTAAGACTAAAGGCCCGGGCGCTCGCGCCCGGGTTTTTTGTTGCCTTTCTCCATGAACTTAGCCCAAAATTGAGCTAACTACAGGGTGCATGCTGCCCCTCATATTTCCGGAGGATATCACCGTGAAACTCATTGTTGCCGCCATCAAACCCTTCAAGCTCGACGAAGTCCGCGAAGCCGTCACTGCTATCGGCGTTCGGGGCATGATGGTGACCGAAATCAAAGGCTTCGGTTCGCAGTCCGGCCACACCGAAATCTACCGCGGTGCAGAGTACGCGGTGCATTACGTGCCGAAGGTAAAGCTGGAGATCGTCGTGCCCGACAACATGGTCGATCAGGTGATCGAGACCATCAGTTCGAAGGCCAACACCGGCAAGATCGGTGACGGCAAGATCTTCATCATGGATGTGGAAGGCGCCGTGCGGGTACGTACCGGCGAGATGGGCGAAGACGCCCTGTAAGGAAAAAGGCGGGTCTTTCGACCCGCCTTTCTTTTATCAGACGCCTGCTTTGACGATCGCTTCGGCCAGAAGCGGAACCGTCTCCACGTTCAGGCCCGCAATGTTCATGCGGCTGTCGCTGACCATGTAGATACCACTGTCGGCACGCATCTGTTCGACCTTTTCGGGCGTGGTGCCGATCTGGCTGAACATACCGCGGTGCTTTGCGATGAAGTCGAAGCGGTCGGTGTTGGTCAGGCGCCTCAGTTCGTTGGCCAGCTGTGTACGCAGACCGAGCATGGTGTTGCGCACCTCTTCCAGCTCTGCTTCCCAGTCGGCGCGCAGCGCGTCGTCGTTCAGAATGGTCGCCACGATGCGGGCACCGTGGTCCGGCGGGAACGAGAAGTTCTGACGGTTCAGGAATTGGAGCATACCCTGAGCCAGCTTCGCCTGAGCCTCGTCACGGGCGATGGTCATCAGGGCGCCGGTGCGCTCGCGGTAGATACCGAAGTTCTTGGAGCACGAAGCAGCGATGATGCACTCGTCAACGCCCGCAGCAACCAGACGGGTTGCCTGAGCGTCGGCGTCCAGACCGTCACCGAAACCTTGGTATGCGATGTCGATCATCGGAACCGCGCCTTTGGCCTTCAGCAGGGCAACGACTTCTTTCCACTGTTCCAGCGTCAGGTTGGCACCGGTCGGGTTGTGGCAGCAGCCATGCAGCAGAACGACGTCGCCCGCCTTGACGTTGGCGAGGTCGGCCATCATGCCGTCGAAGTCCACATCACGGGTCGCGGTGTCGAAGTAGGTGTAGGCCGTGTGGCGCATATCCAGATACTTCAGGATCGACAGGTGGTTCGGCCACGTCGGGTTCGACACCCAGACGGTAGCCTGCGGGGTCGCCTTCTTGATCAGTTCGAAAGCCTGACGGATCGCACCGGTGCCGCCCGGCGTGGTGACGCCCGAAATACGTTCGCGGGCGACAGCACCGTTCAGAACGAGCTTGATCATGCCTTCGATGTACATCGGTTCACCGGCGAGGCTGGTGTAGGATTTGCTTTCCTGCGTTTCCCAGATCTTCTGCTCGGCAGCCTTCACAGCGCGCATCACCGGTGTCACGCCCTTGGGGTCTTTGTAGACACCAACGCCAAGGTCGATTTTGTCGGTGCGAGGATCCGATTTGTATGCCTGCATCAGCATAAGGATCTTGTCAGCGGGTTGTTCAGTCAGATGCTCGAGCATCATGCGTCTCCGGTTTCGATGGGAAGATCGGCGTACATGCCCCATTCGGACCACGAGCCATCGTAGAGGGAGTAATCGGTTTTGCCCATGCGTTCGAGCGCAAGGCAAAGCACCGCTGCGGTCACTCCCGATCCGCAGCTGGTGATGGCAGGTTTATCGAGGTTCACGCCTGCAGCTTCGAACGTGCGGCGCAGCGCATCGGCATCCTTCATGGTGCCGTCTTCGTTCAGCACGTTGCCGAAGGGCACGTTCTTCGCACCCGGAATGTGGCCGGAGCGCAGACCCGGACGCGGCTCTGCGACTTCACCGCTGAAGCGGTTCGCGGCGCGGGCGTCGATGATCTCATGGTCACGCAGCTTGGCAGCGCGGGCGACCTCGGTCACGTCTTTGATCAGGTTCTTCTGGACGCTCGTCACCATATGGCGGTCGCGGATGACGGGCTCTTCGTCGGTGACAGGGCGGCCTTCGGCCTTCCACTTGGGGAGGCCGCCATCAAGCACAGCGACACTCTTGATGCCGAACAGGCGGAACAGCCACCATACGCGGGCCGCGCTGAACAGGCCGGCACCGTCATAGACAACGACCTGATGGCCATCGCCAACGCCCATGGCGCGCATGCGGCTCATGAACTTTTCGACCGGCGGTGCCATATGCGGCAGGTCCGAGCGGAGGTCCGAGATTTCGTCGATGTCGAAGAAACGCGCGCCGGGGATATGTTCGGCGGCAAATTCGGCTTTGGGATCGCGGTTGGCGGTCGGCAGGTACCACGAAGCATCCAGAACGCGGAGCTCGGGGTCTTTCAGGTGTGCGGCAAGCCACTCGGTCGAGACGAGTGTTTTGGGGTCGTCCTGAAATTGTTGGCTCATGCGCGGTGCCCCCTCACGATCCGGTCAATCAAATTTCCCCTAACCCCGCAGTATTCGAGACGCAAGGGGAAGCACGCCCCTGCGCCATTTTCGTCAACAAAAGCTGGGATAAAGCGACATATTGTGAGCAGGTCGTCAGACCGAGTGGCGAAGCAGGCGCTGTTTTTGGCGAGCCCAGTCACGCTTGGCGTCCGACTGACGCTTGTCGTGGTTCTTCTTACCCTTTGCGATGCCGATCTTCATTTTGATGATCCCGCGATCGTTGAAGTACATCACCAACGGAACGATGGTCATGCCTTCACGCTTGGTCGAGTTCCACAGACGCGCCATTTCGCGCTTGCTGACCAGCAGCTTGCGGTGGCGGCGTTCTTCGTGGCCCCATTGGCGTGCGGGCTCGTAGGGCGCGATGTAGCTGTTGATCAGCCACAGTTCGCCGTTTTCGACCGATGCATAGCTTTCGGCAATATTCGACTGGCCGGTCCGGAGGGATTTGACCTCGGACCCCGTAAGAACCATGCCGACCTCAAGGTCTTCCTCGATCGCATAGTCGTAGCGTGCACGCCGGTTTTCGGCGATGACTTTGTAGTTCGTGTTTTCCGGTTTCTTGGCCATAGCGCACCAGATAGGCTGTCACGCGGCTCGCGGCAAGGTGAAGCAAGGGCTGGCGGTGCCCCGTTTCGTGGTTAAAGTTACAAAAAACTCCGAGGCAACACGATGATCACCCAAATCCTGATCGGCAGCATCCTGATGGTTCTTTCGATCATCGTGGCCGGCGTGACCTATCTGCTGGCCGAGGCGATGGGTGCGCGCCTGACAGGTTGGCTCAACCGCCCGCCGTTCCAGATTAAACTGCTGTCGGTGCTTTCTGCTGCGGCGCTGCTGATCCTCGTGCAGATCTCGGTGAGCGTTTGGCTGTGGGCGATCACGATGTGGAAGATGGACCTGTTCGCCACACTGGATCAGTCGGTCTATTTTGCGCTGACCTGTTTCACCACGCTCGGCTTCGGAGACGTGCTTTTGCCTGACGAATGGCAACTGCTTGGCGGACTTGCTGCGACGAACGGGATGGTCAACTTTGGTTTTGCTGCCGGTATGATGGTTGAAACGATGCATCTCGTCCGCCGCAAGCAGGTCGATGCGAAGGACAAGAGCCTCGAAAGTTGATCAGCGGCGACGCACGCGGAGCAGGGTGAACACACCGCTCCCAACCACGATCAAACTGCCGATCAAAGTGAGCGTTGGAATGCTTTCGTTGAACATCAGCGCGCCGAGGATCGCACCGAAGATCAGGCGCGAATATCGCCACGGGGTCACAGTCGCCACGTCGCCGCGACGCATCGCAATGGTTAGCGCGTAGTAACCCATGATGCCGCCGACGATGGCGCAGAAGAGGACGCCCAGTTCTCCGCCCGACATGGGGACAATGTCGGGATTGAACGACCAGATCAGCGCGCCGGCAATCGACAGCATGGCATAGCCGTTCAGGCCAAGTTGGAAGTTGGAAAGGCTCGGCGCGGCAGCGCGGGTGGCAAGGTCACGGCCAGCAAAGCCGATCATGCCCGCAACAGCCAGCATCGCGAGGATGTCGAACGTCGCGGACCACGGGCGCAAAATCAGCATCACGCCGACAAGGCCGATCATGATCGCGGTCCAGCGCCGCCAGCCAACGGGCTCTTTGAGGAACAGCGCGGCACCCGCGACAACGACGAGCGGCGTTGCCTGAAGGATCGCGGTCGCGGTGATGATCGGGATCAGCGTGAAGGATGCTGTGTAGGTGATCCGGCCCATAATCTCGAACAGGGCGCGGATACGCATCGTTGGGCCGAAGTATTCGCGAGAATACAGCTTCTGGCCCGAGAGTTTGATGAGCACAGCGAAAACAACCATCCCGCTGAGGCCGGTCATCGTGACGACCTGTCCGAGCGGGAGCGTTTCTGCGCCGAGTTTGAGGAGGGCGTCTTCGATGGCGAACCCCGCCATCGAAGCAATCATGAACAGGCTGCCGATCAGGTTTTCCCGACCGGATGCCGGCGCGGTCACAGAAGACCTGCGTGCGCCATGGCTTTCTTGATCAGCTCTTTCGTCCCGTCTTCCAGTTCGGTCAGCGGCGAGCGGACTTCGGCAGAGCAAAGGTCGAGCAGCGACATCGCGTACTTGGCGCCTGCAACACCCGGTTCGGTGAAGATCGCGTCGTGCAGCGGCATCAGGCGGTCCTGAAGTTCGAGAGCAGCCGCGAAATCACCGCGCAGGGTGGCTTCCTGAAATTCCGAGCAAAGCTTCGGCGCGACGTTCGCAGTGACCGAGATGCAGCCTTTGCCGCCATGAGCGTTGAAGCCCAGCGCAGTGGCGTCTTCGCCCGACAGCTGGATGAAGTCGTGGCCGCAGGTGATGCGGGTGCGCGGCACGCGGCACAGATCGCCGGTCGCATCCTTGACTGCGACGATCTCGGGCAGCTTGGCAAGTTCGCCCATGGTCGCCGGAGTCATGTCGATGACCGAACGACCCGGAATGTTGTAGATAACGATCGGCAGGCCGATCTTGGCGCACTCTTCGAAGTGTACCATCAAGCCGCGCTGGGTCGGCTTGTTATAATAGGGCGTCACAACCAGCGCAGCGTCAGCGCCAGCATCCTTGGCGGCCTGCACCAGACGAACGGACTCGATGGTGTTGTTCGAGCCAGCGCCGGCGATCACCGGAATGCGGCCGCCCACCTGTTCGACAACGGTTTTAACAACGAGGTCGTGCTCTTCGTGGCTCAGCGTCGGGCTTTCGCCAGTGGTGCCGACGGGAACGAGGCCGTGCGAGCCTTGGTCGATGTGCCACTCGACAAGTTTTTTCAGCGTGTCCAGATCCACAGTGCCGTCCTTGAACGGCGTTACCAGCGCGGGCATCGATCCTCTGAACATAACGTCTTTCCTTGTCGTGTGGTGGGCGTGAGTCGCCCACAGTGAAAACGGGCGGAACCTAGACGGCTTTCCGCCGCTTGCCAAGTTTGTGAGTTGAGGTTTAGCGCCTCTCCGCTAGGCTTTTAGGCGAGTAGCAGAGAAAAGATATGGCAAAACGTACATCAATACTGGCCGCGTGTTTTGCTGCGGTCCTTCCTTTCAACGCAATGGCTCAGGATGCGGTGCTTACCGCAGCCTTCGAAGCCGCATCGGACGACGACTGGGAAGGCGCCTACGGACTGGTCGGCGTCGACCTTGTGGCGCGTGATGTCGTGACGTGGGAGCGGCTGCGGCGCGGCGAGGGCGACTTCCTCGAATACGTCCAGTTCATCGACAGCCACGAAGATTGGCCGACAATGACCCAGCTTCGCGCGCGCGCCGAAGAGGCGATGGCTGACGGTGCAGAGAATGACGTTGTTGTATCCTTTTTTGATGGCGAAGATCCGCAGACCGGAACCGGAGCGTTGTTTCTTGTCCGCGCCCTTGTCGCCGCAGGTGAAAGCCAGCAAGCCGCGAAAGTGCTGAGTGACACTTGGGAAACCTACGGCCTGACCGACGAGGAGCACGCCCAGTTCGTCGAAGCGTTCGGGAGCCTGCTGGAGCCTTGGCACTGGAAGCGGACCGAGAACATGCTCTGGCGCTGGAAGACGACCGACGCGCGCCGGATGCTGCCTTTGCTGGATGACGACCACCGCGCTCTGGCCGAAGCCCGCATCGCGCTGATTTCCAAATCCGGCAACATCGACGAACTTGTCGATGCAGTGCCTGCCTCGCTCGCCGATGATCCGGGATTGGCATATGACCAGTTCAACTACCTGTCGGATCAGGGCGAACGTACGCTCGCGATCGAGATTCTGAACAGCCGCACTGACAGCGCCGCTACGCTTGCGCAGCCTTTCCGCTGGTCAGGTTGGCGCCGCTCGCACGCACGTTGGGAAATGCGCGAAGGGCGCTATGACAGCGCCTATCGCCTTGCCAGCAAACACTTCCTTACGCCTGACGACGGCGAGCCATACGCCGATCTGGAGTGGCTGGCCGGTTATGTCGCGCTGCGGTTCCTTGATGATCCGCGCCTCGCGCTTGAACATTTCCGCAAGCTGGAAGCCGCTGTCGATAGCCCGATCTCCGACGGTCGCGCAGGCTATTGGCTGGGGCGCGCGTATGAAGTGGCGGGTGATCCCGAAATGGCTGCCGTGTCATACCGCGAAGGGGCGGAGCACCAGACGGCATTCTACGGGCTGCTCGCATCGGAAAAAGCGAACATCCCGCTGGACCAGTCCATCGCGGGCAATGAAACCTTCCCCGCATACGAAGGGTCGGAGCTTGCCGAAAACGAGGTCGTCAAGGCGGCGTTCATGTTGCTCGACGCAGGTGAGCGGGGCAAGGCTGTTTCGTTCTTTGCCGAATTGGGGCGCACTCTGGACCGCGAGCAATTGGGCACCATCGGACAAGAGCTGACCTCCCGAGACGATCCGTTCTTCCTCGTACTGCTCGGGAAAAGCGCTGCCGCGCGCGGGATCATCATTCCCGACCTCTATTTCCCGCTGCATGACCTGGCGAACATGGACTTACCGGTCGAGCCGGAGCTTGCTCTGTCGATCGCACGCCGCGAATCCGAATTCAATCCGGTTGTTGGTAGTTCGGTCGGCGCGCTAGGCCTGATGCAGTTGATGCCCGGCACCGCGCAGGATGTCGCGAATGATCTCGGAATTGACTACAGCAAGCCCCGCCTCACGTCCGACTGGCAGTACAACGCGACGCTCGGCAGCCGGTACCTCGAGATGCTGGAAGAGATGTTCGGCAACACGCCTGTCATGATCGCCGCAGGCTATAACGCCGGTCCGGGCCGTTCGCGTGACTGGGCTGCGCAGCGCGGTGATCCGCGTAAGGGCGAGGTTGATCCGATCGACTGGATCGAGATGATCCCCTTCCGCGAAACCCGCAACTACGTGATGCGCGTGACCGAAAGTATTCCGGTGTACAAAGCCCGCCTGAGCGGAGAGGTCGGTCCGGTGAACTTCACGTCTCTCCTGATCGGCAGCACGCCAATGCCGGTGCCGCGTGCCCGCCCGTGGGACAATGCGCCGAACTAGGCCGCCGCGAGCTTCTTTTTCCGCTCGCGGAAGAACGTGAACAGCCCTGCGCTAACGACGATGATCGCTCCGACGACCACGTTGATGCGCAGGGTGTCATGGAACACCAGCACGCCGATAGACGATGCGAAGGGCAGTTGCAGGTAGGCGAAGGGCTGCACCGCACTGGCCTCTGCCACGTCGTAGACCTTGATCAGGATGTAATGGCCGCTGGCGGCTGACACGCAGAGCGTCGCCATCAGGAACCAGTCGAAGGTGCTCATCGGCTCCCAGTACCAGATGCCGACGGCTGTCATCGCGATGGCTCCGGAAACGCCTGTCCAGAAAAAGGACGTCGATGGGCGGTCGTGGCGTGCAACGTAGCGGGTCAGGATGCCGTAAACAGCAAACATGACCGCAGCGATCAGCGCCCAGAGCATGTCGGGCGTGAACACCCCGTACCCGGGTTGCAGGATCACGAGGACGCCGAGGAAGCCAACGGCGATGGCCGACCAGCGTTTCCAACCGACTTTTTCGCCCAGCACCGGACCGGAGAAGGCGACGATGAGCAGCGGATAGCAGGCAAAGATCGCGTGCGCTTCCACCAACCCCAATCGGACGAAAGCTACAATCGTCATGCAGATTTCCGCGACGAGCAAGACGCCTCGGAAAATCTGGAGGCCGAGGACCTTGCTGCTGGCCACCTTGCGGACCGACCCGCCGCGATGCTTGGCCATGAAAATGACGAAGGCAGCGAAGAACCAGTAGCGGACCATCACGACCATGCGGACGTCGTATGTGTCGGCGAGGTGACGCGACAGACCGTCCTGCATCGCAAAGATAAAGGTCGCGCAAATCATCAGGATGATGCCGAGGCGCGTGTTCTGTTCGGTCATGCTTTGACAGCTTTCGTCATGTGGCGCTTGCGGCCAAACCCCGGAACGCGTTCGACGGTGAAGCCAGCGAGCTCCAAATTGCGGCGGACGTGCCCTGCGGCGGTATAGGTCGCGGCAGTGCCGCATTGTTTGGTATGCGCGCCGACTTCAGCCATCACATCGCTTTCCCACATCTCAGGGTTCTTTGCGGGGCTGAAACCATCAAGAAACCACGCATCGGCTTGTAGCGAGTGTGCCGGCAGTGTCTGACGAACATCGCCTTTTACGATGCGCAAGCGAACAGGGCCGAAATCCAGCTCATCACCTTGGTCAATCTGCGCCAGCAGCTGCGCGGACCACTTCGACAACTCTGGCCAAGCAGCGAGGGCGTTCGCCATGTCTTTCTTTGCCATCGGGAAGGCTTCGAACGTTGTGAACGTCAGCGTGCCGTTCGCGCCGGCTTCCTCCCACGCTTTCCACGTCGTCAGGAAATTCAACCCCGTGCCGAAGCCGAGCTCTCCGATATGGAAATCGCCGCCGAACCGCGCGGGCAGGTCGTTGCCCTGAAGGAAAACGTATCGTGTCTCCTCCAAGCCGTTATCGAGCGAGAAGTAGGGGTCGTCGAACTGCCGCGACACGGGGATGGTCCCGTCCCGCCAGTCCAGCTGGGCTTGTGGCTGGTCGTTCATGAGGGCATGCCTTAAGGATGCGGCGAATGTGAACGCGGGGTTGTGAAATGGCAATGGTCGATGTGACGGTCTACGGGGCAGGGGCATTTGGCCTGTCGGTCGCCTACGCCTGCATTTCGCGCGGGGCCAAGGTCCGCGTGATCGACCCTTTCGGTGTGGCCGCAGGATCGTCGGGCGGCATCGTCGGGGCGCTCGCGCCGCATGTGCCCGAAAATTGGAACGACAAGAAAGCTTTCCAGTTCGACAGCCTCGCGATGGCGGAGGAGTTCTGGACCGAGATTGCCGACGTGTCGGGGCAGGATCCCGGTTACCTGCGCTCGGGTCGTTTGCAGCCGCTGGCCGACGAGAAAGCCGTGGAACTGGCTAAACAGCGCGCCGTGACAGCTGCCGAACTTTGGCAGGGCAAGTTCGACTGGCAGATCGTTGACGCTGATGACTACGGCGACTGGGCCCCGCAGAGCGGCAGCGGCAAACTCATCCATGACAATCTCACCGCGCGGGTCCATCCGCGCAAGGCGACCCACGCGCTCGCCGCTGCGATCATCGCCAAGGGGGGAGAGATCACAGACGCGGGCGCTCCTGAAGGCAAGGTCGTCTATGCCACCGGTTGGAAGGGCCTTGTCGAGCTGTCAACGCAAAAAGGGAAGTCGGTTGGCGCAGGCATCAAGGGCCAGTCCGCGCTGCTGAAGTTGGACGCGATCCAGAAGCCGCAGCTCTTTGCCGATAGCCTCCATATCGTTCCGCATATCGATGGTACTGTCGCCATCGGCTCGACGACCGAGCGCGAGTTCGATGATCCGTCATCCACCGACGCGCAGCTTGAAGACGTGATCGCCCGCGCCATCGAAGCCTTCCCCGTTCTCGCCGGCGCCAAAGTAGTGGAGCGCTGGGCTGGCGTGCGTCCGCGCGCCAAGAGCCGCGCGCCCATGCTCGGCGAGCATCCGTTCGAGGCGGGCGCCTATATAGCCAATGGCGGGTTCAAGATCGGGTTTGGCATGGCTCCGAAAGTCGGGCTGGTTATGGCCGATCTGCTGCTGGAAGGTGTCGACGCAATCCCCGACGGCTTCAAACCCGACGCGAGTTTCTAGCGTACCGGATTGCAGGCTGCGACGAGGTCTCTGAATGCCGCAACATGGGTGGTCAGCGCCCGCCGCGCACGTTCGTCCGTCAGATATCCGTCTTCGTCAAAGCAGTCCGCAGGGTTTGACACCAGAACCTCCCGCCCGTTCATTACCAGCGGTCCGAACGGGGCCAGCGCAAGGCGGAGCGCGAACTGGGAACGGTCGCCGCCACCGCGCCCTGCCGCTGCCGAGATGATCGACACAGGCTTATCTGTCCACGGATTGTCGGGCAGTCGGCTGATCCAGTCGAGCGCGTTTTTCAGCCCGCCCGGTAGCGATTTGTTGTACTCGGGGGTGGCGATAATGACCGCATCCGCCTTGCTGATCCAGTCTGCAAGTGTCTGGACGCTTTCGGGAATACCGTCTTCGTCTTCGAGATCGCCGTTATAAAGCGGAAAGCGAATATCGCCCATCCTGTAGAGGTCCGGTGCAAACTCGCGAATGGCTTCCTGCAAGAGCATGAGGTTGTAAGACCCCCTTCTGAGCGACCCGCAGATCCCGAGAATTTTCGCCATTCATGTTCCCTACTTGCTGATCCGGCTCCATCCGATCAGAGTGCAACGGATGTCTAATACGGGAGGTAGAATGATGCGTCACGGCGGCAAGGTTCTTGCGGATCAGTTGTCCATTCTGGGCGTAAAGCGTGTGTTTTCTGTTCCGGGCGAAAGCTTTCTGGCGGCTCTCGACGGCCTGTACGACAGCGGCATCGAAAACATCGTCTGCCGCCACGAAGGCGGCGCCGCGATGATGGCAGAGGCTTATGGCAAACTGACCGGCACCCCCGGCGTTGCATTTGTCACCCGCGGACCGGGCGCGACCAATGCCAGCGCAGGCGTGCATGTGGCCCGTCAGGACTCGACGCCGATGGTCCTTTTCGTCGGGCAGATCGCACGTGACCACCGCGATCGTGACGTATTTCAGGAGGTCGACTACCGTGCCATGTTCGGACCTCTGGCGAAATGGGTTGCCGAGATCGATCAGACCGACCGCCTGCCCGAATACATCGCCCGCGCGTTCCACATCGCACAAACGGGCCGTCCGGGACCGGTCGTTCTGGCTCTGCCCGAAGACATGCTGAGCGCTACTTGCGACGTTGCCGACATGCGCCCGCCTGCTCAGATCGCCTCGCCTGCCGTCGATGCTCAGGTGGCCGCTAATTGGCTCGCCGAGGCAACCAACCCGCTCGTCGTCGTGGGTGGGCCGCATTGGTCGGCGGACGCCGAGGACGCACTTGCCCGCTTCGCCGACGCCCACCAGATCCCTGTCGCAGCCGACTTCCGCCGTCAGGATTACCTGCGCAATGACCACCCTTGCTACGCTGGCGATCTGAACGTCGCGATGAACCCCGCTCTGGCGCAGCGACTGGCGAATGCCGACCGCCTGCTGGTGCTGGGCTCACGCCTTGGCGACATCGAAACCAAGGGCTTCACGCTCGCCGATCCGACCCGCCAACAGCAGCGCATTTTCCACGTCCATGCAGACATCGCCGAGCTTGGCCGCCTCTGGCAGCCCGACCATGCAGTCTGCATGCGCGCTGACGAATTCGTAAAGGCTCTGGCCGCGGTGCCGCCCGTCAAAACCTTCGAAAAGAAAGCGTCCGACGCCAAGCAGGCTTACAAGAAATGGGTCACCCCGATAGAGACGCCCGGTGCGGTCAAACAGGAAGGCGTGATCAAATGGCTGTCGGACAACCTACCGAAAGATGCGATTGTCACCAACGGTGCCGGTAACTACGCCGCCTTCCTACACCGCTATTTCAGCTACAAACAATACGGCACGCAGCTCGCGCCGACGTCCGGCTCAATGGGCTACGGATTTCCGGCGGCGGTGTCGGCGTCGCTTGAACACCCTGACAAAACCGTTGTCTGCCTCGCGGGTGACGGCTGCATCCAGATGACGCTCAATGAGATGTCGACAGCCATCCAACACGGCGCAAAGCCGATCGTCATCGTGATGAACAACGGCCAGTACGGCACGATCAGGATGCATCAGGAGCGCAGCTACAAGGAACGCGTCTCCGGCACTGCCCTCGCCAATCCGGACTACGCTGCGCTCGCTCGGGCCTATGGAGGTCACGGTGAAACCGTCGAAACCCAAGCCGACTTTGCCCCCGCTTTCGAACGCGCCCGCGCGTCCGGCACGCTGGCAGTCATCGAATGCCGCATCGATCCCGAGGCCCTCAGCACCGGCCAAACCCTCACCCAAGTGCGCGGCGGCTGATCTTCATTCTGACAGAAATACCTCGGGGGTGAGGCCGCAAGGCCGAGGGGGCAGCGCCCCCTCGTCGCCGATCAGTATTCGACGCCGATCTGGGCCTTGATGCCCGAACGGAACGGGTGCTTGAGCAGCTCCATTTCCGTCACGAGGTCAGCGATCTCGATCAGGTCTTCATGCGCATTGCGGCCCGTAAGGACGACGTGGGTCATGTGCGGCTTCTCGGTCGAAAGGAACTCGACCACGTCGTCGATTTTCACATAGTCATAGCGTATCGCGATGTTGATCTCGTCGAGCAGGACCATCGAATTTGCCGGATCGCGGATGAGGTCCTTGGCCTTTTCCCACGCCGCCTGCGCCATTTCTGTGTCGCGGGTTTTGTCCTGCGTTTCCCACGTAAAGCCTTCGCCCATCGTATGGAATTCGCACATATCACTGAAGCGCTCGAGGATCAGGTCGCGCTCGCCGGTGCTCATGCCGCCTTTGATGAACTGCACAACAGCGCTTTTCATCCCGTGGGCGATGTGGCGGAAGATCATACCAAAAGCAGCGGTCGATTTGCCTTTGCCCTTGCCAGTGTGAACGATGATCAGGCCCTTCTGGTCCGTCTTCGTCGACATGATCTTATCGCGCGCGGCTTTCTTCTTGGCCATCTTGAGGGCGTGGCGTTCGGTATCTTCCGTCATGCAAATCTCCTGTTTGGCGCAACTGTGAGGGTTTCGCTGGCGAGGTTCAAGACAGCAAAAAAGGGCGCGTCTGTTGCGCGCGCTTTCGCACACGATTGATCGGTGATTGTTCAGCCGGAAGGGCAACCGATAGCGGACAACCGAAGGTGCAGCGGCTGAGGTCGAACGTCGAACCGATCATACGGATTTGCTGTAAATGTATCGGGTTCGCGGTTGTGGCGAAACTCGGCGGGAACCTTCGCGGGCGAGAGGGTGTTGATATAGCAACCGCCGCAGCGAGCCTCCCCGGCTGTGGCCCTTAGTCAACATATTTGGAATGCGTCGCACCTTCGCGCCGTTTGTCACTTCCCGTTACGAGCGTATCGGGGCAAAGGGCGGATTGTGCATACGCAGCAGGATTTACAATGCAGTATTTCGCTTTGTCTATGTTTGTTCTGTACTTCGCTGTCGCCGCAATCGCGACTGTCTGAGTTCAGTTGAGCAAACCGGCTATCCGCGCTCGGGCAGAGTTCGAGCGCGGTTGCCAAAGTCCTCTATCCATTGCCTCATTGAGCCTTTCCGCGATCTCTCGCAGTGCTGCCGGATTAACGTCCTCAATGAATTCGCGCGTGTCGTCATCTTCGATGAATGCGGACTCCACCAGATCGAAATGGTGGTTCTTCACGGCTCCGGTCGTTGCTGCAAATGCGAAGAGGTAATCGACCGTCGCCGCGATTTCGAACGCACCCTTGTAGCCGTGACGTTTGACGCCATCGATCCATTTGGGATTGACCACGCGGCTGCGCACGACGCGGCCGATTTCATCATCCAGAGTGCGAATGACAGGTCGCTCGGGGCGGGAGTGGTCGTTATGATAGATGGGACGATCCGTGCCCTGAAGCGTGCTGATAGCCGCCGCTGCGCCGCCTTCGAATTGGTAGTAATCGTCCGAGTCGAGGATATCGTGTTCGCGGTTGTCTTGGTTCTGCACGACAGCTTCGGTCTGCGATAGACGCTCGCGGAAGCCTTGGTGATCGGCAGTACCCTCATCTTTGGCACCGTAGGAATAACCGCCCCATTCGATATAGGCGTTGCCGAGGTCGGCTTTGTCGTTCCAGATCCGTTCGTCGATCAGGGCCTGTAGACCCGCACCGTAGGCACCCGGCTTGGAGCCGTAGACACGCGACTGGCTTTCGCCTTTGCGCGCGCGGTCGGCAGCGGGATTCAGATCGGCGGTTTCATCAAGGGCCTGAACGGCGCGGGCGGCACTGTCCACGAGGGCGATCAGTTGTGGGAAGGCGTCGCGGAAGAAGCCCGAAACACGCAGCGTCACGTCCACGCGGGGACGGCCAAGGATGCCTTGGGGCATAATCTCGAAACCGGTGACGCGGCGGTTCGCGCTGTCCCATGTCGGCTTGACGCCCATAAGCGCCAAAGCCTGCGCAATGTCGTCGCCTCCCGTGCGCATGTTGGCGGTGCCCCACGCGGTGACAAGCATGGTGCGCGGCCAGTCGCCGTGGTCTTGGAGGTGCTTTTCGATCAGCAGGTTCGCGGATTTCCAACCAAGCTGCCACGCGGTCGGGGTCGGCACGGCGCGGCTGTCGACGGAGTAGAAGTTCTTTCCCGTCGGGAGCACGTCGAGGCGTCCGCGCGTCGGCGCGCCGGATGGACCTGGTGCGACGGCTAGGCCGCTCAGACCGTTCAGCAGTGCTTGCCCTTCGTCGGGGCCGCAGGTTTGGATAATCGGGCGGATGTTGCCGAGGATTTCCGCGATGACTTCGGCAGATTTCGGTCCCGGCGGTGTCGCTTGCGTCGTTGCCTCCGCATCGCCCCACCCGC
Organism: Marivivens donghaensis; assembly: GCF_011806565.1. Taxonomy (GTDB): domain Bacteria; phylum Pseudomonadota; class Alphaproteobacteria; order Rhodobacterales; family Rhodobacteraceae; genus Marivivens; species Marivivens donghaensis_A. Next base: position 319,621 of record NZ_JAATOP010000002.1, read on the forward strand.
CGTCCCGCAGGAGTGTCTGGGAGAGGTCTTCGAGGCGCTCGACAGTATCACCTGTGGTTCGCCATGTGCCATCGCCGCTCAGGATGTCGGGTGTCGGGCCCGTCCAAGGCGTTCCGAGGTCCGCCGAGAGCGGATCGAAATCGAGCACAAGATCGTCAGCCAGAGCGCGCAGAAGCGATGCGTTCGCGCCCTTGCCGTCGCCGCGTGGCACGCGGGCCAGAGCGATGGCAAGGTCAAGCGCTTGTTGGCCGGTCGGGGACTGGCCGAAGATATGCAGGCCGTCGCGGATCTGCGCTTCCTTCAGTTCGCAAAGGTAGGCGTCCAGCTTCGCGAGGTCCTGTTCCTGATCGCCCGTCATACCGACGTCGGAGGCGAGCCCCGTGACTTCGGACAGCGACAGAATTTCACGGCGGAGCGTATCGATGCGGCGGGGATCGACGCCAGCGGCCTCATAGTATTCGTCCACCAGCGCTTCGAGATCGCGCAGCGGGCCGTAGCTTTCGGCGCGGGTCAGCGGCGGGGTGAGGTGGTCGATGATCACGGCCTGCGCGCGGCGCTTGGCCTGCGTGCCTTCGCCGGGGTCATTGACGATGAAGGGGTAGACGTGGGGTGTTGGGCCGAAGACGGCCTCGGGGATGCAGATTTCCGACAGGGCAATGGATTTCCCCGGCAGCCATTCGAGGTTGCCGTGTTTGCCCATGTGGACGATCGCCTGTGCGCCGAAGTGGTGGCGGAGGTAGAAGTAAAAGGCGAGATAGTTGTGCGGCGGGACGAGATCGGGCGAATGGTAGGTCTCGGTCGGGTCGATGTTGTAGCCGCGCGCGGGCTGCACGCCAACGACGACGTTGCCGTAAGTTTTGATCGAGAGCGCAAAACCGGCTTCGCCGGTGGCCTTCGGCGAAGGTATTGGGGTCAGAATGAAGGGGTCGTCCTCCGGTGCGCCCCAGCGGTCGGTGATCCGCTGTTTGACGTCCCAAGGCAGGGCGTTGAAATGGTCGAGATAGATTGAAAGTGGCAGATGCTCGCCGCCTTCCTTGCTGGCGCGGTCGGTGAGCCAGTTGGTCGGGCCAGCGGTGATGTGATCCATCAGTGTGCGGCTATCAGGCGTTTCGGTTTTATAGCCTGCGGTGTTCAGCAGTGAGAGGACGTGGGCCGTACCTGCGGGTGTGTCGAGGCCGACGCCATTGGCGAGGCGGCCGTCCTTGTTGGGGTAGTTCGCGAGGACGAGGGCGATTTTGCGATCCTGCGGCGCGGTCCTTCGAAGGTTCGTCCAGTTCGCCGCGAGGCGGGTGACGAAGTCGATCCGGTCGCCGCGCGGCTGATAGGTTGCGATGGGGCACTGGGTGGCTTCGTCGAAGTAGGCCTCCCCTTTAAAGCTGACAGCGCGCGAGAGGATGCGGCCGTCGACCTCGGGCAGGGCGACGTTCATCGCGATGTCGCGGGCGGCGAGGCCGTTGAGGCCCTCGCTCCATGCTTCTTCGGTGCCGCCCGAGAGGACGACCTGAAACACCGGCGCGTTGTTGGCGAAGGGCGCGGCGAGCGGGTTGGCGCTGGCCTTGTCGCCGTGCGGATTGCCGACGGCAAAGGATGTGCAGTTGAGGATGACGTCGGGCTTGGCGTCGGTGAAGAGCGTTTCCAGCGTGGCGACTGACACGGGGTCTTTCAGCGAAGCGACAAACACTGGCAGCGGGTTCAGTCCTGCGCGGAGCAAACTACGGGTCAGGCGATTGATCGGGGCGAGGCCCGCGCCTTGGACGAGCGCACGGTAGAAAACCACCGGAACGATAGGTGCGCCGTCGACCCAAGCCTCTTTCAGGTCGGTAAGATTTGCTTGGCCATGGCCGGGCCAGTAGATGCCGGCACGCAAAAGCGGAGAGGCTGCGGCGGGCTTTTCGCGGCCGTTCAACATGGATTGAGCGTAGGCGAGGAAGTTCGTCGCGTTCTGCGGGCCGCCTTCGACAAGATAGCTCCAGAGGGCATCATAGTCCGTGCCGCTCACCGTCGAAAGGCTGCGCAGTTCCTGATCGGGCTTGTCGTCACCGGGGAGGGCAGCGAACGGAATACCGGCCTCGTAGAGGCGGGCGGCATATTGTTCGAGCCCATATTTCCAGTAGCCCGCGCCGCCCAGAACGCGCGCGATGACCAGCCGCGATTTTGTTGCGCAGTCGTCGAGGTGCAGGTCCACCGACATCGGATGCATAAGGTTCATCAGACTGGCGAGGCGCAGGTCCGGCGCGTCCTGCATTTCGGCCCGCGCTTCGGAGAGGGCGGCAAGTTCCGTATCGGCGGCGGTAATCACCACGATGTCGGCGGGCGTCTGTCCGAGGTCGACTGGCTCTTTATCGTCCACGTTTCCGGGTGTCGCAGCGAGCAGGTGCATTGTATCGGACCTTTAATTCGGGCATCAGCGCGGCAAAGGAGCCACATCATGGTTGATTATAGTAAGTTCGGACCTTCGACCGGTCGCAAAGGTTTTCCGCGCCACAAGGAACACAACTCCAAAGGCACGGACAAGAACCCATTCGCCGGTCGTAACGACAAGAGCGTTCTGCTCGAGCGGATGAAGAAAGCCGCCGCCGAGAAGAGCGAGCAGAAAGACGATTAATCCGTCAGGGGTTTTTCCATAAAGATGGAAGACTTCGCATCGGGATAATCGCCGAACGGGCCGCAGCGGGTGAAGCCGTGGCGCTCGTAAACGCGGTGCGCTGCATGAAGCACGTTGCCGGTTTCGAGTTTCAGCCACGGCAGACCTTCGGTGCGGGCTTCGTCCTCGATCTGGCGCAGGATCGCACTTGCGATACCTTTGCCGCGCGCGGCCTCGTTCGTGAACATCGACTTCACTTCGCCATAGCCGTCCTTGATGGACAACGCGCCGGTCCCAAGAATGGTGTCACCTTCGCGCGCGGTGAAGAAACGGATGCTGTCCACGCAGAGATCGTCGATATCGAGGTAGAAGTTGTCCTCGGGCGGGAACAGCGACTGCATCAACGCGTGCGACGACTTGAGCAAAGCCGTCGCCTGCGGGTGATGCGGACTGTTCTTTTCGACGAAGATCATGCCGACAGAGCTGCGGTGATCGCCGCCTGATCGAGGCCCGCTTCACCTATAACGACAAGGCGCGTGCTGCGCTCGCCGCTGAACGGCTGGTCGAAGTAGGTCTCGATCCGCGGGCCAACGGCTTGCAGGGTCTGGCGCATCGGCTTGCCTTCGACAGCGACAAAACCCTTCAGGCGCAGGATGTCGTGCGCTTTGATCACGTCGACGACCTTGGCCGAGAACGCCTTCGCGTCAGCGACCTCGCCGAGGGTCACGACGAACGACTCGAATTCGTCGTGGCCGTGCTCGTGTTCGTGGTCATGATCGTCGTGGTCGTCATCGTCGTGATGGTGGTGGTGATGCACTTCGTGACGGGCATCGAGGTCGTTTTCCGCACCGATGCCTTGGCCGAGGAGAACGTCGACCGGAAGTGCGCCCATGGTCGCTTTGACCACCTGCACACCGTCACGGCTTTCACCCTTCAGCTTGGCGGTCAGTGCTTCGGCTTCGTCAGCGGACAGAAGGTCGGTCTTGTTGACGACGATCATGTCGGCGCAGGCGATCTGGTCTTCGAACAGCTCGGACAGCGGCGTTTCGTGGTCGAGGTTTTCGTCCAGTTTGCGCTGGGCATCGACAGCTTCGACGCTGTGCGCGAAACGGCCTTCGGTCACGGCTTTACCGTCCACAACGGTCACGACGCCATCCACGGTCACCTTGGTCGAGATACCCGGCCAGTTGAACGCACGCACCAGCGGCTGCGGCAGGGCGAGGCCCGAAGTTTCGATGACGATGTGGTCGGGCTTGTTTTCGCGCTCGAGCAGCTTTTCCATCGTCGGGATGAAATCGTCGGCTACTGTGCAGCAGATGCAGCCGTTCGACAGCTCCATCACGTCCTCTTCGGTGCAGGTCTCTTCGCCGCAGCCCTTGAGGATGTCGCCGTCAACGCCGAGGTCACCGAATTCATTGATGATCAGCGCGATGCGCTTGCCGTTGGCGTTTTGCAGCATGTGACGGATCAGCGTGGTTTTACCTGCGCCAAGGAAACCGGTCACAACGGTTGCGGGGATTTTAGCGGCCATAATTCTCTCTTTCATCGTCCGTCACACCCGACGGCATGGTTATATCCGGCGCGGTCGGTCTCCTGGCTCGCGGGTCAAGGCGCTTTCCTGCCTTCCCGAGCGGACCCAGTGGCGGAGTGGAAAACGCTCTCCGCATACAGTCGCGGGGGCGGCTGCGGATTTGGCCTTCCGGAGGGGATCCGGCCTTACCGCATTCCCGGTTATCCTCGGATGCTTTGCACCACGGAAGAGGCACCGTGCGGCGTCTTTGTGCGCTTTGTTTTGCTGGGGCGTCAAGGCGGATTGCGACAGCATCGCGCGCAGGAACGGCGGTGTGAATGAACCAAAGCTGCCTGTGCTCTGGCCGTAATTCTGTCGATATATTGTGGATAACTAGGGGCCGGATAGCAGATTGTGGGCAGTTTCGTTGACTCGCCGCCGATCTGCCGTCCAACTTGAAAGCAACGGAATCAGTCAGGTGACCACGTGAAGTTCAACAAACTGCGGCTCAACGGGTTCAAAAGCTTTGTCGACCCGACAGAGCTGGTGATTGCCGAAGGTCTGACCGGTGTGGTCGGGCCGAACGGGTGCGGGAAGTCGAACCTCCTCGAGGCGCTCCGCTGGGTGATGGGCGAAAACCGTCCCAAGGCGATGCGCGGCGGCGGCATGGAAGACGTGATCTTCGCCGGAACCACCAAGCGGCCCGCTCGCAATTTTGCCGAGGTCGCGCTGGTCATCGACAACGCCGAGCGCCTCGCGCCTGCTGCGTTCAACGATCAGGACAACCTCGAAATCGTGCGCCGCATTACGCGGGACATCGGCTCGGCCTACAAGGTCGGCACCAAAGAAGTACGTGCTCGCGATGTGCAGATGCTGTTCGCCGACGCGTCGACCGGTGCGCACTCGCCCGCGCTTGTGCGACAGGGCCAGATCTCCGAACTGATCAACGCAAAGCCCAAAGCCCGCCGCCGCATTCTCGAGGAAGCTGCGGGTATTTCGGGTCTGTACCAGCGTCGTCACGAAGCAGAATTGAAGCTGAAAGCGGCGGAGCAGAACCTCGAACGTGTCGATGACGTGGTAGAACAGCTGGCGAACCAACTCCAGCAGCTTGCCCGTCAGGCCCGTCAGGCCGCCCGCTACCGCGAGATCGGCGAGAACCTCCGCAAGTCGGAAGGGATGCTGCTCTATCGCCGTTGGAAAGAGGCCGAGGACGCCCGCCTTGCCGCTGTCGCTGTCTTGCGTGAACAGACCGTTGCCGCATCGCAGGCCGAAAGTGCCGCCCGTGCCGCGACCGCCGCCCGCGTGAAATACGAAGACGGCATGCCCAAGGTTCGTGAAGAAGAGGCGATCGCCGGCGCCGTGCTGCAACGACTTCAGGTCCAGCGCGACTCGCTCAAAGAACAGGAACAGCGCGCGCTGGAACGGATCCAGACGCTGAAAAACCGCATCGACCAGCTTACCCGCGATATGGAGCGCGAGGCTGGACTGAACACGGATGCTGTCGAAACCATTGACCGTCTGGAATGGGAACAGCGTGAGATTGCCAAGGCCAACGAGGGCCAGCCCGAGCGGTTCGAGATCGCTCAGGAAGCCGCCCGTGATGCCGCGTCCGTCATGCAGGAGCGAGAGGCGGAACTGTCCGAGCGGACCGAGGACGTCGCCCGACTTGCCGCCCGTCACCAATCAACACAGCGTCTGATCGAAGACTGCCGCAAGACGCTGGCCAAAGCTGACGCCGATGCGGAGCGTGCTAAGGCTGCTCTCGTCGATGCGGAGGCCGCGCTGGCCAAGGCCGAGACCGATTTCGAAGCGGCGACCGAAGCCGAGGAAATCGCACAGGCCACCGCCGAACGTGCCGAAGAAACCCTCGCCGAAGCCGAGGTAGCGCGTGCCGACATCCAGCAGCGCGAAGCGGATGCGCGGGCGCTCCGGTCTTCGGCCGAGGGCGAAGCCAATGCGCTGCGCGCCGAGGTTGCCGGTCTCGCCAAACTCGTCGAACGTGAAAGCGGCGGTGACGGGCAGGTGCTTGATCTGCTCACCGTGCGTTCTGGCTATGAAAAGGCGCTGGGCGCGTCGCTGGCGGATGACCTGCGCGCGCCCGCAATCGACGGCAGCAAGGCGTCGGGCTGGGCCGAACTGAGCGCATATGCGAACCCGCAATCGCTTCCCGCTGGACTGCAGCCGCTGGCCGATATGGTTGACGTGCCCGCAGTTCTGGCGCGCCGCATCGCGCAAGTCGGGCTGGTGGCCCAAGCGGATGGCGCGCGGCTACAGGAGCAACTGCTGCCCGGTCAGCGCCTCGTCAGTGTCGAAGGCGACCTCTGGCGGTGGGATGGTTTCCGCGCCGGTGCTGAGGATGCGCCATCGGCTGCCGCACTCCGTCTCCAGCAGATCAACCGCCTGAGCAGCCTGCGCGAAAACCTTGAAGCCGCCGAGGAACGCGCCGACGATGCCCGCGAGTCCCACGAAGCGCTGGTCACGCGCCTGAGCGATCTGACGCAAGCCGACCAGATGGCCCGTATGGCCCGCCGCAACGCCGACCAACAGGTCGCCGATGCAGGCCGTGCACTGTCGCGTGCCGAGGCCGACCGTAACCTTGCCGAGGGCAAGCGCGAGACCTCGCAATTGGCACTCCAACGCCATCTAGAAGAGGCCAACGCCGCTCAGCGTGCGATGGTCGAGGCCGAGCGGCAGTCCGGCGATTTGGCCGATCTTGACGACGCACGTTCCGGTATCGAAGACCTCAAGATGATGGTCGAAGCCGCGCGAATGACCATGATGACCCGCCGCGCTGCCGCCGAAGAAGTACGCCGCGAGGGCGATGCGCGGACAAAGCGCCTGCAAGAGATCACCAAGGAAATTAGCGGTTGGCGGCACCGCCTCGATACGGCGTCGAAGCGGACGCAGGAGCTTGAGGATCGTAAGGTCGAGAGCGAAGAAGAGCTCTATGAAGCGGCAGCGCAACCCGAGGAAATCGCGGAAAAGCGCGAAGAGCTGATGGAAGCCATAGCAGAGGCCGAAGAGCGCCGCAGCGAGGCATCCGACAAGTTGGCCGAGGCCGAAAACGGTCTGCGTGATGCGCAGTTTGCCGAGCGCGATTCCGAACGTCTGGCGTCCGAAGCCCGCGAGGCCCGCGCCCGCGCTGACGCCCGGAATGAGGCAGCCCGCGAGACCGTCCATGCCGCTGCCGAACGTATCCGCGAGGATCTGGAAACCACGCCGGAGAAGCTGTTCGAAACGCTGGACATGACGCTTGAGGAAATCCCGAATTCCCACGAATTAGAGTCTCAAGTGAACGCTTATAAGCGCCAGCGTGATGCTCTCGGCGCGGTGAACCTGCGGGCCGAAGAGGACGCGGTCGAGGTGCAGACCGAGCACGATACGCTGGTCGGTGAAAAGGCAGACCTCGAAGAGGCGATCAAGGCTCTACGTCATGGGATTTTCGGGCTGAACAAGGAAGGCCGCGAGCGCCTTTTGACCGCATTCGAGCAGGTGAACGAGAACTTCTCGAACCTGTTCCGCCACCTGTTCGGCGGCGGTGAGGCGAAGCTGGTTCTGGTGGAATCCGACGATCCGCTCGAAGCCGGTCTGGAGATCATGTGCCAACCGCCGGGCAAGAAACTGTCGACGCTCTCGCTGCTGTCGGGCGGTGAGCAGACCCTGACCGCGCTGGCGCTGATCTTTGGGGTATTCCTCGCTAACCCCGCGCCGATCTGTGTGCTGGACGAGGTCGACGCGCCGCTCGACGATGCGAACGTGACCCGCTTCTGCGATATGCTGGACGAGATGACGCGCCGCACGCAGACGCGCTTTCTGACCATCACGCACCACGCGGTGACGATGGCTCGCATGGACCGCCTGTTCGGGGTGACGATGGCCGAGCAGGGCGTCAGTCAGCTGGTTTCGGTTGACCTCAAGCGCGCCGAGGCGATGGTCGCGTAAAGGCGCATGGCAGAGACCTTGGCGGGCAGGTCGAGGTCGATGTCCTTCAGCAAACCGCGATCCATACAGATCGACACCTTGTCCACGTCCATCGCGGCGGCGGTCTGGTAGAAGTGATCGAGTTCTTCTGCGCTCGCCTCCGACAGGATTTCCAAGAGCTCGGGCACACCCAAATAGGCGCCGGTCTTGGCACGGGCGGGGAGCCGCGATTTCCAGTCGTCAGGATCGTGCGCGTGGAAATGCAGCAGCGGCAACTCGTCGGCAAAGGGGTATCCCTTCACCCGTTCGCCGTCGATCAGGGCGGTGTGGATGCGAACCTCCAGCCCCTCTATGCCTTTGCGGTAGAACGATTTCCCGACCGAATGGCTGAGGCTCCCGCGTTTCATAATCGGCGCGTAGTCCTCGAACACGGCATAGAACAGCTCGCGCTGCTCTTTCCAGAGGATAGGCGCGCGGAACAGATGCGCGTCAAAAACACCGCCGTTTTTCGGGGAGTGGATGGCCTCCCACGGGCGCATCCTGACAACGGGTGATGCTTCATCGGCACGGGCAAGGACAGCTGCGACAGGCTCGCTCGGATATATAAATTCGTCGCCGTCCATGTGGGCGAGCCAGTCGACTTCGTCGCGGTCATAGATGCTCTGGGCGTTACGTGTCTGGCGGCCCTCAATCTTGATCGGCCGCCCGCCACGTGCCTCCCAATGATCAGCATCGCAGCGGATAACCGTCAGGCCCTTGATCCCCTCGACCACATCAGCGGCGGGGTCGTCGGGATCATCGAAGTGCAACCAGATCTGCGCAGGTTTGAGGGCGAGGTGGTGGGCAACCCATGCCTCTACCTCTGCCACCGGCGCTTTGATCGTAGTCGCAATTCCCCAGTTCATTACAGGCTGTTCAACAGTTCCCGAGTGGGCCAAGCATCGGCTGGCATTCCGAGGCGCTCTTGTTCGGTCTGCACGGCCTCGCGGGTCATCTCGCCAACGATACCGTCAACGCCGCCAACATCGTGGCCGCGGGCCTGAAGTTTGCGCTGGAGCGACATGACCTCCTCGCCCGACAATGCCGGCGTCGGGTTGCCTGCGTTGTAAGCCGGTGCGCCCATGATTCGCGTGCCGAAGTAGGCTGCGGTGGTCACGTAAACCATCGACTTGTTCCACTCGAAATAGACGTGGAAATTCGGATATGCGAGGAAAGCAGGCCCGTTGCGGCCCATCGGCAGCAAGATCGACGCAGGCAGGTTCGCGATCTGGCCCGTGCGTGGCTGAACGCCAAGGCTGGCCCATTCGGCGCCGCTCATTTCGTGGTTCAGACCCGTGAGCGACCAGTCGAGGTTCGACGGCAGGGTAACTTCTTGCAGCCACGGCTCGTTAGGACGCCAGCCGAGGGACGACAGCATCGACGCGCCAGACATCAGCGCATCCTCGGGCGAGCCTTTCAGATCGACGTGACCGTCGCCATCGCCATCACGACCGTTGGCGATGATGTCTTCGGGCAGCATCTGCACCTGACCGATTTCACCCGCCCAAGCGCCGGTGGTGTTGGTCGGGCTGAAGTCGCCGCGGCGATAGAGTTCAAGCGCAGCGAAAACCTGCGGACGGAACAGTTCGGGGCGGCGGCAATCGTGCGCCAGAGTGACCAGAGCGTTCAACGTGTTGAAGTTGCCTTGCACCTGACCGAAGTCGGTCTCGAACGCCCAGAACGCCAGCAGTACACCTTTGGAGATGCCATATTCACGCTCGATACGGTCAAACGTCGAAGCGAAGCGCTGCCCATAAGTGGCGGCGTTGTTTACGCGGTTCTGCGAAATGAGGTTGCGTGAGAACTCGATAAAGTCCTTCTGGAACACGCCCTGCGCGCGGTCGGCGCGGAGCACGGCGTCGCTCTGGCTCACATTTGCGAAGAAGTTGTTAACGGTGTTGGCGTCGAAACCGCGAGACATTGCCTCGGATTTCATATCGTTGACGAAGTTCGAAAAGGTGCCGCCGCATTGCTGGGCCGAAACGGAGCCCGCCAGACAGATCGCGGCGAGGGTGAGGGGAATACGCATGTGTCCTCCTAATGACTTGGACAGAGCGTAGCGCGCAGGCCGAAGGGCGCAACCTCAGAAAACGGAAATCAGCAGAGCCGCGCCGAGCGCGATACCCCAAGCGATCCAGAGGTGTCGCACCGCACCGTCGATATCCTTCGGCCCTGCGAGTTTGCTGCCTTTTGCGTTGACCCAAGGGTACTGGCGCATCTCGCCGTGGTAGGCGCGAGGGCCGGAAAGGGCGAGGCCGAGGACGCGGGACAGCGCCGCTTCGGGCCAGCCTGCGTTGGGGCTGCGGTGGAGTTTGGCGTCGTCATAGATATCGCGGAACGACCATAGGTCGGGGCGTAGAGCGACGAACAGCAGCGCGGTGAGGCGCGCGGGGATCAGGTTGAGCAGGTCGTCGAAACGCGCCGCCGCCCAGCCGAATTGTTCGTGCTTCGGCGTGCGGTATCCGATCATGCTGTCTGCCGTATTTGTGATCTTGTAGACCAGCAATCCGGGCAAGCCGCCGACGATGAACCAGAATAGCGGGGCGATGATGCCGTCGCTGAAATTTTCTGCCGCGCTTTCGATCGCGGCGCGGGCCACAGCGGGTTCATCCATGTCCGAGGTATCACGTCCCACGATCATGGCCACGGATTTGCGGCCCTCGGAAACAGAATAACGGAGGGCGCGGGCCACGTCCTGCACATGCTCGACCAGCGACTTCTGCGCGAGGAGCATAGCGCCGACAATGATCTCGGCCCAGATCCAAGGGAGCGCCTGTAGGACGACGCCAAGGAGCGCGAAAATAGCGACCAGCACAGCGAAGGAGGCGATGCCTTTGTCTTTCCGGTGGGAGCCGTTGTTGAACGTGTCGTCGATGAAGCCGACGCAGCGCCCCATGAGCACCGCGGGATGCGGAAAGCGGTTCCAGAGCCATTTCGGCTCGCCCAGCCAAGCGTCGAGCAGCATCGCGAGGACGACGCTCACAGCGCGGCCTCCAGTTGGCGCCAGCCGTCGGGCGCGGGCAGGCCGAGGCGAACCCACGTCTTGGAATAGGGGAAGATGCGGGACCAGACATGGCCGCTGGCCAGTTTGTCCTGCCATGCGGCGGCATCGTCGACGTCGTAGAGGCGGAACAGCGTGGTGCCGCCGACGACCTTTGCGCCTTTGCCCGTCATCAGCGCGTCCAGACGGTCGGCATCCTGCGCCAGTCGTGCGCGGGTGTCATTGGCCCATTTGTGGTCGGTCAGAGCGCGGGCGCCAATCTCCAACGCTGGGCCGTTGACGGACCACGGCTCTTGGAGGGTCTTCATCTGGGCGATCAGCTCGGGGCGGGCAATCATGAAACCGAGCCGCAGACCAGCGAGGCCCCAGAACTTGCCGAAACTTTTCAGCACGACTACGCCATCGTTGCTGGCGAGCTGGACGTGGGACTGCTCTGGGCACACGTCGCAGAAGCTTTCGTCGATCACGGTCAGCGCGTGGCCTTCCGTAACCGCAGTCGGCCAGAGCTTTCCGTCGGGGTTATTCGGGTGAACGTAGACGTGCGTGCCCGAAGCCTCCGACCCGTCGCCGAGTTTGTCCGCGCCTTCAAAGGCAGCTTTGTATTCGTTGTAAGTCGGCGCGGGGATGTATGCGCCGCGACCCGTAATATCGGGCAGGCGGGAGATCAGCGCGGAGGCACCGTTCGCGGGCAAGATCGCGCAATCTTCGGGCACATTCCAGAACGACCGTGCGGCGGCTATGAGGCGCTCCATGGCTCCGGTGTCGGGCAGGGTATTCCAGGCAAGGGCGGAGATTTCGCCGACAGGATACGGCACCGGATTGATGCCAGTGGACAGGTCCAGCCAGCCGTCGCGCGTACCGCCCCAATGGGCAACAGCCGCATCGACACCGCCGCCGTGATCGCGAGCCATCAATCGGTCTCCGGCAGGGGGAGGTGGCGGGACACGAAGTGCCCTTTGACGCCGAGCGGCCACTGGCGGAACGGCACCTGACCGCTTTCGCTTTCGCTGTGCATCTTGGCGTATTCGACGATGGCTTCGGCAGCCTCCGCAGTCGGCTCGAATTTACCGAGCGAGTAGCCGATCTTGTCCTTGCCCTGAACGATGATGTTGCAGGACCGCTCGCAGCCCATGGTGCAGGACACGCGGCGCGCCTTCAGGCCGGTTCCGTCTGCTGCGGCTTCGATCTTATCGGCCAGCATGGCGCCATCCGTGACCTCGATGCCTTTTTCGGCCCAGTCATCGGTTTTGCAACCTTCGCAAATGGTGATCCAGCTCGTCATGTCGTCTTTCCTTGTCTGCGCGCCCCGTATCAACCCGATCCGGAGCGGCAAAACAAGAGTAGGCAGACGATAGCCCTAGCGATGCCGTCCAAGCGACGGCAGATCGGTCATCCGCGACCGTGTGGTTCGTTCCAGTCCAGATCGGGGCCCACCGGAATGATCCGGTGCGGGTTAATCATGTCGTGGCTGTAGTGGTAGTGGTGCGTGATGTGATCGAAGTGAGTGGTCTCCGCCACGCCCGGCACTTGGTAAAGCTCGCGGGTATAAGCCCAGATGTTCGGGTATTCGATCAGCTTGCGGCGGTTGCATTTGAAGTGGCCGTGGTAGACCAGATCGAAACGCGCAAGCGTCGTCCACAGGCGCCAATCGGCTTCGGTCATCTTGTCGCCGGTGAGATAGCGGTTTTCGGCAAGGATGCCTTCGATCCAGTCGAGGCTGTCGAACAGCGGACCTACGGCTTCGTCGTAGGCGTCCTGCGAGGTCGCGAAGCCCGACTTGTAAACGCCGTTGTTCACGGTGTTGTAGACGCGCTCGTTGATCTCTTCGATGCGATCGTGCAGCTCTGCCGGCCAGTAGTCATCATCGTTACCGGTGATGTCGTTGAAGGCCGAGTTGAACATGCGGATAATCTCGGAGCTTTCGTTCGACACAATCGTGCCGGTCTTCTTGTCCCAGAGCACAGGAACCGTCACGCGGCCCGACACGTCAGGCACGGCTTTGGTGTAGATGTCACGCATGAAGGGCAGGCCGAACTGGGTGTCGCCGGTCGCGCCGTCAAAATCGCTTTCGAACGTCCAGCCGTCGGACAGCATGTGCGGATGCACGACCGAGATGTCGATATGATCCTCAAGGCCTTTGATCGCGCGGAAGACCAGTGTGCGATGCGCCCAAGGACATGCATAGGACACATAGAGGTGGTAGCGTCCGCTCTCGGCTTTGTAGCCAGCCTCTCCGGTCGGACCAGCAGAGCCGTCTGCGGTGACCCAGTTCCGGAAGGCGGCCGTAGATCGTACAAATTTACCGCCGTGCGACTCGGTGTCGTACCACTTGTCGTGCCATTCGCCGTCTTTCAGAAAACCCATTTTCCGCTCCTTTGGTGTTGCGGGATTAGTTAGCGGCTTCGGCAAGCGACGCAACAACGCAGCTCGCGCATGTCACATGCGCTGTCGCACAGGTCGCAAATGAACCCGCCTGCGGCGTTTCATTGTTTGCTAAGGTGCTCCGGCCCCTGTAGACCACGCCAGACGAAGCCAACTCGGCCGGAAAGGTGGTGGCGCGGACGTCGACCCGAACGGGGACGAAAGCCCACGTCGTCGCACCACCGCCAAGGCGGGCTTCTGGTCATGGACGGAACGGAGGCCCGATATGAAAACCGGTGTAATGATTTGCGGACACGGCTCGCGGAGCCAGTCAGCCGTAGATGAATTCAAAGTATTGGCTGAAAAGCTGCCCGCGTATCTGCCTTCCGACTGGATGATCGACTACGGCTACCTCGAATTCGCAAATCCCGTGATCCGCGATGGTCTGGACAAACTGCGCGAAGCTGGCTGCGAGCGTATCCTTGCTGTGCCGGGGATGCTGTTTGCCGCGATGCACTCCAAGAACGACATCCCTACGGTTCTGAACACCTATGCCGCCAAGCACGGCATCGACGTGAAGTACGGCCGCGAACTGGGCGTAGACCCCAAGATGATCGCCGCCGCCGCTGAACGCGTGCAGGAAGCCGTCGCCAGCGCGAACGCCGAACATGGCGAGGTTCCGCTGCACGAAACCTGCCTCGTCGTGATCGGTCGCGGCGCGTCGGATCCCGACGCCAACGCGAACGTCGCCAAGATCGCGCGTCTCCTTTGGGAAGGCATCGGGTTCGGCTGGTGCGAGATTGGTTATTCGGGCGTGACCTTCCCGCTGGTCGAGCCGACGCTGCAACACGTGGCAAAGCTCGGCTACAAGCGCGTCGTGGTGTTCCCGTACTTCCTCTTCACCGGCATCCTGATCGACCGCATCTACGGTTTCACCGATCAGGTCGCAGCCGAACATGGCGACATCCAGTTCATCAAAGCCGGTTACCTGAACGACCACCCGAAGGTGCTCGAAACCTTCGCAGAACGCGTGAAGGAACAGGCCGGCGACACCCCCGTTCCAAACTGCGGCATCTGCCCGTTCCGCGAACAGGTGCTGGCGCTTGAAGGCGGCGAGCACATCCACATCAAGCCCGAAGAGCGCCTCGCCGCGCTCAAGGCGTCCGGCCACCCCGCTGCGGGCGATGTGCCTCCGCCGACCTGTGTGCTGTGTAAGTACCGCACGCAGGTGATCGGCTTCGAAAACGAAGTCGGCGCGGTTCAGGAAAGCCACCACCACCACGTCGAAGGTCAGGGCGCATCGGCTCCTGGCTCGAACGTGGCGGATTGCACCCTCTGCGACACGTTCTGCACCGGCCTCTGCCGCCTGCAAGCTGCGCACGGACATCACCACCATCACCATGGCGACCATGATCACCACCATCACGATCATGACCACGGTCACCATCATCACCACCATGATCACGATCACGACCACGGCCACGGGCACGACCACCACCATGCGGAATACCCGCACGCGGATCACCCGCTCGGCCCGAAGAGCGCGTTGAAAACCCGCAAAGCCTGATCTTTCACTCTGGCCCAAATACCTCCGCCGGAGGCTCGGGCTTCTACAGGAAGCCCGAAACGGACACCGACATGCGACCATACGAAAAAGACCCCAAAGCGATCTATGCCGAGAGCTTTGCCACTGTCCGCAAAGAGGCGCGGCTGGACCGCTTCCCGTCCAGCCTCCAGCCGCTGGTCACCCGCCTGATCCACTCTTGCGGCATGGTGGAGATTGGGGATCGTCTTGCCTACTCGCCGGACGCTTACAATGTCGGTCACGCGGCTCTACAGTCGGGCAAGCCCGTGCTTTGTGATTGTGAAATGGTTGGCGCCGGTATCATCCGCCGCTACCTGCCGGCGCAGAACGACGTCATCGTCACGCTGAATGACGAACGCACGCCCGCGCTGGCGCAGGAAATCGGAAATACCCGCAGCGCGGCTGCCGTCCGCCTCTGGGAGCCGCATATCGAGGGCGCAGTGGTTGCTGTCGGCAACGCGCCCACTGCGCTGTTCCACCTGCTCGAACTGATCGACGAAGGCTTCCCGAAGCCTGCCGTGATCCTCGGCTTCCCAGTTGGTTTTGTCGGTGCTGCGGAGTCCAAGGCCGAACTCGCCGCCAACTCGCGCGGCATTGATTTTGTCGCGCTACGCGGCCGTAAGGGCGGCTCTGCCATGGCGTCGGCGGCTGTGAATGCGCTGGCAGCGGGCCTGCCGGAGCTCGATAAATGACCGCTTGGCTTCATATCGTCGGGCTCGGCGAGGACGGGCTGGACGGGCTGGTGCCCGCGACTCGCACCGTGCTCGAAACCGCCGAAGTCATCATCGGCGGTGAGCGTCACCACCAGCTTGCGCCGAACATCGCGGCCGAGCGGCTCAGCTGGCCGCATCCGTTTGACGCGCTGATCGACGTTCTGCGTGACCTCAAAGGCAAGCGGGTCGTGGTCCTAGCGACGGGTGACCCGCTCTGGTACTCGGTCGGTGCGCGGATCGGTCGGTCGATCCCGAACGAAGAGATCGTTTTCCACCCGCAGCTTTCGGCTTTCCAGCTCGCCTCCGCCCGCATGGGGTGGAGCCTCGCGGACGTGGAGACCCTCACGGTCCATGGACGTCCGGTCGAGCAGATGATCCCCTACATCCGTCCGAATGGGCGGCTGCTTCTCCTGACGACCGGCAGCGAAACGCCGGGTCAGATCGCCGGTTTCCTGACCGAGCGCGGTTATGGCGCCTCTAGGATTTCAGTACTCGGCGCGATGGGCGGCGAAAACGAAGTCCGCTTTGATGGCGTTGCGAACGATTGGAGCCATGAGGTTCCCGCGTTCAACACAATGGCCGTCGAGTGCATTGCAGGCGATGACGCGCTGGTGCTGCCGCAGATGGGCCTGCCGGACGATGCGTTCGTCTCTGACGGCACGATGACGAAGCAGGAGGTCCGCGCGATCACCCTGTCGAAGCTTATGCCGATGCGCGGTGCACTGCTTTGGGACGTGGGCTGTGGTAGTGGCTCGGTCGCGATCGAATGGATGCGCGGCGCGCGTGATGCGCTGGCCATCGGCATTGAACCTAAAGAACAGCGCCGCGCCTATGCTGCGCAGAATGCAGCGACGCTGGGTGCGCCCCGCCTCAAACTCATCGACGGCCGTTCGCCCGAGGCGCTGGGCGATCTGCCCGCGCCGGATGCTGTGTTCGTCGGTGGCGGCGTCAGCGAAGAGGTCTTTGACATTGCATGGGCCGCGCTGAAGCCCCTCGGCCGCTTTGTCGCCAACGCCGTGACGCTCGAAGGCGAAGCGGTGCTGCGCGACCTCTATGCCAAGCACGGCGGCGATCTGGCCCGCATTTCGGTCGAGCGCGCCTCGCCCGTTGGCGGTCTGACCGGATGGCGCCCCGCGATGGCAGTCACTCAATGGAGCCTGATCAAACGATGAGCGGAATTCTGTACGGCGTGGGCCTTGGACCGGGCGCGGCGGACCTGCTGACCCTGCGAGCAGCCCGCCTGATCGAAAACGCCAAGGTCATTGCCTATCCGGCGCTGGTCGGCGGGTCGAGCTTTGCCCGCTCGATCGCCGAAGACCTGATCCCCGCAGGCGTGCAGGAAATCGTCATGGAAGTGCCCATGACCACCGAACGCAAGCCCGCGCAGGACGCCTACGACAAGGGCGCGGCAGAGATTGCGGCGGCGCTGGACGCGGGCGAGAATGTCGTCTGCCTGTGCGAAGGCGATCCGTTCTTCTACGGCTCATTCATGTACCTCTACGCCCGCCTGTCGCCGAAATTCGACGTGCAGATCGTACCGGGCGTGACTTCGATCACCGCTTGCGCTGCTGCTGCCGGACGTCCGCTGGTTGCCCGTAACGAGCGCCTGACCGTCCTCCCCGGACCGCTACCCGAGGCAGAGCTGCGCGCCCGCATCGAAGGTGCCGAAAGCGTTGCCATCATGAAGGTCGGACGCCATCTGGCGAAAATCCGCGGGGTGATCGCGGACCTCGGCTTTGAAGCGCAGGCCACTTACATCGAACGCGCGAGTCTCGACGCTCAGGTCGTTCTACCCCTATCCGAGGCGCCGGAATCCGCGCCTTACTTTTCTATGATTTTGCTGACGAAGGGAGCCGACCCATGGCTGTGAAACCGGTTGTGATGGCGCTTTCGCGCTCGGGCGAGAAAGTGGCGCACCGCGTCGCTGCCGCCCTCGATTGCGCAGTCCATGGCCGCGAAGGTCGTGTCGATCAGGCTGACGCCTATTTCGCGAATGCCCTCGACCACGCGCGCGATCTGTTCGCTGCAGGCGTGCCGATTGTCGGCGTTTGCGCGTCGGGCATCTTGATCCGCGCCGTGGCCCCGCTGCTGTCGGACAAGCGTTCCGAGCCGCCAGTTCTGTCGGTGAGCGATGATGGCGCTGTCGTCATTCCGCTGCTCGGTGGTCATCGCGGTGCGAACCGCCTCGCGGGAGAGATCGCGAAGGCGCTTGATGCGACCGCTGCGATCACGACCGCTGGCGATGTTGCGCTGAGTGTTGCGCTTGACGTGCCGCCGGTGGGCTACCGCCTCGCGAACCTCGACGATGCCAAATCTGCAATGGCTGCGATGCTGGCGGGTGAGGGCGTAACCGTTACCGGCGAAAACATCTTTGGCATCGAAGCCAACGGCGGCGCTGTTGAGTTGGTGGTCACCGATGCCCCTGCCGAAGATGGGCCGAAGCGTCTGGTCTACCATCCGCAGCAATACGTTCTCGGCGTTGGCTGCGCGCGCAATGCGGATACTGAAGAGCTTTGGGAGCTGGTTCAGAAGAGCCTTGCTGATGCGGGTATCGCCCACGGTGCAATTGCCTGCGTTGCGACGATTGATCTGAAGGCCGACGAGCCCGCAATGAACACCGTCGCCAAACGCCTTGGCGTGCCGCTGCGCCTGTTCACCGCTGCCGAACTGGAAGAGCAAGCCGTCGCGAACCCGTCGGACGTTGTCTTCGCCGAGGTTGGTTGCCACGGCGTGTCCGAAGGTGCGGCTCTGGCGGCCTCGGGTGGCGCTCTGGTTGTCGAGAAGACCAAAACCGCAAACACCACTTGCGCTGTCGCCAAGGCCGACGCGCCGATCACCGAGATGAAGGGCCGCGCGCGCGGTCGCCTGTCGATCGTCGGTATTGGGCCGGGGCAGGCAACTTGGCGCACGCCGGAGGTGTCGCGCCTCGTGGCAGATGCTGACGAGCTGGTCGGCTACGGCCTTTATATCGATCTGCTGGGCCCGCTGGGCCACGGCAAGCAGCGCAGCGATTTCCCGCTGGGCGGCGAGGAAGACCGTTGCCGCTATGCGCTGGAACGCGCGGGCGAAGGCTACAACGTCGCGCTGGTTTGTTCGGGCGATGCCGGTATCTACGCGATGGGCGCGCTGACCTTCGAACTGCTCGACCGTTCGCCGGATCAACTGGGCGTCACGGATGCGGCCCGCCGCGTCGAAGTCGTCTGCTCGCCGGGTGTATCGGCGCTGCAAGGTGCGGCTGCGCGCGCGGGTGCGCCGCTCGGTCACGACTTCTGCACCATTTCGCTGTCTGACCTGCTGACCAAGCGCGAAGACATCGTGCGCCGTCTGCATAAGGCTGCCGAGGGCGACTTTGTCATAGCGTTCTACAATCCGGTCTCAAAGACCCGCCGCACCTTGCTGGCCGAAGCCCGCGATATTCTTCTTCAGCACCGTCCGACAGATACGCCGGTTATGCTGGCGTCGAACCTCGGTCGTCCGCAGGAGCACGTCCGCTACCGTCGTCTGGACGAACTGGAAGTGGATGAGGTGGATATGCTCACCGTGGTTCTGGTCGGTTCATCGAATTCGCGTCTGGCGCAACTGGGCGAAGGGCCGCGGATGTATACGCCGCGTGGTTATGCGCGGAAGATCGATGGCGATCTGAGTGGTGATCGGGCAGGGGGCGCTGCCCCCGCGGCTACGCCGCTCCCCCGGGATATTTAAGGCACAAAGGCAGGATAGCGCTATGACCGTATTTTTTATCGGAGCAGGACCGGGCGATCCGGAACTCATGACCGTCAAAGCTGCCCGTATCATCGGGGAATGTCCGGTGTGCCTCTACGCCGGTTCGCTGGTGCCGGAGCAGGTTGTCGCCTGTGCGCCTGCTGATGCGAAGGTGATGGACACCGCGCCGATGACGCTGGACGAGACCCATGCGGAGATCGTTGCGGCCCATGAGCTTGGTCAGAACGTCGCCCGTGTGCATTCGGGCGATCCGTCACTTTATGGTGCTATCGCAGAGCAGATCCGCCGCTTGAAGGTCGATGGCATCGACTACGAAATCATTCCGGGTGTTCCGGCCTATGCTGCGGCTGCGGCTGCGTTGGGTCAGGAACTGACCATCCCCGAGGTCGCCCAGTCCATTGTTCTGACCCGCATGTCGATGAAGTCGACCGCGATGCCGAATGGCGAGACGCTGGAAAACTTCGGACGCACTGGCGCGACGCTGGCGATCCACCTTGGTATCCGTGCGCTGCGCGAGATCGAGCGTCAGCTGGCGCCGTTCTATGGTGCGGATTGTCCGGTGGCTGTTGTCTACCGTGTCGGCTGGCCGGATCAGATGATTATCCGCGGCACTTTGTCGGACATCCAGCCGAAAATCCGTGAGGCCAAGATTACACGCACAGCGCTTATTCTGGTTGGTCCGGCGCTTGGCGGGGATCACGGTTTCCCTGATTCCGCGCTTTATGACGCTGCCCGTCCGCACGTGCTTCGGCCGAAGAAGAAAGCGCCTGTTACCTGACTGACATAACGGAGAAATTTACTCCTTTTGGAGGCTTGATTTAGAGCGTGACTCCATCATCCTAAGACTCGTTAAGAGGAGGGTGTCATGAATGATTTTCTGCCTGAAGCAGTCCTGAAGGGCCTTGAGGAAGCGCGCCGTGCTGCTGAGCGTCGCTCGTCGCGGTTGTGCGTTCATGTCGGGGACAGCGTGTTCCGCATCCGCCGTCTTTGGGATGGCGGTTTCAGTATGGACGCAGGCGATGCGCCGAAGCTGCGCGGTCATGTCCAGATATATGACGGCCCGCGCCACCTCTACCAAGCGCTTGTGGTCACGTCATACGAAGAACGCGACGAGCGTGTGTTCGAATTCAAGTGGCACACGCCCGTGGCCGATGGCCCTGCGGTTGATTTCGAAAGGGAGCGTGAAGCTCCAGCCGGTCTTCTGAGCCAGATGTGATCAAAGGGCGGCTTTGGCCGCCCTTTTTAATAGAACGATTCGCTTATTGCAGATCGGCGAAGGCTTTTTGCAGGCGCTCGACCGCTTCAATCACACGCGCGCGCGGGGTGGCGATGTTGAAGCGCAGGAAATCCTCACCGCCCGTACCGAAGGTTTCGCCGTGGTTCACGCAGATGCGGGCGTCCTGTTCGACGCGCTTGCGATACTCGGGCTTGCTCATGCCCGTCCCCGAAAAATCGACCCACGCGAGGTAGGTGGATTCCAGCGGCATCGATTTGAGACCAGGGATCGCGTTCACGCCGTTGTCGAAAATCTTGCGGTTGCCGTCGAGGTAGTCGCGCAGGGCGTCGACCCAAGCAGCACCTTCGGGCGAGTAGGCGGCGGTCGCCATCAATACACCGAAGGAATTGGGCGATATACCGAGCGCGGCTATGCGGGCGGCGAACTTGGCGCGCAGCTTTTCATCGTGGATGATGACGTTGCCGGAGTGGGTGCCCGCGATGTTGAACGTTTTTGTCGTCGCGGTGAGCATCACGAGGCGATCGGCGATCCCGTCGATATGCGGCATCGCGATATGCTTGGCGCCGGGCATGGTCAGGTCGTGGTGAATCTCGTCGGATACGAGCACCAGATCGTGACGCTTGGCGAACGCAGCGACTTCCTCCAGCTCCTCGCGCGTCCAGACACGACCACCGGGGTTATGCGGCGAGCAGAGGATGACCATCTTCTCGTTGCCGGTCATCTGCGCGTCATAGGCGGCGAAGTCCATCTCGTAGCGGCCATCGTTATTGACCAGCGGACATTCGACGACTTGACGGCCAGCGGCTTTGATGACTCGGGCGAAGGCGTGGTAGACAGGAGTAAACAGCACAACGCTGTCATCGGGCGCGGTATAGGCATCGACGCAAAGGCCGACCGCGTTGACGAGGCCGTGGGTTGTAAAGATCGCCTTGGCATCGACGTCCCAGCCGTGGCGTTCCTTCATCCACCACTGGATCGCCGCCAGATAGTCGCGGTCATCGCCGAAATAGCCAAAGACACCGTGATCGGCCATGTCTGCCGCGACCTTCTGCACGCAATCGGGCGCGGCGAAATCCATGTCCGCGACCCACATCGCGATGCCGTCTTTCGCAGGCACGCCGTAGATGGCTTCCATCATGTCCCACTTCACGCTGTGCGTGCCGAAACGGTCAATCTCGCGGTCGAAATCCATAAGTGTCTCCAATCGAATAATGAGGGGAAAGTCGCCACCTTGCGCCATATACGCAATAGCAAATGCAGCACTTCTTGCGAGAGCAGCGCCAAATCGCTACATGCCGCCTATGACCCTACGCCCTATTCTGATCCATCCGGACCCGCGCCTCAAAAAGGTCGCCGACCCGATTGCAGAGGTTTCCTCGGAAATCCGCAAACAGGCCGATGACATGATCGAAACCATGTACGACGCACCCGGTATCGGGCTTGCGGCGCCGCAGATCGGTGTGATGAACCGTCTGCTGGTCATGGATGCGCAGCGCGACCCCGAGGCGAAGCCGAATCCGATGGTTCTGATCAACCCCGAGGTCATCTGGGAATCCGAGGAAAAGAACGTCTACGAAGAAGGCTGTCTTTCGATCCCCGACCAGTTTGCCGAAGTCGAGCGTCCTAAGATGGTGCGCGTGCGCTGGCTGGACGTGGACGGCAAGACCGTCGAGGAAGAGTTCGACGAGCTGTGGGCTACTTGCGTTCAGCACGAGATCGACCACCTCAACGGCGTTCTGTTCATCGATTATCTGAAGCCGCTCAAGCGCCAAATGATCACCCGCAAAATGCAAAAGTTGAAGCGCGAAAGGGCGCGCGGCTGATGGCGCATCGTCCATATGTGATGTGGCCGCATAAGGCTCTGCGTACCCCTGCGGAGCCTGTGGCCGAGGTTAACGACGAAATCCGTGCGATCTGGGACGAGATGATCGAAGCGATGGATGCGATGCCCGGCGTAGGGCTGGCCGCGGTCCAGCTTGGTATTCCGCTCCGTCTGGCGGTCGTGGATGCGTCCGACGAACGCGGGAAGGCGGTTCGCATGGCGAACCCCGAGATCCTGCACGCGTCTGTCCAGCCGCGTGATCACGAAGAAGCCTCTCCGAACCTGCCGGGCGTATCGGCCAAGGTCACGCGCCCTCGCGCTGTGACGGTGAAGTTCATCAACGCGAACGGCGAAGAGCAGGAACAGGACTTCGTCGGGATCTGGGCGACTTCGGTCCAGCACCAGATCGACCACCTGAACGGCAAGATGTACTTTGACCGGATTTCCAAGGTGAAGCGCGAAATGCTCGTGCGCAAAGCCAAGAAGCTGAACGGATAAGACGATGCGCGTTGTTTTCATGGGTACGCCGGACTTTTCTGTGCCGGTTCTGGATGCTCTCGTGGGTGCAGGCGACGAGATTGCTGCGGTCTATTCGCAGCCGCCGCGCCCCGCTGGCCGTGGTAAGAAAGACCGCCCGTCGCCTGTCCATGCCCGTGCGCTGGAGTTGGGGCTCGAGGTGCGTCACCCCGTGAATTTCAAGAATGCCGAAGATGTTGACGCCTTCGCTGCGCTGAACGCCGATGTGGCTGTGGTCGTGGCCTACGGTCTTATCCTGCCGCAAAGCCTGCTGGATGCGCCGCAGTACGGCTGCCTGAATATCCACGCCTCGCTGCTGCCGCGCTGGCGTGGTGCCGCGCCGATCCATCGTGCGATCATGGCTGGCGATACCGAAACCGGCGTTTGCATCATGCAGATGGAGTCTGGCCTCGACACGGGTCCGGTTCTGCTGCGTCAGGCGACCGCAATCGGAGCCGAGGAAACCACCGGCCAGCTACATGACTGGCTGTCGGAGATGGGAGCGAAGGCCATCGTCGCCGCGCTGTCCCGCCTTGATCAGTTGGAGCCGCAGGTTCAGCCCGAGGAGGGCGTGACCTATGCCGCGAAGATCGACAAGGCCGAAGCCAAGATCGACTGGAGGGAGCCCGCTGACGTCGTGGACCGCAAAATCCGCGGCTTGTCGCCGTTCCCCGGTGCGTGGTGCGAAATCGACGGTGAGCGGGTGAAACTGCTCGGCTCTAAGCTCGTCGAAGGTCAGGGCGAAGCGGGTCAGGTTCTCAGCGAATTCGTTGTGGCTTGCGGCGAAGGCGCGGTGGAGATCACACGCCTCCAGCGGTCGGGCAAAAAGCCGATGGACACCGAAGACGCCCTGCGCGGGATGACCCTGCCAGAGATGATCTGATGGGCTTCCTGCTCGGCCTGCCGCGCATGGCGCTCGGCCTTGTGTTCTGGTTTCTGGTCTGGATTTTCACGCGCCCCGGCGGTTGGCTCTTCGGCTGCATCGCCGTCGTGCTCGCCGTAAAAATGGTGCCGCCGCAGTTCTGGGAATACTTCCAGTCGCAGCCTAGCCCTTGAACGGCGCCATGCCCCTGCGGGCCAGTTCGTCCGCGCGTTCGTTTTCGGGGTGGCCTGCGTGGCCTTTAACCCATTCCCAAGTCACTTTGTGCTGCCGGTTGGCTTCGTCCAGCCGCTTCCACAAATCCTCGTTCTTGACCGGCTTGTTGGTCGAGGTCTTCCAGCCGCGCTTTTTCCAGCCCCACATCCATTCGGTGATGCCGCCTTTGACATAGGCGCTATCGGTCACGACAGTGATCGTGCTGCTGCGTGAAAGCGACTCGAGCGCGTTGATCGCAGCGAGAAGCTCCATGCGGTTGTTCGTGGTGTTCGCCTCGCCGCCACAGAGTTCGCGTTCTTTAACGACGGTCTCGCCGTCTTTGGCTTGCAGCAAGGCTCCCCAACCGCCGGGGCCGGGATTGCCGCTACAGGCACCGTCTGTGTAGGCGTATAGTTCAGGCACAAGCGTATCCTGTTTGTCTGTATTTGAGAGGATCAGGCGGGGACGCGCAGGACGCGGGGCACCTTGAATTCGACGTGCTCTTCGGCTGTCACGACCTGCTCGACCGTGACGTCATAGTGCGCACTGAAGGCATCCACGACTTCGTTGATCAGAACTTCGGGAGCGGAGGCCCCGGCGGTGATGCCCATCGTGCGAATGCCTTCGAGCGCGCGCCAGTCGATGTCAGAGGCGCGCTGTACAAGTTGCGCGTAGTTGCAGCCGTTCTTGGCGGCGACCTCGACGAGGCGTTTGGAGTTTGAGCTGTTCGGCGCGCCGACCACCAGCAGAGCGTCGCATTGGGGCGCGATGGCCTTGACCGCTTCCTGACGATTGGTGGTGGCGTAACAGATGTCTTCTTTGTGCGGACCGACGATCGCAGGAAAGCGGGCATTCAGCGCGGCAACGATGTCGATGGTGTCATCGACGGAAAGCGTCGTCTGCGTGACAAATGCCAGTTTCGCCGGATCGCGTACTTCGACGGTGGCCACATCATCGACAGTCTCGACGAGCAGAACTTCACCGTCGGGCAGTTGGCCCATGGTGCCGATGGTTTCGGGGTGGCCCTCGTGGCCGATCATAATGATCTGGAGGCCTTCTTCGGCGTGGCGTGAGGCTTCGATGTGGACCTTGCTGACCAGCGGGCAGGTCGCGTCGACATAGACCATGTTTCGGCGTTCCGCGTCAGCGGGCACGGACTTCGGGACGCCGTGGGCCGAGAAGATCACCGGACGGTCCGGCGGGCATTCATCCAGTTCTTCGACAAAGACCGCACCTTTGTCCTTCAGCGAGTCCACGACGAACTTGTTATGGACGATCTCGTGGCGGACGTAGACGGGCGCGCCCCATTTATTGATCGCCATTTCGACGATCTTGATGGCGCGGTCGACACCGGCACAGAACCCGCGAGGGGCGGCGAGGTACAATGTAAGCTGCGGCTTTTCCATGAGGTGACAGTTAGACATCGCGCCGTGGCCTGTCCAGTTGTCGGAGGTCACTTTGCGCTGACCCTGAAAAGCAAAAAGCCGGGGTGACCCCGGCTCTGTGCTTATTTCGCTGTGTCGGAGCCTTCAGGCTTCTCCGGACGCGGCTCGCGCGGCGGACGGCCGATGACATCACGCAGCTCTTCAAGCTCGATGAAGTTGTCGGCCTGACGACGGAGTTCGTCGGCGATCATCGGCGGCTGGCTGCGGATCGTCGAAACCACGGAAACGCGAACGCCTTTGCGCTGGAGTGCTTCGACCAGCGGGCGGAAATCGCCGTCACCGGAGAAGAGCACGATGTGATCCACGTGCGGGGACAGTTCCATAGCATCGACGGTCAGTTCGATGTCCATGTTGCCCTTCACCTTACGGCGACCCATGCTGTCGGTGTATTCCTTGGCCGGCTTGGTCACCATGGTGAAGCCGTTGTAGTGCAGCCAGTCGACCAGCGGACGAATGGGGGAGTACTCGTCGTTTTCCAGAAGCGCGGTGTAGTAGAATGCCCGAAGCAGTTTGCCACGACGCATGAACTCGCTGCGCAGAAGCTTGTAATCGATGTCGAACCCGAGCGCTTTGGCAGCAGCGTATAAGTTGGACCCATCGATGAAGAGCGCTAATCGCTCATCACGATAAAACATGAAATATCCTTCCGAATTAAATGACCCGCCGGTAAATCGTGAGTGGGTGGCGGATGGCCCTTACAACTATGTATTCACATATATTAGATAAGTCAGGATGTACTCCGGTATGACAAATTGCATCACAATAGCATTGGGGTCGAACGTTACGTCATCCTATGGGTCTCCAAAAGAGACAATTCTTCACGCAATACGTGTAATCGGTGACTCTTTCGGCGTAGTTACAAAAAATAGTCGTATACTTAAAACTCCGAGTTTTCCCGCAGGTTCCGGACCCGATTATGCAAACGCAGTGATTCGGTTCGATGGAAAACGCGAGGCAGCGCGGATACTTGCCATTCTCCATGAGATTGAAGCCGAATTCGGGCGGGAGCGTGTCGAACGTTGGGGGCAGCGCACGTTGGACCTCGACCTGCTTTGCGTGGGCGATGAGGTGCTTCCGGATCGTGAGTTGTTGCAGGAGTGGATCGACCTGCCGCTCGAACGGCAAACGAAGGAAGCGCCTGACCAGTTGATCCTGCCGCACCCGCGCATTCAGGACCGCGCCTTCGTACTCGTCCCGATGGCTGAGGTTGCGCCGGACTGGGTCCATCCCGTACTCGGGCGTTCGGTGACACAGATGCGCGATGCTCTCCCGTCCGAGTTGCTGGACGAGGTGGTCGAGTACACCTGAGGCCAATCTGGCGAATCCGCTTGTAAATCTGTGGATGGAACCTTATGTGAGGGGCTTCCTAGGACCACCTTATCAAAAAGTGGAGTGCGCTCATGGCCCGCGTAACGGTAGAAGATTGCGTCGATAAAGTTCCCAACCGCTTCGAGCTGGTGATGCTTGCTGCGCATCGTGCCCGTGAAATTTCGTCCGGTTCCGCACTGACTGTTTCGCGTGACAACGACAAGAACCCCGTCGTTGCCCTGCGTGAGATCGCCGAAGAAACACAGCAGACCGACGACCTGCGTGAGCGCATGATCGAATCGCTTCAGACCCAGATTGAAGTCGACGAGCCGGAAGAAGACGCCATGGCGCTTCTTATGGGCGCCGAGAACGATCGTCCGGCAGAAGACGATATGTCCGAAGAAAAGCTGCTCCGTCAGCTTATGGAGGCACAGGGCCAGCGTTAATCGCGACCCTAGGGATTGAAAGGCGCAGGACCAACGATGACCGCCGACGACCTGATCGCGCTGGTCCGCGCATACAACCCCCGCACCAATGCCAAGCTAATCGCCGAGGCATATGATTTCGGCGAACAGATGCACGACGGTCAGTTCCGTCACTCGGGTGAGCCCTATTTCACCCATCCTGTCGCGGTCGCGACCATCCTCGCACAGCAGCAAATGGATGACGCGACGATCGTCTGCGCCCTGCTGCACGACACCATCGAAGATACCAAAGCCAATTTTGCCGAAGTCGAGCGCCGTTTCGGCCGCGATATCGCAGAACTTGTCGACGGCGTTACGAAGCTGACCAACATCCAGCTCACGTCGACCCGTTCGAAACAGGCCGAAAACTTCCGCAAGCTGTTCATGGCAATGTCGCGCGACCTGCGTGTGATCCTCGTGAAACTGGCCGACCGTCTGCACAACATGCGGACGATCAAGTCGATGCGGCCTGAAAAGCAGGTCCAGAAAGCCCGCGAAACCATGGATATCTACGCGCCACTCGCGGGCCGCATGGGTATGCAGTGGATGCGCGAAGAGCTTGAGGATCTGGCGTTCAAGGTTCTGAACTCCGAAGCTCGCAATTCGATCATGCGCCGCTTCATTATGCTCCAGAAAGAGACCGGCGACGTGATCCAGCGGATCACCTCGGACATGCGTATCGAACTGGAGAAAGCCGGCATTCAAGCCGAGGTCTACGGCCGCGCGAAAAAGCCGTATTCGATCTGGCGCAAGATGCAGGAGAAGGATCAGGGTTTCAGCCGCCTGTCCGACATCTACGGTTTCCGCGTCATTACCGCGACCGAAGCCGACTGCTACCGCGTGCTTGGTGCGATCCACCAGCGTTGGCGCTCGGTGCCCGGTCGTTTCAAGGACTACATCAGCCAGCCGAAATCGAACGGTTATCGCTCGATACACACGACAGTTTCAGGCCGTGACGGCAAGCGCGTCGAAGTGCAGATCCGGACCCGCGAAATGCACGAGGTCGCCGAAACGGGTGTTGCCGCGCACTGGTCGTACAAGAACGGTGAGCGCGTCGAGAACCGCTTTGCCGTCGATCCGGTGCGCTGGATTGCGCAACTGACCGAACGCCTCGATGATGAGAGCGATCACGACGAATTCCTCGAGGCCGTTAAGCTCGAGATGTATCAGGACCAAGTGTTCTGCTTCACGCCCAAGGGTGACGTGATCAAGCTGCCGCGCGGCGCGACCCCGATCGACTTTGCCTACGCGATCCACACCCGTATCGGTGCGGCCTGCGTCGGTGCAAAGGTCGACGGCATTCGCGTGCCGCTTTGGACCCGCCTGAAGAACGGCCAGTCGGTCGATATCATCACCGCAGAGGGCCAAAAGCCCGAAGCGACGTGGATCGACATCGCGGTCACGGGCCGTGCGAAGTCCGCAATCCGCCGTGCGCTGCGCCAGGAAGACCGCGAGCGCTATATCAAGCTGGGCCGCGAGCTGGCCCGTGTGGCGTTCGAAAACGTCGGCAAAATCGCGACCGTCAAAGCGCTGCGCACCGCAGCCAAAACGCTGGCGATGGACGACGTGGACGAAATGCTCGCACGTCTCGGCAGCGCCGAACTGACCTCCCGCGAGGTTGTCCGCGCGATCTATCCCGACCTTGCTGAAAAGCAGGGCGAGGAGATCGAGCAGAGCCGCGCTGTTGTCGGTATCACTGCCGACCAGTCGTACAATCGCGGCAAGTGCTGTCAGCCCGTTCCGGGTGAACGCATTGTCGGCATCACCTTCCGTGGCCAGCCGCTCGTTATCCACACGATCGACTGTCAGGGCCTTGCTGCGTTCGAGGACCAACCCGAGCGCTGGGTCGATCTGCATTGGCAGGACGGTCTGCACTCCGCCTCGCACACCGTGACGCTCGACATGACGATCAGCAATGACGCGGGCGTTCTGGGCCGCATCTGCACGGTTATCGGCGAGCAGGACGCGAATATCTCGGACCTGAACTTCATCGACCGCAAGCCCGATTTCTACCGCCTTCAGGTGGACGTCGATTTGCGCGATATCGAACATCTGCACCGTGTCATGACAGCTTTGGAAGCTGAGAGTAACGTCTCCTCTATCGCGCGTCTGCAAGATCCGACACGCGAGAAGCGTCGGAAAGAGGACCACGAGTAGTGTTCAAGCGTCGGGACAGGCGGCCTTGGTGGCAAGTGCTGCTCCATGTTGTCTGGCCGAAAGGGGGCTGGGTTCGCGCGTTCGAATACACCCGTCACCGCTTGCAGCGCCTGCCCGACACGCCGGAAAAGATCGGTCGCGGTCTGGCTGCCGGTGTGTTCACCAGCTTTACCCCGTTTTTCGGCCTGCACTTCCTGATCGCGTGGCTGATTTCCCGCGTTATTCGCGGCAATGTTCCCGCGTCACTGCTAGGCACCTTTTTCGGCAATCCGCTGACCTATGTGCCGATTGCGATGACATCGCTTTGGACGGGTCACCTGATTATGGGGTCGCGGCCTGACCGCGAGGTGGCCCATACGCTCGGCGGCATGTTCGCAGGGGCAGGGCGCGATCTGTGGAACAATTTCCTCGCGCTGTTCACCCCGATGAAGACCGACTGGACGCAGCTCGCGATCTTTTTCGAAGACGTGTTCCTGCCCTTCGCCATTGGTTGCATCATTCCGGGCGTGATCGCGGCGACGCTCGTCTATTTCCTGCTGACGCCAGTCATCGGTGCTTATCAGAACAGCCGCCGCAAACGACTTCGTGCGAAACTGGGACAACTCAACGCTGCGAAAGGCACTGACGGCAGTCGTAAGACCCGATAGTGTCCGCCTTATTCGATTCAACGGGAGAAAGTCATGTCTGCTGACAAACTGAGACTTGGCGTCAACATCGATCACGTCGCAACCGTGCGGAACGCCCGCGGTAGCGCATATCCCGATCCGATCCGCGCGGCCAAGCTGGCTGAAGAGGCCGGTGCCGATGGCATCACGGCCCACCTGCGCGAAGATCGCCGCCATATCAGCGATGCGGATATCGAGGGACTGATGGAGGCTCTGACGAGCCCGCTGAACTTCGAAATGGCCGCCACCGACGAGATGCAGGCCATCGCGCTGCGCCACAAGCCGCACGCCGTTTGCATCGTTCCCGAAAAGCGCGAAGAGCGCACGACCGAAGGCGGCCTTGAGGTCGCCAAGGAAGAGAACCGCCTAGCCCACTTCATCGCGCCGCTGCGGGATGCGGGTTGCCGCGTGTCGATTTTTATCGCCGCCGACCGCCGCCAGATCGAAGCCGCGCACCGCATTGGCGCGCAGGTCATCGAATTGCACACCGGCGCTTATTGCGACTTTCACGCCGAAGGCAAATTCGCCGAGCGTGACGCTGAGCTTGAGCGTCTGGCCGAAATGGCGACCTTTGCCGATAGCCTCGGGCTAGAGGTTCACGCAGGCCACGGTCTGACCTACGACACGGTGAAGCCCATCGCGGCGCTGCCGGAAATCATGGAACTCAATATCGGCCACTTCATCATCGGCGAGGCTATTTTCCGCGGCTTGACGCCAGCGGTTCAGGAAATGCGCCGCCTGATGGATGAAGCCCGCGAAGGTACGAACTGATGAACCTCAAGCGCTACGCCATTGCATTTCTCGTTGTGACGATTGTCTTCGACCTCATCAGATTTGCTCTGCTCAAGTTCGCGAACTTCGATCTCGGGTCGGCAGGCAGCGGTATCGTGCCGTTCATCGGTGCGGCAGCCTTCACGATGCAGAACCATGTCCGAGAGACCCACTCCATCCCCCATAACAAGACGCTCTGGGCCTTTGCCTTCCGCGCGGCGTTTGTCGGTATGGCTGTGAGCATGGTCTATGCTGTGGTCGTCGGAATGGTCGTTCCTGCGATGCGTCTGCCGTTCGAGGACACGACTTTCGTTGCCATCTTGCTGGCCTCGCTCATCTTCATCAGCCTCGCGGGCGCCGTTGTGAACCGCATTTTCTTCGGGCTGACGGGCAAGGCCGAAATGGGTCGCCTGCGCCGCGAGAATAAGGTCTGACCCGCAATGATCCTCGGCATTGGCACTGATCTCGCGAATATCGAGCGGATCGCGGGAACGCTGGAGCGTTTCGGCGACCGCTTTCGCAATCGTGTTTTCACCGAGATCGAGCAGAACAAGGCCGAACGCCGCGCCGATATCGCCGGAACATATGCTAAACGGTGGGCTGCTAAGGAAGCCTGCTCGAAGGCGCTTGGCACCGGTTTGCGGATGGGCATTTCGTGGAAAGACATGGCCGTCAGCAACTTACGCACCGGCCAGCCCGTCATGGAGCTCACCGGCTGGGCCAAAGAGCGGCTCGACGCGATGACGCCCGCAGGGCACGAGGCCATCGTACATGTGACTTTGACCGACGATCATCCGTGGGCGCAGGCCTTTGTCGTGATCGAAGCACGACCGGTGTCTGGCTTGACACAAGGTACGCCGAGCAGCATGTAGCGAACTGATTTTCTAGGAGCAGAGTATGTCCGAAAAGAGCGGCCTGATGGCCAGCATTGTCGAGACCGTCAAAACGATCGTTTACGCGTTCTTGATCGCAGGCGTTTTCCGTACCCTGTTCTTCCAGCCGTTCTGGATCCCGTCGGGTTCGATGAAGGACACGCTATTGATCGGCGATTTCCTGTTCGTGAACAAGATGGCCTACGGCTACTCGTACGCGTCCTGCCCGTCGATCGTCATTCAGCGCTTCGGCATTGATATCGGTCCGGATGATTTCTGCGGCGCGTTCAAGGGTGACAACGAACGCTTCCTCGGCTCCGAGCCGGAGCGCGGCGACGTGGTCGTGTTCCGCAACCGTCATAAGGACGAGGACTACATCAAGCGTCTGATCGGCCTGCCGGGTGACACCATCCAGATGCAGCAGGGCCAGCTCTACATCAACGGCGAGGCCGTTCCGATGGTCGAGCAAGAGCCGTTCATCGAAGGCCGCGCACCGCAGGGTCCGCAGCGCTCCCAGCCGCAGTGCGCCGAGATCACCGAGGACAACATGTGCCTCAAGTATCGCTTCACCGAGACCCTGCCGAACGGCGTGGAGCATAGCACGCTCGACATCGGTATGCGTCCGGCTGACAACACCAAGATCTACTCGGTACCGGAAGGTTACTATTTCTTCATGGGTGATAACCGCGACAACTCCATCGACAGCCGCTTCCTGTGGAACCCTGCCGAAGGTGCGACCGGTCTTGACCTTGTTCCTGCCGAAGACCTTATCGGCCGTGCCGACCGTGTGATCTTCTCCTCGGCCGGTAGCTCGATCCTCGCATTCTGGACCTGGCGTTCGGATCGTTTCTTTAAGGCGATCCAGTAAGCCAACATGGCGAAGCCGACCTTTAATCCGCTCAAGCTCTATATCAGGGGCTACGACTGGACGGGTCGGACTTCGCGCCGCGAACTACTGCTGTTCCTCGGCATCTGCGTAGTCCCGCAGTTGGGGCTGATGTACCAGCGCGCCGCGCTTCCCGATCATCGCCTGCTTGAGACCTTCCTCTGGCTTTTGGTCGCGCTGACAGTCGTGCCGATGTGGGGACATCTCCTCCGCCGCGTGAATGAAATCCGCTGGCCGGGCTGGGTGCTGCTACTGATGTTCGTGCCCTATCTGGCGCTCGTCGTGGTGCTAGTTCTGCTGGTCAAAGGACGCGGGCAGCGCAGGCTTTACGAACTAACCGCGTTCCGCAGCCTCGGGTTCGGGCTGGCTTGCATCTTGGCCTTCCTGTGCCTGACCCGCGCGTTCTGGGAGCCGTTCGCCATAGTCGGCGGCTCGATGAAGCCGAACCTTCTGGTCGGTGACGTCGTGGCGGTCGGCAAGGTCAGCAACAGCTTTGATCGCGGCGATATCGTTGCCCTGAAACGTGCGGATGGGCAGGCCGTTATGGGGCGAATCATCGGCATCGGCGGCGATACCGTGCAGTTCAAAGATGGCCGCGTCTGGCTCAACGATGAACAGCTTTCGCAAGAGCAGATCGACCCGTTTCAAGAGGTGATGGAGCCGCAAGGGGCGCTTCGCCATATTCCGCGCTGTACCAACGGCGCGGTCGGGCATGGCGCGGTTTGTGAAAAGGACCGCTACATCGAGACACTGCCGGACGGGCAGGCATACGAAGTGCTCAACATCTACGACCGGATGCCGTCGGACGACACGGGCGTCTTCCGCGTTCCGGCCGATCACTATTTTATTGTTGGTGATAACCGTGACAATGCCGCTGACAGCAGGTATGCGGCTCAGGTCAATGGTTTCGGGATGGTGCCCCATGCGGCTGTGATTGGGCAGGCGCATCGGATACTTTACTCCTATAACGGACCGTCGGCATTTTCTGTCTGGAACTGGCGCCCTGCGCGCATCCTAAAGGCTGTGAAATGAAACTGTCTGCTGAATTGGTCGCTTTTTCCAAGCGGCTTGGGCACGAATTCGCGCGCCCCGATCTTATCGTTCGTGCTGTGACGCACCCCTCGATGTCCACACCGAATCGGGACAACAACCAGCGGCTCGAGTTCCTCGGGGACCGCGTGCTGGGTCTTGTGATGTCCGAGGCGCTGTTCAAAGCCGACCGCGAGGCGTCGGAAGGCGTGCTTGCGCCGCGTTACAACGCGCTCGTGCGCAAAGAGACCTGCGCGGAAGTTGCACGCGAGATCGACGTCGGTGCGGTCCTGAAGCTTGGCCGGTCCGAACAGAAGTCCGGCGGTCGCCGCAAGCAAGCCCTGTTGGGCGATGCGATGGAAGCGATCATCGCCGCGATCTATCTAGACGCCGGTTTCGAGGTCGCGCGCGACGTTGTATTGAAACTCTGGGGCAACCGTGTCGAGGAAGTGAAACTTGATGCGCGCGACCCCAAAACGTTGCTGCAAGAGTGGGCGCAGGCGCGGGGCGAGCAGCCGCCGCGTTACGTCGAGCTTGATCGCAGCGGCCCTGACCATCAACCTGTCTTTGTGATCGAAGTCCGCCTGTCGTCCGGTCCGACCGCTCAAGCGACAGCAGGTTCCAAACGACAAGCCGAACAGGCCGCGGCCAAGGCTCTTTTGCAAAAGGTGACAGAATGACCGAAACCCAGACACGCGCCGGATTTGTCGCCCTCATTGGTGAACCGAATGCCGGTAAATCGACCCTGCTGAACTGGATGGTCGGCGCGAAGGTGTCGATCGTGACCCACAAGGTGCAGACCACGCGCGCCCGCATCCGCGGCGTTGCGATGGACGGCGACAACCAGATCGTGTTCGTCGACACCCCCGGCCTGTTCCGCCCGCGCCGCCGTCTGGACCGTGCGATGGTTGCTGCCGCTTGGGGCGGCGCTGCCGATGCGGACCTCGTGATGCTGCTGATCGAAGCGCATCGCGGCATGACCGACGGTGTAAAATCGATCATCGAAGCGCTGAAAGAGCGTGAGGGCACGCGCGTTGCGCTGGCGATCAACAAGATCGACCGCGTGAAGGCCGAAGACCTGCTGAAGCTGTCGCAGAAGATGAACGAAGCCTATCCGTTCGAAGAGACTTTCATGATCTCGGCCGAGAAGGGCTACGGCTGTAAGGACCTCAAGAAGTGGCTGGGCCAGCAGTTGCCCGAAAGCCCGTGGCTCTACCCCGAAGACCAGATCGCCGACCTGCCAATGCGCATGATCGCTGCCGAAATCACGCGTGAGAAGCTGACGCTGCGCCTCCATCAGGAACTGCCGTACCAGCTGACCGTCGAGACCGAAAAGTGGGAAGAGCGCAAAGACGGCTCCGCCCGCATCGACCAGATCGTCTATGTCAGCCGGGACGGTCACAAGGGCATCGTGCTTGGCAAAGGTGGCGAGACCGCTAAGGCGATTGGTAGGGCGTCGCGCGAAGAGCTCGAAGAATTCCTTGGCCGCCGTGTGCACCTGTTCCTTCAGGTGAAGGTCCGCGAGAACTGGCTGGACGAAGCCGAGCGCTATTCGGAAATGGGCCTCGACTTCAAAGACGGCAACGCATGAGGCTCGCCTCCGGCGTTTGGGTGGCGGCCTATCTGGCGCGCCTGCGCGTCTACGATATCCCTGCGTTTGTCGTCCGGAAGGGGGATGAGACTGCCGGCGCTGTCCTCGTGAAGCTCAACACGCTCGACGGACAGGCCAAGGCGTTCCAGCGGTCGTTTGATCTGATGACGGGCGATCGCAAATGGATGGTGCTGAGCGAAGGGCCCGAGCGGGACGTCGATCAGTCGGTCGGCAAGCAGGTGTCATTTGACAGCGACCTCTGGGTCATCGAAGTTGAAGACCGTCACGGGCGGCACTTGCTTGACGAGCCAGGATTGGAATAGCCGCCCTCGCAAGAGGTCCGCATGATTGAATGGCGCGATGAAGGTGTGCTGATCGCTGCGCGCGCGCATGGCGAGTCCTCGATGATCATCGAGGTGTTCACGCCGACCCAAGGCCGCCACGCAGGCGTCGTGCGCGGTGGCGGTAGTCGCAAGATGGCGGCGACGCTCCAGCCGGGTACCCAGATTTCGGTTCATTGGAAAGCGCGGCTTAACGAGCATTTGGGCAGCTTTACGGTCGAACCCGTGCGAAGTCGTGCGGCATCGGTGCTCGGGGATCGCCTCGCGCTGAGCGGTCTCGGTGCCGTTTGCGCCTTGCTGTCGCAATCCTTACCAGAGCGTGAGAAACACGAAGGGCTCTATCAGCGTACGGTTCGCCTGTTCGATCTGTTCGGGAACAGCGACCTCTGGCCTCTCGCCTATTTGCAATGGGAAATGGCGCTGCTGGAGGAGCTTGGCTACGGGCTCGACTTGTCCGCATGTGCGGTCCGCGGTGTGAACGAAGACCTGGCGTTCGTGTCGCCGAAGTCGGGACGCGCCGTCAGTGCGCATGGGGCAGGGGAGTGGGCTTCGCGCCTGCTCCCGTTGGTGCCCGTGATGAAAGGCGAAGGTGACGCGTCGAACGCCGAGATCGCCAAGGCGCTCGGCACAACGGGATATTTCATCGAGAACCGCGTATTCGGAGACGGCGGGCGGTCAGTGCCGGTGGCGCGGAATAGGTTGATCGAGGCGATTGCTCGCCTCGACTAAGGGGCGCTGCCCCTCTGCTTCGCATTCACCCCGGGATATTTAGGGCACGAAGGCAGATTAGCCGAGCAGACGGCGGGCGATGACCTGAGCCTGAATTTCGGCGGCGCCTTCGAAAATGTTCAGAATGCGCGCGTCGCAGAGGATGCGGCTGATCTTGTATTCGAGGGCAAAGCCGTTGCCGCCGTGGATTTGCAGACCGTTATCCGCCGCCGCCCAAGCGACGCGTGCGCCGAGAAGTTTGGCCATGCCGGCTTCGAGGTCGCAGCGCTTGTCGTGGTCTTTCTGCCAAGCGGAGAAGTAGGTGAGCTGGCGGGCGATCATGATCTCGACGGCCATCATCGCGAGCTTGTCGGACACGCGCGGGAAGTCGATCAGCGACTTGGCGAACTGCTTGCGGTCGATCGCGTACTGCATTGCAGTGTCGAGCGCGGACTGGGCGACGCCGATTGCGCGGGCTGCGGTCTGGATGCGGGCGGATTCAAAGGTCTGCATGAGCTGTTTGAAGCCCTTGCCCTCTTCGCCGCCGAGAAGGTTTTCGCCTTTGACTTTGAAGTTGTCGAAACCGAGTTCGTATTCCTTCATGCCGCGGTAGCCGAGGACTTCGATCTCGCCGCCAGTCATGCCTTCGGTCGGGAACGGCTCGTCGTCGGTGCCAGGTGTTTTTTCTGCGAGGAACATCGACAGGCCGCGGTAATCGGTGGTGTTCGGATCGGTGCGGGCCAGCAATGTCATCACGTGCGTACGGGCCGCGTGGGTGATCCATGTTTTGTTGCCGGTGATACGATAATCGCCGTTTTCGTCCTTGGCGGCACGGGTGCGCAGGGAGCCGAGGTCGGAGCCGGTATTCGGTTCGGTGAAAACGGCAGTCGGGAGGATTTCTCCCGATGCCAGTTTCGGCAGCCAGTTTTCTTTCTGCGCGTCGGTGCCGCCGGCGAGGATCAGCTCGGCCGCGATTTCAGAACGGGTGCCAAGTGAGCCGACGCCAATGTATCCACGCGAAAGCTCTTCGGACACGACGACCATCGACGCTTTGGACAGGCCGAAGCCGCCGAATTCTTCGGGGATGGTCAGGCCAAAGACGCCCATTTCGGCGAGCTCTTCGATGATCTCCATCGGGATCAGCTCGTCCTTGAGGTGCCATTCGTGGGCATTCGGCTCGACGCGGTCAATGGCGTAGCGGCGGAACTGTTCGCGGATCATCTCGAGCTCGTCGTCGAGGCCGCAGTTGCCGACGGTGATCTCTGCCGCTTGTTCCTGCATCAAATGAACGAGGCGCGAGCGGGCGGCTTGTGTGTTTGCGCTGTGCAGTAGGATGTCGACAGCGTCGCCGGTCAGGGTGTCCTGAACGCCGAGCGTTGTGAGGCGCAGGATTTCGCCCTGAGACATCGGGATGCCGCCCTTGATCTGGGCGAGGTATTCGCCAAATGCGATTTGCAGAAGGAGTTGTTCGGTTTCCCTTAGCTTGCCTTCGTCGTTCTGGCGGCTGGCCCAGGTGTGCATCTGGCGCAGGCTCTCGACATAGGTCGCAAGCCAGGCGAGGCCGTGGGAGGCGGTCTGGTGCTGTTCGATCAGCGCGCTCGACACGCGGCCATTGTCGGACACGAGGTCGCGCACGTTTGCGGTGGCCGCTTCGAGCAGTTGCTCGAGCGGTGCAATCGTCGCGCCGGTCAGGCTCAGAAGGTCGTTCAGTACTGGCGTGGCGGTCATGGTGATGTCCTGTCCGTCATGTGGCATGTGCGACTCCTTTTTGCTGCTGCAGAGATAATACCTTTGCATCCGCAGCGCAATAATATTTCGTCGCAAAGTTATTGCGTGACCTAATCTGTCGCATCCGAATTGTGGTGTCATGGGCGATCAGCAGGCGTACAACGTTGCTATGGATAGCATTTTCTCATTGATTTCGCCTGAATTATTGGTCTTCGCCTTCGCCGTGACAGTCGTTGCGGGCATCGTCAAAGGAGCGGTTGGCTTTGCCATGCCGCTCATCATGATTTCGGGCATGGGCGTGCTGCTCGACCCGAAACTGGTGATCGCGGGAATCATTCTGCCAATCGTGGTGTCCAACTTCTTGCAGGTCGCGAAGGCAGGCTTTGGTGAGGCGGTCGAGGCGCTGAAGGAATACAAACTCTACGTCCTGCTGACCTGCGTGATGATCCTGATCACCTCGCAATTCGTAAAGGTCGTTTCGGCTGACACCATGCTGCTTGGCCTTGGGATTGTGGTGACTGCGCTCTGTCTGGTGCAGTTGTCGGGCCTCAAGATCGTCATTCCAACTGAGCGGCGTCCCATCGCATCCGTGATTGCGGGTTTGGCGTCAGGCATCCTCGGTGGGTTCGCGGGGACGTGGGGGCCGACCACGGTGCTTTACCTTGTTGCTGTCGAGACGCCCAAAGCGCGCCAGTTTGTCGTGCAGGGCGTAGTCTACGGGCTTGGGTCGGTGATGCTGCTGGCTGGACATTTGAAGTCGGGCATCCTGAACCAGCACACCGTTTCGTTCTCGCTGGTGATGCTTGTGCCTGCGGTGTTCGGCATGTGGATCGGATTCAAAATCCACGACCGGATCAATCAGGCAGTCTTCCGCAAGGCGACGCTCTGGGTGCTGCTGATTGCCGGTGTGAACCTCGTGCGTCGTGGGCTGCTGGGTTAAGACAGCAGGCTCCCGCCCATACAAAGGCTTTCAAACGTGATGCCTGGCGGGGCAGGGATCACGTCGAACTCTGCTTTAAATAGAGATTTGCCATCTGCGACGAGCTCGAAGGTCCATTTGCCTGTCACGACTTCCTCGGGGAAATCGAAGCGGTAGATGGTGAAGCCCATGTCGTCACTCGACGGGTGTGTGGTCCAGCGCTGTTCCGTGATGCCGTTCGGCCCCATCGGCGGATGGGTGAGTTGGACCTCTGCGGAAGGCAGGCTCACACCGTCGGCGAGGCGGTATTCAACGCCAAAGCCCATATCCAGAAGCGCGGGAATGTTGGTTGTCAGCGAAATGGCAGCAGGATCACCGTCGATTTCGTCCACCGAACCATAAGCTGTATCGGGGGCCGGAACGCTGCCTGCGGTGCGATAGGGGCAATGCAGTCCTACCTCGCCGAGCACGATCTCGGGCGCGGCGCTCACTTCGGCGAATGCGAGCGTGGGGAGAATAAATGAGGCGGTCAATGCGGCGAGTTTCATCATGCCGCTATGTTGGCAAAACCCGTACCAGTCGCAAAGGAAAAGGGCCGGCGAAACCGCCAGCCCTTCGTCACAAATCTGCGATTGCCTTAGCCGATTGCAGCGGCTTTGACGTCGTCGTCGATGAACGGGACGTACTGGGCAAAGTTGTCGGCGAACATTTCGACCAGCTTCGATGCCTGCGCGTCGTAGGCCGACGCGTCAGCCCAAGTGGCGCGCGGATCGAGCAGGGTTGCGTCGACGCCGTCCACCGCGACGGGCACTTCAAAGCCGAAGTTCGGGTCTTTGCGGAAGTGCGATTCCGACAGGGTGCCGTCGAGCGCCGCTGCCAGCAGAGCGCGGGTTGCCTTGATCGGCATACGCGAGCCGGTGCCGAACGCGCCGCCGGTCCAGCCGGTGTTGACCAGCCAGCAGGTTGCGCCGTGCGAGGCGATCTTTTCCTGAAGCAGCTTGCCGTACACTTCCGGACGGCGCGGCATGAACGGCGCACCGAAGCAGGTCGAGAAGGTCGGGATCGGCTCGGTCACGCCAACTTCGGTGCCGGGGGTCTTCGAGGTGAAACCCGACAGGAAGTGGTACATCGCTTGCGCCGGAGTAAGGCGCGAGATCGGCGGAAGGACCCCGTATGCGTCACAAGTCAGCATGATGATGTTCTTCGGGTGGCCGCCGAGCGCCTTTTCCGATGCGTTCGAGATGTAGTGCAGCGGGTAGGCGCAGCGCATGTTGTCGGTGATCGAGTTGTCCTCGAAATCCAGCTCCAGCGTGTCCTTGTCGAAGACCATGTTCTCGACCACGGTGCCGAACTTCGACGTGGTGGCGTAGATTTCCGGCTCGGCTTCGGCCGACAGGTTGATGGTCTTGGCGTAGCAGCCGCCTTCAAAGTTGAAGGTGCCGCGATCCGACCAGCCATGCTCGTCGTCGCCGATCAGCGTACGGGTCTCGTCAGCCGACAGGGTGGTTTTACCAGTGCCCGACAGACCGAAGAAGATCGCGGTATCGACCGGATTGTTGATGGCGTGGTTGGCAGAGCAGTGCATCGGCATGATGCCCTTTTCCGGCAGCAGGTAGTTCAGCAGGGTGAACACCGACTTCTTGTTCTCGCCAGCGTATTCGGTACCGCCGATCAGGATGACCTTCTTGGCAAAGTTCATCGCGATGACGGTTTCGCTGCGGCAGCCGTGCTTGGCCGGATCGGCCTTGAAGCTGGGGCAGTTGATGATGGTCCACTCCGGCGCGAAGGTGTCGAGTTCCTCGCGCTCCGGACGGCGCAGCATGTGGCGGATGAACAGCGAGTGCCATGCCAGTTCGGTGACAAGACGCACATCAAGGCGATGCGACGGGTCCGCGCCGCCGAAAAGATCCTGAACGTAGAAGTCCTTGCCCTTCATGTGGGCCAGCATGTCGTCATGCAGGGTGTCGAACGCTGCGCTCTCCATCGGCGCGTTGTTTTCCCACCAGATGCTGTCTTCGACATCGGGGGTGCGGACGACGAATTTATCTTTGGGCGAGCGGCCGGTGTGCTTTCCGGTAGAGACCAGAAGCGCGCCACCCTTACCGAGAGTGCTCTCTCCGGCGGTCAGCGAAGCTTGGACGAGAGCCGGCTCCATCAGGTTATAATAGACCGAGCCCAGACCCGAAATACCTTGGTCTTGAAGCTTCATGGTGGGGTTAACCCGTCCGTGGTCCATTGTCTCTCTCCTGATAAAAGGGGCCTCCTGTGCCCCGTGAC
Source organism: Marivivens donghaensis (assembly GCF_011806565.1). Lineage (GTDB taxonomy): Bacteria > Pseudomonadota > Alphaproteobacteria > Rhodobacterales > Rhodobacteraceae > Marivivens > Marivivens donghaensis_A. The sequence goes on from NZ_JAATOP010000002.1 coordinate 360,869, forward strand.
CATTTCACATAGCACTATGATTTTCGGCCAAAAAACCCCTTTAACCCTTTGTTAGCGCAACCAAATTGCTGTTAACGCAAACCGATAGCGCAAACATTTTCCGAAAGTGGATGATTGCGATAACAAGAGGATTTTTCGTCACGGTCCTGTTTCCGCAAACATGGCGGAATACAGTTTGGCGTTGATTCGTTATGGGAAACGGAGGACAAGTGTTCTCAAAACGGGCATATATAAAAAAGACAGGCTGAAGGGGTAACAACCCATGCACAAAATTGCTTTGGTCGACGACGACCGGAATATTCTGACCTCTGTTGCCATGACACTCGAAGCCGAAGGGTTCGAAGTCGAAACTTACAACGACGGTCAGGCTGCACTCGACGTGTTCAACAAGAAGATGCCGGACCTCGCGGTTCTGGACATCAAGATGCCGCGCATGGATGGAATGGACCTCCTGCAACGCATCCGCCAGAAGAGCGCGATGCCGGTGATTTTCCTCACCTCCAAAGATGACGAGATCGACGAAGTTCTGGGCCTGCGGATGGGTGCGGACGATTACGTCAAGAAACCTTTCAGCCAGCGTTTGCTCGTCGAACGTATCCGCGCACTGCTCCGCCGTCAGGAAGCGCGCGCCGGTGTCGTTCCCGAGGAAACCGACGACAACAAGGTCATGGCCCGCGGTCAGCTGACCATGGACCCGCTCCGTCATGCCGTGACGTGGAAGGGCAAGGACGTGGCGCTGACCGTGACCGAATTCCTGCTGTTGCAAGCTCTGGCCCAGCGTCCGGGTTTCGTGAAGTCGCGGGATCAGCTGATGGACGTTGCCTATGACGATCAGGTCTACGTTGATGACCGCACGATCGACAGCCACATCAAGCGTCTGCGCAAGAAGATGCGTCAGGTCGACGAAGAGTTCAGCGCGATCGAGACGCTCTATGGTATCGGTTATCGATACAACGAAGAATAAAGTCCGATGACGATGACGTCCAAGGTCGATGTAAGGGATCTGCGGTCGGTGCGTGGTGCAGCGAGCGGTTCTGACGTCGTGCTTGGTGATGAATATGTCTCGCCGGAGATGAACTTCGGCGATGACTCGTCCTCGCGCCGCAAGCGTCGCACGTGGTTCTCGCTGAACCAGTCTCCGCTCGCGCGTAAGATCATCACGTTCAACCTGCTCGCCATGATTATCATGGTCGGTGGCGTTCTCTGGATGAACCCGTCCCGCGACCACCTCGCGTTCCAGCGGGCCAATGGTCTGGTGAGCGAGGCAGAGCTGGTGGCCGATGTGATCGAAGCGCAGCTACCCGCCGGTGCTCCCGTCAACCTGATGGCTGGCGACGGTGTGGACGTGCCGACCACGGTGAGCTCGCTCGACCTGCGCGGCGGTGTGCATCTGTTTGTTTTCGACCGCACGGGTCAGCTTATTGCTGACAAGGTGGCCGAGACGTCCAGCGATATCATCGGCCTTGATGGCGCGGGTGGTGGCACGTTCCTGACCGATATCCTGAACTCGGTGTGGGAAGGTCTGGCGGGGATTTTCTCGCCCAATAACACGTCGCCGAGCGCATCCGATCCGGAGACATTCGCGCGGATTGCCGTGGATCAGACCCTTTCTGCCGGCACAGCGATTTCGACCGATGCCGACCCCAATGGACGCAACATGTTCCGCGTCAGCACGCCGATTATCCAGAACGGGCAGCCAGTTGGTGTGGTTGTGATGCTTGGCGCTGCTGGTGAGCTGGACGAGCTGGTCCGCCGCCAGCGAGAGATGGTGCTCCAGATTTTCGTCATCGGCATCATGGTGTCGATCGGCCTTTCACTGGTGCTGGCATCAACGATCGCGAACCCGCTGTCCGACCTTGCCGCAGCCGCCGAGCTTGGCCGTGATCGCAACGCACGCAAGATGTCGCCCAGCCGCATCCGTATTCCCGACCTGACCGCGCGCCCTGACGAGATCGGTCGTTTGTCGAGCGCCCTTCGCGGGATGGTCGCCGCGCTTTACGAACGTATCGAAGCGAACGAACAGTTCGCCGCCGACGTTGCGCACGAGATCAAGAACCCGCTGGCATCCCTGCGCTCTGCCGTTGGTTCGATGCGCGTGGCGAAGCGTGATGACCAGCGCGAAAAGCTGCTGCAAGTCATCGAGCACGATGTGATCCGCCTCGACCGTCTGGTCAGCGACATCTCGAACGCCTCCCGTCTCGATTCCGAACTGGTGCGCGAGGAAGAGGTCGAGTTCAACCTCATCGAGATGCTCGGCAATCTGAACGAATTCCTCGGCGAGCAGGCACGGGACAAGGGCATCGAATACCTCACGGATCTGCCGAAAGAGCCGATCCGTATTTCGGGCCTCGAAGGTCGTCTGGCACAGGTGTTCGTCAACCTGATCACCAACGCCACGTCGTTCTGCGAAGAGGGCGACGCGATCCGCGTCTGGGCGCGCCGCCGTGAAAACCGTGTTCTGATCGTTGTTGAGGACACCGGTCCGGGTATTCCGGATGTCGCGCTGACGAAGATCTTCAAGCGCTTCTATTCGCACCGTCCCGCAGGTCAGTTTGGCAACAACTCCGGTCTTGGCCTCGCGATCTCCAAGCAGATCGTCGAAGCGCATGGCGGCGTGATTTGGGCCGAGAATATCCGTCCGAGCGATGCCGACATCACCTCCGATCCGCTGGGGGCACGCTTTGTCGTCGGCCTCCCGATCTGAGGCGCTGCTACTTCACGCATCATGTGTAGCCTTGAACGGGCGGGCGGTGCTCATCACCGGCCGCTCGGGTTCGGGCAAGTCCACTCTGGCGCTTCAACTGCTCGCGCTCGGCTGTGATTTGGTGGGTGATGATGCAGTCGACATCCTTCCCGATATGACCGTGAGAAGTCCTCACACGATTCGTGGGAAAATCGAAGCACGGGGTGTCGGGCTGCTCAAAGCGGACGCCGTGGACGCAGAATTGGCGCTGATTGTCGATCTTGATCAGGTCGAAGAGCAGCGCCTCCCGCCTTGGCGCACGAAAAGATTACACAATCGCGAAGTACCGCTCCTTTACAGGGTGGACGGCATTCACTTTGTTTATGCAATCCGTCAGTATCTTCTTAGGGGCAGATCAGATTAGCGATGCAGACCGAGCAGGAAAAACAGCAGATTATCTTTGTGACCGGACCCTCCGGTGCCGGACGGACAACGGCTGTGCGTGCGCTGGAAGACATCGGTTTCGAGGTCATCGATAACCTGCCAATCAGCCTCATGGACCGCCTGATCGAAGGCCAGCCGCTTGAGCGTCCGCTCGCGCTTGGTCTTGATGTCCGCAACCGCGATTTCTCGGTCAATGCGGTGATTAACAAGATCGATATGCTTGCCGAAGACGAACGGTTTGACCTGCAAGTCCTCTATATGGACTGCGATGAAAGCACGTTGATCCGGCGTTTTTCGGAAACCCGCCGCCGTCACCCGCTGTCGGTGGAAGGGGCGCCGATCGAAGGGATTGCCCGCGAACGTGACCTGCTCCAGCCCATTCGCGCATGTGCGGGCATTCTGATCGATACGACCGCCATGACGCCGCACGAGGCGCGTGCAGAGGTGCAAGGCTGGTTCCGCCCCGAAGAGGGCAAATCGCTGGCGATTACCATCGAGAGCTTTTCCTACAAACGCGGTTTGCCGCGCGGGCTCGATATAGTGCTCGATTGTAGATTCCTCAGGAACCCGCATTGGGAACCGGCGCTCAGGGCCAAGGACGGGCGCGATAGTGCCGTCGCGCAATATGTGGCCGAAGATGAACGGTTCGATGCGTTTTTTCTTGGGGTAGTGGACATGGCGCGGCTTTTGCTCCCTGCTTATCAGGAAGAAGGCAAGTCGCACCTCGCCATCGCATTCGGCTGCACCGGAGGGCAACACCGCTCCGTCGCCTTGACCGAAATGCTGGCAAAAGCGCTTGCAGAGGATGGATGGCAAGTGTCTAAACGCCATCGGGAACTGGAACGTCGCCCAGAAAGCGACAGGGTATTACGAGGACAGGAAGCGTGATCGGGATCGTGATCGTTGCGCATGGCGGACTCGCACGCGAATACCTCGCGGCGATGCAACATGTCGTTGGTGCACAGACCGGCGTGAAGGCGATTTCAACTGGTCCCGAAGATGATCGCGCCGCCAAACAGGCCGAAATTTGCGATGCCGCTGACGAGGTCGATATGGGCAACGGCGTGGTGATCGTGACCGATATTTTCGGCGGCTCACCCTCCAATCTATCGCTCCGTGCCTGTAGCCCCGATAACCGCCGCATCCTTTACGGCATGAACCTTCCTATGCTCATCAAACTAGCCAAAAGCCGTGGCCGCACTGTGCCCGACGCTGTTGACGCAGCACTCTCGGCTGGTCGAAAATATATCAATAGTCATCAAGTTAACTCGGATCGTTAATGCCCTCTCGCCGTTTGCAGATTATGAATATCAAGGGCCTGCACGCCCGTGCCTCAGCCAAACTGGTCGAAGTCGTCGAAGCGCATGACGCATCCTGTACTGTCAGCAAGGACGGCGACAGTGCCTCCGGTGACAGCATCATGGGTCTTCTGATGCTCGGTGCTGCGATTGGCTCCCATATCGACGTGGAAACCTCGGGGGCGCAGGCCGACGAGTTGATGGAAGCGATCGATGCATTGGTGGCCGACAAGTTCGGTGAAGGAAATTGAACCGTGGTCGACACCATGGACTCCTCGCCTAAGCGCACCCCGTCCGGCACAGAACCTGTTTATGACCGCCGCAGCCTGACATACTCGAACACCTTCGAAAATCCGGTGAAGCGGAACGTCATTCGCGGGATCGAATGGCTGACGGGTAAATATTCGATCATCCGCCGCATTCGCCAGTTCGAGAAGCTCGGAAACCCTAAGGGGCAGGCGTTCTGGGATGCCACCATGCAGGTCATGGGCGTCGACATTCAAACGCCTGAAGAACAGATTGCCCGCATTCCGGCCACGGGGCCTGTGATCTTTGTCGCCAACCACCCGCACGGTCTGGTGGACGGCATGGTGCTGGCCGCACTGATTGGGCGTCGTCGTTCCGATTACCGCATTCTGACCCGCTCGATCCTTGCTGGCATCGACGAGAGCGCCGCGAGCTACATGATCCCCGTGCCGTTCCCGCACGAGAAAGACGCGCAGCGCAAGATGATCGACATGCGCAAAGAGGCGATGGAGCATCTGAAGAACGATGGCCTGATCGCCTTGTTCCCGTCGGGCGTTGTGTCTTCGGCAAAGTCGATGTTCGGACCTGCCATCGAGGCGGAATGGAACGTCTTCACCGCCAAGATGATCCGGACGTCCGGCGCAACTGTCGTGCCCTGCTTCTTCCCCGGATCGAACTCTCGCGCTTACCAGATGGCCGCGCAAGTATCGCCGACGCTGCGCCAGAGCCTGCTGCTCCATGAAGTCGTACACGCCTTCGACAAGCCGCAAGCGCCAGTCATCGGTCATCCGATCCCCGCAGAGGACATCGACGCCCGCGTGAGCGATCCGCGTGCGTTCATGGCATGGCTGCGAAGCCACACCATTAATCTCGAAAACTAACGGCTGTTACCGCGTCGGAACCGGAGTTTCACCGCGGTAGTCATAGAAGCCGCGCTTGGTCTTGCGACCGAGCCAGCCTGCTTCGACGTATTTCGTCAGCAGCGGGCAGGGGCGGTACTTCGTATCTGCCAGACCGTCGTGCAGCACGTTCATGATGGCAAGGCAGGTGTCCAGACCGATGAAGTCGGCCAGCTCCAGCGGGCCCATCGGATGGTTCGCGCCCAGCTTCATCGAGGTGTCGATGGACGACACGCTACCGACGCCTTCGTAGAGCGCATAGACGGCTTCGTTGATCATGGGCATCAGGATGCGGTTCACGATGAACGCGGGGAAATCCTCGGAGGTCGCGGAAGTCTTGCCAAGGCGTTCGACCACTTCCTGACACGCGTGGAACGTCTCGTCATCCGTAGCGATGCCGCGGATCAGTTCGACCAGCTGCATGATCGGTACGGGATTCATGAAGTGGAAACCGATGAATTTCTCGGGGCGGTCGGTACGGCTCGCCAGACGCGTGATCGAGATCGACGAGGTGTTCGACGCAAGGATCGTGTTTTCTTTGATGTGCGGCAGGAGCGCGTCGAAGATCTGCTGCTTGATCGTCTCTTTTTCGGTCGCGGCTTCGATGATCAGATCGCAGGTACCAAGTTCGGACAGCTCTGCCGTGGTCGAGATGCGCGCCATCGCGGCGTCCTTGTCCTCGGCGGTCACGGTGCCCTTGCTGACCTGACGGTCGATGTTCTTGCCGATCAGGGCGAGCGCTGCTGCCATCGCATCCGCGCTGACGTCGTTCATCACGACATCGTATCCGGCAAGCGCGCATACATGGGCAATACCATTGCCCATCTGACCTGCGCCAACCACACCAATTTTCTGGATCGTCATATCGCTGCCCTTCGTGCTGACACTGGCAACATATGCCGCCATAGCGAAATGGTTCAAGGCGAGTGTCTTGCTAAAGTTAAGCGCAATTTGTCCTATTAATCAGATTTCAACATTTATGGCCGAATCCTGCCTCAAATCGAGCATTCGAATGGTGGGTTGTTATGAAACACGAATTGCTGCCGGGGGGCGGCATTGATTACGAGCTTTGCCACTACGGGCATTCGCGGCTGCATTTCCGTGGCCCGAAGCGCGAGCCTAGCGAGCCCTATGTTGCGTTCCTCGGGGGGAGCAATACGTTCGGGCGCTACATCGACGAGCCGTTTCCAGAACTGCTGGAGGCGAATACGGGCGTCGCTTGCGTGAACCTCGGCGTCGTGGGGGCATCCGTCGGGGCGTTTGCGCAGGATCCGAGCGTCATTGATGTCTGTCGGGGCGCTACGGTGACTGTGATCGAGGCGTGCAACTTCACCCACCTTTCCAACCGTTTCTACCGCGTCCACCCAAGGCGTAACGAGCGGCTGATCCACGCGTCCGATAGCTTGAGGGCGCTCTGCCCTAGCGTTGATTTCACCGAATACACGTTTGTCTGGCAGCTTTTACGCGCGGTCGAGGCATCAGGGCCTGAGTGCGCCGAAGCGGTTCAACAAGAGATCGCAGAGGCTTGGCGCGCAAGGATGCGGTCGTTGATCGATGCTGTCGGTAGGCAGGTTGTGTTGCTGTGCCCGAGCGATTTCGCCGAAACGGGCTCGGTCTCGGGCAATGCACTGGAGAGCCTTCGCCCGTTCGCTTCCTCGATAGTCGAAATCGCTCCGGTCGAGGTCGGTACGCGCGGGATGATCGTGCCGGACGGGCAGGGCGGAATTGCGAAGACGCTGATGAATGCGAAGGGGCATTGCGAGGCCGCCGACGCGTTGGAGCCGGTCATGCTCCGCTTGATGGGCCAATAAAAAAGCCCCCGAAAAACGGGGGCTTTTTCGAGTTCCTGCGGTGAGGATCAGACCTTCTCGGTCAGTTCCGGCACTGCGGTGAAGAGGTCGGCAACAAGACCGAAGTCGGCAACCTGGAAGATAGGTGCTTCTTCGTCCTTGTTGATCGCGACGATGACCTTCGAGTCCTTCATACCGGCAAGGTGCTGGATAGCGCCCGAAATACCCGCAGCGATGTAGAGGTCCGGTGCGACGACCTTACCGGTCTGACCAACCTGCCAGTCGTTCGGCGCGAAGCCCGAGTCGACAGCAGCGCGCGATGCACCGACAGCAGCGCCGAGCTTGTCGGCCAGCTTTTCGATGATCGCAAAGTCTTCTTCCGAACCAACGCCGCGGCCGCCCGATACGACGATCTTGGCCGAGGTGAGTTCCGGACGATCGCTTTCGGCAACCTTGTCTTCAACCCACTCGGACAGACCCGGGTTTTCACCGGCGCCGATGGTTTCGACAGCAGCCGAACCGCCTTCGCCAGCAGCGTCGAAAGTCGAGGTGCGGAAGGTGATGACCTTCTTGGCGTCCTTCGACTTGACGGTCTGGATCGCATTACCGGCGTAAACCGGACGCTCGAAGGTGTCGCCGTCGACAACAGCGGTCACATCCGAGAGGATCATGACGTCGAGCAGAGCAGCAACGCGCGGCATGATGTTCTTGGCGTCGGTCGTTGCCGGAGCAACGATGTAGCCATAGTCGCCAGCCAGCGAGACGAGCAGAGCCGATACCGGCTCGGCCAGACGGTGACCGTAGAGCGCATCTTCGGCCACGAGGACTTTGGACACGCCGTCAATCTTCGCGGCTTCGGCAGCAGCGGCGGCAGCAGTTGCGCCAGCGGCCAGAACGGTGACTTCGCCGAGCGACTTCGCAGCCGAGACGGCCTTTGCGGTGGCGTCGACGGAGAGGACGCCGTCGTTGATTTCAGCAAGCAGCAGAACAGTCATCAGAGAGCTCCCACTTCTTTGAGTTTGGCCACCAGTTCGTCGACCGAACCGACCTTGATACCGGCTTCACGTACCGGCGGCTCCGAGGTTTTGACGATCTCGAGGCGCGGGGTCACGTCGACGCCGTAGTCCTCGGGGGTCTTTTCCTCGAGCGGCTTTTTCTTGGCCTTCATGATGTTCGGCAGCTTGGCGTAGCGCGGCTCGTTCAGGCGAAGGTCAGCGGTGACGATGGTCGGCATGTTGACCTTGATGGTCTGAAGGCCGCCGTCGACTTCGCGGGTGACAACAGCTTTGTCGCCTTCGACGTCGACTTTCGAGGCAAAGGTTGCCTGCGACCAGCCGAGCAGAGCTGCGAGCATCTGGCCGGTGGCGTTCATGTCGTTGTCGATCGACTGCTTGCCCGCGATGATCAGGCCCGGCTGCTCTTCTTCAGCAACCTTCGCGATGATCTTGGCAACGGCGAGCGGTTCGATGTCGGTGTGAACATCGTCGGCTGCGGTCACGAGGATCGCGCGGTCGGCACCCATAGCGAGTGCGGTACGCAGAACGTCTTGCGCCTGCTTCACACCGATGGATACGACGACGACTTCGTCAGCTTTGCCGGCTTCTTTAAGGCGGATCGCCTCTTCGACCGCGATTTCGTCGAAGGGGTTCATCGACATCTTTACGTTTGCAAGATCGACGCCCGTGCCGTCCGATTTGACGCGGACTTTCACGTTATAGTCGATCACGCGCTTTACAGGCACCAGGACCTTCATCGGCGTTATCTCCCTCATTGCAGCGCCGGTTGGCGCCCTTGCAGAGGGTGTTAGCAAGCGCAGCAAATGGAAAACAGTGCAAAATCGACGCGGCAAAGCGCTAAGACGCCACGTTTCAACATTCTGCACTGCCGCAATCGTTGGATTTATTGGGAAAATCGGCGGCGCAATAAAATTGCGTGATGGCCGAAATCAAAAGGCCGGAACCTCGCGATTCCGGCCTCGATCTGCGTCTTCGGGTAGAATCAACGGGTCTTGCCCGGCTCCCACAGGATATCCTGCTTGCCGTTGTCATTGGCGACACGGCCCGCGACGAACAGCCAGTCCGACAGTCGGTTGAGGTACTTGATCGCCGACTGGTTCACGTCCTCGATGCTCGCAAGCTCCACAGCGAGGCGTTCAGCGCGGCGGGCCACGGTACGCGATAGGTGCAGGTGAGCGGCAAGCGCGGTGCCGCCAGGCAGGATGAAGCTGCGCAGCGGTTCGATGTTGGCGTTCATTGCGTCGATCTCGCGTTCAAGGCGGTCCACCTGCGTATCAATGATGCGCAGCACGGGGTAGGGCGCCTCGGCGTCTTTCTCCATCTCGGGGCGGCAAAGGTCCGCGCCAAGGTCAAAGAGGTCATTCTGGATCGCCGCGATTTTGTCGCTGAGGTCACCTTCGGCATGAAGGCGGGCCATACCGAGCGTCGCGTTCAGTTCGTCGACGGTGCCATAGGCCGAAACCCGAGGATCGTATTTGGCAACGCGATTGCCATTCCCCAGCGCGGTTTGACCCGCGTCACCGGTGCGCGTGTAAATCTTGTTCAGAACAACCATGCCTTACTTCCGAAGGTAAACGAGTGCTGCGATGATAGCGACGGCCACGGCCTGCGCGTAAATGCGGTAGCGCATGATCTTGTTCGATTGCTTGCCGCGGTTTTCGTCGCCGACTGCGAAGGTGCCGATGCCCCACAGCAGAATGATCGCCACTACGCAGCAGGCGCCGATAACGAGCATATTGAATGGGTCGTTCAGCATGGAAACCTCCGTATGTCTTGACGGAGATGTATCACTCTATTGCTGAAATGAAAGCGGCTTAGCCTTTTGCAATGAACCAATCGAGCATTCGTGTAGGCAGCAAACGCTTGAGTGTGCCCATCAAATAGGTAGGCGTCGTGACATAGTATCGCGGGGCGGGATTGTCGCTGCTAAGCGCCTTGATGATCTTGTCGGTCACTGCCGATGCGGGCAGTTCGAACCGGTCGGGGCCACTGCTTTCGTAAAGGCGTTTAGTTAGCGTCTCATACTGCACAGCGCGGGCGGAGTTGCGCCAGTCCACGAAACGCTCAAACGGCGGGATCGAATTTTCGCGGATTTTCGAGGTGATCGGACCAGGCTCGATCAGCACGAAATGGATGGGGGTGTCGCGCATCTCGATGCGGAGGCAATCCATCAGCCCTTCGAGCGCGAATTTTGAGGCCACGTAGGCTCCGCGCCAGCGATAGCCGACAAGGCCGAGGACCGACGAGCATGTGATGATATGACCGTGGCCCTGCTTGCGCATGACCTTGATGACTTCGCGGGTGAGGTCATGAGTGCCGAAGACGTTCGTGTTGAACACTTCTTGCAGCGCTTCGCGAGGGAGATCTTCGACAGCGCCGGGGCACGCAAACGCGCCGTTGTTGTAGAGGGCATCAAGGGTGCCGCCCGTTGCGGCGAGCACTTCATCCAATGCCGAAACGATCGACGCATGATCCGCAAGGTCAAGAACGGGTGCTTCGAAGCCTTCGGCCTTTAAACGCTCTGCATCCTCGAGTTTGCGGCAAGACGCAAAAACGCGCCATCCGGCCTTTCTGAGACCGTGTGCCGCGTCGTATCCTATGCCCGAAGAGCATCCCGTAATCAAAATGGAGCGCATTTTCATGCGCTCCTTTTGACGACATCAGTCGTTGGGCTCAAGTGTTCTGGTCGGCCAGCAGGTTTTTCGCCATCCAGCCGGTTTCGCCCGACGAGATTACGCGAAGGTTGGCCCAGCCGCTTTCAACGGCAATGACTTCAACCTCGGTGCCCCGCGGCAGCGTGTCGATCACGCCAAAACGCGTACCCGGACCCTGACGCATGTTCACCCAGCTACCGTCAACAATATATGCGTCAACAGCGGGAGCTTCAGGCTCAACAGGTGCGGCTTCGGTCGTGGTCAGAGCAGCTTGCTGAACGACAGCTTCTTGCTCGACCGGTTTCGCTTGGACTTTGGAAAGCGAGACCGAACGGGTCGAAATAGTGGTTACCGGAGCGGTCGCCGCAGCGTGGGCGTCGGCCTGTGCGAGAATCTCCTCGCGGCTGGCGAAAATGCCACCCATGAGCGGAACGGACGCGCCGTCGATAGTGGATTGAGCAGAAGCAGTTTGAGCTTCGGCACGGGTCGCAGGAGTGAAGTCCGAACCACCCGAAAGTTCGTAGAAAGTGCCTCCAAGCAGGACGAGGCTTACAGCAACAATGGTGCGTTTCATGGCTATCCCCTAGCCTAGTATATCAGTTGGTAGAACAAGCGATCGGAACGCTGAATCGTTCCCAAGAAAATTCGGATATATTAATTGCAAGTGCGTCCGATTGGCTCGGCGGGGTCACGCTGCCAAGCGGGTCAGAGTGTCGTTCCGCCCTTGAAAAATAGGGGTATCGTTTTGTTCACGATTGAAATGACAAACGGATAGTGCATAGTATTCGAAAGTTAATTCGTGATCGGTTCGATGGTCTATTTACTCGTTCTTCTTGTCGCTGGCGTGGTCCCGTTGTTCGTCGGTTTCGGTATCGACGACGTTCAGGACGCCGAGGCAGGCGCTGATTTTGTCGACGATAGCGGCGACGCGCTACTTTCTGGGGCAGACATGGATTTTGCCGAGGACGAGGGGCTGTACGACGAAAGCCTCTGATCAATCATGAGCGCCGAAGAACCCGACTGCCCGATTACTGTCGTCATACCGTTTTATGACGAGACAGCCTTCTTGCCGGCTGCGGTCGAGAGTGTGATCGCGCAGGGGATCGATGGCATCGAGATTATCGTGGTGAACGACAATCCCGAGGTATTCGGCGAAGCGGCTTTTCACGGGCTGCAAGCGACGGTCATCCATCACGAATTCAATCGCGGTTTGTCCGCCGCGCGTAACTCCGGCATCGTGGCTGCTCGGGGGCGGCACATCGCGTTTCTGGACGCTGACGATTACTACCTGAGCGGCGGGCTAAAAGCGCAGTGGGAATATGCTGTGGAAACGGGCGCTGACATGACGCACGCCCAGACGTTGATGACGGCGGTAGGCAGTACGAAGACCGTCATCCTTCCCCGTGACCAGCGCCTGTTTCGCAAGTCCGGCGTGCGAGGCGGTCTGAGCAAAAGCGAGCGATGCCAGTTTATCGTTTCGAGCTGGTCCTGCGTCTACAGCGCGGATTTTCTTGCGCGGCACGCGCTCCGGTTTGACGAAGAGCAGCGCAAGTTCGAGGACCGCCTCTTCGTTCTGGGTGCCGTTTGCCGTGCGGAGACGATTGCCTATCTCGGGCGTCCCACGCGGGTCTGGCGCAAGCGGGCGGGGTCAATCTCGACCAGTTCGACGGGCTTTGACGAGCATGAACTTCAACTCGGGCTTATCGAAAAATGTACCACATTGGTGGTTGACCGCTCGGGGCATCATGGATTGCCTGAGCGCGTATATCAGCGCGAACTGTTCCAAGCGATCTCGCGGATCGTCTGGGATACGCGCCTGCTGGAGATGCTGGCGAAGGGCGGCGCTGAGTACGATCCACTGCGGGAGCGGGTGCTCAAGCTGGTACGGTCCGAGAAGCTGAAACCGCGAACACTGAGCGACACACTTGTCATGCGGATCAGTCGGATCGGAGAGCAAACGGCGCGTGGCTGCATCGAAGAGGGCGATTTCCTCGATATCGTCCGGTTTCTGCGCCAAGGGAAGTTTGACAGGGCATACAGCGTGGTGGCCCAAGAGCCGCCAATGTTGGAGAAAAAGCTGCCGGATTTGATCCTGCACCTCGGGCTACACAAGACAGGCACTACCAGCATTCAGAAATGGTGTCTGTCGCATCGTGATCAGTTGTTGGCGCGCGGTGTCCTTTTCCCGAAGGCCGGTCTGCCAGATGACTTTCGGCCGATCAGAGAGGGCGGCTTCCCAGGGCATCAAGAACTGATGAAGCCCAATGCAAGCGCTTGGGATGACCTGCGTCATGCGATTGCTGAGAGCAACTGCGAGACGGTGATCATCAGTTGCGAGAACATGCTGATGCCGCTGCGACCCGACCGCGAAAAACAGATTGCGGCGCTGGGCGTGCGGCTTCGGGAGTTCGCCAGTGTTCGTATCGTTGTGGGTGTCCGCCGGCCGGATGTCTGGCTTGATCGTTTGTATCGGGAGATCGTGTCGAACGGACATGGCGCAGGCGCGCGTTCAGTGGACGAATTCCTATGCGAGTATCAGAGGCAATTGCTTGATCTACCCAGTTTGCTTGGTCCGTTCGCGGCGCTAGGCGACATTGAGCTTATCGATTACGCCGACGGGCCGGTCGCTGGATTTGCGCGGATGTTCGATCTGACTGATGTTGGGACCGACCCTTCATATCCGTCACCCGATGCCCACGCCATCGCGGGCGCGCGTCTGATCAACGCTAGCCTGACCGACAAGCAAAGGCGGATAAGTGCGCTGCGGGAATACTTCCAGATCATAGAGTCGGAGGCGACGGGCCCGACTTTGCTTACTCGCCAACAACGGCGCGAGGCGGTTGAACTCTTCCGGCTGAAATCCGGCGACTGGGCGGCTGAGCGTGGGTACATGCCAGACTACGACGCCATGATTGCTGAAATCGAAGGTACTCCGGCGTTTCCGCTCCGCGACCTCCCGCAGCCGCAACTCGAACTCGCGCTGCGCAGTATCCAGCGAGCCGAAATCAATCATCCAACCAAGCGGCCAAGGCCAAAGAGCGCTCCGCCTTCGGTGACCCTCATGCTCCAACCATGGATCTGGCGCGTAATCCAATGGCTTCGCGGGCGCTAATTCACTCTGGAAACGGGGCGAGGCAGCGGCTAGACAACATCTATGACCGAAAGCTCCGAAGACCCCCAAATCGGCACCCCCGATTATTCCGAACCGCTTCGCCGCGCGATTGGTGAGCGTTACCTCACCTATGCGCTTTCGACGATTATGCACCGCGCGCTGCCCGATGCGAGGGATGGTCTGAAGCCGGTTCACCGCCGCATCCTTTATGCGATGCGCGAACTGCGTCTGGCGTCGAATGGCGGCTTCCGTAAGTCGGCGAAGATCAGCGGCGATGTCATGGGTAACTATCACCCCCACGGCGATACCGCGATTTACGACGCGATGGCCCGTTTGGCGCAGGACTTTGCCGTGCGCTATCCGCTGGTCGACGGTCAGGGTAACTTCGGCAACATCGACGGTGATAACCCTGCGGCGAGCCGATACACGGAAGCGCGTATGACGGCCCATGCCGAGGCGCTGCTCGAAGGGCTGAACGAGAACGCTGTCGACTACCGTCCGAATTACGACGGTACGCTGGAAGAGCCTGTCGTGCTCCCCGCTGCGTTCCCGAACCTGCTGGCCAACGGTGCGTCGGGTATCGCGGTCGGTATGGCCACGAACATTCCGCCGCATAACCTGCACGAGCTGATCGAGGCCTGTCTGCACCTCATCAAGTCGCCCGACGCGCGCGATGAGACGCTGATGCAGTACGTGCCGGGGCCGGATTTTCCGACGGGCGGTATCATTGTCGAGCCGCGCGATTCCATTGCCGAGACGTACCGCACGGGGCGCGGTTCGATCCGCCTGCGTGCGCGCTGGGAGATCGAAGATCTTGGTCGCGGTCAGTGGCAGGTGGTTGTCACCGAAATCCCGTATCAGGTCCAGAAATCCAAGCTGATCGAAAAGCTGGCCGAGGTCATACAGACCAAGAAGGTGCCGCTCCTTGCCGACGTGCGCGACGAATCCGCCGATGACATCCGCATCGTGCTGGAGCCCCGCGCCAAGACGGTCGAGCCCGAGATGCTGATGGGAATGCTGTTCAAGAACTCCGACCTCGAGTTGCGGTTCAGCATGAACATGAACGTGCTGATCGACGGTGTGACGCCGAAGGTCTGCTCGATGAAGGAGGTGCTGCGCGCCTTCCTCGATCACCGCCGTGAAGTGCTCTGCCGCCGCAGTCAGCACCGGATGGATAAGATTGACCACCGTCTTGAGGTGCTTGAGGGCCTGATTATCGCCTTCCTCAACCTCGACCGCGTGATCGACATCATCCGCTACGACAACGACCCCAAAGCCGCATTGATGGCCGAGGATTGGTCGATCAAGCGCAAGCGTGCGACCGACGAGACCGACTATGTCTCGCCGCTGCCTACGAAGGGTGAAGGCGAGCTGACCGAGGTTCAGGCCGAAGCGATTCTCAACATGCGTCTGCGCAGCTTGCGCCGCCTTGAAGAAATCGAACTGACCCGCGAGCGCGATGCGCTGCTCGAAGAGCGCGCTGGGCTGGTCGAACTACTGGCGGACAATGGTAAGCAGTGGGCGAAGATTGCCGAGGAGCTGCGCGAGACCCGCAAGCAGTTCGGCCATAGCGCCGAGCGCGGGAAGCGCCTGACGACCTTCGCCGATGCGGCCGAGGTCGAAGAAGTCCCGATGGAAGCGATGATCGAGCGCGAGCCGATCACGGTGATCTGCTCCAAAATGGGCTGGATCCGCGCGATGAAAGGGCACGTCAGCCTCGACACCGAATTCAAGTTCAAAGACGGCGACGAGGGCCGCTTCGCCTTCCACGCGGAGACGACGGACAAGATGATCGTCGTTGGCTCCAACGGACGATTCTACACTTTGCTTGGTGCGAACCTTCCGGGTGGTCGCGGCATGGGTGAGCCGCTGCGTCTGATGATCGACCTGCCGAACGACGTGGAAATCGTCGATATCCTCGTTCATCAGACCGGCCGCAAACTGCTCGTCGCGTCCTCCGAAGGTGACGGTTTCATCGTTCCCGAAGCGGAGGTTATGGCGCAGACCCGTGCCGGTAAGCAGGTGCTCAACGTCAAGGACGGCATCGTGACGCGCGTGGTGAAGCCGGTTGCGGGAGATACCGTCGCTGTCGTGGGCGAAAACCGCAAGGTGCTGGTGTTCCCGATCGAGGAACTGCCCGAGATGACGCGCGGCAAAGGCGTACGTCTGCAAAAGTACAAGGACGGCGGCCTTTCGGACGCCGCGACGTTC
Source organism: Marivivens donghaensis (assembly GCF_011806565.1). Lineage (GTDB taxonomy): Bacteria > Pseudomonadota > Alphaproteobacteria > Rhodobacterales > Rhodobacteraceae > Marivivens > Marivivens donghaensis_A. The sequence continues at coordinate 377,222 of NZ_JAATOP010000002.1, forward strand.
AACATTGCCGATGGCCTTTCGTGGTTCGATCCCGCCGGCCGCAAGCGGACGGAGACCGAGCTGGCAGAATGGTCCGGCAAGCGTGCTGGCACCGGACGAATGGCGCCGCGCGGCTTCCCGCGGGATAACAAGTTCAACTGATCACGGGCCGGCGGAAACGCCGGTTCTCGCGCCTTCGGGATGTCGTTTCGATGCAACATTCCGGCGGAGACGCGCCTGAATGCGATTTTGATCCCGGGATCGGCCCAAAGTCGTGCCGTTTTGACTAACTGACGCTTGATTTCCGCACGGTTTGCCAATACATCGCCCGCGATGTTGAACCGGGCCTTGATGCGGCCCCCGAACTCGGAAGGCGCCTTCTCAAATGGCTAAGGCAAAGTTTGAACGTTCCAAACCGCACGTTAACATTGGCACGATCGGCCACGTTGACCACGGCAAAACCACTCTGACGGCAGCGATCACCAAGTACTTTGGCGATTTCAAAGCGTACGACCAGATCGACGGCGCACCGGAAGAGAAGGCCCGCGGTATCACCATTTCGACCGCCCACGTCGAATACGAGACCGAAGCACGTCACTACGCACACGTCGACTGCCCGGGTCACGCTGACTACGTTAAGAACATGATCACCGGCGCTGCGCAGATGGACGGCGGTATTCTGGTTGTTAACGCAGCTGACGGCCCGATGCCGCAGACCCGCGAGCACATCCTTCTGGCTCGCCAGGTTGGCGTTCCGGCTCTGGTTGTGTTCATGAACAAGGTTGACCAGGTTGACGACGAGGAACTCCTCGAGCTCGTCGAAATGGAAATCCGTGAACTGCTGTCGACCTACGACTTCCCGGGCGACGATATTCCGATCGTAGCAGGTTCGGCTCTGGCCGCTATGGAAGGCCGCGATCCGGAAATCGGCGAAGAGAAGATCAAGGCTCTGATGGCTGCTGTCGACGAGTACATCCCGACTCCGGCACGTGCTGTTGACCAGCCGTTCCTGATGCCGATCGAAGACGTGTTCTCGATCTCGGGTCGTGGTACCGTTGTCACCGGTCGTGTTGAGCGCGGTGTGATCAACGTTGGTGACGAAATCGAGATCGTGGGTATCCGCGACACCTCGAAGACCACCTGTACCGGCGTTGAAATGTTCCGCAAGCTGCTGGATCGCGGTGAAGCTGGCGACAACATCGGCGCCCTGCTGCGCGGTGTTGACCGTGAAGGCGTTGAGCGTGGCCAGGTTCTGTGTAAGCCGGGTTCGGTCAAGCCGCACACCAAGTTCGAAGCCGAGGTCTACATCCTGACCAAGGAAGAAGGCGGCCGTCACACTCCGTTCTTCGCGAACTACCGTCCGCAGTTCTACTTCCGCACCACCGACGTCACCGGTACCTGCATCCTGCCGGAAGGCACCGAGATGGTCATGCCGGGCGACAACCTGAAGCTTCAGGGCGAACTGATCGCTCCGATCGCTATGGAAGAAGGCCTGCGCTTCGCGATCCGCGAAGGCGGCCGCACCGTTGGTTCGGGCGTTGTCTCGAAAATCATCGAGTAATTCGGACCAAAATCCGGACTACAAGAAGGGTCGCCAATAGGCGGCCCTTTTTCGTGGCAGTAATTGCATTTGACCTCTTGATCTCCCCTCGGTCCTGCCGTAATCACCGCGTCGGCGTAGGGGTATAGCTCAGTTGGTAGAGCGACGGTCTCCAAAACCGTAGGTCCCGGGTTCGAGCCCTGGTGCCCCTGCCAGCCACCGCTACTAGACAGGTAGCCAGATGAACCAGTCCATCGATATCACACTGCACCTTGGCGCTCACAAAACAGCGTCCAGTCATTTGCAGCGCTCGATACTGGATCACGAAGAAGCGCTCATTACTTTCGGCACTCGGGTCTATGGCCCGCCCCATTTCCGCAACCGCGGTCGGTCGATCCCGACCCTGTTCGGGTTGCGTCCTTGGGGGAATCGCAAGCTCACCCGCCGTGAGCCGGAGGACCAGTTGCGCTTCATGGCCAAGGGTGATCCGCGCGTGTTCCTGACGGAGGAGAACTTTCTCGGACCGCTGCTGAATGCCGAAGGTGGCCTGTCGCTGCCGCTCTATGGTGAGGCCGCCTTGCGTATTCAGGCACTGGCTGACGCGGTGCCCAACGCTAAGCTGCGTGTCGCCCTCGCGATCCGCGAGCCGCACAGCTTTCTGGGCTCGGCATACTCGCAAGCGCTGTTCGCAGGCCGTATCTTGCAGCCGGACGAGTTCATTGCGGCGAACGCGCCAGCGGATGTCGACTGGCTGCGTCTCTGTCGTGAGATCGCGGGTGTTGCGGAGCTCGCTGAGTTGATCGTCTGGCGGTACGAGGACTACGGCCTGCTTTTACCGACAATTGTCGACGAATTGTTGGGGCGGGGCGCGAGCGATATCGTGCAGGCTCACCCCAAGGCACTCCACACCGGCCTCTCGCGTGACGCGCACCAGCGGGTGATAGAGCTAGCAGGCGGCGATTTTGAAAATCTGGCGATGACAGCGCGCCATGAACTGCCGATTGGGCCCGACAATCCGCCGTTCAGGCTCTTCGCGCATCCTGACACCAGCGCTTACCAACGGCAGGTCGAAGCGATCCGCGCGTTACCGAATGTGCGCTTTCTGGAGCCCTGATCCAGTGACTTTGCCGCGAAGGCTTGAAAACAGGGGCGGAGTTGCGTAAGTCCCGCCCGATCAGACAGAGGACTCACCTAATGGCCCGGACCAATCCGATTCAGTTTATCCAGCAAACCCGTGCTGAAATTGCCAAGGTTGTCTGGCCGTCACGCCGTGAAGTCGTCATGACCACCGCAATGGTGCTGTTCATGGTCATTCTGCTGGCAGTGTTCTTCTCGCTGACCGATCTGATCATCCGCTTCGGTCTCTACGATCTGATCCTGAAGCAGTAAGCCCTTTAAGGGAAACAGGCTTTCACCCCTTGCCAGCAGTGGCTTGGGGCGGTATGAGCCGAAAACTCCGGAAGGGCGTGCGGCGAATCGCGTTGCGCGCCGATTTTCTATTTTCCGGGAACTTGCGGATAAGCCGCTAAAGAAATTGGAATAAATGCCCTTGTGCGGGGCTGTTTACGGCGAGGTGTCGGAGAATATGGCGAAACGGTGGTACTCGGTTAGCGTTCTCTCGAACTTCGAAAAGAAGATCGCCGAACAAATCCGCGCCAAGGTCGAAGAGCAGGGTCTCGAAGACCAGATCGACGAAGTTCTGGTTCCGACCGAAGAGGTCATCGAGGTTCGTCGCGGTAAGAAAGTGCCGACCGAACGCCGGTTCATGCCGGGTTACGTTCTGGTGCACATGGAAATGTCGGACGAGGGATATCATCTCGTCAACTCGATCAACCGGGTCACCGGTTTCCTTGGCCCGCAGGGTCGTCCGATGCCGATGCGCGATGCAGAGGTTCAGGCGATCCTAGGCCGCGTCGAAGAAGGTCAGGAAGCTCCGCGTGTGGAGATCCGCTTCGAGATCGGCGAGAAGGTCAAAGTCAACGATGGCCCGTTCGAAGGCTTCGATGGCATGGTCGAGGAAGTAGACGAAGACAATCAGCGCCTGAAGGTGACTGTCTCGATCTTTGGCCGCGCTACGCCGGTCGAACTGGAATTCACTCAGGTCGCCAAGCAGGCCTGATTGACCTCGTGGGAGGCTAGCGGGCGCGCCCGTGATGCCGGACCACACAACTGAACTCCGCCCACGCGTGGTGCGGATGTTGGAAGAAGGAGAGGCCCAATGGCCAAGAAAGTAATGGGGCAGCTCAAGCTGCAAGTCCCCGCTGGCGACGCAAAGCCGGCACCGCCCGTCGGTCCGGCTCTGGGTCAGCGCGGCATCAACATCATGGAATTCTGCAAGGCGTTCAACGCCAAGACTGCAGACATGGACAAAGGCGCTCCGTGCCCGACCGTGATCACCTACTACCAGGACAAGTCGTTCACCTTCGAGATCAAGACTCCGCCTGCGTCGTACTACCTGAAGAAGGCTGCAAACCTGAAGTCGGGTGCGAACAAGCCGGGTAAAGAGACCGTTGGTAACGTCACCGTTGCTCAGGTTCGCGAAATCGCTGAGGCCAAAATGAAGGACCTCAACGCCAATTCGGTAGAAGCCGCTATGCAGATCATTCTGGGTTCGGCACGCTCCATGGGCATCGAGGTAAAGTAAGATGGCAAAACTCGGTAAGCGCACCGTTGCAGCTCGCGCTGCATTCGAAGGCAAAGAAAACCTGTCGGTCACCGAAGCTGTTGCTCTGGTGAAGGACAACGCCAAAGCCAAGTTCGACGAAACCGTTGAAGTTGCACTGAACCTCGGCGTTGACCCGCGTCACGCTGACCAGATGGTTCGTGGCACTGTCAACCTGCCGAACGGCACCGGTAAAAGCGTTCGCGTTGCTGTTTTCGCTCGTGGCGACAAGGCTGAAGAAGCCAAGGCTGCTGGCGCAGACGTTGTTGGCGCAGAAGACCTGATGGAAACCGTACAAGGCGGCAAGATCGACTTCGATCGCTGCATTGCTACCCCGGACATGATGCCGATCGTCGGCCGTCTGGGTAAGGTCCTCGGCCCGCGCAACCTGATGCCGAACCCGAAGATCGGTACTGTAACCATGGACGTTACCGAAGCTGTTAAGGCAGCCAAGGGCGGTCAGGTTCAGTTCAAGGTCGAAAAAGCCGGTGTGATCCACGCTGGTATCGGTAAAGCATCGTTCGACGCTGCTGCTCTCGAAGAAAACCTGAAGGCTTTCGTCGACGCAGTTCAAAAAGCCAAGCCGGCTGGTGCCAAGGGTGCCTACATGAAGAAAGTCTCGATCTCCTCGACCATGGGGCCGGGCGTATCGGTTGACGTTACTTCGGCTACCGGCAACTAAGAATTTTCGCCGCTACGGCGGTGAAATGGCAGGGCTGGAAGCGGCCCTGTCCTGTCCGAGACGGAGGGTGGGGGAAACCTCATAAATCCTTCCTGAGATGGGAAACGAGATTTGGATTTCCGTTCTACGAACGGGCGATTCTGGCCTCGGGACCCTGAAACGGACCCGAACGGCCCCCAAGACTTGGGGGTCAACATGAGCCGGGGGAAACCCCAAACTTGGAGTGGAACTGTGGATAGAGCCCAGAAAGAGAAAGTGGTCGAGGAACTCGGCCAGATCTTTGAAAGCTCTGGCGTCGTGGTGGTTGCCCGCTACGAAGGCATGACAGTTGCTGAAATGCAGGACCTCCGCGCGCAGATGCGCGATGCGGGCGGTGCTGTACGCGTTGCCAAGAACAAGCTCGCCAAGATCGCCCTCGAGGGTAAGCCGTGCGAAAGCATCGGTGACTTCCTCACGGGCATGACCGTACTCACCTACTCCGAAGATCCGACTGCTGCTGCACGGGTTATGGATAAGTACGCCAAAGGCAACGACAAGCTCGTTATCCTTGGCGGTGCTATGGGTGAAACGGCCCTGGACCAGGCTGGTGTCAAAGCTGTGGCCCAACTGCCGTCGCGCGAAGAGCTCATCGCTCAGATCGTGTCGTGCATTGGTGCACCCGCTTCGAACATCGCCGGTGCCATCGGCGCGCCTGCTTCGAACATCGCCAGCATTCTCTCGACCATCGAAGAGAACGCTGCGTAAGCAAATTGTCTGTCCTCGTAGGGTCTTGCACCCGCACGTTGGAATACACATCTTAAACGAACGGAAAGCATAAAATGGCTGATCTGAAGAAACTTGCTGAAGAGATCGTAGGTCTGACCCTTCTCGAAGCACAGGAACTGAAAAACATCCTGAAAGAAGAGTACGGCATCGAGCCGGCAGCTGGTGGCGCCGTAATGGTTGCTGGCCCGGCTGGCGACGCTGGTGGCGCTGCTGCTGAAGAAAAGACCGAATTCGACGTCGTCCTGAAGGACGCCGGCGCTTCGAAGATCAACGTGATCAAAGAAGTTCGCGGCATCACCGGTCTTGGCCTGAAAGAAGCCAAAGAGCTCGTAGAAGCTGGCGGCAAGGTCAAAGAAGGCGCTGCGAAAGCAGAAGCAGAAGAAATCAAAGCCAAGCTGGAAGCAGCTGGCGCCAAGGTCGAACTGGCCTAATTGGTTTCTTCAGGGCGCGGATGCGCTCTGGATATCAGGCTGGGTTCGCGGTTTCGCGAGCCCAGCCGAACCTGTCTCAGAAGGTGGCATTTTATGAGCCATCTTCTCGGGTAGGTTCCAATAGTCGGGAGGCCCCCCTTGGGAAGGGGGCCAGGAATAGACTGGAACCCCCTTCTCAATGGGAGACTGCCGCGGCCCCGGCGACATGATCCCGCAGAGATCGAAAGGTGATGACGCACATGGCTCAGAGCTACCTTGGCCAGAAACGCCTGCGTAAATACTACGGCAAAATTCGTGAAGTACTGGAGATGCCGAACCTGATCGAGGTTCAGAAATCTTCGTACGACCTTTTCCTCCGCTCGGGTGACGAAGACACTCCGCGCGATGGTGAAGGCATCAAAGGTGTTTTCCAATCTGTTTTCCCGATTAAGGACTTCAATGAGACTGCGGTTCTCGAGTTCGTAAAGTACGAGCTTGAAAAACCGAAGTTCGACGTTGACGAGTGTATGCAGCGCGACCTGACCTACTCGGCGCCGCTGAAAGTTACGCTTCGCCTGATCGTATTCGATGTCGACGAAGACACCGGTGCGAAGTCGGTCAAAGACATCAAAGAACAAGACGTCTTCATGGGCGACATGCCCCTGATGACTCCGAACGGTACGTTCATCGTCAACGGTACCGAGCGTGTGATCGTATCCCAGATGCACCGCTCGCCAGGCGTGTTCTTCGACCACGATAAGGGCAAGACCCACTCGTCGGGTAAGCTGCTGTTCGCATGCCGCATCATTCCCTACCGCGGCTCGTGGCTCGACTTCGAATTCGACGCCAAGGATCTCGTCTACGCACGTATCGACCGTCGCCGTAAACTTCCGGTCACCACCCTGCTGTACGCACTGGGTCTCGACCAGGAAAGCATCATGGATGCTTACTACGACACCGTCGAATTCTCGCTCGACAAGAAGGCGCACGGCTGGGTCACGAAGTTCTTCCCGGAACGGGTGCGGGGTACCCGTCCGGCGTATGACCTCGTTGACGCTGACACCGGTGAAGTCATCTGCAAGGCAGGCGACAAGGTTACGCCGCGCGCCGTCAAGAAACTCATCGACGAAGGTAAGGTCACCAAGCTTCTGGTGCCGTTCAACCATATCGTCGGTAAGTTCATTGCCGAGGACGTCATCAACGAAGAAACCGGTGCGATCTATGTCGAAGCAGGTGACGAGCTCACCCTCGAGGTGGACAAAGACGGCGAAATCATCGGTGGTACCGTCAAGGAACTGATCGACGCCGGCATCACCGATCTTCCGGTTCTAGACATCGACAACATCAACGTCGGTCCGTACATCCGCAACACCATGGCTGCCGATAAGAACATGAACCGCGACACCGCGCTCATGGACATCTATCGCGTCATGCGTCCGGGTGAGCCGCCGACCGTTGAAGCTGCTTCGAACCTCTTCGACACCCTGTTCTTCGATAGCGAGCGCTATGACCTCTCGGCTGTTGGCCGCGTGAAGATGAACATGCGTCTCGCACTCGACGCGGAAGACACCCAGCGTACCCTGCGCAAGGAAGACATCATTTCCTGCATCAAGGCGCTGGTTGAGCTACGCGACGGTAAGGGCGAAGTCGACGACATCGACCCCCTCGGTAACCGCCGTGTCCGTTCGGTTGGCGAACTGATGGAAAACCAGTACCGCGTCGGTCTGCTCCGCATGGAGCGCGCGATCAAGGAACGTATGTCCTCGGTCGAGATCGACACTGTCATGCCGCAGGACCTGATCAACGCGAAGCCGGCTGCTGCCGCTGTGCGTGAATTCTTCGGTTCCTCGCAGCTTTCGCAGTTCATGGACCAAACCAACCCGCTTTCGGAAGTCACCCACAAGCGCCGTCTTTCGGCTCTTGGACCGGGCGGTCTGACCCGTGAGCGTGCAGGCTTCGAAGTTCGCGACGTTCACCCGACCCACTACGGTCGTATGTGTCCGATTGAAACGCCGGAAGGTCCGAACATCGGTCTGATCAACTCGCTGGCTACCTTCGCTCGCGTCAACAAGTACGGCTTCATCGAAACCCCGTACCGCAAAGTTGTCGAAGGCAAGGTTTCGGACGACGTGTCGTACATGTCGGCCACCGAAGAGATGCGTCACACCGTAGCTCAGGCCAACGCGACCCTCGACGAAAACGGCGTTTTCCAGAACGAACTGGTCAACACCCGTCAGGCCGGTGAATACACCCTCGCTCCGCGCGAGTCGGTCGACCTCATCGACGTTTCGCCGAAGCAGCTGGTCTCGGTCGCTGCATCGCTGATCCCGTTCCTCGAAAACGACGACGCTAACCGCGCTCTCATGGGCTCGAACATGCAACGTCAGGCAGTTCCGCTGCTTCAGGCATCGGCTCCGCTCGTCGGCACCGGTATCGAAGGCAAGGTTGCGATCGACTCCGGCGCTGCGATCACTGCACGCCGCGCTGGTATCATCGACCAAGTCGATGCGACCCGTGTTGTTGTTCGCGCGACTGCCGACCTCGAAGTTGGTGACCCCGGCGTTGACATCTACCGTCTGCGCAAGTTCCAGCGTTCGAACCAGAACACCTGCATCAACCAGCGTCCGCTGGTGAAGGTAGGCGACACTGTTGGTAAGGGCGAAGTCATCGCCGACGGTCCGTCGACCGATATGGGCGAACTGGCTCTGGGTAAGAACGTCATCGTCGCGTTCATGCCGTGGAACGGTTACAACTACGAAGACTCCATCCTGATCTCCGAACGTATCGTGAAGGACGACGTATTCACCTCGGTTCACATCGAGGAATTCGAAGTCGCTGCACGTGACACGAAGCTCGGGCCGGAAGAAATCACCCGCGACATCCCTAACGTCGGTGAAGAAGCGCTGCGTAACCTCGACGAGGCCGGCATCGTTTACATCGGTGCGGAAGTCGGACCGGGCGATATCCTCGTCGGTAAGATCACTCCGAAGGGCGAAAGCCCGATGACGCCGGAAGAAAAGCTTCTGCGCGCCATCTTCGGTGAAAAGGCTTCGGACGTCCGTGATACTTCGCTGCGCCTGCCGCCGGGTGACTACGGTACCGTTGTGGAAGTTCGCGTCTTCAACCGTCACGGCGTCGAGAAAGACGAACGTGCGTTGCAGATCGAGCGTGAAGAAGTCGAACGTCTGGCACGTGACCGTGACGACGAGCTCGCAATTCTCGACCGCAACATCTACGCCCGTCTCAAGTCGATGATCCTCGGCAAAGAGGGTGTCAAAGGTCCGCGCGGCTTCAAGTCGGGTTCGGTTATCACCGAAGAGACCCTTGGCGAACTCAGCCGCGGTCAGTGGTGGCAGCTGGCTCTGAAGGACGAAGACGATGCGAAAATCGTTGAAGCCCTGAACGAGCAGTACGAGATCCAGAAGCGCTCGCTCGACGCACGCTTCGAGGACAAGGTCGAGAAGGTCCGTCGTGGTGACGATCTTCCGCCGGGTGTCATGAAGATGGTCAAGGTCTTCATCGCCGTGAAGCGCAAGCTTCAGCCGGGCGATAAGATGGCAGGTCGTCACGGCAACAAGGGTGTTATCTCCCGCGTTGTTCCGATCGAAGACATGCCGTTCCTTGCCGATGGTACTCCGGTCGACTTCGTGCTGAACCCGCTGGGCGTTCCATCGCGTATGAACGTCGGTCAGATCCTTGAAACCCACATGGGTTGGGCATCGCGTGGTCTGGGTCTCCAGATCGACGAAGCTCTGGACGAGTACCGTCGCTCGGGCGACATGACCCCGGTTCGTGACGCGCTGAAGATCACCTACGGTGACGACGTCTACGAGGAAGGCTTTGCCGATCTCGAAGAGCAGAAGCTGCTGGAACTCGCAGGCAACGCCCGTGGCGGTGTTCCGATCGCGACTCCGGTATTCGACGGTGCCAAGGAAGCCGACGTCAACGACGCGCTTGCGCGTGCTGGCTTCGACACCTCGGGTCAGTCGGATCTGTTCGACGGCCGTACCGGTGAAAAGTTCGCCCGTCAGGTGACTGTCGGCGTGAAGTACCTGCTCAAGCTGCACCACCTGGTTGACGACAAGATCCACGCTCGTTCGACCGGACCGTACTCGCTCGTCACCCAGCAGCCGCTTGGTGGTAAGGCGCAGTTCGGTGGTCAGCGCTTCGGGGAAATGGAAGTCTGGGCTCTCGAAGCCTACGGCGCTGCATACACCCTGCAGGAAATGCTCACCGTCAAGTCGGACGACGTTGCCGGCCGTACCAAGGTCTACGAGTCGATCGTCAAAGGCGAAGACAACTTCGAAGCCGGTGTTCCGGAATCGTTCAATGTTCTCGTCAAAGAAGTTCGGGGCCTCGGCCTCAACATGGAACTCCTGGATGCGGAGGACGACGAGTGAGGCGTTCGCGCCTCATTCACCTCCCCCTTGTTATGTAAGGACATCAAATGAACCAGGAACTGACCAACAACCCGTTCAACCCGCTGACCCCGACCAAGGCGTTCGACGAAATCAAAGTTTCGCTCGCTTCGCCGGAACGGATCCTGTCGTGGTCGTACGGTGAGATCAAAAAGCCCGAAACCATCAACTACCGTACGTTCAAGCCCGAGCGTGACGGTCTGTTCTGTGCGCGTATTTTCGGCCCGATCAAGGACTACGAGTGCCTTTGCGGTAAGTATAAGCGCATGAAGTACCGCGGCGTCGTCTGTGAAAAGTGCGGCGTCGAAGTTACCCTCCAGAAAGTCCGCCGCGAGCGCATGGGCCACATCGAACTGGCCGCTCCCGTCGCACACATCTGGTTCCTGAAGTCGCTCCCGAGCCGCATCGGTCTCATGCTCGACATGACCCTGCGCGACCTCGAGCGTATTCTGTACTTCGAAAACTACGTTGTAATCGAGCCGGGTCTGACCGACCTGACTTACGGCCAGCTGATGAGCGAAGAGGAATTCCTTGACGCGCAAGACACCTATGGCATGGACGCGTTCCAGGCCAACATCGGTGCTGAAGCTATCCGCGAGATGCTCTCGATGATCGACCTTGACGCGACTGCCGAGCAGCTGCGTGAAGAGCTGAAGGAAGCCACCGGCGAACTAAAGCCTAAGAAGATCATCAAGCGCCTGAAGATCGTTGAATCGTTCCTCGAGTCGGGCAACCGTCCCGAGTGGATGATCATGACCGTCATTCCGGTCATCCCGCCGGAACTGCGTCCGCTGGTTCCGCTCGATGGTGGCCGTTTCGCGACTTCGGATCTCAACGATCTGTATCGCCGCGTGATCAACCGTAACAACCGTCTCAAGCGTCTGATCGAACTGCGCGCGCCGGACATCATCGTCCGCAACGAAAAGCGTATGCTTCAGGAAGCCGTTGACGCCCTGTTCGACAACGGCCGCCGTGGCCGCGTCATCACCGGTGCCAACAAGCGTCCGCTGAAGTCGCTCTCGGACATGCTGAAGGGTAAGCAGGGTCGCTTCCGTCAGAACCTTCTTGGTAAGCGCGTAGACTTCTCGGGTCGTTCGGTCATTGTGACCGGCCCGGAACTCAAGCTGCACCAGTGTGGTCTGCCGAAGAAGATGGCGCTCGAACTCTTCAAGCCATTCATCTACTCGCGCCTTGAAGCCAAAGGTCTGTCCTCCACCGTGAAGCAGGCCAAGAAGCTCGTGGAAAAAGAGCGTCCGGAAGTCTGGGATATCCTCGACGAGGTTATCCGCGAACACCCGGTCATGCTGAACCGTGCGCCTACGCTGCACCGTCTCGGCATTCAGGCATTCGAACCCACACTGATCGAAGGTAAGGCTATCCAGCTTCACCCGCTCGTCTGTTCGGCATTCAACGCCGACTTCGACGGTGACCAGATGGCTGTCCACGTTCCGCTGTCGCTCGAAGCCCAGCTCGAAGCCCGCGTTCTGATGATGTCGACGAACAACGTTCTGTCGCCGGCAAACGGTGCACCGATCATCGTTCCGTCGCAGGATATGGTTCTGGGTCTGTACTACACCACGACCCAGCGTGACGGCATGGTTGGTGAAGGCATGTCCTTCGCTTCGATCGAAGAAGTAGAGCACGCTCTGTCGGCTGGCGTCGTTCACCTGCACTCGAAGATCACTGCTCGTATGAAGCAGATCGACGAAGAAGGTAACGAAGTCATCCAGCGCTTCGAAACCACTCCGGGCCGTCTGCGCCTCGGTCACCTTCTGCCGCTGAACGCGAAGGCTCCTTTCAGCCTCGTGAACCGTCAGCTGCGTAAGAAGGAAGTCCAGCAGGTCATCGACACCGTCTACCGTTATTGCGGTCAGAAAGAGTCGGTTATCTTCTGTGACCAGATCATGACCATGGGCTTCCGCGAAGCTTTCCGTGCTGGCATTTCGTTCGGTAAGAACGACATGGTCATCCCCGAAACCAAGTGGACCCTCGTTGACGAGACCCGTGAACAGGTCAAGGACTTCGAACAGCAGTACATGGACGGCCTGATCACTCAGGGCGAGAAGTACAACAAAGTTGTCGATGCCTGGTCGAAGTGTAACGACCGCGTCACCGAAGCCATGATGCAGACCATCTCGGCGAAGCACTACGACGAGAACGGTTCCGAAAAAGAGATCAACTCGGTCTACATGATGGCCCACTCGGGTGCTCGTGGTTCGGTCACGCAGATGAAGCAGCTGGGCGGCATGCGTGGTCTTATGGCCAAGCCGTCGGGCGAGATTATCGAAACGCCGATTATCTCGAACTTCAAAGAAGGTCTGACCGTTCTTGAGTACTTCAACTCGACCCACGGCGCCCGTAAGGGTCTGTCGGATACCGCTCTGAAGACCGCGAACTCGGGTTACCTGACCCGTCGTCTCGTTGACGTCGCTCAGGACTGTATCGTTCGTGAAGTCGACTGTGGCACCAACCGCGCGATCACCGCAGAAGCGGCTGTGAACGACGGTGAAGTTGTCGCCTCGCTGGGCGAGCGCGTTCTGGGCCGTGTTTCGGCCGATGACGTTCTGCGTCCGGGCACTGACGAAGTCATCGTCAAGGCCGGCGAGCTGATCGACGAACGTAAGGCAGACATGATCGAAACCGCTAGCGTGCAGAAAATGCGCGTCCGCAGCCCGCTCACTTGTGAGGCTGAGGATGGCGTATGTGCGCAGTGTTACGGTCGTGACCTCGCTCGCGGTACCCGCGTGAACATCGGCGAAGCTGTCGGTATCATCGCCGCTCAGTCGATCGGTGAACCGGGCACCCAGCTGACCATGCGTACCTTCCACATCGGTGGTGTTGCGCAGGGTGGCCAGCAGTCGTTCCTCGAAGCTTCGGTCAACGGTAAGGTCGAGTTCCGCAACGCCAACATCCTGACCAATCAGGCTGGCGAGCAGATTGCTATGGGTCGTAACATGGTCATCGCCATCATGGGCGAAGACGGTGAAGAGCGCGCCCTGCACAAGATCGGCTACGGTACGAAGATCTTCCTGTCGGATGGCGCTGATGTCAGCCGCGGCGACAAAATGTTTGAGTGGGACCCCTATACCCTCCCGATCATCGCCGAGAAGACCGGTAAGGCTCGCTACGTCGACCTCGTCTCGGGCATCTCCGTTCGCGAAGATACCGACGATGCAACCGGCATGACCCAGCGTATCGTTTCGGACTGGCGTTCTGTACCGCGTGCAAGCGACCTCAAGCCCGAGATCATCATCCTCGACTCCGATGGTGAACCGATGCGCAAGGACGACGGCAACCCTGTCACCTACCCGATGTCGGTCGACGCCATTCTGTCGATCGAAGATGGTCAGGACATCCATGCCGGTGACGTTATCGCGCGTATTCCGCGTGAAGGCGCCAAGACCAAGGACATTACCGGTGGTCTGCCGCGCGTTGCGGAACTGTTCGAAGCCCGTCGTCCGAAAGACCACGCTATCATCGCAGAGATCGATGGCTACGTCCGCTTCGGCAAAGACTACAAGAACAAGCGTCGCATCGCGATCGAGAGCTCGGATGATCCGGATCACAAGGTCGAGTACATGGTGCCCAAGGGTAAGCACATTCCGGTTCAGGAAGGTGACTTCGTCCAGAAGGGTGACTATATCATGGACGGTAACCCCGCACCGCACGACATTCTGTCGATCCTCGGTGTAGAGGCTCTTGCCAACTACATGGTGGACGAGGTTCAGGAAGTTTACCGCCTTCAGGGTGTTAAGATTAACGATAAACACATCGAGGTTATCGTTCGTCAGATGCTCCAGAAGTGGGAAATCCAGGACTCGGGCGACACCACGCTGCTCAAGGGCGAAACCGTGGACAAGGTCGAATTCGACGAAGCCAACGCCAAAGCGGAAGCCCGCGGCGGTCGTCCGGCAACCGGCGAACCGATCCTTCTCGGTATCACCAAGGCATCGCTGCAGACCCGTTCGTTCATCTCGGCTGCGTCGTTCCAGGAAACCACCCGCGTGCTTACCGAAGCTTCGGTTCAGGGCAAGCGCGACAAGCTGGTCGGTCTCAAGGAAAACGTCATCGTTGGTCGCCTCATTCCGGCAGGTACCGGTGGTGCTACCTCGCGTATCCGTCGCATTGCGACCGACCGCGACCAGGCAGTCATCGATGTTCGTCGCGAAGAAGCCGAGCAGGCTCTCCAGCTCGAGCACAATGCCGACAACGGTTCGGAGGGTGGCGAGGAGTAATCCTCTCCCCTACAGCAAATACAGAAGGCCCTCGCATCGCGGGGGCCTTTTGCGTTTTCGCACAGCGATAGAGGCTAGCGGGCGCCGCAATCCGCTGCTAGCGGTGCGGGAATGGATCACACGCTCGGCAACCGCCGCGGCGCGATGCTGATGGTTATCGGTGCCGCCGCTTTCACTTTGAACGACACCTGCCTCAAGGCGCTTTCAGCGCACTTGCCGCTGTTTCAGACGCTATTTTTGCGCGGGGTCGGAAATACCATCATCTTGGGTATGCTGGCTTTTGCCTTCGGACACATGCGGTTTTCCTACAGCCGTCACGACTGGATGCTCATCGGTATCCGTTCACTGGCCGAGGCCGTTGCTGCTGTGCTTTTCGTGACCGCGCTGTTCCACATGGAGCTCGCCAACGCGACGGCGATCATGCAGGCAATGCCGATTGTGATGACGGTGGTAGGGGCGCTTTGGCTCAAGGAGAAGGTCGGCTGGCGGCGGACGCTGGCGACCTTGGTCGGTTTCATCGGCGTGTTGATGATCGTCCACCCGGGGACCGACAACTTCAACATTTATTCGCTGTTTGCGCTTGCGACCGTCGCGACAGTTTCGATCCGCGATCTTGCAGCGCGCCGGATGTCGGCGAATGTACCGTCGATCTTTGCCGCATGGAGCGCAGCTTCGGCGGTTGCGATTGTGTGCGGCGCTGGTTCGATCTTCGAAGACTGGCAACCCGTGTCCGGCACGAGCGTGATCCTGCTGTTCGGCGCGATGGCCTTTGTGATGACCGGCTACATCATGTCCGTCATGGCGGTCAGGGTAGGGGAGATCAGCTTCGTCTCTCCGTTCCGCTACGCCTCGCTGCTGGTCGGGATCACGATGGGCTACCTCGTGTTCGGCGACCTTCCCAACGGTTTAGAATTTGCGGGTTGCGTCGTTGTCGTTGCCAGTGGTCTATTCATCCTGCTTCGTGAAAGGTCGTTGGAAAAGGAAGACTAGGTGGCAGTTCGGCAAATACAGGTGCTGGGGCTTTGCCGCTGGTCGTACCCTTCGCAACCCGGCGCGTTCAAATGGGACGGCGAAACCTTCGACGACTTGCTCACCCAGATCTACGATCCCGACCGCCTCGCGATGCGGCTGTTGTTCCTCGAACATGTCTGGCTTCCGTCTGTCCGTAGCCAGATCGACAAGGACTTCGAGATCGTCATGCTGATGGGTAACGACCTTCCGGTCGGGCCGGAGGTCGAAGCCCTCATCAAAGACATTCCGCAGATCAAGCCGGTGTACATGCCCACTGGGCGGAACCACCGCGAGGTCTGCAACGAGGTGATGATCGCCCACCGCGATCCTGACGCCAAGGTCATTGCGGAGTTCCGCCTCGACGACGACGATGCCGTCGCTTCGGAATTCGTCGCGATGGCGCGGAGCGAATTCCTCAAATTCCGCCCGATGTTCTATGACGCGACCCGCGTTGCGCTGGATTTCACGAGCGGTTTCGTCCTCGACGCAGGCGAAGACGTCACCGTGACGCCAGTCGATGCGCGTTGCTGGGTGCCAGGGACGGTGCAGTATTGCCGACCGCATAATCCGCACAGTCTCCTCGACATTCCGCACCTCGATATCTGGAAGCGGATGCCCGTCATGTCAGATGGCCGCGTGCCGATGTTTGTTCGCGGAAGTCACGCGGACAACGACAGCAATCTCCAACGCCGTTTACGCGAAAGTGATGGCACTCGGGCGTCTGACGAAGAAATTTCGACGATCCTGCAGGTGCGCTTCGGAATTGACATGCCTATGTTACGTTCTGCTTGGAAGAAGCACCAAGCCGGTTTGGCCGGACGGAGTTGACAGCAGTAGCGACTCTGCTTATAGGCCAGCCATCCGGGACACGGGGGGATTCCCTTTTGCCCGCATATCAGAGCTGAAGTGGACATGAACCGGGCTACTGCTGCCTTGTTCCTCTGGAAACCGACCGCATTGAACCTCCGGTAAGGGTTCGATTGCGGGCTTTTTGTGCTGGCGCATAGCTAGTGCACTTAGAGATAACCGCGGACCTACGGGGCCGCCTTGAGTGTAGGATAGGGACCAAAGCCCAATGCCAACGATCCAACAGCTGATCCGCAAGCCGCGTCAGCCTAAAATTGTAAAGTCGAAGTCGCAGCACCTCGAGCAGTGCCCGCAGAAGCGTGGCGTTTGCACCCGTGTGTACACTACCACCCCGAAAAAACCGAACTCGGCTATGCGTAAGGTTGCGAAGGTTCGCCTGACCAACGGTTACGAAGTCATTTCGTACATTCCGGGCGAAAGCCACAACCTTCAGGAACACTCTGTTGTCCTGATCCGTGGCGGCCGTGTGAAAGACCTTCCGGGTGTCCGTTACCACATCCTCCGTGGTGTTCTGGATACCCAGGGCGTCAAGAACCGTAAGCAGCGCCGTTCGAAGTACGGTGCGAAGCGTCCGAAGTAAGGAGATCACGAAATGTCGCGTCGTCACGCCGCTGAGAAACGTGAAGTTCTGCCCGATGCCAAGTTTGGCGATCGTGTAGTCACGAAGTTCATGAACAACCTGATGATCGATGGTAAAAAATCGGTCGCAGAAAAAATCGTATACAACGCATTCGACCGCGTTGAAGGCAAGCTGAAGAAGGCTCCGGTGGAAGTATTCCACGAAGCTCTCGACAACGTTAAGCCGTCGGTCGAAGTTCGTTCGCGCCGCGTTGGTGGTGCTACCTACCAGGTTCCGGTCGAAGTTCGTCCCGAGCGTCGCGAAGCGCTGGCTATCCGCTGGCTGATCGCTGCTGCGAAGAACCGTAACGAAAACACCATGGAAGAACGTCTTGCTGGCGAACTTCTGGACGCTGTTAACGGCCGTGGTACTGCCGTGAAGAAGCGCGAAGACACCCACAAGATGGCCGACGCGAACAAAGCGTTCAGCCACTACCGCTGGTAAGGAGTCCTACCCATGGCACGCGATTATCCGCTTCCGCGCTACCGTAACTTCGGCATCATGGCTCACATCGATGCCGGTAAGACCACCACTACCGAGCGTATCCTCTACTACACCGGTAAGTCCCACAAGATCGGCGAAGTCCACGACGGCGCCGCGACTATGGACTGGATGGAACAGGAGCAGGAACGCGGTATCACCATTACTTCGGCTGCGACGACCACTTTCTGGCAGCGCCAGGAAGATCCGACCGCTGAAGGTACCTCGGACACCAAGTACCGTTTCAACATCATCGACACTCCCGGCCACGTTGACTTCACCATCGAAGTTGAGCGTTCGCTGGCAGTTCTCGACGGTGCTGTCTGCCTCCTTGACGCCAACGCTGGTGTTGAACCGCAGACCGAAACCGTTTGGCGTCAGGCTGACCGCTACAAGGTTCCGCGTATCGTGTTCGTCAACAAGATGGACAAGATCGGCGCCGACTACTTCAACTGTGTCAAGATGATCAAGGACCGCACCGGCGGTACCCCGTGCCCGATCGCTCTGCCGATTGGTGCCGAGGACAAGCTGGAAGGCATCATTGACCTCATCAAGATGGAAGAGTGGGTCTGGAAGGGTGAAGACCTCGGCGCAAGCTGGGTTCGTCAGCCGATCCGTGAAGAACTCTCGGACCTCGCTGATGAGTGGCGTGCCAATATGATCGAACTCGCCGTCGAACAAGACGACGACGCGATGGAAGCCTACCTCGAAGGCGAAGAGCCGAACGAAGAAACCCTGCGCAAGCTGATCCGTAAGGGTACGCTGTCGCTGTCGTTCTTCCCGGTTCTCGCTGGTTCGGCATTCAAGAACAAGGGCGTCCAGCCCCTCCTGAACGCTGTTATCGACTTCCTGCCGGCTCCGATCGACGTTCCGACCCTGATGGGCTTCTCGCCGGACGACGAGACCGAAGAGCGCAACATCCCGCGCGAAGCTTCGGACGAGTCGCCGTTCTCGGCACTGGCGTTCAAGATCATGAACGACCCGTTTGTCGGTTCGCTGACCTTCGCTCGTATCTACTCGGGCGTCCTCAAGAAGGGCGACGGCATCATCAACTCGACCAAAGGCAAGCGTGAGCGCGTCGGTCGTATGATGATGATGCACTCGAACAACCGCGAGGAAATCGAAGAAGCATTTGCTGGCGACATCATCGCGCTTGCTGGCCTCAAAGAGACCACCACTGGTGACACCCTCTGTGACGCTCAGAAGCAGGTTGTTCTCGAAACCATGTCCTTCCCGGATCCGGTTATCGAAATCGCCGTTGAACCGAAGTCGAAAGCCGACCAGGAAAAGATGGGCCTCGCCCTCGCTCGCTTGGCAGCAGAAGACCCGTCGTTCCGCGTCGAGACCAACTTCGAATCCGGCCAAACCATCATGAAGGGTATGGGCGAACTTCACCTCGATATTCTCGTTGACCGTATGAAGCGTGAATTCAAGGTCGAGGCGAACATCGGTGCTCCGCAGGTTGCTTACCGTGAGACCATCTCGCGCGCGGCAGAAATCGACTACACGCACAAGAAGCAGTCCGGTGGTACCGGTCAGTTCGCGCGCGTTAAGCTCGAAATCCAGCCGACCGAGCCGGGCGAAGGTTACTCGTTCGAGAGCCGCATCGTTGGTGGTGCTGTTCCGAAGGAATACATCCCGGGCGTCGAAAAGGGCATCCAGTCGGTCATGGACTCCGGTCCGCTCGCTGGCTTCCCGGTTATCGACTTCAAGGTTGCGCTGGCTGACGGTGCATTCCACGACGTCGACTCCTCGGTCCTCGCCTTCGAAATCGCGACCCGCGCTGCAATGCGTGAAGGCCTCCGTAAGGCCGGTGCTAAGCTGCTCGAACCGATCATGAAGGTCGAAGTCGTGACTCCGGAAGAGTACACTGGTTCGATCATCGGCGACCTCACCTCCCGTCGCGGTATGGTGCAGGGTCAGGATACCCGCGGTAATGCAAACGTCATTGCTGCCATGGTTCCGCTGGCAAACATGTTCGGTTACATCAACAACCTTCGTTCGATGTCGTCCGGCCGTGCTGTCTTCTCGATGGTCTTCGACCACTACGACGCTGTTCCGCAGAACATCTCGGAAGAGATCCAGGCAAAGTACGCCTAATGGCGAACGGGCAGGGGGCTTTGTCCCCTGCCTTCCCAAATTCGGCAGCCTAGCTGCCTGTGAAAGACTAAGGAGGCCATAATGGCTAAGGCAAAGTTTGAACGTTCCAAACCGCACGTTAACATTGGCACGATCGGCCACGTTGACCACGGCAAAACCACTCTGACGGCAGCGATCACCAAGTACTTTGGCGATTTCAAAGCGTACGACCAGATCGACGGCGCACCGGAAGAGAAGGCCCGCGGTATCACCATTTCGACCGCCCACGTCGAATACGAGACCGAAGCACGTCACTACGCACACGTCGACTGCCCGGGTCACGCTGACTACGTTAAGAACATGATCACCGGCGCTGCGCAGATGGACGGCGGTATTCTGGTTGTTAACGCAGCTGACGGCCCGATGCCGCAGACCCGCGAGCACATCCTTCTGGCTCGCCAGGTTGGCGTTCCGGCTCTGGTTGTGTTCATGAACAAGGTTGACCAGGTTGACGACGAGGAACTCCTCGAGCTCGTCGAAATGGAAATCCGTGAACTGCTGTCGACCTACGACTTCCCGGGCGACGATATTCCGATCGTAGCAGGTTCGGCTCTGGCCGCTATGGAAGGCCGCGATCCGGAAATCGGCGAAGAGAAGATCAAGGCTCTGATGGCTGCTGTCGACGAGTACATCCCGACTCCGGCACGTGCTGTTGACCAGCCGTTCCTGATGCCGATCGAAGACGTGTTCTCGATCTCGGGTCGTGGTACCGTTGTCACCGGTCGTGTTGAGCGCGGTGTGATCAACGTTGGTGACGAAATCGAGATCGTGGGTATCCGCGACACCTCGAAGACCACCTGTACCGGCGTTGAAATGTTCCGCAAGCTGCTGGATCGCGGTGAAGCTGGCGACAACATCGGCGCCCTGCTGCGCGGTGTTGACCGTGAAGGCGTTGAGCGTGGCCAGGTTCTGTGTAAGCCGGGTTCGGTCAAGCCGCACACCAAGTTCGAAGCCGAGGTCTACATCCTGACCAAGGAAGAAGGCGGCCGTCACACTCCGTTCTTCGCGAACTACCGTCCGCAGTTCTACTTCCGCACCACCGACGTCACCGGTACCTGCATCCTGCCGGAAGGCACCGAGATGGTCATGCCGGGCGACAACCTGAAGCTTCAGGGCGAACTGATCGCTCCGATCGCTATGGAAGAAGGCCTGCGCTTCGCGATCCGCGAAGGCGGCCGCACCGTTGGTTCGGGCGTTGTCTCGAAAATCATCGAGTAATTCGGACCAAAATCCGGACTACAAGAAGGGTCGCCAATAGGCGGCCCTTTTTCTATGTGCCCTGCAGTGATTTTCCTTATTTTATGATTGATAAGGTGTTCTACCACGTGTATTGGGCGCGAGTTCGCTATCGGCGAACGACGGATAGGGGATTCGTTCCTTGTCTAGGTTCGACGTGGGGAGGCAATGGTGCTCTCTCGACCTCTCAACCAAAAGCCGCGAAAGGCAATGTATATGGCCGCACAAAGCCAAAACATCCGCATTCGGCTGAAAGCTTTCGATTACCGCGTTCTGGATGCGTCCACCGCAGAAATCGTAAGCACCGCGAAACGTACTGGCGCATCCGTGCGCGGTCCGATTCCGCTGCCGAACAAGATTGAGAAATTCACCGTTCTGCGTGGTCCGCACATCGACAAGAAGTCGCGCGACCAGTTCGAGATCCGCACTCACAAGCGTCTGCTTGATATCGTGAATCCGACTCCGCAGACCGTAGATGCCCTGATGAAGCTCGACCTCGCCGCTGGCGTTGACGTCGAGATCAAAGTTTAAGGGGGATTACCATGCGTTCTGGCGTTATTGCTAAGAAAATCGGTATGACCCGTCTGTTCATGGAAGATGGTAAGCAGATCCCTGTGACCGTTCTCCAGCTGGACAGCCTGCAGGTCGTCGCTCAGCGCACCGTTGACAAGGACGGCTACACCGCCGTTCAGCTCGGTGCTGGTGTCGCCAAGACCAAGCGCGTTTCGAAGCCCCTCCGTGGTTACTTCGCTGCTGCCAAGGTCGAACCCAAGCGTAAAGTCGCAGAATTCCGCGTCAGCGCGGAAAACCTGATCCCGGTCGGTGCTGAAATCATCGCTGACCACTACGTTGCCGGCCAGTTCGTCGACGTATCGGGTACTTCGATCGGTAAAGGCTTTGCCGGTGCGATGAAGCGCCACAACTTCGGTGGTCTTCGCGCTACTCACGGTGTTTCGATCTCGCACCGTTCGCACGGTTCGGTCGGTCAGTGTCAGGATCCGGGTCGCATCTTCAAAGGTAAGAAGATGGCCGGTCACATGGGTGCTGCCCGCGTTACCACTCAGAACCTTCAGGTTGTTCGCACCGATGCGGACCGTGGCCTGATCATGGTTAAGGGTGCTGTTCCGGGTTCGAAGGGTGGCTGGGTCACCATCAAGGACGCTGTCAAAAAAGCAGCTCCTGAAAACCTGGTTCTGCCTGCTGCACTGAAGTCGGACGCTGCTCCGGCGGCTGCTGCTGTTGAAGGAGGCGAAAACAATGAAGGCTGAAGCAATCAAGCTTGATGGCGCTGCCGCTGGTTCCGTCGAACTCAACGACGAAATCTTCGGTCTCGAGCCGCGTGCCGACATCCTGCACCGCGTAGTCCGCTGGCAGCGTGCCAAGGCTCAGCAGGGTACCCACAAGGTACTCACCAAGTCGGAAGTCTCGTACTCGACCAAGAAGATCTACAAGCAGAAGGGCACCGGCGGCGCACGTCACGGTTCCAAGAAAGCTCCGATCTTCCGTCACGGTGGTGTATACAAGGGTCCGACCCCGCGTTCGCACGCTCACGACCTGACCAAAAAGTTCCGCAAGCTCGGCCTGTGCCACGCTCTGTCGGCTAAAGCCAAAGCTGGTGAACTGGTCGTCGTCGAAAGCCTGGATCTGGCTGACGCCAAGACCTCGGCTCTGTCGAAGCAGGTTGCCAACCTCGGTTGGAAGCGTGCGCTGATCATCGACGGTGCTTCGGTTGACGAAGGCTTCGCAAAGGCTGCGCGTAACATCCAAAACCTGGACGTTCTGCCCACCATGGGTGCCAACGTCTACGACATCCTGAAGTCGGACACTCTCGTTCTGACCAAAGCTGGTGTCGAAGCACTGGAGGCCCGTCTGAAATGAGCACGAAGCCCGCACACTACGACGTGATCCGCAAGCCGATCATCACCGAGAAAGCAACCATGGCATCCGAAAACGGTGCAGTTGTTTTCGAAGTAGCGGTCGACGCGAACAAGCCGCAGATCAAAGAAGCTGTTGAAGCTGTCTTTGGTGTGAAGGTGAAAGCGGTCAACACCGTTGTAACCAAAGGCAAGGTCAAGCGTTTCCGCGGTACCATCGGTACCCGTAACACGGTTAAAAAGGCCTACGTCACCCTCGAAGAGGGCAACACCATCGACGTCACCACCGGCCTCTAAGGTCCGCTGGTACAATCGAATTGAAGAAGGCCTCTGCATCGAGCAGGGGCCTTTTTTATGAGGGCTGCGCCCTAACGCAATGCCTTTTCCATAAAAGGCTCAAGTGCTCTCGACAGTAGGCAGCTTCCCTGCTACTGACGCGCAATCACGAGGCCTCGGATTCGTTCCGGGGCCTGTGATTTTATGAGATGGGGACCTTAGGGGCCCTTTAACTGCCGGGATTAACCTCCCGCAAAGCAACGGAAGACAGAGAACATGGCACTCAAGTCGTATAAGCCGACGACGCCGGGCCAGCGTGGACTGGTTCTGATCGACCGTTCGGAGCTTTGGAAAGGTCGTCCGGTCAAGGCCCTCACCGAGGGTCTGACCAGCAAGGGCGGTCGGAACAATACCGGACGGATCACGATGCGCCGTCGTGGTGGTGGTGTAAAGCGCCTCTACCGTATCGTTGATTTCAAGCGTACTAAGTTCGACGTATCGGGCACCGTAGCCCGCATTGAATACGACCCGAACCGCACCGCTTTCATCGCCCTCATCCAGTATGATGACGGTGAGCAAGCATACATCCTCGCTCCGCAGCGTCTGGCTGTTGGTGACAAGGTTGTCGCTTCGGCAAAGGCCGACATCAAGCCGGGTAACGCTATGCCGTTCTCGGGCCTGCCGATCGGTACCATTGTCCACAACGTAGAACTGAAGCCCGGCAAGGGTGGTCAGCTGGCGCGCGCCGCTGGTACCTACGCCCAGTTCGTCGGTCGTGACGGCGGCTACGCACAGATCCGCCTTTCGTCGGGTGAACTGCGTCTCGTTCGTCAGGAATGCATGGCCACCGTTGGTGCCGTGTCGAACCCCGACAACTCGAACCAAGACTTCGGTAAAGCTGGCCGTATGCGTCACAAGGGCATCCGCCCGAGCGTCCGCGGTGTTGCTATGAACCCGATTGACCACCCGCACGGCGGTGGTGAAGGCCGTACCTCGGGTGGCCGTCACCCGGTTACCCCGTGGGGTAAGCCGACCAAGGGTGCTCGTACCCGCAACAAGAAGAAGGCGTCGTCGAAGCTGATTCTGCGTTCGCGTCACGCCAAGAAAGGGCGCTAAGACATGACTCGCTCTGTATGGAAAGGCCCGTTCGTAGATGCTTACGTGCTTAAGAAAGCCGAAGCAGCTCGCGAAGCTAGCCGCAATGAAGTCATCAAGATCTGGTCGCGCCGCTCGACGATCCTGCCCCAATTCGTGGGCCTGACGTTTGGCGTCTACAACGGTCAGAAGCACATCCCCGTGCTAATTACTGAAGACATGATCGGTCAGAAGTTCGGTGAATATTCGCCGACCCGTACTTATTACGGACACGCTGCCGACAAGAAAGCGAAGCGGAAGTAAGTCATGGGCAAGGCACAGAACCCCCGCCGCGTGGCCGACAACGAAGCAATGGCAAAAGCCAAAATGCTTCGCACCAGCCCGCAGAAACTGAACCTCGTCGCCGCAATGATCCGCGGCAAGAAGGTCGAGAAGGCTCTTGCCGACCTCACCTTCTCGAACAAGCGGATCGCTCAGGACGTGAAGAAGTGTCTTCAGTCCGCGATTGCGAACGCCGAGAACAACCATAACCTCGACGTCGACGAACTCGTCGTTGCAGAGGCCTTCGTTGGTAAGAACCTGACCATGAAGCGCGGTCGCCCGCGTGCACGTGGTCGTTTCGGCAAGATCATGAAGCCGTTTTCGGAACTGACCATCAAGGTGCGTCAGATTGAGGAGCAAGCCTAATGGGTAATAAAGTAAATCCCGTCGGTATGCGCCTGCAGGTCAACCGCACCTGGGACAGCCGCTGGTACGCCGACACCAAAGACTACGGTGATCTTCTTCTTGAAGACCTTCAGATCAAGGACTTCATCAAGAAAGAGTGCAAGGCCGCTGGCATTGCACGCGTCATCATCGAGCGTCCGCACAAGAAGTGCCGCGTGACCATTCACGCTGCGCGTCCGGGCGTTATCATCGGCAAAAAAGGCGCCGATATCGAAGTTCTCCGCAAGAAGCTGGCAAACCTGACTTCGTCGGAACTGCACCTGAACATCGTTGAAGTCCGCAAGCCGGAACTCGACGCTCAGCTGGTTGCAGAATCGATCGGTCAGCAGCTCGAGCGTCGTGTGTCGTTCCGCCGCGCCATGAAGCGTGCGGTTCAGAACGCCATGCGCA
Organism: Marivivens donghaensis; assembly: GCF_011806565.1. Taxonomy (GTDB): domain Bacteria; phylum Pseudomonadota; class Alphaproteobacteria; order Rhodobacterales; family Rhodobacteraceae; genus Marivivens; species Marivivens donghaensis_A. The sequence continues at coordinate 402,626 of NZ_JAATOP010000002.1, forward strand.
TGGGTGCTCTCGGCATCCGTGTGAACGTCGCCGGTCGTCTTGGTGGCGCTGAAATCGCACGTACCGAATGGTACCGCGAAGGTCGTGTGCCGCTGCACACCCTGCGTGCCGACATCGACTACGCCCTGTATGAAGCCTCGACCCCGTACGGCATCATCGGCATCAAGGTCTGGATCTTCAAAGGTGAGATCATGGAGCACGATCCGATGGCTCGTGACCGTCGTCAGGCCGAGCTGCAAGATGGTCCGAGCCCTCGTGGCGCCGGCGGCCGTCGCTAAGGAGTAATGAACAATGCTTCAGCCTAAGCGTACAAAATTCCGCAAAATGCACAAAGGCCGTATCCACGGTCAGGCAAAAGGCGGTTCGGATCTCAACTTCGGCACCTATGGCCTCAAAGCCACTGAGCCGGAGCGTGTAACCGCTCGCCAGATCGAAGCCGCTCGTCGTGCTCTGACTCGTCACATGAAGCGTCAGGGCCGCGTTTGGATCCGTATCTTCCCGGACCTGCCGGTATCGGCAAAGCCCATCGAAGTTCGTATGGGTAAAGGTAAGGGTTCCGTGGACCGTTGGACCTGTAAGGTCAAGCCGGGCCGCGTGATGTTCGAAATCGACGGCGTGAACGAAGAGATCGCCCGTGAGGCCCTGCGCCTTGCAGCTATGAAGCTGCCGGTTAAGACCCGCACCGTAGTTCGCGAAGACTGGTAATCAGGTCTGCAAGAATTAAGAAAGGCGCCCCTCGGGGCGCCTTTCTTGGTTTTGGACGTTGGGGATGAAGATCACTCCCACTTGTAATTGAAGCTGACGCTGACGCGGTCGAACTCGGACGTGTTGGCGGGCACCTCGTGGCGCAGCCAGCTTTCCCACAGCAGCACATCGCCGATTTCGGGCTTCACATAGATGAAGGCCTTCAAGTCGCGGCGGCAGTCCTTAATGCGTGGCGGGGCGGCCATCATCATGGCGTGGCGGGGATCTTCGAGCTTCAGAGCCGAGGTGCCTTCCGGCATCGACACGTAGGTTGTGCCCGAGATGACCGAGTGCGGGTGGATGTGCGAGCCATGGCCACCTGCTTCGGGCAGGATGTTGATCCAGAGGTCTTCGAGCACCAGCTTGCGGCCATCGAGGTTGAACTCGAGGTCTTCGGCAAACTTGGCGACGTGTTCATCCAGCGCCTCTTTGACGGCGGCGAAGATCGGGAACCGCCACGGTAGGTCGGCGAGGGAGGCGTAGGACGTGTACCCCGGATAGCCGTTTTCTTGGCACCACTCCATGCCCGCTTCGTCGTCGTCCATGATCGCGTAACAGCTGTCGTGCAGCTCTTCTTCGTCAACGCCAGGGCCGTACTCGTTAAGGCGTGCGCGATAGAGGCGGGTGACGAAGAGAGATTCGATTTCTGCCATGTGGATGTCCTCCGGATATTGGGTGCGCTCTATGTACCCGTTGACCTGCGCACCTTAAACTGCTGTTATCGGAGTTGTGAAAGACACAACTGCGCGGCGGGCCTGATTTTATTGGCCGACGCGTAAGTAAGGGTTGCTCTTCCATACCCCCTCCAGTATGTAGCGGCATCTCACGATTCCCCTTTGCGGGATTCGTGTGCTTTTAGTTTGCCCACCAGGCCAATGAGTGACCCGTAGGAAATTCGTGCGGAGCTCTCTGGTGTAAGGAAAGGACAAGGCGATGGACGCCAACGAACTTCGTAACAAGACCCCGGAGCAGCTCCGGGAAGAGCTTGTCTCGCTGAAGAAAGAGCAGTTCAACCTGCGCTTCCAGCAGGCCACTGGCCAACTCGAGAACACTGCGCGCATGCGCAAGGTCAAGCGCGACGCTGCTCGCGTTCTGACTATCCTGAACCAAAAAGCTGCTGCGGAGGCCTAAGACATGCCCAAGCGTATTCTCCAGGGTGTTGTCACCTCGAGCCAGAACGAACAGACCGTAACCGTGCTCGTCGAGCGCCGTTTCAAGCACCCGCTGCTGCACAAGACTGTTCGTAAGTCGAAGAAGTACCGTGCTCATGACGAGCACAACAAGTTCGCCATCGGTGACACCGTCCGTATCCAGGAATGTGCACCGAAGTCGAAAACCAAACGCTGGGAAGTCATCGACGCCTAATGGTGTCGATCTCAGTTAATCGAAACCCTGAGGGTAAGGGCGATACTGCAAGCCCCCTCAAAGGTCGGGAGTAACCCATGATCCAGATGCAGACCAATCTGGATGTCGCTGATAACTCTGGCGCTCGCCGAGTTCAGTGCATCAAGGTCCTCGGCGGTTCGCACCGCCGTTATGCGTCGGTTGGTGACATCATCGTTGTTTCGGTGAAAGAAGCCATCCCGCGCGGCCGTGTGAAGAAAGGTGACGTCCGTAAGGCCGTCGTCGTTCGCACCGCCAAAGAAGTTCGCCGTGAAGACGGCACTGCAATCCGCTTTGACCGCAACGCTGCTGTTATTCTGAATAACAACGGTGAACCGGTTGGCACCCGTATCTTCGGACCGGTTGTTCGCGAACTGCGCGCTAAGAACTTCATGAAAATCATCTCGCTTGCTCCGGAGGTGCTGTAATGGCTGCTAAGCTCCGTAAAGGCGATAATGTCGTCGTTCTCGCTGGCAAGGACAAAGGCAAAACCGGTCAGATCACTTCGGTTGATCCGGCTGCCGGTAAAGCTGTTGTCGACGGTGTAAACGTCGCCATCCGCCACCAGAAGCAGAGCCAGACCGCACAGGGCGGCCGCCTCCCGAAGGCGATGCCGATCCAGCTGTCGAACCTGGCAATCGTTGACGCAAATGGTAAAGCAACCCGCGTTGGCTTCCGCATGGAAGACGGCAAGAAGGTACGCTTCGCCAAGACTACTGGGGACGTTATCTGATGCTTGACACCGCTAACTACACCCCGCGTCTCAAAGAGGTCTACAAGTCGCAGATCCGTGCCGCTCTCAAAGAAGAGTTCGGTTACAAGAACGACATGATGATCCCGCGTCTCGACAAGATCGTCCTGAACATCGGCTGTGGTGCTGAAGCTGTCCGTGACAGCAAAAAAGCCAAGTCGGCTGTTGAGGATCTGACCACTATCGCTGGTCAGAAGGCTGTTTCGACGAAAGCTAAGAAGTCCATCGCTGGCTTCCGCGTTCGTGAAGACATGCCGCTCGGCGCAAAAGTCACCCTGCGTGGCGACCGTATGTACGAATTCCTTGATCGTCTGATCACCATCGCTATGCCCCGTATCCGCGACTTCCGCGGCGTATCGGGCAAGTCGTTTGATGGTCGTGGCAACTACGCCACCGGTCTGAAGGAACACATCGTATTCCCGGAAATCAACTTCGATAAAGTTGATGAAGTCTGGGGTATGGACATCGTCATCTGCACCACCGCGAACAACGACGCGGAAGCAAAGGCGCTGTTGAAGCACTTCAACATGCCTTTCAACAGCTGATCGCGGGGAGATTAGAGTAATGGCTAAAAAATCCATGGTCGAACGCGAGAAGAAGCGCGAACGCCTGGTAGCTAAATACGCTGCCAAGCGCGCTGAACTCAAAGAAATCGCGAACGATGAAACCAAGTCGATGGAAGAGCGCTTCAAGGCCCGCCTGAAGCTGGCAGAACTGCCGCGCAACAGCTCGCCCACCCGTCTTCACAACCGTTGCCAGCTGACCGGTCGTCCGCACGCGTACTACCGCAAGCTCAAGATCAGCCGTATTAAGCTCCGTGAACTGGGCTCGAACGGCGAGATCCCGGGCATGGTCAAGTCGAGCTGGTAAGGAGGGTTAGAAATGAACGATCCTATCGGTGATATGCTGACCCGTATCCGTAACGCCCAGATGCGTGGCAAGTCGACCGTGTCGACCCCCGCTTCGAAGCTGCGCGGTTGGGTTCTGGACGTGCTTGCGGACGAAGGTTACATCCGCGGCTACGAAAGCACCACTGACGCCAAGGGCCACGCAGCTCTTGAAATCAGCCTCAAGTACTTCGAAGGCACTCCTGTCATTCGCGAACTGAAGCGGGTCTCGAAGCCCGGTCGTCGCGTTTACATGAGCGTCAAGGACATCCCGTCGGTCCGTCAGGGCCTGGGCGTGTCGATTGTCTCCACCCCGAAGGGTGTGATGTCGGACGCAAACGCTCGCGCAGCCAACGTTGGCGGCGAAGTGCTTTGCACCGTCTTCTAAGGAGGGGCTGATGTCACGTATTGGTAAAAAACCGGTCTCGCTTCCGAGCGGCGTAACCGCTTCGGTTTCGGGCCAGACCATCGAAGTTAAGGGTGCCAAAGGCTCCCGTTCCTTCACTGCTACCGATGATGTTACCATCGCTGTCGAAGACAACGCTGTTTCGGTTACCCCGCGTGGTAGCTCGAAGCGCGCTCGTCAGCAGTGGGGCATGACCCGCACCATGATCGAAAACCTCGTCACTGGCGTGACCGAGGGCTTCAAGAAAGAGCTTGAGATCACTGGTGTTGGTTACCGTGCTCAGATGCAGGGCAACACCCTGAAGCTGGCCCTCGGTTACTCGCACGACGTCGACTTCGAAGTTCCGGCTGGCGTAACCGTCACCGCTCCGAAGCAGACCGAGATCGTTGTGGAAGGTACTGACCAACAGCTGGTGGGGCAGGTTGCTGCCAACATCCGCGAGTGGCGTAAGCCGGAGCCCTACAAGGGCAAAGGTATCCGCTACAAGGGCGAGTACATCTTCCGCAAAGAAGGCAAGAAGAAGTAAGGAACGCGAAAATGGCAAACAGCAAAAGAACCCTGTTTCTGAAGCGCCGCCTGCGCGTCCGGAACAAACTTCGCGCCGTGAACGCTGGTCGCGTTCGCCTTTCGGTGCACCGTTCGAACAAGAACATCAGCGTCCAGCTGATCGACGACGTCAAGGGTACCACCTTGGCGGCGGCCTCGACCCTCGAAAAGGATCTGGGCCTCGTCGGCAAGAACAACATCGAAGCTGCGGCCAAGGTTGGTCAGGTTATTGCAGAGCGTGCCAAGGCCGCTGGCGTGACCGAAGCCTACTTCGATCGTGGTGGCTTCCTGTTCCACGGCAAGGTGAAGGCTCTGGCCGACGCTGCGCGTGAAGCTGGTCTGAAGATCTAAGGAGACGAGAAAATGGCAGAACGTGAGAACCGCCGGGACCGTCGCGAACGCGACGAAGCTCCGGAATTCGCCGATCGTCTCGTGGCGATCAACCGCGTCTCGAAGACTGTTAAGGGTGGTAAGCGTTTCGGCTTCGCTGCTCTGGTAGTCGTCGGCGACCAGAAAGGCCGTGTCGGCTTCGGCAAGGGCAAGGCTAAAGAAGTACCGGAAGCGATCCGCAAGGCCACTGAACAGGCTAAGCGCTCCATGATCCGTGTGCCGCTGCGCGATGGTCGTACGCTGCACCACGACATGGAAGGTCGTCACGGTGCGGGCCGCGTCGTAATGCGTCAGGCTCCGGAAGGTACCGGTATCATTGCCGGTGGTCCGATGCGTGCCGTGTTCGAAATGCTGGGCATCAAGGACGTTGTGTCCAAGTCGCTCGGTTCGCAGAACCCGTACAACATGATCCGTGCTACCCTCGACGGTCTGAAGAAAGAAGCTTCGCCCCGTTCGGTAGCACAGCGTCGCGGCAAAAAGGTTGCTGACATCCTTCGTAAGGATGAAGCACCGGCCGAAGCTGAAGCGTAAGGAGACAGGACCATGGCAAAAACCATCGTCGTCAAGCAGATCGGCTCGCCGATCCGTCGCCCCGACGTTCAGCGCCGTACGCTGATCGGTCTGGGCCTGAACAAGATGCACAAGACTCGTGAACTCGAAGATACCCCTTCGGTCCGCGGCATGGTCGAAAGCATCCCGCACCTCGTCGAGATCATCGAAGAGCGCGGCTAAGGCTTAGCCCACGCATCAATTCAGAAGGCCCTGCAGGAAACTGCGGGGCCTTTTGCTATTGCGCTGCTGCATGGCTGTATTGCTGCGCTTGCATTATGCAGAATCTGCATGTCGGGCAGACCGAACTGTCCGTTGTTTGCGTTAACGGTGGGGGCTACATCAGGGACACCGAAGACAAGAACACAGAAAACTGCACGGGACACACGGTCCCGACGATCAAAGGAAAATAACTCATGGCATACGTTGCTAACGCTCCCCGCACTGCTTTCGCTCCGGCTCGTTTCGTCGCAACCGTCGCTGAAAACCTCTCGGTCTATCGCACCCGCCGCGCCGCATTCAAGCGCACCCTGGCAGAGCTCGACAGCCTGAACGACCGCGAACTGTCCGATCTGGGACTGACCCGCTTCATGATCGAAGACGTTGCTCGCGAAGCTGCACGCCGCGCCGCATAAAGCACCCCACGCTCTATACGACCCAGCCCCGACGCTTGCGCCGGGGCTTTTGTATTTCTGGGGCCTTGCATTGCGCGGGAGGGGAATCTATACGCCTCCGGTGGCCTTGGAGCCTCAAGAATCAATCTATGTAAGCCGTGTTTGCCCACTCCGTCGCTGGAGGGCAGTTCCGGCAAGGAGAAGCGACATGAAACTGCACGAACTTCGTGACAATGAAGGCGCAACCAAAAAGCGTATGCGCGTTGGCCGTGGCCCCGGTTCCGGTAAAGGTAAAATGGGTGGCCGTGGTATCAAAGGTCAGAAATCCCGTTCGGGCGTAGCTATCAAGGGCTACGAAGGCGGCCAGATGCCCCTCTACCAGCGTCTTCCGAAGCGCGGCTTCAACAAGCCCAACGCCAAGAAGTTCACTGCGATCAACGTTGGTCTGATCCAGAAGTTCATCGACGCCGGCAAGCTCGACGCTGCGAACATCACCGAAGACACCCTGATCGCTTCGGGTCTGGTACGTCGCAAGCTCGACGGCATCCGCATCCTCGGCAAAGGTGAAATCACCTCCGCTGCAACCATCACTGTCACCGGCGCTTCGAAAGGTGCTGTTGAGGCAGTTGAAAAGGCCGGCGGCAAGCTCAACGTCGCTGCGGCGGCGGAATAAGGGTTGAGGGCGCCCCTCCGGGCGCTTAACTACCTTCCTAGTTTTCCTTTCGCCGCCGTCCGGGAAACCGGTCGGCGGCGTTATCGTTGAAAGAGATCCCATCCATGGCTTCTGCAGCAGAGCAAATGGCGGCGAACCTCGACTGGTCGACCTTCGGAAAGGCCAAAGAGCTACGCCAGCGCATTTTCTTCACGATCGGTCTGCTGATCGTCTACCGCCTCGGCACCTATATTCCGGTGCCCGGTATCGACATCGCAGCACTTTCGAACTTCTTTGAATCCCAGAACACCGGTATCGGCGGCATGCTCGCTATGTTCACCGGTGGCGCGCTGAGCCGTATGGGCATCTTCGCACTGGGTATCATGCCCTACATTTCGGCCTCGATTATCGTCCAGCTGGTCGGCTCCATGTACGAGCCGTGGAAGCAGCTGAAGAAAGAGGGCGAACCTGGCCGCAAGAAGCTCAACCAGTACACCCGCTACGGCACTGTCGTCCTCGCGATGTTCCAGTCCTACGGTCTGGCTGTCGGCCTCGAAAGCGGTGGCATGGCGCACGATCCGGGCCTGTTCTTCATCGTTTCGACCATGGTGACTATCGTCGGTGGTACCATGTTCCTCATGTGGCTCGGCGAACAGATCACCAGCCGCGGTATCGGCAACGGTATCTCGCTGATCATCTTCGTCGGTATCGTTGCTGAACTTCCGGCTGCTGCTGCCCAGTTCCTGACGACCGCCCAGCAAACCTCCAACTGGGCTCTGGTCCTCGGCGTTATCGCGATGCTCGTTGTCGTGCTGGCATTCGTGGTCTTCATGGAGCGCTCGCTCCGCAAGATCCACATTCAGTACCCCCGTCAACAGCGCGGTATGAAGGTTTACGACGGTGGCTCTTCGCACCTGCCGATCAAGGTAAACCCCGCTGGCGTGATCCCCGCGATTTTTGCTTCGGCTCTTCTGCTGCTGCCGACTACCATCGCGACCTTCACCCAGAACACCACCAACCCCGTGCTGCTGTGGCTCACCGCCAACCTCGGTCCGGGTCAGTGGCTGTACCTTGTGTTCTTCACCTCGATGATCGTCTTCTTCACGTACTTTTACACGAAGGAAGTCGCGTTCAAGACTGACGACGTCGCCGAGAACCTGAAGAACCAGAACGGCTTCGTTCCGGGTATCCGTCCTGGCAAGAATACTGCGAAGTACCTCGACTACGTTGTGACCCGTGTTCTTGTGCTCGGTTCTGGTTACCTTGCGCTAGTTTGTCTCATGCCGGAAATTATTCGTAGCTTTACCGGTTTCACTTTCTATTTTGGCGGCACTTCGGTTCTGATTATTGTGTCTGTGGGGATGGATACGATTCAGCAGATCCAATCGCACCTGTTGGCCCACCAATACGAAGGGCTAATTGAGAAATCGCAACTGCGTGGTAAACGCAGCGCCAAGAAACGTAGCAGGGGACCCTCTCGTCGATGAACATAATCCTTCTCGGACCGCCGGGCGCGGGCAAAGGCACACAGGCTCGCAAGCTTGTTGAAGAACGCAACATGATCCAGCTGTCGACCGGCGACATGCTGCGGGAAGCTCGCACCAGCGGCACCGAGATGGGTAAGAAGGTTGCCGAAGTCATGGACGCCGGCAATCTGGTCACCGACGAAATCGTCATCGGTCTGATCCGCGAAAAGCTGGAATCGGGCGAAGCTGCCGGCGGCTATATCTTCGATGGCTTCCCGCGCACTCTGGCTCAGGCCGATGCGCTGGGTCAGCTGCTCGACGATCTGGGTGCCAAACTTGACCGCGTTGTTGAAATGCAAGTTGATGATGCCGCGCTCGTCGCACGTATCACGGCCCGCTCGACCTGTGGCAACTGCGGCGAGGTCTACAACGACCAAACCAAGCCGATTCCCGATGACGGCGTCTGCACCTCCTGCGGCGAGAAGGCCGAATTCAAGCGTCGCGCCGACGACAACGAAGATAGCCTCAAGACCCGCCTGTTGGCCTACTACAAGCAGACCAGCCCGCTGATCGGCTACTACTACGCCAAGGGCGACCTCGTTTCGATCGATGGTCTGGCCTCGATGGACGAAGTTGCTGCCAGCATGAAAAACGCACTCGCATAAGTGCAGGGTAGGGGGCTCTGGCCCCTATATCCACTTTGCGGGTTGACGTGTTGGGAATACCCCAATACACAGCCCCATCCCAAAATGGGAATCATCCATGTTATGCGGGTCGCACCCGTAGACGCATGATCACCTCATTGACTGCGGCCCGTCGGTTATCGCCACGGGCCTACGTTGTGAAAAAAGGTTCCGGAACTACGGAATCGCAACGAAAGGAAAGATAACGTGGCACGTATCGCCGGCGTGAACCTCCCTACTGGTAAGCGGGTTCCTATCGCTCTCACCTACATCACTGGCGTCGGTCCTGCGACCGCCGAACAGATCTGCGAAGCCAACAACATCGACCGTACCCGTCGTGTTAACGAACTCTCGGACTCCGAAGTTCTGGCAATTCGCGAATACATTGACGCAAACCTCACCGTTGAAGGTGACCTGCGCCGTGAAGTCCAGATGAACATCAAGCGTCTGATGGACCTCGGCTGCTACCGTGGTCTGCGCCATCGTCGTAACCTGCCCGTTCGCGGTCAGCGTACCCACACCAACGCTCGCACCCGCAAAGGCCCCGCAAAGGCCATCGCTGGTAAGAAGAAGTAAGGGAGGGCATAGACAATGGCTCGTGATACCCGTCGTGGTGGCAAGAAAAAGGTTTCCAAGAACATCGCCGCTGGCGTTGCTCATGTAAACTCCACCTTCAACAACACCAAGATCCTCATCTCTGACGTGCAGGGCAACGCCATTTCGTGGTCGTCGGCCGGCACCATGGGCTTCAAGGGCTCGCGTAAGTCGACCCCGTACGCCGCTCAGATGGCTGCTGAAGATGCAGGCCGCAAGGCTCAGGATCATGGCGTTAAGACTCTCGAAGTCGAAGTTCAGGGCCCGGGTTCGGGTCGTGAATCGGCACTCCGTGCTCTGGCTGCTGTTGGCTTCAACATCACGTCGATCCGTGACGTGACCCCGTTGGCTCACAACGGCTGCCGCCCGCCGAAGCGCCGCCGCGTCTAATCGAAAGATTACCCGCTGGGGCTGTGGTTTTTCCACGGCCCCAGTTCGTCATTTCAACCTCGGGCGTCTGCCTTTTAGGACATGGAAGGTAGACAAGTATGGAGGGACGCATGATCCACAAAAATTGGGCGGAACTGATCAAGCCGACCCAGCTCGATGTCAAACCGGGCAATGACCCGCAGCGCCAGGCAACTGTCGTCGCAGAACCGCTGGAACGCGGCTTCGGTCTTACCCTTGGCAACGCGCTGCGTCGTATTCTGCTTTCGTCGCTTCAGGGCGCTGCAATTACCGCCGTTCACATTGACAACGTCCTGCACGAGTTCTCCTCGGTTTCGGGCGTTCGTGAAGACGTCACCGACATCGTGCTGAACCTCAAGGGCGTTTCGCTCAAGATGGAAGTCGAAGGTCCGAAGCGTCTCACCGTTCAGGCTAAAGGCCCGGGCGTTGTAACTGCTGCTGACATCTCGGAATCGGCTGGTATCGAGGTCCTGAACAAGGATCACGTGATCTGCCACCTCGACGATGGCGCCGACCTGTACATGGAACTGACCGTCAACACCGGTAAGGGCTATGTTTCGGCTGACAAGAACAAGCCGGAAGACGCTCCGATCGGCCTCATCGCCATCGACGCGATCTACTCGCCGGTCAAGAAAGTTTCGTACGACGTTCAGCCGACCCGTGAAGGTCAGGTTCTGGACTACGACAAGCTGACCATGAAAGTCGAAACCGACGGTTCGATCACTCCGGAAGATGCTGTTGCTTTCGCTGCACGCATCCTTCAGGACCAGCTGTCGATCTTCGTAAACTTCGACGAGCCGGAATCGGCACAGGCTGGCGGCGACGACGACGGTCTCGAGTTCAACCCGCTTCTGCTCAAGAAAGTGGACGAGCTGGAACTGTCCGTACGTTCGGCCAACTGCCTCAAGAACGACAACATCGTCTACATCGGTGATCTGATCCAGAAGACCGAAGCAGAGATGCTGCGCACGCCGAACTTCGGCCGCAAGTCGCTCAACGAGATCAAGGAAGTTCTGTCGGGCATGGGCCTGCACCTCGGTATGGATGTCGAGGACTGGCCGCCGGACAACATCGAAGAACTCGCTAAGAAATACGAAGACCAGTTCTAAGGTCTTCAGGTGGGGCGGAAACGCCCCGCCAACACCCCGGGCAATAATGCCCCAAGGAGAGTGGCCAACACGCATAGGCCACCGGACAAAGCATAAAACGCTAGGAGATACAAAATGCGTCACGCTCGCGGTTACCGCCGTCTCAACCGTACCCACGAACACCGTAAAGCTCTGCTTTCGAACATGAGCGGCTCGCTCATCGAGCACGAGCAGATCAAGACCACCCTGCCGAAAGCCAAGGAACTCAAGCGCGTCATCGACAAGCTGATCACCCTCGGCAAGCGCGGCGACATTCACGCCCGCCGTCAGGCTGCTGCGATGCTCAAGCAGGACAAGGACGTTGCCAAGCTGTTCGAAGTTCTCGGCCCGCGCTACAAGGACCGCAACGGTGGTTACTCGCGCGTTCTGAAAGCTGGCTTCCGCTACGGCGACATGGCTCCGATGGCAATCATCGAGCTGGTTGATCGTGATCCGGCTGCTAAGGGCGCTGCTGACAAAGCCCGTCTCGAAGCCAAAATGGCCGACGACGAATAAGAATTCCGATCCTTTCAGGATCTAAAGAAGCCCCGCTCGCACATCGCGAGCGGGGCTTTTTCTTTGCCCTCAAGCGGCCTCCTCCTAAAGTTGATCGCAATACACTTTAAAGTTGACTAAATTTTAAAACAGTTGCCATATAGGTGTATGACCTTGGCGATTGAAACCGCTAACTACTCGGACAGGCTCGATAAAATCGCGCCTCACGGCTACTTTTACGGATTGCATATCCGGGCCGCGATGCCGCTGTTTTCGGCGCAGACGTTCCCAAGGGCATGGATGGATCACTATGTCGAGGAGGCCTATGCGCTCCGTGATCCGATCATTGCTTGGGGGGCTTGATCGGGTTGGAACTGCCAGATGGAGCGAAATAACCATCCCGGACCCGTTCGATATTCTTGGACAGGCTCGCGCATACGGGATGAACTGCGGATTGGCCGTATCGTGCGGTACGCTGAAATCCAGAACGATCGCAACTGCCACGCGACCGGATCGCGAATTCACAGAATGTGAAATTGCCGAATTTGCGCATGTCATCGAGGCGATGCATGCCGACTTTTGCCCCCCGCTGTCCTTGACGGACGCACAATCACAAGCCCTGCGGCGGATCGCCGAGGGGGATCGTCACGCGGCAGCCGCCGCGAAGCTCGGTATCTCAGAAAGCGCCTTCAAGGCGCGCCTGTCGGACGCCCGTTCGAGCATGCACGCCCGGACAACAGTGGAGGCTATCCAAAAAGCAAGGAGCTACCGTCTGCTTTGACGCCTTCTCGGACCGGCGCGGGGGAATAACCCTAAAAAACGCTGGAGGCTACACATGCAAAGCACGGTTCTCTCATTCGCCAATATGCACCATCACGGCGAGCTTTTTGCCAACGTCCTGCGCGCGCGCAGGGACTCTTTTATTCTCAAGCGGTCGTGGGACCTGCCAGAGACAATGGGCATGGAATACGATCAATATGACACGCCTGCATCGCGCTACGTAGCGGTTCACGATGACACCGGCCGCGTGCTGGCAGGCGCGCGTCTTACGCCGACAACGGCACGTTGTGGCATCTACTCCTACATGGTTCGCGACGCACAGAACGGGCTGCTGGATTCGATCCCGCAGGATTTGCTCTATGACGATGCACCTGTGGACGAGAGTGTCTGGGAAGTGACCCGCGGTTTCATCGGGGATGATGTCCCGACCAACGTGCGCTTGCGGGTTCGTCTGTTGCTGACCGGCCAGATCGTCAAGGCGGGCCGCGAGCTCTGTGCGAGCCGGATGGTTGCACTGCTGCCGTCGAACTGGACCCGCTGGTCGAAGCGCGCGGCGCTGGATCTGTCGCCTGCTGGCCGCGTGATGAACATGGGCGGGATCGAGTATCAGGCCGTATGGTTCAACCTTGCGGACAAGCTGCACTGAGTGATTGCAAAGATCGGACATGAGCCTAAGTTGCGCTCATGTCCGATCTTTTCGAAACGCCCTCGGCGACGCCCTCCAACGCCCCGCATCCGCTTGCCGACCGCCTTCGTCCCAAGACGCTGGCAGAGGTTATCGGCCAGAAGCAGGTTATCGGTGAGGACGGCCCGCTCGGCGTCATGCTCGAATCGGGGTCTCTATCGTCGCTGATCCTCTGGGGGCCACCGGGGGTTGGTAAGACCACGATTGCGCGTCTGCTGGCGCGCGAGACGGACCTTCACTTCGAACAGATCAGCGCGATTTTCAGCGGCGTGCCGGAGCTTCGCAAAGTGTTCGAAGCGGCCAAGATCAGGCGCGGCAACGGGCGAGGGACCCTGTTGTTTGTCGACGAGATCCACCGTTTCAACAAAGCGCAGCAGGACAGTTTCCTGCCGCATATGGAGGACGGCACCATTGTCCTCGTCGGCGCCACGACCGAGAACCCGTCCTTTGAGCTCAACGCCGCTATCCTGAGCCGTTCTCAGGTTCTGGTTCTGACGCGTCTCGACGATGACGAACTGGATGCACTGGCGACACGCGCCGAAAAAGAGATCGGGCGCGACCTGCCGCTGGAGCCTTCTGCCCGAACTGCTTTGCTGTCGATGGCGGATGGGGACGGGCGCACGCTGGTCAATCTGATCGAGCAGGTGTCGGCTTGGAAGGTCACCACTCCGCTCGGCGTCGAGCAGCTCACGACCCGCCTGATGCGCCGCGCTGCGAAGTACGACAAGTCGGGCGACGAACACTATAACCTCATATCCGCACTACATAAATCCGTGCGCGGGTCCGATCCCGATGCCGCGCTTTACTGGTTTTCGCGGATGCTCGAAGGCGGTGAGGACCCGCGCTACCTCGCGCGGCGCATCCTGCGTATGTCGGTCGAGGATATCGCGCTCGCCGATCCGCAGGCGCAGACGGTCTGCCTCCATGCGTGGGAAACTTACGAACGCCTCGGCAGTCCCGAAGGCGAGCTCGCGCTGGCGCAGGCGGTGATCTACCTCGCGCTCGCCCCCAAGACCAATGCGGGCTACGTGGCTTACAAAGCGTCCCGCGATGCCGCTCGCAAGTCGGGCAGCGAGCCGCCGCCCAAACATATTCTCAACGCGCCGACAAAGATGATGAAGGAACAGGGCTACGGCGCGGGATACGCCTACGATCACGATGCCGAAGACGGGTTTTCGGGTCAGGACTATTTCCCCGACCGCATGCAGCGCCCGACGTTCTACGCTCCGGTCGAACGCGGATTTGAGCGAGAGCTGAAAAAACGGGTAGAGTATTTCGCGGGGCTCCGGTCCAAGCGAAACAGTCCCCGCGATTGACACTCCGGCCCCAAAGGGTCAAGGAACGCTGATGATTTGGAATACTCTCATAGTGGCCCTCGGAGGGGGGATCGGTGCTGCGGGGCGTTATCTGACGAATGTCGGCGTAATGCGTCTGGTCGGTCCGGGCTTCCCCTTCGGCACGGTGACGGTCAACGTCGCCGGCTCGTTCCTGATGGGCCTATTGGTGATCCTGCTCGCGGAAAAGGGCGGCAACAAGTACGCGCCGTTTCTGATGACGGGGGTGCTCGGCGGTTTCACGACCTTCTCGGCATTCTCGCTCGATGCGGTCGCCCTCTATGAGCGCAACGAAATATTACTGGCGGGCGTCTACGTGCTGGGCACGGTCATCGTCGGTATTGCAGCTTTGGTCGCCGGCATGGCGATCGGACGGATGGTGCTATCATGAGCGGTGTTCAGACCCGTACGATTACACACGACGATGCCGAAATGCGGATCGACCGCTGGCTTCGCAAGGAATTCCCGCACCTCACTCAGGGCCGCATCGAAAAGATGTGCCGCAAAGGTGAGCTGCGCGTCGATGGGGGCCGCGTGAAGCCGAACGCGCGCCTCGAATACGGACAGAAGGTGCGCATCCCGCCGCTGAGCGAGGCTGATAGCCAGCCTGCGCCGGTGACGCTCCGCAAGATCAATAAGTCCGACACCAAGATGATTCAGGACTGTGTTCTCTGGAAAGACGAGCACATCATCGCGCTGAACAAGCCGCCGGGACTGCCGTCGCAGGGTGGCTCGGGGCAGGGCGAACGTCACGTCGACGGTTTGGCCGAGGCGCTGAAGTTCGGCTACAAGGAAAAACCCAAGCTGGTGCACCGCCTCGATAAGGACACCTCGGGCCTTCTGCTGCTCGCGCGCACCCCGCGCGTTGCCCGTGCGCTGAGCGAAGCGCTGCGTCACCGCAATGTGCGCAAGATCTACTGGGCCGCCGTCGCTGGTCAGCCGTCGCCCAAGGCCGGTTCGATCAAATACGGCCTGCTCAAGGCGCCCGGTCGCGGTCAGCGCGGCGAAGGCGAAAAAATGCAGTGTATCCACCCGCGCGACGTTGCGACCACCGAAGGCGCCAAACGTTCGCACACCGACTACGCCATTCAGGACACTGCGGGCACCCGTATGACTTGGGTCGCGCTGGTGCCGATCACGGGCCGGACGCACCAGCTGCGCGCCCACATGGCTGAAATTGGCCATCCGATCGTCGGTGATGGCAAATACGGCGGCTCGTCGTCCGAGAATGCGGGCGATGGTTGGGGTGCCGGCGTCGGCGGAGAGATCAGCCGCAAGCTGCACCTCCACGCTCGTACGCTCATCATCGAGCATCCGATCACCAAAGAGATGATCACGCTTCAGGCGCCGCTGCCTGAGCATATGCAACGCACTTGGGACTATGTCGGCTGGAACGTGGACCACGCGCCGCTCGACCCGTTCAATATGGACGATGACCGATCTTAAGCTGGTAATCTTCGATGTGGACGGCACGCTGGTCGATAGCCAAGGGCTGATCGTGGCGTCCATGACGGCTGCGTTCGAGCAGATCGGCATGACCGCGCCTAGCCGCGATGCCATCAAGTCCATTGTGGGCCTGTCGCTCGAAGAGGGCATGGCGGTTCTGGTGCCAGAAGTTGATGCTGGCGAGCATATCCGTCTGGCCGAAGCCTACCGCCGCGCCTACTTCGAGCAGCGCGAGGCGCGCGGTTCTGTCGCCACGAGCCCGTTTTACGATGGCGCGCGAGAGGTACTCGATCTGCTCCGCGCCGATGACTGGACGCTTCTGGCGATTGCTACCGGCAAATCGAAGCGCGGCGTCGACAAGCTGATCGAAGGGCACGGGCTGGAGGGATACTTCGCCTCCGCTCAGTGCTCCGATTTCCATCCGTCCAAACCTCACCCGTCCATGATCCACGCGGCGCTTCGCGAAACGGGCGTGGATTCGGCAAACGCGGTGATGGTGGGCGATACGACATTCGATATGGATATGGCGAAGGCCGCAGGCGTAAAGGCGATCGGCGTATCGTGGGGCTACCACGATGTAGCCGAACTGAACGCTGACGTGATCATCAACAGCTTTGCAGAGTTGCCCGCCGCCATCCAAAACCTTCTGGGAGACTGACCATGTGGAAAGCCAAGCGTTTCTGGAAAGAGGCCACCGTTGCCGAGGTTGAAGGCGGTTGGACCGTGCAGCTTGACGGTCGTCCGGTAAAGACGCCCGCAAAAACGCTGCTCGTCGTTCCGACCCGTGAACTGGCCGAAGCTGTCGCGGCAGAGTGGGACGCCCAAGAAGGCGAGATCGACCCGAACCAGATGCCCTACACCCGCGCCGCCAACTCGGCGCTGGACAAGGTCACCGTCCAGTTTGACGAAGTGGCCGACATGCTGGCCGCCTATGGTGGCAGCGATCTGCTCTGCTACCGTGCCGACAGCCCCGAGGGGCTCTGCGCGCGTCAGGCGTCAGGCTGGGACCCGATTCTTGACTGGCTTCACAGCACCCACGGTGTGCGTCTGAACAAGATCGCCGGCGTGATGCCGGTGGCGCAGGACGAGGCTGGACAGGTCACGCTGCGCGAGCGCGTTGGCAAGCTCAGCGCCTTCGAAATGGCAGGTTTCCACGATCTTGTGACGATTTCCGGCTCGTTTGCGCTCGCTCTCGCGGTCATCGAAAACCGCCTCCAGCCCGAAGAGGCGTGGGAGCTTTCTCGCATCGACGAGAACTGGCAGATCGAGCAGTGGGGCGCCGATGAAGAGGCGACCGAGCTGGCCGAATACAAAAAGGCCGCCTTCCTCCTCGCGGCCGATCTTTATGCGAAAGCATATGTCGCCTAACCGACAGGACAAAAGTTAATCACGCGATGAAATTTTGTTCGTTTGACCTGTGTCCTCATGTGACTCGGGGGCATGGGCCTCTTGACCTCTAGGCCGCTTTTCGCTCAGTCTACAGCATCGCGTCGGGGCACACCGGCGTGCGCGGTTCCCAATCCGCGGACCAAACTAACAACTGGCTCAAATGCCAGAAACTCAGGAAGAGGTTAAAATGAAGAAATCCGTACTGCTCGGCGCAGTTGCCGTCGCGGGTCTTACCGCTGCCGCTGCATCGGCCGCCACTCTGGACGATGTCAAAGCACGCGGCTCGCTGAACTGCGGCGTCTCGTCCGGTCTGACCGGTTTCTCGGAGCCCGACGCGAACGGCGTATGGCAGGGTTTTGACGTGGCTGTCTGCCGCGCAATCGGTGCCGCTGTTCTCGAAGATCCGACCGCTGTAGAATTCGTACCGCTCACCACTCAGGTTCGTTTCACTGCTCTGTCCTCGGGCGAAATCGACATCCTGTCGCGTAACACCACCTGGACCTTCTCGCGTGATACCGACCTGAACCTGAACTTCATCGGCGTAAACTACTACGACGGTCAGGGCTTCATGGTTCCCAAAGAGCTCGGCGTTACCTCGGCTAAGGACCTCGACGGTGCAACCGTTTGTATCCAGACCGGTACCACCACCGAACTGAACCTCGCTGACTTCTTCCGCTCGAACAACATCAACTACGAGCCGGTTCCGATCGAAACCAACGCAGAAGCTCAGCAGCAGTACCTCGCTGGCGCTTGCGACGTTTACACCACCGACGCATCGGGCCTCGCAGCGACCCGCGCAACCTTCGAAGATCCGTCGGCACACGTCATTCTGCCGGAAATCATTTCGAAAGAGCCGCTCGGCCCGGTCGTTCGTCACGGCGACGACAACTGGATGGACATCGCTCGTTGGACCCTCAACGCTCTGATCGCTGCTGAAGAACTCGGCGTGACCTCGGCTAACGTTGAAGAGCTGGCAGCTGCACCGACCAACAACCCGGAAATCAACCGTCTGCTCGGCACCGAAGGTGACCTCGGCGCCATGATCGGCCTCGACAAGCAGTGGGCTGTCCGCGCTATCGCAGCCGGCGGCAACTACGGTGAGATCTTCGAGCGCAACATCGGCGAGTCGACCCCGATCGGTCTGGCCCGCGGCCTGAACGCACAGTGGACCGAAGGCGGTCTGATGTACGCACCGCCGTTCCGCTAAGAACGGCTCACAGGATAGGGCGCGGCAATGGCCGCGCCCTTTTCCTAAGTAAACCAAGAACAAGCCCCCCACGTCATAATCAAAGAGCATAAGCCAAGGCGTGGAAAGGGAGCCGGGGAGAAATGGATGACGACCCAATCGGACCCGCCGAAGCGTAATGGCTTTCGGCTTTCTCAGCTAATTTACGACACCCGCTATCGCTCGATCACCCTGCAGGTCATTGCGCTGCTTCTGATCGGTGGGGGCCTATTCTGGCTCTACAGCAACACCGTGACCAACCTCGCAGCACAGGGTAAGGACTTCCGTCTCGACTTCCTGTGGAAGCGCGCAGGTTACGACATTAACCAGCAGCTCATTCCGTATACCTCGAACGACACGCACATCCGTGCGGCGGCCGTCGGTATGTTCAATACCCTGCTCGTCGCCCTGCTTGGCTGCGTATTCGCGACGATTCTCGGTATTGTTTTCGGCGTTCTGCGCCTGTCGAAGAACTTTATGGCTTCGCGACTTGCTGCCGTATACGTCGAAGGTTTCCGCAACGTTCCGCTCCTCCTCTGGATCGTGGCGATCTTCGCTATCGTGACCGAAGCCACCCACCAGCCGCGTGACTTCAAAACCGGCGATGCGTCGATGCTCTTCAACGAGTCCGTCGCGATCACCAACCGCGGTACGTTTATTCCGAGCCCGATCTTCGGCGCTGGCTGGGAACTGCTCGCTATCGTGGCGGTTCTGGCCATTGGCGCGGCGATTTGGCTTCGCAAGTGGTCGATCAAGCGTCAGGCTGCAACGGGCGAATCTCCAATGCCGATCTGGCTGGGAATCGTGCTCGTGATTGCCGCTATCCTGCTGGTTTACAGCCTTCAGGCCGGTCTGATGTTCGCGCTGCTGAGCATCATCAAAGTGGCGATCATCGTCGCTATTGCCGTCATCGGCTACCGCGTTGCAAAGACGTTCGTGCCGAATGTGCTGGCCGCTCTGATTGCCGCCGCTCTGATCATCCTCTGGCAGTATTTCATTGCCGGTCCGTTCTGGGGCATGTTCGGCTTCCAGCCTGCGTTCGATCCGTCGGTCACCTTCGATTACCCCGAACTCGGTGGTTTCAACTTCTCGGGTGGTCTCCAGATCCGTAACTCGCTGATCGCTCTTCTGCTGGCGCTGTCGCTCTACACCGGCGCATTCATTGCAGAGATCGTGCGTGCGGGTATCCTCTCGGTCTCCAAGGGCCAGAGCGAAGCCGCTTTCGCACTCGGTCTGCGCGCCAACCGGACCATGAGCCTCGTGATCCTGCCGCAAGCGATGCGCGTGATCATTCCCCCGCTTATTTCGCAGTTCCTGAACCTGACCAAGAACTCCTCGCTGGCTATCGCCATCGGTTACATGGACATCCGCAGTACTCTCGGCGGTATCACCGTGAACCAGACGGGCCGCGAGCTCGAAGGCATTCTGCTGACGGGTATGTTCTACCTCATCCTGAGCCTTCTGATTTCGGCCGGTATGAACTGGTTCAACAACAGCGTAAAACTGAAGGAGCGCTAAGATGTCTGACACACACGCGCAAACCGTCAGGTACGTTCGCGATTCCATGATCCAGCCGTCCGAGCCGCCAAACGCTCAGACAGGTGCGGTCAAATGGATGCGCGAAAACCTCTTCTCGGATTGGGTGAACGGTCTGATGACCGTCATCGCGATCTACATCATCTACTCGGTGCTCGCTGCGATCGCTCCGTGGTTCTACCATTCCGTCTGGAATGCGGGATCGCTGAACGAATGTCGTGAAGTCATCGCGATCAACTCGCCGAACGCCATGCATGGCGGTGGCTGTTTCGCGGTCATTTCCGACCGTTGGCTCCAGCTGCTGTTCGGCTTCTACCGCGCCGACCTTCACTGGCGCCCGATCCTTGCCTTCGTTCTGCTGTTCGTTGCGCTTGGCCCAATCCTGTTCCCGAACCGCTTCCCGCGTCCGCTGATGTGGCTCGCTGCGGCGTACCCGTTCCTCGTGGTATGGCTGCTGTGGGGCGGCTCGTTCTGGGTGCCGATCCTTGCGGCACTCGGCTTCGTCATCGGCGGTATCGTCGGTTACTTCGGTAACAAGGTTGGCGGTCTCGGTGTTGCTGTTGCCGCTGCCGTTGTTTCGGCTGTTGTCTGGTGGGTCTACCTAATGCCCGTCGTCAACGACGGCCTGCACGCAACCGTCGCAGAGGCGCGCCTCGAAACGATTGCCGAGCAGACGGAAGCCGATCTCATCGCCATTCCGGAAGCTCAGGAAGCCATCGAAACGCGTATGGCTGAACTCAACGCTCGCGTTGCCGAGCTTGATGCCCAGCTTGAAGAAATCGTCGCTGTGGAAGAGACCGACGCCGTCAAGGCCGAGTTCAACGCAATCATGGACGAGCTCGAAACCGTACGTGCGGAGCTGCGTATCCTCAGCCGCGACGCCTACTACTACTCGCAGAAATCGACCGATGCGAAGACCATCGCATCCAACCTCGAAATGCTGCCGGAGTGGAAGGCCGCTGCTGCCGAAGGTGACGAAATTGCTCAGCGGAACCTCAGCGACGCCTACGGTCGTCTGGGTCTGGTCGGCCTCGAGCCGGTCACCAGCCGTGAATTCGGTGGCTTCATGCTCGCGATCATCATCGGTGTCGCTGGTATCGGTCTGTCGCTGCCGCTCGGTGTTCTACTGGCGCTCGGTCGTCAGTCGGACCTGCTGGTGGTCAAGGTCGCCTGTATCGTCTTCATCGAAGTCATCCGCGGCGTTCCTCTGATCGTCTGGCTGTTCACCGCATCGCTGCTGCTGAACTACTTCCTACCGCCGGGTACGAATTTCGACCTCGTTCTGCGGGTTGTGATCATGGTCACGCTCTTCTCGGCGGCCTACATCGCCGAGGTGGTTCGAGGCGGTCTCGCGGCGCTTCCTAAGGGCCAGTACGAAGCGGCTGATGCGCTTGGTCTGGACTACTGGAAATCCATGCGCCTGATCGTCCTGCCACAGGCACTGAAGATCTCGATCCCGGGTATCGTGAACACCTTTATCGGTCTGTTCAAAGATACCACGCTGGTCGGCATCATCGGTCTGCTTGACCCGATCAACCTCTCTAACTCAATTCGCGCCTCCAGTGATTGGAACGGCGTCTATTGGGAACTTTTCATCTTCATCGGCCTCGTATTCTTTGTCTGCTGTTTCAGCATGGGCCGTTACTCGCTGTGGCTGGAGAAACAACTCCAGCGCGGACACCGCTAAGGAGACCTGACATGTCTGAACTTGCTATCGACCGCACGATCGACCGTAGCACCATGAAGGTCTCGGACGAGGTGGCTATCCAGATCACCAACATGAACAAGTGGTACGGCCAGTTCCACGTTCTGCGTGATGTGAACCTGACCGTTAACCGTGGTGAACGCATCGTTATCTGTGGCCCGTCGGGCTCGGGTAAATCGACGCTGATCCGCTGTATCAACCGCCTTGAAGAACATCAGGCCGGCCAGATCATCGTGGATGGTACGGAACTGACCTCCGACCTCAAGAACATCGACAAGATCCGGTCCGAGGTCGGCATGTGCTTCCAGCACTTCAACCTGTTCCCGCACCTGACCATTCTGGAAAACTGCACTCTGGCGCCGATCTGGGTCCGTAAGGTTCCCAAGAAAGAAGCCGAAGAGATCGCGATGCACTACCTTGAAAAGGTGAAGATCCCCGATCAGGCCCACAAGTATCCGGGTCAGCTTTCGGGTGGTCAGCAGCAGCGTGTGGCGATTGCCCGCTCGCTGTGCATGAAGCCGCGCATCATGCTGTTCGACGAACCGACCTCGGCTCTCGACCCCGAGATGATCAAGGAAGTTCTCGACACCATGATCGAGCTGGCCGAAGAGGGCATGACCATGCTCTGCGTGACGCACGAAATGGGCTTTGCCCAAGCCGTTGCGAACCGCGTGATCTTCATGGACCAAGGCCAGATCATCGAACAGAACGAACCGCACGAGTTTTTCAACAACCCGCAGTCGGATCGTACCAAGCTGTTCCTGTCACAGATCCTCGGTCACTAATCTGCTGCAAAATCAAAGAGAAAGGCCCAGCGTTTGCCGGGCCTTTCTTCATTCCAGATCCTTGGGCACCGCGAAGTCGGTGACTGTGCCTTTTTCAATATCCCGCCATCTGTCCTGATCAAAATTGAGAACTGTGGTCGCGAGTGTCGGATAGGCGTGGAATTTCGGATGCGCGGCAGGCTCGGCTGCGAGCGCGTAGGCGAGTTCCCCGATGCCGGGGTTGTGGCCGATCATCGCAATGCAGCCTTCCTCGCGCTTCGATAACTCGCGAAACATAACGTCGGGCGTCGCAAGATACAGCGAGTCCTCGTAAATGACCGTGGTGTCCAGAGCGAGCAGATCCAACGTCTCCCGCGTCCGCACGGCAGCAGAGCACAGCACGACATCCGGCACATATCCGTTCTTGCGCAGCCAGCGCCCCAGTAGCGGCGCCTGCCGACGCCCGCGTTCATTTAGATTGCGCGCCTTGTCAGGTTGGTTCAGATCACCCCAATCCGATTTTGCGTGGCGGATCAGGATCAGTCGTTTCGGCATCTCAGGAACTCTTGCAGTGAATAGGCGGATTGATCCGCAGGGCGATTGGCTGAGCCGACATGACACGACCGCCGGACGCGGCAACCCATTTCCAAACAGTCGCTACCCGCTGGCGACCTCAGATAGGCGGCGCATTTCGCAGTATCGTAGCCGCCCGCGTTCAATGCGTCGACAGGGCAGGAGGAGAGGCACGACCGCCGTTCGCAGGTGGAGCAGGGCGCGGTGAGTGTAGCGATCTGAACGAATTTGTCGAAAGCCAATGCGCCGCGAAACGATGCGAACAATCCCGCAGTCCCATCGGCCAGTAGCATAACGGGCGAGGCGCATGCGCCAGCCTTAATGGCCCACTTATAGAACGGGCGGAACGGTGGGTCGGTGAAGGGAAACAGCGGCTTTGCGCCCGATGCCTCGGCAATTTCGCCGATGACACGGGCAGACCAGCTATCGAGCGGATCCGCATGACCGTCGGTCCACTCGGGTGACGAGGTGAACACGATCCAGAAATGCGGTTCGTCGGGTGCCAACATGATAACGGCCTGCACCTCATCGGGCAGGCCGTCAGCGACATCGGGTATGAAGGCGCCAGCTGCGCGCAGGCCGTGCTCGGCCAGTATTTCGCGCAGCGCGTCCAATCAGGTGCGCGGAACGACGCGCGGCGGAGTAGTGCGGATCATCGAACCCGCGCCGTGCTCGGTGAAGAGCTCGAGAAGACATGCGTTGGACACGCGCCCATCCATGATGACCACTGCGCGCACACCATCCTCTACCGCCTTCAGTGCGGTTTCGGTTTTCGGGATCATGCCGCCCGCGATGGTGCCGTCTGCGATCATGTCGCGGACGTCGTCGGGAGTCATCTGGGTGACGATCTCGCCTTCTTTGTTCTTCACTCCCGACACGTCGGTCAAAAGAAGCAGGCGGTCGGCCTTGAGGGCGCCCGCAATCGCGCCCGCTGCGGTGTCGCCGTTTACGTTGAAGGTCTCGTTGTCCTTCATGCCCGTCGCAACCGGCGCGATGACAGGGATGATGCCCGCAGCAAAGAGGTCGCGCAATACCTGTACGTTCATCTCGACCGGCTTGCCGACGAAACCAAGTTCCGGATCATCCGCCTCGCAGACCATCATGTCGTCGTCTTTACCCGACAGACCAACCGCGCGGCCGCCTTCGTCCATGATCGCCTGAACGATCCGCTTGTTGACGAGGCCGGTGAGGACCATCTCGACGACTTCAACGGTTTTTTTGTCGGTCACGCGCTTGCCGCGCACCCACTCGGACTCGATGCCGAGCTTCGAGAGCATGTCGTTGATCATCGGGCCGCCGCCGTGCACGACGACGGGGTTCACGCCGACCTGACGCATCAGAACGATGTCGCGGGCAAATTCCGCCATCGCGTCCTGATCGCCCATGGCGTTGCCGCCGAATTTGACCACGACGATCGCGCCCGAGTATCGCTGCAGATAGGGCAATGCCTCTGACAGCGTGCGTGCGGTTGCGATCCAGTCTTGGTTCATTTCTTGTTTCCTCACGTCCGGCCCCTTTCCGGGTTAGTCAGTCGATAGTGGAGATAATAGCTCGCAAAGTTGCAATGCCATCGCCTTTGTCGGACGACGTCAGCACAATTTCGGGGAATGCGGCAGGGTGACGCGAAAGCGCTTCACGCGTGGCTTCAAGCGATTCATTCAGCTGCTTCTGTCCGATCTTGTCGACTTTGGTCATCACGACTTGGAAGGTCACGGCGGAGCGGTCGAGCAGAGTCATGATTTCTTCGTCGACCTTCTTCGCGCCGTGGCGCGCGTCGATCAGGACGAAGACGCGGCGCAGGGTCTGGCGACCTGACAGGTACTGTTTGAGCAGGTTCTGCCATTTTTCGACCACTGCAACCGGCGCATTGGCATAACCATAGCCAGGAAGGTCAACGATGTAGCGTTCGTCACCGACGGTGAAGTAGTTGATTTCCTGCGTACGGCCCGGCGTGTTCGACGCCCGCGCGAGGCCTTTGCGGCCGGTCAGCGCGTTGATCAGGCTCGACTTGCCGACGTTCGAGCGACCGGCAAAGCAAACCTCGAGCCTGTCCGCAGGCGGCAGGCCGGACATGGCGACGACGCCCTTGAGGAAGTCGACGGGGCCAAGGAAAAGCTTGCGGCCGGTTTCGAGAGTGAACTCGTCAGGCTGTTCGACAATCGGAAAAGTCAGTTGCATCGGGGTTCCCCTGTAAAAGGGCCGCCCTGAGGCGGCCCGATGTATTTACTTCGTTGCGTCGGCTTTGTTCTTGCGGAGCCCGCCGAACATGTTGCCGAGCACATCGGGCTTATGTCCGTGGCTTCGCATGATGCCATACTGCTGCACGAAAGTAATCGTGTTGTTGGTGATCCAGTAGAGCACCAGACCCGAAGCGAAGTTGCCGAGCATGAACATGAAGATCCACGGCATCCAAGCGAAGATCATCTTCTGCGACGGATCGGCGGGGGCCGGATTCAGCTTCTGCTGCAGCCACATCGAGATACCCAGCAGGATCGGCAGGATACCGAGCGAGATGATCGCGAGGAAGCTGGTCGGCTCCGGCGCGGCCCACGGCAGCAGACCGAAGAGGTTCAGGATCGACGACGGATCAGGCGCGGACAGGTCGTTGATCCAGCCAATCCAAGGCGCATGACGCAGTTCGAGCGTCACGAAGATCACCTTGTAGAGAGAGAAGAAGATCGGAATCTGCAGCAGCATCGGCAGACAGCCGGACGCCGGATTGACCTTGTTGTCGCGGTAGAGCTTCATCATGCCCTGCTGCAGACCAGCACGGTCGTCGCCCATACGCTCTTTGAGCTTCTCCATTTCGGGCTGCAGCTCCTTCATCTTCGCCATGGAGACGTAGGATTTGTAGGAGAGCGGCAGTACCAGCGCCTTTAGAACGAAGGTCAGGACGATGATCGACCAACCCATGTTGCCGATGAGCGCGTGGATGTTGTGGAGGAGCCAGAAGATCGGCTTTGTCAGGAAGAAGAACCAACCCCAGTCGATGGTGTTGATGAAGTTAACGATGCCACCATCGTTCTGGTAGGCGCGGATGGTTTCCCATTCCTTAGCGCCTGCGAAGAAGCGGGTCGAAACGGTCGTCTCGCCGCCGGCAGCGACGGTTTCGCTCGGCATGATGGCGTCGGCTTCGTAGACGTCGTTGGTGCCGAAATAGCGCGAAATGGCTTCGAACGGACGGGTCTGATCGGGGATCAGCGTCGTCATCCAGTAGTGGTCGGTGTAGCCGATCCAGCCGCTTTCGGTGACTGTTGTACGATCGGCGGCGGTTTCGTCGGCGATGTCTTTGTATTTGATTTGGTCGAGCGAGCCGTCGGCCATGCGGATCAGGCCTTCGTGTAGAACAAAGAAGCCTTCGAGGTCGTCCGGTTCAGTATAGCGACGGATCAGGCCGTAAGGCGCAACGGTTGCGTCTGCGTCGCCATTGTTAACGACAGACTGATCGATGGTGATCATGAACTTGTCGTCGACGGTATAGGTATTGCGGAAGGTCAGGCCGGCGCCGTTGTCCCATTTGATAGTGACGGGGCTGTCGGGGCTGAGCGTTTCGCCCTCTTCCAGTTCCCACATGGTGTCGGGGCCAGGAACGGCGTCGGCGGCGACGCCCTGATTGGCGCTCCATCCGAAGCTGGCGAAGTAGGCATCATTGCTGCCCGAGGGGCGCAGCAGATGGATCGTGTCCGAGTCCTCTTCGACCGAAACGCGGTAGTCGGTCAGGTATAGGTCGTCGAGGCGGCCGCCCATCAGGTTGATCGAACCCGACAGCTCAGGCGACTCGATCGGAACGCGTGGTGTGTCGGCTACGACTTCGGTCGGGACAGCTGCCACGCCCGGAGTCGCCGAGTTCGCGACAGGTGCATCAAGCGTTTGTTCTGCGGCCACATCTTCGGCTACTGCGGGAGATTGCTCCGGCAGGGGGAAGAGGGTGTACCACACGCCGAGCACACCCGCGCAAAGCACGAGCGCCAACAGCATATTTCTGTTCTGATTGTCCATCTGAACTGCCTATTTCGCCTTATTTTGGTCGGGTTGGTTCAACAGGCCACAGGCTCAAAGGTCAAGCGGTTTTGCGATGTTTTGCAGGCGAACGGGCTTTTGTTTACTCACATTTGCGAAGGTCAGCACGCCCTGAGATGTCGGGGTGGCGGGCTGATCCGCTGTGCAGTGTAGTTCGAAATCCAGTCGTCCACCAATTCGGGCGCGAGCGGGCGGGCGATGCCGTAGCCTTGGACCTCGTGACAGCCCAGCTGGGCCAATTTTGCGCGCTCCTCCGACGTTTCGACCCCTTCAGCGAGGGTTTGGAGGCCCAGCCGCTCCGCCATCGTCAAAATAGCTGCCACCATTTTTTGCTGTTCTACGTCCTTGTCGATGCCAGAGACGAAGGACCGGTCAATTTTGATGCGTCCGACCGAGTAGTTGCGGATCGATGTGATCGATGCGTGCCCAGTTCCGAAATCGTCCAGATCAAGGCTGCATCCGAGGCGCGCGAGGCCGGAGAGGTTGCTGAACAGGATCTCGTCCGCCTGATTGGCGACCACCGTTTCCAGCACTTCGACAGCAATGCGGTCTGGAAGGAGGCGATACGACCCGACACGGCACCGGATGCGGTCCACGAGGTTAATGGCGTGAAGCTCCTCGCTGGAGAAATTCACGCCGACACGTGGCACGGTGAATCCCTTCTGGTCCCAGCGCGTGATGGCTTCGAGCGTGTCGTTCAGGATCACTTCGCCGAGCCGATGCATCATATTGGCCTGCGCGATAGCAGGCAGGAAATCGAGGGGCGGGATCAGGCCGCGGTCGGGATGTTGCCAGCGGGCAAGCGCCTCGAAGCCGGTAATTTCACCTGTCACGGTCGACACCTGCGGCTGGAAAAACGCGCGGATTTCGCCGTCGTGGAACGCGCGGCTGACTTGCTGCATCAGACTATTTCGCGCTTCGATGCGGCTCCGCATGGCTGGCGAATAGCTACGGACTGACGACGGACCGTGGCGTTGGGCCTCGATCAGCGCGTTTGTTGTCGCTTGCAGCAGGTCTTCGGTTCGGGTCGACGAAATGCAGTCGGACATCGAAAAACCGATGGAAGCCGTCATGTGGACGTTCATGCGCCCGACGATCAGCGGACGCTTGATCGCTTGTTGGATGCGGGACGCGAGTTCGAGCGCGTCTTCTATGTCCGGCTTGCTCGACAGATCGGTCATGACCGCGAACGAAAACCCGTCCATGCGTGAAATCAGGTCGGTCTCTCGAATGTTCAGCTTGATCCGATATGCGACAATCCGAAGGATTTCTTCGATCCCGTCGCGGTCGTGCACCTCTTCCAGCAGTTTATGCCGGTCGATTTCAATGAGGAACAAAGTGCTGAATTTGCGCCGCCGTTGGGCGTGGATCAATCGCCGGTGCGCCGCGCTCATGAACGCATCGCGGGTCATCAGGTCGGTCACACGGTCTACTTGGACATCGCGCGATAGCGACTTCAGCAAAACGGGCGGGATAGCAGCGCCAGCAACGAGGCCCGCGTAGCCGAGCATCTCGAATCCGGCGAAAGCTCCGATAGGCGTGATGACCGAGAGCGGCACACTTTCGATCGCGCGCCGCAGGTTCTGGGACACAGTATTGTACCCGATATTCAACATTGTCTTGTCCTTCGCCGTAGCAGTCTTGCCGCCACGCTAGGGAACAACGTTGACCGGATCGTTAACGCAGGTCGGGAATATCGTTAGAATTGTTCTGTTTTCGCTCGCCGATCTCCAGCCCCTTGAAGTCGAACAGGGCAGGGTCGAGCAGGTGGGACGGGCGCGTATTCATTAGCGCGCGGAACATCTTCTGACGGCGACCAGGGGCGTTCTTTTCCCATTGGTCGAGCATGCCTTTGACCTGCATGCGCTGGAGGCCGTCCTGCGAACCGCAGAGGTCGCACGGAATGATCGGGTAGTTCATCGACTTGGCGAACTTCTCGCAATCGGCCTCGGCCACATAGGCGAGGGGGCGGTAGACGAACAGATCGCCGTCTTCGTTTACCAGTTTCGGCGGCATCGTCGCGAGGCGCGAGCCGTGGAAGAGGTTCATGAAGAACGTCTCGAGGATGTCGTCGCGGTGGTGGCCGAGCACAACAGCGCTGCATCCTTCTTCGCGTGCAATCCGGTAGAGGTTGCCGCGGCGCAGGCGCGAGCAGAGGGCGCAGTAGGTGCGGCCCTGCGGGACCTTGTCAACAACGATGGAGTAGGTGTCCTGATACTCGATCCGGTGCGGAACGCCCATGTCCTCAAGGAACTTCGGCAGCACGGTCGACGGGAACCCAGGCTGGCCCTGATCAAGGTTGCAGGCAAGTATATCGACGGGCAGCAGGCCGCGCCACTTCAGTTCATACAGAACCGCGAGCAGGGTGTAGCTGTCCTTGCCGCCTGACAGACACACCAGCCAACGCGCGTCGCGTTCGATCATACCGAAATCGTCGGTCGCCTGACGCACGTTCTGCACGATGCGTTTGCGCAGCTTTTTGAATTCGGTCGACTTGGGAGCGCCGTGGAAGAGCGGGTGGATGTCGTCGAGATCGTCGAGCATGGCGGCCTCCGAAGGCGCTATCAGTCAGGTACGTTGTCGATGCCGGAGCTGCCCCAAGGGTGGCAGCGCAGCAGGCGGTGAACGGTGAGGTAGGTGCCCTTGATCCCGCCGTGCTTTTCCAGCGCTTCCATCGCGTAGGCAGAGCACGTCGGCTGGAACCGGCAGCTGTGTCCGATGTAGGGCGACAGGACCACGCGGTAGGCGCGCACGGGCAGAGATATGACCCACGCAAGCGGGGTCATTGGTGCACCTTTTTCAGTGCCCAGATCAGGTCGCGCTTCATCTGGTCGAAGTTATGGTCGGCAGTCATGTCCTTACGTCCGACGAGGACATAATCCCAACCGTCGCGGCCATGCTTTTGCATGATCAGCCGCGCGATTTCGCGCAGACGACGTTTGGCACGGTTGCGAGCAACCGCGTTACCGACTTTCTTCGAGCAAGTATAACCGACGCGCAGAGGCTCATCGTCGTCGCGCTTACGTGCCTGAAGGTGAAAGCCTTTGGTCCCCTGACGACGCGCGGATGCGGCACGCAGGAAATCGGCCCGTTTTTTCAGGACTGGCGGACGAACGAAAACCGCCGTAGGCGCGGCCTCGGCGGTCTGCGTCTGGTCAAGCTGTTGCGAAGTCACTGATGACCTCGCGGCGCCAATCAGGCGCTCAGCTTCTTGCGGCCACGTGCGCGACGGGCGTTAAGGACTTTACGGCCAGCCTTAGTTGCCATGCGGGCACGGAAGCCGTGACGGTTCTTGCGAACTCGGTTCGAGGGTTGGAACGTGCGCTTCATCGCGTTCTCTCCGGTCTAAAAGAAGGCCGAACCCGTCTCAGGATTCGAGGCCGTTAAGCATTCGAGGCCCTGCCTTTAGTCGCGATACCGTCATGTGTCAACGCGGCTCACCGTGGTTTTTGCCCTGATCCCACGATTCTCCGCCTTGTTATTGCAACAATTTATCATAGCGGCGTGAGAACCCTATCCGGCGCGCTATCTTTCGGCCATTGAGCGCTTATTGCTCGACCTTATTTTACGCGGAAAATTGACCCTATGCCACGATTGATCCGGCTAATGCCCATCGCGATCCTCGCTGTAGCCGCGGCGATTCTCTATGCGATGTATGGCGAGTATCTGAGCTTTGATGCTCTCCGAGATCAGCGTGAGGCTTTGCTGGCTTATCGCGATAGTCATTATGTGGCTGCGGTCATTATTTTCGTTGCCGTCTACGTGGCTATCGTCGCTACCTCTATCCCCGGCGCGACGATCATCTCGCTCACGGGCGGGTTCCTTTTTTCGATTTTTCCTGGGCTTTTGCTGAACGTGCTCGGGGCGACTGTCGGCGCGACGCTTCTGTTCCTCGCGGTACGCTTCGGGTTCGGCGACACGCTGGTGTCCCGCATCGATTCGAGCTCGGGCCGCGTGAAGCGGATCAAGGACGGCATCGACGAAAACCAGTGGTCGGTTCTCTTTGCAATGCGGCTTTTGCCACTCGTGCCGTTCTTTGTCGCGAATCTGCTGCCTGCGCTCATGGGCGTGCCGCTCTATCGCTATGTCGTCACGACTGCGCTCGGCATCATTCCGGGCGCTTTCCTCTATACATCGGCGGGCGCCGGCCTTGGCGCTGTGTTCGACGCGGGAGAATTGCCTGATGCGTCGAGTTTTCTGGAACCTCGCTATCTTGTGATCGTTATCTTGGTAGTTTGTGCGGCGCTGGTGCCGAGCACCTGGAAGCGCTGGCAGGGCAAAAGGACGCCTGAATGAACACCATTAAAACAGATGTCTGCGTGATTGGCGCAGGCTCCGGCGGTTTGACCGTGGCTTCGGGCGCAGTGCAGATGGGCGCCAAAGTTGTCCTGATCGAAGCGGGCAAGATGGGCGGCGATTGCCTGAACTACGGCTGCGTTCCGTCGAAAACGCTGATCCATGCGGGCCGCGCTGGCATGAACTACGCCGAGGCTATGGCCGACGTTCAGCGCGCCATCACGACCATTGCTCCTCACGACAGTCAGGAACGCTTTGAAAAGCTGGGCTGCACTGTCATCCGCGACACTGCGCGGTTCGAGGACGAGGACACCATTATTGCAGGTGATACCCGTATCGGAGCGCGGCGCATCGTGATCGCGACGGGCTCTTCGCCGATGGTGCCGCCAATCGACGGTATCGACAGTGTGCCATACCTGACCAACGAGACGCTGTTTGCGCAGCGGGAGACGCCAGAGCACCTGATCATCATCGGCGGCGGCCCCATCGGGATCGAGATGGCCTTTGCCCACCGGTCGTTTGGCTGCGAAGTCACCGTCATCGACGGCGACCAAGCGCTGAGCAAAGAAGACCCTGACGCGGCTAAGATTGTGCTCGACCGGTTGCGGGCCGAAGGCGTCACTCTCATGGAGGGCGCGAAGGTCGAAGCCGTTTCAGCTGAGAATGGCGTCACCGTTCAAACGTCCAAGGGGCCTGTAACCGGTTCGCATCTGCTCGTGGCCGCTGGCCGCAAGCCGAACCTCGATAAGCTCGACCTTGATAAGGGCAACGTCCCGCGAACGAAGACTGGCGTCGACGTGGACGGTTCCCTCCGTTCGGTAAGCAATAAGAAAGTCTACGCGATCGGCGATGCTGCGGGCGGAATGCAGTTCACTCACCTAGCGGGCTATCACGGCGGGGTCATCATCCGCTCAATGCTGTTCGGTATTCCGGCCAAGGCCAAGACCGCGCACATCCCGCGCGTTACTTACGGCTCGCCCGAGCTGGCCCAGATCGGCCTGACCGAAGCCGAGGCTCGCAAGGAACACGGCGACAAGCTCACCGTCATTCGCGAAGACCTTAAATCGAACGACCGCGCCGTGACGGCTGGCATCACCGAAGGTTTCATCAAGCTGATGGTGCACAAGGGTCGCCCCGTCGGCGTCACCCTCGTCGCGCCGAATGCGGGCGATTTGATCGCACCGTGGGCGCTCGCGATGGCGAACAACATGAAGCTTTCGGCTATGTCGAACGCTGTTTTTCCCTATCCGACGCTTGCCGAGATTAACAAACGCGCTGCCGGTTCCTATTTTAGTCCCAAGCTGTTCGACAGCGCGCTGGTCAAGACTGCCGTCGGCCTCGTGCAGCGCTGGCTCCCGTAGGAGCACGGAGGATCAATGTTCAAGACACTCTCAGGGCGCTTCCTGTTCCTGACGGTCATCTTTGTACTGCTGGCGGAGGTTTTCATCTTCGTCCCTTCCGTTGCGCGCTATCGGCAGGATTATCTGTCATTGCGCCTCGAACGAGCCCAGATCGCCTCGCTGGCGCTACTTGCCGACGGCATGATCTCCGATTCGCTGGAGAAGGAGCTGCTGGATAACGCCGGCGTCTTTAACGTCGTGCTCCGCCGTGACGAAGTGCGCGAACTTGCACTGTCATCGCCGATTCCCTCGCCGATTGTTGCCACTTACGACTTGCGCGACGATGGTGCGGTGACGCTGATTTCAGACGCGCTGTCAGCCATGTTCACCAAGGGTAACCCGATCATCCGCGTCATCGGCAACCCTGTGCAGGACGGCGGTCTACTGATCGAAGTCACGATGGAGCAGGGGCCCTTGCGGCAGGCGATGCTGGAATATGGCCTGAATGTTTTTATCCTGTCGGCTGCGATCTCGATCATCACCGCGATGTTGTTGTTCGTTGCCGTCCGAACCTTCCTTGTTGCGCCGATCAAGGGCGTTGTGCGGGCCATGTCGGTCTATGCAGAAGCGCCCGAGGATGCGCGGCGCATTATCAATCCGACCGCGAGCGTCGCCGAACTTCGCGAGGCGGAAGACGCGCTGCGATCGATGCAGACCCAGCTCACCGGCGCACTGAAACAGCGCGAACGCCTCGCCCAGCTTGGTGAGGGCGTCGCGAAGGTCAGCCACGATCTGCGCAACATTCTCACCTCGGCCCAGCTGTTCACCGACCGTATCGAGGTGTCTACTGATCCCGTTGTGCAGCGACTCGCGCCCAAACTGGTCAACTCGATCACCCGTGCCGTGCATCTTTGCGAAAACACGCTGGCCTTCGGACGCGCTTCCGAGCCGCCGCCGAATCTTACCCGCTTCGCGCTGGCCGAGATTGTATCGGACGTTATCGACAGCGAACGTTTGTCAGCGGGCGATTATGACATCTCGTTTGCCGAGGATATTCCCGCCTCCATGACCGTTCGCGCCGATAGCGAGCAGCTTTATCGCGTCATCGGTAACCTTGTGCGCAACGCCCGTCAGGCCATCATGAACACCGGCGATTCCGGTGAGATCAGCATTCAGGCCAGCGAGGATGAAAACCGTTGGCGCATCGTTGTGGCTGACACTGGGCCGGGTCTTCCGATGCGTGCCAAAGATCACCTTTTCCAAGCTTTCCATGGCGGCGCATCAAAGGGCGGCTCCGGCTTGGGCCTTGTTATTGCTTCGGAATTGATCCGCGGCCACGGCGGTCAGCTTGGTCTGCTAACTACCGGACCGGAGGGCACGACCTTCGAAATCATCCTGCCGAAGAGCGACTTCCAAATTATTTCGACCGAGACATAAAAAAGTTGCTTTTCGCTCTTGCGCTCCCCGAACGCTAAAGGTACATCGCCCTCACTCACCGCGGACTGGTAGCTCAGTTGGATAGAGTACTTGACTACGAATCAAGGGGTCGGGGGTTCGAATCCTCCCCAGTCCGCCACTTCCCTCCCGAAAGTGTAACAAATCCAACTGGCTAAGCAGCCGGATGCGGTTTGATGTTCGCGCGTTGCGACCGTCGGGAACCCAAACATATCTCCGATTGTTTCCTTTCCACGTTATCAAATGGAGGAGACCTATGCCGGACGGTCAGGTGCTATCTTGCGGGTTGGTACATACGTCCGACCGCGAACCAGGTTTCCTGCGGCGTCGCGCAGGAAAAGGGTTCAGTTATCGCGATCCTGACGGCAAAAAGCCGGACGTTATTGCGCTCGAGCGTATACGCGGCCTCGGCATTCCTCCTGCTTATGAAAACGTCTGGATCTGTATGCTCGACAATGGTCATCTTCAGGCCACGGGCACCGACGTTTCGGGTCGCAAGCAATACCGCTATCACCCGCTCTGGTCGTCGGCGCAGGCCGAAACCAAGTTTTCCCAACTGATCGCTTTTGGTGAGGCGTTACCCTCGATTCGTCGCCGTGTGCGGCGCGATCTGCAAGAGGACGCGGGCGATATGGCGTTCAGCCTCGCCGCGCTGGTTCTGCTTTTGGACCGCGGGCATCTGCGGATCGGCAATCCTGCATACACCGCGACGAACCGATCGTTCGGGGCTACGACGTTGCTGTCGCGGCATCTGTCGCTGGGGGATGGCGTGGTGAAGTTGAAATATCGCGCGAAAGGCGGGAAACGGGTGCAGAAAAGCCTGCGCGATAAGCGCCTTCATAAAATCATGCAACAGATCGGCGACCTTCCCGGCAAGCAGCTGTTTAGTTGGATCGACGAAGGCGGCCAGTCCCGCAGCCTCAGCTCGCACGACGTGAACTCGTACCTGTCGGACATCACTGGCCAGAACGTGACGGCGAAGACCTTCCGGACTTGGGGCGGAACGCTCGCCGCGTTTGAAACCGCGCTTGCCGCCGACGAAGACGAGCGCCTAACGATCAAGGCGATGGCCGAGGCTTCGGCAGAGGTTCTCAGCAACACGCCGACCATCAGTCGCAAATCCTACATCCACCCTGACGTGCTGGACCTTGCCGAGATGCCAGATCGCCACAAGATGCTGTCGGGTATCACTGCGCCTGAAATGGCCGAACTGCGGGTGCCTGAGCGCAAACTTCTGACTTTCCTCGGCCGCTAAGCCGTTCACATCACCGTAGGTTTTCCTTTCATCGCCGCCGCGCGCTTGATCTGTCGTGCAAGCAGCAACACTTTATGGGCGAAACCTCATAGGAGACGGCACCGGATGACAGACCGCTATGCGCCTCAGGGCGACAACGGCCATGGCCTGAGACATGCAAGGGAACTCGAAGGACATCTTGCTTGGCTCGATACATTTTCCGGCGCCGCGCTCGCGGTTCTATCCACCGCTTCGGGCATCTACACCTACCTCGGCGTCTCGGGTCTGCTGGACGACACGGGAGCGTTTTCGTTCTTTGCCGCAGCGGCTTATTCCATTGCTGTGTCTGTCGGCATCTTCGTCTTCTGGTCATATCTGATGCGGCTTTTGCCTGCGATGCGGACCACGGCGTCGAAGATTAAACTGACTGGCGCGATGGTACTGGGCTGCGGCGCGATTATCGCGATGTCGTCTTGGCTGAACGCTGCGGCGCTCGCTGGTGCGGCGGCGGTTGAACAGCACTTGGCGGAAACCGTGCAGGACTATCAGGTCGCGCTGGAGCAGGCCCACGACACCGCAATCACCGCGCAGGCGTTGGAGCGCGACGTGGCCCGTGTGCGTCAGAGCTTCGAAGACCTGTCGGCACAGGAAGCAGACGGTAACCTCTCCGGCCTCGCTGGTCGCGGCGCTGTTTTCCGTGTGCTGACCCAGAAGGCTGCGGAATTATCTGCCCTTGAAGAACAGATCGTTCAGCAAGCGCCGTTCATCGAAGCCGCTTTTGACGAAGGCAACGCCACGCTTTCGCGTATGCGCGCACTGACGGTAGAGCAGGGGCCCGTTGAATCCCGTTCGGTCGCGTTCAGCGAGGAAGCTGTGCGCCTCGCAGGTCTTGTTGCGCAGCTCCGCCAGTTCTCCGTTGCTCCCCTTGTCGAACGTGCGGCCGCTGACCTGTCCGAGTCAGTGGTCTTGCCCGAGCTGGATAGCCGCACCACGGACGGGCAAGCCGCGCAGCAACAGACCATCACGTCGGTGCTCGAAGTCCTCCAACTTCGCGCGGCGTCCCTGTCGCAAGCGGCAGAGGAAGTGCTCGCCCGCCCCGCGCCGCCCGAGGTGATCTACACCCCAGTTTCCGCGGCAGACGCGGTGATCCTCTATGCGCGCAACTTCATGCCGTCTTGGGCCGGTGCGATCGCCATCGACCTGCTGCCTGCCGTGCTCGTGCTGATCCTCATGGTCACCCAATCGGCCATTCGCGCCGGGCGAGGTGATTTGCCGCCCGAAGACACGCTGACGCTGGCTGAACTCCGCGCCGCGCTTCATGCCATCCGCGAAGTGGAAACGGCTGTCGAACTGCGCACTCCGCCGCGCGATGTGGTTACGCCGACGGATGCGCCCAAACCGAGTGTGACCGAGTGAGCGGCAAGTCGAACACCGTTCGCCGCGCCATCCTTGCTATTCTCGCTTTCCAGATCGGGAT
The DNA here is from genome assembly GCF_011806565.1 of Marivivens donghaensis. Classification (GTDB taxonomy): domain Bacteria; phylum Pseudomonadota; class Alphaproteobacteria; order Rhodobacterales; family Rhodobacteraceae; genus Marivivens; species Marivivens donghaensis_A. Next base: position 439,580 of record NZ_JAATOP010000002.1, read on the forward strand.
GGCGATTGTGCTAGCGGGCGGCGATCTGATGCGGGCGCTACCGTCACTCATCGCGCCGTCGAACCAGCCCTCGCTCGACAATCCCGTCAGCCCAGGCGATCAGACGCGGCGCTTTCGACCTGCCGACATTCCTGCCCGCCCCGGCAATCCCGACCGCGTGACGGACATCCCGTCGCCGGGGAACATGCCGTCGCGCCTGCGGTTCGAGGAAGCCGGCGATGCCGTGCTGCTCACCGGTACCATCGCGGGTGGGGATGCCGAGCGGTTCGACGAATGGCTCGAAGGACGCGATGCGCCGCAAACTATCCGTCTGCACTCCCCCGGCGGCTCTGTCATGGACGCGCTCGCGATTGGCCGGACGATCCGTGACATGGACGCAGGCACCGTAATGGAGAGCGGCGATATCTGTTTCTCTGCCTGTCCGTATGTCCTCGCCGGAGGTGTGACGCGCACCGTCGATGAGGATTCGCTTGTGGGCGTCCATCAGCACTATTTCGACGAAAACGTCGCCCTTCCCGCATTCATCGCGGTCGAGGATATCCAGCGCGGGCAGGCTGCTGTGGTGGGTTATCTGAGCGACATGGGCATCGACTTGCGGATCATGGAGTTGTCCCTGTCGACCCCACCGGACGAGATTTACGTGCTGCTGCCCGAAGAGCTTGATGAGTACGGAATGACAACGACCGACAGTTAAATGCTGCTCGGAGTATTTCTCAGGTCGCAATCGCGTCCCTCATGACCTATGTCCAAAAAAAATATATGGGACAGCCCGCAACGCCGGGTGGATAGGTGTATGAGCAATAATTTCCGGTTCGATGCGGTTTTTTGGGATATGGACGGGACGCTGGTAGATAGCGAGCCGAACCACCTGCGGTCTTTTGTCGACGCAATGGGCGCGCTGGGCCTGACGATCCCCGATGACTTTCACGACCGGACGCTCGGGATGACCGAAAAGGATGTCCACGAATATCTGCGCAGCGACCTCGGGCTGGAACTAGACCTCGTCGAATGGGCACAGGCGCGTTTCGAGGCCTACGCCGCAAAGCCAGAAATGGTGAAGCCGCATGAGGTCGCTTTCCCGATCTGGGAAAAGCTTGATGAGATGGGCGTGCAGCAGATGGTCGTATCGAACTCGGACCGCCTCATCGTCGAATATAATCTCGAGCGCGTTGGCCTGCTGCGTCCGCAGCTGAAAACCATCAGCCGCAATGACGTGATCAAGGGCAAGCCGGATGCGGAGCCCTACCTGCGGGCGGCTTACCTTTGCGAGGTTGAGCCGTCGAAATGTGCTGTGATCGAAGATAGTGCGACCGGATTGGCGGCAGGTTTCGCGGCCGGAATGACGGTGTTTATGATGCCGGAGTTCGCGTCCGAGACGCCTCATCCATATCAGCCCATCGCATCACTGCTGGGCTAAGTAAGGAGCCCTCCGCGAGATGATCGCGGAGGGCCTTTTCTTTTAGTCCGAAATCGAACCTTCTTCGTCGCGCTTCTCGTGCATCTGCTTCTTCACCTTGCCGCCGATGAACAGCGGGATGATGAAGCCGATGATGCCGATGGCCCACAGGGTCAGCGCCAGCGGAGTGTCGATCAGGGTGAACCAGTCACCGTTGTCGATGCTGATCGCGCGGCGGAGGTTGTTCTCCATCGAGTTGCCGAGCAGCGTGCCGAGGATGACCGGTACGAGTGGAACGTCCAGCTTGCGCAGCACCCAGCCCATGACGCCGAAGCCGATCATGACCAGAAGGTCGAAGCTCGAACCCGAGATGCCGTAGATACCGACGAAGCTGACCATAGCCACGATGGGCATCAGGACGCGCGACGGGATCATCAGAACGCGGGTAAAGATGCCGACCATCGGGATGTTCAGTGCCAGCAGCATGAAGTTGGCGATGAACAGCGCTGCGATTAGGCCCCAGACCACGTCAGGGTTCTGGGTGAACAGCAGCGGACCAGGCGTGATGTTGAGCGACAGCAGGACGGCGAGCAGAACAGCGGTCGTACCCGAACCCGGAACGCCGAGTGCCAGCATCGGAACCAGCGCGCCACCAGCGGCAGCGTTGTTACCGGCTTCCGGTGCAGCGACGCCGCGCGGGTCGCCTTTGCCGAAGGTGCCCTCTTTGTCGACCAGACGCTTCTCCATCGAGTAGGAGATAAACGAACCCAGCGACGCACCTGCACCCGGCAGAACGCCAGCCAGGAAGCCGAGCACCGACGTGCGGAGCATGGTCGGGGTGGTCTGCTTGATCATCGACATCGGCGGGTAGAGCTTACCGATCTTGATCTTCGTGGCGTCGGCATCCGAACCGCCGTGACGGTTTTCAAGGAAGATGAACACTTCGGAAAGCGCGAAGAGGCCTACGATCGCCACGAGGAAGTCGAGACCGTCATAGAGGTGCACTTCGCCGAAGGTGAAGCGCGGAACGCCGGTCTGGGTGTCGACGCCGATAGTCGCAAGACCAAGGCCGAGCGCAGCGGCGAAGGCCGACTTCGCTTGGTTGGTCGAAGACACGCCGCCCAGCGTCATGAACGCGAGGGTGAACAGGGCGAAATACTCGGCCGGTCCGAACAGCAGGGCGATCTTGACCAGCTGCGGTGCCAGCAGGATCAGACCCCACGTTGCGAAGAACGCACCGACGAAGGATGCAATGCCCGAAAGGGACAGCGCCTCGCCCGGTTGGCCTTTGAGCGCCATCGGGTGACCGTCGAGACAGGTCATCATCGCAGGTTCGTCACCTGGAATGTTGAGCAGGATCGACGAAATACGCCCCCCGTACATCGCGCCGTAATAGACCGAGGTCAGCAGGATCAGCGAAGGCGTCGCGCCGAGGCCGAGCGTAAATGCCAGCGGGATCAGGATGGCGACGCCGTTTGACGGGCCGAGGCCCGGAAGGGCGCCCATGATCGTGCCGAGGAAACAGCCCAGAAGGGCCAGTGCGAGGTTCTGCCACGTCAAAGCGATGGCGAAACCGTCCGCGAGTGATGCGAAAGTATCCATATCAGAAACCCCACGGTCCGCGAGCGAGCGACAGGCCCAGCGCGAGATGGAAGATGACGTAGATGCCGACCGAAGTGCCGACGCCGACAAGGATCGCTTCGAGCGGCTTGGAGCCGAGACGCCACGACATGTAGGCCGCAGCGAAAGCGGTTGCGACGACGAAGCCGATTTCGGGCAGGGCTTCGGCGTAGATGATCATCACGACGGCTGCCGCAACGATTTCGACAAAGCGGAGCAGGCTCGGCCATGTCGGTTCGGGGTCAGGACGCAGCGCGATCACCAGCGACGAGATGCCGAGGATGGTTGCGATAATCAGGGGGAAGGCCTTCGGACCGACGATATCGGAGAGGAAGCTCTCCTCGATCTGGAATGCCGCCAAGGCGAAACCGATCGAAAGAAGAAGTCCGAACAGGCCGAAGATGCGATCACTCATGATCCACTCCTTCGACAACAGAATGTTATGAAAAAGCGCGCCCCGAAAGGCGCGCCGGGAGGTCTCCGGCCAGCGCTAGGTCCGGCCGGAGAATTCAGCAATTAGTTGATGATGCCGATTTCTTTGGAGATCTGCTGGATCTGGGCAACCGAGTCCGCAACGAAGGACTGGAATTCGTCGCCCTGCAGGTCGAGCGGAGCCAGACCGTTGTTGGCCATGATCTCTTTCCATTCGTCCGAAGCGTAGAGGTCGCCAATGGCCGAAACCCAAGCGTCGTATGCTTCGTCCGACATGCCGCCCGGTGCGTAGAAGCCGCGCCAGTTAGCGCCGATGGCGTCAACGCCTTGCTCTTTCGCGGTCGGGAAGTCAGCGAATTCGCCGTCCAGACGCTCCGGCGAGAGAACTGCGAGGACTTTGATGTCGCCCGAGTCTACGAAGCCTTTTGCTTCCGAGATGTCACCGGTGAAAGCCTGAACCGAACCAGCGAGCAGCTGGGTGACAGCTTCGCCGCCGCCATCGAATGCGATGTACTTGACCGAACGGACATCATCGATGCCGTAAGCGTTAGCAGCGATGAGAACCTTCAGGTGGTCCCAGCCGCCAACAGCCGAACCGCCAGCAACCGAAGTCGAGGTCGGGTCGTTCTTGATCGCGTCGAGCAGCTGCGGAAGAGTTTCGATTTCGCTATCGGCAGCAACGGCGATCACACCGTAGTCAGCGCCGATCGAAGCGAGCCAGCGAACCTGCTCCATGGTGTTGCCCGGGTATGCACCCTGAGCCAGACGGGTCGCGGTCGCGGACGATGCAGCAACGATAAGGTCGTTATCGTCGTTACGCTTGTTCACGACTTCGGCGTAAGCAACGCCACCGCCACCACCGGCAAGGTTGACGACCTGCATGGTCGAGTCGATCAGACCGAGGTCCTGAAGCGACTTGCCAACCTGACGGCAGGTGAAGTCCCAGCCGCCGCCCGGGTTAGCCGGAGCGATACATTCGGGGTTTTCGGGGCTGAAGTCCTGAGCCGAAGCGGCGAATGCCGACATGCCAAGGATCGCTGCCGCAACGAAGGTGCGGGTTGCAGTGAATTTCATGTTTTTCCTCCTATCGACGACCTTACCTCTGATGGGCTTTGGTCGGAATACCCGTGGAAATGACCGCAGATTGCGGCCCCCCTCCGCACGGGTTAGACTTCAATAGGGGACGAACCTGTCATGAACCTGTCAAACGGTCATGGTGCAGGATAATCGGCGGAGGAAAGCGCGAATGAGGGTTCTTCTGGTGGAGGACACCACCGACCTTGCCGAAGGTGTGGCTGCCCATTTCGCGCGTATCGGGATCGCTTGCGATCTGGCCCCAACGCTGGAATCTGCCCGTGATTTCCGCGCGGTACAGAGTTACGATGCCACTGTGCTGGATATCAACCTGCCCGACGGCTCCGGCCTTGCGTTGCTGAACGAGATGCGCGGGGCAGGGGACCGGACGCCGGTTCTGATGCTGACAGCATTGGTGTCCGTCGATGACAGGGTCGGCGCTTTAGACCTCGGCGCGGACGATTATCTGGTCAAACCTTTCGACCAACGCGAACTGGAGGCGCGCCTGCGAGCGCTCGTCCGCCGTGATGCCGATCAGAAGGGCGGGGACCTGCAACTGGGTCCGTTGTCATTCTCGCCCGCGAACCTGACGGCGACGCTTGGCGACAAGCGGTTGGACCTGACACGACGCGAGGCCGCGCTGCTTGGCGTTCTGATGCGTCATCCCAACCAGATCATGTCGAAGACGCGGCTTTACGACTCGCTGTTCAGCTTCGAGGACGCTGACGTCGGTGTGAACGCCATCGAGCTCTACACAGCCCGTCTTCGCAAAAAGCTCGCGGGGAGCGGGGTTTCGATCTTCACCCAGCGCGGCGTCGGCTACCGGATCGGCCTTGATGAGCAGGAATAACCGTCCGCATAGCCTCGTCACGCGTCTGACGGCTGCGGTTTTCTTCATCCTTATGGCCGGCGGTCTGCTCGTGGCGGGAGCGACGTTCTACAACGGTCAACAGGCAGCGCGGACGGCGTTCGACCGCGTGCTTGTCGGCGCGGCCAGCGACATTGCCGAATCCATCCGCATTCAGGACGGGTGGCCCATCGTCGACCTTCCCGTGTCTGCCTTCGAGCTGCTGGCGCAGGCCCCTGACGACCGCATTTACTACTCCGTCCGTGGCCCGGGCGGCACGGCGATCACCGGCCTTGGCGGGGACGTCCTGCTGGATGCGCCGCGCACCAACACCCAGCCCGTTTTCATCAACGACGCATTGCAGGGCGAGGAGGCGCGCTTCGTCGTCCTCCCCCGCATCTTTGCCGAGCGCGATTTTTCGGGCGAGATCACGGTCATCGTCGGCCAAACCCTGCGTGCGCGCCGCGATATGGCGCTCAACCTGATGATCGACGCGCTCTGGCCGATGGCTCTGGCGGGGGCGGCTCTGCTTGTCTTCGCATGGTTCGCCATACGCTCCGCCATGCGCCCGCTTGAGGCCGTTTCCGACGATCTCACCCATCGCGACCCGTACGACCTGACGCCGATGTCGACCGAGGGAATGCCGCGCGAGCCTAAGGTCATGCTCGATGCAATGAACCGCTTCATCGGGCGTCTGGACAACCAGTTCGAGGCCATGCGGAACGTTATTTCCGACACGGCTCATCAGCTTAGGACGCCCGTTGCCGCCATCCGCGTGCTCGCCGAGACCACGCTGGAAGAGCAGGACCAGACCGCCCGCGACCGCGCGATGGAGCGTCTCTTGCTCCGCACCCGTTCACTGGGCACGCTGCTCGATCAGCTACTCTCCCGCGCGTTGGTGATCCATCGCACCGAGGCCGCTCCCCGCGTGGAATTCGATCTGCGCGAAGTTGCCCTCGATATCATTGAACGTCGCGACCACGATTTGCTCGCCCCCGACAAAGAAGTCAGCCTGATTATCGGAGAAGATCCCGTCCCCGTCTCCACGGACGAATTCTCGGTCGGCGAAGCTGCCAAAAACCTGCTGTCGAACGCTCTGAAATACGGCAAGGCGCCCGTGCTGATCGGCGTTGATCACATCGGCAACGAAGCTTTGATCTGGGTGCAGGATGCGGGCGCTGGGCCGGATGACGCGATCATCGACAGGCTGGGTCAGCGCTTCGCCCGCTCGGTCAACAGCCGCGAAGAAAGCATCGGCCTCGGGCTGTCCATCGTCACCAGCGTGGCTTCGGCCTTCGATGGCCGCGTCGAGATGCGCAAGAACGAGCAGGGCTTCCGCATCTCGCTCGTCCTTCCGGCCCGCACGAAAGGTCCATCCGTATGAGGTATATTCTCGCGTTTCTCCTCATTTTCCCTTTCATGCTTCAGGCGCAGGAGGCAACGCAGACCTTCGGCTCTGGCCCCCAGATTTTCCGTCTCCGCTCGACTACCGATATCGACATCCTTGGCCCGGTTATCGCACGCTTCGCAGAACTGAACCCGGGCATCACGGTCAATTTTGAACAGTGGGGATCAAACGCGCTGTTTGAGAATAGCCGCACCGCTTGCGAAGGCGGTGATGACCCCGCCGACGTGGTGTTTTCCTCCGCGGTGCAGCAGATGGTCTGGCTGGTGAATGCGTCTTGTGCGCGGCCCTACACCTCGGCGCTAACCGCCTCGTTGCCCGACACGCGCCGCTGGCGGAACGAGCTTTGGGGCATCACCCAAGAACCCGCTGTTATCGTGTACAATCGCGATCAGATCAAAGGTGCCGACGTCCCGCGCACCCGCTTTGCCCTGCTTGATCTGATGCGGACACGGCCATCCGACCTGCGGGGCCGTATCGCGACCTATGACATCACCGAATCCGGCCTCGGGTTCCTGTTTGCCCATAGCGACAGTCTGGAGGCGTCTACGTTTGGCGCGATGCTCGAAGGTTTCTCCCGCGTCGGAGCCGTCGCGACCTGCTGTTCGGCCGAGATCATCGACGGTGTCGCCTCCGGTAGGTTCCAGATCGCCTACAACGTCCTCGGCTCTTATGCCGCCAGCAACGAGCGCCCGAATGTTGGCATCATCACGCCTGAGGACTACACGCTGATCCTCTCGCGCGGTTTCATGATCCCCAACAACGCCCGCCAACCGCAGATCGCCGAGCGCCTACTGGATTTCCTGCTGGATGAGGAAGCACAGCAAATGCTCGCGGACGTCGGCCTTCGCATGGCGCACGCGTCCGAAGAAACCGGAATGCCCGTCAGCGCCCGCCGCCCGATTGCCCTGTCTCCGACGCTTCTTATCGCGATGGATCAGGGCCAAAGGCGACAGCTCTTCGCGCTATGGTCCAACGCATTCGAGCCAGATGTTCCGTGATAAGTGGCGACCCCTGAAGGATGAAGGTTGATGGCTGCTATTATGTGTTTAAGTATTTGTTTTTATGATATTCTGAAGGGAACTTTGTAGTGTTATTTGAGTGTGGTGGTCGGTACACTACGTATTTCTCTCCGTCTGCTGACGCGCTATCTACCACCTCCGCGATGACGGTTGATGTGGGGGCAAGGCACCCTTTCGATGATGACCGTCTGGGCGCCCTCTCAATGGCTGTGGCGTACTGGACCGAACAGATGGCCCAAGACAACGAAGAGACCTTCAACAAGGCCCGTGAGCGGGAACGTGACGCTGTCCTCTTGGAGTTCATACGCGAGGCCCGTGGTCAGCATGGCCGCCGTAAGAAGCCCGCATTCATCAGCGGTGTCGGACAGCCCGCAGGAGCGCCTCTCAGAGGCCGCAAGCGCCGTCGATAAGTAAACCATACCCTCAAGCATAGGTGCCCCTCTAAGGGCGCTGTGTGGGCCTCTCTGAGGCTCCTTGCTTGGGGTTTTTTTGCGGTTCTGACCCCCATTTTGCCCCGAAAAAAGATGTAATGATTTCAACGCTTTGGGAATTTCCCACCCTTATGATCTATATATGAATGAAGGTTATATAGGAGAGGTGTACGTTAGCGGTTCCCGTGAGAGGTCCAGCTAGAGGTACACCTCCTCCACCTCCTCCCTCTAAAGAGAAGAGAGTAGAGGTGTTTGTGAGGGTGCCAGTGAAGGTGGAGACTACCTCTTGCTTGTCCTCTCTCATGCCACCCGCCAAAGATGCCCCTAGCAGTCTCGCAAGTGCGGTTCGCTTAAAGCGCTTCGTAGCTGCTGGATGTGCCGCCGATCACTCAGGACCCAACCATACACCCAAACAACGCTGCTCCTTCAAGGGCGCTCTAAGGGCCTCTTGGAGGCTCCGTGCTTGGTTTTTCTTTTCGGTTTGAGCCCCGTTTGAAACACCCTCAAAAAAGTGTGTAATTTCGACAACTTGGGATAATCCCACCCAGTTGAATACCCCCTCCCCGTTAAGGTTATACATAACGGTGTATGTTAGCGGTTCCCGTTAAGGGCCGACCTCCCCCTCCCTCTCCGACTATCAAGACCCCTAAGCGGTGCTGTTGACAGAGATGATGAAGGAGTTGAACACCTCTTACATCTCCTAAGGGTTCGTCACTCCAAGGCTGCCATTAGCCTTGCCGCTTAGGGCTACCCGCTAACAGAGCCTTGAGCCCGTTAGGATAGAGACGGGGGCCGTCGAGGAGGTCGAGCTCCTCTAGATCGAACCATTCAGCGAAGCATGAGCTTCCATCGCTCTCACGAAACTCAATCCGGGTCTCTCCGGCGAAGGCGGCGTCCGTGAAGGTGACCTCGAACAGGGCTACCACTTCGTGGCCGAGGCTGCCCTCGTGTGTATAAATGTTCTCCAAGTAGAGCGCTGGGCCGTGGGTCTTCACCTCGAGGTCCAGCTCCTCACGGAACTCTCGCACGACGGCCTCCTCTGCCGTCTCTCCGAACTCCACAGACCCGCCAAGAGGCCGCACGCCTTTGACGTTGCCATCATCACCCAAGACCTCGCTCGCAAGCAACTTGCCCTCCCGCCAGTGAAGGCCGAGAGCTTTGAACCGGATGCGGGGTGAGGGTCGCCATGTCGTCATACGGGCACGCTAGGGGCGGGGCATGGTGTAGGCAAGGGGAATGGAGGAGGGCCATGAGAGGGGCGTTTTGTTTTGTCGGACGCATCTGTCAGGCCGATATTATATATAGCTTGAGCTGCTATCCCCCCTCCCTAGGGAGTTGTTATGAACGTAGGAAATAAAGCTCGTGTTAACGACCCAAATGCTGCTACCTAACCTTGCATGACCGATCTATCTACTCGCATCACTAAACTGATCAAGCTGGAGCGAGAGCTTCCACAAAAGGCTGGGAAAATTCTCCAACCTGACTCTCCCATGTATCTTACTGTTTGGTTCATCTTAGGCGCTTCCCAGCGGACGCTCGCTCAGTCACGTGGCTTCCGGTCAATGATTGAAGCCAAGAACTTTCCCTCGGCAGCAATTCTACTGAGAACTCAGATAGATACTGCAATGCGGATTAATGGGCTCAAGTATCTCCATAGTACAGAAAGCCAGCTATCAGAAGTCTTCAAGGGTACGAAAAATTTTCGACAATTGTTGTCGCGACAAAAGACAGTGAAGGGTCATGCAGTACCCATGTATGATAAAAAAATGCTGGAATGGCTTATGGCAGATGAGCCTTGGATAGAGCCCATCTACCATAGTACATCTGACTTTGTTCATTTGTCTTTTCGACCCCTCATTGCGAGCATACAGGAACTCGATGATGACACAGGAGATATCAATTTTGCGATAACAGGCGAAGATATCGTAACAGGTGAGCATGACTACTATGAAATTTGTGATGCTTTTTTTGACGTCACTAAATTGACCTGCACTCTAATATTAGCTGCACTGATGGCTATACATCATCCGAACAACGAACCAACAAAGTCTTGAGAGAAGTGGGCTAAAATTGGCTCATCGAATAGAAGCGTGGCCCACACCCTAATCGCGATCTGTTCGTTTTGTCCGCAAGGGTATACCGTAACGGTCACCCTAAGGGTTGTCCGAAAGTGTGTCCGTAAGGGTTGACTTCCATCAACGGACAGGCAATCTATCGGTCACAACCTTTACGGACACTTCTGGACAGCACCATGACCACCATCCTTTACGCCCGCGTCTCCACCACGGAGCAGACCCTTGATCATCAGAAGTCTCAGGCCGAGGCCGCAGGGTTTGTCATTGAGGAGGTGGTGGCCGACCACGGCACCTCAGGCGTCACCACGACGCTCAGAGAGCGCGAGGAAGGCCGGAGGCTGTTCGACATGCTCCGCAGAGGTGACACGCTTGTGGTCCGCTGGGTGGACCGTCTGGGGCGCAACTATCAGGACGTGACGGACACCATCAGGGAGTTCATGCGCCGGGGCGTCATCATCCGCACGGTCATCAACAACCTCACCTTCGACGGGGCCACCACGGACCCCATGCAGGAGGCCGTGAGGGACGCTCTCATTGCCTTCATGGCTGCCACGGCACAAGCACAGGCCGAGGCGACGAAAGAGGCCCAGAAGGCTGGCATAGCGGCTGCCCGCGAACGTGACCCTCAGAGCTACCGTGGACGCAAACCGAGCTATGACCGTGAGCAGCTATCGGTGGTGACGGAGATGCTCTCCCAAGGCGCTGGCACCTCCACCATCTCCAAAGCCACGGGTCTCTCCCGTCAGGCCGTCCTGCGGATTAAGGACGACCCAGCGAAGGCAGAGGCGGCGTTGGAGGTGTGGAGTTAGCGAGGAGGGCGGCTGTGGCAAAGGAAGTACACCGGTGAAGCTCATGAAGACATGATGGGCCCTCGGATTCCATCTGCTGACGACTAAGTCTATAGTATGAACTGGGGAACACCTTGGACCGAACAAACGTATGACTGTGGCGAATATTGAACACACACTTCTCGCGCGTCTGTTCTCTGCCAGCGTGTTCAAGGAATTTGCGAAAACCGGAAAGTCGCCCCAATTCGCTCGCCTTGCTGACGAGCTTCAACTGACTTCAGAGGTGCCCGCCTCCGCAACCGTTAGCGAGGTGTTTGATTTAGCTTTCCGGAAGCTAAGAGCGAAGCAGGTCCGAAACGAGTACGTATATCAGGCTGCTTTGGTGCAAAACGTGCTTCTAGGCAGGCATAATCTCCAAACGGCGAGCCTTATTGCAGAAATGCGGGCTGGGAAGAGTAAGGCTGATATCGTGATACTGAACGGTACAGCTACTGCCTATGAAATCAAGTCTGAGCGCGACACCTTAGTACGTCTCTCGAAGCAAGTTGCGGACTATCAACGGGTTTTCGCTAAGGTATATGTCATCTCGAGCGAAGACCACTGCGATGGTGTGGCCAGTTCGGTCGGAGCCGAAGTTGGGCTGCTCTGTTTGACGCGATGGAACCGTATTTCTACGGTGCGAGAAGCATTCGAAAATTGGGAACTGATTGAACCGCTGGCAGTGCTGGAGTCTCTTCAAACGCCTGAAGCTCTGGAGGTACTTAGATTGCTGGACGTCGCGGTTCCGGATGTCCCAAATGGCAGAATGCGCACTGAGCTAATGTCCATATTTGCGTGCCTTGATAGTCAAGAGCTTCAAGGAGCTTTGGTGGATACCCTGAAGCGTAGTCGAACTCTAGCGCCGTTAGAGCCACTATTGCGAGAATTGCCAGTTTCTCTGAAGCCCGCAGCGATTAAGCACAAAATCAGCAAATCTCAGTGGACAAACTTGCAATTGGGTATTTCATCAACCATGTTTGACGCACAATCATGGGTTTAGGTGAAGCTATGTATTACCCCTATTTTCGGGGCAAGCAGTTCGAGCTGATTACGGTGCGAGAGACTGCTGAGTTGATGGCAGAAGTGAATTTCGTGCCGATAATTGAGCCAGTGAAGGCCCAGCTAAAAGGTTTGGAAAGGGCTCTCGATGCTGTCTGCGAGGCTGGCGGGGCGTCCATTGTCATCGTTAATCCAGATTGCGGGGACTTAGTTGCCGATGGGCAGAAGATCACCGAGCTGTTAAACGACAAATACCTAGAGCTAGACAATATTTCCGCCGGAATTTTGCTTACCGAGAATATGAGCCTCAATGAGGCACTCGCGCTTTATGATGCGCATCGTGATCACGCTCCCGTGCTAGTACATGCAGGATTTATCCACGCTAAAGACTTGGTCGAAGCGTTAGAGGCGGACATGGCAACGCTCGACAACGTCTTTATTGATGGGTACTCGAATGTTCTATACCGAAAGTATTTCGCAAGTTCCCGAAAACGCATTCTAGTTAGAGACGGCGTAGAGCGTCGGAAAAATGCTGACTACGCAAAACGACCAATAGAGTACTTTTCTGACCTTCACCTCGTCTACTCAGACATGGGCCTAGATGGCTTCGGAGACTTCCTTACCGTCGGTCATGACTACGTTGAGGGCGGCGGGCCAGCATATGCAGTCGCTATTCATCTAACCTTCATTGACGATGATAAAGATGAGCAAATGTTTGTGCAGCATTTCGTATCTGATCGTGTCGATACGCCGACGGACCCGGCTGGCAAGTTCATTGAGGCCCTGAGTAAACTAGTTGCTGAGTTGAATAAGTCGAATGGTAAGTTTACTGATACCAGTGCGGTTATTGAATTCCGTGATCTTCACCGTCGCTCGCATTTTCCAGGATTAGGGCAAGCGAAAAAGCTGTCGATGAAGCACCATTTGGAAACTCTGGCGCGATACCTGCGATAGCGAAATGAGCAATGATTTTTGCTGCCCTCGCTGCTTTGGCGATACGTATCTGGAAAAGTATAGAATTCCAGAACAGTCGAGCGAAGAAGGACTCTGCCCGCGTTGTGCATCCAGAGGTGTACCTTTGGTCCGGCCGGAGCAGCTTGAGGAGGAATTTGAGACTCTCTTGTCCGCTTACGAGGTGGTGGATGAAGGTGGCGAGAGCATAATTTCTCTCTTGAGGAGGGACTGGTGTCTCTTTCCAGAAGATTCATTGCGGCACAGTGATGCGCAACTGCTTTTGCTTGAGGTAATGCAGCATGACGGAACTTATTTAAAAAAGTTTCGCGTGCGAGAGTCTGATGAAGTTGCACCAATTGCAGATTGGGGGGGGATTCGGGACGAGCTAAGATATAAAAATCGCTATTTTCCGCAAGAGAACGTTGATTTTGATGCCTTGGCAGGACTCCTAGCGCACCTGGCTAACACAACTGAAGCGAAGACTTGGTGCCGAGCGAGAATACAAGTTTCGCCTGAACCTTTTGATTTGAGGCAAATGGGTGCCCCGCCGAGGGAAGTATCGTCACATGGTCGAGCTAGCCCACCTGGCATACCTTATTTGTATCTGGCGTCCAATGCAGAGACCGGCGTTTCGGAGGTGAGGCCCCATCCTAGTGACTATGTATCAGTTGCACAGTTCGAACTTAAGAAGGATTTGAAGGTAATCGATTTTCGTAATCCACGAAGGTACGTTTCACCCTTCGTGTTGGGTGGGGATATCCAAATTCTGCAACTTCGTGCTGATCTACCCTTTCTCGAAGAAGTGGGAAAAGAATTGACTCGGCCAGTGGTACCTCGAAGTGCTCCGGTGGATTACGTTCCGAGCCAATATATTTGCGAATTTGCAAAGATGCATAAGTATGATGGTGTAATGTATAGGAGTTCGGCAGAAACGGGTTCGAACCTCGCAGTTTTCGATGTTGAGTTGGCGGAAGCGGTTAAGGTTGAGCGTTACTCGGTAGAAAAAGTCGATGTCCGAATTGCGCCATCAAATGGATAGTGAAAAGCTGCCGATCACAAACACCTTCGTATCTTATGCATTTCTACCATCTGGGGCGTCAGAACCCCTCTAGCTGCCCGTCAGCAAGCAGCAGAGCGCACACCTTCTCCTGTGCCTCGGCTAGCTCCTTATTGTTGAGGCCGTGGTCATACGGGTTCGAGGAGCGGCGTACGGAGGCCCAGCCGCCGAGGTCGTGTGCATCGTCAATGGACAGCCCGGCGCGGCGCGAGGCTGTCTTCCACGTATGTCGTAGAGAATGGAACGTGAGTCTCCCATCTGTTTTTTCGCCAAGCACGTCCCTGCGGAGGCGGGTGAACGCTTGAGAGGCTGCCTTGGCGCTTCCCGTCTTGGGGTCCAACGGGAAGGCAAAGAACAGGCGGGTCTCTCCGGCCTCAAGAGCCGCAGCGCGAAGTCTCTGTATGAGAGGCCGCGCTATGGTAGGGACAGGGATGGCCCTCTTGGCGTTCACTGTCTTACCGCCGTCAATGTGAAAGATGCCACCATCCTCAGCAGTATTGTCGACCGTGACCTTCGCCAGTTCTGAAATACGTGCGCCGCAGACCAAGCCAATCCGGAAGAGGTCACCGATACGGTCACCCTGAGGAGCAGCCGCAAGGAGTGCTGTGGTCTCTTCTGGTCTGAAGACCTCTCTACTCGCCTCCTTGTTGACCTTGGCTCTAGGCAGACCCTTAGGAAACACGAAAGGGTTCTCTTGACTGGGCAGCTTGCGATGCTCAATTGCCCAAACCCATAGGCCTCGAAGCATTGTCAGAAGTTTATCTATAGTAGCGCGGGAGAGTTGCTTTCCGGTTTGCTTAGAGGGCAGCACCCCAAGGTACTCTCCACGAAACCTCATGGCTGCATGTTTGCTTACACCGTCGAGGTAAAGGTTCTCTTCCGTCTTCTCCATGAAGTCGCACAGGTAGCGTATCGCTGTCTTGAGTTCGTTCTGGGCTGAGTGCGTGAGCGGCTTGTAGCCGAATGGGTTCTCGACACGGCGGGCATCAATGTACTGTTCCACAGCTTTTCTAAGCGACAGTGACTGCGCCATACCAACTTCACCAAAGCGGTCACGTATCTCTTTCGGTGCGCGCTCTATCTCGTCATAGAAAAGGCTGCGGAGAGAGGGAGTACTCTCGTCCTCGTGGTCGATGTCGTCGGAATTGCGAAGTAATTCGGCCCACATCTCACCGCTCTTCACGCTGAAGCGGTCAGCGTCTTTCAACTGCATCTCTAGGCTTCGAATTTCACCGAGGTACTGGTCTCTTAGCTTCCGTGCGGTTGGGAGATGACGCTCGCCGTCCATGCTCAGAATGATATTTTTCCCAAAAAGCTTGCCCTCGCGCCACGGGTTCGGCTTGCCGCGAAGAGCCTCGGGCGTCTTCATCTTGAATCGATAGGCGGTATTCGGGCCTCTAGGCTGCTCGATATATTTCATCTCGACCTCATCGCGTAGTGTCCCAGCGTGGTGTGAAGTACACCACTTGCGGCTACCACTGTGCGATTAATGCTTTATTTTACAAGGAAAAAATTTAGTGGCGACCCCTGAAGGAATCGAACCCTCAACCTGCGGATTAGAAGTCCGCTGCTCTATCCAATTGAGCTAAGGGGCCGCGACGGGCGGTGTGCCGCCCGAGTTCGGGGAATACCCGTGGTCATTGGGGGAGGCAAGGGAAATGCCTTGCCTCAGGGCCCCTCAGTTTGCCTCTGCCGCGGCGACGGCGCGGTTGGCCATTTCGAGGATTGCCTCGCGGCTGTCGGCAATCGCGAGGAACAGGGCGTTGTGGCAGAACTTCGCGCCTTTGATGCCAGACGCCTCCTCAAGCGCTTCATCGGTCAAGCCGGCCCATGCGGCGGGGAGGTCGGCGCGCTGCTCGAAAGTGTCGCCGCCAACGCGGATGCCCGACAGGGACCAGTCGGTGTCGCGCGGCGCGATGACGAAGAGCAGGTGATCCGCGCCAGCGCGTTCCACGGCGGGGCGGAACGGCATTCCCATCGGCAGCTCCAGCACGCGGCCTTCGCCAGCGTCCTCAATCGCTTTCATCACGATGGATTCGGCGCGGCGCTTGGCGGCTTTGTTCTTGATCGACGCTTCGACAAAGGCGCGGGCGACGATGAGCGCCTCGGCAAAGGCTGCGTCGTCGGCGCCTGGGGTGCGGTTGTCGAACACCGGCTTCAGGCTTTCCAGAAGAACGGGCAGCGTGAGGCTGGAGAAATGCGGGCCAGCGACCGACGGGTTCACCACGCCGTTGTCCATCAGGTCGATGGGCAGGACGAAGCCTTTGTCGAAGGACTTCCAGATCGCCTCGATATCTTCCTCGGGAACACCCGAGGCGAGCAGGTATTCCTCGCCGAAGTGTTTCCATACCAGCCCGAAGGAGCTGTACGGCTGCTCATCCTCGCGCAGGGGCGAAGGGCGCTGGTGGTGGTCGAAGATCATCGCATCGGCGACATAATCGCGGCCCACGTCATAGATGATCTTTCCCTCGCCCGGGGTGATCCATTCGGGATCGCGGCTGCGGACGATCTTGGCCTCGGGGTAGAGGCGGGTGAGAATCACGGAAGACAGAAGCTCGTCGGCATGGAAGCCGCCGGAGTGGGTCACGAGGTATTGGATGGTCATGGAAATAGGGGCCAGTGCAATTCGGATAGGCAGGGAATGGGCCTGCGCGGGTCGGGCGGAACCTAGCCGAGCCCAAACCCTATGACAAACAGATAGAAAATTCATCACTGACGCGAGCAGCGCGCCTCTCGTCGTGTTCGACCATTGACAGGGCACCCGAATAAAGCGAACACAGATGATGTGACCGGTTCTGCCGCATCCGACTACGATGGGGTGGAAGCAAAAGGGAATACGGTGAGGCGTACCCAACAGGGACCGAGACCGTAGCTGCCCCCGCAACTGTGAGCGGTGAGCGTGTCCGACGATGCCACTGGGATATCCCGGGAAGGCCGGACAACGCGACGACCCGCGAGCCAGGAGACCTGCCGCCACATGGTCCTTGACCGGACCTTTTGACCGGACGCCGGGGTGAGCGTCTGGCCCGGAGTGGCAAAAAACCGTTTCGCGCCTGTATCCCCGTTAGTCCCTTCATCATGCATGGCATCTGCCATCAGCGTCATTTGGAGGACGACACATTGAAGAAACTCATGCTGGCAACTTTTGCAGCAACATGTCTGGCGCAGACCGCGTCGGCGCACTTTCTACTTCCCTATACCGACCAAACCCAGATCGAGCGTCCCGGCGACGTGCCGATGCAGCTGATCTTCTGGCATCCCTTTGAAAACGGCCACGTCATGGATCTGGCGGAGCCCGAAGAGTTCTACGTCATTCACGGCGGTGAAAAGACCGACCTTATGGACACTCTGGAGCAGACGAGCTTCGAGGGTTCGGAGAACGCAGGCCAGTCCTACAAGGCTAGCGTGCCCGTGAAGCGCTCGGGCGACTATGTCGTTGTCACTGCGCCGCAGCCTTATCTGGAAGAGTCCGAGGACATCTACATCCAGCAGTTCACCAAACTGGTTCTGAACCGCAACGGCCTTCCGACCGACTGGAACGAGGTTCTGGACCTCCCCGCAGAGATCCAGCCGCTCAACAAGCCCTACAACATCATCGCAGGTTCGACCTTCACCGGTCGTGTCCTCGCTGACGGCGAGCCTGTCGCGGGTGTCGAGATCGAGGTCGAATACGTGGCCGCCGTGCCGGACATGGCGCAATCGTCCACCACGACGCCGAGCGTCACCACGATGCCGGGCGGAGCCGTCGTCGCAATCAGTGACATCAACGGTTACTTCACCTTCGGCGTTCCGCGCGCGGGTTGGTGGGGCTTTGCCGCGCTAGGCGCAGGCAAGACGACCGAATTCGACGGCAAAGAACTCAGCCAAGACGCAGTGATCTGGGTCCACGCCTACGAGATGGAGTAAAGAGTATGCATATCCTTGATGGTGCCCTCGCGACCCCAGTTCTTTTCGGCGGAGCGGCGCTGACCGTTGCCGGTATCGGCATCGGCCTGAATAAACTGACGCTGGAACGCATCCCTGCCGCAGGGGTGCTGTCCGCCTCGTTCTTTGTCGCTTCGCTCATTCATGTCCCGATCGGCGTGTCCTCGGTTCACCTGATCCTCAATGGCCTCGCAGGTCTGATCCTCGGCTGGGCTGCGTTCCCTGCGCTGTTCGTAGGTCTGCTTCTGCAAGCGGTGTTCTTCGGTTTTGGCGGGATCACCGTGCTCGGCGTCAACGCGATTAACATCGCTGGTCCAGCCGTTCTGACGGGCTTGCTGTTCCGCCAGCTGATCGAAAGTAGCACACCGAACATGGCATCGATCTGGGCGGGGTTCGCGGGTGCGTTCGCTATCGCGCTAACCACCATCATGGTCGGCCTGTCGTTGGCGCTGTCGGGTGAGGAGTTTATCCCCGCCGCCTATGCCGTTTTCTGGGCGCACATCCCGATCATGGTTGTCGAAGGGCTGCTGACCGGCGCTGCCGTGTACCTCGTACGAAAGGTGCGGCCCGATCTGTTCCTCGCCGTGAGCGGTGCGTAATCCGATGCGTGCATATCTACTGGCCGCCGCGATCGCGCTGGCCCCGCTGCCTGCGTTTGCGCACAAGATTATCTTTGGCGTGTTTCAGTCGGGCGACATGATCGAAGGCGAGCTTGGCTTTTCCAACGGCGACATGGCCGTCGCTCAACTGGTCGAGGTCTTCGATCAGAATGGCGAAAAGCTGGGCGAGGCGACCACCGATGCGGACGGTTTCTTTGTCTATCAGCCGAGCGACGCCATCACCCACGTCTTCCGCGCCGACCTTGGCGCGGG
>NZ_JAATOP010000003.1 GCF_011806565.1 Marivivens donghaensis
GGCCACGTCGGTGAGGTCGAAATGCCCGCCGCCGAAGTGGGTGAAGTCCTCGGCATCGCCGCCAAAGAGGAAGCACTGCGCGAAGCTGCGCCGGTTGACTCCGATAGCGCGGGCGGCATGACTGTTGCTGCGTTGACGCTGGAGGAAAAGCTCGCAATCGCAGAGATCGTGCGCGACGAAATCCGCCCGCTCCGCCGCGAGATTACGGCCTATAAAGAGCACAATAACCTCCAGACTATTCTGGGCGGTCTGGGCTATATCGTCGGTCTGTTCGGGGTCGGATTTTACTTCGCGGCGCTCCGCAAACTGGCCGCCTGACCGATGTCTCAACCCCTTCTTGCCGCCGGTAGCGAAAAGAGTACGAGTGACAGCCTGCTGTCGCGCGGCTCTCTGGCTGCGCTCGATCCGCGTATGCGGATCGTGGTCGCGGCCATCTACGCTATCGTCGTGGTTAGCTTGTCGGACTTCGCTGCGCTGGGTCTCGCGCTGGGCTTTGCGTTCTGCCTCCTGCCGCTGTCCGGTCTGCCGATCAAGCGCACGCTGAAGCGTATGATCGGGATGGACAGCTTCATCATCTTTACGCTGCTGATCCTGCCGTTCTCCGTTCCCGGCACGCCGATCTTTACCGTCTGGGGCTTCGTCGCCAGCTACGAAGGCCTCTGGCAGGCCATCGAAATCGCGCTGACTGCGAACGCTGCGATCCTGGGGTTGATGTGCCTTGTCGGCTCGATGGAGCCTGTCGCGATGGGCCATGGCCTCCACGCGCTGCGCGTGCCTGAACGGCTTGTGCAACTGATGATGTTCACCATCCGCTACATCGAAGTGCTGCGCGAAGAATACATGCGCCTGCGCGCCGCAATGAAGGTGCGCGGCTTCCGTCCTGGCACCAATTGGCACACCTACCGCAGCTTCGGTTACCTCGTCGGGATCATGCTGGTCCGTGCGCTCGAGCGGTCCGAGCGGATCCTTGGCGCCATGAAATGTCGCGGGTTCACGGGGCGGTTCGTGCTGCTCGAACGGTTCAAGATGCAAAAACGCGACTGGACATTTGTCGCGCTGACAGGTTTGGCAATCCTCGCCCTCATCGCTGTGGAGCTGAGACATGCCATTGCTTGAACTGAGCGATATCAAGTTCGCCTATCCTGGCCACGACCCGATCCTGAACGGTGCCTCGCTGTCGCTCGAAGCCGGTGAGCGCCTGTCGATCCTCGGCCCCAATGGCGCAGGCAAATCGACGTTGCTCAAGATGATTGTCGGCCTGCTCAAGCCCGACGCGGGGCAGGTGTCGGTCTTTGGCGAAACGCGCGACCAAGAAGCCGATTTCCACGACGTCCGCCGCCGCGTGGGCTTCGTGTTTCAGGACCCCGACGACCAGCTCTTCAGCCCGACTGTGGCCGAAGACATCGCCTTCGGTCCGCTGAACCTCGGCAAATCGCGCGACGAGGCGCTGGCGCTTGTCGACAACATCCTCGCCAAGCTCGCGCTGACCCACTTGCGTGACCGCATCACGCACCGCCTGTCTGGCGGTGAGAAGCGCCTTGTGACATTGGCGACTGTGCTGGTGATGGAGCCGGAAGTGCTGCTCCTCGATGAGCCGACAAACGCGCTGGACGAGGAAAACGAGGAGCGGTTGGTCGAAATCCTCTCTGGCCTGCCGCAGGCCATGCTGCTCATCAGCCACGATCCCAAATTCCGCGCGCGCGTCGCCCCCTCGGCCTATCGCCTCCGCGCCGGGGTGCTCACCCGCGAGGACTAAAGCGACGGTTTGTAGAGCGCCAGTTTCGCGCCGAAGCCGATGAACACCGCGCCTGTCACGCCCTTGAGCCAGCGTTGGAATGTCCCGTTTTGCGCAGCCTTGGTCAGGCGGGACATCAGTAGCACCATTGCCGTGAACCAGACCGCGTTGATCATCGAATGGATAAACACCAACGTGAAAGAGGCGAGCGGCGTCGTCTCGCCGATATGGATGAACTGCGGGAAGGCCGCGAGGTAGAACATCGACACTTTCGGGTTCAGCGCGTTCGTCAAAACGCCCTCGATGTAGGCTTTGCGCAGGGTGCGTTTGCGCTCGGCGGGTTTGACCGAGGCGACGTTCACACCTTGCCAAGCGGCGATCAGCGCCTTGATCCCGACCCAGCACAGATATGCCGCGCCGATGTATTTCACGGCGGCAAAGGCAGTGGCTGACTGCACCAGAACCATCGAAAGGCCGAAGATCGCCATCGCGCCGTGGATATAGAAACCCGTCACCAACCCCGCAATATTCACAAATCCCGCCGCGCGGCCCGAGGTCGGCACCGTCTTGGCGATCAGCACCCCGTTCGGGCCGGGTGACATGACCAGCAGGCTGGCGACGAACGCGAAAGTCAGAATTTCAGACAGAGCCATTTTCCACTCCTGCGGGATATCCGATTTTTAGGGGTAAACTTTGATGCGAGATAGGGCAATATGCCGGTCGCTCCGCTTGCCGCCTTGTAATCCATCCGTTTTCAGTGCCCCATTGGGGCATTTACAGACATTACCGAGGAGGGGCGGCGATGACACATATTCTGGCCATTGATCAGGGCACTACATCCACGCGATCCATTGTTTTCGACAGCGCGATGAAGGCCGTTGCCTCGGCTCAGGAAGAATTCCAGCAGTATTTCCCCAATAGCGGCTGGGTCGAACACGATCCCGCAGACCTCTGGGCCAGCACCGCCGCAACCTGCCGCTCTGCCATTGAAAAGTCCGGCGGTGCAGAGATCGCGGCCATCGGCATCACCAACCAGCGCGAAACGACGCTTGTCTGGGATCGCAAGACCGGCGCGCCCGTCTACAAGGCCATCGTCTGGCAGGACCGCCGCACAGCCGAGATGTGCAGGGCGCTCAAAGAGGACGGCTTCGAGGAGGTTATCACCGACCGCACGGGCCTTCTGCTCGATCCTTATTTCAGCGCGACCAAGCTGGCGTGGATCCTCGATAACGTCGAAGGCGCCCGCAGTCGCGCCGAGGCTGGCGAGCTGGTTTTCGGCACCGTAGACACGTGGCTGGTGTGGAACCTCACCGGCGGCGCCGTGCATGTGACGGACGCGACGAACGCTGCCCGTACAATGCTCTACGACATCCGCAAGGGGCGTTGGTCCAAGACGATCTGTGAGCGCCTCAACATCCCGATGTCGATGCTGCCCGAAGTGCGCGACTGCGCCGCCGATTTTGGTGAGACGCGGCCCGATCTCTTTGGCCACCCCATTCCGATCCTCGGTATCGCGGGCGACCAGCAGGCCGCGACCATCGGTCAGGCGTGCTTTGAACCTGGCATGATGAAGTCCACCTACGGCACCGGATGTTTCGCGCTGATCAACACGGGCGACACGCCCGTCCGTTCGCAAAACCGCCTGCTGACCACGATTGCCTATCAGCTGGAGGGCAAACCGACCTACGCGCTCGAAGGGTCGATTTTCATCGCGGGCGCGGTGGTGCAATGGCTGCGCGACGGGCTGAAGATCATCCGCGACGCAAAAGAAACCCAACCGCTCGCTGAACGTGCCGACCCCATGCAGAATGTCGTCCTTGTGCCCGCGTTCACTGGCCTCGGTGCGCCCTATTGGAACGCCGAGTGCCGCGGCGCGGTCTTTGGCCTTACCCGCAATTCCGGCCCCGAGGAGTTCGCGCGCGCGGCCTTGGAAAGCGTTGGCTACCAGACGCGCGATCTGCTCGCCGCGATGCAGGCCGACATTGGAGAGGTCAGCGATGCCATGCTCCGCGTTGATGGCGGGATGAGTGCCTCGGACTTTGCCATGCAGTTCCTGTCGGACATCATCGGCGCGCAGGTGGACCGCCCCAAGGTGCTGGAAACCACGGCGCTCGGCGTGGCGTGGCTGGCAGGGCAACGCGCGGGCATCTATCCGGGCCAAGAGGAATTCGCCGCGCAATGGGCGCTGGATCGCAGCTTCATGCCAAAGATGGACGAAGACACCCGTGCCGAGAAATACGGCGCGTGGCAGCGGGCCGTCGACGCGACCCTGAGGTTCTGAGGCCCTTCTGAAAACAGAAAAGGCGCCCAGTGGGCGCCTTTCGAAAAGTCGGAGCAAAGCTCTGTTTAATCAGTGCGTCCAGACCTGACGGCGCGAAGTCGCGAAGTTTTCGCCATAACCGCCGGTGCGGATGTTGGCTTTGCGGCCATGGGGTTCCTGAACAACAACGTCGAGCTTCTTCTCGGCCGCGTATTCCAGAGCGGCTTCTTTGGTGTCAAAATACATCTTCACTTGGCTCTGGGTGTCGGTCGAGGAGGTCCAACCCATCAGCGGGTCGACTTCACGTGCGGACGATGCGGCGTATTCCAGAATCCAGCGTTTGGTTTTGGCAGTGCCCGAGGACATGGCGGTCTTGGCCGGACGGTAGATTCGTGCGCGCATCGGAAGTCTCCTTCTAGGTGGCCCCCTTATCCCGAAAAACGGACGATTGTTCAAGCTAGGAACGCTGTTTGCGTGCCTGAACAAAGGCATATGTCCGAACGGCCCTTGAACAAGAACAAATAGCGCACATTATTAGGACGACAAAGGAGCACCCCGATGCATAACAACCGTCCCGACGACATGCCGATGATGCACCGCTCTCCGCAGCAGCGCGAGAAGCTGGAAGGCGGCAAGAAGTTCGTGATGAAGACAGACTTTGCGCCCGCCGGTGACCAGCCGACGGCGATCAAGGAGCTTGCGGGCGGTGTTCTGGACGGCGACCGCGATCAGGTTCTGCTGGGTGCGACGGGTACGGGTAAGACGTTCACGATGGCCAAGGTCATCGAGGAAACGCAGCGCCCCGCGATTATCCTTGCGCCGAACAAAACGCTCGCGGCCCAGCTTTACGGCGAATTCAAAGGGTTCTTCCCCGAAAACTCGGTCGAATATTTCGTGTCGTACTACGACTACTACCAGCCCGAAGCCTATGTGCCGCGTAGCGACACCTACATCGAAAAGGAATCGCAGATTAACGAGCAGATCGACCGGATGCGCCACTCGGCCACCCGCTCGTTGCTTGAACGCGATGACGTGATTATCGTGGCCTCGGTGTCGTGCATCTACGGTATCGGCTCGGTCGAAACCTATTCGGCCATGTCGCAGGATTTGCACGTCGGGAAAATCTACGACCAGCGTCAGGTGATGGCGGACCTTGTGGCGCAGCAGTACCGCCGCAACGATGCTGCCTTCCAGCGCGGCTGTTTCCGTGTGCGCGGCGACAGCCTTGAAATCTGGCCTGCCCACCTTGAGGACCGCGCATGGCGTCTGTCGTTCTTTGGTGAGGAACTGGAGGCGATCAACGAATTTGATCCCCTGACGGGCGAACGCACCGGTAGTTTCGACAAAATCCGCATCTACGCGAACAGCCACTACGTCACGCCGCGCCCGACGATGAATCAGGCGATCAAAGGCATCAAGGAAGAGCTTCAGGTCCGCCTGAAACAGCTCGTGGACGAGGGCAAACTGCTCGAAGCGCAGCGTCTTGAGCAGCGGACCAACTTCGACCTCGAAATGCTGGAGGCAACTGGCGTCTGCAACGGCATCGAAAACTATTCACGCTATCTGACGGGCCGCGCTCCTGGTGAGCCGCCGCCCACGCTGTTCGAGTTCATTCCCGATAACGCCATTGTTTTCGCTGACGAATCCCACGTCTCGGTGCCGCAGATCGGCGCGATGTACAAAGGCGACTACCGTCGTAAATTCACGCTGGCCGAACACGGCTTCCGCCTGCCGTCGTGCATGGACAACCGCCCGCTGAAGTTCGAGGAGTGGGACGCCATGCGCCCGCAGTCGGTCTTTGTGTCCGCGACCCCCGCACCGTGGGAGCTGGAGCAAACGGGCGGCGTGTTCACCGAACAGATCATCCGTCCGACGGGCCTCTTGGACCCCGTCGTCGAAATCCGCCCTGTCGATATGCAGGTCGACGATCTGCTGGACGAAGTGCGCAAAGTCTCCGCCGACGGCTTCCGCACGCTTGTCACCACGCTGACGAAACGGATGGCCGAGGACCTCACCGAATACATGCACGAGCAGGGCATCAAGGTCCGCTACATGCACTCCGATATCGATACGATCGAGCGGATCGAAATCCTGCGCGACCTGCGTCTTGGCGCTTTTGACGTGCTGATCGGGATTAACCTTCTGCGTGAGGGCCTCGATATTCCCGAATGTGGTCTCGTGGCGATCCTCGATGCGGACAAGGAAGGCTTCCTGCGCTCCGAAACGTCGCTGGTGCAGACCATTGGCCGTGCGGCGCGTAACGCCGAAGGCCGCGTGATCATGTACGCTGACCGGATCACGGGCTCTATGGACCGCGCGCTGAAGGAAACCGAACGCCGCCGTGCGCGCCAGATGGCTTACAACGAAGAGCACGGCATCACGCCGGCGACCGTCAAAAAGAACGTCGAGGACATCCTCGCTGGTCTCTATCAGGGCGATACCGACCAGAGCCGCGTCACCGCAAAGGTCGACAAACCGATGCACGGTGCCAACCTCGAAGCGGTGCTCGATGGTCTGCGCGACCAGATGCGCAAAGCTGCCGAAAACCTCGAATTCGAGGAAGCCGCCCGCCTGCGGGACGAGGTCAAACGCCTCGAAGCTGTCGATCTGGTGGTGTCCGACGATCCGCTGGCCCGTCAGTCGGCAGTGGATTCGGCGGTGGAGGAGAGCCGCAAGGCTTCGGGCCGTTCATCCGCGGGCCGTGCCGGCCAGCGCGGTGGCAACAAAAGGAGCCGCAAGTCCCGCTAAGGGGCGCGGCAACGCATTTACATCACAGCTGCGGCGATCACGCCCGCTTTGACGGCGGTCTTTGCGACCTTGCCGACGCAACCGCTCAATCCGGTGAGTAAGGCTACAGCTAGTAGCAGGCGTTTCATGTCAGGCTCCAATTTTGATCGGGGCGTTCTACAAACAAAATAGCCCCCTGCACAGAGCAGGGGGCTAGAAAACTCTTAAACTTTACCGTGATTACTGCTGTTCGGTAACTTCGTCGGCAGCTTGATCAGCGGCTTCTGCAGTCGCATCAGCAGCTTCTTCGGTAGCAGCAGCTGCATCTTCGGCAGCGTCGCCCAGTACCGGCTCGCCTTCAGCGTCTTCCGGCGGATTTACTTCGATGGTCGGAACTTCGACTTCAACAGTCTTGGTGCCGGCTTCAACCGAACCGACGGTTGCGTCGAATTCAGGCATCTGGCCGCCTTCGACAGAAACTTCCGGCAGGACGGTTTCTTGGGTCTGGTCGACGTCGACCATATAGATGCCGACTGCGATAAGAAGAACGACTACGATTGCGCCTACAATGGCCCACACACTTTTCATGACTTAAACCTTTCGTGGTTCTATGCACTTGTTGCAGATCAAACTCACGACTTGGCGATTCCGTTCCGCGAAAAGTTCGAGCTTTCGTGAATAATTAGCGCATGACGTGAACAGCACACTGTGCATGACGGACGACTCGCGCTGCCGTCGAGCCCAGCAGATAGTCTCCAAGGCCCGGATGGTGTGATGCCATCACGATCAGATCGACACCGTGCTCTTCCGCCCAGTCGAGGATCGAGCGACCGGCATGGCCGTCAATCACATAAGCCTGACAGTTGGGCGTGCTCGCAGCGCGCGCGCCGAGCTCTTTGCTGATGGCTTCACGCGTTTCCGCCATCATGTCCATCGGCATGTAGGACAGCGCGTAGGACGGCATTTCTTCGATCACATGGATCAGCGTGATCTGCGCATCGGGAGCCGCCAGACGTTTCGCGACTTCGACAGGGTCAAAGCCGTCGTAGGCATGATCGAAGGCAATCGGGACGAGGATATTTTTATACATGACCGAACTCCTTTGTTCTTGAAGCCAGCATGACATCGCGCAGAGTTGCGCGCTTTGATCCATGTCACCCTAGCGCGGGTGTGCTAGGTCGTAGCTCATGACAACTGCTTTGATCCTCGGCGCTGCGATGCGCAAAGACGGCCCGTCGCCCGCGCTGGTCAGGCGGGCCGAACACGCGGCGGGTCTGTATCTGGCGGGGCAGGTCGATCATCTGGTGGCCTGCGGCGGTTGCGTGACCTTTCCCCCGACCGAGGCCGAGGCGATCAGGGTGATCCTGCTGGCGAATGGCGTGCCGGCCACCGCGATCACGCTTGAGGACAAATCGGTCGATACCGTCCAGAATTTCCGCTTCGCCAAGTCGCTCGTCAGCGGTCCGGTCATCGTTGTCACCGACCGCCTGCATATGCCCCGCGCGATGCGCACCGCGCGGGCTGTCGGGATCGAGGCGCACCCCGCGCCGGTGCCGCACCGCTTAAAGCCGCGGCTGGTCCTGCGCGAGGTCGGTGCCAATATCCTCTATCTGTGGAAGCTCAGAGGCATCCGCTAAAGCGGGCGGTCCATCCGCACCCGCAGCCAGATCTTGCCCTTGCACGCTGTCGGCCAGTTCAGCTCCACCTTCGTGCCGTCGGAGCCTTGCTCTGTCAGCGACCACGGCAGCGCGGTTACGGCGTTGCCCTGCGCGTCCGTCACCTTGCCCGACATCGTCACCCCTTCGACCACGCGTGCGCGACCGCCGAACGGTAGGCTCGGTTTCGTTGCCACGGTCCACTTGTCCGACCGCGTGCCTTGGTCGTGTTCGATCATCGACGGGTTCACTATTTCTTCGTTCACGCCGTTGAAGGTATTCCCGTAAAACAGGACATTGCGCATTCGCGTGTAGTCGAGGTCGGCAAAGGTCGTGTCCACTTTCTCCACACGGTCGATATTGCCGTTGAGCGAGCGGAACGTGTTCCCTGTCACAGAAAGCCCGTGGATGTAATGGTTCGGGCCATAGGGCTTTACGATGATAAAGCTGAACCAGTCGCCGGTGTCGTTGACGTGGAAAATATTGCCCGTCACCGTAAGGCCGCCGAACGAATACTGCTGCCCTAGGGCAGGCGTCGCATCGTGCTCGTTGGTCAGTTCGATGAAGTTGTTGTCGATATAGTTGCCGGTGATGACCGACTTGGTATTCGGCGTGGTGAAGATGATCCCGCCCTTGCGCACGCCGAGGTCCTCGCCGTCCCCGTGGAACCAGTGGTTGCCGGTGATCAGGTTGCCCGCACCGCCCAGAATGCAGAAGTGCTTGAACCGCACCACGCGGGTATCGCGGATTTTGACGTCGTTGTGGTTGGCGTTGAACCCGATGGAGACGCGCTGCGACACGGGCAGGGACATCTCGTCAGAAAGGAACTGGCAGCGGTCGATGGTCAGGCCTTGACAGCCACTCCCGATCGAGGTCAGGCCGCGATCCTTGGGACGGTTGATGAAGCAGTCACGCACATGGAAAATGCCGCCGCCCTTGGCCAGCATGATGCACGACGC
This sequence comes from Marivivens donghaensis, assembly GCF_011806565.1. GTDB lineage: Bacteria > Pseudomonadota > Alphaproteobacteria > Rhodobacterales > Rhodobacteraceae > Marivivens > Marivivens donghaensis_A. Next base: position 9,337 of record NZ_JAATOP010000003.1, read on the forward strand.
GCGGCCTACGCCGTTCATCTCGATATCGTCGAGGATGAAGTTCGTCAGCGCCTCGAAACCCGAGAAATCCAGCATGTACTGGAAGCGCTCAAAAGTGAACGTCTGCGTGCCTTCCGCGTCATAAAGCGCCTTGTTCAGCGTCACGGTCTTTGCCGCGACGTTGACGTCCCGAACGTAAATCTCGCGGCCCACGCCGTTACCCGTCACCAGCGAGCCGACGCGTATATTCGCGGCATTGGTCACTTCGGTCAGCGTGCGGTCGTTCGACGCCGAATAGGTGCCCTTTGAGGTCACGGTCTGCGTGTCCCACTTCTGGCTATCAACGGCCTCCAGTTGGCCATTGCGGATCACACGGCGGGTGGCAAAGCTCGTGCGGCTCCCCTCGGCGGCCTGCATGTCCACCGGTTCGGTCAACTGAACACGGCGCCCGCCCATATCGAGCGACTCGTGGCCGGAGTTATTCAGCAGCGCCTGAAACGCCTTCTTGAACGCGATCTGCTCGTCCCCGAACGCGTCGATATAGGTCGGCAGGTCGAAGTTCTTTTGCAGCACCAGCCGGTGCCCCGCCGCCATCGTCACGGTGCCTTCGAAACGGATGTGGTTCTCGATCGTGACGTGGTTATTCAGGCGATAGGCGCCCGCAGGCACGAAGACGGTGCGCCCGTCCGCCGCAGCATCGGCAGCCTCGAACGCTGCGCTGTCGTCGGTCGTGCCGTCACCCACAGCGCCGTAGTCGCGCACGTCGACCAGCCCGAGCATGTCGCGCAGAAAGACCGAGGTCACATCCTCGATCACCAGATCATCGACGCGCACGATCCCGCCCGTCGGGCCGGTAAAATCGAGGCCGAAATGTCCGTAGATCACGTCCTTCCAGACCATATCCACGCCGCCGCGCGGTCCTGTGCCTATGATGGCCGACACCTCGACTACTTCGCCGTAGCTGGTCAGCGTCACCTCCGGACCGACCTCTGTCAGCCCGCTCACATGGGTGCCGCCAGCGCCTCCCGCCCAGCCCGCCACGCGCACGGTCGGGAAGGGACCGGACAGCGCCTTGACCTTGGCCGATACGCGCAGATAGCACCCCGGAATGATCGGCGTTTCGCCCATGTAGCGCAGTTTCTGCGTGGAGGCCGTTTTCAGTATTTCCAGACAACCGGCAAAGTTCTGGTCCGACTGCACATAGACGCCGTTGCCGGAGCCCGCATAGGTGTCCGATCCCGGAGTACCGTCGCCGCTCGACCAGACCGAAAGACCATCCGCAAACGCGGGCGGCATCAGTTGCAGCCCGTCAGTAATCGCCTTGTTCATGTTCACCCCTTCGTATCCCGTAGCCGGAGGTCATCCGGCGGTTCGGGAAAGGGTGTAACAAGGCGCGGTAAATATCCGCTCAGCGCACCGTACGGTGCTCAGGCCATCCCTTGCGGCATGATGACGGGTTGCACCGCATCAATGCGCCAGACGCCGTCCGTTTCGACCATGAAATAGTCGAAGACCATCACCGAGCCTTGGCCATCGCTGACCATGACACGCTGGACCCAATGTTCTGCATCCTGCCGCAGGTCGAGGTAGCGGACGTCCTCGTTGTTCCAGATCGTCTCGTAGCCGTATTCGACCATGTGGCCAAAGTTCTGCGGGGTCTGGAACATCTGTTGAAGACCGGGGCTGGCAAAGCCGAACGCCGTCGGGATGTCGCGCGCAATGAACGCGTCCATCTGCTGGTCGATGATGCCTTGAATGCCGTCGGTATCCTGCGCGGCCAGCGGGCTGGCAACGAGCGCGAGTAGGAGACTTGTCGTTCTGATCATGTCTGTATCCTCCGATACCAAAGGATACGCCGGAAATCCGGTTTTGGTTCAGGCACGGGCCCGAAAGTGGCGCTGCGGGCGATTTTCCGCCCGCAGCCGCTGATTTATCTGGCCGAAACCAGTTTGCCTGCGAGGCCATCCTCGATCAGGCGGATCGAGTTCTCGATGCCGTAGAGCGCGATGAAGCCGCCGAAGCGCGGGCCTTGGCTGTCGCCGAGCAGCACTTCGTAGAGCGCCTTGAACCATTCGCGCAGGTTCTCGAAGCCATGCTCCTTGCCGACGGCGAACACCATCGACTGAAGCTCTTCGCCGTCCGCAGCGCCGTCCCATGCCTTGAGGCGGGCCAGCATGTCTTCCATCGCAGCGCGTTCCTGATCGGTCGGCGCGCGGAAGGTTTTCGTCGGCTTAACGAAGTCGTGGTAGTAGCGGACGGCAAATCCGGCGGCCTGATCGAGGTCCGGATGGGTGTCCGCAGCGGCTTCGGGTGCATAGCGCTTGATGAAGCCCCACATGGTTTCTTTGTCTTCGGCACCCGAAACAGACGCGAGGTTCAGCAGCATGGCGAACGGCACGACCATCTTCGACTCCGGCACGTCGCCGTTGTGAATATGGTAGACGGGGTTCGCGAGTTGGCCCTTCTCGTCTTGCGTCGGATAGGCCTTCAGCTGCTGGTGATACTCGTCCACCATGCGCGGGATCACATCGAAATGCAGGCGCTTGGCGGTCTTGGGCTTGAGGAACATGAAGTACGACAGCGACTCGGTCGAGGCGTAGGTCAGCCACTCGTCGATCGAGATGCCGTTGCCCTTGGACTTCGAGATCTTCTCGCCGTTCGCATCAAGGAACAGCTCGTACACCATGTGGTTCGGCTTCTTCGCGCCGAGGATCTCCGAAATGCGGTCGTAGATCGCGGTGTTGGTGGAGTGGTCCTTGCCGTACATCTCGAAATCGACGTTCAGCGCAGCCCAGCGCGCACCGAAGTCCGGCTTCCACTGGAATTTCACGTTGCCGCCAGTGACGGGCAGGGTCCATTCCTTGCCGTCCTCGTCGTCGAACGTGATGGTGTAGTTCTCTTTGTTCACTTCCTTCATCGGCACGTACAGAACGCGGCCGGTTTCGGGGTGGATCGGCAGGAAGATCGAGTAGGTCGCCTGACGCTCTTCGCGCAGGGACTTCAGCATGACCTTCATGATGTCATCGTACTTGTCGACGGCGCGCTTCAGCACTTCGTCGAACTGACCCGACTTGTAGAACTCGGTTGCCGAATAGAATTCGTAATCGAACCCGAAGGTATCGAGGAAGCGGCGCAGCATCGCGTTGTTATGCTCGCCAAACGACGGGAATTCCTCGAACGGGTCGGGAACCGAGGTCAGCGGCTTCTGCTCGTGCTCTTTCAGCATGTCCTGGTTCGGCACGTTGCCCGGCACCTTGCGCATACCGTCAAGGTCGTCCGAGAAGCAAATCAGGCGGGTCGGGATGTCCGAAATCTTGTGGAAAGCATTGCGGATCATGGTCGTGCGCAGCACTTCGCCGAAGGTGCCGATGTGCGGCAGACCCGACGGGCCGTAGCCGGTTTCAAACAGAACGTAGCCCTTTTCGGGCGGTGCTTTCTCATAGCGTTTCAGCAGGGCGCGGGCTTCTTCGAACGGCCAGGCCTTACTTTCCATCGCTACTTCGCGCACGTCGGTCATCTGTTTCACTCCATCGGTCTACTGCCACCACGGCAGGCTCAAGCGCTCTCCCTATTGCGGGAGTGCTCCGGCGTCAATAAATGAAGGGTGTAACACAACGGAGAAGACCATGACCGCCGACAGTTCACTGACCGCCCAGGATGCACTCGTCGCCCTGATGATCGCCGTTTCCGCCAGTGACGAGGATATCCGCACCGCCGAACTCGTCCGGATCAACAACATGATCAACCACCTACCGGTGTTTCACGACTACGACGAAGAGCGTCTGCCCGCCGTATCGCGCACCGTTTTCGACCTGCTGGGCGAAGAAGACGGCCTCGACGCGCTGTTCGGTCTGATCCGCGACGCGCTGCCCGAGCGTATGAGCGAAACCGCCTACGCGCTGGCCTGTGACGTCGCCGCCGCAGATGGCCGTATCGAAGGCGCAGAGGCACGTATGCTCGAAGAGATCCGTCACGAGATGGCCGTCGACCGCCTGCACGCCGCCGCGATCGAACGCGGCGCCCGTGCGCGTCACATGACCATGTAAGCCTTAGAAATCGGCCCAGCGCTGGAGCAGCACCTGCTGTAGCCGCTTGGCCTTACCGTTGTAGCTGGCCGCTCCCTGTGGGCGGCCAGCTTCCGTTTCGGCAAAGGCTTCGCGCCGCGGCAGGTCGCCGCTGAAGATGGCAAACGACAGCTCGCGGCCATCCTTGGTATGCACATAGCCCGCCAATGCGGAAACGAAGTTCAGCGTACCTGTCTTCGCCTCGACATGTGCGGCGGTGTTGATCGGCGTTCCTTCGACATCCCGCAGCACGATGTTCTTCAGAAGCGGTCGCAGCAGATCCTGCACGTCCGGCGCATTCAGCAGGCCGACCAGAGACGCTGGCGTAATCCGCGAGTCCGGATTGAGGCCGCAATGATCCATCAGCCGCACCGTCGCGCCCGTCCGCTCGAAAATCCACTGCCGCATCTCGGCGGCGGAGGATTTCAGATCAGCCGGAATCCCCGTGCGCTGGGCGGTCGCGGTGAGGCCAAGCACTTCGGCAGTCAGGTTGGTCGAATACTTCAGGCAGTCCTTCACCACGACATCCAGCGGCTCGCTGAGGTATTGGAGGAACGGCTCGTCCGTCGGCGCAGCCTCGGCCCTTACCGGCTCGGACAGCTTGATGCCCTTGCTGCGCGCAATGCTGTGGAACACGTCGCCCGCATAGAGGTCAGGATGCCTCACAGGTAGCCAATAGCCGCCGCCTTCGCCAAGCGCCGCCTTCGACACGGTCCAATCATCGTGGTCGTCGTCGTTCTCATAGGTGTAGATCGGGGTGGAGCGGTCGATGACCTCCATCCGCGCGACCTCGACGGAGGGGCTGAATTTCTCGGACCGCGCGTCCATGGTCACATCGTAGCTGCTGCCCGTCCGCGCCCATTCGAAGAACACGCGGTTATAATTCAGGTTCAGCCCCGAAACGGCGGGGTTATAGCCAAGGTGATCAAGCTGCTCGGGCTCGATCTCTTCGACGTAGGGCAGGGCGCCGCCCCAGACCTGAAACGCGCCGGTCACTTCCTTGACGCCCGCATCCACCAGCATCTGCGCAAGCTCGCCCAGATTATCCGTGGTCAGCGTCGGATCCCCGCCGCCGACAAGCACCAGATCACCGTCCAGCACGCCTTCTTCGCTGATCGGACCCGTTGCGACCAGTTGCGTGGTAAACCGGTACTCCGCGCCCAGCGTCTCCAGCGCATAAAGGCTGGTCACAACTTTCGCCACGCTCGCGGGCGGCATGGCGGTGAGCGGCTGGTACTGTTCGAGTATCTCGCCCGTCGCAGTGTCCGTCACGATGACACCGGTCAGTCCCGTCAGCCCTGCCTCGAAGATATACTGGTCGAGGTTCGGCCTCAGACGCGGGCGTTCGGGAACGTCCGGCGCACGCGCCAGCGGCGGCATCGAAGTCAGTGGAGCATTGGCCAGCGCCGCGGTTGCGGACAGGCTCAGAAGCCCGCCAAGGGCCGCGCGTCGGGACAATTGTGTTTTCATGGCCTGAAGCTAGCTCGCACCCCATAGCCAATCAATGACAGGTTATGTCCATTCTCCTCGCGCACGGATCGCGGACGATGACGCTTCCGAGAGCGGGAGGTTCACATAGCACCACTTCGGCGCATCCGAGCGGCCAAGCTGCCACGACCGCCGCGCCGAAAGCCGCGCATCGGAGTAGACCCGCGCTGCTTTGGACGTCTTTGCAGCCAGCAGATACCCCGGACGTGCGATCACGCCTACAGGAACGCTGTCCATGATCGTCTTCCAGTCCTGCCATTTGTCGAATTGCACGAGGTTGTCGGCCCCCATCAGCCAGACGAACTTTACCCCCGGATACCGCCTGCGCAGCGCCGCGATGGTTTCAGCGGTGTAGCGGGTGCCGAGCCTCTGTTCGATCCCCGTCACGGTCACTCGCGGATGATCCATGATATCCGTCGCAGCCGCGATGCGCCGCTCGATCGCGGCAGGCCCGTGTTCTTTAAGCGGATTGCCCGGCGATACCATCCACCACACGCGGTCCAGCCCGAAACGGCGTAGCGCCGCGAGCGTAATCGCGACGTGCCCTTCGTGCGCAGGATCGAACGATCCGCCAAGCAGACCAATGACCTGTCCCGGCTTTGCTATGGGGTATCCTAGAACCATTCCGCCTCATTATCGCGCCTACGTGATAGCGCAAGAGGGCAAAGCAAACCCCTCAGCCGCTGTCGCCCGAACGCGGCACATAGTCAAAGCGGGTAAACCGCGCCTCGCGGGCCTGTCCTGTGATATCCATGCAGATCATCCCGACGAAAGCGCCGGTGAAAGATCCATGCTCGCCGCGTCCGCCTTCGTCCGAGACCAGTGTCGCATCCAGCTCCGGCCCGACCTTTTCCCAGTCGCCCCGTTTGATCCAGAACTGCTGGGTGGTGCCATCGACCGTCACCCGCAGATCGACCGCCCCGTCACCGATCGCAATCGGATCACCATGCCACGTCAGCGCGCCATCCGGATCGCCGAGGCAGGAATAGATGTGTAGCACCCGCCCGATGCCCTCTTCATGACTGACAAGGCACGCGTGGAATTTGAAACGGTTGTAGTAGGTCGTGAGGCCCGCCGACTGCTGATAGGTCTCAGGCGCGAACTTAACGGTGGTCTCTGCAGTATAGAAGTGATCCTCCTGCCGCCGCGCGACCAGCGCTTGCTCGAACCACGAGCCGATGCTTTCCCGCCCGATCAGCGTCAGTGCATCGACATCCTCGCGGAAAATGCGTTCCGTCTCAGGCGTCCGCAACCACTGGAACTCGGGCGGCAGCGCATCACCCAGCGTCCGCTTCACCGCCTGACGAGCACGCGGCTCCACCGCGACAGGCGACGGCACCTCTTCCCGCGCCAGCATCCCGCCCTGTTCAAGCCACAGCCAGCCGTCCTCCCAGACAACCTTCTCCAGCCCCGTCTCCCGCCCGAGCGGGCAGTACGGCTTCCCGTCTTTCCACAGCGGCCGCCCCATCAGAAACGAGTGGTAATGCTCGCCCCAATGCGTCTCCACATACTGCCCATGACCGGTCCGCTGAATGGGGTTGTCAGTCCCTTTGGCTGAAATCACATGCTTCGCCGGATGGTCCTCATACGGCCCGCGAATGTCCCGCGCCCGCGACATCGTGACAGCGTGGTCATACCCCGTGCCGCCCTCTGCCGTGGTCAGGTAATAGTAGCCACCCCGTTTGAACAAATGCGGCGCCTCGGTCAGCCCGCGGTCCGTACCCGCATAGATATTCGTCACCTCACCGCTCAGCCCACGCTCCGGCGACCACTCCTGCAAGAGTATCCCGTCAAACGCCGCATGAGCCGGATTGCACCCCTTGGGGCGGTGATTCCAACGCATGTTGACGAACCACTTCCGCCCGTCGTCATCGTGGAACAGCGACGGATCGAAGCCGGAGCTGTTCACATACCACGGATCGCTCCACTCCCCGTCCACGCTCTCGCAGCAGGTGATGTAGTTATGCGCATCCTTGAAACTGCCGTCGAAGCGCTTCACGTCGGTATAAACCAGCCAGAACTTCTCGCCGTCGTGGCTCAGACACGGCGCCCAGATTCCGCAGCTATCGGGATTGCCGCGCATATCCAGTAGCGCCGCGCGGCTCAGCGGACGCGCCACCAGATCCCAGTTCACCAGATCGCGCGAATGGTAAATGCAAACACCCGGATACCACTCGAAAGTGGAGGTCGCGAGGTAGTAATCCTCGCCCACGCGCAGGAATGACGGATCGGGGTTGAACCCCGGTAAAACCGGATTGCGGATCATGAAATCAGGGCCTCCCCGCCCCTTCATTCTGATAAAAATACCTCGGGGGTGCGGGGGCAGAGCCCCCCGCTGTCCGTCAGGACATCAATCCTCAAGTTCGGCCGATTTGGCCCAGAGGTTGATCTTCTCTTCGTCGGCGTATTCGTCGATCTGGGCGAGTTCCTCTGCTGTGAACTCCAGATTGCCGATCGCGCCGCAGCAGTCGGTGACCTGCTCGGGGCGGGATGCGCCGATGAGGGCGGTGGTGATGCCGCCGTCGCGCAGCACCCATGCAATCGCCATCTGGGCGAGGGTCTGCCCGCGCTTGGCAGCGATCTCGTTCAGTGCTCGGATATTGTCGATCGCCTGATCCGACAGCATGTTCGGGTCGAGCGATTTGTCCTGCGCCGCGCGGCTGTCCTTGGGAATGCCGCCGAGGTACTTTTTGGTCAGCATCCCCTGCGCGAGCGGGGTGAAGGCAATCGAACCGACGCCGAGTTCTTTCAGCGTGTCCTTCAGCCCATCGGTCTCTACCCAGCGGTTCAGCATGTTGTAGCTGGGCTGGTGGATGAGGCAGGGCGTGCCGAGGTCCTGGAGGATCGCGACAGCCTCGCGGGTGCGCTCCGAATTATAGGACGAGATACCTGCATAAAGGGCACGGCCCGAACGCACGATGTAATCGAGCGCCATCATCGTCTCTTCGAGCGGCGTGTCGGGGTCGAAGCGGTGCGAATAGAAGATATCGACGTAATCGAGGCCCATGCGCTTGAGCGACTGGTCGCAGGACGACACGAGGTACTTGCGGCTGCCCCACTCGCCGTAGGGGCCGTCCCACATGTGATAGCCCGCCTTGGACGAGATAATCAGCTCGTCGCGGTAGCCTGCAAAGTCGTTCGCGAGGATGTCGCCGAACGCTTCTTCGGCACTGCCCGGAGGCGGGCCGTAGTTGTTCGCGAGGTCGAAGTGCGTGATGCCGTTGTCGAATGCGGTCTGGCAGATCGCGCGCTTGGTCTGGTGCGGTGTGTCGTGGCCAAAGTTGTGCCACAGGCCGATGGAAACGGCGGGCAGCTTCACGCCCGAGTTGCCGCAGCGGCGGTAGACCATCTTTTCATAGCGGTCTTCGGCGGGTGTATATTTCGTCATCTGGAATCCTCCCCGTGGTCACTAAAACGATTTAGACCACTTCAGGCAAGACTACCCATCTCTGCTGGCAAGAAAACGGCCGAAATTGTGCCATTCCTCTATATTTGCGCACAGAACCCGCACGACAACCAGGAATGGAACGGCAAGGAACGCGCCCGCAAAGCCCCAGAGCCAGATCCAGAACATCACCATGAGGAAAACAGCGATGGTGTTCAGCTCCAGCCGTTTGCCGACGAACAGCGGCGTGACGAAGTTCGCTTCGATCGCGTTGAGGACGAAGTATGAGAAGGGAGGAAGGAACGCTTCGCCGACTGTGTCAAAGGACACGAGTGCGACCATGCCCACGCCGATCATGCCGATGATCGGGCCCACGAACGGCAGGTAGTTCAGGAGCGCCGCAGCAACGCCCCAAACCGCAGGCATCGGCAGGCCGAGATACCAGCAGGCCACGCCGACCGAGAAGCCGAGCAACATGTTGATTAAGGTGATCGAGGCAAGATAGCGGGAAATCTGGTGCTCAACATCCCGCGCCACAGCCAGCGCGCGGCGCTTGTCCGAGAAACGGGGCATGACCTCGACGATGCGCCTTTGAACAAGGTCGTCGGAGGCGAGGATGAACAGCGCCAGCAGCATCGCGCCGCCGAAGGTCGATGCAATCGTAACCATCTGGTTCGTGACCATCGCTAGGATGTCGATGCGTTCGTCCGCAACAGGCGCAGGGGCGTCCGATGCGCCGTCACCCGACGCCATATCGGCAATGTTTTCGCCCATCTCGCGGACTTCGGCGATCTTTTCGATGACTTCGCGCCCTTTGATTTTCACATCCAGAGCGATCTGCGGCGCATTGGCAAGCAGGTCGGTCACCGGCTGTTTCAGCGCAAGCGCGCCCGCGACCGTCAGCGAGGTCACGACGAACACAATCAGCATCGCGGCGATGGGGGCGGAAAAGCCGACGCGCTTCATCCCCCGCACCAGCGGGCTCAGAAGAAGCGCCATCAAAACGCCGAGCATGACAGGCAGAATGATGCCCCGCGCAAAATAGGCAGTCGTCAGCAGGACGATGATGGTGAGTCCGAAAAGGAGGCGGCGAATGGAGCCGAGATAGAAAATCGCAGTTTCGAATTCGTCTTCGTGTCGTTCGTTCATCGCGATCCCAGACCCAGCACACTACCCATCGGCAACGCGCGTGCTGCGATACATGTTCCGTCCCTTGAAAAATAAGGCTGGCCGGACGGATTGCCCCTTGCGGGTGGCATCGCTATTTAGGGGCCAAGCAATCAAAGGATCAGCAATGGCCAATTATCAGTTCGTCTATTTCATGGACGGCGTGTCAAAGACCTATCCTGGCGGAAAAAAGGTCTTTGAGAACATCCGTCTGAACTTCCTTCCGGGCGTGAAGATCGGTGTCGTCGGTGTCAACGGCGCCGGTAAATCGTCGCTGCTCAAGATCATGGCCGGCATGGACAAGGACTTCCAAGGTGAAGCCTGGGCCGCCGAAGGCGCGCGCGTCGGCTATCTTCCGCAGGAGCCGCAGCTCGACGAAGGTTTGACCGTCCGCGAAAACGTCATGCTCGGCGTGGCCGAAAAGAAGGGCAAGCTGGATCGTTACAACGAACTGGCTATGAACTACTCGGACGAAACCGCAGACGAGATGGCTTCGCTTCAGGACGAGATCGACAGCCAGAACCTGTGGGATCTCGACAGCCAGGTCGACGTCGCTATGGAAGCTCTGCGCTGCCCGCCGGACGATGCCAACGTCTCCAGCCTTTCGGGCGGTGAACGTCGCCGTGTCGCACTGTGTAAGCTGCTTCTCGAAGCGCCCGACATGCTGCTGCTCGACGAACCGACCAACCACCTCGACGCCGAGACTATCGCGTGGCTCCAGCAGCACCTGATCGACTACAAGGGCACGATCCTCTGCGTGACGCACGACCGTTACTTCCTTGATGACATCACCGGCTGGATTCTCGAACTCGACCGCGGTCAGGGCATCCCCTACGAAGGCAACTACTCCAGCTGGCTGGAACAGAAGGCCAAGCGTCTGGCGCAGGAAGCCCGCGAGGACAAGTCCAAGCAAAAGACCCTCGAGCGCGAGCTTGAGTGGATGCGTCAGGGCACCAAAGCCCGTCAGGCCAAGCAGAAAGCGCGTATCAACGCCTATAACGAACTGGCCGAAACGTCCGAGCGCGAAAAGATCACCCGCGCACAGATCGTCATTCCGAACGGTCCGCGTCTGGGTGGCAAGGTTATCGAGGTCAACGGCCTGAAAAAGGCGATGGGCGACAAGCTCCTCATCGAAGACCTGTCGTTCGACCTGCCGCCAGGCGGTATCGTCGGCGTCATCGGCCCGAACGGTGCCGGTAAGTCGACCCTGTTCAAGATGCTCACCGGTCAGGAAACGCCGGACGAGGGCACCGTATCCTACGGTGACACCGTTCAGCTGTCCTATGTCGACCAGTCGCGTGACGACCTCGCGGCCAACGATACCGTATGGGAAGCCATCTCGGGCGGCGCCGAACTCATCCAGCTCGGCGATGCCGAAGTGAACAGCCGTGCGTACTGCTCTTCGTTCAACTTCAAAGGCGGCGACCAGCAGAAGAAAGTCGGTCTGCTCTCGGGCGGTGAACGCAACCGCGTCCACATGGCACGTCTGCTGAAGTCGGGCGGTAACGTTCTGCTCCTCGACGAACCTACCAACGACCTCGACGTCGAAACCCTCCGTGCTCTCGAAGACGCGCTAACCGAATTTGCCGGTTGCGCTGTCGTCATCTCGCACGACCGTTTCTTCCTCGACCGTATCTGTACCCACATTCTGGCTTTCGAAGGCGAAGCCCACGTCGAGTGGTTCCAGGGTAACTTCGAAGATTACGAAGAAGACAAGAAGCGCCGTCTTGGTGCCGATGCGCTGGAGCCGAAGCGACTCAAGCACAAGAAATTCACCCGCTGATTCAATCAGATACGGTGAACGGAAACCGCGTCCCATCGGGGCGCGGTTTTGCTTTTACGGGAATCGCCACCTCCGCAAATTCAAAAAAGTTGAAAAATTTGGGCAAATCGGCGGAACTTTTCCGGCGGTAGGCGAGTTTCCACTCACTAAAATGCAAACTGTTTGATTAATGTCACGTTGATGTGGCCTACTCCGTCCCAACAAGAACAAGACTTGGGATGGAATAAATGGGACTCTGCTTCATGGTGAGCGCCGCTGTACTCGTCGGTGCACTTAGCCTGAACATGGTTGGCCTGGTCGGCCTCTGGGGCGTTATCGGCCTCTTCATGGTCACGACCCTGATCACCGCAACGATGTCGGTCGTTCGCAGCTTCCGCGAAGAAGGCGAAGTGATCCGCATCACTGCGCAGCCGGCACTCCGCCGCTCTTTCTGATTTTACAGATTTCCGAAGGCGCTCAGGCGAGCGCCTTGGCCCGTGCAGCAAACGTGCGGGCATCTTGGGGTGCGAGCCCCAACTGACTTGACGGTGCGAAGATCGCATCGGCGTTCAGGTCCGTCCACTCGGCCTTGGCCAGTTCTTTCAGCGTCCCTTCGCCGGCGATCACCCGCTTGCACATGTCTTTGACCGCTGCCTGCGCATCCGGTCGCGGCATCGATTTCGCCAGTTCGAACGAAAGCGCCTCTGCGTAGATCAGGCCCGTGCCGTCGTCGATGTGTCCGAGCATCGATTCCGTATCTGGTTTCAGTCCCTCCGCCAGATCGCCGCCGATTTGCAGGGCGCGGCCCGTCGCAAGGCACAGCTGCGGCAAAGTCATCCATTCCGAAATCCACGCAGCACCATCGCGCTGTTGGCGATGAACGGGCGCGTATTGCAGCGTTGCGTTCAGGCCAACGGCGACCCGCGCGAGCGCGCTCAGCATGGACGGCATCACGGGGTTCTGTTTCTGCGGCATGGTGGAAGAGCCACCGGCGGCGGGCAGGCGGACCTCGCCAATGCCGCTTTGGGTCAGCAGTGTCAGATCATCGCCCATCTTGGCCAGTTGTGTGATGACCTGCGTCATCCACGCGGCCATTGCGGCGAAGCCGTTCCGCTCTGCGTGCCAGCTGTGTTCTGGATCGGAGAGGCCGAGGCCCTTGGCCAGCTCGGCGCGCACTTCGTCGCCCTTATCACCCATCGCCGACAGCGTGCCCGCAGCGCCCGCCAGGCTGACCCGTAGCACTTGCGAGCGGATGGCGGGCAGTTGTTCCAACAGGTCGGCGAGCGGATTGCCCCAGCTTGCGGCCATTGCGCCGAACGAGGTGGGGGTTGCGACCTGACCGTAGGTGCGGCCTGCCATCGGGGTCTCGGCGTGTTCTTCAGCCAATGCCGCGAGGCCCGCGACGACACGCTTCAGGCGCGTTTCGGTCAGCGTCAGCATCTGGCGCAGACGCAGCGCGAGCGCGGTGTCCATGATGTCCTGCGAGGTCGCGCCGAAGTGGACGTACTGCGCGTATTCGGGCGCCTGCATCAGTGTGCGAAACGACGACACCAGCGCAGGCACGACCACTGCGTTTTTCCCCGTTTCGGGCGACAGGCCCGCGGGGTCGATCTGAAGCTCCAGCGAGGCGCGGTGGATCGCCTTGGCCGCGATCTCGGGGATGACGCCGACGGTGCCTTGCGCTTTGGCCAGTGCGCCTTCAACGATCATCATCGCGCGAACCTCGGCGCTGTCAGTGAAAAGCGCACCGAATTCACGGTCGAGGATCAGGTCACGGTAGATCGTGCTGTCGAAAAGCGTAGCGGCCATGGGTCAGCTCCGGTGTCTGGTTTGCGCCTTACTAACGGCGGGACGCGGGCGGGGCCAGCCTCAGATGTGGCCGGTGTCCTTGATGAACTGGTTCAGCAGATCCGCATATTCCTGCGGTTTCTCCACGCAGGGCAGGTGGCCTGTCTTGCGAATGATGTGGAAGGTGGAGCCGGGGATCAGTTCGACCGTTTCGCGCACCAGATCCGGCGGGGTGGAGCCGTCTTCGGAACCCACGATACCCATCGTCGGCAGGCGTAGACCGCTGGTCGGCGTGTAGAAATCGGTGCCCGAGATCGCGGCACAGCAACCGGTATAGCCTTCGACCGGCGTTGCGCACAGCAGGTCGCGCCATTTCTTCACAGCGGGGGAATTGGCAAAATCCTTGGCGAACCACCGCTCCATCACGCCATCAGCAATCGCGTCGAGGCCCTTGGTGCGGACCGCGTTGATCCGTTCGTCCCAGAGCTTCTGGATGCCGATCTTGGCGGCGGTGTTCGACAGAACCAGCGTGCGGATGATGTCGAGCCGTTTGACCGCCAGCCCCTGCGCAATCATGCCGCCGATCGACAGGCCGACGAACATCGCGTCGCGGACGTTGAGGTGATCGCAAACCGCCTCGGCATCCTTCACCAGCGCGCCCATCGCGTAAGGCGCATCGGGGCAGGAGGATTTGCCGTGGCCGCGTTTGTCCATGCGGACGATGCGCAGTCCTTTGGGCAGCAGCGGCAGCAGGTCGTCCCAAAGGCTCATAGCCGTGCCGAGCGAGTTGGCGAACACGATGGTCGGTGCGCTGTCGCCCATCACGCCGTCTTCGCGGGCGTAAAGGGTCACATCATCGCGTTGGATATAATGTTCGCGCATCGGTCGTCCTCGCCATTTGTCTGGTGGCCGAGGATCAGGCTTTGGCCCGCAGGATGCAAGCGGGCCAAAGGTGAAATTCGCGCTGGTACAGTTGAATTCTCAGACGAGGTCGAGCACGGCGCGCAGGTCAGGCGCGATCTGCTGGGGCTGCGCGTAAAGGCGGTCAACCGGCTCGTTTTGGCGGTTCACCCACAGGGTCTGATACCCGAAGTTCGAGGCACCTGCGGCGTCCCAGCCGTTCGAGGACACGAAGAGAACTTCGTTGCGCTCGCAGATGAAGCGGCTTTCGACCATTTCGTAAACGAGGTCGTGGGGTTTGAAGACCTTCACGGTTTCGACCGACATCACCGCGTCGAGCAGATGGCCGACGCCAGCGCGTTTCACCGCACCGTTCAGCATCTCCTGGGTACCGTTCGACAGAATGCCGGTCTGGATGCCGCGCTCTTTGAGGTAGGTCAGAACCTCGACCACCTCGGGGTAGGGCGACAGTTCCCAGTAGAGGTTCAGCAGTCGCTCGCGCAGTTTCGGATCGTCCAGCTTTGCCGCTTCGAGTGCCCAATCGAGCGAGTCCTTGGTCAGCTGCCAGAAGTCTTCATGTTTGCGGGCAACGGCGCGCAGCCAGCTGTACTGTAGTTGCTTGAAGCGCCAATCGGCCGCGAGTTGCGGCCAAATCTCTGCGAGTGCCTCGTTCCCCGGTTCGGCAGCGGCTTCGCGAGCGGCGGCGCTGACATCGAAAAGGGTGCCATAGGCATCGAAAATGCAAGTATTGATCAAACGGATTCCTCCCATCCTGCCGTGCAGGATGCACGTTAAGGGCCGCTGTTACAATTGAGCGAAACGCAAGGCAGCCATGCAAGATATGGAAGGTGTGCCGTCTAAAACGGCCGGAGCATCGCCATCAACAACGGAGAGCCGAGCACGCCCAGAACTCCAATGGTAGCAAGATAACATACAAACATCAGCCAGCCCGCAGGCTTCGTCAGGCGGGTGGGATCGGGCGGAATCGACGGGCCGTAGACCGCAGTTTTCACGCCATAGAGCGCTAGAAAACCGAGGCCGAGGGACTTCAGGCCGATAGCTCCGACCATGACGATCGCCGAAGCTAGGCCTGTCAGGAACAGACCGAGGATCGGCCAGATCGCATTCGATACGGTGTCGAGGATGACATCGCCGCCCAGTTTGTCGAAGGGCAGAAGCCGCATCAGCCCGTACATCGGCGCGATGATACTGAGGAGCGCGAGGAAGTTCGCGAGGTGGATGCTATAGGGCGTGACCCACATCGACAGCAGGCTCGAAGAAATCGAGCCGAGGATCAGGAAGAACGGCCCGATGAGCAGCGCGTACGCCGTGTGAGCGCGGACCTCTTGGCCGATGACTGCGGGCTTCTCGCCAAAGACGGGGATCACCCTGAATTCCGCGTTTTGCCCCATCGCGCGGCGGGCCGTCACGGTGCCCAGTTCGTAAAGGTAGAAACAGAACACCAGCGGCCCCGCGACCAGCGCGCCGAAGATGTAGATCAGCACGGCGAAGCCCAGAACGCCCGTTGCCAAATAGCGAGGGGCCGGAAACTGCGGTTGCAGTCCGGCCCATCCGCCCTTTGTCGCCGACCAGAGCGCGGCGGCGAGAGCTATCGCAAACGCCGTCAGCAGCATCTGATCAGAGGTGTTCCTGCTGCGGCATGCCCAGCACGTGGAAGCCGCCGTCAACGTGGATGATCTCGCCCGAGGTGAACGCGCCCGCGTCCGAAGCGAGGTAAACGGCGGTGCCGCCGACAGCTTCGAGCGTCGCGTTGGAGCGCAGCGGGGCGTTCTCTTCGGTGTGACGGTAGGTCTTGCGCGCACCGCCGATGGCCGCACCGGCAAGGGTCTTCATCGGGCCGGGGGAGATCGCGTTCACGCGGATGCCCTGCGGGCCGAGGTCATTCGCCAGATAGCGGACAGAGCTTTCCAGCGCGGCTTTCGCAACGCCCATCACGTTGTAATTCGGGGTCACGCGGTTGGAGCCGCCGTACGTCAGCGTGATCAAAGAGCCGCCGTTCGGCATTAGTTCGGACGCGCGCTTGGCGACGTCAATGAACGAATAGCAGCTGATCCCCAGCGAGTGGCCGAAGTTGGCGCGGGTGGTGTTGATGAAACGGCCGGTAAGTTCGTTCTTGTCCGAATAGGCGATGGCGTGGACGACGAAATCGAGCGAGCCCCACTTGTCCTTAACCGTGTTGAAGGCGAGGTCCATGCTCTCGTCATTGGTCACGTCGACGTCGATCAGCGTGTTCGAGCCGACCGAAGCGGCGAGCGGTTCGACGCGCTTGCCAAAAGCGTCGCCCTGATAGGTAAAGGCCAGTTCCGCGCCTGCGTCTGCCAGAGCTTTCGCGATGCCCCAAGCGATGGAGCGCTCGTTCGCGACGCCCATAATCAAGCCGCGCTTGCCTGTCATTGATTGCATGGTGTTCCCTCGTTTCTTCCGGATGTTTGCGCAGTCAGATGTTGGTCTGCGGCCGATCATCCATAAGTTGTATTACCTTTTTAAGGTACTCGCTAAAATTGGCCAAGTCCTCGGATTTCCATTCGGAAAAAAAGCCGCCCAGCGTTGGAAAAATACTCTGCTGGACTTCCGCGAGGAGCTCGCGCCCGTTGTCTGTTGCCACGACCGCTTTGCTGCGGCGGTCTTCGGCGCTGGTGATGAAACCAACCCATCCGGCATGTTCGAACTTCGTCAACATCTTCGTCACGGCAGGTTGGCCAACCTCGACCGCGCGGGCGATTTCGGTCACGCGCAGCGGTTTGGCCAATGCCACAAGATGCGAAAGAACGGACATTTGCGGAATGGTTAGCCCGTAAGGTGCGAGGCCGGCTTCGAGCTTTGTCTGAAAAAGCTGCGCAGCCATCCCGAAGCGGGTCATCAGTTCGCCTACGCTGGGGGAGGCCATTTTCGATGTCCTAACGTCAATTCCGTGGGGCGTGTCTACCATTCCACGGAATGTAAATGAAGTAGGTTAATGCGAGGTTAATACCTCTCGAAAAAGGTAAATGGCCGAGGGCGAAACGAAAGCGGGCGCCGCGATGGGCGCCCGCTTCGTAAATTTTTGATCGGATCAGTCGCGGTATTTCGACAGGATCATCGACCCGTTGGTGCCGCCAAAGCCGAAGCTGTTGGTCATCACGGAATCGAGGCCCGCGTTTTCGACCAGCGAGGTCGCGATCTCTTCGGGCTTCAGTTCGGGGGCGAGGTTTTCG
Source organism: Marivivens donghaensis (assembly GCF_011806565.1). Classification (GTDB taxonomy): domain Bacteria; phylum Pseudomonadota; class Alphaproteobacteria; order Rhodobacterales; family Rhodobacteraceae; genus Marivivens; species Marivivens donghaensis_A. The sequence continues at coordinate 27,085 of NZ_JAATOP010000003.1, forward strand.
ACGTTGATCGACGGTGCGATGAAATCGCCCTGAAGCATCAGCAGGCAGTAGATGGCTTCGGACGCGCCCGTCGCACCCTGGCTGTGACCGGTCATCGACTTGGTCGAGGACACCGGCGGGGTGCTGCCATCGCCGAAGACGCGGCGGACGGCTTCGATCTCGCCCACGTCGCCGACCGGAGTCGAGGTGCCGTGCGCATTGATGTAGCTGACCTTGCGGCCTTCCGGCAGGGTTTGCAGCGCAAGGCGCATCGCGCGCTCGCCGCCTTCACCCGACGGGGCAACCATGTCGTGACCGTCCGAGGTCGCGGCAAAGCCGGTAACTTCGGCGTAGATTTTCGCGCCGCGCGCCTTGGCGTGTTCAAGGTCTTCGAGGACAACGATGCCGCCGCCACCCGCGATGACGAAGCCGTCACGGTCCTTGTCGAACGCGCGCGAGGCTTTTTCGGGAGTGTCGTTGAACTTGGACGACATAGCGCCCATCGCGTCGAACAGGCAGGACAGGGTCCAGTCCAGTTCTTCGCCGCCGCCAGCGAACATCACGTCCTGCTTGCCCATCATGATCTGCTCTGCGGCGTTGCCGATGCAGTGCAGCGAGGTCGAGCAAGCCGAGGTGATCGAGTAGTTGATGCCCTTGATCTTGAACTGGGTCGACAGGTTCGCCGAGATGGTCGAGGACATGCACTTCGGCACAGCGAACGGCCCGATCCGCTTGGGCGAGCCGTTTTTATCGACGATCTGGTGTGCGGCATACATGGCGCTGGTCGACGGACCGCCCGAGCCGGCAACGAGGCCGGTGCGCACGTTCGAGACCTGATCTTCGGTCAGACCGGAGTCCTCGATCGCCTGCTTCATGGAGATGTAGGCATAAGCCGCACCCGGACCCATGAAGCGCAGCGCGCGCTTGTCCACGTGTTCGGTGACATCGATTTTGACGGTGCCCGCAATCTGGCTGCGGAATCCGCGTTCTGCCATTTCAGGGCTGGCTTCGATACCCGATTTGCCCGCACGGAGCGAGGCTTCGACTTCGGCGGCGTTGTTGCCGATAGGCGATACAATTCCGAGACCAGTGACGACGACACGGCGCATGGTGGGCCTCCCTTAATTCTGTTGGAACGGTCGCTCTCAGGATTCCGAGAGAGCGACTTTCATGTCTTTAACCTGATAGATAACCTCACCGTCCGCCTCTACAATACCGTCAGCAACGCCCATGGTCAGGCGGCGGGTTTGAATGGCCTTGGTGAAGTCGATTTTGTAGGTGAGCATTTTGCGGTCGGGACGGACCATGCCGGTCAGTTTGACCTCGCCGACGCCGAGCGCATAGCCGCGACCCAGCCAGCCGCGCCAGCCGAGGTTGAAGCCGGTCAGCTGCCACAGACCATCGAGGCCAAGGCAGCCGGGCATGATCGGGTTGCCGGGGAAGTGGCAGTCGAAGAACCACAGGTCGGGCGTGATATCGAACTCTGCCAGAACGTGACCTTTACCGTGCGCGCCGCCGTCATCCGAGATTTCGGTGATGCGGTCCATCATCAGCATCGGCGGAGCCGGAAGCTGGGCATTGCCCGGACCGAAGAGTTCGCCACGGGCGCATTTCAGAAGATCTTCTTTGTCGAAGCTGTTCGGATATTGGCCCATCGGGTCTCTTTCTCTCCAGTTGGCTCACAATTAATTCGGGGTCGTCTAACACTCCGACCTTTGCAAGAGCAAGTGCGGCGGGGCTTCGGACAACAGCACGTTATCAGATTGTCATTGAAAAAACCTTAGTTGCCACGATATTCTTGCCAGAATCCAAAGGACGGTAGAATGCTCGACGACCTGACAAATCGCGGAACTGACTGGCTCGCCTCGGCGGGACTGCGCCCGACACGTCAAAGAGTCGCGCTGGCGGCTCTGCTGGTCGGCGACGGTTGCGACCGCCATGTCACCGCAGAATGGCTCTACGAAGCCGCTTCGGAAGCAGGCGCGGGCGTTTCGCTCGCCACCGTTTACAACACGCTCAAAGCATTCTGCGACGCCGGTTTGCTGCGTGAGATCACCGTGGACGGATCGCGCAGCTACTTCGACACCAACATGACCGACCACCCGCACTTCTATTGGGAAGATGACGGCACTTTGACGGATGCTCCGGCAGACCAGCTTCGCATCGAAGGTCTGCCCTCCGCACCGAGCGGTGCCCGCGTGGCGTCTGTGGACGTGGTGATCCGCCTCCGCCGCGACTAACCCGCGAATCGGATCAGAACCACTGGCCGGGTTCCATCAGGCCGAAATCGAGCAATTGCTGAGAGTGCCACGTAAACGGGGTCGAGTTGTACCACGTGAACGTGTTGATCTTGGACGCCGAGCCCGGATTGCGGCAGAGCGCCTTTGCCGTGCGGAACGAACAGATTGCCGCCGTCAGGTTGTGGTGCCACGGGCAGGCGTAGGTGTTGTACTCGTCGATGTTGAACGTGTGGTCGGGACGCAGGCGCAGACCCTTCGCCGCGCGGAAGATCGCGATACGGTCGATGCGGCGGCGTTCCTGCGGGATGTATTCCTCAAAGCGCCAACGCAGGCCGCCGAAGAAATCGAGCTGCCGTTCGAACGGATGGTTGTGGTTCGCCGCATCAAGGCGCGCGAGGGCATAGTAGCCCGATTTGTCCAGACAGGCGTCCTCGATCGAAACTCCATTCCGAGCATTCTTGAGGTCGCTGGCATAGAGGTCGACCACATAGGTCAGCATCGACTCGCGGCGTTCCTCGGTATGGAAGGCCAGCATCTCTCCGACCGCGCGGTTTTCGCAGAACGGATAGAACAGGAATTCGGCGTTATAGCAGTAGTAGAGCCACTGACCCGCCGCCGCCTCGATCGTGCCGTTCACCGCATCTGTCAGCGCATTGTCGCGGAACATGTCGTGGTCGACGCGGATGATCTTGGCCTCGACCGCCTCGGGCAGGGCAATGTCGGTCGCGCCGAACATCACGAGGTGTTTGAACCCCAGATCGAGGTGGTGCCGGATGGTGGCCACGACTTCGGTCTCGTCCTCCGCCAGCATGAGGCAGATCGGACCCTTAGACAGAATTTCCGGCGCTTTTTGAAGGTATTGGTCGAGGCTGGCAAATCGCATCGGGCGTCCCTTGTTCCGCCGGTAAAGTCGATCAATTTGCCTACCATTGCAAGACGAGCGGCAAAACGGTAGTTAGCGCCATTCCATAAACTGCTGCATACCGGAAACGCGCCATGTCAGAGCCGAAGAAACTGTTTATCAAAACATACGGCTGCCAGATGAACGTCTACGACTCCGAGCGGATGGTGGAGGCGCTGGGCGGAAACGGTTACGTGGAAGTGGACTCGCCCGAACAGGCCGACATGGTGCTGCTGAACACCTGTCACATCCGCGAAAAAGCAGCAGAGAAAGTCTATTCCGAACTTGGCCGCCTGAAGCTGATCAAGGACGAGCGTCCCGACCTGAAAATCGGCGTGGCGGGCTGCGTTGCGCAGGCCGAAGGGCAGGAGATCATGGCGCGTGCGCCTGTTGTCGACCTCGTCGTCGGTCCGCAGAGCTACCACCGTCTGCCCGAGATGGAGAAAGCGATCCAGAAGGGCGAGAAGCCCGTGGACACCGATTTCCCCGAAGAGGACAAGTTCGAGCACCTGAACAAGCGTGCCCGCACCCTGCGCGGCCCGACTGCGTTTCTCACCGTGCAGGAAGGTTGCGACAAATTCTGTGCGTTCTGCGTGGTGCCCTATACCCGCGGCGCAGAGGTCAGCCGTCCCAAGGATCGCATCGTCCGCGAGGCGCAGGAACTGGTGGACGCAGGTGTCCGCGAGATCACGCTGCTCGGCCAGAACGTCAACGCCTATCACGGCCACGAGAAGGGCCTCGCAGGTCTGATCTGGGAGCTGGCAGAGATCGACGGCCTTGACCGTATCCGCTTCACCACCTCGCACCCGAACGACATGGATGACGCGCTGGTCGATGCCTTCGGAACTTGTGAAAAGCTGATGCCGTACCTGCACCTGCCCGTGCAGTCGGGCAGCGACAAGATCCTTAAGGCGATGAACCGCAAGCACACCCGCGATCAGTACTTCCATCTGATCGACCGCATCCGTGCAAAGCGTCCGGACCTGCTGCTGACCAGTGACTTTATCGTCGGCTTCCCCGGTGAGACCGATCAGGACTTCGAGGACACGATGGACCTCGTCCGCCGTGTGGAATTCGGCGCTTCCTTTACCTTCAAATATTCGACCCGTCCCGGTACGCCCGCCGCTGAGAAGCCGCAGCTGCCCGACGACGTGGCGAACGAGCGCCTTTACGCGCTACAGGCCCTCATCACCAAGCAGCAGCGCGCTGCGCAGGACAGCATGGTCGGCCGCGAGGTCGAGGTGCTGTTCGAGAAGAAAGGCCGCCTTCCGGGTCAGATCGTGGGCAAGTCGAACTACCTGCACGCTGTCCACGCGGTCGGCCCTGAGTCTGATATCGGTCAGATCCGCCGCGTGAAGATCGTTGAAAGCGGTCCGAATTCGCTGGCTGGCGTGTTGGTCTGAAGTCCAATTAATTCGCAGATCGGAACCAATCCCCTGACCTTGGGGGATTGTGTTTATTTTGCTGATAATTGGTGCCACATTTCTGCCTTAAAGCAGCTTCCCTTGTTGACAACTCGCCCTAACATCACAAGAGCTTAATTATATTGTGGGGGTTAACTGCCTAACCCCTGCCCAGGATGAAGGGCTTATTTGTGATGACTAAATGGGGATCGCTGGTTGCTAAAGCGTTTGGGGGCGTTGGTGCAGCCATCTTGATTATCTCGACGGCAATGGGCGGCGCGGCGATGGCGCAGGGCATCGGTGCAGTCGATTCCGAACGATATATTCCGACCATCTGGATCGACCCCGATGGTTGCGAGCACTGGGTCATGGACGACGGTGCCGAAGGTTACATGGACGCCAACCGTCGCCGCGACGGCTCGGCTGTCTGCCACCGCAGCGAAATCTGCGGCGTTGTGCCGACCGACCAGTACTTCGACACCGACAAATACTCGATCAACGCGCAGGGCCGTCAGCGTCTCGAAGGTTTCTTCAGCGACAGCATGGCGAATGGCGTCTTCGGCTTCCTGATCTACGGTCACACCGATAGCCGCGCTTCGGACGAATACAACATGACGCTTTCGCAGAACCGTGCGACCGCCGTTGCGAACATCGGCGGCACCGTCGGTGCCCGCGTCGTTGACGTGCGCGGCTTTGGCGAGCGTAACCCGAAAGCATCGAACGCGACCGCTGCCGGCATGGCAGAGAACCGCCGCGTCGACATTTACTGCCTGCGCTAAGGAGAGATGGATATGAACATCGTTAAAGTCGCCGTCCTCCTCGCTGGTGCTGCTACTGTTTCGGCATGTACTGAGGGCCTCGAAATGGGCTCCTACGGTCCCGACAAGAGCATTGACCGCGGCATCAACTCCCACCACCTGTCGACCCTCGTCGCGGGTGTCTGGATCGATCCGAACGGTTGCGACCACTGGATCATCGACGACGGTGTCGAAGGGTACCTGTCGCCGCGTCTGACGCCGGATGGACTTCCCGTATGTTCGGGCGTTGGTGCGCCGGAGCAGGCTGTCGGTCCGTTCAAGGCTGGCACGCCGATCCCCGACACTCTCTGAGTTCAAAGAACGTCTAAATTTGCAGCAGGCCGCGGAACTTTCCGCGGCCTGTTACGTTGCGCATATAGGGTGATGTTACGAAGCGCTTGCCAGATGGCCCGCAACTTGCCACCATCCAATTATACCACCTCTAGTTAGGAGACGTGCTTGCCAGTCGACATCTTGACCCCGCCCTCTGAGCTGGTGATCGAATTCCCGGATAACTTCCTGCTAATCGATCTCTGCGGTGAATATGATCGCAACCTTGCGAAAATCGAGGAAATCCTGGGTATACAGATTGCGCGACGAGGGAACCACTTGATCCTGATCGGCGAGGAAGGCTCCCGCGAAAAAGCAGCAGAGGTGCTCAACGCTCTTTATGCCCGTCTCGAATCGGGCCGTCAGGTAGAACCGGCGGACGTTGATCGCGAGCTCCGCATGGGGCACTCCGAAAAGGAAACCGGTACGCAAGCCGGCGACCAGATGGAGATGTTCAAAGGCGGCGCGGTCGAAATCAAGACCCGCAAGAAAATGGTCGAGCCGCGCACCGACGCGCAGAAGGAATACGTCAAGAACCTGTTCAAGAACGAACTGGCCTTCGGCATCGGTCCTGCTGGTACCGGTAAAACGTACCTCGCGGTCGCTGTCGGGGTGTCGATGTTCATCACTGGTCAGGTCGACAAGATCATCCTGTCGCGCCCCGCTGTCGAAGCGGGCGAAAAGCTCGGCTTCCTGCCGGGTGACATGAAGGACAAAGTCGATCCTTACATGCAGCCGCTTTACGACGCGCTGAACGATTTCCTTCCCAGCAAGCAAGTGCAGAAGCTAATGGAAGAAAAGAAGATCGAGATCGCTCCGCTCGCTTTCATGCGTGGCCGTACGCTGTCCCGCGCGTTCATCGTCCTCGACGAAGCGCAGAACGCCACGTCCATGCAGATGAAGATGTTCCTGACCCGTCTGGGCGAAGGCTCGCGCATGGTCATTACCGGTGACCGCAGCCAGATCGACCTTCCGCGCGGCATGGACTCCGGTCTTGTCGATGCGGAGCGTCTGCTCAAGGGCATCAAGAAAATCAGCTTCAACTACTTCACGTCCAAGGACGTGGTGCGTCACCCGCTCGTTGCCGCGATTATCGAGGCATACGACGCCGACGACGTGAAAAGGTAATTCGCTGGTAGCCTGTCACGCGGCCTGTTAAGGGCCGCGCGACAATATCAGGACGGTTCCCGTGCAAATCGACATTGAAATTACCGACGATCGTTGGGTGGACCTCGGGCTTGAGGACATCATCGAAACGGCTGCGCATGCTGTCCTCGAACGGTTGGGTATCGATGCCGAGGAATGCGAGCTGTCGGTGCTGGGCTGCGATGATGCGCGCATCCGCGAACTGAACGCCGGTTTCCGCGAGAAGGATAAAGCGACGAACGTCCTTTCCTGGCCCGCCGACGAGCGCGGCGCAGAGGGTGACGGCGACATGCCCGAGGAGCCCGAAGCGGATGTCTTCGGCACCATTGAGCTCGGCGATATCGCGATTTCCTACGAGACGTGCGAGCGCGAAGCCACCGACGCAGGCAAGCCGCTGCGCGAACACGCTATGCATCTGATGATCCACGGCGTTCTTCATTTGTTGGGTTTTGATCACATCAGGGACGGCGATGCTGCGCTGATGGAAGGAATTGAGACCGAAATACTTGGCAAAATGGGTATGGCTGACCCATATTCGTAGTTGGAAAGTCCGGCAACGCTGCCTGGGCTATAGGTTTGGAGACAATGGGCGACACCAACGAGGGTCCTTCTATCGCAGCGCAGAGCGCGCAAGCGGACACCATAGACGGCAACAAGAGCGGTTTTCTCAGCCGCATATTCGACGCTTTCAACCCGTCCGAAGAGGATGAGGAAATGCATCACAACGGGAACGTCGTTCCCATGCAGCCGGTGTTGGGACTATCCAACCTGCGCAGGATGCGTGTCGAAGACGTCTCAATCCCCAAAACGGATATCGTGGCGGTTCCGATTACCAGCACCAAAGAGGAGCTGGTCCAGACATTCCGCGAAAGCGGGCTGACCCGTATCCCTGTCTACGACAACACGCTCGACAGCCCGATGGGTCTGGTGAACCTCAAGGACTTTGCCTTGAAGTTCGGTTTCGACTGCGACGAAGACACCTATGACCTCAACCAGATGCTGCGCCCGCTGATCTACGTGCCGCCGTCCATGCCGCTGCATGTGCTGCTGCAGAAGATGCAGGCAGAGCGGACCCACATGGCGCTGGTGATCGACGAATACGGCGGGACCGATGGCCTCGTGACGATCGAGGATCTGATCGAGCAGGTCGTGGGCGAGATCGAGGACGAGCACGACGAAGAAGAGGCCGCATCCTTTGTGAGCGAAGGACCGGGCGTCTACCTCGTCTATGCGAAGACCGATCTGGATGATTTCGAGCAGGAGATCGGTCTCGATCTCGGTGCGCACGAAGAGATCGACGACGAGGAAATCGACACGCTTGGCGGTCTTGTCTTCATGCTGGCAGGCCACGTTCCTGCGCGCGGCGAGGTGATCAAACACCCCGACGGGCCGGAGTTCGAGGTGATCGAAGCCGATCCGCGCCGGATCAAGCGTCTGCGCGTGCGCGTCAATAAACCTGCCGAGGCTTAACACTTCATGAGGCATCTGATGACTTTCGGAGCGCCGGTTCTCGCCGGCCTCCTGATGATGCTCGGTCAGGAGCCTCTGAATTTTGCCTATCTTATCGTGCCTGCACTGGTGCTTTGGGCAGTTGTTTCGTCCAAAGTGCCGAAGGTCGCCGCGTTTCAGGCGTGGCTGGTGGGCGTGGCTTACTTTGGCCCGATGCTCCGCTGGATCGAATACCCATTCCGCGTGGAGGCCGACATCTACGGCTGGATGGCGCCCTTTGCGGCGGCTCTGCTGCCGATGGGCCTCGCGTTATTCTGGGCGGTCGGCATGTGGATTGCGGTCAGGCTCGGGCGGGGCAGGGCGGCTTGGGCGCTGGGCCTGATCCTCGGCGAGATGGGGCGGGCGTATCTGTTCACAGGCTTCCCGTGGGGGCAGTTCGCGCAGTCTTACCTCGACACCTTCGCCATCCATGCGGTGCCGTTCGTCGGCGCGTACGGGCTGACGGTCCTCATTATCATGCTCGCAGCGGCACTGGCGTCGCTGATTATTCGCCATCGTTTTTCGGCGCTGCTTGCGGTTCTGATTGGCGGAGCGATTGCGCTGCCTTACAGCCCCGAGCCAACCATCGGCGACGACCCTATCGTGCGCCTTGTCCAGCCCAACGCGCGACAAGAGGACAAGTGGGACCCTGACAAGATGCAGGTGTTCTATCGCCGCCTGATCCAGTCGACGATGGCGGGAGAGGCGCCCGATCTGGTCGTCTGGCCCGAAACCTCGGTGCCGTATCTGCTGAACTACGCTGGCGACGTGATCGAGCAGGTGTCCGACGTCGCGCGCGGTGCGCCCGTAGTCATCGGCATCAACCGCGAAGAGGACATGCGCTATTACAACAGCATGGTCGTCGTGGGGCGGGGGGGAGAGTTGCTGGACTCTTACGACAAACGCCACCTCGTGCCATTCGGGGAATACGTGCCGTTCGGCAATCTGCTGGCCGATTTCGGCATCCACGGACTTGCGGCAAACGAAGGGTCGGGCTTCAGCGAAGGCACGGGTTCGCACCTGATCGACTTCGCCAATATCGGTAAGGTGCTTCCGCTAATCTGCTATGAGGGCATCTTCCCGTCGCTCTCGCATTCCGGTGAACGCCCCCGCGCGCTCATGCTGATTACCAACGACGGATGGTTCGGCCCCGATGCCGGTCCAATGCAGCATCTGGCGCAGGCAAGGCTCAGGGCGATCGAGCAAGGTCTTCCCCTCATCCGCGTCGCGAATACCGGTGTGACGGCAATGATCGACTCGCGCGGGGTGATCACGGCTTCGATGGGTATGGGCGAAGAGGGCTATATTGACGCACCCTTGCCGGTGGCCTCCGCCCCCACTGTTTACAGCAAATTAACCAATATTCCGTTAGTTATCCTGATTGTTTTGACCGCGGGTATCGCTGTTCTCGCAAGGCGAAAAACGGCGTTGACCTAACACGCCAGTAGGTTTAGCCGTTCCTAATTCGTGCCCCCACAACGGCTTCCTGGCGTGGCGGGCCAAATCTAATGGAGCACTTCATGTCACGACTGGACTACATCTTTACTTCGGAGTCCGTTTCCGAAGGACACCCCGATAAGGTCTGCGACCGTATCTCGGATACTATTCTCGACGCATTTCTGGCCGAAGAGCCCGAAGCCCGCGTTGCTTGCGAAACTTTCGCCACCACGAACCGTGTGGTCATCGGCGGCGAGGTTGGCCTTTCGGATCAGTCCAAGCTGACCGAATATATGAACAGCGTGCCGGACCTCGTGCGCGGCGCGATCAAGGACATCGGCTACGAGCAGGACAAGTTCCACTGGGAAACGGTTGAGATCACCAACCTCCTGCACGAACAGTCTGCGCACATCGCCCAAGGCGTCGACGCGTCCGAAGACAAGGACGAAGGCGCTGGCGATCAGGGCATCATGTTCGGTCACGCGACCCGCGAAACCGATGCGCTCATGCCCGCGCCGATCCACTACAGCCACGCGATCCTGCGTCGTCTGGCCGAAGTGCGTAAAAACGGCACCGAGCCCGCGCTGGGCCCCGACGCGAAATCGCAGCTGTCGATCCAGTACCGCGACGGCAAGCCGGTTGGCGTATCCTCGCTGGTTCTGTCGACCCAGCACCTCGATGAATCGCTGACCTCGGAAGACGTCCGCGCCATCGTCGAACCCTACATCCGCGAAGTCCTGCCCGAAGGCTGGCTGTCGGACGCGACCGAATGGTGGATCAACCCCACCGGCAAGTTCGTCATCGGCGGCCCTGACGGCGACGCTGGCCTGACCGGCCGCAAGATCATCGTGGACACCTACGGCGGCGCGGCCCCTCACGGCGGCGGTGCGTTCTCGGGCAAAGACCCGACCAAGGTTGACCGTTCGGCAGCCTATGCCTCGCGCTATCTGGCCAAGAACGTTGTTGCTGCGGGCCTCGCGGACAAGTGCACGATCCAGCTGTCCTACGCCATCGGCGTGGCCAAGCCGCTGTCGATCTACGCCAACACCTACGGCACCAATACCGTGGACGAGGCTGCGATCGAACGTGCCGTTTCGCAGGCCATGGACTTGACGCCGCGGGGTATCCGTACCCATCTGGGCCTCAACAAGCCGATCTACGCTCGCACTGCCGCCTACGGTCACTTCGGTCGCGCACCGGAAACCGACGGTGGTTTCTCGTGGGAGCGCACCGATCTGGCAGAGGCACTCAAAGGAGCCGTCTGATGGCAAATACCGATGTTTCCGGACTGACCCAGCTTGGATCGCACGTCGATCTGCCCACCTCGCCCGAGGAGGCAAAACTCGAACGTGTGCCCCATACGCACGAAGGCGAACGTTATGTGGTGCGGTTTACCTCGCCCGAGTTCACTTCGCTGTGCCCGCTGACGGGACAGCCCGACTTTGCTCACCTCATGATCGACTACGTGCCGCGCAAGTGGCTGGTCGAGAGCAAGTCGCTCAAGCTGTTCCTCGGTTCGTTCCGCAATCACGGTGCTTTCCACGAAGACTGTTCGGTCATGATCGGCAAGCGCATTGCCGATCTGCTCGATCCCGAATGGCTGCGCATTGGTGCCTACTGGTACCCGCGCGGCGGTATCCCGATCGACGTGTTCTGGGCCACTGGTCCGGAGCCCGAGGGCATCTGGATCCCCGAACAGGGCGTTCCGCCGTATCGCGGACGCGGCTAAGATGAAGCGGTAGGTCTCGACCTGCCGCTTTTTTCTTTGTAAGGGGCGCGCCATGACCGCATCGAACAAACATCCCGACGCGCCTTGGCGCAATTTCTATGGCCGTATTCATGGTAAGACCCTGAATCAGGCGCAGAAGGACTATCTCGACGAAGATCTGGAGGCGCTGTCTCCGGGTGATGTGAGCTGGGAAACCAACCCGGACCGCAAACCGCTCGACATGGAAGCGCGTTTCAAAGGCAAGCCCGTCTGGCTGGAAATCGGGTTCGGCGGCGGTGAGCACCTCGTCCACATGGGCGAAACCTACCCCGAGATCGAGATCATCGGGTGCGAGCCGTTCATGAACGGTGTTGCGATGCTGCTGGGTAAAATCCGCAAGCTGGGCACGCAGAACGTGGCGGTCCATCCGGGCGATGCGCGTGATGTGTTCGACGTGCTACCGGATCATTCGATTTCCAAGGCGTTCCTGAACTATCCCGACCCGTGGCCGAAAAAGCGCCACCACCGTCGCCGGTTCGTGACCCAAGAACACCTTGAGCCGCTATTCCGCGTCCTGAAGCCGGGTTCGGAATTCCGTGTGGCGACCGACATCCCCGACTACGTGCGCCAGACGCTCGAAGAGGTGCCGAAGGCCGGTTTTGTCTGGCAGGGCAAAGGCCCCGAGGACATGAGCACCCCGTGGGATGACTGGCACTCCACTCGTTACGAGCAGAAGGCCCTGAAAGAGGGCCGGACGCCGCACTACCTGACGTTCATCCGGCCCTGATCGTTTACGCGATGGGCTTGCCGCCGGTCTGACCGATGGTTTCGCCCGTCATGTAGGACGACTCGTTGGTGGCGAGAAAAACAAACGCCGGCCCGATTTCCGCGGGCTGGCCCGGACGGCCAAGCGCCGCACCTTCCCCGAAATGCTGAACCTTTTCGTCGGTCTGACCGCCCGACGGTTGAAGTGCCGTCCAGAACGGACCCGGCGCGATGGCGTTCACGCGAATACCGCGTTCGATCACCTGAGCGGCGAGCGCTTGGGTAAATCCGCGCAGCGCGAACTTGGTTGAGGCGTAGTCCAGCAGCTGCGGCGACGGATCGTATGCCTGCGACGAGGTCACGTTGATGATCGCGTCACCTGCCTCCATGTACTTCAACGCCGATTTGCAGAGCCAGAACGTGCCGAAAACGTTCGTCTGGAATGTCTTCACGAACTGATCGCTGTCGAGGTCTTCGATCTTTGGCTGTTGTTTCTGCATCCCTGCGTTATTCACCAGCACGTCGATCCCGCCGAGGTCGCGCACCACGTCCGCGATTAACTGGATGCACGCCTGTTCGTCGCTGTTGTCCGCGCCGTAAAGCTGCGCGTTGACGCCTTCGGATTTCAGCAGCTCCAGTGTGGACTTCGCGTCCTCGCTATCGGCGTGAAGACAGGAGATTGCAACGTCGGCGCCTTCGCGGGCGAAAGCAATCGCCGCTGCGCGTCCAATGCCGCTGTCGCCGCCCGTGACGAGCGCCTTGCGGCCCTTCATGCGGCCGAAGCCCTTGTAGCTTTCCTCGCCGTGGTCGGGCTGCGGTTTCATGTCGAAGATGCTGCCGGTGCTGTCCTGCGGCTGCGAAGGGAACGGCGGGCGGGGGTAGGAATCGCGCGGGTCGGTCGCGTCGTATTGGTTCTTGGGCATCGTGCCCTCCTTTCGGGAAACGTGTTGCCAGACCAATCGCCTCCGCCGCAGATGGGTTCCATCACATACAAATGTGCAAAGGGCCTCTGCGGTGATGGACGCTAACAATGGGTTGCGCTAAGACGCTGCCGAAGCTTCAGGAGGTTTGAATGTCCGGCCACGGTACCCCGATTCCAATGACGTCCCGCAAGTGCGGCCCGCTGACGGGTGTTGCCAATGTTCCGGGCGACAAATCCATCTCGCACCGCTCGCTGATCCTCGGCGCGCTGTCCGTCGGCAAGACCGAGATTTCGGGCCTGCTGCTGGGTGAGGACGTTCTGGATACCGCCAAGGCCATGCGCGCATTCGGCGCCACCGTCACCGACCACGGCGAAGGCAACTGGACCGTCGAAGGCGTCGGCGTCGGCGGCTTTGCAGAGCCTGAGGACGTGATCGACTGCGGCAACTCTGGCACCGGCGTGCGCCTGATCATGGGCTGCATGGCAACCTCGCCGATTTCGGCCACGTTCACCGGCGATGCCTCGCTGCGTTCGCGCCCGATGGGCCGCGTGACCGATCCGCTGGCGCTGTTTGGCGCGAAGTCCTACGGCCGCGAGGGTGGCCGCCTGCCGCTGACCATCGTCGGCGCTGCGAACCCCGTGCCTGTTACCTACACTACGCCGGTTCCGTCGGCTCAGGTCAAATCGGCTGTGCTGCTGGCTGGTCTGAACGCTCCGGGCCAGACTGTTGTCATCGAGAAAGAAGCCACCCGCGACCACACCGAGCGTATGCTTGCCGGTTTCGGTGCCGAGATCACGGTTGAGGACACCGACGAGGGCCGCAAGATCACCCTCACCGGTCAGCCCGAACTGAAAGCCCAGACCATCGTCGTTCCGCGCGATCCGTCCTCGGCTGCTTTCCCTGTCTGTGCCGCTATCATCGCCGAAGGCTCTGACGTTCTGGTGCCGAACATCGGTCTGAACGACACCCGCGCCGGCCTGTTCACCACGCTGCGCGAAATGGGTGCGGACCTCGAATACGAAAACATGCGCGAAGAGGGCGGCGAGCCTGTTGCCGACCTGCGTGCGAAATACAGCCCGAACCTCAAGGGCATCGAAGTCCCGCCCGCCCGCGCCGCGTCGATGATCGACGAATATCCGGTGCTGTCGGTCGTCGCGGCCTTTGCCGAGGGCGACACAGTGATGAAGGGCGTTAAGGAGCTCCGCGTCAAGGAATCCGACCGTATCGACGCAATGGCCAAGGGCCTGCGCGCCGCTGGCGTCGAAGTTGACGAAGGCGATGATTGGTGGATCGTCAAGGGCCGAGGTTTCGGTAACGTGCCAGGCGGTGCGACCGTTGAATCGCGCCTCGACCACCGCATTGCCATGTCGTTCATGGTGATGGGCATGGCGACCGAAAAGCCTATGTCTGTCGATGACGGCTCGCCCATTGCGACCTCGTTCCCGATATTCGAGCCGTTGATGGCCGAACTGGGCGCAGCGGTTTCGCGGTCGAACCAGTGAGCGACGAAAAGCCGAAAAGAAACTGGCGGGCCATCTTCGTGACGGGCCTGCTGGTGATTTTCGGCGGAATGCGCCTGTTCGAGATGTGGGTGCAGGGTGGCGGTAGACTGAACTAGGAGAGCGATATGAAGTTCACGGTAGCAATCGACGGTCCCGCAGCGGCCGGCAAAGGAACAATCTCCAAGGCGGTGGCTGCCGATTTCGGCTTTGCCCACCTCGATACCGGACTTCTTTATCGTGCTGTCGGCGCCAAAGTCACCGATGGTTCCGAAGCGATTGCCGCTGCCGAAGGTCTGACGCCCGAAGACCTCAAGCGCACCGATCTGCGCACGATGGAAGCGGGGCAGGCGGCGTCGAAGGTCGCCGTGATCCCCGAAGTCCGCGCGGCTCTTGTCGATTTCCAGCGCCGTTTCGCGGCTCAGGCTGGCGGCGCTGTTCTGGATGGCCGCGACATCGGCACCGTGATTTGTCCTGATGCCGAGGTGAAGCTCTTCGTAACCGCCTCCGCCGAAGTGCGCGCGCATCGCCGTTGGCTCGAAGTGGGCGGCGACGAGGCTCAGGTGCTGGCCGAAGTCAAAGAGCGCGACGACCGCGATATGAACCGCGCCGATGCACCGCTCAAACCGGCGGATGATGCCGTTCTGGTCGATACTAGCGATTTGAGCATCGAAGAGGCCGTCGCGGCCGCCGTGGCCGCGATCAAGGCGAAGATGGCTTAAGCCTTCTCCACTTCCTTTGCGTCGAAAGCCGCGCGGGCCTGATCCACGGCCGCGACGTTTTCGACCGCCCACTCTCCCATGACTTCCGCCGCGCGCCCGAACGACCGTCCGAGGTCCGTCAGTCGGTATTCGACGGTCGGCGGCACGGTTGCGTAGGCGGTCCGAAGCACCAGTCCGTCACGCTCCAGTTCTCGCAGGGTGCGCGACAACATGCGCTGCGTGATTCCGAGATGCCGTTTCAACTCATTGAAACGCATCACATCGCGACTCGCCAAAGAGATGATCACCAGAATGCTCCAGCGGTCACCCACGCGGGACAGTAACCCGTTGATTTTGCTGCATTGTGTGGGGCAATGGCCGATGTCTTTCACGGTTCCCTCCATGATACCGGGTATCAGAAATGTGCCTTCTTGCGGCTCGTTTCCGGTTCCCAATATATACCAGTATCTTTCTTATACCAATCCTTAAGGTACTATAATGTTCTACGAGAAACTGAACTGGCGCTACGCAACCAAAGCTATGGATCCCGCGAAACAGGTTCCGGCTGAAAAGATCGACCGCATCGTCGAAGCTGCGCGTATGGCGCCGACCTCCTCGGGCCTCCAGCCGTTCGAAATTTTCGTTGTCTATAACGACGGCATCCGCGCCCAACTGTCCGAAGCCGCTTTCGGTCAACGTCAGATCGTCGACGGCACCGCTGTTCTGGTCTTCGCGGCTTGGGACAACTACTCCGACGCGCGTATCGACGAATTCGTCGACCTGACCGCCGAAGTCCGCGGTAGCTCGGACGGCCTGAAGGAATACTTCGACCGCCTGAAAGGCATGTACCTGCCGCGCGAAGCCGACGTAAACTTCCAGCACGCCGCACGTCAGGCGTATATCGGTCTGGGCTTCTCGATCATGGCCGCCGCCGAGGAAGAAGTCGACGCGACCCCGATGGAAGGCTTCGACAACGCCAAGTTCGACGAGATCCTCGGTCTGACCGAAAAGGGCCTCAAGTCGGTCTGTATCCTTCCGGTCGGTTACCGCGACGAAACCGCTGACTGGCTCGCTCCGATGAAGAAGGTCCGCCGTCCGCGCGATCAGTTCGTCACCGAGATCAAGTAAGCCGGTGTCGGCCTGATCGGGCCGAAGGGATGTGCGGCAGCCGTTTTAGCCTTGCAAACTTGGGTTTCATTCGCTAAACGCACGCACGTCCGCAGGCCGTTCAAGAGCCGCAAGACAGATGAGCAGGGCCCGAGGCATACCTCTGGCCCTCATTGTTTTGCGAATCAAGGCGTCCGTGGATGAACGAAACTAAGACCGGCGGAACCAACCGCCTGGCCCGTGAAAAGCACTTGTAAAGGAAACTGTACGCTGATGAGCGCTAACGCATCGATGGAGGAATTCGAAGCCCTCCTTAACGAAAGCTTCGAAATCGACACCCCGAGCGAAGGTTCGGTTGTCAAAGGCAAAGTCATCGCTGTTGAAGCTGGCCAAGCCATCATTGACGTAGGCTACAAAATGGAAGGCCGCGTCGATCTTAAAGAATTCGCAAACCCGGGCGAAGCTCCGAACATCAACGTCGGCGACGAAGTTGAAGTGTTCCTGCGCGCTGCCGAAAACGCACGTGGCGAAGCCGTCATCTCGCGTGAAATGGCTCGCCGCGAAGAAGCCTGGGATCGTCTGGAAAAGGCATACGCAGCAGAAGAGCGCGTCGAAGGCGCAATCTTCGGTCGCGTCAAGGGCGGTTTCACCGTGGATCTGGGCGGCGCAGTTGCGTTCCTGCCGGGTTCGCAGGTCGACGTACGTCCGGTTCGCGATGCTGGCCCGCTCATGGGTCTCAAGCAGCCGTTCCAGATCCTCAAGATGGACCGTCGTCGTGGCAACATCGTTGTTTCGCGTCGCGCTATCCTCGAAGAATCGCGTGCCGAACAGCGCGCCGAAGTCATCGGCAACCTGGCTGAAGGCCAGACCGTCGAAGGCGTCGTCAAGAACATCACCGAATACGGTGCGTTCGTTGACCTCGGCGGTGTTGACGGCCTGCTGCACGTCACCGACATGGCATGGCGCCGTGTAAACCACCCGTCGGAAATCCTGTCGATCGGCGAGACCATCAAAGTTCAGGTCATCAAGATCAACAAGGAAACCCACCGCATCTCGCTCGGCATGAAGCAGCTTCAGGCCGACCCGTGGGATTCGGTCGAAAACAAGTACCCGCTCGAGTCGGTTCACACCGGCCGCGTGACCAACATCACCGACTACGGCGCCTTCGTGGAGCTGGAGCCGGGCGTCGAAGGTCTGGTACACGTTTCGGAAATGTCCTGGACCAAGAAGAACGTCCACCCGGGCAAGATCGTTTCGACCTCGCAGGAAGTCGAAGTCATGGTTCTGGAAATCGACTCGGCCAAGCGTCGCGTTTCGCTCGGCCTCAAGCAGACCCAGCGTAACCCGTGGGAAGTCTTTGCTGAGACCCACCCGGAAGGCACCCAGGTCGAAGGCGAAGTCAAGAACATCACCGAATTCGGTCTGTTCATCGGCCTGCCGGGCGACATCGACGGCATGGTTCACCTTTCGGACCTGTCGTGGGACGAGCGCGGTGAAGACGCCATCCAGAACTACCGCAAGGGCGACGTTGTCAAAGCCGTTGTCACCGAAGTCGACGTTGATAAGGAGCGCATCTCGCTCTCGATCAAGCAGCTGGCAGGCGACCCGTTCGCTGAAGCTATCGGCGGCGTGAAGCGTGGTTCGATCATCACCGTCAACGTGACCGCTATCGAAGACGGCGGCATCGAGGTCGAATACGAAGGCATGAAGTCGTTCATCCGTCGTTCGGACCTCTCGCGTGACCGTGCTGACCAGCGTCCTGAGCGCTTCGGCGTAGGCGACAAGGTCGACGTTCGCGTCACCAACGTCGACTCGAAGTCGCGCAAGCTGGGTCTGTCGATCAAAGCTCGTGAAATCGCTGAAGAAAAAGAAGCTGTCGAACAGTACGGTTCGTCCGAATCGGGCGCTTCGCTGGGCGACATCCTCGGCGCAGCTCTGAAGGGCGGCGACGAGTAATCGTTCCCTTCGGATCGCAAGATCAGGCCCCGCTACCAGCCGGTAGCGGGGCTTTTTCTTTGCCGAATCAAATTTCGTTAAGTGGTGGTCGCGTGTGCATCTGCGCCTACATTGTGCGGCGTCGAGCCGGTAAAAGGGTGCCAAACACCCGTAACATCTGCGAATTTCTTCATAGGCCCTGTGAGAAACCTTTGCCGCGTTGGACTGAATACGTATAGTTTTCTCTATGACAGGGATTAACTCTGAGCCGATTATTCGGGGGGAGCTACAGCATGATCAGGTCCGAACTGATCCAGAAGATCGCAGACGAGAACCCGCATCTCTATCAGCGGGACGTCGAAAAGATCGTGAATACCGTATTTGAAACCGTCACCGACGCCATGGCCGAAGGCAATCGTGTCGAACTGCGCGGTTTCGGCGCGTTTTCAGTCAAGAAGCGCGATGCAAGAATGGGACGGAACCCTCGCACGGGTGAACCCGTTGATGTAGAGGAAAAGCACGTCCCTTTCTTCAAGACAGGCAAGCTCTTGCGCGATCGCCTGAACGGTCTGGAAGGGACCGAAGACGACGAGTAAGAGAGATTTATGAAAACAATCCGTTACGCATTCTGGGGTCTGGTGGCGCTGGTTCTTGTGCTGGTTGGCCTCGCCAACCGCGATATCGTTACCCTGCGCGCCATGCCTCAGGCTATGGCCGACCTTCTTCACATTTCACCTGACATTCAGCTGCCGCTCTTCGTGGCGATCTTTGCTGGCGTCGGCATCGGCCTGCTGATCGGATTCCTGTGGGAATGGATGCGCGAGCATCCGGTCCGCAAACAGGCGCGTCGCCAAGGCAAAGAAGCCAAAAAGCTGCGTCAGGAACTTGCCACGCGTAGCGATGGCACCGGTCACAGCAAGGACGACGTTCTGGCTCTGGTCGAACGGTCCTAAACAAGATGTCTGATGTTCGCGTAAAGATTTGCGGCCTTCGGGACCGCACCAATCTCGATGCCGCATGTGAAGCCGGAGTCGCCTATGTCGGCTTCGTTTTCTTTCCCAAAAGCCCGCGCAATGTGACCATCGACGAAGCCGCCGATCTGGCGCTCGCGACGAAGCTCGGCGTGGCCAAGGTCGCGCTGGTCGTCGATCCGACGGACGAGCTGCTCGACCAGATCACGGGCAATGTGCCGCTCGATATGATCCAGCTGCACGGAACGGAAACGCCCGAGCGCGTGGCCGAAGTGCGCAGCCGCTACGGTCTGCCTGTGATGAAGGCGATCGGCCTGTCCGGTCCCGAGGACACCCCGCAGATCGACATCTACGCCAAGGTCGCCGACCAACTGCTGATCGAACCGAAGGCGCCGAAGGGCTCTGACCGTCCGGGCGGCAATGGCGTGACGCTCGACTGGTCGCTGGCCCGCCGCAAATACTGGACCCGTCCGTGGATGCTGGCTGGCGGCCTGAACGCGGGCAACGTGGCGCAGGCGGTGGATTACACGGGCGCGCGTCAGGTGGACCTGTCCTCTGGCGTTGAAAGCGCACCGGGGGTGAAAGACCCCGACATGATCCGCGCGTTTATGAAAGCCGTCCAAGCATGACATTGGCCTTCCGCCCTGCAACACGGGCGGATGTGCCTGCCATTCTGGAGTTACTGGCCGAGGACTGGATCGGGACGGCCCGCACCGACCTCGACGGCGAGGCGATGTTCGATGCGCTTCAAGGCACCGAGCTGATCGTCGGAGAGATGGATGGCGAAATCATCGCCACCTACCAGATTTCCATTAACCACCTGATTTCGCTCTCCGCCCCGTGCCGTGCGATCCTTGAAGGCGTGCGCGTGGCCTCGCATTTGCGAGGACAGAAGATCGGGGAACAGCTAGTGGCCGACGCCGAAGAGCGTGCCAAGCGGGGAGGGGCCACGGTGATGAATCTGACCTCGAACGCAAAGCGCGAGGCGGCTCACCGTTTCTACATCCGGCTTGGCTATAAACAGAGCCACGCTGGCTTCAAGAAAGCGCTTACCTCGTAAGATAGAGGATGTCGTACTGGCTTTCGTACTGCGGCGAGGGCTGCATTAGGCGCGCCGTGTTCTCGCCCGTCATTTCGAAATAGCCGACAACCGAATGGGTCGAACCGGGATCGACGGGCGTGTTGGTATCCGTCGGCAGTTCGTCATAGCTCACCGCAGGACCACCATCGACGTAGCCGACACCGAGGTAGAGCCACTTCCCGCCTTCGATCTTGCTGAACTGGCCGGAGGTCCGCTGCGACCCTGTCAGCTTCTCCAGATTGTAGGTGCCGTCGTCGACCTTGGTGATGCGGCAACGGAAGTCCTGATAAATGACGATCTCCAGAAAGCGCCCGCCGAGTTTCGCCGTGCGGCAGTTCCAGTTGCCCTCTACGTTGCTCAGTTCGATCTCGGGCGGGTTCACGATCTGCTCTAGAAGCCGGAGCTCCGACTGGCTGGCGGCGCTGACGGCACTCGCCAACGCTTCGGCGTAGGTGTCGGCGTTGTTCGCCAACCTTTCTTGGTCGGGGAGGCGGACGTCCGCTCTGGCAATGGTGGCGCAGAAAGTGGCAAGTGCGACGAAACCAACCGTCTTCAACATATCGGATTACCTTTGTGTCGTGACCTGCTATTTACCCTAGACCTTGCGGGCGCTAAGTCCGAAGGCGAATCCGTATAGGGAGGTAGGGTCATGGCAGACGATCTTTTTAACAGCTTCATGAACGGACCTGACGAGCAAGGCCGCTTTGGCAACTACGGCGGACGTTTCGTTGCCGAAACGTTGATGCCGCTCGTTCTGGAACTTCAGAAAGAGTACGAAAAAGCCAAGGACGATCCCACTTTCTGGGCTGAAATGGACGACCTGTGGAAGCACTACGTCGGCCGTCCGTCGCCGCTGTACTACGCATCCCGCATGACCGAAGAGCTCGGGGGTGCGAAGATCTACCTCAAGCGTGACGAGTTGAACCACACCGGCGCGCACAAGGTGAACAACGTGCTCGGCCAGATCATTCTGGCGCGCCGCATGGGCAAGACCCGCATCATTGCGGAAACCGGCGCTGGTCAGCACGGCGTTGCGACCGCGACCGTTTGCGCGAAATTCGGCCTCAAGTGCGTGGTCTACATGGGTGCCCACGACGTCGAACGTCAGGCGCCGAACGTGTTCCGTATGCGCCTGCTGGGCGCCGAGGTTGTCCCGGTGACTTCGGGTCGCGGTACGCTCAAGGACGCGATGAACGATGCGCTGCGTGACTGGGTCACCAACATCGACGACACCTTCTACTGCATCGGCACCGTCGCCGGTCCGCACCCTTATCCGGCCATGGTCCGCGATTTCCAGTCGATCATCGGCAAGGAAGTCCGCTGGCAGCTGCCCGAGCAGGAAGGCGAAGGCCGTCTGCCCGACACGGTGATCGCGGCGATCGGTGGCGGCTCCAATGCGATGGGCCTGTTTTACCCGTTCCTCGACGACAAGTCGGTCAACATCATCGGCGTCGAAGCCGGCGGTAAAGGCGTGAACGAAAAGATGGAGCACTGCGCGTCGCTGACCGGCGGCCGTCCTGGCGTTCTGCACGGCAACCGCACCTATCTGCTTCAGGACGACGACGGTCAGATCCTCGAAGGCTTCTCGATCTCGGCTGGCCTCGACTATCCGGGTATCGGTCCGGAGCACGCATGGCTACACGACATCGGCCGCGCGCAGTACGTGTCGATCACCGACAAAGAGGCGCTCGAAGCGTTCCAGTTCTCGTGCCGCACCGAAGGCATCATTCCGGCGCTCGAACCATCGCACGCGCTGGCACATGTAATGAAAATCGCGCCGACCCTGCCGAAGGACCACATCATCGTCATGAATATGTGTGGCCGCGGTGACAAAGACATCTTCACCGTCGCCCGCCATCTGGGCGTGGATATGTCGGACACCAAAATCGGTCGCGACGCTGACTAAAACAAAAGGCTCCGCGAGGAGCCTTTTTTAATACGGTACTTTCCAGCTGATCCAGCGCCCGTGGAAATCGGCGCGGCCCATCTTCAGTGACAGGTCTCCGGGCCAGAGGCGTAGCGTCAAAGCTGCGCCTTTTCCTTTCTCGTCGGCCTCCATGCGGAACCACGCGAGCGGCGCTTTCTTTGTCGCCGCCTTGCCCAGTGTTTCGATGGCAGCGCGGCCGCGTTCCTGCTGCGGGCCGCTGAGGTACTGCCACGCGACGGTCGAATAGATCATCGTCATCGCGCCTTGGGTCAGCGACAGGCTGTCCAGCCAGTCAACCGCATCGCCCTGAAGAACGGGCGTGTCGCAGAGCGTGATCGCCGAGCGGGTTAGCTCCATCCGGTAAGTCTGGTCGGCCCACAGATAAGACAGCAGGCGGGTCGCATCGACGGGACTGCGTGGGTCGATGGGCATGAGGTCGATGCCTTGGCGGTCGATGACCTGCATGTCGGCTTGGGGCGGCGGATTACCTGTCCACTCGGGAGTGAAAACGACGGGGCTGTCAGGGTTGCCGAAGACCGTCTCCCCGACCTCCAGCCCGTAGTGATCAAAATGCAGGTTGAGGCCCGCGCTCGACCCGATTTCGCGCAGGACCAAGGGCAGTTTGTAGCGCTCCGAAATCCACTGACCTGCGGCGATCAACGCGGCCGATCTGCGGACCTCGTTCGTTTGCGGCGGGCTGTCGATCCACGTCGAGATAAACGCGGCCTCATCGGTCAGCGCCCACTCGACCGCGCCCCAGATGGTTTCGTCATCCTGTTCGTGCGGCGGAAACACGTCCTGCATTCCGCAGCGTTCCAGCAGCGCCAGCGCGTGAAGCGCGGAGGCAAAGCGGAGGGGAATCGATTCGCCCGACGGACCGAGGTCTCCGGGCCAGTTAAACATCTTCCGCGTGACGGGACGGTCGGGTTGCAGCCTATCGGCGATCAGATTCATCAGGCGCTGCATGAACGGCGAGCCGAGGTCGCCGCACGCTTTGGCTTGGGTTCTGAACGCTTCAGGAAGCCTGTCCGTCATTTGAATTTGTCCGCCAGTTTCTGCAAAGGCGAACGATTGTCTACGGCTTCGGGTTCCGCCTCGACCTTCGCGGGCTTGGCCGCTTTGGGTGTCGTGGTGGACGAGCGCGGGGGTGCAACACGCAGCGCAACGGCATTCATGAACTTCGGCCCCTCACCCCCCGCGAGGGCAGAGGCACCGTCCGAAATGCCGCGCATCAGGTCATCAAGCCAATCCTGCTCTACCTTCGCGAAATCGGCCAAAACATAGCCCGCAACGCGATCTTTGTGCCCTGGATGGCCGATTCCGAGCCTTACGCGGTCATATTCGGCCCCGATGTGCTGGTGAATTGACCGCAAACCATTGTGGCCAGCGTGGCCGCCGCCGGTCTTCAAACGACACTTTCCGGGGGCAAGATCGAGCTCGTCGTGGAACACCACGACGTCGGCAGGATCGAGTTTGTGAAAGCGCATCGCCTCGCCGACCGACTGGCCGGAGAGGTTCATGAACGTCTCGGGTTTCAGCAGCAGCACCTTCTCGGAGCCGAGCCGCCCTTCGCTAATCTGTCCCTGAAATTTCGCGCGCCACGGGGAAAATCCGTGGTCCTCGGCAATCCGCTCGACGGCCAGAAAGCCGATGTTGTGACGATTGCGCGCATATTTCGCGCCAGGGTTTCCAAGTCCGACAAAAAGTTTCATAATAGCAAACTAATCGCGCACTCAGTCATGCACCATCGAAAAAGGCCATATACATGTCCTTTAAAAGAAGCTATTGGCGCGCCTTCTGCTATTCTCTTTGTGAAAGTCCCCCGACATGATCCCGACCCTTGCCGATGCTCTGGCTGCACGCGGCTATGAAAACTTGACCGCCGTCCAGAAGGCCGTGCTCGATCCCGAAGTGGACGGCCGTGACCTTCTGGTGTCGGCGCAAACCGGGTCGGGCAAAACTGTCGGCTTCGGTCTTGCTATCGCACCCCAGATCGTCAACGACGACGGCCGCGTCGGACCTGCCGGTCTGCCGCTGGCGGTTATCGTTGCGCCGACCCGCGAACTGGCGCTTCAGGTCCAGCGCGAACTGACATGGCTCTACGGCCAGACCGGTGCCGTGATTGGCTCGGCTGTCGGCGGCATGGACCCGCGCGACGAACGCCGCAAGCTCGACCGCGGTGTGCATATCGTTGTCGGCACGCCAGGCCGTCTGCGTGACCACACCCAGCGCGGCGCGCTCGACATGTCCGAAGTCAAAGCGATCGTCCTCGACGAAGCTGACGAGATGCTGGACCTCGGTTTCCGCGAAGACCTCGAATACCTGCTGGGCGAAGCGCCCGAAGAACGCCGCACGCTGCTGTTCTCGGCCACCGTTCCCGCTGGCATCGCCAAACTGGCGAAGAGCTACCAGCGCGACGCGATGCGCCTTCAGACCGCAGGCGAGGCGCGCCAGCACACCGACATTACCTATCAGATGATGAACGTCGGCCCGCGCGATGCGGAAAACGCGATCATCAACACGCTGCTGTTCCACGATGCCGAAAACGCCATCGTCTTCGCGAACACCCGCGCCGTTGTGGCCCGCCTGACCGCGCGTCTGTCGAACCGTGGTTTCCAAGTTGTGTCGCTTTCGGGCGAACTGAGCCAAGCCGAACGTACCCACGCGCTGCAAGCGATGCGCGATGGCCGTGCGCGCGTTTGTGTGGCGACCGACGTTGCGGCGCGCGGTATCGACCTTCCGGGTCTGGAACTGGTGATCCACGCCGAACTGCCGTCGAACTCCGAAACCCTTCTGCACCGTTCGGGCCGTACTGGCCGCGCTGGTAAGAAAGGTATCTCGGCTCTGATCGTGCCCCCGAAGGCCAAAGGCAAAGCGACCCGCCTTCTGAAAGGCGCGAAGGTCGAGGCTGAATGGACCGAAGCCCCGTCCGCAGAAGAAGTCCAGTCGCGCGAAGAAGAGCGTCTGCTGAACGACGACGCGTGGAACGAGACCCCGACCGATACCCAAGCCGCATTCGCAGAGCGTCTGCTCGAGCGTTACAGCGCCGAAACCATCGCTGCCGCTTACCTGCGCCTCTATCAGGCGCGCCGTTCGGCTCCAGAAGACCTCGGCGCGCCGTCGCCGCGTGACGACGACCGTGACCAAGCAAAGGCCAGGCGCCGCGAAGAATTCGGCCCCGCTGTCTGGTTCTCGCTGTCGATCGGTCGCGAAGGCCGCGCGGACCCGCGCTGGATGCTCCCGATGCTCGCCAAGAGCGGCGGTATCAGCAAGGACGAGATCGGTGCGATCCGCATTCAGGACGACGTCACCTACGTCGAAATCGCGGAGAAGAGCGCCGATAGTTTCGCGACCATGACCGCCGATGGTCTGGAGCAGGGCATCACCGCCGAGCGCATGACCTCTGCGCCTGATTTCTCGTTCCGTGGCGGCCCAAAAGGCGGCGGCAAGAAGTCGTTCGACCGTGGTGACCGCAAGCCGCGTGAAAATCGCGGCGACTGGAAACCCCGCGAAGACCGTGGCGATTTCAAGCCGCGCGAAGACCGTAAGCCCAAAGGCGACTGGAAGCCCCGCGAAGATCGCGGCGATTTCAAACCGCGCGAAGACCGCAAGCCCAAGGGTGACTGGAAA
The DNA here is from genome assembly GCF_011806565.1 of Marivivens donghaensis. Taxonomy (GTDB): domain Bacteria; phylum Pseudomonadota; class Alphaproteobacteria; order Rhodobacterales; family Rhodobacteraceae; genus Marivivens; species Marivivens donghaensis_A. The sequence continues at coordinate 53,053 of NZ_JAATOP010000003.1, forward strand.
CCGCGCGAAGACAAGCCGAAGGGTGACTGGAAGCCTCGCGACAACGATAAGCCGAAAGGCGATTGGAAGCCGCGCGAGGATCGCAAACCCAAGGGCGACTTCAAGGACCGCAAGCCGAAGGGCGACTGGAGGCCGCGTGAAGATCGCGGTGGGAAGCCGGCGCCTAAGTCGGACGGCGACGGCAAGAAGCGCTGGAACGGTGACGACAAGAAACGCCGCAACGCGATGGACACCAGCAAGCGTATGGATCGCGGCGCAGATGCCCGTCCGCATCGCAAGGGTTCGCCCGCTGGCGGAAAGCCCAAGCGCGGCAAGTAATTCAGGAAGGGGCCTTCGGGCCCCTTTTTCTTTGGCTCTTCAGCTGGCGTCCGGCCAATAAAAAACGGAGCCCGAAGGCTCCGTTTCATTCAGTCCCGAAAAGGGGCAAAGATTACTCTTCGCCGCCCTCTTCAGCAGCGTCTTCTTCAGCGTTGTCAGCCGACACGAGGCCCGACGGAGCCTGGATGTTGGCGAGGACGAAGTCGCGGTCGATGACAGTCTTGACGCCTTCCGGAAGGGTGACTTCCGAAATGTGGATGGTGTCACCGATTTGCTTGCCGGTCAGGTCGACAACGATCTGTTCCGGAATGTCACCGGCAACAACGTTGAGTTCGACTTCCGGACGTACGACGGTCAGAACGCCGCCACGCTTGAGGCCCGGAGCAGCTTTTGCGTTCTCGAATTCGACGTGAACGAAGAGGTTCACGCGCGAGGTACGCTTCAGACGCATCAGGTCGATGTGGGTCGGAAGGTCCTTGACCACGTCGCGCTGAACGCCGCGGCAGATGACGCGGACGTCTTCCTGACCTTCAACCTTGAGGTTGAAGAGGGTCGACATGAAGCGGCCAGCTTTCAGCTTTTGCAGTAGCTTGTTGAAGTCGAGGTTGATTGCGAGGGGCTCTGCGCCACCACCGTAAACGATACCCGGAACTTTGCCTTCACGGCGAGCTTGACGAGCGGCCCCCTTGCCTGTCCCCGTACGTTCCGTGGCGATAAGATCAGGAATCTCACGTGCCATCTTGATAATCTCCAATATAGGTGGGGCCGCCCTCCAAGGGTGTGCGGCCCGATGAAGCCGCGCACATACACGCGAATCCCTATTTTGGAAAGACCAAAACGGCCCGTGGCCCTGTTTTATATGGCGTTACGCCCAGCGGCCCTCGAAGTCGTCGGGTACCAGCACCATATCGCGGTCGAAGGTGTTGATATCACGGCGACCACAGAGCGCCATGGAGATGTCGAGCTCCTTGTGGATGACCTCGAGCGCCTTGGTGACACCGGCCTCACCCATCGCGCCGAGCCCGTGAATATAGGCCCGTCCGATCATGACGCCCTTGGCGCCGAGGCAGAGCGCCTTCAGCACGTCCTGACCCGAACGGATGCCGCTATCGAGCCAAACTTCGGTCTGGTCGCCGACCGCTTCGACAATCGACGGAAGAACGCGGATCGACGACAGCGCACCGTCCAGCTGGCGACCACCGTGGTTCGACACGACGATGGCATCACAGCCAACCTCGACGGCCTTCTTCGCGTCCTCGACGTCCAGAACGCCCTTGAGGATAACCTTGCCGCCCCACTTTTCCTTCAGCCGCGCTATCATCGACCAATCGAGCCGCGGCTCAAATTGCTCGGCGGTCCACGCCGACAGGCTCGACATATCCGAGGCACTCTTCGCGTGGCCGACGATATTGCGGAACGTGCGCCGTTTGGTCTGGAGCATCTCCAGCCCCCACTGCACGCGCCATCCCATGTCGATGATCGACTTCGCCGTCAGCTTGGGCGGAGCGGACAGACCGTTCTTCAGGTCCTTGTGACGCTGCCCGAGGATCTGCAAATCCAGCGTAATTACCAGCGCATCGACGCCTGCATTCTTGGCGCGCTGGATGATGTTGTCCACGAACTCCTCGTCACGCATGACATAGAGCTGGAACCAGAACGGAGCCTTCGTATTTTCGCGCACATCCTCGATCGAACAGATCGACATGGTAGACAGGGTGAACGGCACGCCGAACTTCTCCGCCGCCCGCGCCGCTTTGATTTCGCCGTCCGCGCGCTGCATCCCCGTCAGACCCACAGGCGCCAGCGCAACCGGCATCGCCACATCCCGCCCAATCATCGTCGTCTTGGTCGTACGGTTCGACATATCGACGGCCACGCGCTGACGCAGGCGGATCTTGTCGAAGTCGCTGGTGTTCTCGCGGAAGGTCTGTTCGGTCCACGAGCCGGACTCGCAGTAATCGTAGAACATCTTGGGCGTCCGCAGTTTGTGCAGACGCTTGAGGTCATCAATGCAGGTAATGACGGGCATGGCGCTATCCTGATAATTGGTGCGAAATACTTACCAATTCGAAGGTTTCAGCGCAACTGCTTTGCGCCCTATGCCGCAGGCGTCGTCATGATGATCCAGTGCGTACCGAAACGGTCCTTCGTCATCCCCATGCCCGGAGAAAAGAACGTCGGCCCGAACGGCATGATGATCCCGTCCTCGGTCTTGAGCGCCTCGTAGATTTCCTCGGCCCGCTCGGTGGTCTTGACCTCGACCGACACGGACATCGCCTTCTGGTCATCGCCCTCGAAATTCGCTGGAAAATCCGAGGCCATCAGGTTGCCCGCCTCCGGCGACATCAGAGCCGAATGCATCACGCGATCCAATCCCATCTCGGGCGCGGCCATGTCGGGCATGTCGCCATAGGTCGAAACCGTCAGCTCTCCGCCGAAAATGCTCTGGTAGGTCGCCATCGCTTCGCGGCAGTGACCTTTGAAATGAATGTAGGGGGTAAACACGGTCCGAATCTCCTCTGCCGGAACTTGTGCCCGAACTGTGTGCTTCGCGTTTCGGTGTCGCAACAGATTTGCCTTTGTGCATGAAATATCCCGGGGGTCGCCGCCAAAGCGGCGGAAGGGGGCAGCGCCCCCTCAGCGACGCTTGCGTCGCTTGTCTGCCCGTCCTAGAAGCCCTTCGAGCTAATTCAGGAGGGTCCGATGGGATTCAAGATGGGTATCGTGGGTCTGCCGAACGTCGGTAAATCGACCCTCTTCAACGCACTGACCAAGACCGCCGCCGCACAGGCCGCCAATTTCCCGTTCTGCACCATCGAGCCGAATGTCGGTGACGTGGCCGTTCCGGACCCGCGCCTCGACAAACTGGCCGAGATTGCGGGCTCCAAGCAGATCATCCCGACCCGCATGACCTTCGTGGACATCGCCGGTCTGGTGAAGGGCGCATCTAAGGGCGAAGGTCTGGGCAACCAATTCCTCGCCAACATCCGCGAATGTGACGCAATCGCCCACGTTCTGCGCTGCTTCGAAGACGACGACATCACCCACGTCGATGGCCGTGTCGATCCGGTCGCCGATGCCGAAACGATCGAGATGGAACTGATGCTCGCCGACCTCGAGTCGATCGAGCGCCGTCTCCAGAACATCGTCCGCAAGGTGCGCGGCGGCGATAAGGAAGCCGTGGAGCAGGAGCGCCTGCTGAACCTCGCCAAAGAAGCCATCGAGGCAGGCAAGCCCGCCCGCACCGTCGAAATCGCCGACGAGGACCAGAAGCAGTGGAAAATGCTCCAGCTTCTGTCCACGAAGCCCGTTCTCTACGTCTGTAACGTCGAAGAAACCTCGGCCGGTTCGGGTAACAGCCAGTCGGCCCGCGTTGCCGAAATGGCCGCCGCGCAAGGCAACAGCCACGTCGTCATCTCGGCCCGCATCGAAGAAGAGATCAGCCAGCTCGACGAAGAAGAGCAGGAAATGTTCCTCTCCGAACTGGGCCTGACCGAAGCCGGTCTCGACCGTCTGATCCGCGCTGGTTACGAGCTGCTGCACCTCCAGACCTACTTCACCGTCGGTCCGAAAGAGGCCCGCGCATGGACCATCAAGGAAGGCACCGGTGCTCCCGCTGCCGCTGGCGTCATCCACGGCGACTTCGAGCGCGGCTTCATCCGTGCAGAAACCATCGGCTACGACGACTACATCACCTACAAAGGTGAAAACGGCGCCAAAGAAGCCGGTAAGATGCGCGCGGAAGGCAAGACCTACATCGTCAAGGACGGCGACGTACTGCACTTCCTGTTCAACACCTGATGCGTCAGCGCCGGTAACGGCGCAGGCAAGGCCAGCATGACGTGGGCGCGGGTTTCCTGCGCCCACAACCATTTCTGCCACTCGGCCTGACTGGTATCCTTGGGCAGATCGGGACGGGCAGGGGCCTCATAGGCGAGCTCGTTCCCCGCGATATTCCGCACGGTCCGCGCGGGCGTGTGCACCACCCAGTCGAGGTCCGAAAACTTGCGCCGGAACACAGGCAGCGCCAGTTCGACGGGATCGTTCTCCACATCGCACCATCCGGCATAGAGCCGCCGTCCGCTCCGCCAGCCGAGATCATGCAGGCGCAACTGCCGGTTCAGGCGGCGCAGGCTCTTGCGAACCTCCTCCTCCATCCCCAGCAGCGCCGTCACGTCGGGATCCTTGCCCTCGGTCAGTAGCCCCGGCGTCAGCTTCAGACGCCACGCAAGACGATAGAGCCGCACAAAGCGGTCCTCGCTCGCGTGGGACGTCACGCTATCGGCCAGATGCAGGAACCGCTCGGGCACGCGCACCTTGAAACGTGCCATCGGAAGAGGGGGCAGATAGGCCTCTTCCCGAGGCGGCAGGACCTCCCATGACACTTGTTCCGGCGGCACGCGGGCAGCCAGCAGATGCCGTGCAGCACGGCGCCAGGCAGGGGCGGTGGAACTGAAAGGCAGCGGTATGGCGAACATCGAGCGACTCCGTATGTTCACTATATGTTCCATATCGGCAGCCGCAAGCGGGAAAGCTTGCGAAACGACAATGTCGAAAAATCAAGCAAGCACCTTGTCTTCCCCGAAAACCGCCATTAGACGGGTCGACGGAGACGTGGCCGAGTGGTCGAAGGCGCTCCCCTGCTAAGGGAGTAGGCCCGGAAGGGTCTCGAGGGTTCGAATCCCTTCGTCTCCGCCACCCACCATTTTGGTTGATTGGCATACAGTGCTGTTCTACCCTCTAAGGTATTGAACTTACGCACCACCCCGCCTCGCTTCGATACTGATCGCCTCAATTCGCTTTTGCTCGGTGCTGTTCATTCCGTGGTATAAAACGAGGTATAGGCATGGCCTACAGCACCGGTCGGCTGACGAGGAATCTCGTCCGCTCGCTCGGTCCAGGCCGTCATGGTGACGGCAATGGACTCTACCTAATCGTTGATCCTTCCGGCGCACGACGTTGGATCGTGCGCGTGACCGTGAAGGGACAACGCAATCGCATGGGCAAGCCCCTGCGCACTGACTTCGGACTAGGCGGCGCTGATGTCGTCACGCTGAACGTCGCCAGAGATCGAGCTCTCGAGTATCGCAGGCTTGCACGGCAAGGGCTGAACCCCAAGTTCAACCAAGATGTCGTGGTACCGTGCTTCGAAGAAGTCGCCCGCACCGTTCACGTCGAGCGGCTCCCCACCTGGAAGAACCCCAAGCATGCCCAGCAGTGGATCAATACGCTGGCTGAGTATGCTTTCCCGAAGATAGGGAGGATGCCGGTTTCGGACATCGGGCAACCCGAAGTCCTGCAGGTGCTGTCCCCTATCTGGACCGTCAAGCACGAGACCGCTCGGCGCGTGGCGCAGCGGATGAAAGCTGTTCTCGATGTCGCCCGCTCACGGGGTCACCGTGAAGGCGAGAACCCCGTTACGGTCGTCATGGATGGGCGTGTCCTGCCTCGCGTCAAGGCCAAGGTGAAGCATCACAGCGCCATGCACTGGCGTGACGTGCCGCCCTTCTTTGCCGCGGTCACTCAACAGCCAGGTACTGCCGCCAAGGCTTTGGCAATGACCTGCTTGACCGGCTGCCGGACCAGTGAGGTTCTCCAGGCAACTTGGGAGGAGTTTGATTTCGAACAGCTCGTTTGGACGATTCCGGAGGATCGGACCAAGACCGGGGCTGAGCACCGGGTTCCCCTAACTGAGCAGATGATTGCAGTGGTGGAGCCACTGAAGGCGCTGCGGTCGGATTGCGTCTTCGAAGGGCAGAAGCGACACAAACCGCTATCCAACATGTCGATGCTCATGCTGCTGCGGCGCATGCAGACGGACAACATCACCGTCCACGGTTTCCGCTCGACGTTCAGGGACTGGGCTTCTGAAGAGGCAAATGCGCCTCGTGAGGTGGCAGAAATGAGCCTCGGCCACAAGGTCGGGAACGAAGTCGAGCGGGCATACGCCCGCTCAGACCTTCTCCAGAAACGACGTGAACTCATGGAAAGGTGGTGCTCCCATGTGGCCTCGCAGTGCTGAATATCTCTATCCGGGTCTTGATCCACGATTGTCTCACTTCAATGAAGACAACCCCGAATATTATTACATGAGGATGCTCGAGAGGATCGCGGACTGTCTGGAAACGTGGACATACATGGACCTCGACACGGATAGCCGACTGACACCAGGGGTGTTTCTGTTCAATTGGTTTGAAGACCCCCTTTTTTGCGACACTGGCAACGACTACGGGGTCGGTCATCTCGAGCAGGCACTGAAGAGGTGCCGGAAGGCGAAGAGGCTACTTAAAAAATCCATGACGTCCCGCCGGAGGGGCTCTATCGGGATGGCCGAGGATTACTTCGCGAAAGCGATCCTTGAGGTCATCGAACTCGAGCGGCCAGCGGCATTCGTCATCAATGACGCGATACAGAAGGGGCCCGCTGCGTTGGCCAAGGCTGTTGGCAACTTATGTGCAGCAGGCGAGGAATACCTGAGGCAGCAAAAATCACAGCCGGGAAACATTCGCGCACATCGAATTGCCGCGAGGCTGCGCGCGATCCTTGATTTCTACGAACGCGGCCGGTGGCCCTCAGGGGATGACACGGGTGATCGCGCCTATCGCTACCGAAGGTGTCTGGCCGAGATGTTCGAAGTTATCGGCCTTCAGGTGACTGCATCCTACTACGCTGAAAAAGCTCTTGCCCTCCCCGCGGACGACAAGGACATTCTGATGGTAGGCGATTTCCTCTCAAAGCACTGATAACAAAAGACTAACTCGAAAATACCGGGAGTTTTGACGATGCCGGACCGTGACGCGCGGTCCGGTTTCGCGCATCTTGGCTTCAGTTGAACCGCATGGAGTCAGTTATGGAACGAAAGTACTTCGACCCCGAACGTATCTACGATGACAATGACGTTGAGCTTGATCTGATCGCGCCCAAATCCAAACGCGCGCAGTGGCGCCACAAGGGAGTGGGCCCTGCCTATCTCTGCTTCGGACGCCGCATCAAGTATGATGGCCACGACCTGAATTCCTGGGTGAACAGTGTGCGGGTCTCGACCTCCGAAGCCGCCTAACACACAAAACCCCGCACGGGGCGGGGCCTTGCAAATCGATATCTGCACCATCTTTGTAAGCCTTTTCCGCCCTTCTTTTCAAGCTTGATGCAGCCGCTCTAGCGGCATTTCCGGCCCAACTACGTTGGAGCCGAACAGGAAAGGTTTGCCCGATGGCCAAGAAAGAATTTGCCATGCTGGACACGTCAATTCTCCACATGCGGGCGTTTCGTGACCTCACGAACTGCTCCGACCGGAACCTCTACTTTACTGCACATCTTAGTGCTCAGGCCGATTTCTGCGGGCTGTTCAGGTATCCGGTTTCGCTCATCGCAGATGAAACAAGGCTTCAGCCCGAGGACGTATTGAAATCCCTGGACAGACTCAGCCGTGCAGGTTTGCTCGAGTACGATCCACAAGCAGAGATCATCAGGATGTGCGGCTGGTTCAGGTCCGTGAATTGCCCCAAGAACGCCGACCACACCCGGCAGGTTGCACGCCATTTCCTGTCGGGTGAGCTGCCCGTGACCGACATGGCTCGCCGAACCGTTGCGGAATTCGTGATCGGGTGCCTGCTGCGGACGAAACGCTTCAAACGGTCAAGTAGCCATGGCGAACGTGTCGTCGAAGAGGTGCGCCGTTTCCTTGATGACGCATGGGAGATGTACGAGGACCTCTCACCGATACTTGAGGATCAATATCGCACCCACGGTGCGGCGGTTGTGTTCGAGTATGAGGATGTCATGCGGAAGCGCCGCCCAGCATGGCGTCAGTTGCCTCGGGCCACCGTGGCTGGGGGAAGCACACACGATGATGGCACGGTGACCTCACTGACCACCCACCCTGACCACAGGGTGGTGCCATATATAGAAAGAAATAAAGAAAGAGAAAAAGATGGCGGGGCCTTCCAGGCAAGACCTCTGCCAGAAACCATGAACAGCAAAATCTGCCAGGACCTTCGTGCGATGAATGCAAGGCGGTGTCCCGATGGCTGAGAAGCGTGCATTTAAAGGGAAAGCAAGGTCACCCACGTTTAACAACGTGGGACCTCGTGAGGGGGCGGCGCCCCCTTCAAACCCCGCTAGAGCCAGGACACCCAAATACGCGGAACCTTTGACCCACACTATCGCGTTCCGTTGCTCCGCCAGCGAGAAGGCAAGGCTGGATGCAGAAGCGGCCCGAGCGCGGCGTCCGCTGGCCGAGTTGCTTCGAGAACGCCTGCCGCTCGTCCACAGCGGCCATCGCAAAACGGTCCCGCCCGCCGATCCGAGGCTGCTAGTTGCCCTTTCGCGCCTCGGTGCCAATCTGAACCAGGTTGCCCGTGCGATAAACGCCGCGCGCAAAATGCGGGCCTTTCATCAGCTGGACATCATAGCCGTCTCCGCAGCCTTGGTCGCCATTGACCGTGAGCTCGAGGCGCTTCGCGAACTTGAGCAGCGGCGATGATGGTCAAGTTCTTCAAGCACGGTCGAGGCGACGCCGCGTCGGCGATCAACTACCTGCTGGCCGAACACGTAAAGGCCTACGACGACAATCGCGATCCCATCCTCGATGACCAAGGGCGTCCGACCTACGTGCGCCGTGATCCGCTTCCCGAAGTGATCGAAGGCAACCCTGCCCGGATGCAGGACCTCATCGACGCAGTGCCCCATCAATGGAGATACAAGTCCGGCGTCATCAGCTTCGCAGCAGAAGATGCTCCATCCGATGATCAGCAGCGCGAGATCATCGAGGCCTTCGAGGGCTTTGCGTGCCCAGGGCTCGATCCGGACCAATTTGAGATGCTGTGGGTGCGGCACACGCATGCCCACGGCGTCGAGCTCCACTTCCTGATGCCGAGGATCGAGCTTGGCAGCCAAAAGAGCCTCAACATCGCGCCGCCCGGTCATGAGAAAGGTTTCGGCGCTTTTGTCGATCTTCACAACAAGCGCAATCGGTGGGCCGATCCGCTAGACCCCGCTCGAGCCCGATCCACGAAGGCAGTCAGCGAAGCTCCTGAGAGGGCGGAGGCTCGGACCCAGCTACACGACTGGGTACTCGCGCAGATCGAGCTGGGGGTGATTTCCGATCGCAACACCATGATCGTGGCCTTGGCTGAAGTTGGCTTCGAGCTGCCGAAAAGGGCCGACGGCGCCCCCAAGAAGCTCCGCAAGAAGATGCTGACTGTAGTGGACCCGGAAAGCGGCGAAAGCTGGAAACTTCAAGGAGCGATTTTTCATGAAAACTGGACCGCAGAGCAAGCTCAACCCCAAGATTCAGGAGAACATGGAGAACCTTCTGGGTTCTCAGCTCGCCTTGCTGGATTCACATTTGAAGAGCTGGAACGACGAGTGGAGGAACACCGTCAGAAGCGCCTTCAGTACAATGTCGAGCGATATGGACCGGCTGAAACACAGCGTCGAACTGCGGATGCAGGACACCATGGGCCAAATCAATCAGACGACCGATCAAATCCGAACTCAGATCACCAGCTTGGAACAGCAATCTCGGAAGCTAAGCCACCTGATCGCAGGCAGGAGTCTGACGATATTTCTGTCGGGCGCAGCGCTGGCGACGCTGATGAGCTTGGCCGGGTCATTTCTGGCAGTGACGATGATGATCAATTCACAGCAGGTCACCGAACCGCGGGCACAACAAGTTCCCGCAGCGCTGCAGGGCAGCCGAACGCTACGGGGTGCGGGCGGCCTTGGCGAAGTAACGATGCTGCCCCCCACGGTGACTTTGGCTCGCTGCCCCATCGGCAATGGGAGTGGTCGCATCTGCATTCAGGACGAGGAGGACTAGATGACGCTGACAAACTTGGAGCGGGAGTTGCTGAGCTGCGTCGAAGAGCTCGGGAAAGGCGTCAGCGACTGCATGACCAGATTGGCCGAACAAGAAGATATGCTCGCGAAGTTGCAAAAGGACTTGCGCGCATCGTTGAGCGGCTTGGAAAGCTCATTGCAGGACGCGCCTTCCCTCGAAACGACGGAGGCCCAGCCAGAGAAGCCAGTCCGTGGGTTCCTCAGACGCAGCAAGTAGCATCGCCTCAGCGGCGCGAAGCTGCCGCGTCTTCACCGCCAACAGAGCGCAGGACAGGCCCGAGCAGATCGCCATAGTCGGCCCCTAGGGCGATGGTCCACTCGGCGAATTCGACGACGTCCAGGCGCCGCTCACCACCTTCCACTTTCGCGACAAACGACTGGGGTCGTTTCATGCGGTCTGCGAGTTGCTGCTGGGTCATTCCAGCGGCCTTGCGGGCATCCGTCAGTGCGTCAAGCAGCGCTAGATGCCCCGGTGTTCTGAGACTACGCGCCAATCGCCGCTCTCCAAAAGGGTCATACCCTTGTCGCGTAATCCTGTTTTGGTATTATCCCATTACGGGATATTTGGAGATGTTGAGATGAATTCAGTTCTGTCCAGTTCTTGTCGCGTGTCGTCGATAGCGCTTTCCGCCATCGTGCCATTTTGTGCCGCGAGCGGGTCGGCTACCGCCGAAAACTTGCATGCGGTCGGCGGCATCGAGGCGCGGCCTTACCCTTACAAGCTCCTCGGCCTGCGACCGGGTGATCCGGTCGATGACCTGGCTGCACTTTTCGCTGAGCGGTCGCAGGCAGCGCCGACACAGACAGAGCGCCGCCTGCGCATTCAGTCGCCACAGGGAAAGGCGTTTGACCTACGCTATGAAGCGACCCGCGAGATCGGCGATGTCGGCATGCAGGGGCGTCTTTCCAACGCGCAGCAAGACCACATCACGGCGTTCCTGGCCACTGAAGCCTTCGGAAAACGTCCATTGGCACTCTTCCGGGTGCTGAAGGCACCGACTGAGAAGGCCCCTGAGCCTGCCGCGCTGAGAGCTCAGATGGAAGAGCTTTACGGGCAACCATCCATGGTGGAGATGCAGGGGCAGTCGATGACCCTCCTCTACGCTTGGGGAACCGATGGCTTCATCACGGACCTCGGCGGCCAGCCGGTGCAGACATTCGTTGAGGACCTTGGCGGCAATCGTACCAGCGAGCGCCAATTTCGCACCTGCGCAGCTGGTGGACCGTTCAACGCCTCCGTCGAGTACGCCTTCAAGTCGCCGCGCGTCGCCGAAGATGCGATCATGCCGGACTGCGTCGCGACCTATGAGATCACGTATCAGGGCGGCCCGGAGATCAGCACCATCAAGTTCGCGCTGAAGGACTACGAGCTGGCGCGCTTGCACCAAGCAGAGGCGGATCGCCAGATCATGGAAGCGCTCTCATCCCCCACCTCGAAACTGGATATGGACCTATGACTCGCATGGCAGACTGGGCAGAGCCCATCCAAGTGGAACACATGTACCGCGAGCTCTTCGGCAGCACTCTGATGCTAGTGGACCAAGCCCGGTGGGAGGATGGCTCCCCCGGAACGGCTGCAGAGACTATGCAGAAATTCTTGCAGGCCATGCTCCCCATACACCAGCACTGTGAGGTCTTCACCGAGGTCGAGGTGGATGAGGCGGCGATGCGGATCACATTCACCGATGAAGCACGAGGAAAGGTCTTCCGCGTGTCGGCACGTCCCGATGGCCTTTGGAACCTTCACGTCCGTAAGCCGGGGCTGCAGTCAGATGAGCTTGGGTTGGTTCAGGACGTCGTCTTGCTCAAGCTGCTCGCCTACGATTGCGGACCAGCGGGAGACGTCCCCCTCGGGGAAATTTTCGAATGACGCTTTACGCCCCAACCGTGTCAATGGCGCGCAGAACAAAGGAGCCAAGTAATGCGCTATATCAACGGAGTAGACTTGCTGACGGCACTCGACGAAGCAGAAGCCGGCCCCGAACCAGATGACCTTCAAGGCGCCCCGATCATCGAAAATTGGTTCCTGATCTGGCGCGACGGTGATGTCGTGCGCGCCGACGGTGACGTGCACGGCCACCCGACGATTGACGATCCTTGGGTCACGACCTCGCCAGTGCTCGGATACGACTATGACTTCGACAGGGAAGAAGGCTGGCTGCGCTCAATCTCGCGCTGGTATCGCCTTGGGCGGCTGAGGGAGGTGCCGGTCAACTCGACCAGCCCTGACCAAGCGCGTCGTGACGCTTTGTCCGCTGCAAAGCGCCACATCGCGCGGCAGCGGTCGGACTGGCGTGACCAATATGGACCTTCGCGCTAAAGGCGAAGCACCCGGCCCGGCCCTACGGCCCGTCGTGATGCGAGCGGGCCGAGCCAGGCGCATCGCCCCCTCGACCGAAATCGCCCGCCACAAGGCAGGGGAGGAAGAGGGGGCAGCCGCCATAGGCGGCTCCTGTGGCCTCAGCCTTCAACACCAGCACTTGCTATGAGCTGGTTCAGGCAACACTCCGCTACGGATATCGCATTCTCCTTTACGACGTCACTGTACTGGAGTTGCCTCAATGCAATAGCGTATGCAGTCGCCCACAGCTCTTCCGATGACCCGGAGTTTCGCAGCGCCCACTCTCGGCATGCTCGTATAAAGCTTGGAAACGGACAGTTCTCCAGATAGAGATCCAAATCACACCAATTCTCTAAATTTTTTGCGCTAGGCCATTTTTCCCTAAGAGGTGTGGAATCTTTATGGAAAAGCACACTGAGCTCAAGCATTATTCCGTCTGCGCAGGCACATTCATTCTGAGCCTCGGCATAATCAATTATATGGAACCCCCCACCGTCACCCACTAAAATATTGGCGCCATGGAGATCACGATGCTGAATGCACTCTCTCGAGGCTACCGTGATAGCCTCTCCATCCTCCATGTTAAGCTGCTCGGTATACTTTTCGATTCCTTGAATTTTTGAGTTGCCGATGTATCTTTGCCTGATCTGCCGCACGCTTCTATTGAAATTTATAGCAGAATTGATCCATGGCTCTTGAGCAGCCTCGATGCCAACCACAATAGCGCAAGCCACATCAACATCGGTTTCAACAGTCTCGAATAGAGTTCGAGTATCTGCTCCAGCTATCGAATAGAAAGCACCACTCCAAGCACCTGCGCCTGCATCGATAACCTCAGTGCCATTGGGGACGCAGTGGCCTTTGAGTTTTGTGAAATAATCACGATGTTTAATTTGTTCAGTTTGTATCTCTTTGCTGGGCCCGATCTTCGCCACGCACACATCGATAGGAACTCCGTAAGCATTCAGAAGCTCGACTTTGTGGACGCTCGCCCCAGAGAGCCCATCAGTAAATGGTACTGCACGCACTGAAACTCCACCCCTTAAATTGGCAAAAATTCGTAGTACGCGCTCTTCTTCTGGTCTCGCAGGAGAATTCCTTTTTTCAATGGTTACGGGAATTCCGTCAATGGACCCAATTCTCTGGGCCATCTCCTCGATCTCCTTCCTTAGGAGATGCACCTTTATTTTCTCTTGCCCTTGGTAGTGCGGAACGGTTTTCCCAATGCCGCAAGCACGCGAAGGTCTCGCGTAATTCATTAGGTCGCTGGCAAGTCCGGTATCCCAATATCCACTCAGGAAACGCACCGGGATTCCCGGAGAATTTGCTTCGATATAGAGAAACAAACTCCAGCCGTGCTCCTTGCTGGCCTCTAGAGCGCGATCACCGGACGGCGCAATCTCCCTATCTAGAATTATCAGATCATAAAAATCCGCCTCAAGACGGGCAATGGCGTCATTCTGTGAGGTTACAGTATCTATTTCGCAGTTGGGAATAGTTAGCAGCGATTTCTCGAGGGTTTTGGAAAACGATACATCATCTTCAACAAGAAGAATTCTCATGGATTACAGTCTCTTTACCCAAGAAATCTCAAATCTCACACCCCTCTCGCGAGGCGTCAGAGTGATCGTACCCCCAAGGGAATCTATTGCCCTTTTGCTTATGGTGAGCCCCATGCCCAAATGGTCCACCTTTGAGGTTTTTCCCATCTCAAAAGCGCGGAGTGTATTTCCAGAGAAACCTACTCCATGATCCACTATTGATACCCAGTAGCTTTTCTCAGTCTCGCCCCAAGACACGAGCACGTCCGGCTTCTTTTCCACATCCAGGCTAGCTGTGGCCTCGACAGCATTCTTAATCCCGTTTCGTATAGCGAGCGACAAGAGGCCTGGGTCCCCATACGCAATGCAGGGACGCTTGCCAGCATCTGAAATTTTACAAGGCAGAACGTCTCCAGCGGTAACGATGAAGTCTTCTCGCACTGCTAATATGCAGTCCGAAATCACCCCATCTAGGTGAAACTCTTTCAGTTCGGGTGAACTAGCAGCCTCGCGAAGGCGAGAGAGAGCAGTCATAAAAAGCCCGATTCTCTCCAGCTTCTGAAACGTTTCAGAGAGTTCGAAGTTGTCGATCTCAGTTTCGGCCGTCAATCTCAGCGCTCCGATGAGAGGCTCGATCTCATGAAGAACCTGCTTTGTGGTCGCTTCCAAGGCCTCCGCGAAGAGCTCTTCCGGTAAGCTTTCTGTGGTCTCGCCTGTTAGATTATCGGCTTGTCGCGCCCCCAGATCGGGCAGTTCAGGTTCGATCCGAAAGATTGCCCGCTTTATTGCATTTTCAATCCAAGTGACCTTTTCTTGGGATAGCGCAAGTTTTAGCTGGGCTAGCTCAGACTGAGTTGCGTTTTCAGAAAAGTATCGAGCAGATTCGAGGCGCTCACTTGGGATGCTTGATCTCAGCATCTCTAGGTACCTAGCTCTACTTTCAGTCATTTGAATTATTCTCAGAGTAGAACCTTGCCCTTAAGTCAAATGCCTCTCTGCCGCCCTCCATGATAGACGTAATTGACGATACAATCGCGGGAGAGAATACTGCACCAGCAGATTCCACAAAGCAGCGGCGCCCATCAGATTCCATAGATTTAACCGTTACCGCTTCGCCTATTACGGGAATGTTAGGGTTGTGAGTTGCGACTATGGTCTGGGCGGAATGAGACCTGGCCTTAATGCTTCGAACAAGAGTATTTACAACGAATGCGTTGTCTAGATGATCCTCTGGCTGATCCAAGACGATTGTTCTTTCAGCATGCTGCAGGATAATAGGCAGTATCGCGGTGCACCGCTGCCCCATCGAGAGAAAGTCGATTCCCTTATAGTCGGTATTGTCAAGCAATTCGATGTTGACATCGTCATCTACGTCCACAACAAAAAGCTCCGCTCCTTCGGGCTCAGATAGTGCCTGGCAAAGGCGCCAAGCTCGCTCGCCATTGATGCCTAATTGGTTTGAAACAAACTCTATGTCCATTGCTTCCGCGGCCGAGGCCAGTTCAGGTGGGCTGAACGTCGAGATGATCTTCGGAATAAGCTCGTTATATCTTATTCCTGATCCACGCAGGGCATTTAGGAGTGCACTCTCATATTCGTCCGTTTGAGAAAAGGGCAGCAACTGGACGCGTATGTTGGGACCTAGCATGTCAGTGAGGTGATCTGCTATTTCCGTGCGAGTCTCTGATCGAGCCGAAATTTGATCTTCGAGCTCCCGCAGTAGAACGGCTCGTTTTTGTGCCAGTGAATTCGCGCGAGCGATGCGATCCTCGGTGAGTTCTACGACAGACCGCAAAACGGAAATCTGTTGTGCTAACTCAGATTTACGCCGATCAATTTCGCTCGCTCCTTGCTGCTTGGATTCGATGCGCTGACGTATAGATCGAGCATGGTTCTCGAGAAGGACTCGTCTCTCGCGCGCAAAGCCGAGATTTTCTACTGCGGCGGTACGTGTTTCTTCTACTTTTGACAGCGCTGCCGATATTAATTTCTGCGCGGATTCAAGATGATTTCTTGTAAATTCTTTGAAATCATTCTCATTAGCTTCGGTGGGGAATGTGCCTATGCTTGGCACACTTTGCGCCAACTTTTCGACGGCTTCAATCCAATCTCTCGCGTCTTCGATATAGCGTTCGTAGCCATCAATTTTTACCCTACTTGAAGTAAGGCTGGGCGTGAGGGCGGAAAGCTCCTCTCGTTCCGATATCAATTCCAGGTGCAGTTGACTGTGCTCTTCAGCTTCTTGATTGAGCTTCTTAAGCCGTTTTTCTACTTCTTCTATATCTTCAGTTCTCTCCTCCAGAGAGCGAATTTCAGCCTGCAACTCACGAATTTCGCTTGTGACTGAAGTAATTTGGGAGCGCAGATAGTTCAGATTCCGTCGTTGATCGAAGTTGTCCTCTAGAAAACCATCAAGGAGCCTCAAGCGTGATTTCGCTCTCAGCCCAACAGTTTCGATTTCAGCTTGGGAGAAAATGAACGGACTGAGATACTCTCCGTTACGCTCGGGAGTATCGTCATTTGCCGTGCGTGAGACTGTTATAGTGCTGTGCTCATTCTGAAGCTCAAGCGTGACTTTGCCATCGCCTAAGATCCCGAGAGCATGTTCTCTTGCGGCGCGAGCGGCAGAGTCACTGTACGGGGCAGCATCCAAACAGAACCTGATCAGTTCTATCACGGAACTTTTGCCAGTGCCCCGTGCTCCGATGATAACGTTCAGTCCCTCCGAGAAAGACTGACGATAACCATCGAGGATGCCACCTTCGACGGTGATATTAGAGATCCACAACTTTGCTGTCCTCAAACTTCGGCTTTTTCGTTCAGTTATAGTAGTTTTGCTTCACTTCGGGCCAAAGGTCTAGGCTCAGGACTCATAACCAGAACATCACAGTTGCGGCGAGAGCGACGGCGGAGAGGAAGACCTTCGGGCACCTGTCGTAGCGGGTCGCCACGCGTCGCCAGTCCTTGAGCCTGCCGAACATGATCTCGATCCGGTTGCGGCGTTTGTAGCGGCGCTTGTCGTATTTGATGGGGGTCCTGCGCGCCTTGCGGCCTGGAATACAGGCCCTGATCCCCTTGTCCTGCAAGGCTTCGCGGAACCAATCGGCATCATAGCCTCGGTCAGCAAGTAGCCACTGCGCAGCTGGCAGACCGCCCAGAAGGGCTGCCGCGCCAGTGTAATCACTAACCTGACCGGCAGACATGAAGAACCTGATCGGGCGTCCCTTCGTGTCGGTCACCGCGTGGAGCTTGGTGTTCATCCCACCCTTGGTGCGACCAATCAGGCGTCCGCATCCCCCTTTTTACTCCGCAGGCTTGAGGCCGTGCGGTGTGCTTTCAGGTAGGTCGCATCGATCATGATAGTCGTCGGCTCCACCGCTTCGGCCGCCAGCCCCTCGAATATTCGGGCGAACACCCCCATCTCGCTCCAACGCTTCCAGCGGTTGTAGAGCGTCTTGGCTGGACCGTATTCCTTCGGTGCATCGCTCCAGCGTAACCCATTGCGGTTGATGAAGATTATCCCGCTCAGAACACGACGATCATCGACCCGTGGGCGGCCATGGCTCTTCGGAAAGAACGGCTCGAGCCGTGCCATCTGCTCGTCGCTCAGCCAGAAAAGATTGCTCACCACACCCTCCTATAGTTGGAGAGCGTGAATCACGCCGCCAGTAGCGCCGCAAGCCGATTAATGGGTCCTGAGCCTAGGCTCTGTAGATCGGCACACCGACGTGCAGACGACGAGGAGTTTCGCCAACACTTTTAGGCGCAACCTTCGTGACGCAGACTTGTCTTAGTTGTGGTAGGTAGTGTGGTATGATGGCGAGATTAAAAGTGGAAAGGATACAAAAACAGTTACTTAACACCATACATCGAATCCCTTCGTCTCCGCCATTTCACGAAATTGATGCTTCTTCGACAGCCATCGATTTCGTGTGGCGCTTTTCCTGACCGTTTCGATTTCGAAACGCCCAGCCTTGCCTCGGTTCCGTTGTCGCGCATAGCTTGGCGGCAAATCGGAGGGGCAGGATGACAACCATAAATATCATTGGTGCCGGGCGCGTCGGAGCGACTTTCTTGCGACTTTTAGGGCAGCTGGATGGTGTTCAAATTGGTGCTGTGGCGAGCGGTAGCCTTGCCAATGCTCAAGCGGCAGTGGCTGCTGGTGGCGCGGGGCGGGCGGTTGAACTGACCGATGCGTCGCCTGCTGACATCTGGCTGATCACCGTGCCGGATGACTGTATTTCCGACATCGCCGCGCAGATCACCGCGCCGCCTGCAATTGCGGTTCATTGCAGCGGGTTCAAGTCTTCGGATGCGCTCAACTCTCTCGCGGACAAGGGCTGGAAAACGGCGAGTTGCCATCCGGTGCGCAGCTTTGCCGACCCTGACGCTGCTGCGAATGCCTTTGCGGGGACCTATTGCGCAATCGAGGGGACGGCCGCGGCCGAGGTTTCTGACCTGATCCGGCGCATCGGGGGCGTGCCATTCGATTTGTTGCCGGAGAAGAAGGCGATCTACCACGCGGCGGCGGTGTTCTCGAACAACTTTACGACCGTGATCCAGCAGATCGCGCTGGACGCGTGGCGCGAAGCGGGCGTCGATCCGGACACGGCAAAGTCGCTCTGCGCGTCGCTTCTGACCGCCACGGCAGAGAACGTCGCTTTGCTCGGCCCGCAGCAGGCACTGACCGGACCCGCGGCGCGAGGCGACATGCAGGTGCTGACGGAGCAGCAGGCCGCGCTGGCCGCATGGGAGCCGCGCTATGCCAAACTCTACGAGGACTTCAGCGCGATGGCGCGGTCGCTCAAGGCGACCGGCTCGCTCTAGTTCGCACGCGTCAGGCGAAGGCCGGTTCTTTGCGTTCCGGCCAGATTTCCAGAATGCCTGCTGTCAGCACCAAAACGCCGCCAAGGATTTCCTGCGCCGCGGGCATCTCTCCGGCAAATATGGCGGCAGAGATCGTGCCCGCGATGACTTCGGTCATCAGCAGGATGCCGACGCGTGCTGGTTCGAGCCTTGCCGTCGCCCACATCAGGCCCGACAGCGACGCGCCCCACCATAGGCCCCCCGCGAGGATTGCGGTGCCGATCACGGGGGCGATGTTCAGGCCGCTGAAATCGGGCGCGCCGGACACCAAAGCAAACAACAGCGACGTACCCGCCGCTCCGCAGGCAAAGACGAACGCGGCGGGGAACGGTTTCACGGACGGGCGGTACTTCATGCCTGTCGTCGCCACTGCCCACATCATGCCCGAGATCAGCGCCATCCATTCGCCCCAGCTGCGCGGGTAGGGAATGGTGCCGTCCGCGCTGAGAAATATGCCGAGGCCGGCGATGCCGGCAATGATCGCGAGGAGTCGCGTGAGGGTAGTTTCTTCGCCAAAGAGGAAGCGGGCGATCAGAGTGCTCCAGACGGGCGTGAGGAAATAGAGCAGGATGATGATCGCGACGCGGCCGTCCACGAGGCTGATCGAATACATCGCGAATGCCGCCCCGCCGAACAGCAGCGATGCGAGCGCCCAGAAGTCCGCACGGCATAGCTCTGCCGCGTGGTGCATGGCGAAAGGCAGCAGGATGATCGCCGCCGCGAAGGTGATCGCCAGAGTGCCCCATGCGCCCAGCAGCCCCAGTCCGTCCATCGCGCGGACGGGCATCCAATAGAGGCCCCAGAGCACGCCGGTAAGGGTAACGATGACTGTCGCGAGCCTGATGGTCTTGGCCTGATCCATGACTGCCTCCGATGCTTGAATTCCTTGATCTATCTGGTCGAGGCAGCTTCCGAATTCAAAGCATTTGATTTTGGTTCAAAGGTTAGTCTAGCTTCCCTTTATGTCTGACTGGATGCCTTCTCTGTCAGCCCTGCGCGCCTTTGACGCCACCGTGCGTCACCTCAACTTTGTCCGCGCGGCGGAAGAGTTGAGCGTGACCCCCTCTGCGGTGAAGCAGCTGGTGCGGAAACTGGAAGACAGCCTTGGGCAGCCCTTGGTCGAGCGGGACGTGCGCGGTCTGCGCCTGACAGCTGCCGGAGAGGCCGGCGCGCGCAGGATCAGCGAAGCGTATCGGATACAAGTTTATAGGGGGGAGTTATGCGAAGATTGCATAGATTTATCCTAGTCACAATTGCGATTATATTTGATATTATAATCGGTGTGGCTGAACCAAACCCAGCTGTATTAGCCAGTACAGATGTAGTTGGAACAAATAAATCATGTGTGCTTTTTTTCCGGAAAAGCCAAGAAGACTTTATATATAGAAGTGGAAATTGCTCTCAAACAACTGAGATCTCCATTGTAGAGGGCGCAAGTGACCTGGGTTTCCTAAATGAGGGGGAAGCTCGCTTAAGTGTGTCAAGTTGGTCAGTGAGGGCAGACCAAAGCTCACAAGTTCTCGATAAATACTTGATGGCAGTTACTCAATGCCAAGCTGTGCTTTGCAAGACGATAGTGAGCATAGAGGCATCTTTGGCTCGAGAAGATAAAATTTTCTCGGTTCTTGATCTCGATATTTCGGCTCATGATGAGCCGGTGGAATTCCCTGAAAAAGACGCAGAGCTAGCAGCAGA
Source organism: Marivivens donghaensis (assembly GCF_011806565.1). Lineage (GTDB taxonomy): Bacteria > Pseudomonadota > Alphaproteobacteria > Rhodobacterales > Rhodobacteraceae > Marivivens > Marivivens donghaensis_A. The sequence continues at coordinate 73,657 of NZ_JAATOP010000003.1, forward strand.
AGTGCTATGCAGCCCGATGGGTGGTATACTCATCATATCACGCGAAAACATTGCCGGTGAGCGATATACATCCCTATCGATTGCGCCAGTCGATTCTGAAATTTGCAATAAACTTGTAGCCGAGAGGTAGTAATAGCTGGTTTGAAAATAGAATTAACCGGGCGGAAACGCGGCAATGGATGGGGTGGGAGCAATGGCTCGGCAAGCTTGGCGTCACAGGCATCGACAGCCGCCGCGGTCCCCGTTTCAGCGATTATTACCAAGCGGTGCAGGCCGCCATCGCGGGGCAGGGCGTGCTGCTGGGAAGCCGTCTGGTGATGAAGGATCTGATCACATCAAGCCTGCTGGTGACTCCGTTCCCCGAAGGCGTTCAGACGGACCTTGGCTATGATGTCATCGCCTCGCGCGGAGCGGCCGAACGGCCCGAAGTGCTGGCCTTCATCCACTGGATCGCGGGACAGGCGCTGACATAAAGCGCTTCGCGCATCCTGTCGTGCGAGCGTCCTGTACCCTTGGAGAATGGGAAGCGCATTTGCCTGCGGCATCATGTCTCTACCCAGAGGAGGACCCGTCATGCCCGCAGGTACCATCGAATTACTCGCCGATTTTGTCCGTGATCACTACTGGTTCGCATCCGCCACCGAGAATGAAAGCACGGACACTGACGCCTACGATCCGCGTAATTTCAATCTGACGTCGAGCGGAACCTACGCCAAGGACGGGGTTATTACCTATAACTTCGATGGCGACATGACCGGCGACTGGGATCACAACATCGAAGTTGTGCTCCAGATGTACGGCGAAATCCTCGGGGTCGAGTTTCAGGAGGTCAGCCGTGCCAACGCCGATCTGAGGTTCTTCGAGGATCAGGATCGCGGCGGTTGGGGGAATACCTACAACATCTCGGGCGGCATCTATGAATATGGCGAGGTTCACCTCGATCCATACCGCGAAACGAAGCCGGGAAGTAATTACTGGTTCCTTCTCCATGAAATCGGCCACTCGCTCGGGCTTGGGCACTCGATGCCGCAGAACGGCAGTACTGTCTGGGACGGGTTCGAAAACTGGGACTAGGACAACGACAATATCATGCTGACCGTGATGACCTACACGCTTCAGGACGAGAGCGATTTTGTCGATTTCAACGGAGCCCACGCCAATTCGCTGATGGCGTCCGACTTCTTTGCGCTGGAAGAGATGTTCGGCTCGCAGCTCAAGGACGACGGCACGGCTTATGGACCTTCTCAGGCGTTCGGCGAAGATACGACGTGGGGCTTCAACACCACGATCACGACCGACCGCGTGTGGCTTTATGCGGTGATGACCGACCGGCTGCTGACGAACGTCTACTGCATCTATGACGGTGGTGGCCGCGATCATCTCGATATGTCGGGCTACAGCGACGACCAGACCATCGACCTCATCATCAATGAAAAGGATCAGCAGGCGCCGTCTACATGTCGGTCGGTGGGGTGGAGGGCAATCTGACGCTCGCCGTCGGCACGATCATCGAAAACGCTACGGGCGGCGATGGCGCTGACTTTATCAAGGGCAACTACGTCGGCAACTCTCTGACCGGCCAGCGCGGCGAGGATACGCTTTCGGGCGAGGGCGGCAACGACCAGCTCTACGGCGGCCTCGGGAAGGACGTGCTCTACGGCGGAACGGGTCGCGATGACCTCCTCGGCGGTATGCACAACGACTACATCTACGGCGGCGCGTACCATGACACCATGACACCATGTACGGCGACGACGGCGATGATGTTCTCTATGGCGACGACGGCAACGATATCCTCATGGGCGGCGATGGCGCAGATGTTCTGGTAGGCGGCGAGGGGCACAACACGCTCTATGGCGGCGCAGGTGACGATATCTATTGCATCGAGCACAAACTCGACGTCGTGACGGATGCCGAAGATGGCGGTGATGACACAGTCTATTCTAAGTTCAGTTTCTCGCTGAGCTTCACCTACATCGAAGACCTGTACCTGTCCGGCAAGAAGGATGTGAACTGCTACGGCAGCAGCTTCGACAACTTGATCGCCGGCAATAAAGGCAAGAACCAGCTTTTCGGTAACGCGGGCGAGAACAACCTCATCGGCATGGGCGGCAAGGACAAGCTCTACGGCGGGGCTGACGACGACACGCTGAGCGGTGGCGGTGACCGTGACAAACTGTTCGGCGGCACGGGGGACGACTACTACATCCTCGCCGATACCAAGGATAAGCTGATCGATCAGGATAACGGCGGCACCGATACGGTACTGAGCTATGTCGACATTTCGCTGCTCGACACGCGCAAATATCGCAACCTCGAAAACATCACGCTCGGGGGCTCCGAGGATCTGGATGCGACCGGTAATGACGCGAACAACACGATCAACGGTAACTCTGGTGTGAACGTTCTGAAAGGCGAGGCTGGCGACGACGCACTCAGCGGCAATGGGGGCAATGACATGCTCTACGGCGGGGTGGACAATGACTCGCTGTTTGGCAATGCGGGTATCGACACACTCTATGGCGGCGATGGAAACGACGTGCTGCATGGCGGGGAAGCCGCCGACACGCTGTTCGGCGGCGCGGGTGACGACACCTACTACGTGACCGATGCCGAGGATATCGTCGACGAACGCGTGGACGGTGTGGATGCGGGCGGCACCGACACTGTCTACACGGACGTGTCCTTCAGCCTGCTCAGTGACGTTGGAGGCACGGTCGAAAACCTCATGCTTGAGGGCCGTGAACACATCAACGGAACGGGCAATAGCGCGGACAACACCATCGTCGGCAATGACGCCTACAACACGCTGACTGGCAACGGCGGCGGCGACCGGATCATCGGCGGCGCCGACAGGGATGAGCTCTACGCGGGCAACGACAAAGTGGCCGATACATTCGTTTACACCAAAACCTCTGACTCTGCGTATGTAATCGGATTGACCACGTCCGACCGCATCTACGAGTTCGAGTCCGGCGAGGACAAAATCGACCTCAGCGCAATCGACGCCAACACCGCGACGAAGCAGAACGAGGCGTTCGACTGGGGCAATGTGGTGTTCGGAACGGACGATCACACTAACGCGGTCTGGACCAGTTCGACGAGCGGCAACACCTACGTCTATGCCGATACAAACGGTGACAGCACTGCCGATCTGGCCATCGTGGTCTGGGGTGTTCAATCGCTCAGCGAAAGCGACTTCATCCTCTGATTTCGGACGTAAGGGAACCCTAACGGCGTCTGGGTGCTTCTCTCTGTAACAAGTGAGAGGTTTCCAGATGTCCGAACGTGCCCCGTCATGGGTCGAACCAGTTATGCGCACCGGCTACACGGCGCGCGGTATTGTCTACATTCTAACAGGTGTTCTTGCCCTTCTCGCCGCGTGGCGAGGCGGTCAGGCAGAGGATCAGTCCGGCGCGATGCAGACGCTGCTGGATGAGCCCTTCGGTCGCCCGATGCTATGGGCTATCGCGCTCGGCCTGTTCTGTTACGCCATCTGGCGCATCATCTGTTCGGTCATGGACCTCGAAGACAGCGGCACGGACGCCAAGGGCCTCATCGGTCGCAGCGCCCAGATGGCCAGCGGCCTGATCAACGGCGCGCTGGGCGTGTCGGTTGCCAGCATCGCCATGGGCGGCGGTAGCAGCGGTGACAGCGGCAAGGAGTCGATGGTGTCCAAGCTGCTCTCCATGCCTTTCGGTCAGTGGCTCGTCGGTATCGTCGGTCTGATCGTTGTCTGCGCGGGCGCTTATCACATCTACAAAGGCTACAAGGAAAAGTACCGCGAACACCTGCGTTGGACCCCGTGGCTGGAAAAACTCTCGCAGCCCGCACGTTTCGGCGTCATGGCCCACGGCGTAGTCATCGTGATGTTCGGCGTGTTCTTCATCTTTGCCGCGATCAATGCCGACCCGAACCAAGCGGGTGGCCTCCAGCAGGCGTTTGAAGTCGTGCGCGGCGCTGCATTCGGCCGTATCCTTCTGGGCGCACTGGCGCTGGGTATGATCGGCTTTGGTCTTTATTGCTGGGTCGAAGCGACCTGCCGCATTCTGCCGACCCGTCCGCACGACGGTGTGCAGACGATGGCGCAGAAACTGCGTAACAAAGCCAACGAGGCGACGGCTTAACGGCTGGGAAGGGTGAGGATGACCGGTCCGCGATCGGTCGCCACCACCGTATGTTCGTACTGAACACAAGGGGCGGTTGGCTCGCTGTAAAGCGTCCAGCCGTCTTCGCCGTCTTCGGCATAGTGACCGCCGGTGGACAGGAACGGCTCGACCGTCAGGACCATGCCTTTGGTGATGCGGCGCTTGTCGCGGGTGGGCCACGTCGCGATCTCTTCGGGATATTCATGCAATGACCGCCCGACGCCGTGACTGGCGAGGTTGCGGATCAGCGTATAGCCGCCCCGTCTCGCAAACCGCCCGATCGCATTGCCGATCCCGCCCAGCGGCTTGTTGACCAACACTTGAGCAATCCCGATCTCCATCGCGCGGCGACCATCTTTGCACAGCTTGTCATGCTCGGTCTTCAGCGGCGCCACGCGGAACGACGCGCCCGTGTCCCCGAAGAACTCGTTTTTCGATGCCGAGACGTCGATGTTGATCATGTCGCCGGGCGCGATGATGCGATCACTGGGGACGCCATGGGCAATCTCTTCGTTGATGCTGATGCAGGTCGCGCCGGGGAATTCGTACTCGGACTCGGGAGCGGACACGGCGCCTTCCTTCTCCAGCAGCGCACGCCCGATGTCGTCCAATTCGCGCGTGGTCATGCCCGCCTCGACGGACTCCGACATGGTCTTCAGCGTGTCCGCCACGATCTGTCCGATGTGCTTCAGCGCGTCGAGTTCGTCTTGCTGGGTAATGGTCATGCGCGTGTCCTTTCAGTCGAGCCGCGACCCTACGCGCATTTCCATCAGGCCACCATTTCTAAAGCGCCCCGTCCGCTGGAGGGCCGCTCAACTTTCCGGCAGCCAGCGTTCTTCGGTCGCGGAGAGCTTGTAGGACATCGGGGATTTGAACTGCTCTATCTCGATCAGCAACCCCAAGGCGTCCGCCCGAACACCCCGCGATTGCCCGCGCCGTCCTCGGGCGCACCGAGGTCATAGGGCTCGGAAATTAACTCTACGCCCGACCTGTGACGCGGGCATCGGTCCGCCGTTGGTGTCGGTCTGGGAAAACAGGGTCTCCACCCCGAAGGCCGCATCAAAGAACGCGATGGCCCTGTCATGGTCGGGGACGGTGGTGCCGATATGTTCGATGCCGTTGATGGAGGACATGGGACGGACCTTTCTGAAGTGCCTGTCCCCATGCACCTAGCCCTCGATACGAAATGAACAGCCGCACCTGAACGGAGCGGCTGTTCATATGTGAATACAGCGCCTTAGTCGGTTGCTACTGTCTCATTTTGGCTCAGGCCCGTGCCGCGATTTTCAGCAGCCCGTCCAGAATGGCCGCCGCGAGTGGGTTCTCCTCGCAGCTTTCTAGCTTGAAAGTCGAGGCGACGATCTTGCCTTTGCCGAGCCGCTTTTCAATGACGAAGGCGGCGGGGTTCTGCACCCATCCGACGACCAGACCGGCATGAACGCGGCCTTGGAATTCCCACGGGCGGAAGCCTGTCATCACCTGTTCCGGCACGACTTCGGTAAACGCGAGGTCGAGTAGCGGACCACCCGGAATATCGGGGAACGCCGCGCGGTCGAGCCAACTGAAGTTGCCCACCCAGTCACCACGGAAGATCGACTTGTGGCGGTTTTGCAGCTGGTATCCCGGGAAGGTGAAATAATGGCCCGAAGTCATCCCGCCCGCACCGGGGTCGATCTCGATCGAGGTGGGACCATCGCGCGGTTCGGTGTCGTCACGCAGACGGCCCGGTTCCTTGTCGATCAGTTGCAGCACATGCGCGCCGGCATGAACCGCGTCGATCAGCTCGGGGGTCAGCACATCGGTCATAATGATCTGTTCGCCCGCCGCGTAGCCCAGAGCGCCCATGCGGCCCGCCCATGCGCCGCTCGCTTGGACCGTCACATCCGCCGCCTGACGTTCGCCGAACACCATGAGGCGTTCGTCCGAGGTCGCGATCTGCTGCCCGTCAGGACCGGTGAGGGTGAAGGTCACTTCCACCTGACGCGTCTCTCCCGCCGCGATGTCAAAGCTGGCGTCGACGGTCGCAACGTCCAGCGCATCGACGCTCGGCGCATCCGCGCTGCCCGTCTGCCCTTCGGCCGTCCACGACAGGACAGAGCCCGCAGGCACCGTGCCGCCACCGGCGGACAGGGAAACGGTCGTGCGATACGTCTCGCCCGCCTTGGCCCAGTGACGACGGAAGCGCGGCGCGATCACGACGTCGGTGTTCACATCGGCGAACTTGTCCGCGAAGGGCCGCAGGTTGCGGGACATGTCCATAAGGCCGTTGCCTTCCCAGTGGACGTCGGTGAATTCGGTGATGACATAGCCCGCGATCGGGGCGTGACTGCGCATCTCCTCGATCTCGTATTTCAGGTTCTCGAACTGGTGCCACTGCACGGCGTCGATGAATTTGTCGAGTGATCCGAACACATTGGCGAGGCCGAGTTCGGCAAACCGCGCTTTGATCCCCACGGGATAGACCGCGCCGCCGGCCCATGTCGCACCGTATTCGGCCCACCACGGATTGTCGCCGTCCTCGGTCTTGAGTTTGTCGGGATGCGGCAGGCCCCAGACGCCGAATTCGGACACCACGAGCGGCTCGTCGCCGCGTTTGTTGCACTCCGGCTCGTCGGCAAAGGTCCAGTCGGCGTTGCCCGCGAACTCTTCGCACAGCAGATCCCACTCGGCGCGGCGCTCAACGACCGTGCGGTAGAAGTGGTAGTCGTTGATGTCGGTGTTCACGTGATAGTTCGGGAAACAGGCCGAGTTATCAACGACCAGACGTTGCGGATCTTCTGCACGAAGCCAGTCCACCATGTCCGACAGCCACTGACGCTGCACACCGCTTTCACGCAGGCGGGTGCCCCAGTCCTCGTTGATAATGGTCCAGGCGACGATGGAGGGGTGATTGCGGTCACGCTCCAGAATGCCTTCCATCGTGGTTTTCAGCGCTTTGGCCGACGCATCGCCAAAGGTCTCAACGTTCGGAATTTCCGTCCAGATCAACATGCCGAGGCGGTCTGCGACCTCGTAGTAGCGCGGGTCCGGCACCTTGATGTGGCAGCGGAGCATGTTGAGGCCGAGCTTCTTGGCCTTCATCAACTGGTCTTCGAGCAATTCCAGCGAGGGCGGGGTGCCGAAGCCGTCGGGGTAGTAATCCTGATCCAGCGCGCCGCGCATGTAGTACGGCTCGCCGTTGAGGTAGAACTTGCCGTCCTTCGTCGTGAAGCTGCGGAAGCCGAAGGTCTGGGTGCAGGTGTCGACGACCATGTCGCCGTCTTTCAGCGTGATATGCGCGGTGTAGAGGTTCGGCGCATCGGGCGACCAAGCGGCGACCTCGTCTAGAGTGATCGGGCCGTCCAGCGGGCCTTCGGTCACGGTTTGGCCGTCGGGGCCGGAGATACGGACCGAGCACGCGGCGTCTCCGACGATTTCGGGCGAGATTGTTACGGTTTTATCCGCAAGATTCGCGTCAATCCGTACCGAACCGATGTGCGAGGCAGCGCGGGCTTCCAAGCGGACGCTCTGCCAGATGCCGCCCTGCGGGCCGTACCAGCTCATTTTGCCGTGGGGCATTTCGGCAAAATCGCCGCCTTGGTCATAGCGTGCATCTGGGAGCGTTGCTTCGACCTCCAGCGTGAAAGTCCCGCTGTCGGGGCAGGGCACTTCAAACGGCAGCCACGGGCCGCTGTGGCGCGCGACCTCCTCGCCGTCGATGCGGATGATGGTGTGGGCACTGACCGCGCCGAAGCAGATGAACACCGACTTGCCCGCCCATTCGGTCGGAATGGTCACGTCGCGGCGATAGGTGCCCGTGCCGAACGATACGGCGAGGTCCTCGAAATTGGCCTGCCACGGCGCGGGAACGCGGGCTTCACGGCGGGTGTCGGGATCGCTGCTGTGATGGAAATCCCATGCGCCATCGAGCGACAGGGTGGGGCGGGCGGCGCCAACGGCGTGCGATGCGGAATCGAGGGTCATGGAAAGCCTATCGGAAAATCGGATCAAAAGGGGTGCGGGGCCGAACGGTGGCCCCGCGAACTGCCGCCACCCACTGCGGAGCGAGGAGCAGGTGGTGGTCAGCAGAACAAAGCGGGCGGCAGTCTGGCCGTGGGAGACGGGTCAGCCCCGCCGCCCGCCGTTTTCGTTAGCGGTTATTGCGGCGCAGGATACGCTCTACGCCCGACTGCATACCTGCGACGGCATCTTCGGGGCTGGTGCCAGCGAGCCACATCGCGGTGAACTCCGAGATCATGGCGTCATAGATGCCGCGCTCGTTCTTCACGGCAGGAATGCCGCGCGCCATCGACGGGGTCGCGGCAAAGTCCGAACGGTGCGGAAGCGCCGCGAACTCTTCGCTTTCGATGACCGAGGTATGAACCGGAAGGTGGCCGGTCATGGCCCAAGCGAAGTTGTTGTCGTCGAGGAACTTCAGGAACGCGATGGCAGCCTCTTCTTCCTCGGGCGTGCGGCTTTCATCCATCGGGATGGTCCAGCTGTGCGAGTTCGAGAAGGTTGCCGGCTGCTCATAGAGCGTCGGGAAATCGAGCGCGGTGTATTCCTGTAGCTCGGCACCGTTTTCGGCCTGGGTCGCGTAGTTGTTCACGCCCCACGTGCCGTTGACGAGGATACCCGCGCGGCCACCGATGAACGCCTGCTCTGCGCCGCCGTAGTCGAGGCCGCTGTCAGTCAGGCCTTCGTCGTACATCTGCTTGATCAGCGTCGCGGCGTTCAGGCCCTCAGGAGAGTCGATGGTGGCTTCTTTGCCGTCGGCGCTCAGAACGTCACCGCCCTGTTGCCAGACGAAGGCATCGAACATGCGCACGGCCATGCCTTCGGAGGACTGGCTCTCGATGGCGATGTAGTTCTGGCCGGTCTTTTCCTCGAATTCCTTGCCCATCAAGATCAGCTCTTCGGGCGAGGACGGCAGACGGACCGAGCCGTCTTCGTTCACGAAGCCAGCCTCTTTCATCAGGCCGACGTTCACGTGGAACAGGATCGCGTGGATGTCGAACGGCAGCGCGTAGATTTCGCCGTTATTGGTGACGTTGTTGCGTGCCGCATCGGCCCAGTCGTCAACATCGACACCGGCTTCCATCAGCTTGTTGCCGAGCGGGGTCATCAGGTTGCGGTCGGTGAAGTTCACCAGCTGCGAGGCGTGCATCACTGCCACATCGGGCATATCGCCGGTCGAGTAGGTGGCCGACAGCAGGTCGTAGTACGCGCCCCAGTCAACGGTCTGGGTGATGACGTTCGCGCCGATCTCGTTCTCTGCGTTGAACTTGTTGGTCAGCACGGTGATGATGCCGCATTCGCCGTAGGCCTCGTTGAGGTCGGTCACGCCGCCGAATTCGCCTTCGCAGTCACCGAAGAAACGGTAGAGCGTGATGTCGGTCGCGGCAGCGGGCATCGCTGCGGTCAGGGTCGTCAGGGCAACGGAAGCTGCCAGTGCAGTCTTTCTGGTAATTTGCATCTTATCCTCCATGTTGATGCATTTGGACGGTTTTCCGTCCGGCTTATTTCCCCGCCGACATCGCAACTCCTGCGACGATAAAGCGTTGGAATATCACGAAAAGAAGCATGATCGGGGCAGAGGCAAAGACAGCCGAAGCCATCAGGGTGCCCAAGCCTTCGGACTGGCCGAAGTTGCCCTGGATCGAGGCAAGGCCCACGGTCACCGTGTACATGTCCTTGGACGTCGCAGAGACGAGCGGCCAAAGGTAATCGTTCCAACCGTGGATGAAGGTAAACAGGCCCAGCGTCGTCAGTGCGGGCACCGACAGGGGCAACATGATACGGAGGAAGATGGTCGCGTGGCTGGCATGATCGAGGCGGGCTGCCTCCTCCAACTCACGCGGGATCGAACGGAAAAACTGGGTCATCAGGAACACGCCGATGGGAACAGCCAGCCGCGGCGTAATCAGCGCGGTGTGCGTGTTGTGCATCCCCCAATCGGCAAACATGGTGTGCAGCGGAATGAAAATCGCCTGCTCGGGCACCATCAGCCCCGCCACGACCAGCACGAAGAGCGGACGCTTGAACGGGAAGTCGAGGCGCGCGAAGGCGTAACCGGCCATGGATGAGATCACGAGCACGATGAACGTCATCAGGAATGACACGATGACCGAGTGCATCAGCCAGTTCGGCACTTTGGCGACCGTCATGACACGGGCGTAGTTCTCGATCGTGAACGGCACGGGCAGGAAGCCTGCGGTGGAGCGCATCAGCACTTCGTCCGGTTTGAACGACATCACCAGCACCCACACGACGGGGATCAGCCACACGACGGCGAACAGGGCAACGGCGACAACTATCAGACGGTCGGAGAAACGGTTTCTCATTGGTCGTCTCCTTTGCGGCCGAGCCAGAGTTGCAGCATCGAGAAGCCTGCCATCACGACGAACAGCGCAAGGGCGATGGTCGTGGCGTAGCCGACCTGCCAGTCGCGGAAGCCCGTGTTGTAGATGTATTGCACCAGCGTCAGCGTGGTGTTCGCGGGGCCGCCTTTGGTCATCAGCTGGGCCTGACCGAAAATCTGGAACTGCCCGACAATTTGCAGAACCAGCACCAGCAGCACCGTATGGCGGATACCGGGCAAAGTGATGTAGCGCAGGGTGGACCAACGGCTGGCGTGGTCGAGCTCTGCCGCCTCATAGAGTTCGTCAGGGATCTGGCCGAGCGCGGCGAGGAACAGGGCCATCGGCAGGCCGACACCCCACCAGAGCGTTGCGATCACCAACGACGGCATCGCCCATTCGACAGAGCCGAGGAAGTTGATCGGCTCCATCCCCATCGACCGGAAAATCGGCGCGATCAGACCGCGGTCGGGCGACAGAACCATCTGCCAGACCAGCGTAACCACGGTGACCGAGAAGACGGAGGACGAGAAGAACACGCTCCGCAGTACCGCGCGGACGCGGCCATGACCGTGGAGGCCGAGGGCTAGCAAGAGCGCAAGAATGGTCATGCTCGGCACGGCCATCGCGGCAAAGCGCATCGTGTTGCCGAGCGCTTTCCAGAAGTAATCGTCGTACCAGAGGTCTTCGTAATTGAAGAACCCGATCCACTCGCGATAGCCGCCCGCAAGTTCCCAATCGTGGAACGAGATGAATACGGCCTTGAACAGCGGGAAGATCAGAAAGACGCAGTAAATTATCAGGAAAGGAGCAAGAAATATCAAAGCGGCACGCCCGTCGCGGCGCATCCGCTGCGGGGTCCGGTTGGTCATGATGCCACCTTCAGCACGTTGTGCGCGGTGATCGCGTCGCCACTGCTGTCGAACACATGGATCGTTTCGGACAGTGAGCGAAACGCGATCCGGTCGCCCATTAGCGGCGAAATCCGCGTGCGCAGTTCGGCCACGATTTTGCAGCCCATATCGAGCGTCGCGTAGATCAGTTCGACGTTGCCGAGTTGCTCGACCAGATCGACCTTGCCCTTCAGCGGGCCTGCGGGATCGACGGCGATGTTCTCGGGACGCAGGCCCAACGTCACCTTGTCACCCGCCTGCGCGTGGGCGGGCGAGACCTGCACGGGAATGACCTCTCCGCTTTCGATTTTTGCGGTCGCAGCGCCGTTTGGGGCGACCTGCTGGAGCACGGCAGAAAGGAAATTCATCTTCGGCGCGCCGATAAAGCCCGCCACAAACAGGTTCGCGGGGCGGTCGTACAGATCGAGCGGAGCCCCGACCTGTTCGATAACGCCATCACGCAGCACGACGATCCGGTCGGCCATCGTCAGCGCTTCGGTCTGGTCGTGGGTCACGTAGATCATCGTTGCGCCGAGGCGGGCGTGAAGCTGCGAAATCTCGGTACGTGTCTGAACGCGGAGCGCCGCGTCGAGGTTGGACAGCGGCTCGTCGAACAGGAACACGTCAGGTTCGCGGACAATGGCGCGGCCAATAGCAACGCGCTGGCGCTGGCCGCCCGAAAGCGCCTTGGGCTTGCGGTCCAGATAGGGAGTCAGTTGCAGGATCTCGGCGGCGTTGTTCACGCGCTCCGCGATGTCTTTCTTCGCAAAGCCCATGTTTTTCAGGCCGAAGCCCATGTTTTCGCGCACCGACATATGGGGGTAGAGGGCATAGTTCTGGAACACCATCGCCACGCCGCGATCACGGGCGGGGACGGCGTTCATCTCTTTGCCGCCGATGGACACGGTGCCGCCAGAGATTTCCTCAAGGCCCGCGATCATCCGTAGCATGGTGGATTTTCCGCAGCCGGACGGGCCGACGAACACGACGAACTCACCTTCTTTGATGTCGAGTGATGCGCCATGGATCACGTCCAAAGCACCGTAGGATTTGCGCAAATCGCGCAAAGATACACCGCTCACGTCGGTCCTCCCCCTTACCTGATACGGCGGGTCTCCACCCGCTTTCCCAATCCGAATCGCATCTCCTCAAACGCGTCTCATTCGGTTAGGTTATAAAAAACGTTGTATAACTAATAATTATTAGCGTCAACCTTTGGTTTAGCTTGGCGGAGGGGGCTGGGGGTGATAAACCGCGCGGACACTTACGAAAAGGAAGCGGTTTGTCGAAAAAGCCGACCATGTCCCAGATCGCAGCGTTGTGCGACGTTTCGCAGGCGACCGTGTCGCTCGTCCTAAACAACGCGTCCGGCACCCGCATTTCGCCCGACACCCGCGAGCGCGTGCTGAAGGTGGCCGAAGAGGTCGGTTATGCGAAGTCCGCTGCCAAGAACCGCAAGCCGCCCGTTGTTGCGCTTGTCATGGATGACGTGACCGCGACTCCGATGGCCCCTGGTTTGATCGAAGGCGTCATGAGCGCGGCGGAGGAACGTGGTTACCTCGGCATGATGGCGATGCCGGGGCGGGACGGGCTGGAGCAACTGCTCGCCACCGTCAGCAAATCGCGCCTCGCCGGTGTGATCTATGGCCGCCTGATCACCCAGCCCGCAACGCTGCCCGAAATTCTGAACGACATTCCCACGGTCATGCTGAACTGCTGGGCCGAAGGGGAAAGCGTGCCGAGCGTGCTGCCTTCTGACATGGCGGGCGCGATGCGGGCCACGCTCGCACTGATCGAGGCAGGGCACAGCCGCATTGCCTGCGTCGGCGGTGAGAGCACGATCATGGCCGCGCGCGAACGCCGCAAGGGTTACCGCACCGCGCTCGCGACCAAGGACATTCCCGTCGATCCCGTGCTGATCCGCGGCGGCGCCTATTCGATTGCGGGCGGCTTTGCTGCGATGAACGATCTGCTGGCGCTGGATAACCCGCCGACCGCCGTGTTCTGCTACACTGACCGCACTGCGCTGGGCGTCTATCAGGCGTGCACGCGGCACGGGCTGCGCATTCCCGAGGATATCTCTGTCATCGGGTTCGATAACGAAAGCTACTCTGCCTCGATGGTGCCGCCACTCACCACGATGGAGCTGCCCCATTCCGACATGGGCGAGCAGGCCGTCGCCATGCTGGCCGAGCTGACCGGCGGGGGCGGGGCGCATCTTCAGCAGAAGATCGAATGCCCCATGGTGGAGCGCAAATCTGTCGCCCCGCCGTCCCACTAAACGGGCACGGCAGGTCCGAAGTCCGCCGTCGCCGACCGCACGATACAGCGGTTGTCGTCGGCAAAGTGCGCCTCGTAGTAGCGCGACGCCTCGAAGGTATCGTTGATGCGGGCCATTTCGGTCTTCATCCACGTTTTCAGGCGCTCTTTGTCCGCCGCGAAGGACGGATCTTCCGCAAGATTCGTCTGCTCGAACGGGTCGTTGTTGCGGTCGAATAGCACCTCCGCCCCGTCCACGCGGTAACGGGCGTAGGTGAAGCGGCTGTCCCGCACCGCCCGCCATTCGTGGCCGTCCTCCCATATCGCGGTCGCGCCGCAGCCCATCAGCAGGGACATCTCCGGCGCGCCATCCGCGCCTTTCAGGAAAGGCGCGAGGTTCTGCCCTTCGACATCCGCAGGCACGTCGATCCCGAGCAGCCCGCAGATGGTCGGCAGTACGTCCACCGCACCGGCGGCGAAATCGTGGGCGGCGGGCTCCAACCCCGCAGGCCAGCGGATAAAGAACGGCACGTGTGCGGCTTCCTCGTAGAAGATCAGCTTGGCCCGCCGTCCGTGCGCGCCGAACATTTCCCCATGGTCGGAGGTGAAAACGACGATGGTGTTGTCCGCTTCGCCCGATGCCTCCAGCGCGTCGATCAGGCGCCCGAACTCCGCATCCAAGGCCGCGATCTGCGCGAAATACCCGCGCCGCCAGTTCTCCAGATCCTCCCGCTCACCCGGTTTGAAGCGGGCCCAGTTGTCGCTGTAGGGATCGTCATCGGCGGCGTAGTTCGGCGGGTTCGGCATGGGGGTGTTCTTGAACATTTCCCAGTATTTCTGCGGGACGTGGTCCGGCCCCCACGGATCGTGCGGCGGGCCATAGGACAGCACAATCGCAAACGGATCGTCCGCGTCGGCGTAGCGGTTGATCGCGTCGATGGCAAAGTCGGTCTGATGCGTGGCTTCGAAGTCCGGATAGTAGATCTTCTCGGGCGTTTCTTCGTGGTAGTAGGCCGAGGGCGAGTAGTTTTCGTGGTTGAAATTATACGCCTTCCATTCCCCATCGAAGCCCAGCCTATGCGGGCCGCGCGGCACGAAGGAATTCACTGGATCGAAATGATTGCCGAACTCGTTCGCGAAGAGGTGCCATTTGCCGATGTAGCTGGTCACATAGCCCGCGCTGGTCAGCAGATGGCCGAGGCAGGTCTGGTTCGGGTGGATGCGCAACTCATTTATGACCATCCCGTGTGAGGTCGTGTGTTTGCCCGTCATCAGCGAGGCGCGATAGGCGGTGCAGACGGGCGTGTTGGACACGAACTGCCGCAGATGGGCGGCGTTGGCGGCGAAGCGGTCGATGTTCGGCGTGTGCGACTTGGCGTTGCCCGTACATCCCAGCGCGTCATAGCGCAGTTGGTCCGCAAACACGTAAATCAGGTTCGGTCGCTTGCTCATCACCCCTCCAATCATCAATTTGCAACGTTGAAAATGAAGTTTTCATATTATTGCAACGTTGAAAATGATTCTTTATCTTCGGGCGAAGGCATGGAGGTTCGGATGACCAGACGGGCGACTTTGATGGACATTGCAAAGGACTGCGGCGTGTCCGTGCGCAGCGTGTCGAATGTGGTGAACGACCAGCCACATGTGTCCAAGGCGCTCAAGGACAAGGTGCTCGCCTCGTGCCGCAAGCTTGGCTACCAGCCCAATATCGCCGCGCGAAACCTGCGTTCTGGGCGGAGCGGGATGATCGGTCTGATCGTCCCCGACGTTGGCCACCCGTACTTTGCCGCGCTCGCTCGTGCGGTCATCGACGCGGCGCGGGACGAGGGGCTGGGCGTGCTTGTCGACCACAGCGGCGGGACGCGGGAGGGGGAGGCGGCGGCACTGATGCGGGCGAATTTCCAAGGGCAGTTCGACGGGGTCATCATTTCTCCGGTTGCGACGCGGCCGGAAGAGATCGCGGAGCAGATGTCGACCAAATGCGTGTTCCTTGGGGCCTATGCGGATCAGGACGGGCTGCCCCATGTGGGCATCGACAACCGCGCGGCGGCCGAGGCTGCGACCCGTCATTTGATCGAAGGCGGAGCCACTCGCATCGCTGCCGTTGGACTGCGGGATCGCGACAGCATGGCTGACCTGCGCCTTGCTGGTTATCGCGCTGCGCTCGAAGGGGTGGGGCTGAGCGTCACGGACGATTTGCTGTTCACCGTGAGCGGCCCCGACCGCGCTGCGGGCGCTCAGGCGGCCTCTGCCATTGCCGGAATGCGCAGGCGGCCCGACGCGGTGTTCTGTTTTACGGACCTTCTGGCGCTCGGGTTGATGCAGGGACTTCAAGCGCTCGGGCTGCGCGTCCCGCAGGACGTTGCCGTCATGGGTTTCGATGATCTGGAGGAGGGCGCATACGCCACGCCTTCGCTCTCCAGCGTGGCTTTGGATCGCGAAGAGTTGGCGCGCGAGGCCGTGCGGATGCTGTCGGGCGAGGCAACGCGGCAAGTGTTGCCGCATCAGGTTCTTGAACGCGGGTCGACCCGATCAGGATGATTTGCGCGTCGTGATGTGCGCGGTCAGCGGGATCACGGCCATCAGCGCGGCGACAAGCCAGAACGCGGTCGGCAGGCTGTATGCCTCGGCCACGTAGCCGATCGCTGCCGGTCCCAGCAGAATGCCAGCGTAGCCCACGGTCGTGACAGCTGCGATCGCCATACCGCCCGGCATGATGGTCTGGCGACCTGCGGCGCTGAAGATGACGGGCACGATGTTCGCCGCTCCCAGACCGATCAGCGCAAAGCCCAGCATGGCGAAGGGCAGGCTGTCGGTCGTCAGCAGTACGGCAAAGCCCAGAACCGCGAGGATGCCGCCGATCAGCAGGACCTTGAACGAGCCGAGAGCGGCGATGATGCGGTCGCCCGTAAAGCGCCCGATCGACATCGTCACCGAAAACGCCATGTAGCCATAGCCGCCCTGCGCCGGAACGATCATGTTCTGGTCGAGCAGCAGCAGCGCACCCCAGTCGAGCAGCGCACCTTCGGCCATGAATGCAATCGCGGCGAGCAGGGCGAACAGCAGCACGATGCCCTTGGGCAGAACGAACGCGGGGGCTTCGCCGCCCTCGACGGACAGGAACTTGGGCATCGCGAAGATGATGAGGCCAATCGCGATCACGGCAGCGGTCGCGGCGGCGAGGAACGGGCTGAACCCTTGGGTCAGCAGGAAGCTGGTGAACGCCGCACCAGTGAGGCCGCCGACACTGAACATCCCGTGGAAGCCTGACATCAGCGTGCCTGCGTGTCCCTTTTCGACCTCGACCGCGTGGACGTTGATCGACACGTCGAGTGTGCCCAGCGATGCGCCCACAAGCAGCAGGCCCGCACCCAGAACCAGCGGATCATGCGCCAGCATCAGCAGCGGCAGCGCGATGGAGATGCCGAACGCGCCCGCGAGGATCATCGGTTTCGCGCCCGTGCGGCTGCTGACCACGCCGGTAATCGGCATCGCGATCATCGACCCGATCCCGAGGCACAGCAGGAGCTGACCCAGCTGGCGGTCGTCGGAGCCGGTGAACTCTTTGGCGTAGGGCACAAGCGGGGCCCAGACGGCCATCATGAAGCCGGCGACAAAGAAACCGATGCGGGTGGCGAGGCGTGTCGCGGGGGTCGAGGTGGCGCGGGGCATGGAAAACAGACTTCTTCAAAGAACTGGGGGAAATATCTCGCGCAGATGAACACGGGCGCTTGGTAAAGCAAAGGGTATTTCCCTCCACCGATGAGAGATGCGCCCCTGCATCGCGATGCGGCAGTGCAGCGAAAGGCTTGCAAATTGCCGTGTCCGCACCACAGGTTAAGAAAAGCCGCAAAGGAGATCGCCATGAAGACCGCACTCGCTCCCTACGTTCGCATTCTTGGCCGCGGGGCCAACCTCAGCCGCTCGATGACGCTGGAAGAAGCGCAGGAAGCGATGGAGATCGTTCTGCGCGGGGAAGCTGCGCCCGAGGCGATCGGCGCGATGCTGATGCTCATGCGGATGAAGGGCGAAACGGCCGAGGAGATCGCGGGCTTTGTCCGCGCCGCGCGGACCGTCGCGCCTGCCGTCGGTTTCGCCGCGCTGGATTGGCCGAGCTATGCGGCAGGGCGCACGCGCGGTCTGCCGTGGTTCTTGCTGTCGGCCAAGCTCGTCGCCTCGGCGGGGCATCCTGTGCTGATGCACGGTTGGAACAGCCACCAGAACCCTGTTGCCTCGGTCCGCGATGCGCTGCCGAAAATCGGCATCCCGACTCTGCAAAGCCGCAACTTCGGAGAGCTTGACGGCAATATCGGATACCTCCCGCTGGAGGTATTTTCGCCCGAATTGTTCGACCTTCTGCGCCTGCGCGATGTGTTCAACCTGCGCTCCTGCGTGAACACGGTGCTGCGCGTCCTCAACCCTGCCTCTGCTCGCGCGTCGGTGCAGGGCGTGTTCCACCCGCCTTATCGAGAGCTGCAACAGGATGCGGGGCGTATTCTGGGGCAGGAGGCAATGACCGTGCTCAAGGGCGGCGGCGGCGAATTCGAACGTCATCCCGCGAAGGAGGCCGCGCTGTTCGGTCTGCGCGGCGGCGAAGCGTGGGAAGGCAAAGCCCCTGCGCTGGTGGACGAACATGTGCGCCTCGCCGAGGGGGCGGAGACCGCAGATCCGGCGGCTCTGGCTGGTCTGTGGGCGGGGGAATACGAGGACCCGTTCGCGCTGTCCATCGTGCTGGGAACCGCCGAAATCGCATTCCAGACGCTCGGCGCGGATGTGAATGTCGGTGACCTCTGGGCCGCGCGGGACCGCAATATCACGCCCCTCTGAGTCCGAAAATCACGCCGCGCCTGCAAATGATTCGGTTATCCACAAGAAATTGATTCGCTGAGTCGCTTATCCCCGCGAAAGCGCTTTACAGATTCGCACCAGATGATTCACCCTAAGGTCAATGGGGGTGGACCTGACGTGCCACCGATAAGGGCAGACTTCCGCTGCCACGGATTCTGCAAGCGAGGTGAAGCCGTTATGGCTCTGACGGATCATTTCTATGAAGACGACGACCATCCTATCGATGTGGTCGAGCAGCTTGCCCTGTCGCATGGCTGGCCCGCCGACCGCATGGACGAGGATCACGTCGTCATCACCGTCGAGGGCCAGTGGCGCAACTACGCTGTCACGATGGCTTGGTCGGAGCCCGACCGGATGCTCCGCCTGATCCTGACGTTCGAAATGGAGCCGCCCGCGCACCGCGAAAACGCGCTCTACGAGGCACTGAACCACGCCAATGATCGCTGCTGGAGCGGCAATTTCACATGGTGGCCGGACCAGCGTCTGATGACCTACCGCTATGCGCTGAACCTCGCGGGCTATCAGGACGTGACCTTCGAGCAGGTCGACACGATGATGGGCGCGGCGGTTGCGGCCTGCGAACGTTTCTATCCCGCGTTCCAGCTGGTCACATGGGCCGAACGCACGCCGAGCGATGCGATGGGCGTCGCCATTTCCGAGGTTGCGGGCACCGCCTGACGGGCTGCTTGCGCCTTCGGAACGAGGCTCCTATCGTTCCCCCGAATGACAGGGGAATTTTCATGAATATGGATGATTTGGCCCGCCGCGGGCTGGTTCTGCTCGGTTGCGGCAAGATGGGCTCCGCGATGCTGGCCGGTTGGCTGGCGTCGGGACTGCCTGCCGCGTCGGTCTGGGTGAATGACCCGCACCCGAGCGATTGGCTGCAAGGTCAGGGCGTGAACCTGAACGCCGAACTGCCTGCCGATCCCGCTATCGTGCTCATTGCGGTGAAGCCGCAGATGATGGCCGGTGCGTTGCCGTCGCTTCAGGCGCTGGGCAATGGCGCGACCGTGTTCCTGTCGGTGGCCGCCGGTATCGGGATCGCCACTTACGAAGAGCTGCTGGGCTCGGGCACGCCGATCATCCGCGCCATGCCGAACACGCCCGCCGCAGTCGGTCGCGGCATCACGGCGATCATCGGCAACAGCAAGGTTGGCGAGGATGCGCTCGGTCTGGCCGAGGAACTGCTCTCTGCCGTGGGGCAGGTCGTGCGGCTGGAGGACGAGAGCCAGATGGACGGCGTGACTGCCGTCTCCGGCTCCGGTCCCGCCTACGTGTTCCACCTGATCGAAACGCTGGCCAAAGCCGGCGAGGCGCAGGGCCTGTCGCCCGAACTGTCGATGCAACTGGCCAAGGCGACCGTCGCCGGTGCCGGTGTGCTGGCCGAGGAGGCAGACGACACCCCGACCCAACTGCGGATCAACGTGACCTCGCCCAACGGCACCACGCAGGCCGCGCTGGAGGTTCTGATGAACGAAGACGACGGCTTCCCGTCTCTGCTGGACCGCGCTGTCGCGGCGGCTGCCAACCGGTCGAAGGAGCTGTCCCGTGGCTGATGAAACACTGGCGTTTGACGACTTCCTGAAGGTCGATATCCGTGTCGGCACCGTGGTGAAAACCGAAGAGTTCCCCGAAGCGCGCAAGCCCGCGATCAAGATGTGGATCGACTTTGGCGGCACGATCGGAGAGCGTAAAACCTCGGCGCAGGTCACCAAACACTACACGCCTGAAAGCCTCGTCGGAAAACAGGTGATGGCCGTGGTGAATTTCGCGCCGCGCCAAATCGGCAAGTTCATGTCCGAGGTGCTGGTGCTTGGCCTGCCAGACGAAGAGGGCGGCATCGTCCTGATCGGCCCCGACCAAGCGGTCCCCAACGGAGGGCAAATGCATTGACCAAACTTCTCATCACCCGCCGCATCGCCGAGCCCGTTCTGGCGCAGGCGGAAAAGCTGTTCGACTGCACCGTTCGCGATCAGGGCGGCCTGTCGGTCGAGGAGGCAGCAGATGCGCTGCGTCACTACGATGCCATTCTGCCGACCCTTGGCGACGAATTCACCGCCGAGGCGTTCGAACTTGCGGGAGAGCCACGCTGCAAGATCCTCGGCAATTTCGGCGTGGGCTATAACCACATCGACACCGATGCTGCCGCCAAAGTGGGCGTTGCCGTCACCAACACGCCTGACGTTCTGACCGATGCGACCGCCGATATCGGGATGACATTGCTGCTCTCCACCGCCCGCCGCGCTGGCGAGGGCGAGCGGATGGTGCGCGCGGGTCAGTGGGAAGGCTTCGGCCCCAAAGTGGGTCTTAGCACGCATGTGACGGGTAAAACCGTTGGCATCGTCGGCATGGGACGCATCGGGCAGGCGGTGGCGCGCAAGTGTCACTACGGCTTCGATATGGACGTGATCTACTTCAACCGCAGCGCCAAAGAGGTCGGCCATCCCGCCAAGCGCATGGATACGCTGGCCGAACTGATGGGCGCTGCCGACTTCGTGGTCGTCACTGTTCCGGGCGGCGCAGAGACGCGCAAACTGATCGACGCGGATGCGCTGGCGGCGATGAAGCCGGAGGGCATCTTCGTCAACATCTCGCGCGGCGAAGTCGTGGACGAGGCCGCGCTGATCGACGTGCTGAAGCGCGGTGCGATCACGGGCGCGGGCCTCGACGTCTACGAGAACGAGCCGCATGTTCCTGCCGACCTGATCGCGCTGGAGAATTGCGTGCTGCTGCCGCACCTCGGCTCTGCCACCACGGAAACGCGGCAGGCGATGGGGCAGATGGCGCTCGACAACATCATCGCTTGGAGCGAGGGGCGCGAGCCGCCGCAAAAGGTCAATTAAGAGAAACCCCCGCCGCTGATCCGGCGGGGGTTTTTGCTAGTGATTGTGCGTATTGGAGGATTAAATAGGCAGGCTATCCATGCCCCTTGTTCATGAGTGATCCCACCTATGCCGCTTCACCGCGACGACCTTCCCGACCTGATGGCCTTCCTCGCCGTTGCCGAGGAGCGCAGTTTTACCCGCGCTGCGGCCCGTCTGGGAACGTCGCAAAGCGCGCTGAGCCATGTGATCCGCCGTCTGGAAGAGCGGATGGACATGCGCCTGCTCACGCGTACCACGCGGCATGTGGCGCCGACCGATATCGGGGAGCAATTGCTCGCCAGCCTTCAACCCGCGTTTCGCGGGATCGAAGAGCGACTGGCCGACCTCGATGCGTTACGCGCAGAGCCGAGCGGGTCGATCCGGATCAATGCGCCGCGCTGGGCCGCCCAGAGGGTCATCATGCCAGCCGCAACTGAGCTGATGCGGGACTATCCCAACCTGCGGATCGAGGTGGAAGTAGACCAACGGCTTGTGGATATCGTGAAGGACGGTTTCGATGCGGGCGTCAGGTTGGGCGAAGAGGTCCAGCAGGACATGATCGCGGTGCGCATCGGGCCGGACATCCGCATGGTCGTCGCGGGATCGCCCACCTATTTCGAAGCGCACGGTGTGCCCAAAGACCCGCACGATCTGATGGACCACCTTTGTAACAATCTGCGCTTTGCCACGCTCGGCGGGCTTTATGCGTGGGAATTCGAGAAGGATGGGCGCGAGGTGAATGTGCGTGTGAAGGGGCAGTTCACGTCGAACGATCCCGAAGCATTGATCGGTGCAGCGCTAGGCGGGGTAGGGCTGACCTGCCTACCGAACGACCATCTGGACGAACATCTGGAAAGCGGCGCGCTGGTCGCGTGTCTTGAGGACTGGTGTCCGCCGTTTCTAGGGTATCACTTGTACTACCCGAGCCGCCGTCAGGCGCTGCCAGCGTTTCAGGCGCTCACGGAAAAACTGCGGTATCGGGGGTAGGGGCGCTGCCCCCGCGGCTTTGCCGCTCCCCCGGGATATTTTGGGCACAAAGGCAGGGTCAGCAGTCGCCGACCGCGTCGCGCCAGTGTTTGCGGCAGAGCGAGACATAGCGGTCGTTGCCGCCGATCGAGACCTGTGCGCCGAGCGTGACGACGTTGCCGTTTTCGTCTTTGCGCACGACCATGGTCGCTTTTTTCCCGCAGTGGCAGATGGTGCGCACTTCGCGCATTTCGTCGGCAAGTGCGAGGAGTGCGGCGGAGCCGGGGAAGAGGTTGCCCTGAAAATCCACGCGGAGGCCGTAGCACATGATCGGAACGCGGAGGTCATCGACTGCGCGGGCCAGTTGCCAGACCTGATCCTTCGACAGGAACTGGCACTCGTCGATGAAAACGCAGGCGCAGGGGCCTTCGTTCAGGCGGGATTCGATCTTGGCAAAGAGGTCCGTTTCACCGGTGTAAGTGTCGGCGGGGGAGCTGATGCCGATGCGGCTCGCGATGCGGCCCTCGCCTGCGCGATTATCGAATTGCGCGGTCAGCAGGTAGGTCTGCATACCGCGTTCGATGTAGTTGTAGCTTGCCTGCAGGAGCAACGTCGACTTGCCGGCGTTCATGGTCGAGTAATTGTAATAGAGCTTGGCCATGGCGGAGGAATTGGCACCCCTTGCGACTTTTTGCAAGTGGACCGGAGCCGCGGTGCGACTGGGTGTAAACACGCCAACGCGCAGGATGGGGTCGCGGCTCCGGTCCTGCGGTGCTCGGGAACAGGCACCGCATTCCGTATCTCTGGGACTGCCGAGTGGATTCGACAGGCCTTAAGGTGTTAGGTAACGACGTTATGTCGTGGATAGGTTGTGCTAATCGCTCCTGCGGTTTTCCGTCAATGACCCGCGGGGCTTTCAAAGCGCCTTAAATTAAAATTAACTCTCCAGTTGTGACCATTTAATGCAACCTTTGCAAAATGAACACAATCCCGCCTTTTGCGGACTACGACTTTGGTCGTAGGTCACTTTCGGCGGAGGATCACCGAGCCCACGGAATAGCCTGCGCCGAAGGAGCAAATCACCCCTAGCGTGTCTGCTATGCGGTCGCGCGAGTACTTGTCAAAAGCGATGATCGAGCCTGCGGACGAGGTGTTCGCGTAGTCTTGCAGGATGTTCGGCTGTTCCTCTGCGGTTGGCGTGCGGCCGAGGACCTTCTTGCCGATGTAGTCGTTCATCGATTTGTTCGCCTGATGGAGCCATAGGACGCCAATGTCCTCTGCGGTGATGCCGTTCGATTCCATGTGGTCGGCGATGTGGGCAGAGACGAGGGGCAGGACCTCTTTGAACACCTTGCGACCGTTCTGCATGAAGCGCATGTCGCGGCGGTCGTCCATCGCATCGCGGGTTGGGCGGAGGAAGCCGTTATTGTTGCGGATGTTGTTCGAAAACTGGGTCGCGCATTTGGTCGACACGACTTTCCAGCCGTCCTGACCTTCGTCGCGTTCCAGCAGCACTGCCGTGGCCACGTCACCAAAGATGAAGTGACAATCGCGGTCGCGCCATTCGAGGTGGCCAGAGGTGATCTCGGGCGAGATGACCAGCGCGCGGCGTACGGAGCCCGCGCGGATCATGTCGGCGGCGGTCTGGATGCCGAAGGTGGCGGAAGAGCAGGCGACGTTCATGTCGAAGGCCATACCGCCCGCGCCGAGGAGTTGCTGGATTTCCACGGCCATGGCGGGGTAGGCGCGTTCCATGTTCGATGCGGCGCAGAGGATCAGGTCGATTTCGCTGCCTGCGACGCCTGCGCGGTCCAGCGCTTTGTTCGCGGCTTTCATACCGATTTCGGCCATCATGGACGGCTCTTCGTCGCTGCGTTCGGGGTAGCGCGGGTACATGCGGGTCGGGTCGAGGATGCCGTCCTTGGTCATGACAAATCGGCTGTGGATGCCGGAGGCGGCCACGATGAATTCGGCGCTGGAGTGGGGTACGGGCTCTTTGTCGCCGGCGGCGATGGCGTCCGCGTGTTCGGCGTTCTGGAGATCGGCGTAGGCGTTGAACGCCTCGACCAGTTCGTCATTGGAAATGGAATGCTCCGGCGTGAAAACACCGGTCGCGGTCAAAACGACGTCGTACATGTGGCCTCCTGCGCAGTGCCCTCAAGCCTGCGGCCAACTGTACGGATTGTCCAGAATGACGGTGGGTCGCAAAAAGAAAAGGCCGGTCAGTGTGACCGGCCTTTGTTGTTCTTATGCCTGAAGGCTGCGGACGTTGATGTCGCCTTCCTTGCGGGCCATCATGGCCTGCGCGGCGGCGTTGGCGCCTGCCGCCGTGGTGAAGTACGGCAGCTTGTCGTAGAGCGCGACCGAGCGGATTTCACGGCTGTCGTTGACGGCTTGTGCGCCTTCGGTGGTGTTGAACACCAGTTGGACCTGACCGTCTTTCAGCAGATCGACGATGGTGCGGCCACCTTCGTAGACCTTGTTGACGATCTCGCACTTCACGCCGTTCTCGGTCAGCCAGCTTGCGGTGCCGCGGGTCGCGAGGATGCCGAAGCCGAGCTCGGTGACGATCTTGGCCGCGTTCAGCATCTCTTCGCCCTTGTCGCCATCACGGATGGAGATGAAGACGTTGCCCTCTTCCGGCAGGTGCGAGCCAGCGCCCAGCTGCGCCTTGAGGAAGGCGCGCGCGAAGGAGCGGTCCCAACCCATGACTTCGCCGGTCGAACGCATTTCCGGGCCGAGGATGGTGTCGACACCCGGGAAGCGGGCGAACGGCAGGACGGCTTCCTTGACCGAGAACCACGGCGTGTTCGGGTCGGCCAGTTCGAACGGGTCGCCCTGTTCGATGGTTGCCATCGGGTCCATGTCGGCCGGGTAGGGCGCGCGCTTGGGGAAGTTCGACATCGGCTCGCCAGCCATGAGGCGGGCGGCGATCGACGCGATGGCCGAGTCGGTTGCCTTGGCGACAAACGGGACGGTACGCGAGGCGCGCGGGTTGACCTCGATGAGGTAGACGTCGCCGTCCTTGACTGCGAACTGGACGTTCATCAGGCCCTTGACCTGAAGAGCGAGCGCGAGGGCTTCGGTCTGGCTGCGGATCTCTTCGATGATGTCCTGCGACAGGGTGTGCGGCGGCAGGCAGCAAGCGGAGTCGCCCGAGTGGACGCCTGCTTCTTCGATGTGCTGCATGATGCCGGTGACGTGGACAGTTTCACCGTCGCAGAGCGCATCGACGTCGACCTCGGTCGCACCCGAAAGGTAGCTGTCGAGCAGGACGGGGCTGTCGCCCGAAACCACAACGGCTTCGCGGATGTAGCGGTCGAGTTGCGCCTGATCGCGGACGATTTCCATCGCGCGGCCACCCAGAACGTAGGACGGGCGGATGACCAGCGGGTAGCCGATGTCCTTGGCGATTTCCATCGCCTCGGCGTCGGAGTGCGCGATGCCGTTGTGCGGCTGCTTGAGGCCGAGACGGTTGACCAGATCCTGGAAACGCTCGCGGTCTTCTGCAAGGTCGATCGCGTCCGGCGAGGTGCCGAGGATTGGGATGCCTGCTTCGTCCAGCGCATTCGCCAGCTTCAGCGGGGTCTGACCGCCGAACTGGACGATCACACCGTGCAGTGTCCCGTTTTCCTGTTCGACGCGCAGGATTT
The DNA here is from genome assembly GCF_011806565.1 of Marivivens donghaensis. Taxonomy (GTDB): domain Bacteria; phylum Pseudomonadota; class Alphaproteobacteria; order Rhodobacterales; family Rhodobacteraceae; genus Marivivens; species Marivivens donghaensis_A. The sequence continues at coordinate 99,626 of NZ_JAATOP010000003.1, forward strand.
CCATCACGTGTTCGAAGGTCAGCGGTTCGAAGTACAGACGGTCCGAGGTGTCATAGTCGGTCGACACGGTCTCGGGGTTGCAGTTGATCATGATGGTTTCGTAACCCTGATCGGTCAGAGCGAAACATGCATGACAGCAGCAGTAGTCGAATTCGATACCCTGACCGATACGGTTCGGGCCACCGCCGAGGATGACGACCTTTTTGCGGTCGGTCGGGCGGCTTTCGCATTCCACGTCGCCCATCGCGGGGGCTTCGTAGGTCGAATACATGTAAGGGGTCTGCGCTTCGAATTCGGCGGCACAGGTGTCGATACGCTTGAACACGGCTTTGACGCCGAGGTTCTGGCGCGCGCGGCGTACGTTGTCTTCGTCGCGGCCGGTCAGCTTGGCGAGGCGGGCATCGGTGAAGCCCATCATCTTGATGCGGCGCAGGCCCTTTTCGTCAACCGGCAGGCCGTTTTTGCGAATGACTTCTTCGGCTTCGACGATTTCACGGATGCGCTCGAGGAACCACGGATCGAACGAGGTGATCGCGATGATCTCGTCGTTGGTGAAGCCGTGACGCATTGCCTGAGCGATGGTGCGCAGACGGTCGGGGGTCGCTTTGGACAGCGCAGCCGAAACGGCGGCCTTTTCCGGTGCGCCCGGAATGTCGACTTCGTCAAAGCCGGTCAGACCGGTTTCGAGCGAGGCGAGGGCCTTCTGCATCGACTCGTGGAAGGTACGGCCAATGGCCATCGCTTCGCCGACCGACTTCATCGCGGTGGTCAGGTAGGGCTCGGAGCCTGCGAACTTCTCGAATGCGAAGCGCGGGATCTTGGTGACAACGTAGTCGATGGTCGGCTCGAACGAAGCGGGCGTCACCTTGGTGATGTCGTTGTCCAGTTCGTCGAGGGTGTAGCCGACAGCCAGCTTGGCCGCGATTTTCGCGATCGGGAAGCCGGTCGCCTTCGAGGCCAGTGCGGACGAACGCGACACGCGCGGGTTCATTTCGATGACGACCATGCGGCCGTCCTTCGGGTTCACGGCCCACTGGACGTTCGAACCGCCGGTCTCGACGCCTATCTCGCGCAGAACCGCGATCGAGGCGGAGCGCATGATCTGGTATTCTTTGTCGGTCAGGGTCAGTGCCGGAGCAACGGTGATCGAGTCGCCGGTGTGAACGCCCATCGGGTCCACGTTTTCGATCGAACAGACGATAATCGCGTTGTCTGCTTTGTCGCGGACAACTTCCATTTCGTATTCTTTCCAGCCGAGCAGCGATTCATCGACGAGGATCTGGCCCACCGGCGATGCGTCCATGCCCGAGCGGCAGTAGTATTCGTATTCTTCGCGGTTATACGCAACGCCGCCGCCCGTACCGCCGAGCGTGAACGCGGGGCGGATGATGGCCGGAAGACCGATTTCTTCTAGAGCGTCCATCGCGAGCGCGAGGCCGGCCTTGAGGTCTTTCTTGCCTTTGGCGTCGGTCGGCGCGGTGACGATGGTGGCCTTCGGATTTTCGATGCCGAGGCGGTCCATCGCTTCGCGGAACAGTTTGCGGTCTTCGGCCATTTCGATGGCGTCGCGCTTGGCGCCGATCATCTCGACGCCGAGGCGGTCGAGAACGCCCATGTCGGCAAGTGCCAGCGCGGTGTTCAGACCGGTCTGACCGCCCATGGTCGGCAGCAGCGCGTCGGGGCGCTCTTTCTCGATGATCTTGGCGACGACTTCGGGCGTGATCGGCTCGATGTAGGTCGCGTCGGCCAGACCGGGGTCGGTCATGATCGTCGCGGGGTTCGAGTTTACGAGGATGACGCGGTAGCCTTCTTCGCGAAGGGCTTTACACGCTTGGGCGCCCGAATAGTCGAATTCGCAGGCCTGACCAATGATAATGGGCCCCGCCCCGATGATCATGATCGACTTGATGTCGGTTCTCTTCGGCATTGGACCCTCATTTTTTCTGGCAGCGTACGTTGGGGCAGGCAGCACCCAAATTGTTGGGCGTTATAGACAGTACGAGGCAAGGTGCAAGAGGATCGAAACGGGAATCTGACATGTCGCTTTTGCTCTGTTCCCCGATTGTCTGCTGTTCTATCCGTTCGCTAACGCAAGCAACAGGTGCTCAACGTGTGGATTCAGTTTGATCGTGGACCAGATGGCGCTCCGGCAGCCTTTGATTCTCCGCGAAAAATCATCGAAGCCCATACGCCGGACGAGGTTCCGGCTGCTCTGGATGCGCTGGCTGATGTCGATGGCTGGCTGGCCGGTTACTGCTCTTACGAGCTTGGTTACGCGCTGGAGCCGAAATTGCTCCCCCTGATGCCCGAAGGTCGCAAACTGCCGCTTTTGCGGTTCGGCGTTTATGATTCTCCGGTCCAAGGCAAAGCGTTCGAGGGGCAGGGGCATTTGGCTGACATCACGCCCGTCTGGAGCGCAGAGGACCACGCCGCCGCGATATCAGACGTGCGCGACTATATCGGCGCGGGCGACATTTATCAGGCCAACCTGACCTTTCCGATCAATGCCAAGGCAGCCGGCACGCCCGAGGGGCTGTATCATTCGCTGATGCAGCGGCAGGCGGTCGGGCATGGCGCGCTGGTGCTTCAGGACGACTGCCCCGCGATCCTTTCGCGCTCGCCGGAGCTGTTCTTCCGCACGGACGGCGGCATGATCGAAACGGTCCCGATGAAAGGCACCCAGCCGCGCGGCGCGACGGCTGAAGAAGACACGGCCATCGTCGAATGGCTGCGCAACGATGAAAAGAACCGCGCAGAGAACCTGATGATCGTGGACCTGCTGCGCAACGATATCAGCCGCGTCAGCAAGCCGGGGTCGGTGCACGTCCCCGACCTGTTCCGCGTGAATACCTTTGCCACCGTTCACCAGATGGTCAGCCGCGTGAAGGCCGAGCTGATGCCGGACATGGGGCTCGCCGATATCCTGCGGGCGCTGTTCCCGTGCGGCTCGATCACGGGCGCGCCCAAGGTCCGCGCGATGGAGATCATCCACGAGCTCGAAGTTGGTGCGCGCGATATATACTGCGGCACCATCGGATGGTGGGCGCCTGACGGGCGGTCGGAATTCAACGTGGCGATCCGCACTGTCATGTTGGACGGCCAGCAGGCCAAGCTAAATGTAGGAGGCGGGGTCGTCTGGGACTCCACCGCTGCATCCGAATACGAGGAAGCCCTATGGAAAGCCCGCTTCGCGGAACTGCCCCCGATGACTGCCGACTGATCGAAACGATGGGGCGCGATGGCGATGCCGTCCGCTATCTGCCGTTCCACCTTGACCGTATGGCAGCCGGAGCTGAGGCGCTGGGGTATCCTTTCGGCCGCGCACTGGCCGAAGAGTTGCTGTCCGAGCTGCCCGAAGGCGGGCGCATCCGTATGACGCTGGGCGCGACGGGCGATCTGTCCGTCACGGGCGGGCACCTCGACCCCAACCCCGACCAATGGCGCGTCATGATCGCGGCGGAGCGTTTGCAGTCAGGCGATCCGTGGTTGCGGGTAAAATCGACCAACCGCCCGCTCTACACCCGCCTGCGCGAAGTGCTGCCCGAGGGCGTCGACGAATACCTCTGCCTCAATGAAAAGGACGAGGTCTGCGAGGGCACGATCACCAATATCTTCGTCACCACCGCCGAGGGTGAGCGCCTGACGCCGCCCGTTTCCAGTGGTCTCCTACCGGGCGTGCTGCGGCGGCATCTGCTCGAAAACGGGTACGAGGAGCGGGTTCTGCACCTCTCGGACCTCATCGAGGCGCGCGAAATCCACTTCGGGAACGCTTTACGTGGCTTGATTCCCGCGGTTCTGCTGCCCGTCGCTTGACATCGGGCGTTCAACCCTGTGTATCGGCGCGGAACCCCCGTAACCCAAGGGATACAAGATATGCACGCCTACCGCTCCCATACCTGCGCGCAACTGACCAAAGATAACGTCGGCGAAACCGTTCGCCTGTCCGGCTGGGTCCACCGCGTGCGTGACCACGGTGGTATCCTGTTCATCGACCTTCGCGACACTTACGGCGTGACCCAGGTTCTGTGTGACCCCGACTCGGCTGCTTTTGCCGACGTCGAAAAGGTCCGCTCGGAATGGTGTATCCGCATCGACGGCGAAGTGAAGGCCCGTGACCCCGAACTGGTGAACCCGAAGCTCCCGACCGGTGAGATCGAGGTTTTCGTTCGTGACATCGAAGTCCTCGGCGCTGCCAAGGAACTGCCGCTGATGGTCTTCGGCGATCAGGAATACCCTGAAGAAACCCGCCTGAAGTACCGCTACCTCGACCTGCGCCGCGACGTGATGCAGGACAGCATGAAGATGCGTTCGGACGTCGTGCGTTCGATGCGTACCCGCATGTGGGACAACGGTTTCCGCGAATTCCAGACCCCGATCATCACAGCGTCCTCGCCCGAAGGCGCCCGCGACTTCCTCGTGCCGTCGCGTCTGCACCCGGGCAAGTTCTACGCGCTGCCGCAGGCTCCGCAGCAGTTCAAGCAGCTGATCATGGTGTCGGGCTACGACAAGTATTTCCAGATCGCACCGTGCTTCCGCGATGAAGACCCGCGTGCCGACCGTTCGCCGACCGACTTCTACCAGCTCGATATGGAAATGTCGTTCGTCACCCAGCAGGACGTCTTCGACACCATCTCGCCGGTTTTGGCAGGCGTCTTCCAAGAGTTCGGCAATGGCCGCAAGGTCGACGCTCCGAACGAGTGGCCGCAGATTTCGTACCGCGACTCCGCGCTGTGGTACGGCACCGACAAGCCGGACCTGCGTAACCCGATCAAAATGCAGGTCGTCTCCGAGCACTTCGCTGGTTCGGGCTTTGCCATCTTCGCAAAACTGCTCGAGCAGGAAGGCACCGAGATCCGCGCGATTCCGGCTCCGACCGGCGGCAGCCGCAAGTTCTGCGACCGCATGAACGCCTTCGCCCAGAAAGAGGGCCTGCCGGGCATGGGTTACATCTTCTGGCGCGAAACCGACGGCCAGATGGAAGCCGCAGGTCCGCTCGCCAAGAACATCGGCCCCGAGCGCACCGAAGCCATCCGTCAGCAACTCGGCCTTGGCGTCGGCGATGCTGCGTTCTTCCTCGGCGGTAAGCCCGCTACGTTCGAAAAGGTTGCCGGCAAGGCCCGTACCGTCATCGGCGACGAGCTTGGCCTCACTGACAAAGACCGTTTCGCTTTCGCTTGGATCGTGGACTTCCCGATCTACGAAAAGGACGAAGAGACCGGCGCTATCGACTTCGAACACAACCCGTTCTCGATGCCGCAGGGCGGTATGGACGCGCTGCTCGGCGATCCGCTGGAAGTCAAAGGCTACCAGTACGACCTCGCATGTAACGGCTACGAACTGGTTTCGGGCGCGATCCGTAACCACAAGCCGGAGATCATGATCAAAGCCTTCGAACTGGCTGGCTATGGCGAAGAAGAAGTGAAGAACCGCTTCGGCGCGCTGTTCAACGCATTCCACTACGGCGCTCCGCCGCACGGTGGCTGCGCTGCGGGCATCGACCGTATTGTGATGCTGCTGGCCGACCAGTCGAACATCCGCGAAGTCATGATGTTCCCGATGAACCAGCGTGCGGAAGACCTGATGATGAACGCGCCGAGCGACCCTGCCAACGAGCAGCTCCGCGAACTCAGCCTTCGCATCATCCCGCAGGACGACTGATCCAAATGAAAAGGCCGGAGCAACGCTCCGGCCTTTGTTTTTATAGTGCGTGATCAGTCTTCGAGGTGATCTTCGCGCTTCTTGTCGACGAGCTTCAGTTCCTTTTCCTTGCGGGTGCGGAACTTCTCGCCGTAGCCCTTCAGTTCGCTATCGGGAATGACCTCTTTGGCGCGGGAGAAGATGTCCTCTTCTTCCTCTTCCATGTGGTGTTCGTAGTCATGCTTGAGCTGCTTGAACTTGGTGAGCCAAGCCGAGGACGACATGTCCATCTCTTGCAGCTCTTCCATCAGGTCGTCCATTTCGGCGTGTTCTTCGACCGAGTGGCGGGCGGAATCCTGACCCCAGGTTTTCGACATCAGCGGGGAGTAGAAGGTCTCTTCCTCGGCCGCGGCGTGCGATTTCACATCGTAGAAGAACTCTTTCCACGCGGTCTGGCGGTCTTCGCTGTTGCCGGTGGTTTCGGCAATCTTGTCGAGCAGCTCGCGGTGGCGTGCGTGGTCGGCTTTGATCTCATCGTAAATAGACATGGTAATCACCCAGACAAATATTCGTTTGCTGGGTAAAGCGTCACCGCTGCCTCAAGGTTCCGTGAAATGTCGGCTCCGGTCTGCTGTCAGTAGTCCGTGATGTTCGTTGCGTGGAGGTCTTCGACCGCGTGAATCGTATCGCGGCCTGCGCCGACGAAAGCCACGACGGCAGCAATCAGCATCACCATGCCAACGCCAAGAACGATCATATCTACCAATTCAAGTGAGCGGTCGTTTTCAGGGACCGACTCGATAACTTTTACCATTTTCTCGCCTTTGCCTTTGGGGCTGCGCTTTGTTCCAACGTTTCTGAATGTCAAAGAAGGCGAGAATGAGCCGTCTTGGGGGAGTATTTGGGTAGTTTACATGTTTGTGATCTGCAAAGTCCCGCAGAGGCGGATGAGCGCGAGGTTGCTGGAAGGATTTCGCATCAATCGCAAAGCCAGTCCTTGGCTTCGAGCCTGCTTTTGACCAGCGCGGAGAGGTCAGCCAGTTTGGCGTCGATATCCGTGCCTGCGTGGTGCGAGCGGGCGAGGGCGTCGACAGCCTCGCCAAGGCTCACATCGTCCGCGCTATGGGCCACACCGCCGAGGAACTGCGTCAGGTAGCGGATCGCTACACGGTCGTAGTCGGAGGCCATGACCTCTGCCGCTTGGGCGAGGTCGTCGCGGTAGGCAAGCGGATCGGGCGCGATGACATCGTTGCGCACATGGCGCAGATGATCTGGAGCGGGGTTGGCGGGCAGATGGCTGAGGATCATGCTCTGGAACACGCCGAGGCTTTCGACGGGTTTCGGCAGGAAGCCATCCGCACCCGCAATCCGCGCACGGATGTCGCCGTCGGGATCGCCACTGGTGCCGAGCAGGACATCCACACGGGGCGTTGCGCGGGCCAGATCGGCGATCAGCGTCTCCCCGCAGCCGTCAGGCAGACCGAGGTCCACGATCACCACACCGGGGCGGTAGGTCCGCAGATGTTGCCGCGCATGTTCCAGCGTGTCCGCCCGCCTGAGCCTTGCGCCCGACCGCTGGCTCATCAGGCGCATCGCTTCGCAGGCAAAGCGGCTATCCTCCACCAGAAGGATCGTCTGACCGCGCAGGGGGTACTCCGCATTTGGCGGAATGGAATTGAGAACTGTGGCTGGCTCGGACATGGGAATCTCCACTCTGACCGCCATATTCAAGCGCAGGATAGTTTACAGCCGGTTAAGCCCGCGACGTTCTGCCTAGGGACTTCGAAACCTGTTGCTTGTAGAAACTGCATCGAGAGAGAGGGAGACCACCATGATCGGACGATTGAACCACGTAGCCATTGCCGTGCCTGACCTTGAGGCCGCAGCGGCGCAGTACCGCGATACCTTGGGTGCCAACGTCGGCGCACCGCAGGACGAGCCGGATCACGGCGTGACGGTGGTGTTCATCGAACTGCCGAACACCAAGATCGAACTTCTGTACCCGCTGGGCGACAACTCTCCGATCAACGGATTTCTGGAAAAGAACCCCTCGGGCGGCATCCACCACATCTGCTACGAGGTCGACGACATCATCGCGGCCCGTGACCAACTGAAGGAAAAGGGCGCGCGCGTTCTGGGGACCGGAGAGCCGAAGATCGGCGCACACGGAAAGCCTGTGTTGTTCCTGCATCCCAAGGACTTCAACGGCTGTCTGGTCGAGCTCGAACAGGTGTGACCGTCTGACTGCTTGCCCACGTCGGTGAGGCAGGTATTTATGCGAAAAATGACGGGGCGCGGTTTGCGCCCCCTACCGAAAGGAGCGCCCCATGGGCCCGACATCCGCAATCGTCCTCTTCGCAGTGGTCTGGTTCATGACCTTCTTCGTCATGCTGCCGATCCGCCTGAAAACCCAAGGCGAGGTTGGTGATCATGTGGAAGGGACGCACTCCTCCGCGCCTGCGGACGGCGCGGCGCATGTCAAACGCAAGGCGCTAATCACCACCGTGGTGGCGATCGTCATCTGGGGGCTGATCGCGGGCACGATCCTGTCGGGCGTGATCACCGTGCGCGACCTCGACTGGTTCCAGCGCATGTCGACGCCGGAAGTGTCGCTGGACAACTGATCAGCGACACGCCAACCGGTGATAAAGGTGCGTGAACGTCGCCGCGCCGAGCACCGGTATCAGCAGATTCAATAGCGGAATACTCAGCGGGACGGCCATCAGGCAGCCCGCCATCCAGATCTGCCATGCGTTCTGCTTGCGGAGCGTTTCGGCCTCTTTGCGGCCCAGACGGCGCGCGGCGGCGAGCTGGAAATACTCGCGGCCCAGAAGATAGCCGTTCAGCCCGTAGAAGATCGCGAAGGCAAGGAACGGCAGCAGGATCGAGGCCACCAGCGCCACAAGGTTGCCGATGATCAGAATGCCGAGGAAATGCAGACCGTCCTTCGCGCCTTCCCACAGGCCCATCGGGCGGACGGGCGGCAGGCCGGGGTAGTATTTGTCCTCCACCGCTTCGGCCACGTCATCAAGGAAGAAAGACGTGATGGCCGACGCGACGGGGATCATCAGGAACACCGACAGCACCATCATCAGCGCCAGCGAGCCAAAGGACAGCGCGCTCGACGCCCAGGTGATGTCGCCGATCCACGGCAGGGTCAGGGTTTCGGGGACGAAGACCTGAATGACCGTCAGGATCAGGAAATAGATCCCCGCCAGCAGCGCAAAGCTCAGGCCGACACCCTTCAGGACCACGCGCTGGAAGCGGTGGTCCGAGAGCTGTTCGATCGCTTTGGCAAAATCGGCAAAGATCATTCGGATTTCCACGTCACGATCTTGGACAGGTCGGGGCGCGCGCGCTCGGGCGGGGTCCCGCCTTCGGTGCCGAGGTGGATGATGCCCACGCATTTCTCGTGCGCTGCGACGCCAAGCTGTTCGTTCATGAACTGCGGGTCGTGGCTATGCCAGCCCGACACCCACGACGCGGCCCAGCCGGTCGCCAGCGCGGCGTTCACGAGGCTGAGGCACACAGCCGCCGCCGAATAGAGCTGTTCGGCCTCCGGAACCTTCGCCGCCTCGACGGGGGAGGCGATGACCGCCACAGCCATCGGGGAGTTCGCATAGGTGCCCATGGGCTTGTCGATATCCGCCTGCGCGAGGCCGAGCCGCTCGCCCGCGCCCTGAAGCGCGTCCGCATAGTTTTCCAGCGCCTTCTTCTCCAGCACGACAAAGCGCCACGGCACCAGCGCACCGTGGTCGGGCGTGCGGGCGGCGGCGGTCAGGATGGTGTCCAGCGCGTCCCGATCGGGGGCAGGGGCCTTGATCATCTTGGCAGGGCGCGAACGGCGGGTGAGAAGGAAATCGAGGACGTGGTCGTCCTTGGAAAGCGGTTTTATCGTAATATCGGACATCTATGCCTCCTGTTCGGTTCCGATATCGGGTCTGCGGTATCGGAAATCAATCGTTGGAAGTGACGCGGCTCGCGGGTTAAACGGATCACCATGTCCGATCTGTCCCACCTTGCCACTGAAGGCGCTGAAATCAGCGTGCGCGTCACGCCGAAGGCCAGCCGCAATCGCATCACCGTCGAGGATGATGCGATCCGTGTCTATGTGACGGTCGTGCCGGAGGACGGCAAAGCGAATGCCGCCGTACAGAAACTTCTGGCAAAGGCACTGGGCGTGCCAAAATCGCGGCTGGAACTGGTGCGCGGACAGACGAGCAGGGACAAGACGTTCCGGATCGGCTGATCAGGCTTCGCCTTCTTCCTCGTCCTCGTCATCTTCGAGACGCAGGCGGTAGACGCCTTCGGGAAGGTCGAGCGCAGCGTCGAGATCGCGCAACTGGGCAAAGGACATCGTGATCTTCATCACGCGGTCCGTCACCGGATCGTATTGTTCGACAGTGACGCAATCCTCAAAGGCGATGACGGTCACATCCTCTTCGAGAGGGGCTTCGCCCTCGTCGACGAGGGTTACGACGGTAGCGTCGAATTCGTGTTCAATCGTAAACATGAGATAACGGTATCTTGCTGCAATGGCGAAGGAAAGGGCTTGTTCCTTCCCCGCGAAAGATGTTCACAAGGGAACGAGCAGACCCGTTGCAGACGAACCGGCAGCGGGGTGGGCGGGGACGTATGAAACGTTTGATCCTTGGGTTGATCGCGGCACTCTCCATCGCGGGGTGTACGCAAACGGCGCGGCTTGGACCGTCGCCTGTTGCTGTGCCCGAAGGCGCGGTCTTTGACGAGGTGAATTCCCCCGAGGATGCCGCGCGTATGTTCGTGCAGGTGACCGGCGATATCGAACCGCTGCTCGAAGCGATTTGCGAGCGGGCCTATTCCTACCGCAACTGCGATTTCTGGATCGTCGTGGATGATACGCCCGACATCGGCTCGAACGCCTATCAGACGCTTGACCGTTCGGGGCGTCCCATTGTCGCGTTCACCCTCCCGATCCTGTCGGAGATGAAGAACCGCGACGAATTCGCCTTCGTTCTGGCGCACGAAGCCTCGCACCACATCCTCGGCCACATTCAGGCAACACAGCAGAACGCGGTGATCGGTGCCGAAGTGCTCGGCGCGATTGCCGCGCAGATGGGCGACAGTGACGCGGAGATCGCGGAAGCCCGTAAAATCGGAGCCGATATTGCCGCGCGTTCCTATTCGAAGCAGTTCGAACTGGAGGCCGACGCGATGGCCGCGCGCATCCTCAAGGTCGCGGGCTATGACGCGCTGCGCGGCGCGGCGTTCTTTAACCGCATCCCCGATCCGGGTGACGAATTCCTCGGCTCCCACCCGTCGACAGCCGAGCGCCTCGCCAACGTCCGTCAGGCTCTTCAAGACTGACCACTTGGTAAATATTGCAGCAGCGCTATGTGCCAGCCTATCCTCGGCGTCGGGGAGCGGAGGAGCATGTCATGAACGAATGGCAGAAGATCAAGCAGCGCGCCGCATGGTCGTGGCAGGGCTGGGCGCACGTCTGGCGGACGGAGGCGTCGCTCCAGCAGTGGATCTGGGCCAATGTGGTGTCCATTGCCTTCGCGCTCTACCTGCCGCTTACAGGCGGGGAGCGGGCCGTGGTGCTGATGGGCGGCATCTTCGTACTGGCCGTCGAATGCCTCAACACCGCGATCGAGCGGGTGGTCGACGATATCTCTACCGATCACCGTGACCGCGCGGGGCAGGCCAAGGACGCGGGCAGCGCCGCAGTCGCGATCTTTGCCATTGGGGTGGCGCTCGCGTGGTGCGCGATCATCTGGCGCTTGCTGACCGCATAACTTGATCTCGCTCAAGGCCGCTGTCCCAGCCGTCCCCTATGGTGGCCCCGAACCACTGGGGGACCACATGCAGAAGCTCGGCGACATCCGTAAACATTTTTTCCTTACCACAGGCATGGCCAAACACGCGGGCGTCGATCTGGGCGAGGCGATCCATGACGGCCATCTGACCCGCGAAGGCTACGCCGAGTGCGTGACCCGCTGCCGCCACTGCACCAACCCCGGACACTGCGCCGAATGGCTGCCCGAGGCGCAGGACGGCGATCCCGTGCCGGACTACTGCGAGAACCGTGCGATCTTCCACGAGTTGAAGAAAACAGGATAGCGCACACCTCTAAGGGCGTATTTCCCGCCTGTTCGAGACGAAAATTACCACTTTAGTAGAAAAAATTTACCACCTCAGACTCAAACGGCCCACTCTGGAGCCGTTCAGATATCCGAACGCAGTCTGCGCACGGCTCAAGGATATGCCATGACGAACCAGAGACATCACGTATTCAGGACTTCGGGCCACACCGGTCCACTTCCCTTTTGTGCGGTGGAGCTGATCGACCTTCTGGGCGAAGAGGCCACGACGCGTCTGCGCGAGACCGAACTTCTCCCGCGCTGCCGTGGCTGTGCGCGCAAGTTCACGCCGCGCGGCTGGCTGGGCACCGACTCGCCGCTGGGGATCTGGGAAGGCTGTGCACACCGCGAAAGGCTGGAGCGCGTGATGTCGCGGTAAGCGACAGGCACGTAAATGAGTTACACGGTCAAGAAGGTACTATCAGCGCAGGTCATCTACGACGCGGCGCGGGCGGATAGCCCGACCGAGTCCGTGACCATTCTTGGCTTTGACGTGATCGACACCTCCGTGCTTGCCATGACCGTCGAGGGGCCGGACGGCAAGATGCAGCAGTTCCCGCTCTGGCCGACGGTCCGCATCAACTCTCCCTATGGCAAGCAGATGACGGGCGACCAGCTTCTTGCCGCGTTGATGAAAGAGGACGTGCTAAACGAGGTCAAACCGCTCCCCCCGCGCGAGATCTTCGACAGCCCGCCCATGCAGCCCGTCCGCGTGCAGAAACTGTCGCCTTGGGTGATCTATGGCACCACGGCCGTATTCATTCTTCTGGGGTGGTCGCTGGTGCTCAGCTTCTAGGGCCGCTAGGGTCCGCGCATGAAGATCATCGACAACGTGATTTCCGACAGGGGATCGAAATACGCCGTTTCGGGCGCGCCCTGTACCTCTCCCGAAGAGGCGAAAGCCTTTATCAAAGAGCTTTGCCGCAAAAAGAAGTTCGCCAAGGCGACCCACAACACATGGGCCGTGCTACTGGACGAAGGCCCCCTCAAGAACGACGACGGAGAGAGCGGCGCAGGCATGGTGATCGTCCGCATGCTCGAACGCGAGGGCCTCAAGGGCCACATCATCTGCGTCACCCGCTGGTTCGGAGGCAAACACCTCGGAGGAGACCGCTTCAGACACGTACAGGACGCGGTGAGGGTTTATTTGGAGGGGCTGGGGTAGTTTGAGTAGATCAGTTGTTTTTCAACCAAATAGTCAAATCTTAACGTTTCTGACGCAGAACTTTCCTTGGTGCGCGATTCAAAGAGCACATTTTGCCGCTTAATGAGTGAATCATATTCGCGTATAATTTTGATAGGCCTATTACTCGAAAAATCTTGCAGTAGCGGGAATAGCCATGATTTGGTGCTTATTCGATCTTCCATCTCAGGCACTTCCCCACGAGCATACTTGAAGCAGTTTGCAGCCAAATTGCGAACGAGTATCCATTCTAACACATTTTCATAAGTGCCTATAACACCAATTATTTCATTCTCCTCAAGGGGCTCAATTTTTGTACCTTCGGTTCGAGATTTTGCAACTTGAAAGTGGTTGGAAATAGCCGATAGCCAATTGCGAGTTTGGGGGTCTGCAAACTCTATCACGTTTTGAAAAATTGCAAAATTTTCACCGGTAACGAACGGCAAAATATACTCGTGTTCGTAGCGTGTGAGTTCATCGTCGTTTATTCCCTCCCCGTCTCGAGCTGCGCGCCCTTTCGCCAGTACAACCCTAGCATTGTGCTCGGCAATCCGATAAATTTCGCTGAGAACTGCGGAAAGAAGAATTCGATTTGCGGTTAGGCGTCCATTTCGGTCTAATTGGCGGCTTCGATCCTGGAAATCTAAAGTAACAAGGACGCCATAAGTTGCGATCCCAGCGCTAAGTAAAACGACAAGTATAGAGACAATTTCGACAAAATAATTCTTAGTTTGCTCGGTGAGATCGCTATCGAGAACTAGAAAAAATGCGATGCCAAACAAAAGGCCGATCAATACGCTAATCGGAGCATTCAGTAGAAAATTTGCGCTCGATTGCGAAAAAAACGACCTCTTCATTATAAGCCTACTGCCCCTTCAAAACACCCCACAGATCATACTCACCGGCCTCATCCACTTCAACCTTAGCGATATCTCCGACGGACAGCCCTTCGGTGCCTTCATCGATGAAGAGGTTGCCGTCGATCTCGGGGGCGTCGGCCCATGTGCGGCAGGTGGCGATGCCGTCTTCGTCGATGTCGTCCACGATAACTTCGAGCGTTTTGCCGACCTTGGCCTGTAGCTTGGCTTCGGAAATGGCCTGCGCCTTTTCCATGAAGCGGTCCCAGCGTTCCTGTTTGACCTCGGTGGGGACGTGATCGGGCAGGTCGTTCGACCGCGCGCCGTCCACGTTCTCGTACTGGAAGCAGCCCACACGGTCCAGCTGCGCCTCGTCGAGCCAATCCAGCAGGGTCTCGAATTCTTCTTCGGTCTCACCGGGGTAGCCGACGATGAAGGTCGAGCGCAGGGTGATATCGGGGCAGTCAGCGCGCCACGCGGCGATCTCGTCCAGCGTCTTGGCAGCCGCAGCGGGGCGGGCCATACGCTTGAGCGTGTCGGGGTGCGCGTGCTGGAACGGGATGTCGAGGTAGGGCAGGATCAGCCCCTCGGCCATCAGCGGGATCAGGTTGCGCACGTGCGGGTAGGGGTAGACGTAGTGCAGGCGCACCCACGCACCGAGGCTGCCCAGATCACGCGCCAGATCGGTGATGTGCGCACGGTGGCCGCGGTCCTCGGCGTGTTTGATGTCGACGCCATAAGCCGAGGTGTCCTGAGAGATCACCAGCAGTTCCTTGACGCCCGCATCGACGAGCTTCTCCGCTTCGCGCATGACGGCGTGAGCGGGGCGCGAGGCGAGTTTGCCGCGCATGTCGGGGATGATGCAGAACTTGCACTTGTGGTTACAGCCTTCGGAGATCTTGAGGTAGCTGTAGTGGCGCGGGGTCAGTTTGACGCCCGACGCAGGCAGCAGGTCCACGAACGGATCGGGGCTGGGCGGCACGGCCTTGTGCACGCTGTCGAGCACCTGTTCGTACTGGTGCGGACCGGTGACGGCGAGGATGTTCGGGTGGTGCTCGCGGATGTAGTCGGGCTCTGCGCCCAGACAGCCGGTCACGATAACCTTGCCGTTTTCCACGAGCGCTTCGCCGATGGCATCGAGGCTCTCTGCCTTGGCAGAATCCAGAAACCCGCAGGTGTTCACGATGACCGCGTCAGCGCCCGCGTAGTCGGGGCTGATTTGGTATCCTTCGGCCCGCAGGCGGGTCAGGATGCGTTCGCTGTCGACCAGCGCTTTGGGACAGCCCAAGGAGACCATGCCGATCGTCGGCTGGCCGGGGCGGGGGGCTTCGTCAAAGCGCGCGCGCGGCGCGAGGTCGGGGCGGAGGTTCGGCGGGTTCTGGGACATGCGGCGCATATAGCGATGCAAGGGCGCTGTGGGAAGTGGAACCATACGCAAGCGGGCTATGTTTGATCAGAGGGAGGGCAACAACAAGGACCATTCATGGATACCTTATTGGAACTGTGGTCGCGGGTGCCTGCCGCGACAAAGCCGCTGATCGAGATTTTTGTCGCTATCGTCATTGCCGTCGTGCTGCATTCGCTGCTGTGGAAAGTGGTGAGCAAGGTGATCGGCGGGCGGACCGAGCTGATCTACCGCGTGATCCGCCGTCTCAAGACCCCTCTGCGCTTAATGTTCATCGTGGCCGCCATCGGTTTTGCCAGCCGCGTGGCGGATATGGGCACGGACCTGCGCAATCTGGTCTCGCAGTTTTCGCTGGCGCTGGCCGTGATGATCGGCGGGTGGATCACCATGATTGCGGTGGACGTCTATGCCGACCGCGAGACGCGGCGCCTCAGGCTGGATGCGGAGGATAACCTCGTCGCCCGCAAGCAGGCCACCCAGATCAAGATGCTGCGGATGGTCACGAAGGTCGTGCTGTTCCTACTGACCGCGGGCCTCGCGCTGTCGGTGTTCGACGCGGTGCGGAGCTTCGGTGTCTCGCTCTTTGCCTCTGCCGGTGTGGCGGGCATCGTGGCGGGGTATGCGGCAACGCCTGTGCTGAAGAACCTGATTGCGGGTATCCAGATTGCGCTGACCCAGCCGATCCGCATCGACGACGTGGTGATTGTCGAGGACGAGTGGGGCTGGATCGAGGAGATCGCTTCCACCTACGTGGTCGTTCGCATCTGGGATTTGCGGCGGATGGTTTTGCCGCTGTCGTACTTCATCGAGAACCCGTTCCAGAACTGGACCCGTGAGAGCGCAAATATCATCGGCTCCGTCATGTTCTACGTCGATTACACCGCGCCTGTCGCCCAGATCCGCGACAAGTTCGAGGAAGCTGTCAAAGCCAGTTCCCGCTGGGACGGGAAAACGGTTGTTCTGCAGGTCATCGATACTGACAAAGATACCGTCCAGCTACGCGGTCTGTGTAGCTCCCGAAATTCGCCGTTAAACTGGGATTTGCGGTGCGAGGTGCGTGAAAAGGTTCTGTCGTGGCTTCAGGAGAGCTACCCCGATGCACTGCCCAAGCATCGTATCGACATCGACAAAATGCCCGAGGTGGACAAAACGCCAATACCTACGTAATGGTAAGGAATGGCACAGTATACGTTTCGCACCCGCAGCTCGGATTGTCCGTATGAACTGGCCATCGGTCTGGTCTCAGGCCGGTGGAAGCCGCGGCTGCTTGAAGTGTTGAAGGACGAAACGCTGCGCTATGGCGATCTGAAGGAACGCCTCAAGCCTGTGTCCGACAAGGTGCTGAGCGCCGCGCTCGATGACATGACGCGCAACGGTCTGATTAGCCGGACTGCTTTTGCGGAAATCCCGCCGCGCGTGGAATACGCGCTGACACCACAAGGCGAGAGCCTTCTGGAAGCTCTCGGCCCGCTGCGGGATTGGGCGCGGACCGAGAACGGTAGATAGGGCAGGGGCCGAAGCCCCGCCGCATCAGTTGATTTTGGCATCCATGGTGATTTCGCAGTTCAGAAGCTGCGAGATCGGGCAGTTCTTTTCCGCATCTTCAGCGGCTGCACGGATGTCGGCCTCATCGCCCGATGCTTTGATCGTGACGTCGAGGTGCGCTTTGACGACTTTCGGGCCGTCCGACATGTCGAGGAAGATGGTCGAGGTGGTCTCGATCTTGTCCGCCACGATGTCCTTGTCGCCGAGGATGTTCGACAGAGCCATCGAGAAACAGCCAGCGTGGGCCGCACCGATCAGCTCTTCGGGGTTGGTGCCCGGCTTGTCTTCGAAGCGGGTGTTGAAGCCGTAGGGCTGCGAGGACAGTGCGCCCGACTGGGTCGAAACTTCGCCCTTACCGTCCTTGAGACCACCCTGCCAAACTGCGGAACCTGTTTTCTTGATCATGAAAATCTCCTTTTCAAAACAAACGAGCCGCACACGGCGGCTTTGAAGAACAAACGGGTTCGAAAGGGGGAAAGTTCCACCTGACGTCTCGTGAGGCGGCGTCCCGGCAAAGAAAAACCCCGCCGGAGGGCGGGGCGTCTCATACGCAAATCTATGGAGCCTTAGCGGCGACGGTCGCGGCGTGCGCTCATCGGCTGGAAGGCAACGCCGACGTGGGCTTCGCAGTAGGGCTTACCCTGTTGGACGGGCAGACCGCAGAACCAGAAGTGCTCGGTCGCGGGGTCACCTACAGGCCACTTGCAGGTCCGCTCGGTCAGTTCCATCAGCGACAGCTTCTTCGCGGTCTTCTCGACCTCGTTCACACGGGCCAGCGCCTCGGGGCTGATTTCATTGGTCGACGGCTGCGGCGGCAGCGGCTGGCCTGCGGGGATGATCGCCTTTCGGGCGGCGCTCATCGGGATGGGGGTGTCTTCCTTGGGCTCTTCGGCCTTGGCAGCGACGGGCTCCGGACGGGCCTTCGGGGCAGCGGCGGGCGCTTCCTTCGCTGCGGGCTTCGCGACCTTCGGTGCGGCGGGCTTGGCTTCCTTCGCTTTGGCGGCCGGAGCAGCAGCAGCGGAACCGCCACCGCTCGCGCGGTTCGAGAGACCAAGGCGGTGGACCTTGCCGATCACGGCGTTGCGGGTCACGCCACCAAGCTCTTTGGCGATCTGGCTTGCCGACTGGCCTTCCGACCACATCTTCTTGAGCAGCTCGACGCGTTCGTCGGTCCAGGACATATTTCCGTTCCTTTGGCTTCGCAGGCGGACGCTATCGAGCGTCATCGGCCTTGCATCATCGGTCAGGGGCCTATTCTAAGCACCAGAACGCGAGATACAAGGACTCGAATCATGAATCGGAGGGTTACATGTCCGTGAACAACGCAATGGGAGTTCGTCGGTTCGGCCGCGTCAATTGGCTGGGGCTGTGGACGCTCATGCAGCGCGAGGTTTTGCGTTTCATGAATGTCTGGTCGCAGACGATCATGGCACCGCTGATCAACGCCGGACTGTTCCTTCTCATCTTTACCATCGCCATTGGATCGCAGCGCGGTGACGTCATGGGCGTGCCGTTCATGCACTTCCTCGCGCCGGGTATCCTGACCATGACGGTCATCCAGAACGCCTTTGCCAACTCGTCGTCCTCGCTGACTTCGGCCAAGGTGCAGGGCAACATCGTCGACACGCTGATGCCGCCGCTGAACGCGGGTGAGCTGGTCGCGGGTTACATCGCAGGTGCCGTCGCGCGCGGCCTGCTGGTCGCGGTCGTCATCGCCATCGGGGTCTGGCTGGCGCTGGGCGTCGGGATGCAGCACCCGTTGTGGGTCTTCGTCTTCGTCGTCCTTGGAGCCGTCTTCATGGGCGCGCTCGGCATTATCGCCGCGATCTTCGCCAACAAGTTCGACCAGCTTGCCGCGATCTCGAACTTCATCGTGACGCCGCTGTCGTTCCTGTCGGGCACCTTCTATTCGATCGACGCGCTGCCGCCCGTGCTGAACAAACTCAGCCACGTAAACCCGTTCTTCTACATCATCGACGGCGTCCGCTACGGCATGATCGGCGTGTCGGACGGCTCGCCGTGGCGCGGCCTCTGGGTTGCACTGCTCGCTTGTGCGCTGGTGATCAGCATCTGCTGGTACTGGTTCAACAAGGGCTACCGCCTCAAAGCCTGACCTTTCAGAAATCTGTAGAACCCTACGTCATGTGGCCCTATACGGGGCCGCATGATGACTGCGACGCAAACCACACTGATTCGACGCCGACGCTGAAAAAATGCGCCGTGCGCCGCTTTGCGCGCCCATCTTCCTTCCTTACACATTGACAGCCCCAGAATGCCTTGGCACCAATCGGGCTTCTTATTTCCAAAGGGTTTGACTATGATCCCCAGCGTTTTGCCGACCTATAACCGCGCGCCGCTTTCCTTCGTCAAAGGCGAAGGCTCCTGGCTGATCGAGGCTGACGGCCGACGTTTTCTCGATCTGGGCGCGGGCATCGCGGTTAACGCTCTGGGTCACGCGAACCCCGATCTGGTCGCTGCCCTGACCGAACAGGCAGGCAAGCTCTGGCACGTCTCGAACCTCTATAACATCGACCAGCAGCAATCGCTGGCCGACAAATTGGTGGACAACTCGTTCGCCGATACCGTGTTCTTTACCAACTCGGGCACCGAAAGCTGCGAACTCGCGGTGAAGATGGCGCGCAAGTACTTCTATGAGAAGGGCCAGCCCGAGCGCACGACCATCGTCGCGTTCGAAGGCTCCTTCCACGGCCGTTCGTCCGCAGGCATCGCCGCTGCGGGTTCGGAAAAGATGACCAAAGGTTTTGGCCCGCTGCTGCCCGGTTTCGTGCACCTGCCTTGGGGCGATCACGATGCCCTGCGCGAAGCTGCGGCCAAGCCCGATGTCGGCGCGATCATCGTCGAGCCCGTGCAGGGCGAAGGCGGCATCCGCCCGCTGCCCGACCAGTGCATGAAAGGCCTGCGCGATCTGTGCGACGAACACGGCATCCTGTTGATCTTTGACGAGGTCCAGTGCGGTGTCGGCCGGACCGGCAAGCTCTTCGCACACGAATGGGCGGGCATCACGCCTGACATCATGATGGTTGCCAAAGGCATCGGCGGCGGCTTCCCCCTCGGCGCTGTCCTTGCCACCGAAAACGCGGCGAGCGGCATGACCGCAGGCACCCACGGCTCGACCTATGGCGGCAACCCGCTGGCTTGCGCTGTCGGCAACAAGATCATGGACATCATCGCCGATGACGCCTTCCTCGCCGAAGTGAACCGCAAAGCAGCCCTCCTGCGCCAGAAGCTCGAAGGCATCGTCGCCGCACATCCCGAAACGCTCGAAAGCGTCCGCGGCAGCGGCCTGATGCTCGGCATGAAATGCAAGGCGACCAACCTCGATCTGGTGAAGGCCGGCTATGGCGCTGCAGTCCTTTTGGTCCCCGCAGGCGACAACGTCGTCCGCCTCCTGCCGCCGCTGAACATCACCGACGAAGACATTGCTGAGGCAGCCAGCCGAATTGATGCTGCCGCAACCGCACTGGAACAGGCCTGATATTCACTCTGGCCCAAATACCTCGGGGGTGAATGGCCGCAGGCCAGAGGGGGCAGAGCCCCCCGCGCCCCCCATCGAAAGTAAGAACATGAACCATTTCCTTGATATCAACGCCACCTCCGCCGAAGACCTGCGGAGCATCATCGACAGCGCCAAAGCCATGAAGGCCGCCCGCAGCGGTCTGCCGAAGGGTACGACCGACGAAGACAAACCGCTCGACGGCCAGATGGTCGCTCTGATCTTCGAAAAGCCGTCGACCCGTACCCGCGTGTCCTTCGATGTCGGCGTCCGCCAGATGGGCGGTCAGACGATGGTTCTGTCGGGCGCTGATATGCAGCTCGGTCACGGTGAGACCATCGCCGACACCGCGCGTGTTCTGTCCCGTTATGTCGATATGATCATGATCCGCACGTTCGAGGAGCAGACTCTCCTCGATATGGCCGAATACGCGACGGTTCCGGTGATCAACGGTCTGACCAACCGCACCCACCCCTGCCAGATCATGGCCGACATCCAGACCTTCGAAGAGCACCGCGGTTCGATCAGCGGCAAGAAAGTCGTCTGGAGCGGTGACGGCAACAACGTCTGCGCGTCGTTCATCCACGCCGCTGGCCAGTTCGGTTTCGACCTGACCTTCACCGGCCCGCAGACCCTCGATCCCGAAGCCGGTTTCGTTGAAGAGGCCCGCGCGAAGGGTGTCGACATCCAGATTGAGCGCGACCCGATGAAGGCCGTCGAAGGCGCGGACCTCGTTGTCACCGATACGTGGGTGTCGATGCACGATCCGGCATCGGCCCGCGAGCGTCGCCACAACCAGCTGCACCCCTATCAGGTGAACGAGCGTCTGATGGCGGCTGCGAAGCCCGACGCGCTCTTCATGCACTGCCTGCCCGCACACCGCGAAGACGAGGCGACGAGCGCGGTGATGGACGGCCCGAATTCGGTGATCTTCGACGAAGCTGAAAACCGCCTCCACGCGCAGAAAGCGATCATGCGCTGGTGCCTCGGTAAGTAAGCCGACGGCACTCTGAATGAAGAAGGGCGGACCCTTGGGCCCGCCCTTTTGCTTTAGACGTTGAACAGTCCGTTCAGCGCGAGGAAGACCACCGCAGAGAGCAGCGCGGCTGCCGGAACGGTGATGATCCACGCCGCCACGATGGTCATGAAGTGGCTGCGTCGCACCAGCTTGCGGCGGCGGCGCTCTTCGGGAGCGACGATTTTGCCCGAGCCGTGCTTCTCCGCATACTTGCGGGTGCGGCGTGCGTGGTCCCATTCGCGGTAGAAGCCAACGCCGAAGACGCCGCCGACCGCGATGTGGGTGGACGACACCGGCAGACCCAGCCAGCTCGCGACGATCACGGTGATCGCAGCAGAGAGTGCGACGCAGTAAGCGCGCATCGGGTTGAGCTTGGTGATCTGGCTGCCGACCATCTTGATCAGCTTCGGACCGAAGGTAATCAGGCCGAAGGAGATACCGAACGCGCCGATAATCATCACCCAGAGCGGGATCTGGACCTTGCCCGCGATCTCTCCGAATTCCTGCGTGTGAACAATCGCGGCCAGCGGTCCAACGGCGTTCGCCACATCGTTCGCACCATGGGCAAACGACAGCAGGGCGGCCGAAATCACGAGCGGCAGACCAAAGAGGATCTTCAGCGACTTGTTGCGGTTCTCGAGGCCCTGCGACTTCTTGTTGATGTAGGGCTTGGACGCAAAATAGGTCACCACAGCAACGCCGAGGCCGATGATCAGCGCGGGCACCAGATCGACCGAAACGATCTTTTTCAGGCCCTTGATCGACAGGTAAGTCGCGAAGACGCCCGCCATGATGGCGATCAGCACGGGCACCCAGCGGCGGGCGGCAGAGATCTTGTCTTCCTGATAGATGATGCGGCTCTTGATGAACGCGAGGAACGCCGCGGCTACGATGCCGCCGAGGGCAGGGGAGATGACCCAGCTCGCCGCGATCATGCCCATCGACTCCCAGTTCACCGCAGTGAAACCAGCAGCGGCAATACCAGCGCCCATCACGCCGCCGACGACGGAGTGGGTGGTCGACACCGGTGCGCCAATCCATGTCGCGAGGTTGACCCAGAGCGCCGAGGACACCAGTGCGGCCATCATCGCCCAGATGAACACCTGCGAGCTTTCGATCATCGACGGGTCGATAATGCCCTTGGAGATGGTGGAAACCACGTCACCGCCCGCGAGCAGTGCACCGGCGCTTTCGCAGATCGCGGCGATCACGATGGCGCCGCCCATCGTCAGCGCGTTCGCACCAACGGCAGGGCCCATATTGTTGGCGACGTCATTCGCGCCGATGTTGAGAGCCATATACGCGCCGAACACGGCAGCGGCGACGACGATGGCAGAGCCGTGGCCCGCGTCAAAGAACGCAGCAGCGGCAAAACCGACGATAACCATAAATGCGAGAGCAACGCCCATCCCGACGAGCGGGCGGGATACATACATGGTACCTTGTTCCAGCACGGAAATGCGCTGGAGGTCCTTATCGATCGTTTTCCACGGATCCTGTGGGGTCGGGTTTTCCATCGTACGCGGCCTTTGGTGTAGCGAAGTACTGTCATACTTCTGTTACAATTGGAGGCGCGTTAACGGGTCGGACGTTTCAAATCAACCTGTCGCTTGCGTGTCACGCGCGTGACTTGCCGGAAATCTTCGTAAAATCGCTGCCAGATCGGGTTCACGGACCATTTGGGCCGCATTCTCGAAGGGCACCCAAATGCGTTCGCGCTTGTTCTTTTCAGGGTAGGACTTCGCCAATTCCATCACACGGACGGGATAAACCATAGTCTGGCATTCCTGCACGACGCCGTTTTTCATGGTTTTCTTCGCGGAGTAGGTGCCGAACACGTCGCTATCCGCGATGCCGGTCTTTACGCCCGCTTCTTCCCATGCTTCGGTCAGAGCCGCCTGATGGTGGTGTAGACCGTCGATCGGCCAGCCCTTGGGCAGGATCCAGCGGCCCTCAGAAGAGGTCACGAGCAACACTTCTAGGTGATCATCGGCCATGCGATAGCACAACGCTGCAACCTGTTCGGCTGGCGGGCGTTTAAGCAAAGGAACTACGCCTTCGCGCCATAACTGTCGCAAGAATGAAGTGGGCATTGTGTGATTAGGGCGTTTCCTTTTCCGCCCCTCCCCAATATCAGTGACGGCGAGAGAGGCAAACCGATCTAAATCAGAGGACTATTTTCTATGACCGAATTGGCACACCTCGGGCTATACGGCCTCGGTACGATGGGCAGTGCACTTGCGCTGAACATCCTCGACAACGGCTTTGCCCTGCATGTGGCCAACCGTCAGGAAGCCGTAACGACTGCCTTTGCCGAAGAAGCCGGTCCGCTTGCCGAAAAACTGACGACCCACAAGGATCTGGCCGCGATGGCCAAGGACATGCCTGCGCCCCGTGCGATCATCCTGATGATCCCCGCAGGTAAGCCCGTCGAAGACACCATCATCGCGCTCTGCGATATGCTGGAGCCGGGTGACACGATCATCGACGCCGGTAACTCTGACTTCCACGACACCCGTCGCCGCACCGAATTCGTCGAAGCCAAGGGCCTGACCTTCATCGGTATGGGCGTTTCGGGCGGTGAAGAAGGCGCGCGTCACGGCCCGTCCATCATGGTCGGCGGCACCCCGCAGGCCTGGACCGGCATCCGTCCCGTCATCATGGCGATTGCCGCGAAGTTCGAAAACGAGCCCTGCGCCGACCATCTTGGTCCTGATGGTGCCGGTCACTTCGTCAAGACCGTGCACAACGGTATCGAATACGCCGACATGCAGATGATCGCCGAAACCTACGGCATGATGCGCTACGGTCAGGGTCTCGCTCCGGCAGAGATCGGCAAGCGTTTCGAAGAGTGGGACTCGGGCGCGCTGACCGCGTACCTGATGGAGATCACCGGCAAGGTTCTTCAAGCGACCGACACCCAGACCGGGGTTCCGGCTGTGGACGTGATCCTCGACCGCGCTGGTCAAAAGGGCACCGGCCGTTGGACCCTGATCGAAGCCCTGCGCCTCGGCCAGTCCGCTTCGGCCATTGAAGCCGCCGTCGCTTCGCGGAGCTGGTCGTCGGAAAAAGAGACCCGCGTCGCCGGTGAGGAGATCCTCGGTGGTTCGCGCGGTTCGGTCGATCTGCAAGACGCCGACTACAAGGACGCGCTGCTTGCGGCCCGTATCATCGCTTACGCCCAAGGCTTCCGCCTGCTGGCGGCTGCGTCGGAAGAATACAACTGGAACCTCGATTTTGCGCGTATCGCCGAAATCTGGCGCGCTGGCTGCATCATCCGTTCGGCGCTGCTGGACGACATCTCGGCTGCGTTCCGAGGTGACATGCCACACGGCCAGCTGATCTTTGCACCGTTCTTTGCCGAGCGTCTGAAGGAAACCCTGCCGGCTCTGCGCCGCGTGGTTTCGGCGGCGGCTCTGGGCGGTCACCCGATCCCCGCGCTGTCGTCGGCCCTGTCGTTCGTCGATACCTTCGGCATGGCGCGCGGCACAACGGACCTTATTCAGGCCCAGCGTGACTTCTTCGGCATGCACGGGTTCGAACGCATCGGCGGCGACGCCGGTCAGCACGGCCCCTGGTGGGAATAAGATAACAAGCGCCGCCTTCGGGCGGCGCTTTCGTTTTCAGGCCAGCGTCAGGGCGTAAAGGGTCTGCACCGCCTTGCGGTCGTCGATCAACCGGTCCAGCTCTGCTTTCAGGCCCGCATAGGTCGCGCGGTCCTCGTGGCGGGTATGCGGCCAGTCGCTTCCCCAGATGAACTTATCCGGTCCTAGCAGCCCGATCAGCCGTTCGGCGTGCGCTATGCCGCCCGTCCCGCGATAGGGGGCGGAGAGTTTGACGTAGAGGTTCGAACGATCCTCCATCTGCTCCAACGCACCCAGCCACGGTTCCTGATCGGCGCGCGTCTCTGGCAGGCCCATATGGTCGATGACCACGGGCAGGGGGAAGGCGGCGAAGCCGCTCAGCACGGACGCGAGGCGGCTGCTCTCCAGTTGTACTTCGATGTGCATTCGATGTTTGGCGAGGGCGTTCACCAGCGCGGTGACCTCTTCCGACCCGAAGTCGGGCAGATTGGCGCCTGCCACCAGATTCCAGCGGATGCCCTTTACGCCCTGCGCGGCGAGCGCGGCGATCTCGGTTTCGCAGGTGTCGGGCGCGATGACCGCGACACCTGCGAAACGTCCCTTCGGCAGTGATTCCAGCGCATGGAGGAGTTGGCTGTTATCGGTGCCGAGGAAGCTGACCTGTACGATGACTCCACCCGAAATGCCGTGGTGCGTCTGCAAATCCAGCCAATCCTGCAAGGGCGCAGGACGTTTGGGCAGATAGCGGACGGCACCATTCGCCACGACATCTTCGTAGACGTGCGCATGGCAATCGAAGTGTATCACCCTAGAATTCCTCCACTTATTTGGTTCTATATAGAACCAGTTGACTGATGAGGTCAAACAGTTCATGTTTCGGTTCAGGGAGGGCGGAATCATGTCTCAGGCACAAAAAGTTTTCGATAATCGGCTCCCAGCCTACGTTCGTCTGCGCGACGAACTTGCCAGCCGTATTGCGGCCGGTGAATGGTCCGCCGATGACGCGTTGCCCTCGGATAATGCATTGGCACGTGACCACGATCTGTCGGTCGGCACCGTGCGCAAAGCCGTCCAACAGCTCGTCGACGAAGGTCTGCTGGAGCGCCGTCAGGGCACGGGCACGTTCCTGCGCAAGCCCGCGTTCGACGCCACCCTGTTCCGGTTCTTTCAAGCGCGCGAAGGCGACTCCGAAGCGTCGATCCCGACGAGCCGCCTGATTTCACGCGTCCGCACCACTGCGCCCGCCCATGTGGCAGCGGCGCTGGGCACCGACGACGTGATCCGCATCGAACGCCTGCGCTACCTGTCGGAGCAGCCGTTCCTGTCCGAAGAACTCTACATTCCTTTCGAAACCTTCGCGGGTTTCGAGAGCCTGCCCGACAGCGAAGTCGGGCCGCTGTTGTACCCCGTTTACCTTGACCGTTTCGGTGTGTTTGTGAACCGCGCAGAAGATGAAGTGCGTTTCGGTTCTGCCGACAAAACGACTGCTCAACGCCTCGGCATTGCCGAAGGTGACGCCGTCGCTGTGATCGAGCGCTCTGCCTACACCGTGGCAGGGGATTGCATCGAATGGCGTATCGCGAGCGGTCGCGCGGACAGTTTCCGCTACCGCAGCCGCATCGGCTGATTTCTTAATTACGATATCCTTGAGGGAGGAAACTCAATGAAATATGTCGCTTTGGCTCTGGCAGCGGTTGCTGTCGGCACTCCAGTGCTGGCCGAATATCCCGAGCGCGCGATCGAAGTCACCATTCCGGCTCCGGCTGGCGGCGGCACCGACACGAGCGCCCGCAAGCTCGGCACTCTGCTCGAAGAAGAGCTCGGCACCTCGATTGCGGTCCTGAACGTGGCCGGTGGCGGCGGTTCGGTCGGCGTGACCCAATTCATGATGCAGAAGCCGAACGGCTATTCGCTGCTCGCTACGTGGAACAGCCCGATCACGACCGTTCCGCAGGTCCAGCAGACGGCCTACCAGCCCGATAGCTTCACCCCGATCGCGTCGACCTCCGAAACCGCCTACACCCTGTGTGTGAAGCCCGAATTCCCCGCTGAAACCGGCGAAGAGTTCCTTGCCGAACTGGCTGCGAACCCCGGTAAGTACACCTACGGCAACGACGGCATCGGCGGCACGATGCAGCTGGCTGCCGAGC
Source organism: Marivivens donghaensis (assembly GCF_011806565.1). Taxonomy (GTDB): domain Bacteria; phylum Pseudomonadota; class Alphaproteobacteria; order Rhodobacterales; family Rhodobacteraceae; genus Marivivens; species Marivivens donghaensis_A. The sequence continues at coordinate 126,641 of NZ_JAATOP010000003.1, forward strand.
GTATCTTCCAGGGCGAAGGCATCGAAGCTGTCGCTATCCCGTTCGGCGGCGCTGGCGAGACGCTCCAGAACTTCCTTGGCGGTCACGTCGATATCTACGGCGGCTCGATCTCGCCGGTTCTGCCCTACACCGAAAGCGGTGAGGCCAAGTGTCTGATCGTGACCTCGGCGGCGGCGGTTCCCGCACTCCCGCAGGCGGCTGGCCTCGAAAGCCTCGGTATGGGCGACAAAGAAACGCTGCTGTGGCGCATGGTTCTGGCACCCGCCGGTACTGACCAAGCTATCGTCGACCGTCTGGCCGAAGCGCTAGAGAAAACCGTCAACGATCCCAGCTACGTCGAGTTCCTCGCCACCAAGGGCGAAGTGCCGAACGTGGTCGTCGGTGACGCCCTCGCAGAGCGCCTCCAGAACGAATACGACGCGCTGGCCATCGTGGCCGAGAACCTCGGTCTGAACCAGTGACCGAACGGCGGCAAGACATCATCCTCGGAGGCGTCTTCGCCGCCACTGGCCTGTCGGCAGCGTATATCGCTGCCGGTTACCGTGGGGCGTCGGGGATCTATCCGATGTCCCTCGGCTATGTCATTGCAATCCTTGGCGCCATTGTCGCCATCAAGGCGATGCTCCGCGGGTCGAGCGAGCCGCGCGAGATTATCCGGAAGGCGCCGCAAGCCCTCCTGACAGTCGGTATCGGAGCGATCTATCTCGCGCTTGTTCCCATCCTCGGTTTCTACATCGCATCGGCGCTGCTGGTGCTGACACTTCCTGCCGCTCTCGGCTTCCGCAGGCTTCTGTTCACGTTCGTCACCGCCGCGATTTTTGTCGGCATCGTCTGGGTGATCTTCTCGGTCATTCTGGAAAAGCCGCTGCCTATGCCGGTCTGGATCTCTTACTGACGAAAGGCGACAATGGAACTGATCTCCCAAATCTTCGGAGGCGTCTTCGCTTTCGGTCCGATAGCGGCCATGATCGGCGCATCGATCCTCGGCGTCTTTATCGGCGCCTTGCCGGGTCTCAACCCCGTCATGGCCATCGCGCTGCTTCTGCCGCTGACCTACTCGATGGAGCCTCTGGTGGCTCTCGGCATGGTCGCGGGCATCTACAACGGCTCGATGTATGGCGGCGCGATCCCTGCGATCCTGCTGCGCATTCCGGGCACGCCCGCTGCCATCGCGACCACCTTTGACGGCTTCCCGATGGCGCAGCGGGGCGAGGCGTCCCGCGCACTGAAAATCGCGTGCTGGTCGTCGGCTATCGGCGGCACCGCGTCTGCCATCGCGCTGATGACCATCGGTCCGGTGCTGGCTCGCGCCACGCTCTATTTCGGCCCCGCCGAGTACTTCTGGGTCGCCATGTTCGGCATGGCCTCCATCGGCGTCATGGTCGGCAAGGACGCGGTGAAGGGCCTGATGGCAGCCGCCTTCGGTCTGCTGCTCGGCACCGTGGGCCTTGACCAGTTGTCGGGCACGCCGCGCTTCACCTTTGGTGAGGTCTGGCTGCTGAGTGGCCTCGACCTCATCGTGATCCTCGTCGGTCTCTACGCTCTGCCGCCCGTCATCGCACTGGCAGAGGATCGCGACCTCAAGGGCCTCTCCGCCTCCGCACTCAAACTGGAGTCGGTCAAGGTTCCGTGGGGCGAGGTGCGTTCGATGGTCCCGACGTGGCTGCGGTCGTCGCTGATCGGTATCAGCGTCGGCATCCTGCCCGGGGCAGGGGGCAACATCGCCGCCTTCCTCAGCTACAACGCGGCCAAGAGCACGAGTGACGATCCCGAAAGCTTCGGTAAAGGCAATCCGCTGGGTGTCGCTGCCGCCGAATGCGGGAACAACGCGGACAACGCTGCGTCGATGATCCCAGCGCTGACGCTCGGCATTCCGGGCAACGTCATCGCCGCGCTGGTGCTTGGTGCGCTGATGATCCACGGCCTCCAGCCCGGTCCGCAACTGTTCCACCAGAACCCCGGCCTTGTGGGCGGCTTCATGGTGCAGATGCTGCTGACCTCGCTCCTGATCCTCGCTGTCGGCGGCGCTGCTGCGACCCGTATCTTTGCGCAGGTCCAGCGCCTGCCGGGTGTGATGCTGGTACCGATGATCCTCGTTCTGATGGCGGTCGGCGTCTATGTGATCAACGGGCGCGTCATCGACCTCTGGGTTATGTTCGCAGCGGGTATCGCGGGTTATGTCCTTGAAAAACTGGACGTTCCGCTTGCGCCGATCGTGCTGGGACTGATCCTCGGCCCGATGGCAGAGCAAAGCGTGCGCCGCGCGCTGCTGATCAGCCGCGGTGATCCGACCGAGCTGTTCACTCGTCCGCTGTCGGCTGTCATCGCGCTCGCCACCATTGGTCTGATCGTCTGGCCGATGCTGCGGGCGTGGAAGCGCCGCCGCGCGTAATCATTGACCGCGAGGCTTGGCGCGCAGCGTCGGGTCGGCCTCGCGGGGATCTTCGGGCCACGGATGTTTGGGGTACTGCGCCCGCATGTCCTTGCGCACATCGGGGTAGGAATTGACCCAGAACCCCGGAATATCCGCCGTAACCTGCACGGGCTTCTGACCCGGAGACAGCAGCGTCACGCGGATCGGCGTTTTGCCCACCGTCGGGTGACGGGTCACCCCGAACATCTCCTGCACACGCACCGTGATCTGCGGCAGCTCGCCGTCATAATCGATGGGCAGTTTGCGCCCGAGCGGCGTGGTAAAATGCGCAGGTGCCTCGCGGTCCAGCATCTGCATCTGGTTCCAGTCGAGCATTCCCCGCAGCGCTTCGAGCGGGTTGAATTTCTTCCAGTCCTCGGCCGAACGGACGCCGTCCAGATGCGGCAACAGCCAGTCGTCCAGCGTGGCCATCAGGCTGTCGTCGTCCATGGCAGGCAGGTCCATGCCACCCTCGCGCAGGAGTTCCACCCGCGCACGGAAACGGCGTGCGGCACCACTCAGCCGCAGGCCCATTTCGCGGATACCGTCCAGCATCGCCTGCGCCACGGCATCGGGGTCGGCATCATCCCAGCGGCGATCATCAAGCGTCAGCGCGCCGAACATCTCGTATTTTCGGGTCAGAACGCGGCGGTCGCGCTTGGACCATGCGCAGTGGTTTTCCCAGCGGATGCGGTCAGCGTAAAGGCCGCGCAGTTCGCTTTCGCCGAGGGCGAGCGCTTGGCGCACCTTGGCCTCTCGCGGATCGCCATCAAGGTCGGTCGCTACGATCAGCCGCTGGCTGGCGAGGCCATCGCCGTCAGGCATCGCGGCCCCTTTGCCACCCGACAGGACGAAACGCGCTGCCTCGCCCTTGCGGCGCAGGCCAATGCGGTCAGGGTAGGCGAGGGCGGCCATCTCGGCGGCGCTGAGGGAGTGCTTCTGCTCCAGCCCTTGCGACAGGCGTTTGGCCTCGGTCTTGATGCGTTCGATGGTGCCGTGATTGGCGCGGGCGTCGCCATTCTGGATCGCGCGGAGTCGCAGCGTCAGGTCCGTCGGCGCGTTCATCATCGGGTCGCGCTCGGCCAGAAGCGCGGCCAAGGTCGCCGCCTGTTTGCCCGCCGTCAGCAGCATATGCGCAAGGCGCGGGTGCGTCGGCATCGCGGCAACGGCCCGCCCGTGTGCGGTGATCGCGTTGCTATCGTCCAGCGCGCCGAGGCTGCGAAGGAGGTCCTGTGCTTCGGCCAGTGTGCCTTCGGGCGGCGGGGTCAGGAACGGCAGGTCGGTCGATCCCCAGAGCGCCATTTCCAGCGCGAGCCCCGCGAGGTCGGCGGCTTCGATTTCAGCGGGCGGGAAGGCTTGCAGGCCGCCCTCTTCGCCCTTGGTCCACATGCGGTAGCAGACGCCAGCCGCGACACGGCCCGCGCGACCTGCGCGCTGGGTCATCTCGGCCTTGGTTACGCGTTCGGTCACCAGTCGAGCCATGCCCGACGACGGGTCATATCGCGAACGGCGGGCAAGGCCGCCGTCGATCACCACGCGGATGTCTTCAATGGTAAGCGAAGTTTCCGCGATGGAGGTCGACAGCACGACCTTGCGTCCGCTTTCCACCGGCGCAATGGCTGCGCGCTGCTTGGCAAAGGGGAGGGCGCCGTAGAGGGGGCGGACCTCGACATTCTTGGGCAGGCGGCCCGCGAGCGCGGCCTCCACCCTACGGATTTCGCCTTCGCCGGGGAGGAAAACCAGAACGCCGCCTTCGGTTTCCTTGACCGAGTGGACAATTTCGTCGGCAATCGCGGGCTCGATCCGAACCTTGCGATCCAGCGGGCGGGCGAGGTGTTTGACCTCCACCGGATAGGCGCGACCTTCGGAGGTGATGACCGGCGCATCGTCCAGCAGCGCGGCCACGGGCGCGGCGTCCAGCGTTGCGGACATGACGACCAGCAGCAGGTCATCGCGCAGTGCCTGACGGATTTCCCACGTCAGCGCGAGGCCAAGGTCGGCGTTCAGGCTGCGTTCGTGGAATTCGTCGAAGAGGATCGCGCCGATGCCAGTCAGTTCTGGATCGGACTGGATCATGCGGGTCAGGATGCCTTCGGTGACGACCTCGATCCGGCTGCCAGCCTTGCTATCGCCGCGCATGCGGTAGCCAACCATCTGCCCCGGTTTTTCGCCGATCTGCTCTGCCAGCCGTTCGGCTGCGGCCCGCGCTGCGAGGCGGCGGGGTTCGAGCATGATGATCTTGCCGTCCGTCAGCCCTGCATCCAGCAGCGCGAGCGGCACGCGCGTGGTCTTGCCCGCACCCGGAGGAGCTTGCAGCACGGCGCGGCCTTCGGCGCGAAGGGCGTCAATCAGGTCGGGGAGGGCGTCTTCGATAGGCAGCGTCATGCGCGGTGTTTAGGTGTTCACCCGATCACCGCGCAAGGGGCCGCGTCATTTGACGATGACTTCGTCCTTCACGAACATGTTCGCCCACGCGCGGTCCACGAGGTCCGGCGTCATCTGGTAGGGGATACCTTCGAAGTCACAGATCGACATCATCTGGTCGATCAGGAACACCGGCTGGTAGTTCGCGTATTTGTTGCCGATCGTCGGGTACTTGTTCTTCAGCAAGTGAATGAGCGAGGCCTGATCGAGCGGCATTCCTTTCTTGCGCGCGATAAGCGCGAAGATCTTGAGGAAGTCCTCTTTGTTCGGGCCGTCGATCTTGATCTTGTAGAAGATGCGGCGCAGCGCGGCTTGGTCGAAAATCTCGTTCGGGTGATAGTTGGTCGAGAAAATGACTAGCGTGTCAAAGGGCACCTCGAACTTCTCGCCCGATTGCAGGGCAAGGATGTCGCGGCCTTCTTCGAGCGGAACGATCCAGCGGTTGACCAGCGCCTGCGGCGGATCGGCCTGACGGCCAAGGTCGTCGACGATGAATACGCCGCCCGTGGATTTGAGCTGAAGCGGGGCCTGATAGGTGCGCGCGACGGGGTTGTACATCAGGTCCAGCATGTCGAGCGACAGCTCGCCGCCGGTGATCACTGTCGGGCGGGCGCAGCGGACGTAGCGGGTGTCGAATCGTGTCGACGAACGTCGCAGGCTGTTGGGGTTGTCGCTGTCCGACTCTGCAGCGCTATGTACGATGGGGTCGTAGACGGAGATGATCTGGCCCGAATATTCGATGGCGCGGGGGATATAGATCTTGTCACCCAGCGCGTCGCGGATGCCGTTGGAAATCGAGGATTTACCGTTACCCGGAGGGCCGTACATCAGCATGGAGCGCCCGGCTGAGATCGCAGGTCCAAGCTGGCCGATCAGGTTCGGTGGCAGGATCAGATGGCCCATCGCGCCCGTGAGGCGGTCGCGGGTCATCTGCAAATTCTTGATCGACTGGCGTTTGACCTGTTCCTGATAGACGGCCATCGGCACAGGAACCGCGCCGTAATATTCAGACTGCGCCAGCGCATCGAGCGCACGGGCGCGGCCGCTTTCGGTCAGCTGGTACGGCATCTCGTTCGAGCCGTTCGGCCCGAGTGTACCCATCGCCTCTAGCAGGCGCTGACCACGGGCAAGTTCGATCAGTTCGTTCGTGACGTTCAGTGGCAGGCAAATAAGGCGCGCAATCTCTGACGGGATGGAGACGTTGCTGCGGAACATCGACTTGATCAGGATGTCGCGCATCATCGGCAGCGGGAGCTGCATCTCTGCAAGGGAGCGCGGTGCGGGCGGTGCCATCACCGCCATGGTCTGCATGTTCATAGTCATAATCCGGTCAATCGGCCCCCACGGCCGGATGGTCGTTGGACCAAAGGTGACCAAGCATTATGGCGAAACAATGGACAAATGGTTGTCGTTCGGTGGCTCTTTGCCCTCAGAACAGGAAAGGCCACGCGAGGTAGAAGACCAGCGCAGATGCGAGCGGGAAGCCCATGGGATAACGCTTACCCGTTTTCCAGCTTTCCCATTCGGGAACGAGGCGGCGGGCAGGGGAGTGTTTGACGATCCGGTGGATCGCCCAGCCGAGCAGCAGCGTGACCGCTAGGATCAGCAGGATGTTCGTCAGGTCAGCGAAAGCCACGAACGGCGCTGCGGCCATGATGAACTTTGCATCGCCTGCGCCCATCGCGCCGCCTGCGTTCAGCGCCATGCCGATGATCAGCATGACGACCACATGCAGCCAGCGCCACGCCCAGATCTGCGGTCCGAAAGCGATGAGGCCGAAGACGGCGAAGATGACGAGCAGTGCGCCGACCGTCCAGTTCGGGATTTTCATCGCGCGCATGTCGTTCCACGCCACGATGACGCAGATCGGCAATACCGGAGGCAGAAGCCAGATGGCTTGGGCAGCGGTCAGTTCCATCGTCAATTCGTTACGTTGTTTTCAAGCGCCCGCAGCGAACGCACCGCTGCTTCGAAGTGTTGCGGGTGGGTGTCGATCGCTTCGCGCAGGAGGCCCTTGGCGATGGTGACATCACCTTGCTTGACCGCTGACAGCGCCATCGTGTGCAGCAGCTGCGCGCGTTCGATCTGGGTCATGTCGACGACAGGCAGATCGTAGTTCCGCTGTGCGCCGCGCGCTAGAACGAGGTTGTTTTTAGCCGTGAACAGCGTCGGATCGTTGCGCAGGGCGTCGAGGAACAGACGCTCCGCACCGACGTAATCGCCGCGGGTCAGTTTCGAGAAACCCCAGTTGTTCAGAACACCGGCAGGGCGCGTCGTGAGGCCGATGGCGGTCTCGTAGAAGCTGTCAGCGTTCGCCCATTCTTCGTTCGAGTCGGCAACCATCGCCTCAAGCCGGTAGCGCTCGAACGTCTCGTGCGTTGGCGGAATGGCGTCGAGCGCGGCTTCGGCGTTTTCCCACTGGTTGTTGCGGATGTAGGCGGACGCGAGGTCCACGCTGTCATCGTAAGTCGCATTCTCGTGGGCGACGACGGTTTTCCACGCGGCCACAGCCTCGGTCGGGCGGGTGGCGCGGACCAGCGATTTCGCGAGGCCGCGCATCAGATCTATACGGCCCGGATCGTTGGCATTGGCGCGGGTGAAATAGGCGACGGCTTCGTTCGGGTCGGCGACCGTCAGCATCACGTCGTTGAGGTTGGTTTCGTCCACGACATTGACGTCGCGCAGAGCGGCGGCCACTTCGGCGTCGCCGCTTTTCTGGCATCCCGCAAGCGCAACGGCACCTGCGAGGCAGAGGAAAAGAGGGTGGCGCATATTCTGCGTCCTTTACTGCTCTTGCTCTAGATCGAGGAGAGGATCAGGTAGTCACCCGTTCCGCGCCTCACCAGACGGAATTCTTCGTTCTCTTGCGGTGTAGCGTACTGGCGATTGTCCAGCTTTGCGAGAGCCAAGCGCAGGTTGTCGCGGATTTGATCGGAATTGCCGTTGTCCGTGGCATAAGCGTGACGGAATACCTGAGCGGCCTCGCCGACTTTGCCGCGCTCCATGAGAACCACGCCGAGGTTGTTCCACGCAGGCACGAATTCCGGATCTTCTTCGGTGGCACGGCGCAGGATCTCTTCGGCTTGGTTGAGGCGCCCGAGGTGCAGGTTGGCCGATCCGATGGCCGACAGCGTGTCGACGTTCAGACCCTGTTGCCCCGCCGCGCGGGTATAGGCGCGCAGGGCCAGTTCGTATTCGCCAGCGGCCATCAGGCGATGCCCGACGATCAATCCGTCCACATCAAGCTCGCCCGCAGGACCAGGCGCATAGACCCCGTCACCACGGCTAAGGCCGCCCGATGAACAGGCGGCCAGCATAGCGATCGCGATCGCGGCAAATACTCTGAAAATCAATTCGGTTAGTTCCCGGTGGCACTCATCATGTTGACGATACCGTAGACCGAGGGTCCGATCAAAATGATTAGTAGCGGAGGGACCGTAAGCCCCATCGTGGCCAGTGTCATTTTCGTCGGCAGCTTGTTGGCGCGCTCTTCCGCACGCATCACGCGCTTGTCTCGCATTTCGTCGGCATACACGCGGAGCGCTTCGGCGATCGACGTACCGAATTGCTGCGACTGGATCAGCACGGTGACGAACGAGGTCAGGTCAGGCACGCCGCAACGTTCGGCCATATCGCGCAGAACCTGCGTCTTGTCCTTACCCGCTTTGAGCTCGTAACTGACGATTTCGTATTCTTCGGCCATTTCGGGAAAACCCGAGCGCAGTTCTTTCGAAATACGCAAAATAGCCTGATCGAGCGACTGACCTGCTTCGATACAGACGAGCATCATGTCGAGGCTGTCAGGGAATGCGTTTTCGATCAGTTGCTTACGTTCGCCCTGACGCTTCGTGACCCAGTACTTCGGACCCATGTAGCCGGCCACTGCGGGGATCAGGATGTACATCAGCTGGTCTTTAAGTTCAGGCGCAACCTCGGCTCCCTGACCTTTGTAGAGCATGAACGCGATGCCGACCACGAGGCCGATCAGACCCAGCGCCATCTGCGAGAAGTGGTACCAACGCACCGAGTTGCGCGAACGATAGCCCGCCTGAACCAGCTTAAGTTTGACGGCCGAGAATTCTTCGGCGTTCTGCGGTTCGAGGAAGTTGGAGTATTTCTCCAGCTTGTCCTTCTTGGTCTCGGTCCGCAGGCGAGCGGTTTTCGACGTTGTCGCCTGTGCGTTCTGGCTGGCTTTGAGCTTGTCCAGCGGATCGGGCTTACCGCCCAAGAGGAAGGGCAGGACGCCGATGATCAGCAGAACTCCGAGGCCGCAAAGCAGGACCAGAGGCGTGGCGTCACCGAATTTATCGTAGATGGCTTGGATCATGGCTTACGGCTTGATGTTGGTGAGGTTGCGCATGACGAAGATGTTTGCGCCAAGGAAGCCCGCGACAACAAGACAGGCGGGAATGAACGCGGACGTCTCTTTCACGGTGTCGTAGTAGTCGGGCTTGGAAATCTGGATGAAGGCGAGCGCGGCCAGCGGGAAACCGGACAGGAACATGCCCGACCATTTGGCTTCTGCGGTGATCGCTTTCACGCGGCGGAACAGCTTGAAGCGGGCACGGATCACCTTGGACAGACCCTCGAGGATTTCCGAGAGGTTACCACCAGACTGCTGCTGGATGGTCACGGCGACCGCAAGGAAGCGCAAATCCTGCATGCCGATGCGTTCGGCCATCGCCTTGAGCGCTTCGCCCATATCGCGGCCATATGCGGTTTCGTCCGAGATCACGCCCATTTCGGTGCCGAGCGGGTCGGCGACTTCTTTGGCAACGATCTGTACGGCAGAGCTGAACGGGTGACCCACGCGGAGGCTTCGCACCATCAGCTCCACAGCGTCCGGGAGTTGCTCTTCAAGCAGCGCGATACGCTTGTTGGCCTTGCCGTTGATCCACATGTAGACGCCGCCGATGCCGATCACGACAGACGCCGCTGCACGCACCGGAACGCTCGCGCTGGTGCCGACGGTCAGCGCACCGAACGCGCCCATCGCCAGCAGGCCCATAATCATGATGAGCTGCGACGGGGTGAACGCGATGTTCGCCTTCTGCGCCTTGGATGCGAGCAGCGAGTAAATCGGAATCTGCTGCGACTTGAGATGCTGCGTCATCTCCTTGCGGAGCTGTTCGAGCACCTGTTCGCGGTTGCCGCCGCGATCAAGCAGGTCGAGACGACGGTTCACGCGGCTGTTGAGGCTGATCGATTTGCCGAAAACGGTCAGATAGATGCCCTCGACGAGCACCAGAACGGCGACGAAAACCAGAAGATAGATCAGTGGTTCGGCGGAAATAACCATGGTGCGTTACCCGTTTGATGGCTCGAAGATGGACGGCGGAAGGTCGTAACCCCACAGGCGGAAACGTTCGGAGAAGTGGGAACGCACGCCGGACGCTGTGAAGTGACCGATGATTTTGTTGTCGGGCGTCAGGCCCGTTCGCTGGTAGCGGAACACCTCCTGCATGGAGATGACGTCGCCTTCCATGCCGGTGATTTCGGTGATCGACACCATGCGGCGCGAACCGTCCTGAAGACGCGACGCCTGCACGATGAGGTTCACAGCCGACGAAATCTGGCTCCGCACGGCCTTGATCGGCATTTCGATACCGGCCATCGCGATCATGTTTTCCAGACGGGACACGCCGTCACGGGCGGAGTTCGCGTGGATCGTGGTCATTGATCCGTCGTGGCCCGTGTTCATCGCCTGAAGCATGTCGATCACTTCTTCGCCGCGCGTTTCGCCGACGATGATGCGGTCGGGACGCATACGAAGCGCGTTTCGCAGACAGTCACGCTGGGTGACGGCGCCTTTGCCTTCGACGTTGGCGGGGCGGGATTCCATGCGGCCGACGTGGGTCTGCTGTAGCTGGAGTTCCGCCGTATCCTCGATCGTCAGGATGCGTTCGGAGTTGTCGATGAAGGACGACAGCGCGTTGAGCGTCGTGGTTTTACCCGAACCCGTACCGCCGGAGACGATCACGTTGAGGCGGGTCGCAACCGCAGCTTCGAGGTAGGCGGCCATCTCTTCGGTAAAGGCACCGAATTTAACGAGGTCGCTGATCCCGAGCTTGTCCTTTTTGAATTTACGGATGGAGACGAGCGAGCCGTCTACCGCAATCGGGCTGACCATCGCGTTGAAACGCGAACCATCGGACAGACGGGCGTCAACGTAAGGGTTGGATTCGTCGACGCGGCGGCCCACGGCGGAAACGATCTTGTCGATGATCCGCAGGAGGTGCTTTTCGTCCTTGAAGGTAATGTCGGTGAGCTGGAGCTTACCGGCCCGTTCGACAAAGATCTGCTGCGGGCCGTTGACCAGAATATCGTTGACGCTCGGATCTTTGAGCAGCGCTTCGAGCGGACCAAGGCCGGTGACCTCGTCATAAAGGTCCTGGTTCAGTTGCAGGCGTTCGTCGCGATTCAGCACGATGCCCTTGTCTTCGAGCGTTTCGGAGACGATGGCGGTGATTTCGGCGCGAAGGTCCGCTTCGGTCGCTTTATCAAGCGCAGCGAGATTCAGGTTCTCGAGCAATGCGCGGTGCATCTCGAGCTTGATCTCGGAGAGGCGCTCCTTGCGCTGGCGGGCCTTGTCGATCGGGGTCGGCTCGGCGGCCTTCGCAGGGCGCGATTTAAGCAGCGACGCTTTCGGCGCTTCGGGTTTTGGTGCGGGCGTTGCTGCCGGAGCGGCGACTGCCTTTGCGACCTGCTGGATGGGTGCTGCCTGAACGGGTTGAGCCGCTGCCGGCTTCTTGTACTTGGAGAACATTAGTTACCTCAGCCTTTGCTTTCGGCGGCGTCCGCGACGTTCACGTCGTGAACCGATTTCGCTAGCTTCGCAATTTCCTTGCGAAGCGGGTTGCGGCCAGCCGTATCGGCCAGCGGGGTGCCGTGGTCGTTCGCTTGAGTGACCTGCTTGCCGCCATCGGGCAGCTGCACTTCGACCGAAATGCCGAGGCTTTCACCGAGGCGCTTTACGCGTCCCTTGCCATTCAAGTCGGTGAACTTCGGTGCGCGATTGAGCACGTAGCGCATCTTTTCAACGGGCAGGTCCTCGGCGCTCAGCGCGCGCTTGAGCCGCACGATGTTCTGGGCGCAGCGCATGTCCATTTCGGTCACGCCAAAGTACACGGCAGAGGCTTCCAGAACGGTCTGGCTCCATTCCACCATCACCGACGGCATATCCACGACGACATAGTCGAAGTTCGCCTGCGCCATTTCCAGAATGCGCGCCACATCGTCCGGACCGATCAGGTCGACGGGGATCAGTTCGGGCGGGGACGTCAGCACATAAAGCTGGTCCTTGAACGGCTGGAGCGCCTGAAGGAACACCTCTGAGTCCATGTTTTCGGTATCGGTCAGCATCTCCAGCACCGCATCGCGGCGGGGGAGGTCGAGGTAGGTCGACGTGCTGCCGTATTGCAGATCGAGATCGATGAGGCACACGCGGTGCGGGCTCTTTTTATCAACGTTCGCAAGCTCCCAAGCGAGGTTCACTGCGAGCGTAGTCGCGCCAACGCCGCCGGACATGCCTTGAACGCCGATCACCACGCCCGAGCGGTCGTTGGTGGGCGCCAGCGTGGGCTTCTTTTCTTCGACGAGGGCAACCGGCTCGGGGACTCTCATCACCCGCTCGATCGCCTGGCCGAGCTCGCCTTCGGGAAGCGGGTAGGGGAGGAACTCGTCGCCACCCTGCCGCAGAAGTGTGTGGATCGCGGAGGGGCTCAGGTCCTCCGTGATAAGAATAACTTTGATACCGCGCGACTTGGCCGCCGAGATGACATCCGTCACACGGCCCAGATCGCTTTCGTCTTCATGATCGAGTGCGACGGCGATGAACTGTAATGAGTCCGCCTCCGCCTGCCCGAGAAAGGCGAGCGCATCTTCAAATCCGAGATCGCCCCAGCCTTCCCCCATCGCGTGCTCCATGTCTTCGATGAGTAGATCGAAAACCTGAACGTCACGACTGACGGTACACGCCAAAATAGGCTGTGGTTCTGGTTGAATTGCGGCCTGACTAACCATGCCTTTTCCCTCAAACTACCGACCGGCCAATCCGGAAGGATAGGGAGAAAGCGGGAATCGATCCCGTTTTGCCCCATAAGAGAGAATTTCGTCGTCAAACATGACGAGATTTGGGCCGAAAATCCGCAATTGTGCGGTAATCGCAAACGATAAAGTGAATGACGCGGCTTTGTTGCGCGCTAAGCGGGATTAGTTCGTCGTGCTCACTTCGGAGCCGCTGATTCCCACCAGACCGGTGCGGGGAACAGCACTTTCCACGTATTCGCGGAAGACGATCTGCGCATATTTTCCGTTCAGAACCATACCGTTACCCGAAACGAATCCCGAGACTTCGGTGACAGTGCGGCGGTTCGCACGTTCGCGGCCTTCGGTCACGATCAGCGGCTGCTCTTCGCCGAAGGACACGACAGCCTCGAGGCGCGAACGGTCAACGCCAAGCGAGATGAGGTAGGCAACAGCGGCGTTCGCGCGGGCGAGGCCGAGCTCCTTGTTGTACGAATCCGAACCGACGAGGTCGGTGTGCCCGTAAACGCGGAAATGCACTTCCGGGAACTGCTGGATGAAATAAGCCTGCTCGGTCAGGATGCGCTGGGCTTCTGCGCCGAGGCGGGCGGAGTTGAAGTCGAAGTTGATCGTAGTGGGCACTTCGGCCTCGAACCGGCGGTTCAGGCTGACCACGAAGTCCTGCTGGCCCGTCTGGACCAGCGCGTTGTGCATTGTGGCGCCGCCGAACGAGCCGCCGTCGACCATTGCACCTGCTTCGAGATCGAACATGTCGGGGCCGCGCTGGGCGTCAGTGCAACCTGCGAGGATGGCGCAGCCGATGATGCTTGCTGTGACAAATTTGGTCATGCTGCGTTTCCCTGAAATCTTAGTCGAGGACGTAACCGTAGGAGCCCGAGAAGTCCTGCCGGGCCACTTCGCCTGCCGCGCCGCTGGTCGGTGTATTGCCGGTGACCTGACCGTTCAGGAACAGCTGGCGTTCGGTCGGCAGTGTCACGCGGTCGGTCGGCATCGCCAGCGCTTCGCCGCGGGTGGGCGTTACGAGGTGCGGGGTCACGATTATCACGAGTTCGGTCTGCGCGCGCTCATATTCGGCACTGCGGAACAGCGCGCCGAGCACAGGAATATCGCCCAGCCACGGCACCTGACTGTTCAGATCGCGGAAATCGTCCGACAGAAGGCCTGCAATGGCAAAGCTCTCGCCGTCGCGCATTTCCACGGTAGTCGAGGTTTCGCGCTTGCGGAACGCATCAATGGTGAAGCCGCCGCTGGTGAAGCCGTTGGTGGAGTCAATGGACGACACAGAAGCTTCGAGTTCGAGGTTGATGATGTCGCCATCGACCACGCGCGGGATAAAGTTAAGTTCGACACCAAACGGCTTGTATTCAACCGTCACGCCGCCGTTGTCCTGGCTCACCGGAACCGGATATTCGCCGCCCGCGAGGAAGCGGGCTTCCTGACCGGAAAGAGCCGTGAGGTTCGGTTCGGCCAGCGTACGAACGACGCCGCGCTGTTCCAGCGCTTCGAGCAGCAGTCCGACTTCGAGGCCGCCAGCGTTAAAGCCGAACAGCATCGCGCCGCTGCTGGTGCCGTTGCCGGCATATTCCGCGCCAAGTGCGCTCGAAACGGCGCTCGCGCTATTCAGGCTGCCGTTGCCGCCCAGAAGGCCGAGGTTGCCGTTTAGGGTCGTGCCTTGCACGCCAATTGACGACGAGAGCGATTTGGATACAGAGCGCTGCATTTCAGCAAAGCGCACGCGCAGCATCACCTGCTGGGTGCCGCCGACGCTCATGAGGTTCGAAACACGTTCGGGCGCATAACGCTGTGCGAGTTCCAGCGCACGGTCGAGGCGCGCAGCCGAAGACACGGTGCCGGACAGAACGATACCGTCGTTGGCGGTACGCACTTCGATCGGCTCGCCCGGCAGGATCTGCTGAAGGCGTTCCTTGAATTCGGCGATGTCGGGAGTGACTTGCACTTCGACGTTGGTGATCAGGCGACCATCGGCGCCGAGCAGCGTCAACGTGGTGCGGCCGGGCTCTTTGCCCAGAACATAGATCGTGCGATCCGACAGAGACGAGATGTCTGCAATGCCGGGGTTGGCGATCGAAAGTTCAGTGAATGACGTGTCGCTTTCCACGACCACAGCGCGGTTCATCGGAACCTGAAGTGCAGTGGAAGGGGAGCCGCGCATCACACGCAGGGTTTCTGCCATGCCCGTGGACGGGATGGAGGAAATCGCGATTGCGGCACCTATGAAGGCGGCCGCTAGCATACCTTTGCGTATCATTGTGCTCCTGCCTCTTCGATCACGCACAATAACGGGTCTATCGCCCGTTTTGACATTACAGTGCGCGGAATTCGTATTCTTTGCAATAATCAATGCATTGTCGCGCATAACTTGTGTGGATAACTGGCAATAAATCAACGCAGCCGAGTTCTCGGCTGCGTTGATAGCACGTTAGTTCGTACAAGGAATAGGTACTTCGACGACATCCGAGCCACGGCGCTGGCGGATGGTGCAGACCTTTTCCGCGACGGGTGTAGGTTCGGGCGTTGCCGCGACAGGCTCGGGTTCTGCGACGATGCCGAGCAGGGCGTTCTGATCGATCAGGACCGGATCGTTGCTCGACGGATCGTTCAGACCGTTCAGCGACAGCATCAGATCGCCGGTCGACTGGGCCTGAGCAAGCGACGCGATGCGCTGCGGAGTGCCTTCGACAGTGACCGTGCGGGCGACGATGCCTTCGGACAGATTGACGTCCGTGCTCTGGTCGATCGCGATGATCTTGATGCCCGAGATAATGCGCTGGGTAACTTCGCGGGTGCCGTATTGGCTTTGCGAGGTCGCCATCTGGCCGGTCCAGTATACGTCGACGAAGTTGCCGGGACGCAGAAGGCCGGAGACGCCAGAGGCGACGTCGACCTTGATCGCAAAGGCGCTCATGCCCGGCGAGAGGATCGATGCGATTCCTGCGTCTCCGCCCGGTTCCGTCACCCGGCTGGCGAGCAGCGGCTCGTTCGCAACCATCTGGCGCAACGCAACGCGGGTGCCGTCCTCGCCCTCGGGAAATACGTCTTCCATCGTGAGGAACAGGCCCTCCGGCTGGTTGGGTTCCGCGTAGGCGATGGTGTGGAGTTTCTCCGCCGTCAGCTCATCGCCGTAAGCGATGTCTTCTTTTGCGGCGATTACCGTGATCGTGGGGATGGCGGCGGCGGCGGCCTGGCGATCTGCCATCTGCTGCACTTCCTGCGCATCCATGAATAGTTTGACTTGATAGGCTGCGAAGCCTGCCAGTGCGACACCGATGACGAGCACCAGTCCGAATACTGCACGCATTATCTTGCCCCCGATAAAAGTGTGAGTTTTCTGTTCATTGTTTCCAAGGTGGACATCAATTGCGGCATTTTGCTGGCCTCTGCTCGTTCATGCTAAGGCGTACGCGTTGATATTCCGTTACCCTTAAAAACAAATGGCCGCCTGGGTAGGCAGCCATGAGTTTGTGACGGTGGCCCGTGTTATCAGCCGCCCGAAGACGGGCTGATAGCAGATGCGGTCCCCATGTCGGCAACGATGCCGGTTTTCAGGGTGGCCGACGACGAGCTGACCGAGGTGACGAGGGTGACCGCGATACCGACCATGGCGGCGGTCAGGACAACCCAGTCGACGGTCACGGCACCGCCTTCGTCGCTGCGGAAGTTTTTGATGAAGTTCAGCAATTATGATTTGCCTCAACAGAAACTTCTCGGCGCGTTAGCTGCCGGAAGCGTCGACGGTCGAAGCGGTGGTCATGTCTGCGGTCAGGCCGGTCTTCAAGGTGCCAGCCGAGGTGTTGACCGACGAGATGATGGCGATTGCGATGCCAACCATAGCGGCGGTCAGAACAACCCAGTCAACGGTCACAGCACCGTCTTCGTCGCGGCGGAAGTTTTTGATGTAGTTCAGCATTTCTTTATCCTATCCAATCTAAGTGGGTTTGGCGTTCAGCCAGAATTACGAGCCGGAAGCGTCGACGGTCGAAGCGGTGGTCATGTCGGCAACCAGGCCGGTCTTCATGGTGCCAGCCGAGGTGTTGACCGAGGAGATGATGGCGATTGCGATGCCGACCATAGCGGCGGTCAGGACAACCCAGTCAACAGTCACAGCACCGTCTTCGTCGCGGCGGAAGTTATTGATAAAGTTAATCATTTCAGTCCCTCCTAGGGGTATTTGGATCACTCTGTTAGGTCCTTGCGGCGTTTCCCTGTCCGGCCTCTCAATCGTCCAGTTCCGCTTTGGATGAGGACATATAGCCGTCGGATTCGGGCGAGACTTTGACGGGACTCGTGCAATTTTGGTTCGACCGGATAAATTGCGGAATTCGGCATTAAACGTCTGATGCTTAAGGATAAAAAATTAACAGACCCTATACGAATGGGAGATTAATGCGGCGAAGCGGGGCACAAAATGGCTGTTTCGACCGAATTGTTTACCTATTGAGGGAGGCAAAACCTGTATTTGGCGTTAATAATGGAGCCTAAAGAGCAGGTAAGAATCCGATGTGGCGGCAATTTTTCTCGATTCTGGGAATCACGGTTCTGATTCCGGGGGCGATTCCGGCGCAGGAAAGCCGTTTGCAGTCCGATTTTACCTTTAAAAGAATCACGGTTCCTCAAGCGGGCAGTACAAATCGCATCAATGTGCAGATTGCGCCGCGTGGTCCGGCAGAGCCGTATGCGCCTTCCGAGGCGGGAACGACGACCGGAACAGGCCCTGTGGCGGGCGCAACGCCGCGCGCAAGTGAGCTCGACTGGTTCTGGGAGATGATCCCGCCCGAAACCGCAGCCTCGCAGCCCGGACGGCTGATCCTCGCCCTAGAGGCCATGCGTAAGGCACCCGAAGGTAAAGGCGTGCGCGAGCCGCGTCTGGATGCGCTCCAGAAGATCGCCAGCACCTACGGCACCGAAATCCTGCGGCAGACCGTCGGCACGCGCGTGTCGCCCGCTCTGGTCCTCTCTGTCATCGCGGTAGAGAGCAGCGGCGATCACGAAGCCATCAGCCGTGTGGGTGCCGTGGGCCTCATGCAGCTTATGCCCGAGACCGCAGCGCGGTTCGGTGTGCGCGATAGCCTCGACCCTGCGGATAATATCCGCGGCGGGGTGGCTTACCTAAATTGGCTGATGGAGCGGTTCGAGGATGACCCTGTGCTGTTCCTCGCGGCTTATAACGCAGGGGCGGGGTCGATCCGTGATGCCGGCGGCGTGCCGGACTATGCGGAAACCCGCGCCTATGTCCCCAAGGTGCTTGCAGCGTGGAACGTGGCGCGGGCCCTATGCGTGACGCCGCCCGAACTGATGTCGGACGGGTGCGTGTTCAGCGTCAGATAATGGTTGCTTCGGTCGCGGCGCGGATATCGTCCTCGCTCACGCCGTCAGCGCATTCGACGATCTTCAGACCACCTTCGACGACATCGAGCACACCGAGGTTGGTGATGATGCGGTCGACAACGGCCTGACCGGTCAGCGGCAGGGTGCAGGCCTTCAGAACCTTGGACTCGCCGTGCTTGTTGGTGTGGTCCATGACGACGACGACGCGGCCTACACCGGCAACGAGGTCCATCGCGCCGCCCATGCCTTTGACCAGCTTGCCCGGAATCATCCAGTTGGCGAGGTCGCCGTTCTCGGCCACTTCCATCGCGCCGAGGATCGCCATCGCGATTTTGCCGCCACGGATCATGCCGAAGGACGTCGCGCTATCGAAATAGGCGGTGTGCGGCAGTTCGGTGATGGTCTGCTTGCCTGCGTTGATCAGGTCGGCGTCCTCTTCACCCTCATAGGGGAAGGGGCCCATGCCGAGCATACCGTTTTCCGACTGGAGCGTGACGGTCACGCCCTCGGGAATGTAGTTGGCCACCAGCGTCGGAATACCGATGCCGAGGTTCACATACCAACCGTCTTGCAGTTCCTGAGCCGCGCGCGCGGCCATCTGGTTACGATCCCAAGGCATTAGACTTCCTCCCCAGCGGCAGCACCGTTTTCTGCACGGGCGCGGGTGGTGCGCTGTTCGATACGCTTCTCGTGGTGGCCTTCGATGATGCGGTGCACATAGATGCCGGGCAGGTGAATGGTGTCGGGGTCCAGCGAGCCGGCTTCGACGATCTCTTCGACCTCGGCCACGCAGACCTTGCCGCACATACCTGCGGGCACGTTGAAGTTACGCGCGGTCTTGCGGAAGATCAGGTTGCCGGTGGTGTCGGCCTTCCATGCCTTGATGATCGACAGATCGGCAAAGATGCCTTCTTCGAGGATATAGGTCTCGCCGTTAAATTCTTTGTGCTCTTTGCCCTCGGCGATCACGGTGCCCACACCGGTCTTGGTGTAGAAACCCGGAATGCCGCAGCCGCCCGAGCGCATACGCTCGGCGAGCGTGCCTTGCGGGTTGAATTCGAGCTCCAGCTCGCCCGACAGGTACTGGCGCATGAATTCGGCGTTTTCGCCCACGTAGGACGAGATCATTTTCTTGACCTGACGCGTTTGCAGCAAAATGCCGATGCCGAAGTCATCGACGCCCGCGTTGTTCGACGCGAAGGTCAGCTCTTTGGTGCCTGCTTCCTTGATGGCTTCGAGCAGAAGTTCCGGAATGCCGCAAAGCCCGAATCCCCCTGCCGCGATTTGCATGCCGTCAAACAGCAGTCCGTCCAGCGCCTCCTGCGCCGAGCCGTATACTTTTTTCATCGTGGTCCCCCTTGGGTGCGTACGCGCATAGTTGTCACCCCGCGCTGCGAAGCTGTCAATCGCTGCACAGCAGCATTTGCGATGTTATCGCTATTACGCGCGCCGCATAAGCAAACGCCCCGCTGGTTGGCGGGGCGCTGTAAGGAGCTTATTCGTCGTCGGCCTTTTTGGCCGTCGTCGTTTTTTTCGCGGCGGGTTTCTTGGCCGCAGGCTTCTTCGCGGTCGTTTTCTTGGCCGCGGGCTTCTTGGCAGTCTTCTTCTTGCCCTTCGCGCCCGCTTTGGCGTTGACCAGTTCGATGGCTGCCTCGACCGTCAGGCTGTCGGGATCGGTGTCCTTGGGGATCGTTGCGTTAACCTTCTCCCACTTCACATAGGGGCCATAGCGGCCTTCCATGATCGACATCTTGCCACCATCGGGGTGATCGCCAAGCTCCTTGAGCGCCTTGGCCGTCGCACGACCACCGCGACCGGCGGCTTTCTGGGCGAGCACTTCGACAGCACGGTTCATGCCGATCTCGAACACCTCGTCGACGTCCTTGATGTTGGCGTAGACGGTGCCGTGCTTCACGAACGGACCAAAGCGGCCAATACCGGCTTCGATCATCACGCCGTCTTCGGGGTGCGGACCCACTTCGCGCGGCAGGTTCAGCAGCATCAGCGCCTTCTCGAGGTCGATCGCCTCGGGCGACCAGCCTTTGGGCAGGCTCGAACGCGGCGGCTTCGGGTTTTCCTCGGTAGCGTCGCCGCGCTGGACGTAGGGGCCAAAGCGACCGTCACGCAGAGTGATCTTGTCCTCGCCGTCGTAGCCGAGCAGCTTGCCGTCCGGACCGATGCCGGAATCTTCGGTTCCCGGAGGGCCGAAGGGACGGGTAAAGCGGCACTCGGGGTAGTTCGAGCATCCGATGAACGCACCGCCCGAACGGGCCGTACGCATCGAAAGGCGACCGTTGCCGCAGTTCGGACAAGCACGCGGATCGCTTCCGTCTTCCGTCGGCGGGAAGAGGTGCGGCTCCAGCACTTCGTTGATCTTGTCGAGAACCTCGGTGATGCGCAGTTCGGACGTTTCCGCGACCGCAGCCGAGAAATCGCGCCAGAACGCGGCCAGAAGTTCCTTGTAGTCCGCTTCGCCAGCCGACACCTCGTCCAGCTCGTTTTCGAGGCTGGCCGTGAAGTCGTACTCCACATAGCGGTGGAAGTAGTTCGACAGGAAAGCCGTCACGAGGCGGCCTTTGTCCTGCGGGATCAGGCGGTTTTTGTCTTTCTTGACGTAATCGCGGTCCTGAATGGTCGTCACGATCGACGCGTAGGTCGACGGGCGGCCAATCCCGAGCTCTTCCATGCGCTTGACCAGCGTCGCTTCGGTGTAGCGGGGCGGCGGCTGGGTGAAGTGCTGTTCGGGAGTGATGTCTTTCTTGTCGGTCTTGTCGCCGACGTGTAGCACCGGCAGGCGCTTGTCGTCGTCATCCACAACCGTATCGTCGCGGCCTTCTTCGTAGATCGCGATGAAACCTTCGAACAGAACGACCTGACCGGTGGCGCGCAGCACAACCTCGCCGTCATCGGATTTGATGTCGACGGTGGTGCGCTCCATCTTCGCGGCAGCCATCTGGCTGGCGAGGGTGCGCTTGTAGATCAGGTCATAAAGCTTGCGCTGGTCGGCATCCGCGATGCGGGCCTTTTCCGTCGACACGAACATATCGGTCGGGCGGATACATTCGTGGGCTTCCTGCGCGTTCTTGGCCTTGTTCTTGTACATCCGCGGGCTGCTCGGCAGGTATTCCTCGCCGAACTTGTCCTTGATCGCATCGCGGGCGGACATGACGGCTTCAGGTGCCATGTCGATACCGTCGGTACGCATGTAGGTGATGAGGCCTGCTTCATAGAGACGCTGCGCCGCGCTCATTGTCTGGCGGGCGCCCATGCCGAATTTGCGGCTGGCTTCCTGCTGGAGCGTTGAGGTCATGAACGGCGGGGCAGGGTTGCGGCTGGCGGGCTTCGCTTCGACCGAGGCGACCTTGAGGTCACGCTTGCTGACGGCGGATGCGGCCAGCTCGGCCTGCGTTGCATTGCCGAGGTCGAAACGGTCCAGCTTGCTGCCTGCGAAATGGGTCAGGCGGGCTTCGAACTGCTGACCGCGCGGGGTCTCCAGCAGGGCCTTGATGGTCCAGTATTCCTGCGGCTTGAACGCTTCGATCTCCATCTCGCGCTCGACGATGAGGCGAAGGCAGACCGACTGAACGCGGCCGGCGGATTTCGCACCCGGCAGCTTGCGCCACAAAACCGGCGAAAGGTTGAAGCCCACAAGGTAGTCGAGCGCGCGGCGGGCCAGATAGGCTTCGACCAGCGGGGTGTCGACCTGACGCGGCGATTGCATGGCCTCGGTGACGGCGTTCTTGGTGATCGCGTTGAAGGTCACGCGGCTGACCTTCGTGTCCTTCTTGATCGCGCGGCGCTTCGTGAGCGCCTCTTGCAGGTGCCAGCTGATGGCTTCGCCTTCGCGATCAGGGTCAGTTGCGAGAATGAGTTCGGGGTCGTCTTTGAGCGCATCGGCGATGGCCTTGACGTGCTTGCGGCTGTCCGCAGCGATCTCCCAGGTCATTTCGAATTCGTTGTCGGGATCGACCGAGCCGTCCTTCGGAGGCAGGTCGCGGACGTGTCCGAACGAGGCCAGAACGGTGTAATCCGAGCCCAGATATTTGTTGATTGTCTTGGCTTTGGCCGGGGATTCGACAACAACAACTGGCATGAAAACTCCTTGGACATGCGACGGCTCTATGGCCGCGGAACATGTGTGCGGTGTGGGGTGATTGTCAATGCGCCTTTCCGAGGAACCGGAAAACCGGACCTGATTTAGGGGCTTGGTGTCACATCGACAAGCACACCAGACCGCCCGGCTGGCGCAAAATCCGCCCGTCGAGTTCGAGGTCCATCAGCGCAGGAGCAACCCGTCCGGCCGTCACGCCAAGGTCGCGGATCAGCTGGTCTTCGGCCACGGGAGAGGGGCCGAGGCGGGAGAGGATTTCTGAATGAAGCGCCGCGATATTCCGCACAGGCTGGGGAGCGGGCGCGGTCTCGGCCAATTTCGGCGGTTCGATTTCTCCGAGGATCGCGAGGATATCGTCGGTCGATCTGACCAGTGCTGCGCCGTCGCGGATGAGTGCATTGCAGCCGCCCGCACGCCCGTCGAACGGATGCCCCGGCACGGCCATCACGTCGCGGCCTTGTGACAGCGCGGTATCGGCTGTGATCAGGCTGCCGGACTTCACCGCCGCTTCGATCACGATCACAGCGCGGGCCATGCCGGAGATGATGCGGTTGCGCGCAGGGAAGTGTCGCGCTTGCGGCTGGAGGCCCATCGGTTGCTCCGACAGACGCAGCCCTTTGGCGCCGACATCATGGAACAGATCGGTGTTTTCGCGCGGATAGATCACGTCCACTCCGCCGCCCAGCACGCCAATCGTGCCGGTCGCGATCGAAGCGCCATGCACCACAGCATCAATCCCGCGAGCGAGGCCAGAAACGGTGACATAGCCCGCTTCCCCCAGCTCCCCCGCGAATTTGCGGGCAGTGCGCGTGCCTAACGATGAAGCGTTGCGCGCGCCGACCAACGCAACAATCGGACGCTGTAATATAGATGTGTCGCCAACCGCCCAGAGAAGCGGTGGCGCATCGGCCACGTCGTCGAGCGCTATAGGATATTCAGGCGTACCGCGTACTAACAGACGCGCCTTTGCCGCGCGGGCGGCTTTCAGCTCTGCGTGGATGACGCCATTGGGGCAAACCTCGTAGCCACGCACGCCAGCGGTCGCGGCGATTTCGGGCAGAGCCTCAAGAGCGGCCTGCGGCGTTCGGTATTCTTCGAGCAAGCGGTAATAGGTCGACACGCCCACGCGGCGCGAGCGCAACAAACGGAGCGCGGCGATCCTGTCGTCTTCCGAGGTGGGTGGGAGTGTGGGGGGAGTGGAAGAAAATAACTCTCCGGTCATCCTGCGATCCGTTTGTTGCAGGACGGGTTTACCGCCGGACTGGTTAACCGGCGGTAAACGGTATTCGTAAAATCAGGCCGAGCCGCCGACGGTCAGGCCGCCGATCAGCAGGGTCGGCTGGCCGACGCCAACTGGCACCCACTGGCCCGCCTTGCCGCAGTTTCCAACGCCCGGATCAAGCGCCATGTCGTTGCCGATCGCGCGGATCTTGCCCATCGCGCTGGGGCCGTCGCCGATCAGTGTCGCGCCTTTGACGGGTGCACCGACGACACCGTTTTTCACGCGGTAGGCTTCGGTGCAGGAGAAAACGAACTTGCCGTTGGTGATGTCGACCTGACCGCCGCTGAAGCCCACGGCGTAGATGCCGTCAGCGAGATCCGCGAGGATGTCTTTGGGGTCGGCATTGCCGCTGGTCATATAGGTGTTGGTCATGCGCGGCATCGGCAGGTGGGCGTAGCTTTCGCGGCGACCGTTGCCGGTGGACTGCACGCCCATAAGGCGGGCGTTCTGGCGGTCCTGCATGTAGCCGACGAGGATGCCGTCCTCGATGAGCGTGGTGGCGTTCGACGGGGTGCCTTCGTCATCGACGGTGATCGAACCGCGACGACCGGGGATCGTGCCGTCGTCCAGCACCGTGACGCCCTTGGCCGCGACCTGTTCACCAATGCGGCCCGCGAAAGCGCTGGTGCCTTTGCGGTTGAAGTCGCCCTCAAGACCGTGCCCAACCGCTTCGTGCAGCAGAACGCCGGGCCAGCCGGGGCCGACAACAACGTCCATCACGCCAGCGGGTGCAGACTCGGCTTCGAGGTTCACGAGCGCAATCCGCAGAGCCTCGCGGACGGCGGGCTCCCAGTTGTCGCGGGAGATCACGCCGAGCAGGCTTTCACGCCCGCCGCCGCCGTGGCTGCCCGACTCGCGGCGACCGTTGGCGTCTTCGATGATGACAGAAACGTTCAAACGGCTCATCGGGCGGACATCGGTCACGAGCGTGCCTTCGGGGCGCAGAATGACGACCTCCTGAAGCGACGCACCGAGCGCGGCGGAGACCTGAACCACGCGGCTGTCGAGCTCACGGGCGAAGGTGTCGATCTCGCGCAGCAGGTCGATCTTGGACGGGAAAGTCGCTTCGGAAATCGGGTCGATGTCGCTGTAGAGTTTCTTGTTAGTGGCCTGCGGGGGCAGGGCGATCGTGCCGCCGCCCTCGCCCACGGCAAGGCGGGCTGTCTCCACGGCGCGGCGCAGCGAATGTTCGTCTATATTAGATGAGTGGGCGTAGCCGCAGGTCTCTCCGCGGACCGAACGCAAGCCGAAACCTTCGGAAGAGTCGTAGCTCGCGGTTTTGATATTGCCGTCGTCCAGCACCAGCATTTCCGAGCGGCGACGTTCGAGGAACAGTTCGCCGTCGTCAGCACCCTCTGTGGCCTGATTCAGCAACTGCTGGGCCGAATCCTGATCCAGATAGGTCTCGAAGGGGCGGAAGCGGTCATCCAACATTTATGTTTTTTCTCCTTGCGACATTGATTTAGGTCAAAAAGCGTCCGTTTGCCGCAATTGCAGTTCTTGAGTTGTGACGCAGGATATGTGACATGCATCGGCGGAGACAACGGGATTCCGTCCGCAACCGTTCTCACAGTGTTTTGACGGAATCCGAGCACCGGGGCAAATATCGGGCCCCGACTAAGACAGGGTATGACATGCGACTGACCAATCTCGTCACCAAGCTGATGGCCGCTGCCGGCCTGACCCTCGCCGGCGTAGCTGCCAAGGCACAAGACGTTCTCGCCGATCTGCCGATCGTCGGTGCGCCGCACGACAACGGTATCGGCTTCCAGCCGGCATCGTCCGAGCTGGCCCGCGACCTGCAGTGGCTGGACGGCATGATCCTCTGGATCATCACCGCCATCACGATCTTCGTGGTTGGTCTGCTGCTCTGGGTTATCGTTCGCTACAACAAGCGTGCGAACCCGACCCCGGCTACCTTCACTCACAACTCGCCGCTGGAAATCGCGTGGACCATCGTTCCGATCGTCGTCCTCGTCTTCATCGGTGCGTTCTCGCTTCCGACCCTTTTCAAGCAGCAGGAATTCCCCGAAGGCGATATCGTCATCAAGGTCACCGGCTTCCAGTGGGCTTGGAACTACGAATACGTTGACGAAGACGTATCGTTCGACAGCTACATGGTCGGCCACGGCAACACCCTGACTTCGGAAGACGAAGACGCTGGCGTGATCCCGTTCGTTCGCAGCGCGAACATGGACACCGTCATGGAGCGCTACGGCTACGAAGGTAAGGACTTCCTTCTGGCAACCGACACCTCGGTCGTCGTTCCGGTTGGCAAGACCATCGTCATGCAGGTTACCGGCGCAGACGTCATCCACTCCTGGGCCATGCCGGCCATGGGCGTGAAGCAGGACGCCGTTCCGGGCCGCCTCGCGCAGCTGTGGTTTGCACCCGAGCAGGAAGGCATCTACTTCGGCCAGTGTTCGGAACTGTGCGGCAAGGACCACGCCTTCATGCCGATCACCCTTAAAGTGGTTAGCGAAGAAGAATACGCAGCGTGGCTCGACCGCGTGAAGAACGACGGCGACTACGTCGCTTGGTAATCGTCTCTTCCCTCAAGCATCTGGGGCGGGACACGCATCCGCCCCATACTCGATAAGGAAAAGCAATGACTGACGTCAGCATGCAGGATACGGCTACACGCGAAGCAGGTATGGGTGATTACTTCGCCCTTCTGAAGCCGCGCGTGATGTCGCTGGTCGTGTTCACTGCGCTCGTCGGTCTTGTGACCGCTCCGGGTCATGTCCATCCCTTCATCGCGTTCGTCAGCATCCTCTGCATCGCCGTCGGCGGCGGTGCATCGGGCGCGCTGAACATGTGGTGGGATGCCGACATCGACCGCATCATGAAGCGCACCTCGAACCGTCCGATCCCGTCGGGCCGCGTCCAGCCCGAAGAGGCGCTGGCGATCGGTCTGGCCCTGTCCGGTTTCTCGGTTATCCTGCTCGGCCTCGCGACGAATTTCCTCGCTGCCGCGCTGCTCGCTTTCACGATTTTCTTCTACGCTGTCGTTTACTCGATGTGGCTGAAGCGCTCGACGCCGCAGAACATCGTGATCGGCGGTCTGTCCGGCGCA
Source organism: Marivivens donghaensis (assembly GCF_011806565.1). GTDB lineage: Bacteria > Pseudomonadota > Alphaproteobacteria > Rhodobacterales > Rhodobacteraceae > Marivivens > Marivivens donghaensis_A. The sequence continues at coordinate 153,339 of NZ_JAATOP010000003.1, forward strand.
CTGCCTCCGATGATCGGTTGGGCCTGCGTGACCGGCACTGTCAGCATTGAATCGGTTCTGATGACCGCGCTGATCTTCATGTGGACCCCGCCGCACTTCTGGTCGCTGGCGATCTTCGTGAAGTCCGACTACGGCCGCGCCGGTGTGCCGATGCTCACCGAAACGCATGGCCGCCGCGTCACCCGTAACCACATCATGGGTTACATGGTCGCGCTGGTGCCGGTTTCGCTCGCGATCTGTTTCACCCAGATCGGTGGTCCGGTCTACGCTGTGACGGCTGTCGTCCTGAACCTGTGGTTCCTCCAGGCGTGCTACAAAGTATGGCGCCGCGATGAGGAGCAGGCGGAGGCCGACAACTTCGCCGCCGAGAAGCGCGCCTTCAAAGTGTCGCTCGCCTATCTCTTCCTGCACTTCGCTGCGCTGATGATCGACGCGACGCTGCAATCCGCAGGACTGTGGGGATAAGCCATGATCAAAGTCGAACACGAACTCCACCAGCGCCGCAAAGGCCGTAACTACGGCGTCCTGATCCTTCTGCTGGCGTTTGCCGCGATGGTTCTGGGCCTCACCGTGGTCAAGGTCCAGCAGCTTGGCGATGCGCGCCAGTTCGAGTCGAATGACCACGTTCTGCGTCCGGCGCTTCTGCCTGATGAAACCGAAGGGGAGGGTACTCAGTGAAGCTTTTTCCTAACCTGCAAGGTCCGCAGCGCACCGTCGTGATGCTGCTCGGCGTCGTCGTCCTGATGGGCGGCCTGTCGTGGGCGTCGGTTCCGTTCTATAGCTGGTTCTGTGCCGTCACCGGTTTCGGCGGCGTAACCAATACTGCCGAAGTAGGCAGCGATGTCGTGCTGGATCGCGAGGTCACGATCCGCTTTGACGCCTCGACCGATCCGGCCATGCCGTGGGATTTCAAGCCCGCGCAGCGCGAGATGACCGTGAAGATCGGCCAGAACGCTCTGGCCTACTACGAGGCGCATAACCCGACCGACCGTCCGATCGGTGGTCAGGCGACCTATAATGTCGTGCCCTACGAGGCCGGCAACTTTTTCGACAAAATCGAATGTTTCTGTTTTACTGAACAGGTGCTTCAGCCTGGTGAAACGGTTATGATGCCTGTCAGCTTCTACGTTGATCCGGCGATGGTTGAGGATCGTGACGCGAAATACGTGAACACGATCACGCTCAGCTACACGTTCTATGAGATGCCGCTGCCTGATGCTCATGCAGCTCTCGAAGTCACGGCGCCTGTCGCCACCGCAAATAACTAAAGACCAGCCGCAGGGAAAACCGAAATGGCTCACGCTAAGAACCACGATTTTCATATCCTTCCGCCGTCGATCTGGCCCTTCATCTCGTCGGTCGGCGCGTTCGTCATGCTGTTCGGCGCTGTCATGTGGATGGCCAACGACATGCCGTACCTCTTCTTCATCGGTCTGATCGCGACCGTCTACGCCGCAGCAGGCTGGTGGGCTGACGTGGTTAAAGAAGGCCAGACCGGCGACCACACTCCGGTTGTTCGCATCGGCCTGCGCTACGGCGTGATCCTGTTCATCATGTCGGAGATCATGTTCTTCGTTGCATGGTTCTGGGCGTTCTTCAAAACCCAGATGTACCCGATGTGGACCTACATGGGCACGAGCTACGAACGTCCAGACATTCTGGCCGTCGACGCGTTCCACCTGCCGCTGATCAACACCCTGATCCTGCTGTGCTCGGGCGCTGCCGTCACCTGGGCCCACCACGCGCTGGTTCACGAGAACAACCGCAAGGACCTCGTCAACGGTCTGACCCTCGGCATCGTCCTCGGTCTGCTGTTCTCGGTTCTTCAGGCTTACGAATACTATGAACTGGTTGCCCACGAAGGCTACACCCTCAGCGGTGACGTGTTCTTCGGCACCTTCTTCATGGCAACCGGCTTCCACGGCTTCCACGTCATCATCGGTACCATCTTCCTCTTCGTCTGCCTCCTGCGCGCGATGAAGGGTCACTTCACGCCGACCCAGCACGTCGGTTTCGAAGCTGCTGCTTGGTACTGGCACTTCGTTGACGTTGTCTGGCTCTTCCTTTTCGCCGCCGTCTACATCTGGGGCATGGCAGGCTAATCATTGCCGGCGGGTCTTGACCCTCCGCTCTGAAAGGACAATGAACCGCGCGGAGCCAACTCCGCGCGGTTTTGCATGAGGAGACCGGATATGAGCCGTCGTTTACTGTTTCTACTGACCCTCGGGATCGGCGGTGTGGTGATCCTGATTTCGCTCGGCATGTGGCAGATGCAGCGGCTCGAAAGGAAGCTCGGCATCATCGAAGAGATGGAATCGCGTCTGGTCGCCGAACCTGTCGCGCTGCCCGAAAATCCCGATCCGGCGGCTGACGATTACAAACCGGTGGAGCTGACCGGCACGCCGACGGGGCAGGAACTGCACGTCCTGTCATCCGGCACCAAGGCGGGCACCGGCTACCGCGTCATCTCGCTCTGGGATGTGGACGGGCGGAATATTATGGTGGACGAGGGGATCCTGTCGCTCGAAGCCAAAGACACCGCGCCTGCATTGAGTGAGCAGCGGATCATCGGCAACCTGATCTGGCCTGACGATGCGGCGGATAGCTCGCCTGCGCCCGATCTGGAAAAGAACATCTGGTTCGCCCGCGATGTGACCCGTATGAGCGACACGCTGGACGCCGAACCGTTGATGGTGGCCCTTCGCGCATCGAGCGCACCGGACCCGCGTGTCATCCCCGTGCCGGTCGATACGGTGAATATCCGCAACAACCACCTCGAATATGTCATCACATGGTTCAGTCTGGCCTTGGTCTGGGCGGTCATGTCCGTTTATTTCTTCATTCGCTCCGGCAAAGAATCCAAGAAGGTTTAACCAATGCGCTATATCTCGACCCGTGGACAGGCCCCCTCGCTGAGCTTTGAAGAAGCCATGATGACCGGCCTTGCCCGTGACGGCGGCCTCTATGTGCCTGAGACCGTCCCGACCATGACGGCGGACGAGATCGCGGCGCTGGCTGGCAAATCGTATGAAGAGATCGCATTCGCGGTGATGAAGCCGTTCATTGCGGACACCTTTACCGACGAAGAATTCCGCGAGCTGATCGCCAAAGCCTACGGCAGCTTCGGTCATATCGCCCGCGCGCCGCTGGTGCAGCTCGCCCCGAACCATTTCCTGCTGGAGCTGTTCCACGGCCCGACGCTGGCGTTCAAAGACTTCGCCATGCAGATCATCGGTCAGATGATGCAGGCCGCCCTCGCACGTTCGGGCAAGCGCATCACCATCGTCGGTGCGACCTCGGGCGACACGGGCTCGGCAGCGATCGAAGCGTTCCGCGGCCTCGACAACGTCGATGTCTTCATCATGTACCCGCACGGCCGCGTGTCGGAAGTGCAGCGCCGCCAGATGACCACTTCGGTCGAGGACAACGTCCACGCGCTCGCCGTCGAAGGCGACTTTGACGATTGTCAGAGCAAGCTCAAGGACATGTTCAACGACTTCGATTTCCGCGACGAAGTGCACCTCGCTGGCGTGAACTCGATCAACTGGGGCCGCGTTCTGGCGCAGGTCGTTTACTACTTCTCGTCGGCTGTCAGCGTTGGCGCACCGCACCGCAAAGTGTCCTTCACCGTGCCGACCGGCAACTTCGGCGACATTTTCGCGGGCTTCATCGCAAAGCAGATGGGCCTACCGATCGACCGCCTCGTGATCGCGACCAACCAGAACGACATCCTGCACCGCTGCATGGAATCGAACGACTACGCCAAGAAAGGCGTGAAGCCGTCGATCTCTCCCTCGATGGACATCGAAGTGTCGTCGAACTTCGAACGTGCCCTGTTCTGGGCGCACGACAAGGATGGCGCGGCGGTTTCTTCGCTGATGGACGAGCTGAAAAATTCGGGTTCGTTCCGTATCTCGGATAACGCGATGGCTGCGCTCTGCGAGAACTACGACAGCGGTAAGGCTGACGAAGAAACCACCTCGATCACCATCGCATCGACCCTGACCGAGTCCGGCGAACTGCTCTGCCCGCACTCCGCCGTTGGCGTCCACGTGGGCTATGCGCACCAGCGTCATAACCCCGAAGTGCCGATGATCACCCTCGCCACCGCGCATCCGGCCAAGTTCCCCGATGCCGTTGAAAATGCGTCGGGTATCCGTCCGCCTCTTCCCCCGCGCATGGCCGACCTGTATGAACGTTCGGAACGGGTAACGCAGGTGCCAAACGACCTTGCGGCCCTACAGGCAATCATCCGGGAGCGTCGCGCGCGTTGACTATCCGCACCCACACCCTGAAGAACGGGTTCCGTATCGCAACTGAAACTATGCCGGGGCTGAAGTCGGCCTCGATTGGCGTATGGGTCATGGCGGGCGCTCGCAACGAGCGGATCGAGCAGAACGGTATTGCGCACTTCCTTGAGCACATGGCGTTCAAGGGCACCAAGAAGCGCACTGCGTTGCAAATCGCCGAGGCGATCGAGGATGTAGGCGGCTATATCAACGCCTACACCAGCCGCGAGATGACGGCCTACTATGCCCGCGTGCTCGAAGAGGACGTGCGGCTGGGGCTGGATATCATCGGCGACATCCTCATCAATCCGGTGTTCAACCCGCATGACGTCGACGTCGAACGGTCGGTGATCCTTCAGGAAATCGGTCTGTCCTACGACACGCCCGACGACATCGTGTTCGATTGGCTGCAAGAGGCTGCCTATCCCGATCAGCCGCTGGGCCGCACGATCCTCGGCCCGTCCGAGCGTGTATCGGCGTTCCAGTCGGTCGATCTGTCGGGCTTCATGTCCGAGCAGTACCTGCCAGAGAACATGATCCTCGCCGCCGCCGGTGCCGTCGATCACGACGAGATCGTCGCGCAGGCCGAAGAGATCTTCGGCGATTTGAAACCCAAAGGCTCGCGTCTGGCCTACACGCCCGCTGCATTCAGCGGCGGCGAGCGCCGTGAGTTGAAAGCGCTGGAGCAGGTCCACTTCACGCTGGGCTTCGAAGCGCCGAACTACCTTGATGACGAGATCTACACCGCGCAGATCTATTCGTCGGCGATGGGCGGGGGCATTTCCAGCCGCCTGTTCCAGGAAATCCGCGAGAACCGCGGACTGTGCTATTCGATCTTCGCGCAGATGGGAGCCTATGCCGACACCGGTATGATGACGCTCTATGCGGGGACCTCGGGGGATCAGATCGGCAACCTTGCCGAACTGACCATCGACGAGATGAAGCGCGCCGTCGGCTCGTTGACCGAGACCGAGGTCGCGCGCGCGCGTGCGCAGATGAAGGCGAGCCTGCTGATGGGGCTGGAAAGCCCGTCGAGCCGTGCCGAGCGTCTTGCGCACATGCTGCATTCCAAGAACCGCATTATCGGGCTCGATGAAGTTGTCGAGCATGTCGACAACGTCACGGTCGAAAAGGTCAACGCCTTCGCAGAGCAGATGGCGAGCGAGGCCGCGACCGCGATGGCGATCTACGGTCCGGGCCAGAAGGCTCCGACGCTCGAAGAATTACGCGCGAGGCTCGCTGCCTGATGCTCGCACGCAAGCGGAAAGTCCGGCTCGAAACAGAGCGCCTGACACTCCGCCCGCCGGAGCATGGCGACTGGCGTGGGTGGTCGGAACTGCGCCACCAGAGCCGCGAGTTCCTGACGCCTTGGGAGCCGACCTGGGCTGACGATCACCTGTCGCGCAAGGCCTTCACCAACCGCGTCTACTGGTCCCAGCGGTCCATCGCTAACCAGACGGCGCTGCCGCTGTTCCTGATCCGCCGCGAAGACCAGCAGCTTGTAGGCGCGATCACGCTCGACAATATTCGCCGTGGACCTGCGCAATCGGGCACCACCGGCTATTGGACTGGCGAGAAGTTTGCGCGGATGGGCTATATGCGCGAGGCAATCCTCGCTGTCGTGCACTACGCCTTCGTCGATCTGGACCTGAGCCGGATCGAGGCAGGATGTCTGCCCGAAAACGCGCCGTCGCGCCGTCTGCTGGAAAGCTGCGGGTACAAGTACGAAGGCGTGGCCCAGAGTTATTTGCAGATCAACGGACGTTGGCGGAACCACGTGCTCTACGCCAATTTGCGTGCCGACCGTCGGGGACGCACCGACGTCGGTTAAGGGGGTGCTGCCCCCTCGGCCTTGCGGCCTCACCCCCGGGATATTTGGAGCACAAAGGCAGGAGGCCCCGATGCTGAACGACGCGACCCCTGAATTCATTGCAGGACTGGTGGAGGCACTTGGGCAGGACCTCGTGATTGCCGATAGCGAGAAGTACCTGAAAGAGCCGCGCGGTCGGTGGACGGGTCGCGGAACCGTGCTGGCGCCGCGAAACACCGAGGCCGTTGCTGCTATCGTGAAGGCGTGTTCCGAGGCAGGCGTGGGGATTGTGCCCTATGGCGGCGGCACGGGCGTTGTCGGCGGTCAGGTTTCCGGCGAGGGCGCGGTGCCTGTGGTGCTAAGCCTAGAGCGGATGAACTCCATCCGCGAGGTTTTCCCGACCGAGAACGTGTTGGTCTGTGACGCGGGCTGTATTCTGGCGGACGTGCAGGCGGCTGCGGCGGATGTCGGGCGTCTGTTTCCGCTGTCGCTCGCGTCGGAAGGCACTGCACGGATTGGCGGGCTGCTTGGCACCAATGCGGGCGGGTTGAACGTTCTGCGTTACGGCAATGCACGGGCGCAGGTTCTGGGGCTTGAGGTCGTGACGGCTGCAGGCGAGATCTGGAACGGGCTGACGCGGCTGCGCAAGGACAATACCGGTTATGATCTGCGCGATCTGCTGATCGGCGCGGAAGGGACGCTTGGGATTATCACAGCGGCTGCGCTGAAGCTGGTGCCGCAACCTGTGTCGAACGGGACGGCGGTGATGGTTGTGCCCTCGCCGAAAGCTGCGCTGGATTTGCTCGCGCTCGCGCAGGCGCGGATTGGTGAGGGGATTTCGGGCTTCGAGCTGATGAACCGTCAGGGTCTGCGGTTCATGGAAGAGACTGGCGTTGAATTCGCGAAACCGTTCGAGGAACTGCCCGAGTGGTCGGTGCTGATCGACCTTGGGCTGGCCGAAGGGCAGTCTCCGCAGGATGCACTTGAAGGGCTGTTTGTGGCTGCGATGGAGCAGGGGCTGGTGTCCGATGGTGCCGTGGCCCAAAGCGAGGCGCAGCGCGCGGCCTTCTGGAGCATTCGCGAGAACATTCCCGAGGGCAATCGCCGCATCGGCTCGATTTCGTCGCACGACATCTCGATCCCGTTGTCGCTGATCCCCGATTATATCGCTGAAGCGCCGGGTGTTCTGGCCAAGGTCGGCGATTTCAGCATCAACTGTTTCGGCCACTTGGGCGACGGCAATCTGCATTACAACGTCTTCCCTGCCGAGGGGCGGACGCGTGACGAATACGATCATCTGAAGACCGCCGTGAAAGACACGATCCACGATCTGGTCGCGAAGTACGAAGGCTCGTTCAGCGCAGAGCATGGCGTGGGGCGTTTCAAGGTCGCGGACCTTGAGAAATATGCGGACCCGCAAAAGCTGGCGATGATGAGGGCGATCAAGCAGGCGCTTGACCCGAAGGGCATCATGAACCCTGGTGCGGTGCTGCGGCCCCTTTAGTCGCTGAAACCGGATGCGGCGAGTTCGTTTTCGATCAGCGCGAGCACGTCGCGCGGGGTTCTGACCTCGTGGTCGGCTTGATCCATCGGGTCCAGCGGCGTGCGGTCGTAGCGGTCGTTCCAGTTCAGCCAGATCGTGCCGATGCCGAGCCGCCGCGCGCCGCGAATATCGCGGTGGAGGTTGTTGCCGACCATCAGGATGCCGCTCGCGTCCTCGCGCGGAGGCCGAGTTTGCGCATGGCATCAATGAACATGAGCGGGTGGGGTTTGGTTACTCCGACCGTTTCAGAAATCGCGCGAGCGTCGAAGTGATCGAAGAAACCTAGCGCGCCGTGGACGTTCCGGAAGCTCTGCACCCGACCATCGGCTACGAGCGCCGTTGGCGGCCTCTCAGAGCATCCATGAGGTCGAGCGTGCCGTCGATCGGCTCGGCGCTGAGGACGAGGCCCTCAAGCTGAGCGTCGAAAACTTCTGTCATCTCTTTGATGAGGGTATCGCCACTGTCGAGGAAGACGGCTTTGAGACCTCGCCTGCGGCGGCGGAGATCTTCGCATTGGTCGCGGATGATGTGTGGGATTTCCAGCGCGAGTTCGTCCCAGCTCACAAAGCGGGCCTCATTGAGGGGAGCGGCGAGGGTCAATTTGAACGTTGGTGTAGGGCGGAGCGAGCGAAGGTCTTCGCGAACGAGAAATTGATCGTACGGCGTCACGAAGCTGAGCTGCGCGGCGAACATGTCGTTCATCAAGATGCCTTCGCCCGAAGCACTGGTACTCCTGAGGGCCTTGATGGCGTCAGGCGTTGAGGCAAACATGCGCTTGCTCGGTACGCAGTAGATCACAGGCCGACCGTCGGTCCATTCGGCATCAGGAAGGTCGACAACCCCGCCGCGGGCGCTTGCCGAAACGGAAAGGCCATTGCCGTCCGCATCGACTGCGATCCAGATGTGTTCAAGATTGTAGTTGTGTGGGGTGTTCCCAGCCCCAGCCCACCAGATCGCGAACTCCAGCACGCAGGTGGTGCTGTTCGGCGCTGTGGGAATGTGGGGGCAACTGGGCGACGGCTCCCCGACCGAGAGCCGTGTCACGCCGACAGTATCAGGGGCAAAGGGCTCGCCACTGTCCAACATCAGAACAGGCGCCAGCTTGCGGGCGAGGCGAGCCGTCGCGGCGTCAAGTTCTTCGGGACGGTGCAGGGTGGTCATCAAGTCTCCTCAAGATTTGGCAGCCACCCTGTTTTCCGGATCAGGCGCCTTCGAATTCGCAGATCGTATGTACGTCGATATTCATGCTAGCCAGCGCCTTGCGCCCGCCAAGCTCTGGCAGGTCCACGACGAATGCGCAGGCGACGACTTCTGCGCCAAGGCGTTCGACCAGCTTGATCCCCGCCGCAGCGGTGCCGCCTGTGGCCAAAAGGTCGTCTACGATCAGGACGCGCTCGCCAGCTTTGAGGGCGTCGTCGTGCATCTCGACCGTCGCTTCACCGTATTCCAGCGTGTAGTCCTGCGAGATCACTTTGCCCGGCAATTTGCCCTTTTTGCGAACGGGCACGAACCCCACGGCTAGTTGGTGCGCCACCGCGCCGCCGAGGATGAAGCCACGCGCCTCAAGGCCGATCACCTTGTCGATCTGTACGTCCATGTAGGGATAGACAAGCTGGTCCACGGCCATGCGAAACCCGCGCGGATCGCTGAACAGCGTGGTCACGTCGCGGAACATAATGCCTTCGTGGGGGAAGTCGGGAATGGTGCGGATGTAATCTTTGACGTTTTTCATGGCCAGATCCTTTGGTCCTTACAGAGGCGAGGTATCAGCCCAGAACCCGCCCCGCAATCACCCGCAGTTTGTCGATCATCTCGGGCTCACGCTTATCCGGCGCGGTCATGATCGCGTATTCGAGCGCGGTGTCGCAGCCGCAGGGGCAGGGCGTACGGTCGGCGGGCAGCTGCGCGGGGAGGGCGGCGACGGTGTCGACGGCTTTGGTCGAGTTGCCTTTGAGCGTGGCGATCACGTCGGACACATCGACCGCGCCGTGGTCGGGGTGCCAGCTGTCGTAGTCGGTGACCATGGCGATCGAGGCGTAGCAAAGCTCTGCTTCGCGGGCGAGTTTCGCCTCAGGCATGTTGGTCATGCCGATCACGGCGCAGCCCCACTCGCGGTACATGTGGCTTTCGGCGGCAGAGCTGAACTGCGGCCCTTCCATCGCGAGGTAGGTGCCGCCCTTGTGGACCGTCACGCCCGCGCTTTCAGCAGCGGCTACGGCGGCGTCCATCAGGCGCGCGCAGGTCGGATGGGCGACGGAGACGTGGGCGACAAGGCCGGGGCCGAAGAACGTTTTCTCCCGCGCGAAGGTGCGGTCGATGAACTGGTCGACGATCACGAAATCACCGGGGGCCATTTCCTCGCGGAACGACCCGCAGGCGGAAACGCTGAACACATCCGTCACGCCCATCATCTTGAGCGCGGCGATGTTGGCGCGGTAGTTCACCGTGCTCGGCGTCTGGACGTGTCCGCGCCCGTGGCGGGGCAGGAACACCATCGGGGTGCCGTTGTAGGTGCCGGTCAGTAGATCGTCGGACGGCATCCCCCACGGAGTTTCGACGCTCACCCATTCGCGGCTCTCAAGCCCCGCGATGTCGTAAACGCCCGATCCGCCGATGATCCCGATCTTTGTCTGCATGATGCACCCTATGGTTGTGTTCCGCACCTACGTTGCCCACGGCGCGGACACCGTGCAAGGCAAAGATTACTTTTTGTCGTCGGGACGGGTGAGCGAGAACACCTCTTTGACCACGGCGTAATCGCGGTAGCCAAGACGGGACAGCGGCTGGAACGTCGTCACGTCGAACACGCCGTCGATCACGCAGTCGTCGCGCATGTGGATGCCGATGACTTCGCCAAAGACAGCGTGGCTGCTTTTGCCTTCGAGCTGCACGATCTGCGTCATCCGGCATTCGAGCGATGCAGGAGCCTTGGCGACACGGCCGCAAGGAATGGTTTCGCACTCCATATGGTCGATGCCTGCCGCTTCGAATTCGTTCACATGAGCGGGGTGGCTGGCGGAGGTCGCGTTCATCAGATCGCGCGAGGCGTAATCCACGATGTTGATGCAGAACACGCCCGTTTCGCGGATGTTGGAAAGGGTGTCCTTGCCGAAATCACGGTCTGCCTTGGAGCCGTTGGCGGCGAACATGACCTGCGGCGGCTCGTAAGCGACTGCGTTGAAAAAGGAATACGGCGCGAGGTTATCAAGCCCGTTATTCCCGCGGGTCGAGATCCACCCGATCGGGCGCGGGGATACGATCGCACTGAAGGGATTGTGCGGCAGGCCGTGGCCTTCGGTCGGTTTATAGAACATCGGTCGCCCTCTTGTCGTTTGCGGCAGAGGTAGCGTCATGTTACGGCGCAATCCAGAGAGAAGGGGAGAATCCTGTCCTAATGATCGAATTGGCAGAGGAAACGGCTCACGATTGGTGGGAAGTCGAGGCGCTTTACGACCTCTGCTTTGCTCCGGGCCGGACGGCGCTGTCGTCCTACCGTCTGCGTGACGGTGTCGATCCTGTGGCAAAGCTCTGCTTCACGGCACGTGATAACGACGGCATTCTGGCGGGCGTGATCCGCAACTGGCCTGTGCATGTCGGCGACCGTCTGGCGATCCTCCTCGGCCCTGTTGCCGTCCACCCGACCCGTCAGGGCGAAGGCGTGGGCGGCATCCTGATGCGCAAGGTTCTGAACCGCGCGCATGATCTGGGTTGGAGCCGCGTGATGCTCGTGGGCGATTATCCCTACTACAAACGGTTCGGGTTTTTCCCGCTCAAAGGGGTGCTGATGCCGCCGCCGACCAACCCCGACCGCGTGCTGGGGTACGACCTCGCGCCGGGTGCGTGGGTGGGCGTTCATGGTGATGTGACGCAAGCGCCGGATTGCAATCCGGGCGGGCGGCCCCATCTTAACGATCATGGACCAGAACACGCCGACGCTCAAAGTCGTTAACCCTGACCAACCGCTGACCGATCAGGCCCGCGCAGAGATCGCGGCCCTCGCCGTGCGTCAACGCAAGGCGGGCGGCGTTTTGATGAAAGCCATCAACTTCGTCGGCAATCAGGTCGAGGACGGCATGAAGCTGCTCCCCGAAGGTTTCCGCAAGCAGGTCGACAACATCGCCAAAGCCGCGCTGGAGCAGAGCTTCAACGTCGCAAAGGCGTCGCGTGGTGGACCGCTGGGCAAGGTCTCCTCCAGCCGCAGTCACAAGCTGGCCGCTGCCGTTTCGGGTGCTGTCGGCGGCTTCGGCGGATTGCCCACCGCGCTGGCAGAGATCCCTGTGACGACCACGGTCATCTTCCGCTCTGTCTTGTCCATCGCCGCTGAATACGGCGAAGATCCCGAAAGCGAAGTCACCCGAATGGAGTGCCTGCGTGTGTTCGGTGCGGGTAATATCGGCGCGGACGACGACGGATTGGATACCGCGTTCTTCGGCGCGCGCCTCAGCATTTCAGGCCCCGCGGTGCACGGCCTCATCAACAAGGTTGCGCCCAAGTTCGGTGCCGTCATTACCCAGAAACTCGCCTCGCAAGCCGTGCCTGTCATCGGCGCCGCAGCAGGTGCGGGCACCAACCTTGCGTTCGTCAGCTACTACACCGAACTGGCGCATGTGCACTTTGCCCTGCGCCAGCTTGCGCGCCTCTACGACGACCAGCAGGTGATCGAGGAGTTCCACAAGCAGCTTGGACGTAAGGTGCCGACGGCCTAGCGTTTGTGATTAGCTATCATGTGGGTCGCCTCCACGCGGTTGCGGACCCCCAGTTTGCGATAGGCGCTTTTGAGGTATTCGGCGACCGTGTAGTGGGAAATCCCGCAGATGCGCGCGCACTCCTTCTGTGTCACGCCGCTCGTGACGATCGACAGCACCTCCGCCTCGCGCGGGGACAGTGATGCGAACTTCTTCTCATTCAAATCGAATGCAATTTTAACGGGACCGCCGCCAGACAGTTCCTCGAACCTCCGATGTACCAGCATGAGGAAGAACCGCAATTCTTCTGATCTGTGATGAAAGCGCTTGGCGAACTCGGCGCGGGGCATATCGGCACCGATATTGAACCCACCAAAATGGCCCGCCCCGAAGAGCCGCATGGGAATACCAAGGCCCGAGCGAAAGCCGAGCTTTCCCGCTTTCAGGATGAACAGACGGTCATGGAGGCTCAAGTGGGGGTAGTCGTCCACGTGGTCAGAGCCGGTCGGCGTGGCCGCGTAAGTATTACAACAGTAAAGCAAAAACGGGTCAGAGGCTGCGTCGCGGCTTTCGTAAAGCGCGGGGCAGGTCGTGCGGAGTTCTACGTCTTTCCGGTCCGGGTCCGAAGTTATGTAATTAACGAACGTGAGCCCTTCGGTGGCTAACGTCTGAACAAGCGCCGACCAAATTTCCGAACTATCGGACATCTGCTCGATTTCGACGGCGCGTCTTAAAACCTGCAACTAAATCTTCCCCCTCCTCTCAGGGGATATCAATGACGATACCCCTACAATACACTTAAAGGTGTAAAGGAGTGGTCTTTTTTATATCACGATCTTTTTTTGTCGAGCGAGCGAGGCGTATTTGCCGAGGGGTAGTGAGTGGCCCTAGCTTGATCACTCCTTTACGCATTGGTCAACCGCCGTAAGCGAGCCAGTTTGTAATCGACTCGCGGACCGACTGGTCTCCGCGCTCGCGCGATTCATAAATCACGTCTTTTGCGTCATTGAGGTTCACGCGGCGGAGCAGGTGCTTCACCGGACCAATGGACGCGGGGCGCATCGACAGGCTGCGCAGACCGATGGCCGCAAGGCAGATCGCTTCAATCGGGCGGCCGGCATCCTCACCACAGAACGACACGGGCTTTCCAGCCTTTTCGCAGCGCTGCACGATCATTTCGATCAGCGACAGGAAACTGCAATTGAGCGTGTCATAGCGTCGGCGCACGCGTTCGTTTTCGCGGTCGGCAGCAAAGAAGAACTGCTTGAGGTCGTTGCCGCCGATGGACAGAAAATCCACCTGTTCAAAGAACGCATCGGGGGCAAAGGCGAGGCTGGGCGTTTCCAGCATCGCGCCGACTTCGATCTTTTCGGGGACGGGATGACCGAGGATGATCTCGCGTTCGACCATCTTGTCGAGCTCTGCGCGAGCCTCCTGGAACTCGGTCATCTGCGCGACGAACGGGAACATCACTGACAGCGGACGCCCATTGGCCGCGCGCAGCAGCGCCTGAAGCTGCATCTGGAGCACGCCCGGTTTGTCGAGGCCGACACGGATCGCACGCCAGCCCATCGCGGGGTTCGGCTCGTCGTTCGGCTTCATGTAGGGCAGCACTTTGTCCGAACCGATGTCGAGCGTGCGGAACACCACGCGCTTGCCCTTCGCGGCATCCATGACGCGGGCGTAGAGCGCGGAAAGCTCGGCGCGCTTGGGCATCTGGTTGCGGATCAGGAACTGAAGCTCGGTACGGAAGAGGCCGACGCCTTCGGCGCCCGAACTGGGCAGCGACGGCAGGTCGGCCATCAGGCCCGCGTTCATGTTCAGATTGATGGTGTTGCCGCACAGCGCAGTCGCGGGCAGGTCGCGGATCGAGGCATAACGCTCCTGCGCGCGGGCCTGCATCGCGATCTTGTCCTGAAACGCCTTCTGCACGTTTTCATCGGGGCGGAGGTGGACGACACCCTGATCGCCATCGACGAGGATCAGGTCGCCGTTCAGCGCTTCGGTCGTGATGTTGCGGGCGTTGATCACCAGCGGGATCGCCCACGCGCGGGCCACCACAGCAGCGTGGGAGCCGACGCTGCCTTCTTCCAGCACAATGCCCTTCAGCGACTTGCCGTATTCCAGCAGCTCACCCGGACCGATATTGCGCGCGATGAGAACGGGGTTCTCGGGCATTTCTGCGCCGGTTTCCTTGCCCTGACCCGTGAGGATACGCAGCAGACGGTTCGACAGGTCGTCGAGGTCGTGCAGACGTTCGCGCAGGTAGGCATCGCCCGACTGGTTTAGGCGGGAACGGGCCAGCGATTGTTCTTTTTCCACCGCAGCTTCGGCAGAGAGGCCGCTTTTGACGTCCTCTTCCATCCGGCGACGCCAGCTCTTGGAATTGGCGAACATGCGGTAAGCCTCAAGCACCTGCACCTGTTCGGCGTTTACGGTGGTCGTGGTGTTCAGCATCTCGTCGACCGAGATGCGCAGCTGATCGACGCCAGCCTGAAGGCGCTCAAGCTCGCGGTCGATGTCTTCGGCAATCGGGTTGGTGACGACGACACGCGGCTCGTGAAGGTAGACGTTACCCTCGACGGCGCCTTCCTGACCGAGGACACCGCGGAACATGATCGGCTGCTGATGACGCGCGGAAAGGGCGTCGCTGTCACCGATGAACGCGCCAAGCTCTGTCATCTCGGCCAGTACCATCGCGACGACTTCGAGCGCGTAGACCTCGTCGGACGAAAACTGGCGGGCGTCTTTCGACTGCACGACCAGTACGCCGAGCACGGAGCCAAGCCGTTGGATCGGGACGCCGCAGAACGACGAGTAGCGTTCCTCGCCCGTTTCCGGCATGTAGCGGAAACCCTTCTCGGCAGGGGCATCGGCGGTGTTGATGACTTGGCGGGAGCGCGCAACGCGGCCCACAAGACCCTCGCCAAGGCGTAGGCGCGTGTTGTGGACGGCTTCTTCTTGCAGGCCCTCGGTCGCGCAAAGCTCAAGCGTGTCGGAATCGCGGAAAAGGTAGATGGAGCACACTTCGGTCTGCATCGAGGTTGCGATGAGGTGCACGATCTTGTCGAGCCGTGTCTGGCCCGCGCTGTCCTCTGCCATAGTGTCGCGCAGACGAACCAGCATTTTGCGGCTGTCAGTCTCGAACCGTTCGGCCATTTTCATTCCCGCTCCCTCGTTAGGGTCTGTATAGGCGAACGGCGGGCAATTTGGGAGTGTTCATTCAAAAATAACTGCCGTGCAACTGATCGTATTTATTCTGCGATGCAGAAAATTGTTTCAATATTTCAATGCTTAATACGACCTAGTCACGGAAACTCGACTTACAAGTGTGCGGCGCGCGAGCAGATTTGCACAATAAAAAGGCCGCCCGAAAAGGCGGCCTCTCGAAGTCTTCATTTTTTGCCGGATCAGGCTTTGTCGAGCTCGAATGCGTCGTGCAGCGCCTGAACCGCGAGTTCCATATATTTGCGGTCGATCAGAACCGAAATTTTGATCTCCGAGGTTGCGATAACCTTGATGTTGATGCCCTCTTTCGACAGCACGTCGAACATCTTGGCGGCAACACCTGCGTGGCTGCGCATACCGATGCCGACGACCGAAACCTTGGCGACTTCGGTGTCTGCTTCGAGGCGATCGAACTCGATCAGGCCCTTTTCCTTGGCATCGTTCAGTGCCTTTTCGGCGCGGGCGCGCTGCTCGATCGGGCAGGAGAAGGTCATATCGGTGACGCCGCCGGCGTGGCCCTGATAGTTCTGCTCCGATATGTTCTGGACGATCATGTCCACGTTCACACCTGCGTCCGCCAGCGGACCGAAGATCGACGCAGCGATGCCCGGCTTGTCCTGAATGGTGACGAGGGTCATTTTCGCTTCTTCGCGGGAATAGGCGACACCGGAAACGACGTTGGATTCCATGATTTGCTCCTCTGCGCAGACCAGCGTGCCTGCGTCATCTGACGGTTCTTCGAACGAGCTCAGCACGCGCAGCTTTACATTATAGCGCATGGCCAGTTCGACCGAACGGGTTTGCAGAACCTTCGCACCGAGCGAGGCCAGTTCCAGCATTTCTTCGAAAGCGATCTTGTCGAGCTTGCGGGCTTTCGACGTGATGCGCGGGTCGGTCGTGTAGACGCCGTCCACATCGGTGTAGATGTCGCAACGCTCTGCGCCGAAGGCGGCAGCGAATGCAACGGCAGTGGTGTCCGAGCCACCGCGGCCCAGCGTGGTGATGCGGCCTTCGGGCGACAGACCCTGGAAACCTGCAACCACGGCAACGCGCATACCTTCGCCGAACTTCTTGTTGATGTTATCGGTCGGGATGTCTTCGATCCGCGCCGAACCGTGCGCGCCGTTGGTCAGCAGCGGAACCTGCCAGCCCTGCCAGCTACGCGCGGGGATATCCATTTCCTGAAGACGGAGCGCCATCAGACCGGCGGTCACGTTTTCGCCCGACGAGACGACAGCGTCGTATTCGCGAGCGTCGTACAGCGGCGAGGTCTCATTCACCCAGCCGACGAGTTCGTTGGTTTTGCCCGACATGGCCGAAACGATGACGATGACGTCATAGCCTTTGGCAACTTCGAGCGAGACACGTTTTGCAGCGCGGGCAATGCGGTCGAGATTGGCGACCGAAGTCCCGCCGAATTTCATGACAAGCGTCGGCATGGCTGTCCCTTCAAAAGATCGCGGCCCGAATAAAGGCAATTGGACCGAAGGGCAATTGGCCAAAGCAGTGCTGTAACAGTTTTACAGCATATATTGTGGCTAGTTTGTCTGTTTTCGCGGCGCGAATGGCAGCGGCAGGACCGGAACGCCGTCTTCGATCAGTTTGATCGCGTCCTGCGGCTTCGCCTCGCCGTAGATCGGACGCTCCGGCGTGTCGCCGTCGTGCATCTTGCGGGCTTCGTCGGCGAACTTCATTCCGACGTATTCCGAATTGGCCTCGACATGCTTGCGCAGCTTGGTCAGCGCCTCTTCCTGTGGGGTGGCAGGGGCGGTGAGCGCGGGCTTTTCCGTGGCCGTTTCGGTACGCACGGAGGGAGCCATCAGCGATTTGCTGACCTTCGTCGATCCGCAAGCGGTGCAGGCCACCATGCCGGCCGACTGGAGTTTGTCGAACGCATCGGCGGACTGGAACCAGCTTTCAAAGCTGTGGTCGTGGTCACATTTGAGCGTGTAGCGGATCATCTGGCGGGTTTCACCTTTTCGGCCAAGTGCCTTAGATTACTCTATCTATGTGCGGCGTCAAAGGGCGCAATCCAAGAGGTGAGGCGCAATGACTTTGCCGTTCCCGCAGATGTTGGGATCAGAAATTTACCGTGGCTCGTCCTACGGCGCGTGGCACCCGTTGCGGGTGCCGCGCGTGTCGACCGTGATGGACCTGACCCGCGCGATGGGCTGGCTGCCGCGCGAGCGATTTATCACCAGCCCCCGCGCCAAACCCGCCGCGCTGACCGTGTTTCACACGCCCGACTACATTGCTGCCCTGCAAGCGGCAGAGGCCGCACAGGAGGTGTCGGGCGAAGTGCGCGAGACTTACAATATCGGCACGCCGTCGAACCCCATTTTCACCGAAATGTACCGCAGGCCCGCAACGGGGGCGGGCGCCTCGCTGCTGGCGGGGGAGCTTTTGCGGAACGGCGGCGTGCTGCATTCACCTGGCGGCGGGACGCACCATGCCTTCGCCGATCGCGCCAACGGGTTCTGTTTTCTGAACGATCCGGTGCTGGCGACCATGTCGCTGCGCAGAAACGGCGCGACCCGCGTGGCGTATGTGGACATCGACGCCCACCACTGCGACGGGGTGGAGGCCGCGTTCCGTGATGAGCCGGACGTGCTGCTGATCTCGACCCACGAGGAAAACCGCTGGCCGCGCACGGGTGCGCTGGATGATGTCGGGGTGGGGCAGGTGTTCAATCTGCCGCTGCCGCGCGGTGCCCATGACGACGATATGGCCTTTGCGCTGAACGAGATGATCCTGCCGGTCGTGCAGGCATTCAAGCCGGACGCGATTGTGGTCCAATGCGGCTCCGATGCCATCACCGAAGATCCGCAATCTCGTCTTGCGATGTCGAATAACGCGCATATCGGGGTGGTCGAAGCCTTACGCCACCTTGCGCCCCGCTACCTCGTGCTTGGTGGCGGCGGCTACAATCCGTGGTCGGTGGGCCGCTGCTGGAGTGCGATCTGGGCGACGCTCAACGGTTATGAAATCCCCGACGTTCTGCCAGATGGGGCGCAGGACGTTCTAAGGAACCTCGTGTGGCACGGCCTTCACCGTATCAAACAGCCGGAACCGCACTGGATCACGACCATACGCGATAGCTGGCGGGGCGGAGAGATCAGTGACATAACGAGAACCCGCGCCGCCGTTCTGGCAGGGCGCGGAATCTGATCAGAACGTACCGTAGCCGCGCGAATCCGAGTCCGGATCGTGGCGAGAGGGGTGTTGCTGATCGGGCGCGACGTCGTCGGGAACGGTATTTGCGGGCACGGGCAGGGCAGGCACATCGAAGCTGTCGAAGTCCGAATCCTCGACATAGGGTTCGTTGACAACGGCCGGTTCAGCGGGGAGCTCCTCAAAGTCGCCGATAATGGTGACGGCCGTAGCTACAGGCTCCGCCGACACACGGAATTTCGCGATTTCCTGACGGAGCAGTTCGTTCGTGCTTTTCAGCTGGCTCGCTGTGGTCGCAAAGGTGTCGGCCTGCTGGCTCGACAGGCGCGCGGTGCGGCTAATGTCGAGGATCGCCTCGTTGACCTGATCGACACCGCGGGCCTGCTCTGCGCTGGCTTTGCTGATGTCTTTGATCAGGCCGCCGACCTTGGTGATGTTCTGGCTGATGACCTCGAACGACTCGCTGGTGTCGGCAGAGATTTCGACGCCATTGCGAACGTGCTGACGGCTCTTTTCGATGAGCTCGCCTGTCTCGCGGGCGGCTTTGGCCGAACGTCCGGCGAGGTTGCGGACCTCCTGCGCGACCACCGCGAAACCGCGTCCGTGCTGGCCTGCGCGGGCGGCTTCGACAGCTGCATTGAGCGCGAGAAGGTTGGTCTGGAACGCGATTTCGTCGATCACTTTGATGATCTTTTCGATGTCGAGCGAAGAGGCGTTGATCGCGTCCATTGCGTCCACCATCGTGGACACCTTGCGCTTGCCGTCGTCGACGACCTTGGCTGCGCCCATCATCAAATCGTTCGCGGTCTTGGCCGAGTCGGCGTTGACAGATACCTGCGATGCGGTCTGGTTGACCGAGCTGGACAGCTCTTCGACAGCAGACGATTGCACTTCGGAGTTCGACGCGAGCGCCTGAGCGGCTTCCAGCATGGTGCCGGACGCGGCGCTGAGTTCTTCCGTGCTGCCGCGCACGGCGGTCAGCGTCTCGTCAAAGAAACCGAGGAGGCGATCAACGGCGCCAGCGCTGCGCCCTATTTCGTCTTCGGTATCGATGGTCGTGCGTCGGGTGAGGTCGCGGGTGTTCGAAATCTCGTCCAGATCATGCGAGATCGTCTGGAGCGGTCGCACGATGGACCGCGCGATCCACCAGCCGACAACGCCCGTCGCAGCAGCGATGATCAGGGTCGTCGCAAGAATGATCCAGCCGAGTGTCTGCGCGCCGGCCATGACTTCGGAATATTCGTTGCTCACGGCAAGGCCATAAGCGATGCCGCCGATTTCGACAGGCGTCCAAGCGGACAGGAGCTTTATGCCCTGACGATTGGTGAAGAGCGCCGTGCCCGTGTCTCCTGCCGCTGCGCCAAGGACGTGTTCATCTTGCGGGTGCATCCGGACCGTCGCGCCTTCGTCCGTGATGATGTCACCCGACAGGAACACGGTGCGGCCTTCGTCGTTCACGAGCAGCGTCTGGCTGTCCACCTCAAGGCCCGTTGCGCCGTCCATAATCGTTTGCAGGTAGGTGTCACCAACCGCGATGACGACGGCGCCCATCAGGCGTCCATTGCGGTCATAGAGCGGTGAGGCCGCGAATGCCTGAAGTACGGACATCGCTTTGGAGTAGGGTTCGAATGCGCTGAAATACATCGGGACGGTTTTCGGACCGCCGTCGTACTCCGGTTGGGGCGCGGCGAGCGCTTCGCGGACCGCTTGTGCCAGGCCGGTGTTCGTCAGGTCGTCGTCGTTGATATTACCGCCGAAATCGTCGCGCTTGGCATATGAGTACGCCACGTTACCCGAGACATCGACCAGCAGGACATCAGCGAGGTCCATGGTCTGCGCGATGGTCGAAATCCACGGATGCCACTGACCGTGGGTGCGTCCGTACATGTCCGTGTCGGCATGGAGCATCAGTTTATGACGCTCCGTTTCGGGGAACGGGTTGTTCGTGATGTAGGCTTCGCGCATCTCCTGACGGACGAGGCCCAGCAGCCCCTCGGGGTCATCGGTGCTGTTGAGCGAGAACGTGAAAGTACCCATCGCCGACTGCAAGCTGGCATCGGTTCCCAGAATCATCAGGGCGGACATGTAGGAATCCATCTCCCTGTTGATTGTCTCGCTCATCATCTCGACCGTGCCGGTAAGGCGGTCCTGCGCGTCGCGGGCCATCTGGGCCTGCATACGCGAAAAGGACAGGCCGCCGACCAGCAATGCGGATGCAAAGGTCAGGGCAATGATGAGCAAGGGAAGTTTACGCGCGAGCGGTAATTTCATAGAACCTGACCGTGTGCCGAAGTTGATCTGCCAATGGGCGAGCTAACGTCTGACGGGGGCGTTCTTTTAGGGAGAATCGCGGTTTCTGACCGCAATGTTCCCGCGAAATCACTGATAGGGTAGGGAACTATACGCCTAAACCCACATCGGAAATGCAACAAAGCGCAGTCGTTCGGCGCGTGGCGTATGTAATTGATTTGGGGGAGGAATGGTGCTGCTGGACAGGATTGAACTGTCGACCTCTCCCTTACCAAGGGAGTGCTCTACCACTGAGCTACAGCAGCGCCGTTTTCCGCGTCCGACGGTGTGTCGTCGGCGTGTGGCGGGGAATTAGCCTCAAAAGATTCCATGCGCAACCCCCATCTGGACGGTTTTTTGATCTCGGGATAACTCTTTTGCCATGACGGTGAAAAATACTAAGTCGGGCAAAGGCCCCGAGACACTCACAAGAGAAGAGCGGCTCAAGGCTGCGCTGAAGTCGAACATGGCGAAGCGCAAGGCGCAGGCACGTGCACGCGCCGCTCATGAAGAAGAATCGAAAGAGGACGAATAGGGC
This sequence comes from Marivivens donghaensis, assembly GCF_011806565.1. GTDB lineage: Bacteria > Pseudomonadota > Alphaproteobacteria > Rhodobacterales > Rhodobacteraceae > Marivivens > Marivivens donghaensis_A. The sequence continues at coordinate 174,892 of NZ_JAATOP010000003.1, forward strand.
ACAATGGATTCCATTTTGGTAAAGGGCGGTAAGCCGCTAAGCGGACAAATCGCTATCGCGGGGGCCAAGAATGCCGCGCTCGCTCTGATGCCGGCCACTCTGCTGAGTGAAGAGCCGCTGACGCTGACGAACACGCCGCGTTTGTCCGACATCAAGACAATGACCCAGCTTCTTCAATCACTTGGCGCTGAAGTCTCGTCGCTTCAGGACGGCAAGGTTGTTGCCATGTCCTCGCACGACCTGACCTCGACCCGCGCGGAATATGACATCGTTCGCAAGATGCGCGCCTCGAATCTCGTGCTCGGCCCGCTGCTGGCGCGTTACGGACACGCCACGGTTTCGCTGCCGGGTGGCTGTGCAATCGGTGCGCGTCCGATGGACATCCACATCTCGGCTCTCGAAGCGCTGGGCGCAGAGATCGAGCTGAAAGAAGGTTACCTTCACGCCAAAACCAACGGCGGCCTGAAGGGCGGTATCGTGAAGCTGCGATTCGCTTCCGTTGGCGCGACCGAGAACGTTCTGATGGCCGCAACGCTCGCCAAGGGCACAACGGTCATTGAAAACGCCGCGCGCGAGCCTGAAATCGTCGACCTTGCCCGCTGCCTCAAAAAGATGGGCGCCCAGATCGAAGGCGAAGGCACCAGCCGCATCGAAATTCAGGGCGTCGACCGTCTGGGTGGCGCGACCCACCCCGTTGTTACCGACCGCATCGAGCTTGGCACCTACATGCTGGCCCCCGTTATCGCGGGCGGCGAGGTCGAATGCCTCGGCGGTAAGATGGAACTGGTCGAATCCTTCGTTGAAAAATTGCAAGAAGCAGGCATCACCGTCGAAGAGACCGAAGCGGGCCTCAAGGTTCGTTGCGAAGCCGGTCGTGCGAAGGCCGTCAACGTGACGACCGAACCGTTCCCCGGTTTCCCGACTGACCTTCAGGCGCAGATGATGGCGATGCTGTGCCTTGCTGACGGTACTTCGGTGCTGGAAGAAAAGATCTTTGAAAACCGCTTTATGCACGCGCCGGAACTGGGCCGCATGGGTGCAAACATCGAAGTCCATGGCGGCACCGCGACCGTCCACGGCGTTGAAAAAATGAAGGGCGCTCAGGTCATGGCGACCGACCTGCGTGCGTCGGTTTCGCTGATCCTCGCCGGTCTGGCTGCCGAGGGTGAAACCCAGGTTAACCGCGTCTACCACCTCGACCGTGGTTACGAGAACGTCGAAGACAAGCTCGGCGGGGTTGGCGCACAGATCGAACGGATCAAGGAACAATGACCGAAGACGCCCGTTTCGAAGACGGCGGCGAGGCTCCTCTCCGCCTGATGGCAGTCGATGCCGAAGACCTTCAGGTCGTATCGGCGCTGACGCAGGATGCGGTTTTTCCCGCTAATGAAATCGGTTGGTATCCAGCGGAGCGGCGCTTTGCGATTCTGATCAACCGCTTCCGTTGGGAAGACCTCGATGCGGCGCAGAAACGCGGCCGTCAGGTCGAGCGGGTGCAGTCGGTTCTCATGTTCCAGTGCGTGATGAATGTGCAGAGCCAAGGCGTGCCGCAAGGCGATGCCGACACGGTTCTGTCGATCCTCTCGCTCGACTGGAAAGCGGGCGAGGACGGTGCGGGGTCGATTCTGTTGAACCTCGCGGGCGATGGCGTCATCAAGCTCGACGTCGAAGCGATCGAGATCATGCTCAAGGACGTCACGCGCCCCTACATCGCGCCGTCCCATCAGGCACCGAGCCATCCCGAATAACGCGGCGCTACGTTTTGTAGCGCTTTGACGCCCCCCTTCACATTGAAGGGGGGCGTTTGCGCATGTATCACCTGCGGCGAAGGAGACAGCCGATGCCCCAATTTCTCGATACGACTGATGCAGGTTTCGAAGACGCCTTTGTGGCGCTGTTGGGAATGAAGCGCGAAGACAGCCCCGATGTGGACGCTGTCGTTGCGGATATCATCGCGGACGTGCGCAAGCGCGGCGACGCGGCTGTGCTGGAGCTGACCGCGAAGTTCGACCGCATGGAGTTGACTGCCGATAAGCTGCGTTTCTCCGAAGCGGAGATCGAAGAGATCATCCAGCAGGTGTCGGACGAAGAACGCGCGGCGCTCGAACTCGCCGCTGAACGTATCCGCGCCTACCACGAACGCCAGATGCCAGAGGATGCCCGCTGGGAAGACGCCGCAGGTGCTTCGCTCGGTTGGCGTTGGTCGGCTGTGTCTGCCGCTGGCCTCTACGTGCCGGGCGGCCTCGCGTCCTATCCGTCGTCGGTGCTGATGAACGCCATTCCCGCGAAGGTCGCAGGCGTCGAGCGTCTCGCCATCGTCGTGCCGACCCCCGACGGCGTTGCGAACCCGCTGGTTTTGCTGGCCGCGAAAATCGCGGGCGTTGACGAAGTCTACCGCATTGGCGGCGCGCAGGCCGTGGCCGCGCTGGCCTACGGCACCGAAACCATCGCGCCCGTGGACAAGATCACGGGGCCGGGCAACGCCTTTGTCGCAGCCGCCAAGCGCCGCGTCTTCGGCAAGGTGGGCATCGACATGATCGCGGGCCCGTCGGAAATCCTTGTGATTGCCGACAAACACAACGACCCCGACTGGATTGCGCTCGATCTGATGTCGCAGGCCGAGCATGACGAATCCGCGCAGTCGATCCTGATCACCGATGATGGCGACTTTGGCCGCGCTGTCGCCGATGCCGTGGACAAGCGCCTCGAGACGCTGGAGCGCCGCGCGATTGCGGGTGCGAGCTGGCGCGACTTCGGTGCGGTGATCACCGTCAAAGATATGGAAGAGGCCGCTGCGCTCTCCGACCGTATCGCGCCCGAACACCTCGAGCTTTGTGTCGAGGATGCCGACGCGCTGTCCGAAAAAGTGACCCACGCCGGTGCGATCTTCATCGGCGGTTGGACGCCCGAAGCTATCGGCGACTACGTCGGCGGCCCGAACCACGTCTTGCCGACCGCCCGTTCGGCCCGTTTCTCGTCGGGTCTGTCGGTCATGGACTTCCTCAAGCGCACCACGCTGGCCCGCATGACCCCCGACGCCCTTCGCGCGATCGGTCCGGCTGCGGAGCGTCTGGCAAAGTCCGAAAGCCTCGAAGCCCACGGATTGAGCGTTCGCGCCCGCCTCGACAAGCTGAACGGCTAACTGGGGCTCGCGGGGCAGGATATGTTCCGCGATACCCGTTGCCGCATTGCATGAACGCATGTGGGCCGCTACCAATTGGTCGACCAAACGGAAGACCCGCCCATGAGCCGTATCAGCCACATCGAACTCGACGATTCGAACCTGCCGCCCCCGACTCCCGAAGTGGAGCAGGAACGGAAGGTTGCGATGTTCGACCTTCTGGAAGAAAACAGCTTCGATCTGCCTGCCAAGGACGGCAAGGTGGATGGGCCGTATAAGCTCGCCCTATCGATCCGTGAGCGCCGCCTTGTGTTCGATATCCGTAATGAAGCAGGTGATCCGGCGTCGGAAATCCACCTCGCGCTGGGGCCGTTCCGTCAGGTCGTCAAAGACTACTTCCAGATTTGCGCCAGCTACTTCGATGCCGTGAAGACCGCCTCGCCAAGCCAGATCGAAACGATCGACATGGCCCGCCGCGGTATCCACAACGAGGGCGCCAACATCCTGCAAGAGCGGCTGGATGGGAAATGCGAAGTCGATCACGACACCGCCCGCCGCCTGTTTACCCTGATCTGCGTCCTGCACTTCGGGGGCTGACCTTGTCGGAGAGCGAGAAGGAATACGACCCGCTACCGCAGTCCATCCTCTTCTGCTGTGACCACAATGCTGTGCGCTCACCTATGGCGGAAGGGTTGATGAAAAAGTACTACGGGACAGGCTGTTACGTGCAGTCGGTGGGCGTCAAAAACGATCTGGAGATCGACGGCTTCGCGATTTGCGTTTGTCAGGAAAAGGACGTGGAGCTGTCGCGTCACCGCTCCCGCTCGTTCGACGAACTCAAAGAGTGGGGCGACGATCTATCGTCCTTCGACCTGATCGTTGCGCTGTCTCCGGCGAGCCAGCGTCAGGCGCTCGAACTCACCCGTTTTTATCACCTCGAAGTCGAATATTGGCCGATTTTGGACCCAACAGGTCTCGGAGAGACACGTGACGCCAAACTCGACAGTTATAGACAGACACGAGACCAGATTATTTCACGCCTCCACGCGCGTTGGGGGCCGCCAAAGGAGTAAGCCGCAATGGCCGCGACCGAAGTTCTTCAACGCTATTTCGATGCCTTCAATGCAGGCGACAAAGCAGGAATGCTGGCCGAACTGGCCGATGATGTGGAGCATCACGTCAACGAAGGCAAAGTGCGCAAGGGCAAGGACCTGTTCTCCGAATTCTGCGACCACATGGACCGCTGCTACCGCGAGTGCCTGACCGACATGGTGTTCATGGTGAACGAGGACGGTACCCGCGCGTCTGCGGAATTCATCGTGAACGGCGAATACCTCACCACGGACGAGGGTCTGCCCGAAGCCAAAGGCCAGACCTACAAGCTGCCCGCAGGGTCGTTCATGACGCTCAAGGACGACAAGATCACCCGCGTGACCACCTACTACAACCTGTCGGACTGGATCCGTCAGGTCTCCGCATGACCCTGACGTTCAAGGTTCTGAGCGGCGAGGCGATCACGGACGCGCTGGATGATCTGGCGCGCCTCCGTATCGCTGTCTTTGCCGAGTGGCCGTACCTTTATGACGGCGATATGGACTACGAGCGCAAATACGTGGCGACCTACCGCGATGCGGAAGAGGCGATTCTCGTCGCGGCAACGGACGGTGACCGGATTGTCGGCGTCGCCACAGGCACCCCTATGGAAGACCACGCGGACGACTTTGCCGCGCCCTTTGCCGCAACAGGCATTCCGCTGACCGAGATTTTCTACTGCGCCGAATCCGTGCTGCTGCCCGAATATCGCGGGCAGGGGGCGGGCCACGCGTTTTTCGATGCGAGAGAAGCGAAAGCCCGTGCGCTGGGCCGCAAATATGCGGCCTTTTGCGGCGTGATGCGCCCCGCCGATCATCCCGACCGCCCCGAAGGTTACCGTCCGCTCGATGCGTTCTGGACGAAGCGGGGCTACAGGAAACTCGATGGTGTCGTGGCGCGTTTCCGTTGGAAGGATCACCGCGATACCGAGCAGACCGAAAAGCCGCTCCAGTTCTGGATGAGAGAGTTATGAAAATTGCCGCCGCCGCATACCGCCCCGAATGGCACCCCACCAAACGGGAGCTGAACGACAAGCTGGACAAATGGGTGTCCGAGGCTGCGGGCAATGGCGCGCAGCTTCTGATTTTCCCTGAATACGGCGGCTGCGAAGCGGCGCTGGTCGGAACGCCTTCCGATGTGTCCCCCGCCGAGTGGGCGAAAAAGATGTGCGACGCGGCGCAGAACTGGCTCGATCTGCATATCGCGCTGGCCAAGAAATACAGCGTCCACATCCTCGCCGGATCGCTCTGCGTCAAAGTCGGAACGCGGATCGTGAACCGCGCCTATATGGTGTCGCCGACCGGCCATGTCGCGTGGCAGGACAAGCTGATCCTCACGCCCTACGAGCGCAACGAAATGGGCATAAATCCGGGAGCGGAGGTCAAACTGCTCGACACCGCGCTGGGCCGGATCGGCGTTCTGATCTGCTACGACAGTGAATTCCCGCTTCAGGCCCGCGCCATGTGCGAAGGCGGCGCGGACATGATCCTTGTGCCGTCCGCCACCGATCTGGCTGCTGGCCAGACCCGCGTGCGACAGTCGTGCCGCGCCCGCGCCATCGAAAACCAGTGCCTGATCGTGCAGGCGCCCGTGCTTGGCCCTGTGCATGACTGCGATGTGCTGGACACCGGAACGGGCCGCGTCGGGTTCTTTTGCCCGCCCGATCACGGGCTTCCCGAGGACGGGATTGTGGCCCAAGGCAAGACCGACTCTGCCGCGTGGGTCTATGCCGAGGTCGACCCTCGCGCCATCGCCGCACCCCGCGAAACAGGGCAGGTTGGCAATTTCAGCCACTGGAAAGAGCAGGATTCCCGACTACATAAGGTGCAAACGCATCAGTTGGCGTGAAATACCCTTGAAAATTCACTTTTTCGGGCGCATTTAGACGCCGCCTGCCACATGGGCAGGGACATTACTTTTGGAGATCACATGGCCAAGGAAGAACTGCTCGAATTCCCCGGTGTCGTGAAGGAACTCCTGCCCAACGCGACATTCCTGGTCGAGCTTGAAAACGGCCATACGATCATCGCGCACACAGCAGGTAAACTTCGCAAGAACCGCATCCGCGTCCTCGCAGGCGATAAGGTTCAGGTCGAAATGACCCCGTACGACCTCACCAAGGGTCGCATCAACTATCGTTTTCGGTGAGCACTCTCTCACCGACATCCGGTCTGAAGCTGATCTTGGGCTCTGGTTCGCCGCGGCGACTGGAGCTTTTGGCGCAGATCGGTGTCACCCCTTCGGAAGTCCGTCCGCCTGACGTGGACGAAGACCCCCGCAAGGGTGAACTGCCCCGCGAATATGTGAACCGCATCGCTTCGGACAAGGCAGCCGCGATTGCCTGCGCCGAAGACGAGGTGGTTCTGTGTGCCGATACGACCGTTGCCATGGGGCGGCGCATCATGGGCAAGCCCGAGGGCGAGGCCGAAGCGGCCGAGTTCCTCTATGCGCTATCGGGGCGCCGTCACCGCGTGATCACCGCTGTAGCGGTCAAGCGCGGGACGCAGGTCTGGCAGAAGGACGTCGTCACCACCGTGTCGATGAAGCGTCTGTCGAACCCCGAAGTGAACAGCTATCTCGCATCCGGCGATTGGAAGGGCAAAGCTGGCGGTTACGCCATCCAAGGCCCTGCCGGTGCATTCATCCCGTGGATCAACGGGTCATTTACCGGCGTTGTTGGCCTGCCTCTTGCAGAGACCGCAGGACTGCTGACCGCCGCCGGATATCCCCTTTACGGAGCGTGAGCCATGAAAGGCCGTACGATTCTGCTCGACCACATCAATGGTCGTGAAGCCGCTGCCCTTATGGTCGATGGCAAACTCGACGATCTGCTGATCGACGACGAAGACCAGCCGCGCGTCGGCGCGATCTACCGCGCGATCTGCGACCGTCCGCTCAAGGGTCAGGGCGGCATGATGTTGCGCCTTCCCGAAGGCGAGACCGCGTTTCTCCGTCAGACCAAGGGCCTGCGCCCCGGTCAGGCGATGCTGGTGCAGGTCACGGGCTATGCCGAAGGCGGCAAGGCCGTTCCCGTCACCGACCGCGTTCTGTTCAAGAGCCGCTATGCTATCGTCACCCCCGGCGCGCCCGGCATTAACGTGAGCCGCGCCATTCAGGACGAAGAAGAGCGCGCCCGTATTTCGGCCATCGGTCATGCGGAGATGGAGGACGACTTCGGTCTGATCCTGCGTTCCTGCTGTGAAGGTGCGTCGGATGAAGATATCGCCGAAGACATTCAGGCCATGGCCGATCTGGCACGCGCCGTTCTCGGCGACGCCGAAGGCACCGAGCCCGAGGCACTGACCGAAGGCGACGGCCCGCACACCATCGCGTGGCGCGAATGGACCATCCCCGCCGAGGTTGTCACCGACGAGAACTGTTTCGAACATCAAGGCGTCCTCGACCAGATCGAAGAGCTGAAAAGCTCGCTTGTCCAGCTCGGCGACGGTTACACCATGTATGTCGAGTCGACCCGCGCGATGGTGGCTGTCGACGTGAACACGGGCGGCGATACGTCCCCCGCTGCGACGCTCAAGGCAAACCTTGCTGCGGCGCGCCTTCTGCCGCGTGCGCTGCAACTGCGCGGCTTCGGTGGTCAGGTCGTCGTGGACTTCGCCCCGATGTCCAAAGCCAACCGCCGCCAGCTTGAACAGTCGCTCCGTGCCTCGTTCAAGAATGCAGGCATCGAAACCAGCCTCGTCGGTTGGTCGACGATGGGCCTGTTCGAAATGCAGCGGAAGCGCGAACGTCTGCCTACTCTGCCGCTGATCGGAGATATCTGATGGCTTGCCCGATTTGCCAAAAGGAAACGGATCCCAAGTATCGCCCCTTCTGTTCGAAGCGGTGCGCTGACGTGGATCTGTCCCGCTGGCTGTCGGGCAGCTACGTCATTCCGTCCCCGCTCGTGCCCGAAGACGAGGACGAGCGACCGGACGAGAGCGCGTTCAACCGGCCAAACTGACGATACGAATCGGTATCTGCCAGTGTCGAGCGGGTGGAAGGCGATTCTGTAGGATTGACCCATTCAGAACAGCGCCTGACGCGCGTATTGCCTGCCTGCCGAGTGGGCGAATTTAATCTAACGGCACGGCATCGGAAAATGTTAGGGCATTTATCCCTTAGTTTTCCGACATATATGCGCCGGTCGATTTCGTATGCACCTCGCTGCGAGCGAATATTGTGGCGAAATTTGGGCGGTGCGTCGGTGCTATCCGCAATTTCCCATAAAACACCCCTCAAGAAATACACCTTAGGGTAGTCAACTATCCTTATGGGTGTATCGATATACTCGAACTTTGGTTCAGGTATAATCCTGTTGGTTAAGTGAGTGGATACTACAGGCTACAGCCTTCATCCGCTGGGGTTGCGGATTAGTCCTCTGCGATAATGCGCAGATTTCCGAATAGATGAGACTGGTTCCTGTAGTATCCGGCGTTCTGCGTCAAGCGGGTTTCGACCCCAGCCAGAGCGCCCTTTTACAGGGTGGTCTTAATGTCTGCGCAAAGTCTTGTCTTGAATGGCGGTGAGTATGCCTCGGGAAATATCTCGTCGGACATGTTCGGCTACAACGCGCTGTTCACCAAAGACGATGTGATCGAAGGCGGCTCTTACGACACTTTCCTCGACCAGATGGACGCAGGCTCGCTCCGCTTTCCGGGCGGTACGGTGACCGAAGAGCTCTTTGCACCCGGCAACCCGATCTCGGACCGTTTCTGGGACGTGAATGCCTCGGCCACCGCTGATGCGGATGAATTCGTCACCGCAAAGGAGTTCACCGCCTACGCCACAGCACGCGGCGCATCGGTCGACTGGGTGCTTCCGACCAACAACTTCTATTCGGGCCGCGTCGATGCCGATGGCAACCGCATCCCGTCGCAGGAGGCCGTTCAGAACCTGCTCGACAAGGTCGAAGCGCTGGTGCGCGGCGACTACGGCGATATCGACCTCGACACCGTCACCATCGGCAACGAATTCTGGTACAAGGGGGAACGCGAGACTCCCGTCGAGTATGGCCAGATGGCTAACGTCATGGCCAAGGGTCTTCAGGACATCTTTGACCGCTACCGCGCGACGCTTGACGATCCGGATGCTTGGGAAGAGCCCAAGATCGCCATCCAGACCGGTCTGGCGGGCGACATCGACGGCGTGCAGGAAATCATCGCCCAGCTTGATGACGAAGCGCGCGAAGCGATCGATACTGTCGAGACCCACGTCTACCGCTCCAACATCGACGACATCCACAACGGCCAGATGGTGTTCGACCGTCTTGATGACTTCCAAGAGGCCGAGGGCTTTGGCGAGCTGAACTATTACGTCTCCGAATGGAACGTGAAGAACGACCTCGGTAGCGATCACGGTATGGCCCACGCCTCCGACCTCGTTGCGCTGATGGACGTGATGGTCCGCGCGGGCGTCGATGAGGCGTCGGTCTGGGGCACGGTCTACAAGGGCCTCTATTCCCGCCTGTCGCGCGAATTCCCCGATCAGGACGCCCCCGGTGGCTATTCCAGCGAACTGACCCCCGCAGGCGAGGTCATGCGCATGATGTCGGAGAGCCTCGTCGGCACCCGCGCCATCGACATCGACCTGCCGACCAAGTTCGAAACCGACCTCGACGGTGAAGGCGCGCAGGACCAGCTGATCGCCTATGCCTTCGGTAACGACGACAAGACCGTCATCTACCTCGCCTCGCGTTCCGCTGACGGCGTGGACCTGGACCTGAACATCGACGACCTGGTTGGCGACTACGGCCACATGTGGGTCCAGCAGCTGTCGACCATCGACGATCCGTCGACCCTGACCAACGAAGCCGACCCGCTCAGCTACCTTGCCAAGCCGTACCTCGAAACCGCCAACGGCTCGGATGTCACAGACGCTGACGGCACCATCCACCTGTCGCTCGACGGCTATGACCTCGTGAAGCTGGAGTTCACCGCGAAAGGCGAGGGCGTCCACCTCTGGGGCACCGACACCGTTGTCGATGAGGATGCCGACTACACCGATCGCCTGAACGGTTCGATCTGGAACGACACCATCGAAGGCCACGCAGGTGACGACAGCCTGTTCGGTCTGCGCGGCAACGACACGCTCGACGGCGGCGACGGTAACGACCTGCTCATGGGCGGCGACGGCGACGACACCATCATCACCGGCGAAGGCAACGACCGCGTCTTCACCGGCACCGGTCACGACACCGTTTTCGCGCAGTCGGATGACAACCAGATCACCATCAACGACGGCGGCAGCGCCTCGATCTTTGCAGAAACCGAAGGTGACACGGTCATCCGCGGCTTCGACATCGAAGGTGGCGACAAGCTGAGCTTTATGGGTGCTTACGAAGAGCAGGCGGACCTTGAAAAAGTGACCTTCACCGACGGCGAAGACCTCGTGTTCGTTCACGAGAACGGCAGCACCACGCTCAAAAGTGCCGCCGCCCAGAAAGACGCGATTTTCGAGACCATGCAGGACTTCCACCACGTCGAGGCCATGCAGGCCGAGATCGACGCGGTTCTCAATGGCGCGCCAGTCGACCCTGCGGACCTGCTCGTCAACGGCTCTGCCTCGGAAGTCACCGATTACCTCGCCAGCCTGTCGGACGAAGAGCTGTCGGACATGCTCGATGGCCTCGACCTCAACGCGATTATGCAGGACATTCCGGCGGAGAACCTGCCGGCACTCCTCAACGCGCTGAACTCCGACCAGCTCGATGCGTTCTTCGAGGAAACCGACGCGCTGTCACTGCTCGACCAACTCAATGAGGTCGGCACCGACGCCCGCGACATGCTCAAGGCGTTCGACATCGACGTTCGCGAAGACTACCTCGATCACCTGAGCGATGCGTTCCCGCTGCCGGACGCGCTGGTTCCGAATTCGGAAACCGCAAACCTTCTGAACAAGTACTACGGCACCGACGTCGTTGACACTGGCGACCAGACCGACATCCCCACTGTGGACGTGGACGAAGACGATAACCCGCAGGCCGACCCCGACGACGCAGAGGACAGCAGCCAAGGCTACAACGGCAGCGAGTGCTTCGTGGCGACCGCTGCTTACGGCGACAAATTCCACCCCGACGTGGCTTACCTGCGTAAGGTGCGCGACCACATCCTCGTGCACTACATGCTTGGCCGCGTGTTCATCTGGTTCTACTGGCGCGTTGGCCCGAAGCTGGCCCAATGGCTCGCTCCGTACCCCCGTGGCCGTGCCTTTGCACGCGGCGCTCTGGCGCTCGTGATCGGAGGTCTGCGCGACGCTTCCGTCGTCGCTCGCATGGACCATGGTTTCCGTAGCTCGGTCTATCTGTCGGGCCGCAACCCGCGCTGAAAGCAGCCGAAATTAGAAAATGCGGGAAAGAGACATTTTCTTGAAAATGCCTCTGGACACCCCCCGAAGTCACGTCTAGAAGGCCCTCACCCAGCGACGATGTCGTTCCCGTGCCCGGGTAGCTCAGGGGTAGAGCAGTGGATTGAAAATCCTCGTGTCGGTGGTTCGATTCCGCCCCCGGGCACCATTATTTCGCAAGACCATCCGCGCAAGCCATTAATCTCTATGAAAATAAGAGAATTTCGGAGGTGAGGCCCTCTTTTGGCTGTATCACAATTTGTATCACATCTTTACGATCAGAAGACTTGAGCATCTTCTTGCGCTTCGATGGTCGCAAGATGCGATTAGGCACCTAAAGCATCGCCAGGCTGTAGGGCACGATTGATCTTGATCGATGGTTCTCTGGTTCATACAGCAAAACAGCGTCGGAATTCGTGCCAGTTCAGGAGCGTCAATTTTCAGTATGTCACCTGCGCTTTGTGCAATCCGTGCCCGAAGCGACAGTGGAGGTGTTTCGAAATTTCGATCGACCAAGCGAGAGTGGGGCGGAAAGGGGGCAAGCCAGTATCAGCGGTTTGGGCGGGGAGCTGACTTTCGCTGCATGGGGAACGAACGACCGCAGTGCGCAGGAAGTAGACCAAGCTGAACGACAAAAGAAAAGGTAGCTTTGAGCAGCGATTTAAATAGGTGAGCGGGCCTTCTCCTACGATGCCAACGGCAACCAGTTGGGCTGGGAGCACACGCAGAACGGCACGCGGCGGACGATTGTCTGGGATGAGGAAAACCGCATCCAAGAGATTGCCGACAACGGCCGCACCCAGCGCTACAAGTACGAAGACGCGGGCAAACGGCGCATCAAGCGCGGCTTCCAGGGCGAGACGGCCTACGTCAACCAGTTTTGGACGATCCGCAATGCGTCGATCGTGTCCAAGCACGTCTTCGCCGGGTCCACGCGCCTCGTGACGAAGCTCGGCAAGCAGCCGCGCGACGACAATAACGACGGCATTCCGGACAGCATCGCCGGTTGCGACCGCGAGCCCTGGGGCTGGTCGAACGGCAACGGAAACGGTGGCGGCAACGGCAATGCCAACGGCGGCTGCGGGAATTACGCAGGCAACGGCAACGGGAACGGCCCGGAGATCTGGGAAAAGGACCAGTATTACTACCACCCCGATCACCTCGGCTCGACGTCCTACGTGACGGATGTGGACGGGGAAATATTCCAGCACCTGGAATACTTCCCCTTCGGCGAAACATTCGTCGAGGAAGCGTCGAACACCCAGCGCACCCCGTACCTGTTCACCGCCAAGGAACTGGATGAGGAAACCGGCCTCTACAACTTCGGCGCACGGTACTACGACCCCCGGACCAGCGTATGGCAGAGTACCGATCCTGTTATCAAAGACTATATGCTCGGCGGGCTAAACGATGGCGCCTACGAGCAACTCAATTTGGCGCTCTACGCATATTCGCGACAGAATCCCGTCATCCACCTCGACCCGAACGGCGAGGTTTGGGGCGCTGTGGGAAAGGTGTGGAAGCTCGTCAAGAACGGCGGTGATGTTGCGGCTACTGTCGCCGGAGCCGTCGCCGATGTGAAGACGATCACCGCACGGGGCTCCACCATGGGCCAGCGCGCCGGGGCAGCAGTTTCACTGGCGTCTGAAATTTTCTCACCCGTCAGTGTGCGTGACGCGAAAGCGGGTGCGAATGCCGCCCGCAGGGCGATTGGTGGCGCAGATGACGCTGCCGACTTGGCGCAGCAGGGAACGAGGCGGGTTGACAGTGCGACGGATGCAGGCGCAAGTCAGGTTCAGCGCAATAAGAGAGTTGGCGACGATGCCCGAGACCGAATTCTTGCGCGGGAAGGTGGCGATCCCGAGGTCAACTTTAAGACAATCGGTGGGTACCGTCGCGTTGATGTACTTGCGAATGGAGGCCGAAAGGCATTCGAGTCCAAGGTGGGCCGGACCAGTCTCGGGAAACGTGAGCGCCAGGAACTTGCCCGAGATATCCGGTTGCTTCGGAATGACAAGTTGGATGAAGTGGTATGGGAATTCTCACGGTCGCCAACGACAGGGAAGGTAGGACCAACAGGTCCGCTACGTGACGCGCTTGAAAGAAACGGAATAACGATCAAGATCAATGAGTAGAATAGATGAAATAATGAGGGAACTCGGCGCGTCCTTCGGCGACGCCGGGTTCCGCGAGCGGGCCGGCGTCTTGGTCAGGTCTCAGTTCTCGTGTGAAGTCATCGAGGTTCAGGTGTCGTCTAAAAGGACCTCGTTTTTCCTAAACTATGGAATTGCCTCTGACGCATGCACCGATATTGAAGGCAGTCCGGTTGACTTCGAATTGCAGGGGCGGGTTCGGTTCAAAGATAGTTCTGAGATTGATATGGCGGATGCACTCAATCCTGATCTTTTTTCCGCCGCGCGTGAACAAGCGTCTTCACTGTTCAATGTGTTCCATAAGGAAGAACGGTTGTTGCAAGAGCTACGTTCCGCCGATCCCGGCGTGGCATTCTGGCCAGCTGCCGAGGAAAACTGCGTAATCGGGTGGTCTGCACTCAAGGCTGCAAGTTTTCTAAGCGATCACGCTGAATATAAACTGGCGCTTGAGTGGGCTAAAGTAGCACTGTCGGTCGTTCCCAAAGTTGCCAAGGGCCGCCGAAAGCGCGTTGAGAAATTAATTTCCGATTTAACAGATCGCTGAAAGATCTACCAAGAGGGACGATCTCCTTCCATGCAGCGCGCCATACTGGTGGATCCAGTATTTTGAGGGACAACTGACGTGGTGAACTTCGTGATGGAAGACAGGTCACATTCCGCGTTGACTATGATCCAGAATTGGGACCACATATCAATTTGGACATTGGAAAAGGTCAAAACCGCGTGCGTCACCACATTACTTTCGATGGAACAGAGGCAGATGCCATTCGCATCATGCGGCAGTTTGAGTGAATGGATAGCGATTATGCAATTCTCGAGATCAACGCCCAGCAAAGAGGTTTAGACTGGGAGTCTATAACTGATGAGCATGCTTCTCAAAAAATCGCCGAGAAACTTCGTGAGACTTTTTCTCTAGACACCTTTGGCCATGCCAGTTCGACAGGGCAAGAAGCGCAATCATTCGGGAATTTTCCTTATTCATCAAGACTTTCTTATTTAAGACACTTTGGGGCTGGATTGGATCATTTCTTAGCTAAATATGAAGGCGATGACAGATGTACGATTGTCTTTGGTAATGAAGACTTGCCGCTAATCCGTACTAAAGTGATCACCGTGCGGCACTTTCTCGAAGAGATTTTAGATCTTGGAGATGGATTTGTCGTCTCGGGGGATTGGACCCTGTGCCTTGAATTCAGGTACATGCGGTCTGTGAAGTTAATCGGTCGAAATTCAATTTAGACAACGGCCGCACCCAGCGCTACAAGTACGAAGACGCGGGCAAACGGCGCATCAAGCGTGGCTTTCAAAGGAAGACGGCGTACGTCAACCAGTTCTGGACGATCCGCAACGCCTCCATCGTGACCAAGCACGTCTTTGCCGGGTCCACGCGACTCGTGACGAAGCTCGGCAAGCAGCCGCGCGACGACAACAACGACGGCATCGCCGGCTGTGATCGCGAGCCTTGGGGCTGATCGAACGGCAACGGCGGCTGCGGGAATTACGCAGGCAACGGCTTGGAGATCTGGGAAAAGGATCAGTACTACTACCACCCGGATCACCTCGGCTCGACGTCCTACGTGACGGATGTGGACGGGGAAATCTTCCAGCACCTGGAATACTTCCCCTTCGGCGAAACATTCGTCGAGGAAGCGTCGAACACCCAGCGCACGCCGTACCTGTTCACCGCCAAGGAGCTCGACGCAGAAACCGGCCTCTACTACTTCGGCGCCCGTTACTACGATCCGCGGACGAGCGTGTGGCGAAGAGCAAATGCCTCCTTCGTAGCATCTCCTTCGGCGACCGAAAGCCAAGGCTTCGGCAGGCCTGCCTTGGCGAATAGAGCACGCCACGATGGCCTTCCCACCTAATCGTTTCACCCTATGATCCGAGGCTTGGCGCTTAGCAGGGAGGTCGTAATCGGGCTGACACCGGCCGTTCGCCGCACCGGTTATGAATGACTGCTATGGGCCGTTACTTTTCGATGCAGATCGACTTCGGACTAAACAGACGCGACCCTTTCACGGCAGGCGAAGACATGCGGCCCTTCAAACCTTTTTGGATTTGGGATGCGAAGTCTTCCAAATTGGCAACGCGGATGTAGTCTTCTTCGAAGCGCGCAGGGGACACAACATATGTCCCATCTTCGTGTAGATGCGGCGTGACAATTTCGCTCTTCTGCGGCCCGCGTGAGATCTTCGCGATAATCTTCATTTGCTACCTATCCTTTTGAAAAGCTTCGCCACGTTGATCTCTGGCAAGACTAATCGCAATCATCAACGGTGAGATAGAAGGGTAACTAAGGCACTACTATCTTGAAGCAATGTTTGACCGATTCCCGTCGCACGCGTTCGTTAGCTCAATTGGAAACCCAACTACGAAGCGGGTTGAACGGTGTCGGACGAATCGTGGAGCCACATTGGGTTTGTGCTGGCCGATCCGCACCCAAACCGGCCAGCATCTGGATTTACTCGTAACCTTCTGCCCGCCGTGGCCCTTCCAGTTTCAAGACGGCGAGTATGAGATCATCAACGGCGTCCTTGACTGCACACAGATCAGTCCCAACGCTTGATATTTCCGTGACATTGTAACCACCATCCCAGTGATGGTGGTCGGCGGTCCAGATCGTCTGCGTCTCGCCGTGGATCAGGAACACAAGATCTTTGGAGAGTTCAGAAAGCAGGTCAATGCGAGCAAAATCGAGGTAATCCCTCCCTCTGAGGAGAGAAATGGCTCGCTGGATCCGAAGGTGAATCAGCGGTGACGTTGTGGTGGGCAGAGTGGCTTCTGCCAACAATCGAATTAGAAGCAGAGCCAACATGTGCACGTTGAAGTATGCATCAGTCAGATCGACGGGACGGTTGGTTTCAGCTGCCATCATCAAACCTCCAATTCTCCGTTGACGGGCAGGCACCCTGCCTTCCGCATAGCGTCTTCCATTTCGTCCTTGAGGAGGCAGATTTCGTCCACAATCGGAGAAGACACGTCGATCTTTGCGAACAGCGCAGCTTCTTCATTCTCGATGTCTCCAACCAAATCCAGCGATATCAGAGCAAGGATTGCTCCAGCTTCGCGCCGCAGACGGCTGGTGAGTTCCGGCGTTGATGCCAAGTCGTCGCAGAACGAAAGCGCGCGTTTATGCCACTTTCTCCCACCGGGCACCACTTTTCCCAAGAAGTGATGATCGCACCCTGCGTTGCAGGCAGTCTCTTTGCCGTTGGGTTAAGGCATACAAAAAAGCCCATCCCGCGGGGCGGAATGGGCTGACGTCTTGGTGGCTTCTGCGTTTATCCTAGCGGTTTATCGTCCGGCCCGAAGCGATGCAGGTTTTCGGCTTGTGGGCGGAGGCTGACGACTTGTCCCAGCATTCCTGTGTCAAGCTTGCCGCTACGGCGGACGACGACGGGTTCGTCCGCGCCGATGTCCACGAACAGGAAGTGGTCGGAGCCGAGGTCTTCGGCGTGGACGACGGTGCCGGTCCAAGTGGCGTCCGCTTGATCCACGATGTCGATATGCTCGGCGCGGATGCCGAGGGTGGTGCAGCCGACGGCGTCAGCGAAGGTGCCTGTGAGGAAGTTCATCTTAGGCGAGCCGATGAAGCCTGCGACGAAGACCGAGTTGGGCTTTTCATAAAGCTCGGCGGGGGTGCCGACTTGCTCAACCACGCCGTCACGCAACACGCAGATGCGGTCGGCGAGGGTCATCGCTTCGACTTGATCGTGGGTCACGTAGATCATCGTGACGTCGTTCATGTCGTGGTGCGGTTTCGCGATCTCCAGACGGGTCGCGACGCGCAGCGCGGCGTCGAGGTTCGACAGCGGCTCGTCAAACAGGAACACGCGCGGGTCGCGGACGATGGCGCGGCCGATGGCGACGCGCTGACGCTGGCCGCCCGATAACTGGCGGGGCAGGCGGTCGAGCAGGTGGTCGATCTGGAGCATCTCGGCGGCCTTGCGGACGCGGGTGTCGATCTCCGACTTGTCGCGTTTGCCCAGCTTCATGCCGAAGGCCAGGTTGTCGTAGACCTTCATGTGCGGGTAGAGCACGTAGCTCTGGAACACCATCGCAATGCCGCGCTCGGACGGGATGACATTGTTCACGCGCGCGTCGTCGAACATCAGATCGCCCGATGTGATCTCTTCCAGACCCGAAATCAGGCGGAGCAGGGTGGATTTGCCGCAACCCGACGGGCCGACAAAGACCATGAACTCGCCTTTGCGGATTTCCAGATCGATGCCCTTGATGACTTCGAAACTGCCGAAGGACTTGCGAACTGCTTTGAGAGTGATGTTTGCCATGGGTCTATCAGCCTTTGACGCCACCGGCGGTCAGGCCGGCTACGATCTTGCGTTGGAATACGCGGACGAGGACGATCAGCGGGATCGTGACGAGGACGCTTACCGCCATGATCGGACCCCACGGGATCTCCTGCTGGCTCGCGCCGGACAGCAGAGCAATGGCCACGGGAACGGTGCGTTGGTCCGCTGAAATGGTGAAGGTCAGCGCAAAGAGGAATTCGTTCCACGCCCCGATGAAGGCCAGAAGGCCGGTCGTCACGAGCGCGGGCCAGAGGAGCGGCATGAACACGCGGGTGATGATGACCCACGGCGTCGCGCCGTCGACGATGGCGGCTTCCTCGATTTCCATGGGCAGATCGCGCATGAAGGTCGTCAGCACCCAGACGGTGAAGGGCAGGGTGAAGATCGTGTAGCTGAGCACCAGCGCCCACGGCTTGTTATAGAGGCCGAGCAGGTTGATCAGCTCGTAAAGGCCCGAAAGCACCGCGATCTGCGGGAACATCGACACGCCGAGGATCGTCATCAGCAATAGCCCGCGTCCACGGAAGCTGACGCGCGCCAGTGCGTAGGATGCGGTCACGGCGAGCAGAAGCGCCGCGCCCACGGTGATGGACGCGATAAAGACCGAGTTCGCGACCGAGCGGACAAAGCCGCGGCGGGTGAAGATGGCCTTGTAGTTATCCCACGAAAAGCTCTCCGGCAGGATGTTCGGACGGAAGATCGCGGTGCCTGTCTCGAAGCTTGTCATGATCGCGTAGTAGAACGGAAACACGGCGATCAGTACGATCAGCAGAACGCAGGCGTAGAATGCGATGGTGCGGGGCATGGAGCGGTTCATTGACGTGCCTCCCCGCCAAGGTTCAGCTTGCCCAGTTTTATGTAGAGCAGCACGAACGTAGTGATGATGAGGAACAGCAGTGTCGACATGGCAGAGCCTTCGCCGTAGTCGCCGAACTGCTGGATTTCACGATAGCTGAGGACCGACATGGTCATAGTGGACCCCGACTGCGGCGTCAGCAGGTAGATCAGGTCGAAGATCCGCAGCGCGTCGAGCGCACGGAAGATCACCGCCACGAGGATCGCGGGCTTCAGTAGCGGCAGCGTCACGCGGAAGAAAACCTTGAACGGGTTGATGCCGTCGATCTTGGCCGCCTCGTACATATCGCGCGGGATCATTTGCAGACCGGCGAGGATGAGTAGCGCCATGAACGGCGTGGTCTTCCAGACGTCCACGATCAGCACCGCAATCATCGCCGTATCAGGCCGCGCGGTCCACGCGATCGGAGAGTCGATCAGGTGCAGCATCAGCAGGATGTGGTTAATGATCCCGAACTGGTCGTTGAGCATCCAGCCCCACATACGGGCGGAGACGACAGTGGGAATGGCCCACGGGATCAGGATGGCAGCGCGGACAAGCCCGCGGCCTTTGAACTCCATGTTGAGGACAAGAGCGACCAGCAGGCCGAAGAACGTCTCGAGGCTCACCGAAATGAGCGAGAAGCGCACCGTATTCCAGACCGCAACCCACCAGTCCTTATCCGCAAGCACCCCGCGCCAACGGATATCCCCGTTCGAGCGGACGCGGCGTTCAAGGTAATTCTCGAACCCGACCCATTCCGACTGACCGTTGAAGATCGTGTCGGCAGAGGCATCGGTGAAAGAAAAGCTGATGGAGCGGAACAGCGGCCACGCGGCAACGACGAGCAACATGATGATCATCGGGGTCAGGAACATATAGGCCGAACGCACGCGCTTTTGCTGTAGGTTCAGGGACTTGCCCTTGGTGGGCGAGCCTGAATTCGCGCTGGAATGGGTCATAGTATCCTCATTGTCCCAGAGGGGGAATTCGGGGGCACAGCCGGAACTGCGCCCCGTCTCTACTTCTGTTGGGATGGGAAAACAGAAGGCTGAGGACTACTTGTCGAGCAGGTCTTCGAGGTCCATCTCGAGGTCTGCGAGCGCGTCTTCTGCGCTGGCTTCACCCGAAAGAACGCTGTGGACCGAGGTGAAGAACAGGGTCGACACTTCGTTGTAGTCCTGACGGGTCGGAGCCGACGGACGCGGCACGGCCTGAAGGAACACGTCTTTCCAGCGCGGGATGATCGGCTGCTGCTCTGCGATGTCAGCGTCGTCATAGAGGCTGATGATCGTCGGCAGGTTCGACTCGTTCAGTGCGCGGGTCTTTTGTGCTTCGGCACCGGCGAGGTACACGGCGAGGCTGATCGCGGCGTCTTGGCTTTCCGAGTACTTCGACACGACGACGTTCCAGCCACCCAAGGTCGCAGCGGATTCGCCGTGGCCCTGACCGGACGGGAGCGGAGCGACGTCGAACATGCCTGCAACGGCGGAGTCCGAACCGTTACCCAGCGCGTAGGCATACGGCCAGTTGCGCATAAACACGGCGTTGCCTGTCTGCCAGACGCCGCGGGCTTCTTCTTCCTGATAGGACAGAACGCCTTCGGGCGAGATCGAACCCGGCCAGCTTGCAGCCAGTTCCAGCGCAGCGGCTGCGTTTTCGTCGTTCACCGAAATGGTGCCGTCGGCTTCGACGATCTGGCCGCCGCCCGAGGATTTGATCCACTCCAGCGCGTCACAGGTCAGACCCTCGTAGGAGTTACCCTGCCAGACGAAGCCCCAAACGTCAGCATTGCCCTCGGCGCGCTCTGCGTCCTGGATCATCTGCGCGGTTTCGGTAGCTCTTCCCAAGTCGACGGCACCGAAGCGCAGTGCTTTTCAAGCAGGTCCTTGCGGTAATACAGCGCCGGAGCGTCGGTGAAGATCGGCAGCGCGACGAGCTTGCCGTCCACGGTCTGCGATTCAATGATCGACGGGAAGTGCTCGTCAACGAGGCTGCCAGCGGCTTCGGTCAGGTCTACCAAGTGGTCGGCCAGCTGCGGCGCCCAGATCACGTCGGTCTGGTACATGTCGATATCGCCGTTACCTGCGGCCAGCCACAGACGGTACTGACCGAACTGGTCGGTGGTCGACGACGATGCGCCTGCGACGGCGACGATAGCAGCGGCAGTACCGCGGAGCGCCACGGACTTGAGTGAACGTGTCATTATTTCCTCCCAGAGATTGACAGCGGGACCTCCATTTCCCGCTAAACGCGCCATCTGACCGAAATCAGCCGAAACGTTTCGGATGGGTTGGCGACGAGAAAACCGATCTGTCAATCATTCTGGTGAGGCGTTTCTAGAACACAATAAATTCAAAGGGATATGGTCAGGTCGACCGTACAGAACCGCGCTTGATGAAGGTGTGCGGAGCGATTTTCTGCACATCTTTGAGTGGTGCGCCATCGAGGAATCGACTCAGATGATCCGCCAGCGGCCCCCAGCTTTCGGCAATCGGAGAGGTCGTGCCGGACACCGCTACAGGCAGCTTGTGCGGCATCACATCGGGCAGCAGATCGTCGTGCGCGACCAGCGAAATGTCATTCGGAACACTCAGGCCCACAGCCTCTAGTGCCGTAAAAATGCCCTTTGCAATCCGCATGTTAACTGCAACGATCGCGGTTGGCTTCGGCCCCTCGGACTGGAACATACGCACGGTTTCCAGCAGGCCTGTGTTCTCCGACATCGGGCCGCGCCTGTCGAACGCTTTCCGATAGGGCAGGCCCGCTTCATCGAGCGCACGGCGATATCCGACTTCTCGCCGATGCACGTATGACGATCCTTCGATGCCGTTAATAAAGGCGATGTCGCGGTGCCCGTGATCGATCAGGTGCTTGGTCAGATCGTAGCCGACCGCCACGTTGTCGATGTCGAAAAACGGGAAATCAGGCTGGTCCATCGTCTGTCCGTGCAGCACGAACGGCACATCGTTTTTGCGCAGATAGGCGATGCGCGGGTCATCCATGACAGGTTCAGTGATGACAAATCCGTCGATGGAGCGCGTGCCGACAAGGCGGGCGTATACGTCCAGCGTGTCGTCCTCGGTGTCCGCCATATGAAGCACGAATTGCCGCCCGTGCTGCGAAAAGCCCGCCGAAAGCCCTGCGAGAAAGTGCATGAAAAACACCGATTCTTCGGGGCCGGGCATGCGGGGTTGCACGAAGCCGACGATGCCGGAGCGCCCGGTAACCAGACGTCGCGCTATCATATTCGGTTGATAATTCAGTTCTTTAGCAGCTTCATGGACGCGCTTGCGGGTCTCTTCGCTGACGTCTTCGTGGTTGTTCAGCGCGCGGCTAACCTGCGTAACGGACAGCCCCAGATGACGGCTGATATCTCTGAGCGTTGTCATGGGGTTGGTCCGTTCTCCATCGGTCTTTCGGAAAAACAACTTGCCAGCCCGAAACGTTTTCGGCAACTCTCGAAGCCATTCCGAAACGTTTCGGAAGCCTAGGGAGGTCAAAATGGAACAGAAAGCCGAATGGTGGCGCGGCGCCACCATCTACCAGATCTATCCGCGTTCGTTCATGGACAGCAACGGTGACGGGATCGGTGACATTCCGGGGATTACCTCCCGCCTCGAAACGATTGCCGACCTCGGCGTGGACGCGATCTGGATCAGCCCGATTTTCACGTCTCCGATGGCCGATATGGGTTATGACGTGGCGGACTATCGCGACATCGACCCGACCTTCGGGACGCTCGCGGATTTCGATGCGATGGTGGCAAAGGCGCATTCGCTCGGCCTCAAGGTGCTGATTGATCAGGTCATCTCGCACTCGTCGAACCAACACCCGTTTTTCATCGAATCCAAGTCGAGCCGCGACAACCCCAAGGCCGATTGGTACGTCTGGGCCGATCCGCGCCCCGACGGCTCCGCGCCGAACAACTGGCAGGCCATTTTCGGCGGGATCGCGTGGGAGTGGGAGCCGCGGCGCAAGCAGTACTACTTCCATAACTTCCTGAAAGAGCAGCCGGATCTGAACTTCCATAATCCCGAGGTGCAGGACTACGTGCTGGACGTTCTTCGGTTCTGGCTCGATCGCGGCGTCGATGGTTTCCGCCTCGATACGGTGAATTTCTACTTCCACGACCGGATGCTGCGCGACGATGCCGCCGATTTCCGCCCCGAGGCGCGGGACGCGTGGAAGCCCTACGATATGCAGTACCACCTGTTTTCGAAGAACCAGCCCGAGAACCTCGTGTTTCTGCAAAAGATGCGCGCCGTTCTGGACGAATACGATGACCGCACGCTTGTGGGCGAGGTCGGCGAGTCCCATCATGCGACGCAGATGATGGGCGAATATACGAGCGAAAACCGCCTCCACATGGCGTATTCGTTCGAGATGCTGAAGTTCGATTTCACTGCCGAACACTTCCGCAAACAGATCGAGGAGTTCTTTGCGACCGCGCCCGATGGCTGGCCGTGTTGGGCGTTTTCGAACCACGATGTCGTGCGTCAGGTCTCGCGCTGGATGCCGCACGCCGATGGTTTGGGACGGCAAGGCGCCCAGCGGCGGGTTCACCAGCGGCACGCCTTGGCTGCCCGTGAAGGAGCCTCAACTGACCCGCAGCATGGACAGCCAGCGCACCGACAACAGCGTGCGCGCGCTCTATCAGCAGATGTTGAAGCTGCGGAGCGGTGAGCGGGCGATGTTAACCGGCGACACCCTGTTCGCCGAGCTGCCCGAGCCGCTGCTCGCGTTCAACCGTGGCGGCGAGATTTACTGCGCGTTCAACCTGTCCGACGCGCCGCAACAGTTCGCTGCGTCCGAGTGCACCGCACTCGTGTCCCAAGATACCGAGCAGGTGGGGAGCACATTGAAGCTCGGCCCGAATGGGTTCTTCATCGGACGGATCTAAAGGAAAAGGCCGGCGATGAGCGCCGGCCTTTCTGCTTAACCCTTGGCGCCTTGGCCGCGGGAATAGACGTCCTCGTAGCGAATGATGTCATCCTCGCCGAGGTACGATCCGGTTTGCACCTCGATCAGCACCATCGGCACTTTGCCGGGGTTTTTCATGCGGTGGACAGCACCCAGCGGGATGAAGACCGATTGGTTTTCGGTCACCAATTGCACCTTGTCGTCGATCGTCACTTCGGCGGTGCCCTCAACGACAATCCAGTGCTCGGCACGGTGGTGGTGCGATTGCAGCGACAGCGCCGCGCCGGGGTGGACGTGGATGCGCTTCACTTGGAAGCGGTTCGCGATCACAAGGCTTTCGAACCAGCCCCAGGGACGGTGATCCTTGGGGAAGTGGGTCGCTTGGGCAGCGCCCTTCTTTTTCAGCGCATCGACAGCTTTTTTGACGTCCTGCGCGCGGTCCATGTCTGCGATCAGCACGGCGTCGTTCATCGCGACGGCCATGACGTTTTTCAGGCCGATGCCGACGATCTCCATGCGGTCACTGTCTGATCGCAGCAGCGAGTTTTCGCAGTCGATCGAGGTCGCTTCGCCCGAGAGCAGAACGCCGTTTTCATCCTTGTCGTTCTCGCGCCAGACGGCGTCCCAGCCGCCAAGGTCCGACCACCCGCCATCGAACGGAACGACCGACAGGTTGTCCGCTTTTTCCATGACCGCATAGTCGATCGAGATGTCTTCTGCACCCGCCCAGGCATCCGGACCGAGGCGGCAGAAACCGAGGTCAACGGTGCCTGCATCCAGCGCGTTCTGGACCGGCGTCATCAGGTTCGCGGCGTATTTTTCGAACGCGGCAATGATGTCCTTGGCTTTGAACAGGAAGATGCCCGCATTCCACATGAAGGAACCCGCGGCGACCATTTCCTCGGCGCGCGCGGCGTCGGGTTTTTCCACGAAACGCTTCAGCGCGACAGGGCGGCCATCGGGCTGGCCCGACAGTTCAAGGTAGCCATAGCCGGTTTCAGCGCGCGTCGGTTTGATGCCGAAGGTCACCAGCTGACCAGCCTCGACCGCCTCAAGGCCGACACGCACAGCCGCCTGAAACGCCGCCGCGTCCGGCACAACGTGATCGGACGGCGCCACGAGCATGATCGCTTCAGGGTCTTTCGCATGCAGATGAAGCGCAGCGGCCAGAACGGCAGGGGCGGTGTTGCGGCCCTCGGGCTCGATCAGGATCGCGCCGGGGTCAATCCCGACCTCGGTCAGCTGTTCGGTCACGATGAAACGGAAATCCGAGTTGGTGATGACAACAGGCTTATCAAAGCCTTCGCCCGTCATCCGTCGCGCAGACCCCTGAAACAGTGTGGTTTCACCGACCAACGGGACGAACTGTTTCGGGTAGGATTTGCGGGACAGCGGCCACAGGCGCGTTCCCGAACCACCGCAGAGAATGACAGGAGTAATCATTGTTTTGACCGAACTAAGCTAATTTCCACAAAGGGATAGACGTTGGGTGTGACTGTTTCAAGGCAGGTGAACCTGAGGTTGCGGCAAATGGCGAGGCCCAACCGTAAATAACAGCGTTGCGTTAACACTCTCTTACTTACGGGTTCTCAAAAGCGTAGCGCATGGGACGCACCTTGCGATTAACAGTATTTCAGGGACTCTGTGCATATTGCCTGAAAGAAATGTTAGCGCCAAAACCCCGCTATTCTTTTGGGTGGTTCGCGTTCTTTTGCGGCCAATTAGGACAGGTGACAAAATGAACATGCAAACGGCCGTCGTGCCCGAACAGCTTCGGCAGAAAATCCTCGACCATCTGACCTATGCGCAGGGCAAGGATATCTCTCACGCCAGCATCTACGACTGGCGGATGGCCGTGAGCCTGTCGCTCCGCGATATGATCGTCGATCCGTGGTTCAACGCGACCCGTCAGATCTACGAAAAGCACGGCAAGCGCGTTTATTACCTGTCGATGGAATTCCTGATCGGTCGCCTGATCGAGGATGCGGTCACGAACCTCGGCGTGGGGGACGCGCTGGACGCGATCCTTGCCGATTACAACGTCAAACTGAACGACGTCATCGAGAACGAGCCCGACGCGGCGCTCGGTAACGGTGGCCTTGGCCGTCTGGCCGCGTGTTTCCTTGAATCCATGTCGACGCTGGGCTGCCCTGCCTATGGCTACGGCATCCGCTATGACTTCGGCCTGTTCGCGCAGCGCTTCGAAGGTGGCCGTCAGGTTGAAATGCCCGAAGACTGGCTGATGCACCCGAACCCGTGGGAATTCGTGCGTCCCGAAAGCCAGTACACTATTCCGTTCAAGGGCTATGTCTCGGTCGAAAATGGCAAGTCGGTCTGGCACGCGAGCGAGGCCGTACTGGCCCGCGCCTACGATATGCCGATCATCGGCTGGAATGCCGAGTGGGCGAATACGCTGCGCCTTTGGGGCGCTCTTCCGACGAAGCTGCTGGACCTCGACCGTTTCAACTCGGGCGACTACACCGCCGCCGCCGCGCCCGAGGCGCTGGCCCGCACGCTCAGCCGCGTTCTCTATCCCGAGGACACCACCGAGAACGGTAAGGAGTTGCGTCTGAAGCAGGAATTCTTCCTCACCTCGGCTGCGCTGCAAGACATCATCCGCCGCTTCCTCAGCGAGTTCGACGATCTGGCATTGTTGCCCGAAAAGGTCGCGATCCAGATGAACGACACGCACCCCGCGCTGGCAGGGCCGGAACTCATCCGTCTGCTCGTCGACGAACACGATATGGCGTGGGAGACCGCGAAGGATATCGCGACCCGCTGCCTGAGCTACACCAACCACACCCTGCTGCCCGAGGCGCTGGAGCGTTGGTCGACGTGGCTTCTGGGCCGTGTTCTGCCGCGTCACATGCAGATCATCGAGCGTATCGACGCCGAGCATAAGAAAGAGTCGGGCCGCCCCGATACCGTGGGCATCGTCATGAACGACGAGGTTCGCATGGGCGAGCTCGCGTTCATCATGGCGCACCGCGTCAACGGCGTGTCTGCACTCCACACCGATCTGATGCGCGAGACGGTCTTTGCCGATCTCAACAAGCTGCACCCGAACCGCATCGTGAACGAAACCAACGGCGTCACCCCGCGCCGCTGGCTGAAGTACACGAACCCGAGCCTGTCGAACGTTATCACCGATGTTGTCGGCAGCGGTTGGGAAGCCGACCTCGACAAACTCGCCGACCTTGCCCCGCTCGCGGGCAACACCGGTCTGCAAAAGCGCGTCATGGCGTCGAAGCAGGAAAACAAGGAACGTCTGGCGGAGTGGGTCAAAGGCCACATGGGGATCGAGATCGACCCGGCCGCCATGTTCGACGTGCAAGTGAAGCGTATCCACGAATACAAGCGCCAGCACCTCAACCTGTTCGAGACGATCTACCGCTGGAACGAGATCCGCAAGAACCCGACCGCAGGCTGGACCCCGCGCGTGAAGTTCTTCGGCGGTAAGGCCGCGCCCGGTTACTTCATGGCTAAGCAGATCATCCGCCTGATCAACGACGTGGCCGAGGTCATCAACAACGATCCGGTGACTAAGGACTTCCTCAAGGTCGTTTACCCGCCGAACTACAACGTCTCGATGGCGGAAAAGCTGATCCCTGCCGCTGACCTGTCGGAGCAGATTTCGACCTCGGGCAAAGAAGCCTCCGGCACCGGCAACATGAAGTTCACCATGAACGGCGCGCTGACCATCGGTACGCTCGATGGTGCAAACGTGGAAATCCGCGAACATGTCGGGGCAGAGAACTTCTTCCTCTTTGGCATGACCGCGCAGGAGGCAGGCGAATGCGCCCGCACGCCCGACCACGCCCGCAACGCCATCGGCAAGAGCCAAGCGCTGCGCGACGTGCTCCAGATCATCGCGGAAGGCACGTTCAACCGCGCCGAGCCGGGCCGTTACTACGATATCGTCGACAACATCTGGAACCACGACCCGTTCCTCGTTGCCTCCGATTTCGAGGACTACCTCGCGGCGCAGGCCGATGTGGATGCAGCCTACCGCGACCGTTCGCGCTGGGCTGAAATGGCGATCCTCAACATCGCGTCTTCAGGCTTCTTCTCGTCCGACCGCACCATCCGCGGCTACATGGCCGACGTCTGGGACGCCAAATCGCTACTGTGATAGTGTAGGGCCGGTTCTCGAAAGGGACCGGCCTATACCTCTGTTAGGGGCGACCCCATGCGTGCGCACCTATAGTGGTGTAACAATGTTTTCGCGCCTGCCGTTACACCAACCGAGCAAGTTAACTGGTTGGTCTGGCGCATTAATATGCTGAAAAACACAAAACTCTCGATCAAGCTGCCTGGCGTGATCATTTTCCTCACGACAATCAGCTGCCTTCTGGTCGGTCTACTGTCGTACGGCGTTGTTCAGAAAAATGTGCGCGATCAGGCTTACGAGGGGCTGAAGTCCGCTGCTGCCGAGCGTGCCGATGACATCCAGACCTACGCCGATACCATCCTCAGCCAGCTAGAGCTGATGTCGTACGACCGCGGCATGGCGACCTTTGCCGAAGACCTGACCGAGGCCTACAGCAGCTCGAACGTCAGCGACGACGGACCGGGTGACATGCTTCGTGCGTTCTACATCACGCAGAACCCGAACAAAAAGAACGAGCGTTACAAGATGCTCATCAACAGCTACGATCCGACCCGCTATTCGGTGCGTCACGCCCATTGGCAGGAGTCGATCACGCGCCTCGTCGAATATTACAAGTTCGCCGACATGTACTTCGTCGATAATGACGGCGAGGTCATCTACTCGTGGAACAAGGACGAAGAATTCGGTCGCAACGTTTATGACGACAACGAAATAAGCACGACCAAGTTCGCGCTCGTCGCCGCAACAGCCATCCGCAACGGCAAAAAGAACCGCGCCCGCGGCATCGAGACCAGCTTCATCCTGCCCTATGAATACGGGGACGAGCAGGTCTGGTTTGCCGGTGTGCCGATCTATAACCGCAGTGACGAGTCTCTCGGTGCGCTCGTTGTGCAAATCCCGCTGTCGTCGTTTACTGCGGTGATGACACGCGAGATGTCGATGACCTACGACACGGACTCGATCCTGATCGCACCGACCCGTGACGGTATGCTTGGCTTCAGTGAAAGCGAAACGATCGACATCGACTTCCTTGTCGATACGATTGCGGACTCCGAAGTGTCGGTCAAAGCGCTCGCTGCGATCAATGCGGGGGTAGAGCCGCGCACGACCGAAAACGGGCTCGATATGATATCTGCCTTCGCGTCGGTCCAGCTTCCCGCAGGCACATACGGTATCGTGGTCGAAGCGCTGGAAGACGAAGTGATGGCCGATGCGAACCACCTTTTGCGCATCATTGCCCTCGTTACCATTGCCGTTGGCGCGATCGCGGGTCTGTCTGGTCTCGTCTTTGCCCGCTCCGTCGTGCGCCCGATGATCCGCCTGAAGGACACGCTGACGCAGGTGTCCGAGGACAAGAAGCTTTCTGTCGTGATCCGTGCCCGTCGCAGGGACGAGGTCGGTGAAAGTACCCGCGCCGTGAAAGAGATCGTCGATATGTTCGACGGCACCCTGATTGCCGTCCGCGCAGAAACCATGAACGTCGCCCGCGCCGCCGACGACATCTCTATCTCTGCGCAGAGCATTGCGGACAACGCATCGGTCCAGTCGTCGGCTGTCGAGGAACTCAGTTCCTCCGCCGAAGAGACCGCATCGCAAGCGCGTGCCGGCGTCGAAAACGCCAAGCGGGCAGGGGATCTTGTGCAGACCACCTCCAACGTTGCGCATGAGGGTAAGGCCAAAGTTGCCGAAATGGTCGGCGCGATGGACGACATCAGCAAAAGCTCGCAGGAGATCGCCAAGACCATCAAGGTCATCGACGAGATCGCCTTCCAGACCAACCTTCTCGCGCTCAACGCCGCTGTCGAGGCGGCCCGCGCAGGTGTTCACGGTCGCGGTTTCTCGGTCGTGGCGCAAGAGGTCCGCAACCTCGCGGCCCGCTCCGCCAGGGCCGCCCGCGAAACGGGCGAGCTGATCGACAAGTCGGTTCGTCAGGTAAAGGTCGGCGTCGAAGTGTCGGGCGAAACCTCCAAAGCGTTCGAG
Organism: Marivivens donghaensis; assembly: GCF_011806565.1. GTDB lineage: Bacteria > Pseudomonadota > Alphaproteobacteria > Rhodobacterales > Rhodobacteraceae > Marivivens > Marivivens donghaensis_A. The sequence continues at coordinate 204,764 of NZ_JAATOP010000003.1, forward strand.
GACATCGTGGGCAACGTCGCGCATGTCACCGATCTGGTCGGCAGCATCGTCGCCACGTCCGAAGAACAGCAGCGCAGCGTCGAACATATGAACACGGCGATTATCTCAGTCGCCAAGATCGCCCGCGAAAGCACCAATCAGGCCGAGATGATGTCCGAGACGGCAGAAAAGCTCACCACGATGAACAATAACGTGGTCGCCGAACTGTCCCGCTTCCAGCTGACCGAAAGCGCCACCACGATCGCCGAGGTCGAAGAGCAGGACGTTTCCGAAGTGGCGCTGGAAACCTATCAGGAAGACTCCGATTTCGAGGATTTCGACAACTTCGGTCCGAAAATGACCGACGACCAGATGGTCGAGGCCGCGTTCGAGGACAACACCGCTCCGGACGAGCTGGCCGAGGACATGGAAAACAAGGAGCCCGCCAATAGCACGCAACCCGTTCGTTCCGTGGACCGCGACGAGCGCAGCTTCGGCTTCTTCTAAGTCCACTGTTTTCACGCTATCTGCCATCGGCTACATCAGCGGAAACCTAAGCGGGGGCTTATGATGAAACTGGTTCTGATCCACACGGGCGGCACAATCGGCATGGCGGAAACGCCCAATGGCCTCGCGCCCAAGCCCGGTCTGGTCGAGGACGCGATCAAAGCGCGCCTGCCCGAAGGTGTCGAACTGGTCGAACACGTTTTCGATCCGCTGGTCGATAGCGCTGATGTCGGCCCCTCTGACTGGAACCGCATCCTCGATCTGATCGACGCGGAGCCTGATGCGCCCGTGATCCTCACCCACGGCACCGACACGATGGCCTTTACGGGCGCCGCGCTGTCGCAGGCGCTCTATGGTCTGGGCCGCCGCGTTGTGATGTGCGGGTCCATGCTGCCGCTCGATATGGACGGCGACGCAGAAGGCAACCTCGACCTCGCGCTTCAGGCGGTGATGGAGCCGGAAGAGGGCGTTTTCCTCGCCTTTGCCGACCAGATCATGCCCGCCGCTGGCCTCGTCAAACACAATAGCCATCAGGTCGATGCCTTTCGCTCCGTCCCTCAATCGCTGTCCGCACCTACCCTACGCCGCTTCGGTCCGCGTAATCTCGCGATCCTGACGCTGTCGCCCGCGCTTCCCGTCACCGCGCTGACCGCTGCGCTTGGCGGTTTGGACGGTGCTGTACTGCGGGTGTTCGGTTCTGGCACCATGATGAATGACCCCGATCTGATCGTTTCGCTGCGCGCTGCGACCGACTCGGGCACACCTATCAGGTGTGTTTCGCAGTGCGAGTCGGGTGGTTTGGAGCCCGGAACCTACGCAGCGGGGGCAGGATTGTGGTCGGCGGGCGTCGAAAATGGCGGGAATCAGACTGCTGAAGCCGCTCTGGTTTCGCTTTGGTTGCGAAAATAATCGGTCCTGCAAACGCTGATTTAGTCCCCATTCGCCGCTCTCATTATATCAAAGTGACTTTGGAATATCCGTTCGTATATCCAAACTTCCGAGCGCGCGCGGCGCGGCAAATTCGGTACCAGATGTAGTGAGGCGCTCCTTGCGGGAAAGTAATTCAAATTCTAATGGAACTTGAATGTAAAATATACGTTCGCTTATAGCAAGAGTAGCCGAAAGTATCTCAATCAGCGCAAAAAGTAGCTTTAAAATATGCCGTTCGTAAAATGTTCGTGCCAACAGGATGCTAAAAATACCCCCGTTGTATCTCTGACGGTGCAAGGGAAGGGGGGTGGCTATTTGGTGTCCTGTTAAGAGCATATTCAATTGGCAGATGTAGTGAGTTCTGCCATGACCAGTGTAAATCAAAATCTCGCCGTAAACGCCCTGAATGGTTCGCAAGCAACCAAGTATGTGACCCAATCGGGCGCCGCCTCCATCGACACCTTCTTCGAAGGTTCGCCGAAAGTGTGGGCTCCGAACAACGGTAGCGGCCCGACGCAAATCAGCTTCAGCTTCTACACCGGCAACAGCGCCACGTTGAACGAAGGCGCATACGGTAGCGGCTTTGCCGGCCAGATCGCCAACGAGCCGACCGTCCAGTTCTCCGACGCGCAGAAAGCCGCGATCCGCGCCGCTCTGACCGAGTGGGAAAAGGTCGCCAACGTCGAATTCGTCGAAGTTCAGGAAGTGAACGGCGACGCTGGCACGATGCGCTTCTTCGGCACCAACGAAAGCTACAACGGTTACGCAGCCTACGGCTTCTACCCGTCCTCCACTTCGGCCGGTGGCGACATATGGCTGATGGAAGACTACATGACCGCTGACAGCTGGGAGCAGGGTGAAACCTGGCAGTTCCGTACGCTGATGCACGAAATCGGTCACGCGATGGGCCTCGGTCACGCAGGTGAGGGCGGCTCTGCCGATTTCCCGACGTACCGTACCTACTCTATCATGGCCAAGAGCGACTATGCGTCGAGCTGGGCCATCGTCGACGGCGAATTCCGTTACACCGTTTCGAACACCCCGATGGTCTACGACATCCAGGCGATGCAGTACCTCTACGGTGCGAACGAAACCTATAATGCAGGCGACACGACCTACAAATTCGAGCAGAACGACGCCCAAGTCACCGCCATCTGGGATGCCGGCGGCGAGGACACTTTCGACTTTACCGGCTTCACGGCCGACAACATCATCGACATGCGTGCGGGCAAATATTCGACCATCGCGTTCGACGGCGTCCGTGAAGGTACCGTCAACATCGGCAACGCATTCGGTGTGACTATCGAAAACATCGATTCTGGTGCGGGCAACGACAAGATCACCGGCAATGACGCCGACAACGAGATCAACGCAGGTGCTGGCCGCGATGTGGTCAAGGGCCTCGACGGTGACGACGTCATCGCCGGCGGTGCAGGTAACGACAAACTGCGCGGTCAGGACGGCAACGACGTGCTGAACGGCGGCGAAGGCAAGGACAAGCTCTACGGCGGTGCCGGTTCCGACCAACTGTTTGGCGACGCGACCGACCTGCTGGTGGGCAACGGCGGCGCTGACCGCTTCATCTTCATCGGCGCCGAGGGCCGCATCAAGATCAAGGACTTCGACGCCGGTGAAGGCGACGTCATCATCGCAGCCGCTTCGAACGGCGAAAGCGCAGGTGACATCCAGTCGCAAGCCTACGAGAGCGGCAAGAACACGATCCTTCTGTTCGACGACTTCAAGATCGTGCTGAAAAATACGCAGCTCGACGACCTCGAAGACCACTCGGGCTGGCTCTTCTAAGACAAAAACGCAGCGATCTTGCCGATTGCTGCGTTTTTTCTTTGCTGTACTGGCGTCAGCGTAAATCTTCTGGTGTACTATGACTGTAAGTCGTTCCACTTTTGAGGATGTTTCATGTCGGATGAGCAAAAGCTGCTTCAGCGCAAGGTCATGCTGATGTGTTTTCTCGGCACCCACATTCCGCTTACCGTGCTGTGTATCTACGCGATGACTAGCGGCGTGGCTGGCGTGGGCATGATGCTGCTGGCAACATTGCTCGCCACCGTAGTCGGCGCGGGTGTTGCGCTGCTTGCCGTCAGAAACGGTTTCCGTGCGATGGCGACGGCTAACTGAAAATCCAGTTCAGCACGATGACCTTCGCGGTCAGAAGCGCCAGCAGGCCCAGCCCGTACCACTGCCATTTTTCGATTTTAAACCGGCGCTCCTTCGTGGGATAGCCGAGTTCGTCCTGCACGGCGCTCAGCACTTGCAGTTTTTCGGCAGGCGACAGCGTCGGCCCGTAAGCCTGTTCGAGGATTTCGAACCAGTAGAGCGTATCCTCACCGAAGTCCGCACGCGCCTTCGCGCCCTCGTCGGCTTCGGCCAGCCCGATCAGGAACTCCATCGCATCGAGGCTGCGCTGTGCATCCGGCGAGATATCATCGGTGTCGGGCATCGGGGTCCAATAAAAGAGGGTTCGCTAGGAATTACGTGTCCGCTCCGAAAGAGTTGCGCTTTTCGCGCCCGCAGCAGAACACGGCTAGTAAAACGCGCAACCTGTGCTAGTTTTCTCATGTGCAGAAACAGTCCGCAGGAGCGGGCGATCGGGCCGAATAGCGACTTGGCCGTATGTTTTCTGCGGCAGTAATCGGGGGCGATGTGGCTGCTTCGGACGATGACAGTAATGTGCTACTGGTCGACATCGCGCGCGGATCGCGTGATGCGTTTGACCGGTTTTACGAACTCCACGCAGGGCTTGCTTTCGGTGTCGTGCTCCGCGTTGTGCGCGACCGTGCGCTGGCCGAGGATATTTTGCAGGACGTGTTCGTCAAGGTCTGGCGGTCCGCCGGTCAGTTCGACCGCAACCGCTCTGCCGCGACGACGTGGCTGGTCACCATCGCCCGCAATGCCGCCATCGACAACGTCCGCCGCTCGCAGCGCCGCGTGATGACGACCCAGATCAACGAATGGAACGGCGGGAACGACAAGTCTTCCGAAGACGAGATGATGATCACCGACGACAAGCGCGTGCTGGCGATCTGCCTTGACGAGCTTGAAGGCAAGCAGCGCTGGGCTGTCGGGAAGGCGTACCTCGAAGGCTTCACCTATCAGGAACTGGCCGTCGCGATGGACGCCCCGCTGAATACCGTTCGGTCGTGGCTGCGCCGGTCGTTGCATCGCTTGCGCCTCTGCCTTGAGGAGCGCCAATTATGAGCGAAGACCTCGAAGCGCTGGCAGGCGAATACGTGCTGGGCGTGCTGCCTTCTGACGAAGAGCACGCGTTCGAAGTCCGTATGCGCACCGATGCCGAGGCCCGCGCGTGGGTGGATTACTGGCGCGCCAGTTTCGCGGAGTGGTCGCAGGCCCTGCCGCCCGCACCCGTGCCGCACGTCAAAGACCGCATCGACGAGGCGATATTCGGCAAGCCGACGTTCAAACGGTGGGAAAGGGTGCTGCTCCACCCGTTCTTCGTCCCCGGTATCGTACTGGTCATTCTGGCGGCAACGCTACTCAAGGTGCTCCTGATCCCGCACTAGGCGTTGTCCGCCTTTTCCAGCTGGTCCGCGAGGTGCGCGAGCAGCATATCCATGTCCATCGGCTTCGACAGAACCAGAGATGCGCCAGCCTCGTGGAAGCGTTCCATATCGTTGCCGACCGCCGCAGCCGTGAGGCCGATCATCGGGAAGGTGTGGCCCCGTTCGATCAGCGTCTTGATCAGCACATCGCCTTCCATTTCGGGCATGAAGAGGTCCGTCACAAGCAGATCGGGTGTGGCGCTCGATAGGGCGTACATCGCTTCCACACCCGTGCGGGCCAGCGTGACGGAACGGAAGATTTTCTCCAGCCGCGCTTTGGTGACATCAGCGACCAGCGCGTTGTCTTCGACCAGCAGCACGTCCATCTGCGCAAGGCGGGCAGGGTCGGCGGTCTTGCGGACCGCTGCGACTTCATCGGGATCGTTCGACACGTCTTCGGGCACGCTGATCATATAGCACGCGCCGCGCGGCTGTTTGACGTACTCGATTGTGCCGCCAAGCAGCTCCACCGCCGTCTTTGCGATGTAGAGGCCAAGCCCGCTGCCGTCCGCCTGATTGCGCGGGTCGCTGCTGCCACGTTCGAAGGGTTCGAAGAGGCGTTCGACCTGCTCGGGCGCGATGCCGATGCCGTCGTCCTTGACTGTCCAGACGCTCCACGGATTGTCGTCCTCGTCGCGCACGCAATCGAAGCCGATGTCGATTTTGCGCCCGCGCGAGTGGATGATCGCGTTGCGCACGAGGTTGCCGATCAGCTGCTTGAGGCGCGCACTGTCCCCGACGCGGCTCATGTGGGCGTTCCGGCCCAGCGTCACGCCGATGGTCATTTTGTATTTCGACGCTTGGTCCTGATAGGTGTTGCGCACCGTGTCGGCCAGTTCGGACGGCTTGTAGGGCTTCTTGACGACCGCGAGGTTCTGTTCGGGGTTCACCGCCTGACGCATGTCCGACAGCACGCCGAGCAGTTGGTGCGATGCCTCTTTCAGCTTCGGTTGCAGCTTCGCCACGGTTTCTTCGCCAAGGTCTTCGATCAGCATCGACATGACGGACGCAGGGGTGCGGATCTCGTGCGAGATGATCGAGAACATGCGCCGCTGCCGCTCGTCCTTTTCTTCCAGCACGGCGAGCGCCTTTTCCAGATCTTCGCGCTGGGCGGCCTGAACGGTGACGTCCATGACGAGTCCATAGGCCAGCTTCGCACCGCTCTCGGACCGCTCGGCCCAGACGAGAATGCGCAGGATACGGATTTTTTCGCTGCGGCCACGGACGTGCAGTACCAGTTCCGCCGTCTGTCCGGGTTCCACGATGCCCAAGGTCGCCAGTTTCGCCTGTGCGTCGGGCTCGAACCGCTCGAACAGATCGAAAATCGGAACGAACGGATGTTCGAGCGAGAACATCCGCTGACCCGTCCGGTCGAGCTGGATGATCGCTTGGTTCTGGTTGACCACGAAGATGCCCACACCGGCAAAATCGCGCGCGGCATCGAGGCGGCGGATACTGGCTTTGCTGGTCTGTTCGCGGTGTTCGACAAATCCGCGATAGCTGAGGATATAGCCCACGAAGGCCAGCAGGATGATGGCGTAGTAATCCATCAGGTTGTCGCGGGCGTCGGTCGGGATGATGTCCTTGAGTAAGTTACCCGTCATTCCCGAATAGAGCGCAAAACCCGTCGCCTGCGCAAGCGGCGCGATACGGGGGGGCAGGACAAAGCACAGCGCGATAGCAACGAGGATCGCATCCATCGGTTGGAAGCCGCCGTAGCCTTCGAGGTGCAGGATCGCGAGGCAGAAATAGATCGCGAGCGTCGGCGCGACATACTGCGCGTCCTTCAGTTCGGCCTTTTGCAGAACGGCGAGGAAGAACACCAGCAGCACGGTGCAGCCGCGCAGGGTGCGTTTGATGGCGAGCGACAGGAAGCTGTCGTCAAACCCCATCAGCGCCTGAAGGTCCGGCGACAGGTTGGCCATATAGGTGTAGAACGTCGCGATCATCGCGAGGTTCAAGGCAAGGAAGCCCGCCTGCGTGACCAGAACCATCGTCATATCAGCGGCATAGGCGGACAGGAGCGTCTTGGCCCGCTGGAGCGTCCGCATCGCGACAAGCCCCGTAATCACCGCGCTGACGATGTTGATAATCAGGAAGAACACCACAACCCAAGGCGCGGTAATGAGCAGCTCCCGCCAGTGATCCATCCCGCTAATGGGAAGGAAAATCGGCATCAGGAAGACGAAGGTGAACACCACTACGGGCACCCAGAACAGGCGCGCGGGGTAGATAATCATGCCGATGATGATGGTGTAATGCGCGATGTGCGGGCTGAACTGGATCGCGAACAGGTTCGAGCCGTGCATCGCCGCGCCGACCGACATCAGCAGCGTCCACATCACCACGACGGGCACGAGGAAGATCAGGAACCTGAACGGAGCCTTCGCCACGTTGCGCCGCAGTTTATACAGGCGCGAGACGGCAAAACCGTCCTTGAGCGGTTCGGTAGACGAGAAAAACTCTGGCTTCACACTGGGATCAGAAAGTCGGTTCATGTTTCCTGCACGTTCCGGCCTGCCACGTCACCGGTCCTCCAACACATCCATATCGGCACGCGGCAGCGTTGCCTGTCAAATCACAGTACGACCAACGGACGAGTGCATGAAGTCACGCACCGCCAATGATTGCCGATCGTATCCTATTGTATCGGGATACGTTGAAGAATCTTCTTCGGTTGCAAGATTTTGCAATCCGCGAGGGTCGCTCGCGTCAGAACATGATGTCGTCGAGGTCGTCACCGCCGCTCGCCTTGGGGGCGTCGCCGAAATCGTCAAACAGGCCGTCGTCGTCTTCCACGTGTGCAGGGCGCTCGGCACCCAGCACGTTGTCGTGGAGGACACGTTCCGCTTCCATCGTGTAGCGCGACCGCAGGTTCGCCAGAACCGCGCCATCGGGCGATCCTTCGGCGGGAACCTCGGGGGTCGCCGGCAGCATCGCGCGGTAGATGTGAACGGGCTGTTCCACCGCGTCCAGATCGTTCAGCGCAGTGCGGAAGCTCGACAGGTTGGCGATGGTGTCCTCGATCCGCTCCGGCAGTTTCTTCGCCGTGATCGAGAACGCATCAGAGGTGGTCAGCACCACTTCGCCGATCTGGTTCATATGCGTACGCAGGTCAGTCGCATCGGTGAGGAACGTGCCGAGGCTCGACTCCAGACCCTTGATGTGGTCCTCGGTGACTGCGTGGATGCGGACGCGGGATTTCTCCAGAATGTCCTGAAGACGGTGGATGATCGCGTCGCTTTCGTCGGTCAGATCACGCAGCCACTGCGCCAGTTCGCGCAAGGCACGGCCATCTTCGCCCAGTTTGGCGCAGATGATGACCGCGTTGATCCCCGCAAGGCGGACCTCATGGGCGATTTTACGCAGAGTGGACTCGTGCTTGAGGATCACGTCGAGGCGTTTGTTGATCTTCTGCGCTTGGTCCGCCATCACCGCAAAGTGCTTGCGGCTCGCGTCGAGGCTTGTGTTCAGGTCGTTCTCGTCATGGTCGATTTCCCAGACCGAGCGCTGGCCGAAGGCCGAAACGGCAGCGGCCTGAAGCGCCTGATGCGCGCTGTCGCCCACACCTTCGAGCGACTGGATCGCCACGTCGACTTCGGCAATCGCGTCTTCGCGGGCACCTTCGGTAAGGGCAATCGACACGTCGACGAGCGTTGCGCTGAAGTCGGGCTTGGCACCCGTGCAGTAGCTCAGGGTCTGTTCGACACGCTCGAAACGCTGGCGGGTGGAGTCGCCGATCTGCATCGCGATGATGATGCGCGACACTTCGGACGAAATCTGGCCCATCTGCGTGGACAGCTCCAGCGAGGCGCTCATCAGCGCGTCCTGACTGTTCCGCATCCGCTGCGAGATCGTGGCATATCCGGTGATCGCAGGGATCACGTTGCGGCGCAGGTCGAGCAACATGTCCTTCTGTTCGTATTCCATCTTGGACACGTCGAAGATGGCCGAGGACATGGCGTCATTGATCTCGCCAAGGATCTCTTCGGCCTCGCTCGACATGGTGCCGAGCCGTTCGATGAACGCCGTCACCTGCGGGCGGGGCGGGACGAGGCCGTTGCCCTGAATGCGCGCGTTGATCGAGATATTCGCCATGGTGCGCACAACGCGGTCAAGTTCGCGCACCTCGGTGAGGATCGCGCGGATCGCATCGCGCAGACCGTCGGACGCCACGCCAAAGCCGTCGATGTCGCTGCGCAGGTTGCTCAGTTCGGTGTTGACGGTGTCGATCGACTGGCCCAGCGCCTCGCTATCGCCGAGCGTCTTTTCCAGCGTGCGGAATTCTTCGGACAGGTTCTGCAATTGGTCCAGAGACGCTTCGAGACCCGTACCAGCGGCGTCGAAAATGCGCTCGGTCTCACCGCGCAGCGCGGCGATGCCGATCCGGAAATTTTCTGCCGGTGTATTCGTGTTGGATTGGCGCAGAACCTGGTTCATGACGATTATCCTCCGCGGTGCATTCGCGCAAAGGCCATGATGGCCGTCGCGATGCGGTTAAGCGGCATGACTTGCTGGGCGTGACCACGCTCCACTGCCGCACGGGGCATGCCGTAGACCACGCAGGACGCTTCATCCTGCGCGATAGTCCGGCCGCCGATCTGTTTGATTTCGCCAAGGCAGGTCGCACCGTCGTCGCCCATGCCCGTCATGATGACGCCGAGCGTATTGGCACCGGCCTCTGCCGCGCCGGAACGGAACAGCACATCTGCGGACGGCTTGTGGCGGCTGACGGCAGAGCCTTCGATGACCTTGCAGCGATAGTTCTGACCGATGCGCTGGAGCGCGAGGTGACGGTCACCCGCCGCGATAATCGCATGACCCTGCTGGACGGGCATCCCGTCTGCGGCCTCGAACACGCGGATCTGGGAAAGACTGTCGAGGCGACGCGCAAAAGCGCTGGTGAAGCCCTTCGGCATATGCTGGACGATCACGATACCGGGCGCATCGGGGGGCAGGGCGCAGAGCACTTCGCGCAGCGCCTCGGTGCCGCCGGTGGACGCGCCGATGCAGACGATCGGCTCGGTGCGCGGGTGGGCTTTCTTGAAATTCGGCGGCGGCAGGATTTCGTCAGCCGTCAGCTTGGGCGACGGCGGAACCGGCGCAGCCGGGCCTGTACGGCGGCGCACGGCACGGCCGCGACCACGCGACTGGGCCGCGCCGTAGACCGCATTGCAGATCGTCTCGGCCGCTTCGGCACGTTCCTGATCGTTTTTGGGGGCAGGCTTCAGGATCACGTCGATCGCTCCCGCTTCCAGCGCCTCGACAGTACGGGCGGAGCCCTGATCGGTCAGCGACGAGCAGATGATGATCGGCAGCGGGCGCTGGACCATGATCTTGCGCAGGAAGGTCAGCCCATCCATTCCCGGCATTTCGAGATCGAGTAGAATAACGTCCGGCAACGCATCCTTCATCGTGCGCGCGGCGGTATAGGCATCCTGCGCTGCGGCCAGCACCTCGATCCCCGGATCGGTCTCCAAAAGGCGCTTGAGCATGACACGGGACGACGAGGAGTCGTCGACGATGAGAACTTTGATTTTATCGTTACCGAGAGACATTACAGAGCCTTCTTGAAGATAGTCGGTTGGACGTGTTCCAGTCCTTCGGATCGCACGACCATGCTCTCTGCGTGGCCGGTGATCAGATAGCCGCCGGGCGCGAGGTGGTCTTGCATACGGCGTACCACTGCGGATTTGTCGTCCGCATCGAAATAGATCAGCACGTTGCGCAGGAAGATCACGTTGATATCCCGATCCAGCGGGTAGGTCGGGTCCATCAGGTTCATGTGGCGGAACTTCACGCGGCGGCGGAGTTCGGGCACGACGCGAACCTTCGTGGCGACTTCAGGCGCGGTGCCGCGCATGAAATACTTGGACGACAGGTTGCGCGGGATCAGCTTGATCTGTTCGGCCTCGTAGATCGCCTGATTGGCGCGCTGGACCATGCGGCGCGAAATGTCGGTACCGAGGATCGCCCACTCGAACTTGCGCCGGATCGCGGCCTCGTTCAGCACCATCGCGGCGGTGAACGCCTCCGCCCCTTCGGAGCTCGCGGCGCTCCAGACCTTGAACTTGCGGCGATCATTCGCCGTGCGGTCGAGGAATTCCTTCAGCGCGACATCCGTGAGGAAATCGAAGTGCTCGGCCTCGCGGAAAAAGCTGGTGGTATTCGTGGTCAGAAGGTCCAGAACGACCTTGATCTCTTCCTGACCGAGCTTGCCCTGCATGAGTTCCTGTAGGTAGGTCTCCGTATTGGGCAGACGTGCAAGCACCACACGGCGGCGCAGGCGCTGCTCGATCATGGCGACCTTGCCCTCAGGCAGTGAAATTCCGCTAAGTGACTTGAGCAATTCGCGGAATCTCTGGTTGGTCAGTGACTGGATAGCTTCGGCCATTTATGGTTCACGCCGCAGATGAGCTGTCGGAAGCAGACACGTCTGCGTCCATTTTCAGCAGGGTACGCCCGGCTTGGGCAAACAGGTTATCGAGGTCGAGAACGCTGACGACTTCGCCATTGCGACGGCCGATGCCTTCGATCGAAGCACCGTGCCATTGCAGCAGTTCGGCTTCGGACATGGGACGCAGTTCTCCGTCGTCGACTTGGCAAACCTCGATCACCTTGTCGGTGCGCAGACCGATGACGAGCTTGCGCCCGCCGTGGTCGATCAGCGTCACGAGGATGCGGGTCTGCGGCGTGTCTTCCAGAGCGGGCAGCTTCAGAAGCGTGCGCAGATCCACCACCGGAATGTTATCGCCGCGAAGGTCGATAACGCCCATCAGGTAGGCCGGTGCGCTGGGCATCGGCGAAATCGGACGGATGTCGAGAATTTCCTGCACCCGTTCGACCGGGACCCCGAAGAGTCCACGGTCGACGGTGAAGGTCACTACTCCGGATGCGATAGACATTCGGTGTCCTCCAGTCAGGCGTTAGCCGCGTGCGAAGGCTTGGTCGAGGTTGTCGTCGCCACCTTCCAGATCGAAGTCGAAACCTGCGCTATCGTCGTGGCGCTGCGCGGGGGAGTGACCCTTGTTCGCCGGAGCGGCATTGCGCGGCTGGCTGCGACGCGGAGCGGCGACGTTCGAGGCGCCATCGACCTTGAAGAAGCTCACGGTCTCCGACAGTTCTGCCGACAGGTCGGCCAGTTCGGTCGCGCTGGACGACAGCTGTTCCGACGCAGAGGTGTTTTCCTGCGTGACGCGGTCGAGCTGGTTGATTGACATGCTGATCTGCGAGGAGCCGGTGGCCAGTTCGCGCGACGCAACGGTGATCTCGGTGACGAGCTGCGAGGTGCGTTCGATATCGGGAACCAGTGCCTGCAACATGTCGCCTGCGCTGGCTGCGGTCGTGACGGTCGAAGCCGACAGCGACGAGATTTCCGCAGCGGCGGTCTGGCTGCGCTCTGCAAGCTTGCGCACTTCGGCAGCCACAACCGCGAAGCCGCGACCATGTTCACCTGCACGGGCTGCTTCCACAGCGGCGTTCAGGGCGAGAAGGTCGGTCTGTCGCGCGATTTCCTGAACGATCATGATACGCTCTGCGATGGTCTGCATCGCGTTGACGGCGTCCGATACGGCCTTGCCCGAAGCGCGGGCGTCTTCTGCCGACTTGGTCGCCATCTTTTCGGTGGTCTGCGCGTTCTCCGACGACTGCTTGATGTTCGCAGCCATCTCTTCGACAGCAGCCGAAGCTTCTTCGGTCGACGAAGCCTGCTCGGTTGCACCCTGCGAAAGCTGCTCCGAGGTCGCGGCCATCTGGTTCGCACCGTTTGACACGTTGCGCACCGAAACCGAAACTTCGTTTACGATGTTACGCAGGTTGGTGACCATTTCGTTCATCGCGTTCTGAAGCTGTGCGATTTCGTCCGAACCCTTCACGTCGAGCGTGCTGCGCAGGTCGCCGTTGGCGATCTTGTTGGCAGCCTTGGCGCTCATTGCAAGGCGGCGCGACAGGCCCATAACGATGATCGTCGAGGAGATGATACCGACCGCAAGCGCGGCAGCAACCAGAATGATAAGGTTCATGCGGTTGGTTTCGAACATGGCGTGGTTGGCGGCAACATCGGCTTCGATTTTGCCGTGGATGGTTTCGTGCAGTTCGTAGAGCTTGTCTTCGACTGCCATGTTCGTCGTAGCGAGAGCGTCATGATACAGCGTGTTCGCCATATCGCCCTGACCCGAAAGTTCAAAGCTGATCACGCGGCGCGCGACGTTTCCGGCTTCGGCGCGAAGCTCCGCAACTTCCTCGACAAGCGGCAGAACGCCCTCGATGTGGCTGTTGCGCATTTGCTCGATGATGGCATCACCTTCGGCCTCGTGCTTCAACATCTCGTCCTGAAGGTTCGGGATGTGGTTCGCAGGCGCGCCCGGCAGGCCGATCAGAATGCGCGAAACAGTATACGCTTCGAGAAGCTGCGCCGCGTGCAGTTCTTCGACCATGAGAAGTTCGGGAAGCTCGACATCGACGACACCCGAGAAACTTTCGTTGGTCTTGGTGAGGTTGTTGATCGCCATCCACGAGGAGAAGGCGAATAGGGCGAACACAAAGGCAAATGTCGCCGCGAGTTTGGCTTTGATTGTAAGGCGCATGGCTTGTCCTCTTTAGGCAGCAGCGGCGCGCTGCGCCATTGCGGTACAAATGGTGGAAAGATCAGGCATCAGGACGAAAGACTCGTCGTTACCCTTGAAGAGACCGGTAACAAAGTCGGCCGGCCACATGCTGTTCGACGGCAGTGGCTCGATCGACGACTTGGGGATCATCGCAACCTCGTGGACGATGTCGGACATGATCGCGACGGTCGCCGGCTCTCCTGCAAGCAGCAGTTCGAGCACAAGGAAACGACGGGCATCTTCGGGACGGTCGGCGGGGCCTTTGTCCGTGATACCCAGCGGCAGGCGCAGATCGGCCAACGGCAGAACCTGCCCGCGCACATTCAGAACCCAAGGGGCGAATTTTCCCGCACCCGGAACACGGGTCATAGGCAGCGGGTCCATAATCTCGCGCAGGTCGGTCGCCGGAATGGCGAGCTTCTGATGCCCGATGGAAAACGTGATCACCGTGATGGTGGCGTTCTTGTTGGTTTCAGCGCTCATGCAGCAGCCTCCTTTGAGCTGTCGACCAGCGGACCGGCCTGTGCGAGCAGTTGCGGCACGTCGATGATCAGCGACACCGTGCCATCACCGAGGATGGTGGCGCCCGAAATCGACCGTGCACTGTGCTGGAGTTTGGAAACCTGTTTGATCACCGTCTGGTTGGTGCCGATGATGTGGTCGACGACGATGCCGATCCGGCTCTCGCCCGCTTCGACAACGACGACGTTCTGTTCCGTGGGCGCATCGCCCGTGCATTCGAAGATGGTGCGCAGACGGATGAACGGCACGAAATGACCACGGATATCGAGGTAATCGCCCGTCCGGCTCGCCAGCGTCTTTTCGGGCGGCAGTTCAAAGATTTCCTTCACCGCCGACATCGGCAGGGTGTAGCGCTCGTCGTCCACTTCGATCAGCAGACCGTCGATGATCGCCAGCGTCAGCGGCAGGCGCAGGGTCACCGTGGTGCCTTCGCCCAGCTTGGACGCGACTTCGATATTGCCGCGCAGCCCTTCGATGGTCCGGCGCACGACGTCCATGCCGACGCCGCGACCCGAAAGCTCGGTCACCGTTTCGGCGGTCGAGAAACCCGGCTCGAAGATCAGCATGAAGATCTGGCTGTCAGTCAGCACCATGTCCGAGTTGATCAGCCCGCGCTCGATAGCCTTATGGCGGATCACGTCGGGGTTCATGCCGCGGCCGTCGTCCTTGACGCGGATCAGCACTTCGCCGCCCGCGTGGACAGCGGACAGCTCGACCTTGCCGATCATCGGCTTGCCAGTCGTTTCGCGCTGTTCCTGTGTTTCCATGCCGTGATCGATGGCGTTGCGCAGGATGTGCACCAGCGGATCGGCCAGCTTTTCGATGACGGTCTTGTCGAGCTCGGTTTCCTCGCCGTGAACCTCGAATTCGACGGGTTTGTTCAGATCGTCCGACAGACCCATAATCAGGCGGCGGCAACGGGCCACGAGCGTGCGCATCGGCACCATCCGCATGGTCATTGTCGCATCGCGCAGACGGGCCGCAAGACGGGCGACTTCTTCGGCGGTGGCGATGATCGCCGCATCACGGCTCTGGCGGGCCAGTTCGGTGAGGCGGGCCTCGACGGTGACAAGCTCACCGACCGAGTCCATCAGCGTATCGAGGCGCGCTGCGGGAACGCGGACCGACGCCGCAGGTTCGGCGGAGGCATCGGGCTTGGCAGCGGGTGCCTTGGCGGGCGGTTTCGGTGCGGCGGGCGCGGGCGCGGGGGCGGGGGCAGCCTTGGGCGCTTCGGCGACCGGTTCTTCCGCAGGCTCTTCGGGCGCAAAGAAACCGACGCCCTGTTCCTCGCCATTCTCGGCGGCAAGCTCGCCAAGATCGAGGTCAAAGCCGCCCTCGGCAGGCGCGTCTTCTTCAAGGCTCCAGTCCGCCTCGGCGAACATGAACACCTCGTCGATGTCCTCGCGGCTGATGCCATCGGGGAAATACATCGACCAGCCGACATAGCAGACATCAATGTCGAGGTCCGACAGACCCGGAACACGCGAGATATCGGCCTTCAGGTCCGTGCCGCCCAGATCGCGCAGCTCGCCCAGAACGACCGACGGAATGGCACCAAGGCCCAGCGCGTCGTCCGTCAGGGTGAAACGCAGGGTGGCACCGGCGGTCTCGGGTTCCGGCTCGGGCAGGGGCTCGCCGAAATCGAGGTCGAGCGGTTCTTCAGCGGCAGGCGCGGGCGGGGCATCGCCCGCATCGCCCGCATCGGCGGTCATCGCGGTCAGCGCCGCAAGGATCTCCTCCCGCACACCGTCCGGATCGTCCGTACCTTCGACAAGGCCGGGGATCTCGTCACGAGCCGCGAGGCCGAGCTTGATCAGTTCGTTCGTCACTTTGACCTGACCCGAGCGGACCTTGTCGAAAGCGGTTTCAAAGTCGTGGATAAAAGCCGCGAGGTCGACAAATCCAAACATCGCGCCGCTACCTTTGATGGTATGCAGATCGCGGAACACCTGATTGACCAGCCCCTCGTCATCGGGACTGACCTGCAAGTCGATGAGACCCCTTTCGAGGCTCTCGAGCAGCTCTCTCAGCTCTTCGTGGAAAATTTCGACCATTTCGTCGGACATCAGCCAAGCACCTTCTTCATCACGGCAAGCAGCTTGTCCTGAGTGAACGGTTTGACCATCCAGCCCAGCGCACCCGCAGCGCGGGCCTGTTGCTTGAGGTTATCTGCGGAATCCGTGGACAGCACGACGATCGGCACACCTTTGCCGTTCGGATGCGCGCGCAGGGCGCGGATCATGCTGATGCCGTCCATGTTGGGCATGTTCTGGTCGGTAATGATGGCATCGACGCGGCTGGTGGTCGCCTTGGCAAAGCCGTCCTGACCGTCCACTGCTTCGAGCACATTATAGCCCGCCTCGCGAAGCGTCAGGGACACCATGCGCCGGATCGAGGGGCTGTCATCTACCGTCAGAATGGTTTTACTCATAATATCCTCAGTGCTCGTTATTTTCTGCTACAGGTTCGGCGAGTGCGAGTTGCGCGCCCAGCGCGTGCAAGGACACGGCCTGCGCAACGGCGCTGTCTGCGCTTGCAAGAACCGTGAAAGTCCGCGCGCGTGCCGCCGCATCAAGCGAAGCGCTCACCATGACCTGAAGCGGTCCGAAGTCGATCTTGGTCACTTCGGTTGCGTCGATCAGGCAGTCACCCTCGTCCACAGCCTCGATCAGAACCTCGAGGAGGTCGGAAGAATCCGCGTGGTTGAGGTCCCCTGTCAGGGCGATTTCGACGTTAGGCATACCTTGCTCCGATCTACCGTTATCGCGACAGCCTGCAGAACTGTCTGGTATGCCACGTCTAACGGTTGATCGAAGCAAACCTTTATGACGCCATCGGCTTGGGCGGTGTATCCTTTTGGACGGGCCGCCCGATCAATGGGTCAGTATTGGAGCTCTTCTCTGCAAATCCCTTGCCATTAACGAAAAGTTTCTGGGGCAAAGCGAAAGATTAATTCCCGTTAAAGTTGACAGTTGTCAATTGATTCAACTTTGAATAACCTTATCTTAAGACCGCCACGCATAGCCTGATCCCCGTCCAACGGAGGGTTTAGCTATGTTCGACATATCCACGTCCGCCTATGTGCTGCCGCAGGTCGCGGTGATGATGACCTTGCATCGCGGCGACCGCCTCGATCAGTTCGAAACCGCGCTCGGATCGGTAGAGGCGCAGGCGGGTGTTGCCGCTGTCCACGTCTATCTGTGCTGCGACGGCCCGCTGCC
Organism: Marivivens donghaensis; assembly: GCF_011806565.1. GTDB lineage: Bacteria > Pseudomonadota > Alphaproteobacteria > Rhodobacterales > Rhodobacteraceae > Marivivens > Marivivens donghaensis_A. The sequence continues at coordinate 222,107 of NZ_JAATOP010000003.1, forward strand.
GGTGGCGCACGAAGACTGGCTCGCCGCCAATCGCGACCGTCTCCACTGCGTGATCCGCAATCCCCGCTGCCTCGGCCTCGCGCAGTCGCTGAACCGCCTGATCGACGTGCTTGGCGAAGAGCCCTTCGTCTTCCGTATGGATGGAGACGACGTGTCCCACGCGGGCCGTTTCGCCGCCCAGATCGCGTACATGAACGACCACCCGACGCTTGGCCTTGTTGGCTGTCAGGTGGTGGATATCGACGACGACGGTACACCTCTGGCCCGCCGTAAATACCCCGTCGCGCAAGAGGACGTGGTGCGTTCCCTCACGCGGGTCATTCCGGTGCTGCATCCGACTTTTTGTATGCGCCGCAGTATCTTGCGCGACCGTAAAGCCCGTTACCCCGCCGCCTATCTGACCGAGGATCTCGCGTTTCTCGTGCGCCTGTCAGAGCTTGGCGTGCAGATCGGGAACTGCCCGCAGACGCTGTTCAGCTGGCGTACAGGGCAGGGCTTCTATCGCCGCCGCACCTCGGTCCGCCGCGGCCTGACCGAGGCAAAATGGTACGCCCGTGCGGTCTACAAGCAACACGGGCTCGTTTCTGCGGGCTACGTTTACCCGATGTTAAGGCTTGGTCTGCGCATGATGCCCGCATCTCTCATGCGGTTGGTGTATCAAAGTAGCCTGCGCAGCCGCATCTCCCGCACTCAAGGCCCGACGGAGGCGTAATGCACATCCAGATGCCAGCGCGCATGTTGCGTCTGCCCAACCTCTCGGGCGACCTCGCGCTGGCGCTTTTGCTGACACTGCCGTTCTGCGCCATGGCCAAACCGGGGTGGCTGGGAAACTTCGACGCGAACTTGTCGCTGTTCGTGCTGGTACCTTTGCTGCCGATCCTCTGGATGACTCGCACGTGGCGGGTCGTGCTGGTGCGAGGCAGGGGCGGTGTGATGCTCCGCGCGGTGGTGGGGCTACTGCTGATCTGCGCGGTGTTCACCGTGATCGGTGGCGTACGCTTGCACTTTGAGGGCGTCACCGCATACGGCCTCGATCCGCTGCCGAAGTCACTGAAGACCGCCATCGTGCCTCTCCTGCTCGCCGTTTTCGTGACAACCGCCGCAGCCGTGCCGAGCCTCGTGCGCCCCGCCGATCTGCAAGCCGCTATGGTCGCGGGCTTTGCCCTCGTCGCTGCGTACACGGCTATTCAGTGGGTGTCGTCGGTCGCGCCAAACGCCATATATTCAATGCTTTGGCCCGCCATTGAAGGCGCGAGGGACAACGGCGGCGTCTCAGCCATCACCCGTTTCGGGCGCATCACCGGCCCGACGATGGAACCTGCCGAACTCGCCAAACTCGCGGTCCTTTTCTTCCTACCGTGGTTCGCATTTCCGGCGGAGTGGCGGGCGAACATCTGGCTGCTGCTCGGTACTCTGACACTCGCCGCGCTGAGCATGTCGATCATCGGCCTCGCGCTCGTTGGCGTGTCTGCCGTTCTGCTGATCCGCCATTTTCGGTGGCTCGCCCTCGGCGTCATCGCCGCAGCGGTCGGCGCTGTGCTGCTGCCGGGCCTCACAGACCGCCTCGGGAACATCTCGCACGACCCCTCGGCCATTATCCGCAGCCATTATAATGCCGCCGCGCTGGGCCTCATCGCGGAGCGCCCGATCTTCGGCCTCGGTTGGTCGAACGAATTGTTTTTCTACCCCGACCGCGTCGCACCCATCTCCCACCTTTGGGAAGTGTCCGAGGATCTGCGCACCGGCAACGCGCTCACCGCGAAAAGCCTGATGTTGCGGCTGGCAATGTACGCGGGCCTGCCTGTCCTTTTCGGCACCATCGCGATCATCTCGTGGGCGCTCATTGGCGGACGCAGCCGAGCCCTCTCCCGCGCCCGATTTGCATTCACGCTCTTCGCCGTTGCAGGGACCATCGACGGCGGCATGATCACCTCGCTCTACCTCTGGGCGGGGCCGTCTTTGTGCCTCGGCGCGCTCATCGCAGAAAGGCGAGCGCTATGATCCGGCAGAGTTTTCTTGCGCTGGGCCTACGGCTCATGGCCGCCGGAATTGCCTACGCGACGGTCATGCTTTTCGGGCGCTGGATGACGCCGCAGGACTACGGCGATTTCGTCATTGTCCTCTCCGCCCTCGGCTTCGGCGCGGTCATCGTCGGGCAGGGCTATCCGCTCATTCTGCTGCGCTATCTGCACGAGCCGAATGGAGGCGCCGCGCTTTCTGCCGCCAATCGCCGAGTCCTAATGATGGCCCTCGCGGCTGCGCTTTTGGCGGCTGTCATCGCGCCGCGTCCCACGCTGGCCTATGGCGCGGTGCTGCTCCCCGCCTTTGCGCTCTGCGATATCAGCGGTGCGGCTTTGCGCGCCCAAGGCAAGACCACCGCCGCCCTCGCGCCTCGCGATGTCGTCTGGCGTCTGGCTCTGATCGGCCTCGCGCCTGCGGTCGGTTTTGGAGCGTCCACTCTGCTGATTGCCGCCAACCTCATTCTCTGGCCGATTGCCTTGGCGATGTGGGCCGCTGCGAGGTTGCCCCGAACTGGCCACGCGCCGCCGATGCAAAGGCCCGCGCGGCGCGTGTGGACGACGATGCTGGCGAATGCGGGCCTCGCGAACCTCGATACGCTTTGCATCGCTGGGGTTTTCGGACCCGAAATCGCGGGCCTTTACTTCGCCGCTGCCCGCACCGCGAGCCTGCCGTCCTTTGCCCTCAACGCCGCGAACACGGTCCTCGGCCCGCGCATCGCTAAAGCGCCCGAGATCGCGGACCTCAGAAAATCGGCGCTGTTCGGCGCACTCCCAGCTTTCGCAGCGTTCTTGGTGTTTTGCGTGGCGGGCGAGCGCATCCTCGCGCTATTCGGCGAGCGGTTCACCGACATGCTACCCGTCGTGCTGATCCTGTCTCTGGGCCAGGTCGTGAACGGAGCCGCCGGACCCGCCGGCCTCATCCTGAATTTGCGAGGGTTTGAGGCGTGCCACAGCCGCATCTCGCTATCGGCGCTCGTCGCGGCGTTGATCGCCGTCCCGATTGCGGCGCTGTTCGGCAGCCCGATCACCGTGGCCATCACGTCGACTGCGATCCTCATCGCCTACGAACTCGCGCTCTTGCGGGCCGCGATGCGCAAAACGGGGCTATCGATTTCAGTCTTTTCGCACGGAGTTCGCGCATGAAGGCACGTCTACTTCTCGCTCTCGGCATCAATCCACACCGGCGCAGAGTGGGGTCATTTTGGATCAAGATCACCCAATTTGCGGTCGGTACGGTAGAACTTCTGCTGCTCTTCACGCCCTATGTGCGCACTTTCAGGCGCCTGCCCAAAGTCGACCTGATGGTGGTCGGCGCACAAAAAGCGGGGACAACGTGGCTCGACGCCCAACTGCGAGGGCTGAACGATTGTCGTCTGCCGGACATCAAGGAACTCCATCATTTCGACCGAGGGCGATGCTGGACCTTGCGCCGTTATCTGCGGCAGTTGGGAAGCGGGACCGTTATCGAGATCGCGCCGGACTATGGGCCGATGGCAGCGTGGCGCATCCGCGCGATGCGGCGGCTGTTTCCGGACATGAAGGTCGCCATGATCCTCCGTCATCCAGCCGAGAGGGACTGGTCGGGCCTGCGGATGGAGATGGGTTTTGACAGCGGGCGGCCGCTTGGGGACGTGCCGGTGGCCGCGATGCTCCGCTATCTGAAATCCCGTCGCGGGCGTCGGTACAGCGACTATAGCACCCATATTTCAAGGTGGAGTGCTGTGTTCGGGCGCCAAAACCTGCTATTGGTGCCGTTCGACGATATCGCGCAGGATCCGGCGGGGGTGGTAGAGCGCGTCTTGAGCCACGCGGATTTGAACGCTGGAGCGCCGACGATTTCGCCTGAGCCAGTATTCGCGGGAGAGGCGCAAAACCCTCCACCCGCTGTCGCGGCCTTTTTAAACCGTCGGGCGGGGGCGCAAATTGCCAAACTTCCGCCAGAGTGGGCGGAGCGGTGGGATCGGCAGTTACAGACCTCGCGGTCGGGTAAGGCTTTGTATATCTGCGGGTTTTGTCCGAACCAGAGGGCGACGTCTTCGGGGCAGAAGCTGGCGCATCGGAAGATCACCGAGATGGCGATGCATTTCGCGCAGGTCGACGTTATCTATTTCCGGAACAAACTGGATCGTCTTGACCCTCAGCCTGCGAATTGGCCTGCGAATGTGCGCGTCCTAAAAGACTTCGAAGTGGGTCCAAAGCAGCGCCTTCTGGGTGCGTTACGCTGGCCTCATCTGCCGAAATTTGCCTCTGCGCGGCGCTGGGCGGCTGGGCGTGTGATCGGCAGGCTTGTGCAATCCGCAGACTATCGCGCGTTTTATGCTGACTTTTCGCAAGGCGCGGGCGCGATATCGGAGGACTCGTTGCCGTTATTCGAATTCCGGCAGCATGATGTGGTGTCGAAGCTTTATGATCGCATGGCGGTTCGGCGCCCGATGTTGAGGCTTGAGGCTTTGCTCACGCGCCGTTGGGAGCGGCGGGTTTGGTCGCGTGTCGCGCAGGTGACGACCTTGTCCGAAGAAGACGCCGCAGAAATCAGCGCGGTTGGCGTGGAGGCGCGTGCGGAACCTGTGTCGGGGACGGTTTCGATCGCGAAGCCCGCGCCGATTTCGGGGCGCATCATCTTCTGGGGCAACATGGCCCGTGCGGAGAATGAGGACGCGGCAGTTCGTTTGGTGAACGACATCCTGCCGCGCGTGAAAATCGCAGTCCCCGATGCGCACGTCTGGATTGTCGGCGCCCATCCGACCGAAAGGGTGCGCGCGATTGCTGCCAAAGACGTGACGGTCACCGGCTTCATTGAAGACCCCTCGCCAGTTTTGGCAACGGCTTCGGTGGCTGCGGTGCCGCTCAGGCTCGGGTCGGGGGTCAAAATCAAAGTGCTGGAGACGTTGGAGGGCGGCATTCCGACCGTGGTCTCTCCGGTGGGCGGGGAGGGGATCCCCGACCACCCGATCTTGACCCGCGTTGATGATGACCGCGCCATGGCGCACGCGATCATCGATATTCTGACGGCTCAGAACGTGCCCGCGGCAAAGAGCGACATGCGGGAGATGGCGAACGGAGGCACCCAATCAGGACCGACCGAAATGCGGGAGAAGAAGTGCTCGGCCCCGCCCGCGTCCGTTGCGGCGATGTCGAATGTGCCCGTCGGTGCGGCCCAGTTGACGGCGTCGGCCTCGCGCAGCGCGGGCGCGCCTGAGGTTCCGATATAGCTGGTGCCAGCCGCGCCCTGTTCGAACTGAGCGGCGAGCAGAATGACGTCCTCGCCCGCCACCGCGCTGCCCGGACCGAATCCGATATTCAGATCGCCCGTATAATTCGGCGTGAACTGGATGGTGAGGCGAAGGGCGCCACCAATTGGGACGATTGCCACGTTTCCGACAGTGCCCGCGTCGGTGGTCTCGACCACGATGCCTTGGTCGACGAGGATGCGCGTTTCCGTGCCGCCCGCGTTGTCGCGCAGGATGCAGCGGGCTTTACCGGAGGTGCCGAGGATCAGCCACGCAGACAGGCAATAGACCTGACCGGCGCTCACCGGCGGACGATTGGTGTGGAGAAGGCGGTGCCACGTAGCTCCGTTCGAGCTGATCCGGCACCCGCCAAAACGGCCAAGCGCGGCGAGCGAAAGCATCTCGGCATTGCCGCCCGAGGCGGTCCAGCCGCCCGCCGTATCGGCAGCGCTGAAGTGGAGGAGGTTGGTCGACGCGCCCTCGATCAGCGCGGCGGGAACGCCTCCGGTATCCGAGGTGCGCAGGGTGTTAGCGGGGGCGTCGATAAACGCGCCGCCCGCGATGCTGATCCCCGCGCTATTGCGCTGAACGCCAAAACCGGCGGGGTAGACCTGCCGCGCGATGTCCCATGTGGCGATGGGGGCGGCGACCGCGCGGGTCGCTTGGAATTTAACGCTCGTTTTCATCACCAGCCCACCATGATGCCGGAAGCCGTGGTGCCCGTGGCGTGGATGCGGGTCGCCTCGATCAGGTGCCAGCCTGCGTTCAGCGCGGGGGTTGTCAGCGTCTGCCCGCCCGCCGTGGTGAGCGTCACCGCGCCGCCGTCCGCGAGGTACATCCACTGCGATACGACGGACAGATCTGTGTCGTCGGACGGCGTGACATTAGCGAGGTTCGCGGGGCCGCCAGCGCGGCTGCGGGTCTGCGAGGCGTAGGGATCGTGAGCGGTCATTGGGTGTCTCCTGTGCTTTGATCCGGACATTAACCCGCAGCGGTTAACGCGCGCCGAAGGGTGCGTACGGTGCTCTTTTCGCGAATGCAGCATTGCTTTGACGGGGCGGGGCGGGGTACTCCTGTGGGCATTGAAAAGCCCTTTTCATTGGTAAATTTGGAGTTTCCCGTGGCACCGAAATTCGGAACGAGTGGTCTGCGTGGTCTTGTGACCGAACTGACCGACGAGCTTGTCGGCGATTACACCCGCGCGTTTATTAACGCTTGCCCGCATGGCTCGCGCATTTACGTGGGTCAGGATCTGCGCCCGTCCTCCGAAAGTATCGGTGAAGCCGTCATCCGCGCGATCCGCGAACAGGGAGTCGAAGCGGTTGATTGCGGCGTGGTGCCGACCCCCGCGCTGGCCCTCGCGGCGAAGGGCGCGGGCGCGGTGATGATTACCGGCAGCCACATTCCAGCGGACCGCAACGGGCTGAAATTCTACGTGCCGACGGGCGAAGTGTCCAAGGCGGACGAGCAGGCGATTGTCGCGGCTTACGACGCCAAGGTCGCGCCGGCCGGTAAGGACGCTTCCGTCAAAGAATATGGTGCGATCGCGCCCTACGTCGACCGCTATGCCCGCGCGTTCGGTGACACTGCGCTCGCCGGTTTGCGCATCGGCGTTTACCAACATTCGTCGGTCGCGCGTGATGTGATGATGGCGGTGATCGAACGCCTCGGCGGCGTGTCCGTTGCGCTCGCGCGGTCCGACACGTTCATTCCGGTCGACACGGAAGCGGTCGATCAGGGCACGCGCGATATGCTGCGCGGCTGGTGCGCGGAGCACGGTCTGTCGGCTGTGATCTCGACCGACGGCGACGCGGACCGCCCGATGGTGACGGACGGCGACGGCAACGTGATCCCGGGCGATATCCTTGGCGTTCTGACCGCACGGATGCTCGGGGCAGAGGTCGTTTGCACGCCGGTGTCATCGAATTCGGTCGTCGGAATGCTGCCGGAGTTCGGCACCGTCCACATGACCCGCATCGGCTCGCCCTTCGTGATCGCCGCGATGGAAGAGGCGCTGGCCGAAGAGGGCGCGAAGGTCGTCGGGTTCGAGGCGAACGGCGGGTTCCTCCTCGGGTTCGAGGCTGATGCACCTGCCGGAAAGCTGGAGCCGCTGATGACCCGCGATTCCATTCTACCGATCGTTGCGCCTCTGGCTGCGGCGAAGGCTGCGGGCCGCACCTTGGCCGAGCTGGTGGCGGAACTGCCGCCGCGCTTTACCGCTGCGGACCGCGTGACGGAAACGCCGACCGATAAGTCGAAGGCTCTGCTGGCGGAGTTGTCGGAAGACGCTGCGAAGCGTGCGGAGTTCTTTAGTGCGCTGGGCGGAGTTGCGAATGTCGATCAGACCGACGGTCTGCGCGTGACGTTCGAAAGCGGTGATGTTGTTCACCTGCGCCCGTCGGGCAATGCGCCCGAGTTCCGCGTGTATGCGGAAGCGAGCACGCCGGAACGTGCTCGCGAATTGGTCGACATGTATATGGAAACGGTAGGTGGCGCGCTGCGATAACGCAGCGCGCTCAGTCGCTTAGCTGTAGTAACCGGTGTAGCGGTAGGACTTTTCCTGCCCTTCGTGGCAGTTCAGGACCGACACCATTGCAGTGCCCTGACGGACCGAGTCCGTCAGCTGTTCGTAGCAGGTGCGCAGGTCCGACTGGTTGGTTACGCCGTAGCGCACACAGACCACAACGGCGTCCGCCATCGGCGCGATGTAGCGGGCGTCGACCACGGGAACGAGCGGCGCGGTGTCGATGATGATGACGTCGAGCGCCTTGCGGGCGTTCTTGATCAGCTCTTCAAACGCAGCCGACTGAAGCGGCGCGTCGGTCGGCACGTTGCTGCGGCGCTTACCCATCATGATACCCAGCGGGGTCTTCGGGTCGGCATCGTAGAATTCGCCGGTCGAATGCTCGGACGAATTGCCGTCGATCAGATACTCCAGCAGGCCGTGCTGGGGCTCGGCACCGATCAGCTTATGCTGGCTCGGCTTGCGAAGGTCGCCGTCGATCAGCAGCGTGCGCTTGCCCGCGATGGCGTAGGTGCGGGCGAGCGACAGGGCGTCGGTCGACTTACCCTCGGCGGGGATCGAGGAAGTGACCATGATGACTTTGCCTTCACCCGGTTTGTCGGGCACCTGAAGGTCGATCGTAGCGCGCAGGCGGCGGAAGGATTCCGCGATCATCGACATCGGCTCGTCGACCAGACGGTCGGCCACCGACAGCTCGTTGGTGCCCTGCTGAACCTTGGGGATCACAGCGGCCACGCGGAGCGGGATGATGTTCGCAAGCTGGCTGGCCGAAACAACGCCGCCGAAGAAGTATTCGTTGGCGAAGGCAATCGCGACACCGATACCGAGGCCGGCGACCAGCGCGAGCGCCAGTTCGAGCTTCTTGTTCGGGAACGATGCATTGCGCGGCGGCAGGGCTTCGGAGACGATGCGGCTGTCCGCGATCTGCACGAGAGCCTGTGTTTCGATATCGCGCATACGCGACAGCAGCGTGTCGTACTGACGCTGGGCGATCTGGGCTTCCTGCTGGAGGCTGTAGATCTCTGCCAGCGTTTCGGGGCTCAGGTTCGAGGCGAGCACTTCGTCACGGATCGCGCCGCGAATGGTGGTGCCTTCGTCCTGATAGCTGCGGATCGACATGTCGAGGTCGGAGACGGCGGCCTGCGCCTGGCTTTGCAGTTGGTCTTCGATCTGGGCGAGGCCGGAGGCAAGGTCGATGGCCTCGGCGGTGCCTGCTTCGGTGCCAGCAAGACGACGCTGGAGAGCCTCACGCTGCTGGTTCAAGCGGGCGAGGGCGGCATCGCCGACCTGCTGGGCCAGTTCGTCGTAGTTCTGGTTGGCCAGCGCCTGACGGGCAGCGGTCTGGCTGGCGCGCGCCATATCAAGCTGCTGGTTCATCGCGGTCAGATCGCCGCGCAGCTGCGAGATACGGTCGGATCCGATTTCGCTTTCGAGGCGCGACAGGTTCTGGTCGATGTAATCTTCCAGCGCGCCGTCGGTGTTGGCCAGCGTTGCGCGGGCCTGAGCCAGCTGGTTCTGGATCACGTCACGTGCGGACAGCGAGGAGTCGACCTTCGACGTAACCTGCTGCGCGATGTAATTCTGCGCGTGGGCGTTCGCGATGTCAGCGGCGCGCTGCGGGCTTTCCGACGTGGCCGAAACCGCGATCAGGTAAGTCAGGCCGCGGCGGCGGACGGACAGGCTGTCGTTGAACTTGCCCAGCGTGCTTTGCAGCAGGTCTTCGCCGGTCGGCAGTTCGTTTACGTCCATACCGAGAGCTGCGCGCAGCTTGTCGGTGATGCCGAACGAGGGGCCGTATTCGTCGGTGAGGTACAGCTCCTGCGTCTGGATCGTCGTCAGCGCAAGGCTGTCGGATTTCAGGATTTCCACTTCGCTTTCGAGGCGGGCGTTATCGGCCTGCGAGCTGGTGGTGCCTGTCTCAAGGTCGAGGACGTTTTTCCCTTGCGGATCAACCATAAGGAGGGTCGTCGCAGTGTATTGGGAAGTCGCCTGAGTCAGGTGGAAGAATGCAATCGCAAGGGCAACAATCACCGTCAGAACAATGAGTCGTGCCTGGCGTCTGATGATTGAAAGAATTTCCTTGAGGTCGATAAAATCGGAATCTTGGTCAGTCATGCCAGTCCTAGTCAAATAAATCAGTTCAATTACTGGTACACAAAGAATTCGGGTCGCTTATGGCGGCTGCGTTCAAGGCACACAAGACGGTTCAGGTTTGAAAGAGAACTATCGTGTCGTCGTCACGCAAGATACGCGCAGCGGTCAATTTGCCAGTTTTGTAGGCACCTGTATCAATATTGATGCGATTGGGATGCTGCTCTACTTCGTTGACGATTACATGACCATGGATGAGAAAATTCTCGCCCTGGTATGCATCCGTGTCATTGGCATCACCCCACATGAGGGTCGAGGGCGTCTGCTGTTCGAGCGGCAGACCAAGCTCGTAGGTTGCATGGGCAAAGCGGTAACGGCCGACTTCAAGTGCGACCGGAAGGTTCTTGAGGAAGGTCTGGTGCTCCTGTGGAACGGCGGCTTCAGTCATGTGCGACAGCTTGGACGGCGAAGCGCTGAAGTTGCCTTCGGCATCCGGCTTCAGACCGTAGGACAGCAGCGTTTCGGTGCCGCCCCAGACCAGCCAGTTCATGTTGTCGGACGGATCCTTGATGAACTTGATCATCATGTCTTCGTGGTTGCCGCGAATGGCGATCCGCGTGAAACCCTTGGGGGCAGGGGACATGAAGTGCTCGATCACGCCACTGCTGCCGGTCGAGCGGTCGATCAGGTCGCCGAGGCTGACGATCAGTTTCGGGCCTGCGATATTGGCGCCGTCCGCAATGATCTGCTGTTCGAGCTTTTGTAGCAGATCGAGGCGTCCATGAATGTCACCGATCGCATAGATCGCGGCGGGCATCGACGGAAGGCGGAGGAGTTTCGTGTCGGGTTTGGGCTCGGCAGGTTCGGACTTTCGGAAAAGCTTGAACATCAAGCGGACTTTCTACGGAAATTGGCAACACCAAGTGCCAGAATGATTACAAATACAAAGTTAACGCCCGGAAACTCGAAGCTGAAATCAACGAGAGAGTGCAGCGCTGCCTGCACGATAACACCGCAAGCGACCGCTGGCCCGATAAATCCGTGCTCGCGGCGTTTCCAAGCAGCGAATGATGAAACAAACGCCATTGCGACGATCACCGGAGGGATGCTGCCCAAGATGACGCCAGCTTCGCTCCAGAGCGCGAGGTAGGTGTTGTGCGCGCGGTCCCAGATCAGCGTCGTGTTGAGGTCCGGCTGGTGGAACAGTTCGAACGCGATCTGATAATTGTCGAAGCCGTAGCCGAGCAACGGATGTGCTGCGATCATCGCAAGGGTCTGACGGTAGAGTTCAATGCGGCTTTCGGAATCGCCAGCCGTGAAGATTGCTCGCTCGATCATGCCTTGGCCGAAGCTGAACAGGAATACGGCACCCAGAACCGCGCCGACACCCACCAACCAGAGAACCGTTTTGCGCATCTTAACGCCGGCCTTCTTGTTCATCAGCAGTAGCGTGACAACGCCGCCGACCACGGTTGCCGCCATACCCGCGCGAGATTGAGTGGCCAGCAAGGTGCCGGCCATCAGCGCCAGCATACACAGGCGCATCGTGGCCTCGATATGGCGCGGCGTGATGCCTTTGCTGCCGCCAGGGCGGCGCATTTGCGGGTCGTTGAATTTCTTGATGGTCACCGCGATGCCGGTGATGATCCCCATGCCGATGAACGTCGCAAAGGTGTTGCGGTTCACAAAGGTGCCGGTCGCATAGCCGAGGTAGTAGGTCTTTTCACCCCATAGGAAGCTGTCACCGAGGAACGAGAACGTTATCAGCGCAAAGACTGCATGAACCAGAATTCCGTAGAAAATCCACGACATAATGCGTTCGACACGGTTGATATTCTCCGCCACCCCGAGCGCCACGATGAAAACAAGCGCGTAGCTGCACCAGCGGATGATGCCTTGCAGCGAAGGGCCGCCGGCGAGGGTCAGTTTTGCAGTCTCGATAATTGAGCCGTCCTGAAGGCCGATCTCGCGTCCGATGGGCAGAAATTGCAGCAGCAGGCCGATCACGAACAGGGCGCCAGCAATCGCGATGAGGGGGTGTTGAGTGATCGGAGGCTTTCTCTTCGGGTCGATCTGGTAGATGACCAGCATTTGCAGGGTGCAGAGTACAACCGCGGCAATCGCCAGCATCATTTGCGGCACGGGCCGCGCGCCGCCCAGCGGGATTGGCGCGATCAGTGCGAGCAGCACGACCAGCACGGAAAAGATGTTGTTGGCCTGACTGGTGGAGGCGGCGCTCGGCTTGCCTTCGTCACGGGCCACCATCACTTCTTCGAACACAATCTCGGCGGAGTCGGCTTGCGCAGTAGTCTGGGTCGTCTCGCGCTTTTCTTTGAGCTTGTCTTCGAAGTTATTGAAGTCGATCACGTGTTAAGTTCCTTGCAGTCTTGCTCGTACACCGCTGAGGAAGCGGCGCTGCATGGACCCGTCGGCGGTCTGAACCGTCGCAACGAGCTGGTCCTGAAGTGCGGGGAAGCGGAAGTAGAGGTCGATGAGACCTTGGGAAAACTGGTAGCTTCCAAGGACAGTTTTGATGTCGTCCTCAATGAAATCTGGAATGCCGTTGGTACCGTTCTTCGCCGCGACGATATAGGCGGCTTCGACGCGGCGGAGCGCGTACCATGCATCGTTGGGGTTGGTGCGGTGAGAAATACTTAACGGTGATTCGTATAAATCAAACTCGCCTTTAGTAGCTGCCACCGCGCCCACTACCAGATGTGGCAAAGACATGGTTGGTGCGTCAGCGATGACCTCTTTCGCGCGTGCTGCACAGGTATCGGCGATCGCATTGCGTGCATCTGCAGCGTAAAAGTCCGCTGTCTGGGACAAAAGTCCGCTCGCGCAGCTGCGAAGTTGGCCGTTTCGGGAGAGGTTCGCACCTGCATCATCAAGGGCAAACTGGCCCTCGTACTGCATCTGGTACATCGTCCGGAATTCGAGATTCTGCTGCCGTAGCGACTTGAATTCATTGGGTATTAGAACTGCAGAGCCTGCTATGATCAACAGCGAAGCGGCCCCTATGGCAAGCCTGATCACGAATCCTCCGGCACGGTGTTAAGTAATTTGGTAGTTTTTGTCTTAATACTATCGTTCAGCAGATGCCACGATAGGCGACAATTTGTTCAATATACTCGCAGAACGTTGTTTTAGGGTAACCGAAATGGTATCGAATGGTGGATATCAATGCCAACGGGTATTCTGCACTTGCAAAAGGGTAGTGCCTGTGGCCCTAGTTAATGAAATTAGCCCCACACGAGGTAGTACGATGAAAAATGTTGTTAAAGTTCTCGCAGTCTCGGCGGCCCTCGCTGGCGGCGCTGCAACCATCACTTCGGCTCAGACGATCACCACCCAGGCAGACGTTGAGGCACAATGCGCAGCCGCTCCGGAAACCTGCGCTGCTCTCATCGCCCAGTACGGCGCTGCTCTGGCCGCTGCCGGCGCTCCGGTGAGCCAGATTGCGCAGCTCGTAGCCTACTCGAAGCAGTTCGTAGCCCAGAACCCGGTCTACCGCGAAGTTATGGCTTCGTCGGTTGTGTCGGTTGCCTCTTCGGTTGCTAACGGCGCTGCAACCAACCCCGGCTACACCGCATTCGCTTCGCAGGTTGTTGCTGACGCGCAGGACATCGATCCGGGCGTCGACTCCGGCACCGTTGTCGGTCAGAACCCGGCTTCGGCAGGCTAATAGCTGCACTACAGAATTGATGAAAAGGCGGGCCTTCGGGTCCGCCTTTTTTCGTTCCAAAGCCCTCATACGCAGGCCATGAGCGGAGTTTAGCCTAGCCGTTGCGATGTTAACGGGCTTGCGACTTATGCGCGAAAAATTCCGCTTGTGAGACTCATGAAACGGTGCGCTAGCTCGGCCATCGGGCGCTATTGCCCCTTCGAGGTAGTTAAAGATGAAGAGTGTTATCAAGTCGGCCGCTCTGGTTCTGGCAGTTGCGGGTATCTCCACGGCACCAGTTTTCGTGCCGCAAGCGCAGGCACAACAGGCCGTCATCCAAGTCGCATCGCTGGAAGACCTTATCGCGCAGTGCAATGCCGATCCTGCGATCTGTGCGACGCTGATCGCGAGCTATGGTGCGGCGCTTGTCGCAGCGGGCGCTTCGGTTGAGCAGCTCACCGCCCTGTCGAACTTCGCAGTCGATTTCTCGAACGGCGCGGGCGCTGCTTATCGTTCGGCGATTGCAGGTGCGATCGTTGCGGTTGCGACCCAAGCCGCCAACAATCCGGCCTATATCGGGCTGGCATCGCAGATGGTTGCGGCGGCGACGACGATTGACCCGAACGCTGACGTTGGCACCGTTGGTCAGGCTCCTGCCTCGCCGGCCTAAGTTATCGAGACAGACAGAAAACAAACGGCGGGTCAGTGCCCGCCGTTTTGCGTTAGGCGCATTCGCGCACGCCCATGCGGATCATATCTCGTCCGCTGAGGTTGATAAGATCGGTCGAAGCATAGCGGCCGGTGCGCAGGAACCACGTGCGCAGCTGCGGCGGATAGTAATACGCCATCGTCTGCGACCACGCTTCCCACTCCTGACGGGTGATCCGGCGGTCGGTGCGGGCAGGGCCGTGGAACGCGAAGGTCGCGTTGCGGCCGACGCAGGTGTTGGGCAGGCCAAGATACATGGTGCAGGCAGATGCGCAGTAACCGTTGCGGATTTCGATGGGCTGGCCAGTGACCTGAAGCCGTCCGATTTCGGCCATGCGTTGGCTGAGGACGCCGCCGCGGTCATTGGTGATGCGGAGCACACCTTGGGCCGAGCTGGCGGTCGGCAGCGTGACCAGCGAAACCAGAAGAGCGATTGCGGCAAGCAGATTGCCAAGTTTTGAAACAAGCGATCCCGCTCCCGTGCAAGCCATTGCACGAGCTGCGAGACCACCGAAGTGATCTTTACGCATGAGTTACCCCGTATACTTTCCCACTTGCCGCCCCACGCGGCCCTTAGGTGTTACGGTACTCGTGACGGCTTTCGGAATACCTAATTTAGATTCCTAAGCCTTTGCTTTTTCAGCGTTATCTGTTTCGAATTTTTATCAACCTTAGGGCTAATGCTGCTGGAAAACCGGTTAGCGATAAGCCTGCGAAGGTCAGGGAAAGCCTACTTCTCGTTATATTCCGATATCGCAATGATTACGTGAGTGGCTCGTAATACACTCAACTATTAGACTTTAGAGATACTAAAATAGCCCGTTGCTCGCCCATTGCGGAAGTGACTCGTGCCTGCAAACCAAAGCCTGTAAGCAAGCGGAATGAAAGATACCTTCGAAATTTTCGTTTCCGTGGCCCTCGGGCTTGAAGATGTGCTCTGTGCCGAGGTGGCGGAGGCGGGATTTCCGTCGCCGCAGTCCGTGCAAGGCGGGGTGAGTTTCGAAGGAAATTGGGTCGATGTGTACCGTGCCAACCTCGAATTGCGGGGTGCGGCGCGTGTTTTGGCTCGAATCGGAGAGTTCCGCGTGATGCACCTCGCGCAGCTCGATAAGCGTGCGCGGAAGTTCCCGTGGGGCGATGTTCTGAAAAAGGACGTGCCGCTGAAGGTCGACGTGACATGCCGCAAATCGAAGATTTACCACGACAAGGCCGCACGTCAGCGGATCGAAACCGCGCTGACGGAAGACTTCGGGGCGACGATTGCTGAGGATGCGCCTGTCGTTTTGAAAGTGCGGATCGAGGATGACCTCTGTTCGATCAGCGTCGATACCTCGGGCGAGAGCCTGCACAAGCGCGGCCATAAGGAAGCTGTCGGCAAAGCGCCGATGCGAGAAAATCTTGCCGCGCTGTTCCTGCGGGAATGTGGTTACACGGGTGCCGAGCCGGTGGTCGATCCGATGTGCGGCTCTGGCACGTTTGTCATCGAGGCGGCGGAGATCGCGATGGGCCTGCAACCTGGCCGGTCGCGGGAGTTCGCGTTTCAGAAGCTCGCCAATTACGACGATAACGCGTTCCAGAAGCTGAAAAAGGCGGGCGGGTCGACAAAGCTGCGCTTCTTCGGCTCGGATCGCGACGCCGGCGCGGTGCGGATGAGCACGCAGAATGCGGAGCGGGCAGGGGTGTCGGATGTTGTTGCGTTCAAAAATCACGCGGTCAGCGACCTCCAGCGTCCCGAAGGCGCGGAAGGATTAGTCATCGTGAACCCGCCCTATGGCGCACGGATCGGGCAGCGCAAACTGCTTTACGCGGTTTACGGTGCTTTGGGAAAAACGCTGATGGAGAAGTTTAGCGGCTGGCGGGTCGGCATAATCACGAGTGATGCAGCTCTCGCACATGCGACCGGCCTGCCGTTCATTCCCGAGCCCATTTCCGTGTCTCACGGTGGGCTGCGGGTGCAACTGTTCAGAACCGAAGCTCTGTAACGGCGGGCGGCCCTATTAATAGCGGCCGCCGCGACCTCTGTTCATGCCATCGAGAAACGCAGTGAACATAGCTGCGCGCGGGTCGACTGCGGGGAGGCGCGGTCGGTATCTTCGCGAAATCGCCATACAGACTGCCGAACCGAGTGCGAGAACCGCGCCGATAATTGCCGACGCGGCGATCTCGCCCAACTCGATGGCGAGCCAAGCCCAGAAGGCCCAGCCCAACATCAGGACCGAAGCGGTCCCGAGGACGGCAGCGATGAAGCCGAAGCTCAGGCGCGTGCCGATACCTGCGAGTCTGGGAAACATCAGCATATTAGCGGCGACGGGTCAGAAGGCCGATCGCAAAGCCGATAGCAGCAGAAACGGCTACGGCACCGGCCGGATTTTCGCGGATCATCTCTTCGGCTTCCATAGCCTTCATCGAAGTGTATTCCTTCGCGCGGTCAGCCTGACGCTCACCGGCCTTACGGTATTCGTCGAAACGGTCCTGCGCGGCGCTCGATGCTGCCGACGTCTTGTTCGAGGCAATGTCCGAAACGGTCTGGGCAAGGCTCTTGAGATCAGCGCGCAGAGCCTCGAGGTCCTTCGAGATGTCTGCTTTGTGCTCGTTCAGGTCTGCCTTGTCGCGGCCGTTCAGTTTAGCGTCGTTGGTCGGGTTAGCGGCGGTAGCCATAATAATTTCTCCTTCGAAGGAAGTGCATTTGCTAAACCAACGCCCTTTCACGGAGTCCGTTCCTGCCTTTTTCAAAAAAATGAGAAACCGTCTTTTTTCGAAAAATGCGGAACCAACTGCTTCGACCACGGGTTGTAGTTGCAAATGCCGGTCACGGTGCCGGTCACACAATTTGAAGGAGTTACTACTATGCTTGGTTGGGCTGTTACCTTCCTCGTTATCGCCATCATCGCCGCTCTGTTCGGCTTCGGTGGCATCGCCGGCGCTTCGGCTGGTATCGCACAGATCCTGTTCTTCGTATTCCTGGTTCTGTTTGTTGTCGCCATGGTGGCACGCGCTGTTCGCGGCAAGCCGCCGGTTTAAGATTTAAAGAAAGAGGGCAGTTTGTGACTGCCCTCTCTTTTCTTTGTGTTTGCAAGTTCTAGTTGATCCGATGTTGCGCGGATCTGAGGTTTTCCAATCTTTTCCAAGTAATAATGTGCCGGCATTTCGTCGGTCGGTTTTTGTAGAATTGCTTTTGAACATAGCCGCTTGAGATATTTCAGCTCGTTGGTCGCGGTGTCCCTTGGGTGATCTCTTCCTGTTCCCGGATCACCCTCTTTAGTCCCGCTCGGTCGTCCCGCCGAGCGGGGCATTTATTTTGCCCTGAGCCCGGTGACGTGCAGACACAAAAAAACGCGCCCGAAGGCGCGTTGTAGTGTTGAGGACTTTACGCTCGTCTTAGGCTTTGAGCGTTTCCGTCGAAGCAAAGAACATCGCTTGGCTGACAGCCGAGCGGACCTGTTCTTCGGTGTAGGGCTTGGTGATGACAAATGCCGGTTCGGGGCGTTCGCCGGTCAGCAGGCGTTCGGGGAAGGCGGTGATGAAGATCACCGGAACATCGCCCGCGGCCTTGAGGATCTCGTTGACGGCATCAATGCCCGACGAGCCGTCGGCCAGTTGGATGTCCGACAGGATGAGGTCAGGACGTTCCTGATTGAACAGGTCAACCGCAGCTTTGTGGGTCGGAGCGACACCAGTGATGCGGTGGCCCATGTCGGCAACGATGGACTGGAGATCAAGCGCAATGATCGCCTCGTCTTCGATGACCAGAACCGAACCGGCCACGCTATCTGCCATTTCGGAGATTGCGCGTTCATAAAGCTCGCTTACTTCGTCTTCGTCGATGCTCATGATCACAGCGACTTCGTCGTGGCTGAAGCCTTCGATCGTTTTCAGCAGCAGAACTTCGCGGCTGTTGGTCGTGAGGCTGTTCAGGTGACGCTGGGCACGCTGCGCAATGTTGTCGTCGAGTTCAGGCGAGGGCGAGCCAGTGCTGACCCAGATCGCATGGAAGGACTTAAACAGGGCAACCTTGGGCGAATGGCCTTCCTGGAAAACGGTACGATCTACCAGCAATGCCTCAAGCGTCGCGGCCGCATAGCGGTCACCTGTTGTCTGGCTACCAGTAAGAGCGCGCGCATAACGACGAAGGAAAGGAAGCAATCCTGCCACGGTGACGGATAGAAACGTCTCGTTGGCGTTTGTCGACATTTTTTTGAAAGTCCTCTCATTATTTCTGGAACCAAACGCAGGGAAGCGCGTTTGGTTCCCGCGTACCAGTGAAAAAGTTGGGCCCCAACTAACATTCGGGAAAGTGAATGGACGAGAAGAAAGAAAAGGACGCTCTTGAGGAGCAGATCCGCGAAAATTTGCAGCGGGCGTTCATGGAAAAGGCTCAGGAGAACGTTCCTGACCGGTTCATGAGCTTGCTTGCGCAGCTCAAAGAGCAGGACGAGGCCAGTCATGGTGAAGAATAACGAACCGAAGGATCCGCAGGATCCGCGGGAAGAAATCGTCACCCACCTTGGTCCGATGCGTGCGTTTGCCCTCTCCCTGACCCGTAACGGTGCAGAGGCCGACGACCTTGTTCAGGAGTCGCTGGTCAAAGCATGGAAAAACCTCGACAGCTTTACGCCCGGTACGAACATGCAGGCATGGCTGTTTACCATTCTCCGCAACAGCTTCTACTCGTCGCGCCGCAAGGTCGCCCGCGAGGTGTCCGATCCCGACGGCATCGCTGCTGGCGCACTAGCTGAAAAACCCGCCCACGATGGTCGCCTTGCGATGAACGACTTCATGGCTGCGTTCCAGAACCTTCCGGTAGAGCAACGCGAGGCGCTTTCTCTTGTAGGAGCATCAGGATTTTCCTATGAAGAAGCAGCGGACATGTGCGGCGTCGCCGTCGGCACAATTAAAAGCCGCGTGAATCGGGGGCGCGCCCGTCTCGTTGAACTGCTGCAATCTGAAGGTGTCGATTTCGGTGATATGACCGATCGCGTGACCGAAGCAGTCGTCAATGCGGCTGGACGCAGCGGAGGGGTCGCTGCTTGAAACTATCAAAGCTTCTGCGCCCGCGCGGACTTGCACTACGAATGGCCGGCTTGCTTACGCTGGCCATTTTGCCTGTAGGGATCATGTCTCTTTTGCAGTCACAACAGATTGCCGAGCAAGCCGCACGCCGTCAGGAAAGCTCCCTTCTCGCACTTACATCCGAAGCTGCCGCATCTGAAGCCCAAGCTATCGCAAACGCGCGTGGTCTTGTGTCCGGCTTGTCCGCTCTGGTTGCAGAAGCGGTCGAAGACCCGCAAGCGCCGCCCAACAGCTGCTCCGAACTGTTCGCACGCATCATCCGCGAAGAGGGCATGTTCTCTTTCGCGGGCTTTATTGATGTGAACGGCACGATCCAATGTGGCTCGTCCGGTGTCGGAACCGACGTTTCCGACGGCCCGTCCTTCGAAGCCATGAGTGCGCGGCCTGTTCCGCAAGTTGTTTCGAACTCACTTGGTCCCATTTCCGGTGAATCGATCATGATTTCCACCGGCCCTGTCGTCCGCGACGGGGAATATATAGGCCATGTCGCGGTTTCGATACCGCACAACAACTTGCGCAACCTGCCGTTCGTTGGCGAAACGCCCCAGCCGCTGGACTTGCTTGTCTTTAACTACGATGGCGAGCTGATCTCTTCGGTAACAGACCGTGACGCCGTCATGGACGAGCTGCCCGTGAACCGCGATCCGGCTCAAATGGCGTCCCGCGTGCAATATGCGCTGACCGATTACGACCGCACCGGCGACCGCCGGATCTTTGCTGTTGTGCCGATCGTACCGGGTGAAGTTTTTGCGATGGGCATATGGCCCGCCGAGCGGTTTACGTGGGATCTCGTATCGCCTTACGTATTCCCGTTCCTGATGCTGCTCGCGGGCTGGATCGGCGCGGTCTTCGCGGTCTGGAAACTGGTGATCCGCCATATCCGCAACTTGCGCCGGAATATGGAGTTCTTCTCCGATCATCGCGAAATCCGTCCGCTGTCGTCCGATGGGCGTCTGTCCATCGAATTCGAGGAAATCGATCAGGCTTGGACTGAACTGGCGCATCGCCTGCTGATGGATGAAGCCGAGCTTGAAGGTATGGTGCGCGAAAAGAACGTGCTTCTGAAAGAAGTGCATCACCGCGTGAAGAATAACCTGCAGCTCATCGCGTCTATCGTGAACATGAAGCTGCGCCGCGCGACCACGGTCGAGGCGCACAACGCGCTGAAAGATGTGCAGGGCAGGGTAATGTCCATCGCGGCTGTTCACCGCGCGCTCTACTCGAATCCGTCGAGTGGTCAGGTTCGTGCGGACGAGCTGCTGAAGAACGTGATCGACGCGACGCTTCAGGCCGTGATGCCGTCTGACTGGAATATCGACATCGAGTCGCACTACGAGCCCGTTGGCCTCTACCCCGATCAGGCTGTGCCGCTTCTGCTGCTTGCTGCGGAGGCTGTGACGAACTCGCTCAAATATATGGGCCGTCTGCCCGACGGCACTGCGCGTTTGTCGATTGATCTGCGCAACCTGCCGGATGGGCTCGCACGTCTGACGGTGTCGAATACCTGCGGTGTGCAGTTGATGCCTGCCGATCAGGTCACTGGATCGGGGCTGGGTAAGTCGCTGATGCAGGGCTTCGCGCTACAGATCGGCGGGGGCTGCCTGATCAAGGAAAGCGAAGTCGGTCACACGTTCTCGGTCGATTTCTCGCCCGCGCCATTCGATGCCGAGCAGCAAGTGCCCGACATCAAGGATCACCACGCTTAATCGGGTTTCTTGCAGCCGAGCAAGTTGAATTCGCGCATCCGCGTCAGGGCGTGCGCAATACCTTCGGCAACACTGCGATGGAACACGGCGCAGCCGCGCAGGCGCTCTTTGGTGTCGGTGCCGTCCTCTTCGAGCTGGTCCACGATAAGCTCGACCTCTTTGGCAGTGTGGTCCATTTCTTCGCTCAGGGTGCCAAGCATCGACTGCAAAGCCGAGTGCGAAATCTCGAAATAGTCCTGACGATCCCCTTCGCGTTCGACCCGCTGGATATTGCCCTGCTGGATCAGATGACGGGTATTGGAGCTGATGCTGCCACGGCTCACGCCAAGTTCGGTCGCGAGCTGGCTAAAGGAATACGGCTGTCCATCGAACAAAAGTAGGCCAATGATACGCCCTGCGATAGGGGTGTGCCCCTTGCGCTCGGCCGATTTAGCCATGAGCTCTATAAAAGAAGCTCGCAAATGTGCTTTATCTTTAGACATCGGACCCCCACGTGTGCAGTGCAACTTAGTTTAGGGCGATTGTTCATTCAAGACTGAACAAAGAGATTGACACTTAGGTCAACCGTCACTAGCTGCGTTCAGTGAGGACTGAACAGTCACGACGGACAGAACCGGAGAAAATTTATGCGACAGACGAATGGATGCCGTGAGGCCGCCAAGGGGATCACGCTCGTGCTCGCCCTTGCTGCACTTCCCATGGCCGCGTTTGCCCAAGAAGAAGAGGCGCATACCGCCGAGCCTAACCGTATTCCCGCAGTGTCGATTGCCACTGCCGAGACATCCCATTTCAAAGAAACAGTTGCTGTGACCGGCACGCTCGTCGCCCGCGAAGAGGTGCAGGTCTATCCGCAGGTCACCGGCTTTACCGTCAACGAACTCGTCGCTGAAACAGGTGACAGCGTTCAGGCGGGGCAGGTGCTGGCCGTGATCGACGACCGGACGCTGGGCTCGAAAGTGACCCAGGCGAACGCCGAACTGGCCCGCGCCAACGCAAGCCTGCGTCAGGCCACCAGCCAAGTCGCGTCGGCAGAGGCGAACCTGCATCAAGCGGAACAGGCGCTCCAGCGGACGCAATCGCTGCGCGATAGCGGCTCGGCCACGCAAGCCTCGCTCGATAACGCGATTGCTGCCGAACAGAGCGCGCGCGCGTCCTATGACGCTGCAAACGACGGTGTCGCCGTGGCAGAGGCCGCGATGGCGCAAGCACAGGCGGCGCTGGATGTGGCGGAGCGTGACTATGAAAACGCCCACGTCACCGCGCCGGTCGCCGGTATCGTGTCCGAGCGCAACGCGGAACTGGGCATGATCGCTTCGGTCGCGGGCAACCCGATGTTCCGCCTGATCCGCGACGGCCAGATCGAACTGCTTGCCGATGTGGTGGAAACCGAGCTGGTGAAGCTGGAGGTCGGCCAGACCGTCCAACTGAACGTTGCCGGTCTGCCAGCGGGCAACGGCACCGTCCGCCTCGTGCCGCCGGTCGTCGATAGCCGCACCCGTCTGGGCGAGGTGCGTATTTCCATCGAAAGCCAAGAGGGCCTGCGCCCCGGTATGTTCGCCAGCGGCACCATCATGGTCACCGAGCGCGACAACCTCGGCGTTCCGTCCACGGCGGTTCTGTCTGCCGAAAACGGCTCCAAGGTGCTGACCGTTGTCGACGGCATCGTGCATGAAGTCGAAGTCACGCCCGGTCGGATCTTTGACGGTCAGCGCGAAATCCTCGACGGGATCGACGCAGGCACCGAAGTCCTCGCCCGCGCCGGTGCGTTCTTTGGCGAAGGCGACGAAGTGCAGCCGCTCAAGGATGCGGCCGAGGTGGAGCATTCGGAATGAACTTCTCCACCCTTTCCATCCGGCATCCGGTTCCGCCGATAGCCCTGTTCGTGATCCTCGTGATCATGGGGCTTGTCAGCTTCTTCCGTCTGCCCGTCACGCAGATGCCGAACGTCGACCTTCCGGTCATCAACATCAGCATCGGCGCGCCGGGTTCGGCGCCGTCAGAAATCTCGTCTCAGGTGATCCAGCCTGTCGAAACCGAAGCGAGTGACATCGCGGGCGTCAGCCACATCGCCGCCACGGCGCGCGAGGGCCTTGCGACTATGACCATCATCTTCGACATGGGCACCAACACCGACCGCGCGCTGAACGACGTCAAAGACGCCGTGACCGCTGCGCGTGGCGATATGCCCGACACGATCAGCGAACCGATTGTCCAGCGTCTGGACTTCACCGGCGAGCCGATCCTGACCTACGCCGTGCTCGACCCGACCAAAACGACCGAGGAGCTTTCGACTTTCGTGGATGACGTTGTCGCCCGCGAGGTTATCAGCGCATCCGGCGTCGGTAGCGTCGAACGTATGGGCGGCGCGGATAGCGAGGTGAACGTCAACCTCGATCCCGACCGTCTGCTTGCGTTCGATCTGTCGGCCAGCAACGTCAGCCAGCAGCTTCTCCAGACTAACCGCGACCAAGGTGGCGGCTCGGGCGATTTGTCGGGTGTCGAATACGCGATCCGCACGCTGGGGTCTGCGCAGTCCATCGAACAACTGGCTCGCACGCCGATCCTGACGCCTGCCGGCGGCACCATTCCGCTGAGCGCGCTCGGCACCGTGGAAAGCGGCGCAGGCGAGGTTGCGACCTTTGCGCTTTATAACAACCAGCCGGTTGTAGCTTTCGGTGTTTACCGTGCGAGCGGTGCGTCCGACCTCGAAGCGGGGGAGAACGCCAAGCACAAGCTTGAAGAGCTGAAAGAGCAGTACCCCAACGTCGAATTCGCGCTCGTGAACGACACGACCGTTTACACCGAGGCGAACTTTGAATCGGCGATGGATACGCTCTACGAAGGTGCGATCCTCGCGATCATCGTGGTATTCCTGTTCCTGCGGGACTGGCGCGCGACCGTCGTCGCATTCGTCGCTCTGCCTCTTTCGGCCATTCCGACGTTCATCGTCATGGACATGCTGGGCTTCTCGCTCAACACGATCAGTCTGCTGGGTATCACGCTCGTCGTCGGTATCCTCGTGGACGACGCGATTGTGGAGATCGAGAATATCGTCCGGCACATACAGCTCGGGGCCAAACCCTATGATGCTGCGGTCGAAGCTGCCGACGAGATCGGTCTGACGGTTATCGCGATCAGCTTTACCATCGTCGCCGTGTTCGCGCCGGTAAGCTTTATGGGCGGTATCGCGGGCGAGTTCTTCAAGCAGTTCGGTCTGACCGTGGCTGTCGCGGTGCTGTTCTCGCTGCTCGTCGCACGTCTGATCACGCCGCTCTTTGCCGCGTACTTCATGAAGTCCGGCAAGGTGCACGCAGAGCCCAAGGACGGCTTCATCATGCGCCGTTACATGGGCGTACTGGCTTGGACCCTGCGCAATCGCGTCATCACGCTGTTCATCGGTCTCGC
Source organism: Marivivens donghaensis (assembly GCF_011806565.1). GTDB lineage: Bacteria > Pseudomonadota > Alphaproteobacteria > Rhodobacterales > Rhodobacteraceae > Marivivens > Marivivens donghaensis_A. The sequence continues at coordinate 246,526 of NZ_JAATOP010000003.1, forward strand.
GATCTTTGCGGGTTCGATCTACTCGGCCACGCTGCTGCCCACGGAATTCATTCCGGCGTCGGATACGGGCCGCTCGATCGTGTCCATCGAACTGCCGCCCGGCTCGACCATCGAAGAGGCCCGCGAGGTTGGCGATATCGCCACCGAGCGCCTGATGCAGATCCCCGAAATGGAGGGCATCTTCGTTGACGGCGCGTCGGCCACGAAAATCTCGCTCCGCGTCGACTATGGCGACAAGGAAGAGCGCGAGCGTGACTTCGTTGCGATCAATGCGGACATCGAGGCGCTGCTCGCCGATATTCCGGACATCCGTTACTATGTGATGGACGAGGACGGCGCGCGCGAGATCGTCATCAACGTGCAGGGCGATACGCAGGAGGCCGCTCAGGAAGCTGCCGTGCTGCTGCTGGCCGAACTGAAAACGCTGCCCGAACTGCGCAACCCTGCAAGCTCTGCGTCGCTGCTGCGTCCCGAAATCCAGATCATTCCCAATCCCGATCTGGCAGCGCAGCTGGGCGTGAATGCCGCGACCCTGTCCTCGGCCATTCGCGTGGCGACCATGGGTGATATCGACGCCAACCTCGCGCAATTCGACGCGGGCGAAGAGTCGATCCCGATCCGTGTGCGTCTGAATGAGGAAACCCGCAACGACGTGTCGCGTCTGATGGCGTTCCGTCTGCCGAATTCCTCGGGCGAGCTGGTGCCGCTGGGCGCTGTGGCCGACGTGCGTCTGTCCTCGGGCAGCAGTGTCATCGAACGCTACGACCAGCGCTACAGCATCGCGATCGAGGCGGACACCGCCGAGGGCGTGGCGCTAGGTGATGCGACTGCCGCCATCCAGGCCGCTGCCGACAGCATCGAGATGCCCGAAGGCGCCAACATCGAGGAATCGGGCGACGCCGAGACCATGAACGATATCTTCTCCAGCTTCGCGCTGGCGATGGGTGCGGGCATCATGCTGGTCTACATCGTGCTGGTTCTGCTGTTCAGCAGCTTCGTGACTCCGCTGACGATCATGATGTCGCTGCCGCTGGCCATCGGCGGTGCGATCTTCGGTCTGTACATCTACGGCTCAGGTATCGGTCTGTCGGTCGTTATCGGCTTCCTCATGCTGATGGGTATCGTGACCAAGAACGCGATCATGCTGGTCGAATTCGCGCTGGAGGCCATCCACAACGGCGCCGACCGCTCGGCTGCGATCATCGATGCGGCGCACAAGCGTGCCCGCCCGATCATCATGACCACCATCGCGATGACGGCGGGCATGATTCCGTCGGCCATGGCGCACTCGACCGGTGGTGAATTCCGCGCGCCGATGGCGATTGCAGTGATCGGCGGCCTGCTGCTGTCGACCGCGCTGTCGCTGCTGTTCGTGCCGTCGCTGTTCAGTGTGATGGAGGGCCTGAAGGATCGCCTGCGCAGGCTGCTCCTTTGGGGCCTTGGCGGCGATCCGTCCAAGGATAGCAAGACCGCTCAAGCACATTAAACAACAAAACGCCCGCTTTTCAGCGGGCGTTTCGACATTTGGGGACATGTCATCCGATGCGTCTCCGCACCGGACAGGCATTGGATATCAGGGGGCGGGGAGGCGTCGCAAGTTGAGGGCTCGGCTGGAAATGGCCGTCCGCAAGATGCTGCTGATCAGAAACAAAAAACACGCCCAGAGGCGTGTCATCGTCACCGTCGAGGGTGATTGGTGGAGCCAAGGGGGATCGAACCCCTGACCTCTTGCATGCCATGCAAGCGCTCTCCCAGCTGAGCTATGGCCCCGTTATCGTTCGCTTTTCCGTCACCGGCGTTACGTCGATGGCGGCTATCTAAAGGTCGGCTCGGGCGGGTGCAAGAGCAAAAACGCCCGAGCCGGAAATTTCTTAGTCGTCGTCGTCTTTGGCAGCAACGTCGCCAAGTTCTTCGAACGAGACGTTATCGTCGTCGCTGTCATCATCGTCGAGCAGGTCGTCGTCGATATCGACATCTTCATCGTCGTCGAGGATCAGATCTTCTTCTTCCTCGTTCGACTTCAGTTTCTTGGTCTGCGCGTCTTCGGCGTCGGCGACCATGGTACGGGTCTTCGACGATTCAACGTTTACGACTTCGCCAGTATAGGGGCTGACGATCGGGTCACGATTCAGGTCGTAAAAACGCTTGCCGGTGGTCGGGCAAACGCGCTTGGTTCCCCATTCTTCCTTGGGCATGGCTATCCCTTCAATATTCACGCTCTTGCGGTGGATCGATGCCACCTGCCATAAGCCGGAACAGGTGTCAAAGCCTTTGGCACCTTAATTGTCAAGAAGGTGCATATGGGACCGCATAGTTTGCCTGGCAACCCTCCGATCGCGATCACCTTGCGTCGTTCGACGCGGGCGCGGCGGATCAGCCTGCGAATTTCGCGGGTCGACGGGCGTGTGACCCTTACCATACCGAAAAAAGTCTCCGAGGCCGAGGGCATGGCCTTTGCCCGCGAGCGTGAAGACTGGCTGCGTGGTCACCTTTCCGAGATGTCGGGCGTCAATCTGGTCGGGATCGGCTCCAAAGTGCCCGTGCGCGGCATTCTGAGAGAGGTCACCGCTGGGCAGGGGCGGAGCGTCGCGATGAACGATTCGCAGCTTCTGGTGCCGGGTGATCCGGCGCGGGCGGGTGTGCGCGTGCAGGCGATGCTCAAGACGATGGCTCGCGATGCACTGGCAGAGGCGTCGGACCGTTATGCTGCCAAGGTCGGGAGGAGCTACAACAAGATCACCCTTCGCGACACGCGCTCCCGCTGGGGGTCGTGCACGTCGCGCAAGGACCTGATGTATTCGTGGCGGCTGATCATGGCGCCGACAGAGGTGCTGGACTACGTTGCCGCCCACGAGGTCGCGCATCTGGTCGAAATGAACCACTCCGACGCGTTCTGGAGCGTGGTCGAAGGCATCTATCCGGACTACCGCAAGGTCCGTCACTGGCTGCGTGTGAACGGGCAGGACCTGCACAGCTATCGCTTCACCGATTGACCTGCGCAGCGTTTGTGATCACAAGAGCCGCATGATCCCGCCCTCACGTCCCGTCGACTCCGCTGCTTCTGCCCATGAACGGGTGTACCGTGCGCTTCGCACGCAGGTCATGCATGGAGAGATCGCGCCAGGTGCCGCGCTGACGCTGCGGGGGATCGGCAAGCAGTTCGACGTGTCCATGACCCCTGCGCGCGAAGCCGTGCGCCGCCTCGTGGCCGAAGGGGCGCTGTTCCTGTCGTCCTCGGGCCGTGTGTCCACGCCGGAACTGACGAACGAGCGGATCGAGGAGCTTGCGAGCATCCGTGCGCTGCTGGAGCCGGAACTGGCGAGCCGTGCCTTGCCGCGCGCGCACTTTGCCCTCATCGAACGTCTGGAGACCATCAACTCCGGCGTCAGCCAGATGGTCGCGCGGCATAGCGCCTCGGGCTACATCCGCATGAACCTCGAATTCCACAGGACGCTCTATTTGCGAGCTCAGGCGCCTGCGATGCTCGCGATGCTTGAGACGGTGTGGTTGCAGCTCGGGCCGACCATGAGCGCTCTCTACGGGCGTCTGAACCGCACAGAGCCGCCGTATCACCACAAGCTGATCCTTGCCGCGCTGAAGGCAGGCGACGAACCGGGCCTGCGCCTTGCCATTCGGACGGACGTGACGCAGGGCCTGCGGATGCTCAAGAACTGATCCTCAGGCGAGGACCATCTCTCCGTTTCCATCGAGAGTGCCGGACAGGCGGCGCAGGATTTCCTTCACCGTCTGTGGGCGCAGGTCGAGCTGGTCGGTCACATCAAGCAGCGTATCGTAGGTTTCTTGCGTGATCGGACCGTAGGCGGCGGCCATGCGGATGGCGGCCTCCATGACCTCTGTACGTTGCTGGAACGACAGGGTGGTGCCGAGGGCGTCGATCATGTCGCGCGCACCGACGGTGCGTTGCAGACCGTCGAGAACGCGGCCGTGCAGCGGGCGCTCACCGAACATCTCGTCCAGCGCGTCACCGATAAAGTCGGCGTCGGCAGGATCGACGTCACCGCGCGCGGTCGCGACGTAGCACATGGCCGTCAGCGCCTCAGTCGTGGTGCGGGACAGTTGATAGTTGACCGAGTTTTCGCGGCGCGGGCGGGACTGCGCGGGGGTAAGACGAAACATCAGCAGGGACAGGAGAATAGCAGCGACAAGGACGCCAAGCGTTGGCGCATCGCTGAACGGCATTGCAGCCGCAGGACCGTGGGATTCCACGGGCAACCAGAGAACTCGTAACATGACACACGCTCACACTGAGCAAAAACAAACTGACTGAAAGCTATCATAAATTAAGGGCCTGTCTCAAAGAATATATCTTTTCACCAAAAGTATTGGGCAGTGATGCGACAGAAACACGACTTGAGCTCGTTCAATTTGGGAAAGCTAAACAACGTTTTATTCGAAATGTCCGATTTCCTCCCCACTTCCCGCCGCGGTTTGCTGCGCGCTCTGGCTGCTGCTCCGGTCGCTGCCGTGTTCCCGATGGCCAGCCGTGCGCAGGACGCCGCCGCCGCCTCCGCCGGTCTAATTTCGTCTTCTGTCTGTCTGTCTGGTGATGCCCGAAACGACCGAGGGGCCGTACTACATCGAGCCCGAACTGGTACGTGCCGATATCACCGAAGAAAAAACCGGTGTGCCGCTCAAGATGCAGATTCAGGTGGTCGATGCGAACTGCACGCCGATCCCCGACGCGCGCGTCGATATCTGGCACTGCGATGCGCAGGGTAACTATTCTGGCTATGCGAACCAAGGTTCCGACGGCACGGTGAACACCGAAGGCGAGACCTTCCTGCGCGGCACGCTGATGGCCGACGAGAGCGGGATTGTCAGCGTCGACACCATCTATCCCGGTTGGTATCGCGGCGCTGGTCATTGGCGTAAACCCCGATGCTGTCAGCAGCGAAGGCGGCATGGGTGCGCCGGGTGGTCAGCCGCCCGAAGGTGGCCCGCAGGGTGGCGGCGAGCCGCCGGCGCAGGGTGGTCCGCTGGGCGGTGACTGGACGCCCGAGGGGCTGGTTCCGGGCACGGACAGCTAAGGGCGGGAGGGGCTCTGCCCCTCTTGGCCTCCGGCCAATTCACCCCGGGATATTTGGGGCACAAAGGCAAAGAGAAAGGGCGGCCACTCGGGCCGCCCTTTGTTTTTCACGTGGGAGCGATCAGCTGTGGATCGCGCCGTCGCCGCAGGCGAGCGCTGCTTCGCGGACCGCCTCGGAGAAGGTCGGGTGCGCGTGGCAGGTGCGTGCGAGGTCTTCGGCCGCAGCGCCGAATTCCATGGCGACGCAAACTTCGTGGATCAGGTCGCCAGCTGCCGGACCGATGATGTGACAGCCGAGGATGCGGTCGGTTTCTTTGTCCGCGAGGATTTTGACGAAACCGTCGCCCATGAAGACAGCCTTGGCGCGGCCATTGCCCATGAAGGAGAACTTGCCGACCTTGTAGGGGCGACCTTCTTCCTTGAGCTGCTCTTCGGTCTTGCCGACCGAGGCAACCTCGGGAGCGGTGTAGATGACGCCCGGGATGACTTCGTAGTTCACGTGGCCCGCTTGACCGGCGATGATTTCTGCAACGGCCATTCCCTCGTCTTCGGCTTTGTGGGCCAGCATCGGGCCAGCGATCGCGTCACCGATGGCGTAGACGCCTTTGACGTTTGTTGCGTAGTGGCTGTCGGTCTTGATCTGGCCGCGCTCGGTCAGTTCGACGCCGATGGTGTCGAGGCCGAGACCGGTGGTGTAGGGGCGGCGGCCGGTGGCGACCAGGACGACTTCGGCGTCGATCGAAGCTTCGCTATCGTCCTTGCGCAGCTTGTAGGTGACGGTGTTCTTGCCGTCGCCTTTGGTCACGCCCTGAACGGCGGCGCCCATGACGAAGTTCAGGCCCTGCTTTTTCAGCATCTTCTGGAAGGTCTTCTGGACCTCGCCGTCCATGCCGGGGGTAATGACGTCGAGGAATTCGACGACGGTCACGTCGGTGCCGAGGCGTTTGTAGACCGAACCGAGTTCAAGGCCGATGACGCCTGCGCCGATGACGACCATCGATTCCGGCACTTTGTTCAGCGCGAGGGCGCCGGTCGAGGTGACGATGGTTTCTTCGTCAATGTCGATGCCGGGCAGGGCGGAAGGCTCTGAGCCCGAGGCGATGATGATGTTCTTGGCTTCATGGACGTCGTCGCCGACCTTGACCTTCCCCGCTTCGGGGATGGAGGCCCAGCCTTTGATCCAGTCGACCTTGTTCTTCTTGAACAGGAATTCGATGCCCTTGGTGTTGCCGTCGATGACGCCCTGCTTGTAGTCGAGCATCTTGGCCCACTCGACGTCGGGCTTGGCGACGTTCAGACCCATCTTGGCAAAGTTCTCTTCGGCTTCGTGCAGCGAGTGGGACGCGTGCAGGAGGGCCTTGGACGGGATACAGCCGACGTTGAGGCAGGTGCCGCCGAGCGCGTCACGGCCTTCGACGACTGCGGTTTTGAGACCAAGCTGGGCGCAGCGGATGGCGCAGACATAGCCGCCGGGGCCGGCACCGATTACGATCACGTCATAGGACGACATATGTACACTCCTTTGTCAGGTCGGAGGCGCGCGGCCCCCGTAGAATTTGATCAGGCGACGAAGCTCGACGCAATCATCACCATTGTCGCAAGAAAGCCGACCAGCCAGATGTAGGAGCGCCACGGGCGCCATCCGAAATAGTAGGCCGGAATATAGAGAACGCGGGCGGCGAGGTAGACCCACGCGCAGGCCGCGGAGAGACCGGTGGATTTGTCGCCGAGCGTGACGACGACCACGGCGATCGTGAAGAGGATGAGCGCTTCGAAGTGGTTGTTCAGAGCGCGGAAGAGGCGGCCTGTCTTGACGCTGACCATCTGTTCGAGCGGCTGGCCGAGCCGCTGCGGATCGCGTGGGCTGGTGGTGACCTTGGGGCCGAGCTCGATATTCGCGGGGACCGACATCAGGACGAACTGGAGGCCCTGAAGAAGTCCGGCGAGTGCAAGGACGGTAAGTTCTGGCGTCATCATTTGACAGTGTCCGTCTGTGTGGAAAGAGGGCGGGGGGCTGTCTGCCCCCCGCACCCCCCGAAGGTATTTTCGTCAGAATGAAGGGCGCGGGGGCTCTTCACGCCGTTGGATTACAGATCCATCAGCAGGCGGCGCGGATCCTCGAGGGCTTCCTTGACGCGGACGAGGAAGGTCACGGCGCCTTTGCCGTCGACGATGCGGTGGTCATACGACAGGGCGAGGTACATCATCGGGCGGATGACGACCTGACCGTTGATGGCCATCGGACGGTCCTGAATCTTGTGCATGCCGAGGATGCCCGACTGCGGAGGGTTCAGGATTGGCGAGGACATCAGCGAGCCGTAGACGCCGCCGTTCGAGATGGTGAACGAACCACCCTGCATTTCGGTCATCGAGAGCTTGCCGTCACGGGCGCGGGCGCCTTTTTCTGCAATCGCCTTTTCGATCTCGGCGAAGGACATCTGGTCGGCATCCATGATAACCGGAACAACGAGGCCGGTCGGGGTGCCTGCGGCGATGCCCATGTTGACATAGTTCTTGTAGACGATGTCGGTGCCGTCGATTTCGGCGTTTACTTCCGGGACTTCCTTCAGCGCGTGAATACATGCCTTGGTGAAGAAGGACATGAAGCCGAGCTTGACGCCGTGCTTTTTGAAGAACAGGTCTTTGTATTCGTTCCGCAGGGCCATCACCTCGGTCATGTCCACCTCGTTGTAGGTGGTGAGCATGGCGGCGGTGTTCTGGCTGTCCTTCAGACGCTTGGCGATGGTCTGGCGCAGACGGGTCATCTTCACGCGTTCTTCGCGCGATGCCTGATCGGCCGCAACCGGTGCACGCGGCGCAGCAGCCGGAGCCGGTGCAGCGGCTTTGGGTGCGTTGATCGCGTTCAGCACGTCTTCTTTCATGATGCGGCCGTCTTTGCCGGAGCCTTTGACGTCGGCGGGCGAGACATTGTTTTCGGCCATCAGCTTTTTGGCGGACGGGGCGTCTTCGGTGTCTTTACCGCCCGAGGACTGCGGAGCGGCGGCCGGAGCAGCCGGAGCCGGAGCGGCTTCGGACGCGGGAGCGGCAGCAGCGCCTTCGCCTTCGGTCAGGGTCGCGAGAAGGGCGTCGACACCAACGGTTTCGCCTTCGGCGGCGACGATTTCACCCAGAGTACCGGCGGTGGGCGACGGGACTTCGACGGTGACTTTGTCGGTTTCGAGTTCACACAGCATTTCGTCGACAGCGACTTTATCGCCCGGCTTCTTGAACCAGGTTGCGACGGTGGCCTCGGTGACGCTCTCACCCAGGGTGGGCACGCGGACTTCGATGCTCATGGTTTATTTCCCTTCGATGGTCAGGGCCTCGTTAACGAGGGCTTCCTGTTGAGCTTTGTGTTGCGAGGCCAGGCCCGTTGCGGGCGAAGCCGATGCGGCGCGGCCGACGTAGACCGGACGCTTGTGAGTGGCGTTGATGCGGGTCAGCACCCATTCGATGTTCGGTTCGATGAACGACCAAGCACCCTGGTTGCGCGGCTCTTCCTGACACCAGACCATTTCGGCGCCTTTGAAGCGCTCGAGCTCGGCGATCAGCGACTGGGCAGGGAACGGGTAGAACTGTTCCAGACGCATCAGGTAGACATCGGTGATGCCGCGGGCGTCACGCTCTTCGAGGAGGTCGTAGTAGACCTTGCCCGAGCACATGACGACGCGCTTGATCTTGTCGTCGGCGACCAGCTTGGTGTCCGAGTGACCGCGTTCCGCGTCATCCCACAGGATGCGGTGGAAGGACGAACCGGTGGTGAAGTCCTCGGCGTCCGAGATGCAGAGCTTGTGGCGCAGCAGCGACTTCGGCGTCATCAGCACCAGCGGCTTGCGGTAGTTGCGGTGCATCTGGCGGCGCAGGATGTGGAAGTAGTTGGCCGGAGTCGAGCAGTTCGCAACGATCCAGTTGTCACCACCGCACATCTGCAGGAAGCGCTCGAGGCGGGCGGAGGAGTGCTCCGGCCCCTGACCTTCGAAGCCGTGCGGCAGAAGGCAGACGAGGCCCGACATACGCAGCCACTTGCTTTCGCCCGACGAGATGAACTGGTCGAACATGATCTGGGCGCCGTTGGCAAAGTCGCCGAACTGGGCTTCCCACATGACAAGCGCATTCGGTTCGGCCAGCGAGTAGCCGTATTCGAAGCCAAGTACCGCGTATTCCGACAGCATCGAGTCGATGACTTCGTAATGAGCCTGACCCTCGCGGATGTTATTCAGCGGGTAGTAGCGGTCTTCGGTCTTCTGGTCGATCAGGCCCGAGTGACGCTGCGAGAACGTACCGCGGGTGGCGTCCTGACCCGAAAGACGGACGGGGTAGCCTTCGAGCTGGAGCGAACCGAAGGCCATCGCCTCGGCGGTTGCCCAGTCGTAGCCCTGACCGGTTTCGAACATCTTCGCTTTGTTTTCCAGCTGGCGGGCAACGGTGCGGTGGATGTTGAAGTCTTCGGGGTAAGAGGACAGTGCCTTACCGATTTCCTGAAGGGTCTTTTCTTCAATCGCGGTTTTGCCGCGCTGGTACTTGCCCTCTTTTTCGCGGTCCATGTGGGACCAGCGACCGTCGAGCCAGTCAGCCTTGTTCGGCTTGTATTCCTTGGCCGCCTCGAACTCGTCGTTCAGGTTCGCTTGGAACTGGGCCTTCATGTCTTCGATCTCGCCCTCGGGGATGAGACCGTCGGCAACCAGACGTTCGGTGTAAAGCTGGAGCGTCGTCTTGTGACGCTTGATGTTGTTGTACATCGCCGGGTTGGTGAACATCGGCTCGTCGCCTTCGTTGTGACCGAAGCGGCGGTAGCAGAAGATGTCGATGACAACGTCTTTGTGGAACTTCTGGCGGAATTCGGTCGCGACCTTGGCGGCGTGGACAACAGCCTCCGGATCATCACCGTTCACGTGGAAGATCGGTGCTTCGACCATCAGCGCGATGTCGGTCGGGTAGGGCGACGAACGCGAGAAGTGCGGCGCGGTGGTGAAGCCGATCTGGTTGTTGACGACGATGTGGATCGTGCCGCCGGTGCGGTGACCTTTGAGGCCCGACAGACCGAAGCATTCCGCTACAACGCCCTGACCTGCAAAGGCGGCGTCGCCGTGCAGCAGGATCGGCAGAACGGTTTCGCGGGTCATGTCGTTGCGCTGGTCGGTCTTGGCGCGGGCCTTGCCGAGCACAACGGGGTTCACTGCTTCGAGGTGCGAGGGGTTCGCGGTCAGCGACAGGTGAACCTTGTTGCCGTCGAATTCGCGGTCGGATGAGGCACCGAGGTGGTACTTCACGTCGCCCGAACCATCGACGTCCTCGGGCTTGAACGAGCCGCCCTGGAATTCGTTGAAGATCGCGCGGTAGGGTTTGTTCATCACGTTGGCCAGAACCGACAGGCGGCCGCGGTGCGGCATACCGATAACGATGTCCTGAACGCCCAGAGCGCCGCCGCGTTTGATGATCTGTTCCATCGCGGGGATGAGAGCTTCACCACCGTCCAGACCGAAACGTTTCGTGCCCATGAACTTGACGTGGCAGAACTTCTCGAAGCCCTCAGCCTCTACGAGCTTGTTCAGGATCGCCTTGCGGCCGTTCTGGGTGAAGGTGATTTCCTTGCCGAAACCTTCGATGCGTTCCTTCAGCCAGCCGGCTTCCTCGGGGTTCGAGATGTGCATGTACTGGAGCGCGAAGGTGCCGCAGTAGGTGCGACGGACGATCGCCATGATCTCGTTCATCGTCGCGACTTCGAGGCCGAGCACGTTGTCGATGAAGATCGGGCGGTTCATGTCGGCATCGGTGAAGCCGTAGGTCTTCGGATCAAGCTCCGGATGCACGGTCTGATCGCGCATGTTCAGCGGATCGAGGTCGGCGATCAGGTGGCCACGGATACGGTAGGCGCGGATGATCATCAGCGCGCGCAGCGAGTCGGTCACGGCAGCGCGGACTTGCTCTTCCGAGATCTCGACGCCCTTTTCAGCGGCTTTCTTCTTGATCTTGTCGCCTGCGGCCTTGGTGTCTTCGGGCCACTGGCCGTCAAGCGCGGCAACGAGGTCTCCACCCGGAGCGGGCGGCCAGTCGTTGCGGGCCCACGACGGACCGGCTGCTTCGGCTTTGGCATCCGATGCGCTGTCGCCAAGGGCGGCGAAGAACTCGCGCCAAGTCTCGTCTACGGCGTTCGGGTTGTCGGAATATCGCGCGTAAAGCTGCTCGATATACTCGGCGTTATGCCCCTGCAGGAAGCTCGAAGCATGGAACTGGTCGTTAGGGCTTTGGTCGTTCATTTTGTGGCCTTTCCCTCAGGGCGGAATGGGCGGTTAGTTTAAAGGGTCACGGTATTCCGTGAAGCGGAGTTCGACGCTCGTGGCGGGGAGGCCAAGGTCGAGGTCGGGCGTATAAGCGATGATCGTGGCGCCGAAGTCGGCAATCTGCGAGCCGTCAACAGGGCTGACCTGCGCAAGCGGCGCATCACGTTCACCGCGGAAGGCGAGGATCTGGCCGAGGTCTTTCATCTTCGTTTCCGGCGTTTCGGTCAGGGCCATCAAGCCGGTGTCGCCGGAATAGTCATCCGGCCACATGATGAGGCACGAGCGGACCACCATATCGATGGAGTCACCGACGAACGGGCCACTCTCGCGTTCCTGCGTGGCGGCAGCGCCGGTCGGGTGCGTCCAGTAGATCGTCTCGCGAATGAAGCCGGGGAAGGGCTCAAAGGCTTCGGCGAAATCGCCGGCTTCGATGAATTCGATGATGTTGTCCGTGGACCACGTGTTGTTCACCACGCGGTGCGCTTCGGTCACTTTGGCCATCTCAGCCGTCGGTTCGTCTACCTGCGAGAAACCTGCGGCTTCCATCGCGGCGACCTGATCTTCGAACGGCTGGGAGATGTCCGAACAGATGCCGAACGGAGTTACGGTCTGGGCGTGAGAGGCGAGGGGGAGAACCACCATAGCCGACGCAAAAAACGCAGCTACCGAAAGACGGTATTGCGCAAGGTGCGGACCTGCCTGTTTTCGCGTGCTCTTCATCCGAGCGGACCTTTTTTAGCTCTGACAATCGGCCCCTGAACGGGCAATCCGATCTAACTATAGGGTTGCGGCCATCATTATCGACGCCCGCAACCTGATTTCTTACGACAATGGCGTGATGCCTATTAGCCGTTCTGGATCGCTTTCATCACGGCTTCGCCCAGAGTAGCGGGGCTGTCTGCAACTACGATACCGGCCGACTTCATGGCTTCGATCTTGTCTTCAGCGCCGCCTTTGCCGCCTGCAACGATCGCACCGGCGTGGCCCATGCGGCGTCCCGGAGGTGCGGTACGGCCAGCGATGAAGCCAGCGGTCGGCTTCCAACGGCCCTTCTTGCGCTGCTCGGCGAGGAACTCGGCTGCGTCTTCTTCAGCCGAACCACCGATTTCACCGATCATGATGATTGCTTCGGTTTCCGGATCGTCGAGGAACATGTCGAGGACGTCGATGTGCTCGGTGCCCTTGATCGGGTCGCCGCCGATGCCGACAGCAGTCGACTGGCCGAGGCCCATGTCGGTGGTCTGCTTCACAGCTTCGTAGGTCAGGGTGCCCGAACGGGACACAACGCCGACCTTGCCGCGCTTGTGGATGTGACCCGGCATGATGCCGATCTTGCAGGCGTCAGGGGTGATGACGCCCGGGCAGTTCGGGCCGATCAGGCGCGACTTGGAGTCGATCAGCGCGCGCTTCACCTTCATCATGTCGAGAACCGGAATGCCCTCGGTGATGCAGATGATCAGTTCCATTTCGGCGTCGATAGCTTCGAGGATCGAGTCAGCCGCGAAGGGCGGCGGGACGTAGATCACCGATGCGTTGGCTTCGGTCTTCGCCTTGGCTTCGTGAACCGAGTTGAAAACCGGCAGGCCGAGGTGATCCTGACCGCCCTTACCGGGGGTCACACCGCCAACCATCTTGGTGCCGTATGCGATTGCCTGTTCCGAGTGGAACGTACCCTGCGAGCCGGTGAAGCCCTGACAGATGACTTTGGTATTTTCGTCTACGAGGATTGCCATAATTCTTAGCCCTTCACCGCTTTAACGATTTTCTCTGCGCCGTCCGACAGGTTGTCGGCTGCGATGACGTTAAGGCCGGAGGTGTTGATGATCTCTTTGCCCTTCTCGACGTTGGTGCCTTCGAGGCGAACGACGAGCGGAACCTGAAGACCGACTTCCTTGACCGCAGCGACAACGCCCTCAGCGATGACGTCGCAACGCATGATGCCGCCGAAGATGTTGACGAGGATGCCTTTGACGTTCGGGTCAGAGGTGATGATCTTGAACGCTTCGGTCACTTTCTCTTTGGTGGCGCCGCCACCTACGTCGAGGAAGTTTGCCGGCTCTGCGCCGTAGAGCTTGATGATGTCCATGGTGGCCATAGCCAGACCAGCACCGTTCACCATACAGCCGATTTCACCGTCGAGAGCGATGTAGTTCAGGTCGTACTTGGACGCCTGAAGTTCCTTCGGGTCTTCTTCGGTTTCGTCGCGCAGTTCGGCGATGTCCGGCTGGCGGTAGATCGCGTTGCCGTCGAAGCCGAGCTTGGCGTCGAGGACCTTGAGCGAACCGTTGGTCATGACGATCAGCGGGTTGATCTCAAGCATCTCCATGTCTTTTTCCATGAAGGCTTTGTAGAGAATGCCCATCAGCTTGACGCATTCCTTGACCTGCGAACCTTCGAGGCCGAGGGCAAATGCGATGCGGCGGCCATGGTAGGCCTGGTAGCCGGTGGCCGGATCGACGGAGAACGAGAGGATTTTCTCGGGGGTCGACGCTGCAACTTCCTCGATGTCCATGCCGCCTTCGGTCGAGCAGACGAAGGAGACGCGCGACGATACGCGGTCGACCAGCAGGGCGAGGTACAGTTCGCGTTCGATGTCCGAACCGTCTTCGATGTAGATGCGGTTCACCTGCTTACCAGCCGGACCGGTCTGGTGGGTGACGAGGGTCTTGCCCAGCATCTTCTTGGCTTCTTCGGCGGCCTCTTCGACCGACTTGGCCAGGCGCACGCCGCCCTTTTCGCCAGCTTCGGCTTCCTTGAAGGAGCCTTTGCCGCGTCCACCTGCGTGGATCTGGGCTTTGACGACCCAAAGCGGACCGTCAAGTTCGCCTGCTGCCGCCTTGGCATTTTCGGCCTTCAGTACGGCACGGCCTTCCGAGACCGGAGCGCCGTAGCTGCGCAGGAGCGCCTTGGCCTGATATTCGTGAATGTTCATCGAGTAGTCCTCGCTGTGCTTCGCTTTGCACCCCACTAAGCACACTAAAACGGACCTTAGAACGACAAACTTAGCTGTTTGCGGTAAAACCCGACATTTGTGATCACAGTTTTTCTGGGTGTGATCACAAATTTCACTCGCCCTTGTTCTTTAGGATATAAAGAATCAAATCAGCGGTTGGGGCGGGCGATGAAAAGGACCTGACCTCGGGGCAACATCACGGGCTGTCCGGTGATGCTCCAGTCGGTTACGGACCCCAGATGGTCGATATCCGTTTCCAGAACATGATAGGGCGCACGGATGTCGTGTGTGACCACACCGTCAGGCTGACGATAGGGGCGCGTCGAAGCGACGGCATCGGGGGCCAGAAAGACGGTGAAGAGGAACTGCTCCAGCGCGGGAAAGCGGGACAGGTTCATAAGCGCGCGGCGCAGGAACGCGATCGGCAGGTGCGGGAAGACCGCGAAGGCGATGGCGTGGGTGATTTCGGCGGGGACGCGCGGAAAATCGAAGGTCGCGTCCTGAATCAGGTGGCTCTTGCGCAGCGCGGTGGGGTCTTCGAGTTCTTTCGCGTGACCCGCCAGCATGATGTCGCGGGAAAAGTCGGTCGCCCAGTAGTGGCCGCTTTCCAGATACGGGACCGCCTTGCAGCCGAGCCGCAGCGAGCCCGCACCGATATCGAGGAGATGGTGGTGAGGCAGCAGACCCGCCTCACGCAGGATGCCCATCTGGGCACGTCCGGTTTCATCCCAACGCCCGCCGACGATGTCGCGGTGCTTTCCGTCGGCGATGGCCCGATCATAGAAACCAGGCGTCTCGTAGGGCGAAACCGGCATTCGCGTCAGCCTTTGACAGCGCGTTGCGCGATGGTGAGGCAAAGCTCTGTCGCGCGGGCCATGTCCTGAACCGAAACCCATTCGAGCGGGCCGTGGATGTTCTGCATCCCCGTGAACAGGTTGGGGCAGGGGACGCCCATCTCGGTCAGGCGCGAGCCATCGGTGCCGCCGCGGATCGGAACGGATTTGGGATTGAGGCCCAATTCCTTCGCCGCTTCGGTCGCGAGGTTGACGGGCGTCATGTCCTTTTCCAACCAGTAGCGCATGTTGCGGTACTGGGGGCTGATTTCGCAAGTAATCTTGGCGCGGGGTTCGGTCGCGGCGACGGCGTTACACACGTCGCGGATCATCTGGCCCTTGGCCTCCAGTCCGTCGAGTTCGAAGTCGCGGATGATGACGCGGACGGTCATTTCCGAGCTACCGCCGTTCATATCGACCACATGGACGAAACCTTCGCGGCCCGAGGTCGTCTCGGGCGTCATCGCCCATTGCGGCAGGGTCTGCACGATCTTCGACGCGAGATGTGTGGCGTTGACCAGCTTGTCCTTGGAGAAACCGGGGTGGATCGAAACGCCGGTGACTCTGATCTCTGCACCGTCGGCAGAGAACGTCTCGAATTCGATCTCGCCAAGGCGACCGCCGTCGAAGGTATAGGCCCAATCGACGCCAAGTTCGTCGGGCAGGCGCGGATCGACGCCGCGACCGACTTCTTCATCGGGGGTGAAGGCCACGCGGATTTTGCCGTGCGGAATGTCCTTGTTTTCCAGCATGTGACGGGCGGCGGCCATGATGATGGCAACGCCGGCCTTATCGTCAGCGCCGAGCAGCGTGAGGCCCGACGCGGTGATCAGGTCGTCGCCGACTTTTTCGGCCAGATAAGGGAACTGGTCGGGCGACATCGACAGGTCGGGATTGTCGGGGAAAGTGATGGTGCCGCCGTTGTAGCCTTTGATCACACGAGGCTTCACGTTGGTCGCGTTGAACTGCGGCGCGGTGTCGACGTGCGCAAGGAAACCAATGGTCGGGCCTTCGGCTGTGGCGGGGATGGTCGCCAGCACGACGCCGTATTCGGTGATCGTCACGTCCTCTGCGCCGATTTCGGTCAGCTCGTCACGCAGCAGGTTTAGCATCCCGAACTGGATGTCGGTGGACGGCTGGGACATGCTGTCGATGTCGGACTGGCTATCAATTGCAGCATAGCGGCAAAGGCGGGTTTCGAGTTCGTCTGTAAAGTTCGTCATGGAAATCTCCTATTGCCCGAAGATCTGCGCCCGAGAGGCGCGTGTGTCAACGCAGGGCCTGCACATGTCCGTCTGCAAAAGCAAAAGGGCGACCCGTGGGCCGCCCTTCGTATTCGGTGCTGCGCGGCGATTAGGCCAGCGAGCTGTCGATCTGCTTGCAAGCGTCGACGAGGCCCTTAACGGCGTCGACCGACTTGTCGAACATGACCTGCTCTTCTTTGTTGAGCTTGATGTCGATGACTTTCTCAACGCCGTTGGCGCCGATGACGGTCGGAACGCCGACGTACATGCCTTTGACGCCGATTTCGCCGTCACAGTAGGCCGCGCACGGCAGAACGCGCTTCTGGTCGCGCAGGTAAGCTTCGGCCATTTCGATTGCCGAGGTCGCCGGAGCGTAGAAGGCCGAGCCGGTCTTCAGCAGGCCAACGATTTCTGCGCCGCCGTCACGGGTGCGCTGAACGATGGCGTCCAGTTTTTCCTGCGAGGTCCAGCCCATGTCGACGAGGTCCGGCAGCGGGATGCCGCCAACGGTGGAGTAGCGAACCGACGGAACCATGGTGTCGCCGTGGCCGCCCAGAACGAAGGCGGTGACGTCGCGCATCGACACGTTGAATTCGACCGAGAGGAAGTGACGGAAGCGAGCCGAGTCCAGAACGCCAGCCATGCCAACGACCTTGTTGGTCGGCAGACCCGAGAACTTCTGCAGAGCCCAGACCATCGCGTCGAGCGGGTTGGTGATGCAGATGACGAATGCGTCCGGAGCGTGGGCTTTGATGCCTTCGCCGACCGACTTCATGACTTTGAGGTTGATGCCCAGAAGGTCATCGCGCGACATGCCCGGCTTGCGCGGAACGCCAGCGGTTACGATGCAGACGTCAGCGCCAGCAATGTCAGCGTAGTCGGCGGTGCCTTTGAAGGAACCATCAAAACCTTCGGAAGGGCCCGATTCTGCAAGGTCGAGGGCTTTGCCCTGAGCCATGCCGTCGTTGAGGTCGAAGAGAACAACGTCACCGAGTTCTTTGATTGCGGCGAGGTGGGCGAGGGTGCCACCGATCTGACCGGCGCCGATGAGGGCAATCTTGGGTCGAGCCATGAATTCCGTCCTTAATTAAGGTTGAGGTCGGGGCATGGCGTAGCCCTTTCGTTGCGTGCAATCAAGTACACGAAGGGGTAAGGCGACATTGTTCCTATATCGCTTGGGGTGTTTGCGCTAAACTTGTGCATACAATTGCACACAATGGCGTTCCGCATGAGGTGTATCAGCGGTTCTGTGATTCTTTTTAAAGGTAAATTATGGACGGTACGGCATTTTGGATCGTCTCGGTCATCGCTGCGATCAGCGTCGGACTGAGTAAAGGGGGACTTGCCGCGCTGGGGACGATTGCCGTGCCTGTCATGGCTCTGGCGATTGATCCGGTCGTCGCTGCGGGCCTGCTTCTGCCGGTGTTCGTGGTGTCGGACATCTTCGGCGTGTGGACCTACCGCAAGCATTTCGACAAGCAGGTTCTCATCATATCCATCATCGGCGGAACAGTCGGCGTTGTGATCGGCGGCCTGCTGGCGTCGGTTGTGTCCGAGCATGTCGTGACGCTGTTCGTCGGCCTCATCGGTGTGCTGTTCGCCCTGAACTTCATCCTCAAACGCGGGGCAGAGGTCGAGGCGGAGCCGCTGAGTAAACCGAAGGGCTATTTCTGGACCGCCATTGCGGGCTTCACCAGCTTCGTCAGCCATTCGGGCGGTCCGCCGTATCAGATGTTCGTGCTGCCGCTGAAGCTGCCGAAGATGGTGTTTGCGGGCACTATCACGCTGGCCTTCGCCTACATCAACGCGATCAAGCTGATCCCCTACGCGATGCTAGGGCAGATCAACCTGCACAGCCTCGGCGTCAGTGCGATCCTGATGGTTCCTGCCGTGATCTCGGTCTTTGTCGGGGTGCGTTTGGTGAAAATCCTGCCGGACAAGATCTTCTACAACTTCGTCATCATCGCGCTGGGTATCGTGTCGCTCAAGCTCGTCTATGACGCCATCATGGCGATGATCTAAAGAAAAAGGGCCACCCCGAAGGGCGGCCCGAACTCTTTAGAAGAGCGCAAAGATTACATTGCGTCTTTTTCGTATTCCGGCATGGAGTTCAGCGCGTCTTCAGTGGTGTTCATGTACACCTTGATGTCTTCGCCGTCTTCCTGCTTAAGGATGGTCAGTTCGTCGTACGAAACTTCAACCGACTTTTCGCCGATGCCGAGGAAACCACCTACGTCCATGATAACAGCTTGGATCGAACCGTCTTCGTTCAGGATCAGGTCATCGATCGACGAAACGGTGTCGTTCTCGGCGTTCACAACATCAGCGTCGATCAGCTCTTCAGCCGAGAAGTCGCCGCCAGCCATAGAGATTTCGACCCAGCCGTCCATGTAGGCGTTGCCGGTCATCTCGGTGTCAGCAGCCATACCTACGGTGGCATCTTCTTCCGACATTTCTTCAGCCATGCCGTCCGGCATTGCGTCTGCTTCGGTGTCAGCGGTCAGGTCGGTGCCTGCTTCGGCGTCCATTTCGGTGTCGGACGACATTTCTTCGTCAGCGCCCATTTCATCGCCCATGCCTTCTTCGGTCGACATCTCGGTGTCGGTCTCGGCATCAGCGCTCATCTCGGTCGAAGCACCAGCTTCAGCATCCATGTTTTCAGTATCGGCCGAAGTGTCCATGTCAGTCGACATTTCGGTCGATGCTGCGGTGTCGTTGGTCACGGCGGTGGTGTCGTCTTGTGCAATCGCCGGTACTGCGAGAACAAGTGCAGCGGCGGTGGTCATAAGAAGCTTTTTCATAGTGACATTCCTTTAAACTCAAGGGGCGGCGCTGTGCCGCTTTGTACCGAGAAAAGCGATGGCGGAATGCTTTGGTTGCATATCAAATTTGATTTAATGCACGGAACTTTCAACCGCAGATGGCGTTCACGCGCGCTTCCTTAATATACCTTTCCTGACATCGGTGCTGCGTTGCGGCAATTTTTGCGTTGAAGTATTTGTGCGCATTTGTTCTGTTGCGAGCAACAAAGTTGCGAGGTAGAATCAAATGATCGATCGTCCGTTCCGTTCCGCCCTCTATATCCCCGGCTCGAAGGAGCGTGCGCTGGAAAAAGCGCGCAACCTTCCCGTCGATGCAATCCTGTTCGACCTCGAAGATGCGGTTTCGCCGGACGAGAAAGTCGCCGCGCGCCATACACTGAAGGAGGCGCTCTATCAGGGCGGCTACGGCAATCGCTATTGCGTCGTGCGGATCAACGGCCTCGATACCGAATGGGGCAGGGACGATGCGACCGAAGTGGTGGAGATGGACTGCGACGCCGTCCTGCTGCCCAAGGTCAACAGCCCCGCCGACCTCGACGCGCTGGCGGAGATCACGGGCGATCTGCCGATCTGGGCTATGATTGAAACCCCGCTGGGGATCATCAACGCCGCCGCCATCGCCGCGCATCCGAAGCTTGAGGGCTTTGTGATGGGTACCAACGACCTCGCCAAGGATCTGAATACGCGCAAAGGCCAGAACCGCGAGCCGCTGCTCTACGCGCTGGAAGCCGCGCTGCTCGCCGCCCGTGCTTATGGTAAGGTCATCGTCGACGGCGTCTACAACGCATTCAAGGACGAAGAGGGCCTAAAAGCCGAATGCGAGCAGGGGCGCGATATGGGTTTCGACGGCAAAACCCTTATCCATCCTGCCCAGGTCGATATCGCGAATGCAGCGTTTGCACCCAGCGAGGCCGAGGTCGACCTCGCCAACCGACAGATCGCGGCGTTCGAAAAAGCGACTACGAACGGCCAAGGCGTTGCCGTTGTTGACGGAAAGATCGTTGAAAACTTGCATATCGTCACCGCACGGGCAACACTGTCCAAGGTTGCTGCAATCGCAGCACTGGACCATTGATCGGGTCCGTGATTCCCAATTTCAGGGGGCGGCATGCTGTTACTCATTCTCGGGCTTCTTTTGTGGAGCCTATCGCACATGCTGCGCCGCATCGCGCCGACCTATCGCGCGGAGCTGGGAAAGCGGGGCTACCGCATGGTCGCGATCGCGTCGGGCGTCGGGATCGTGCTGATGATCTTCGGCTACCGCGCGTGGGACTCCGGTCAACTCTGGTATCCGCCTGCGGGCATGCGTCACGTCAACAACCTGCTGATGTTGATCGCGATCTATCTGTTCGCCGCCTCGGGTATGAAGACATGGGTCGCGCGCCGCTTCCGTCACCCGATGCTGACGGGCGTCATCGTCTGGGCCGTTGCGCACCTTCTGGTCAACGGAGACTGGGCGTCGGTCGTGCTGTTCGGCGGAATGCTGGTCTGGGCACTGCTGGAAATGGCGCTGATCAACCGCGACGAACCGCAGTGGGTTCCGCCGACGGGTGGCTCTGCTGGCAAGGAAATCGGCGCGATCGTGGGGGCCGTGGTTGTCCTCGGCGTAATCGGCTATATCCACGGTATGCTGGGCTACTGGCCCTTCGGCTGATGCGTCCCGTGGTGGGGCGCGGCCCTACCAAGGATGTATCGCGATGAAAGCCTACCGCTTCCTCTCCGAGGACGACACTTCTCAATTCTGCCACAAGGTTTCCGAAGCTCTCGCGAAGGGCTGGGAGCTTTATGGCGAGCCTACCTACGCTTTCGATGCGAGCCGCGGCGTGATGCGCTGCGGGCAAGCCGTCGTGAAAGTGGTGGAGGGCGAATATTCACCTGACATCAAACTGGGACAGCTATGACAAAAACCAATCCGGGACGTTTTTTCGAAGACTATCAGGTCGGGCAGGTCATCCGCCACGCAGTGCCGCGCACCATCGCAGAAGGGGAGCGGGCGCTGTATCACGCGCTCTATCCGGCGCGTCACGCGCTGTACTCCTCGGACGTATTTGCGGGGGATTGCGGGCTTGAAGGATCGCCAGTCGATGATCTGCTGGCATTCCATGTTGTCTTTGGCAAAACCGTTCCGGATGTGTCGCTGAACGCGGTCGCGAACCTTGGCTATGCCGAGGGTCGCTGGCTGAAACCGGTCTATCCGGGCGATACGCTCCGCTCGGAGAGCGAGGTCATCGGCATCAAGCAGAATTCGAACGGCAAAACCGGCGTGGTCTACGTGCGTACGCGCGGTTTCAACCAGACCGATGAAGTTGTTATGGAGTACGTGCGCTGGGTGATGGTGCGTAAACGGGACGTCGAGGCGCCCGCGCCACAAACCGTGCTGCCGGATTTGAAAAGTGCTCTTTCGGTGGAAGATCTGGTCATTCCAGAGAGCCTGACGTTCGAAAATTACGATTTTGAGCTGGCGGGCGAGCCGCACCGTTGGGGCGATTACGCGGTCGGAGAGGTGATTGACCACGTCGATGGCGTCACCGTGGAGGAGGCGGAGCACATGCTCGCCACCCGTCTGTGGCAGAATACCGCGAAGGTGCACTTCGACCTGACCTTCCGCCCCGAAGGTCGTTTGATTTACGGTGGTCACGTGATTTCCATGGCGCGCGCGCTGTCGTTTAATGGCCTCGCCAACGCGCAAATGATCGTTGGCCTGAATGGCGGAGCTCACGCGAACCCGTGTTTCTCGGGCGATACGATCAAGGCGTGGTCGGAAGTGCTGGATAAGGCCGAGACCGACGTCCCCGGAGTGGGTGCGATCCGTCTGCGCCTCGTCGCGACCAAGGGCGGTACGGCTGGCGAGCTGAAGGGCAAGGATGGCAAGTACCTTCCCACGGTGCTGCTCGACCTCGATTACTGGGCGCTGATGCCGATTTAAGGTCGGAAAAACGACGACTTGCATCGCGGATACGGCGCGAGTCGTTTTGTTATTGTGACTAAATCAGTCAGGAAATATTTTGTGATCACACATGCAAAACGTGTGATCACAAATGCGGTTGTTACCGCTAAATGGTGCAATTTTTGTCGCATATCCCTGTTAGGATAGCGTGACAGTGCCGTTAAATGCGCTAGAAGAATACCGATGGCCCGCACCCGACTGCGGTGCAATGGCCGAACCGAAAAAGGGGATCGTCATGGCTGGAGAAACCAAGGGCGTCGAACGTCCGCTTTCGCCGCACCTGCAAATCTATCGCTGGCAAGTCCCGATGCTGACGTCGATCCTGACGCGCGTCACGGGTAACGCCCTGATCGTTACGTCCGTTCTGGTCATCTGGTGGCTCGGCGCCGCTGCGACTGGCGAAGAGTATTTCAATACCGTCAACGGCATCATGACTTCGTTCATCGGTGACATCGTTATGACGCTGTCGGTACTGGGCGTCTGGTATCACTTCCTCGCCGGTCTGCGTCACCTCTATTATGACGCGGGCAAAGGTCTCGACATTCCGACCGCTGAGAAGCTGGGTTGGGCCTGTCTGATCGGCTCGGTCGTGCTGACCATTCTTACCGTCATTATCGTCTGAGGGGCTGAACATGCGTTATATCACTGATCGCAAGCGCGCCGTCGGCAAAGGCGCCGCAGGTTCGGGTACCGGACACCACTGGTACATGCAGGTCAGCGCCGCCGGCCTCGCATTCATCGTGCCGACCTTCATCTATATCTTCGGCAAGGCGCTGGGCAGCGACTACGCGACCGTCCTCGAGACGTTCTCGCATCCAATCCCCGCTATTGTGACCGGCCTGATGATCATCTTCGGTCTGCACCACTTCAACCGCGGTTTCGAGACCCTGATGCAGGACTACGCCCGCGGCCACACTCTGAAAATCTCCATCATCCTGATGACCGTATTTACCTACGGCCTGATGGCAACGGGCCTGTTCTCGCTCGCGAAACTGGCTCTGTAAGGAATAGGACCGATGGCAGCAGCTTACGAATACGAAGTTCACGAATACGACGTGGTCGTTGTCGGCGCCGGTGGCGCTGGCCTCCGCGCGACCCTCGGCATGGCCGAGCAGGGCCTGCGCACCGCGTGTATCTCCAAGGTTTTCCCGACCCGCTCGCACACCGTCGCGGCGCAGGGCGGCATTGCGGCATCGCTGGGCAACATGGGCCCCGATAGCTGGCAATGGCACATGTACGACACCGTAAAAGGGTCGGACTGGCTCGGTGATACCGATGCAATGGAATACCTCGCCCGCGAGGCCCCCAAGGCCGTTTACGAACTGGAGCACTACGGCGTTCCGTTCTCGCGTACCGAGGAAGGCAAGATCTACCAGCGTCCGTTCGGTGGCCACACCACCGAGTTCGGCGAAGGCCCGCCCGTACAGCGTACCTGCGCAGCCGCCGACCGTACCGGCCACGCGATCCTGCACACTCTTTATGGCCAGTCGCTGAAGCAGCAGGCAGAATTCTACATCGAATACTTCGCCATCGACCTCATCATGAGCGACGACGGCGTTTGCACCGGTGTTGTCTGCTGGAAGCTCGACGATGGCACCATGCACGTCTTCAACGCCAAGATGGTCGTTCTGGCCACCGGCGGTTATGGCCGTGCGTATTTCTCGGCGACTTCGGCCCACACCTGCACCGGTGACGGTGGCGGTATGGTTGCCCGTGCCGGCCTCGCACTTCAGGACATGGAATTCGTTCAGTTCCACCCGACCGGCATCTACGGTTCGGGCTGTCTGATCACCGAGGGCGCACGCGGCGAGGGTGGTTATCTGACCAACTCCGAAGGCGAGCGCTTCATGGAGCGTTATGCGCCGCACTATAAAGACCTCGCGCCGCGTGACTACGTGTCCCGCTGTATGACGATGGAAATCCGCGAAGGCCGCGGCGTGGGCAAGGATGGCGATCACATCCACCTGCACCTCAACCACCTTCCGGCGGAAGCTCTGGCAGAACGCCTGCCGGGTATTTCGGAGTCGGCAAAGATCTTTGCGGGCGTCGACGTCACCAAAGAGCCGATCCCGGTTCTGCCGACCGTTCACTACAACATGGGCGGCATTCCGACCAACTACTGGGGCGAAGTGCTGAACCCTACCGCCGACAACCCGACCGCTACGGTTCCGGGCCTGATGGCTGTCGGCGAAGCTGGCTGTGCTTCGGTCCACGGTGCGAACCGTCTGGGTTCGAACTCGCTGATCGACCTCGTGGTCTTTGGCCGCGCTGCTGCGATCCGCGCCGGTCAGGTTGTCGACCCGACCAAGGCCAACCCAACGCTCAACAAGGCCGCTGTCCAGAAGGCGTTCGACCGTTTCGACGGCCTGCGCTACGCACAGGGCGGCACGCCTACCGCAGAACTGCGTCTCGAGATGCAGAAGACCATGCAGCGTGACGCTGCCGTCTTCCGTACTGCCGAGACCATGAAGGACGGCGTCGAGGCGATGACTGCTATCGCGGGCAAGCTGAACGATCTGCACGTCACCGATACCTCGCTGGTATGGAACTCCGACCTGATGGAGACGCTGGAGCTGACGAACCTCATGCCGAACGCTCTGGCCACCATCGTTGGTGCCGAAGCCCGTCACGAGTCGCGCGGTGCCCACGCTCACGAGGATCACCCGACCCGTGACGACGAAAACTGGCGCGTCCACTCGGTCATGCGTGTCGATGGCAACAACGTCGATCTGACTTACCGGCCGGTCATCGTTGATCCGCTCACCACCGAAGGTGAGGGCGGTATCAGCCTCGAGACCATCGCTCCGAAGGCACGTACCTTCTGATGAAGTATGCGGCGCTTGCACTTCTGCTGGCGCTTGCCGCCTGCGGGCCTGTCTCTCCGGAGCGGGCTGCGCAGGTTTGCGAAGAAAAGGCCCGCCTTGCGCAAGGACCCACCGGCTCGGTCACGATCGGTAGCAACTCGCGCTCCGGCAGCTATGTCAGTGGAGAGGTCGGCATTTCGCTCGACTCCTTTTCCGGCAAGGACCCGATGGTCGTGTACGAACGCTGTGTCGTCGACATGACCGGTCAGGGTCCAATTCGGATGCCAGCATTGCGGAGCTAAAGGAACGTTATGATGAAGAAACTCGCAGCACTCAGCATTGCCCTTCTGGCCGCCGCCGGATGTGATATGCGCCAGATCGAAGAGGCCGCCGGCAATGCGACCGTGCAGTCTGCCGAAGCTGTCGTTGTGCCGATCGTCATGCAGACCACACTTCCGACGGGTCAGACGATCCCGTCCACTATTGCGACCGCTGTTGCCGGTTGCATTGTTACCTCCGCCAGCGACACCGAACTGGCCGCGCTTGCAGGCGCTGCCATCACGGGGCCGACGGCCGACACGCGTTACATCGTGTCCAATATCCTTAACCGTCCAGAGACGACCGGATGCGCGGCTGCCGCGCTTTCCGGCAACTGAACAAGTGGCAGGAGCCTGAACCATGGTCCAATTCTCCCTTCCCAAGAACAGCCGCATGACGGTGGGCAAGACCTGGCCCAAGCCTGAAGGCGCGACCAACGTCCGCAAGTTCCAGATCTACCGCTGGAACCCCGATGACGGGAAGAACCCCGCGATCGACACCTACTTCGTCGACATGGACGATTGCGGTCCGATGGTTCTCGACGCTCTCATTTACATCAAAAACAAGGTCGACCCGACCCTGACGTTCCGCCGTTCGTGCCGTGAAGGCATCTGCGGTTCGTGCGCGATGAACATCGACGGTCGCAACACGCTGGCCTGTATCTATGGTCTCGACGAGATCAAGGGCGACGTGAAGATCTACCCGCTGCCGCACATGCCGGTGGTCAAAGACCTCATCCCCGACCTCACCCACTTCTACGCGCAGCACGCGTCGATCATGCCGTGGCTGGAAACCAAGACGAACCGTCCCGAAAAGGAATGGCGTCAGTCGATTGAGGACCGCAAAAAGCTCGACGGTCTGTATGAGTGCGTGATGTGCGCCTCGTGCTCGACCTCGTGCCCGAGCTACTGGTGGAACAGCGACAAGTACCTCGGCCCGGCCGCGCTGTTGCACGCCTACCGCTGGATCATCGACAGCCGCGACGAAGCCACCGGCGAGCGTCTGGACGATCTGGAAGATCCGTTCAAGCTGTACCGCTGCCACACCATCATGAACTGCGCCAAGACCTGCCCGAAGGGTCTGAACCCCGCAGAGGCAATCGCCAACATCAAGAAGATGATGGTCGAGCGTCAGGTCTGATCCAGCATCGGAATTCAACCAAAAGCCCCGCAATTGCGGGGCTTTTTGCTTTGACGGGGGTGCATGGCGACTATGCCCGAATGGCCGTTTCACGCGGCGGGGGAGGGGACTATCTGAACGGCCATGGGAGGGGAAAATAGGAGACCCCGAAATGACCGCTGCTGTCGCTAAGAAAGAAGAAACCAAAGACGTCGCAAACGCTGCCGATCTGTTTGCTTATTACGAGCCGGAAACTCCGGTCCAAGCAAATACCAATGATCGTCCGCTTTCTGCTCTGGAGCAGATGTACGCGTATTACGACTGATTTCAGGTTTCTGTCTGATGCAAGCCCCGCTGTTTGAGCGGGGCTTTGTCGTTTCAGGCGAATGCGGCGCTCAGAGCGACTTCGACCATATCGCCAAAGCTCTGCTCGCGCTGTTCGCTCGGAAGGGCCTCGCCCGTTTTCAGGTGATCGCTGACGGTCAGCACCGAAAGTGCGCGGACGCCATAGCGGGCGGCGAGGATATAGAGCTCCGCCGTTTCCATTTCGACAGCGAGGATGCCGTGACGCTCCATCTGTTCGTTCAGATCGGGGCGCTCGTCATAGAACGTGTCCGACGAATAGATGCCGCCAATATGCGTTTTCGCGTCCAGCTTTTCGGCGGCCTTGGCGGCAGCGGAAAGCAGCGACCAATCGGCGGTCGGTGCGAAATTCAGTTCGCGAAAAATGGTGGAGGAGGGCGTCGCAATCGTGCTCGCCGTCATCGCGATAATCACATCGCGAATGCCAACGTGGTCTTGCATCCCGCCGCAAGATCCGATGCGAATGAGGGTCTTCGCACCGAAATCGCGGATCAATTCGTTCACATAAATGGACAGCGAGGGCATCCCCATTCCCGAGCCCTGAAACGTGACGCGATTGCCGTTCCAGTCACCGGTAAACCCGAGCATTCCGCGGGTGCGGTTTACTTCTTTAACATTTGTAAGAAACTTCTCGGCAGCCCATTTCGCGCGGAGCGGGTCGCCCGGCAGCAAAACGGTTTCAGCGATGTCGCCGATTTCTGCACCAATATGTACAGTCATTTGTTGTCCTGTGCGATTTTGCAGAGAAATTCCCTGCGTGGGTTTGAAATAAAAAAAGGGCGGCAGTGCCACCCTTTTCAATCAGATCGCGAAAGTTGCGATGTCGACGCCGTTATCTTCGGCATCTTTGACCCACTGGGGTTTGCGACCCCGGCCCGACCAGGTCTGGTTAGCGTCATCGGGGTTGCGGTATTTCGCAGCTGCTTTCGCTTTTGTCTTCGGCGAAGCATTTGCCAGTTCAGTCAGCGAGAAACCGTATTCACGCGCGGCCTTTTCAGCAGCTTCCCTTGCTACCTGAAATTCGCGGGCGCCAACACGATCAAGTGCTTTTTCCACGTCGGCCTTCAGCTTGGTCAGCTCGGCACGCGACATGGAGTCAAGATCGATATCCATTTCCATCTCCTTTGGATTGGCCAAAATTGCCAATTGGATTTGAAAATGCACAGATTGAATTTGATTGGCAATGCCGAATTAGAACTTTTGTCTTATTCTGCGGCTATTTCCTTAGGCTCAACCAATAGAGCAATGTCTTTCATGATCCGGTTCAGTTCGAAATCCTTCGGCGTGTAAACCTGCGCCACACCCATTTCGCGCAATTTCTGGGCATCGTCTTCGGGAATAATTCCGCCCGCAATTACCGGGATATGAGCCAGATTTACATCTTTGAGTTTCTGAAGAACTTCCGCGATCAACGGCAGGTGGGATCCGGACAGAATTGAAAGTCCTATAACGTGCGCATTGTCGCGCTGTGCGGCCTCAACAATTTCATCAGGTGTGAGGCGAATGCCTTCGTAAGTGATATCCATTCCGCAGTCGCGCGCGCGGGCCGCAATTTGTTCGGCGCCGTTCGAATGCCCATCAAGTCCGGGCTTGCCGACAATGAATTTCAGCGGTCGGCCGAGTTTTGCGGAAACATTGGCGACGAGATCACGAATTTCTTCGAGGCCCTCGGTCTGGTTGGACGGGTTTTTCGAAACGCCGGTCGGGGCGCGATATTGACCAAAGGTCTGGCGGATCGCCTCGGCCCACTCGCCAGTCGTCACGCCTGCCTTCGCAGCGGCAATAGACGGGACCATGATGTTCGAGCCATCACGCGCGGCGGCGGACAGATCGGCGAGGGCTTTGGCAACTGCCTCGGCATCGCGGCCCGTCCTCCATTCGTTCAGTCGCGCGATCTGTTCCTGCTCGACGGCGGGGTCGACGACCATAATGCTGTCCTCGCCCGAGGTGAGCGGGGAGGGCTCGCCCTGCTGCCATTTGTTCACGCCCACGACGGTGGTCTCGCCGCCCTCGATATTGCTGATGCGGCGGGCGTTGGATTCGACGAGGCGGCCTTTCATGTACTCGATAGCCTGCACCGCGCCGCCCATCCCGTCGATGGTCGCGAGCTCTTCGCGGGCACCAGCTTTCAGCTCGGCAACCTTGCGATCGACGGCGGGGTTATTGTCGAAGAGGTCGTCGTATTCCAGCAAGTCGGTCTCATAGGCCATGATCTGCTGCATCCGGAGCGACCACTGCTGGTCCCACGGACGGGGCAGGCCGAGCGCTTCGTTCCACGCGGGGAGCTGAACAGCGCGGGCGCGGGCGTTTTTCGACAGGGTGACGGCCAGCATCTCGATCAGGATGCGGTAGACGTTGTTTTCGGGTTGCTGTTCGGTCAGGCCAAGGCTGTTGACCTGTACGCCATAGCGGAAGCGGCGCATCTTGGGGTCTTCGACTCCGTAGCGTTCCTGACAAATCTCGTCCCATAGCTCCACAAACGCGCGCATCTTGCACATCTCGGTCACGAAGCGGATACCCGCGTTCACGAAGAACGAAATTCGGCCGACCATGGCGGGGAATTGCTCTGCGGGGACTTTGCCCTTGAGGTCGTCCAGAACGGCGGTCGCGGTAGCCAGCGCAAAGGCCAATTCTTCCTCGGGCGTCGCGCCGGCCTCTTGCAGGTGGTAGGAGCACACGTTCATCGGGTTCCACTTGGGAAGGTGCTCGCGCGTGTAGGCGGCGACGTCGGTGATCATGCGCAGCGAAGGCTTGGGCGGGCAGATATAGGTGCCGCGCGACAGGTATTCCTTGATGATGTCGTTCTGCACGGTGCCTTGCAGTTGGGACACGTCGGCTCCCTGTTCCTCGGCCACGGCGATGTAGAGCGAGAGCAGCCAAGGCGCGGTCGCGTTGATCGTCATCGAGGTGTTCATCTGCTCGAGCGGAATCTCGTCAAAGAGCGCACGCATGTCGCCGAGGTGGCAAACAGGAACGCCGACCTTGCCGACTTCACCGCGCGCGAGGCGATGATCGGAGTCGTAACCCGTCTGGGTGGGCAGGTCGAAAGCCACGGAAAGGCCGGTCTGACCCTTGGCGAGGTTCGCACGGTAGAGTGCGTTCGATGCCTTGGCGGTGGAGTGGCCCGCATAGGTGCGGAACAGCCACGGACGGTCTTTCTGCGATTGCGACATTATCGGCCTCCGGAGAATCTACTCGGTAATTTTATTGCGCTAGTGATCTGATAGCGGAAATAAAGATGCCCTGTCAATTCGCTGCGGCGCGGCGTGACCATCTTGTCCTGCTTCGCGGTTCAGTCCAATGTCCCGCGCATGCAAATGCCCGTCACACTGCCGCTCTGGTTATTGGTTCTTATTCTGCTTTTCGCGGCGGTCACTTTCGCGTCGCACTTCCTGTTTCCGTCGGTGCGGTGGTTCTTCCGCAAACGGATGGAGCGTGCGGTTTCCAAGCTGAACACCCGCCTGCGCAAACCGATCGAGCCGTTCAAGCTTGCGCGGCGGCACGACACGATCCAGCGGCTGATCTACGATCCCAAGGTGAGCGAGGCCGTTGTCCGCACGGCGAACGTGGAAAAAGTGCCGGAGGCTGTGGCATTCGAACGTGCCCGCAAATACGCCCGCGAGATCGTGCCGTCCTTTTCGGCCTCGGTCTATTTCGGCTTCGGAACGCGGGTTGCGAGGTGGCTGTCGAATGCGCTCTATGACATCCGGCTAGGCGAAGTGGACGACTCGGCGCTCAAGGTGATCGACGGCGAAGCGACCGTTGTGTTCGTCATTAACCACCGCTCCAACATGGACTACGTGCTGATTACCCACCTCGTCAGCCGCGCCAGCACCGTGGCCTATGCCGTGGGCGAATGGGCGCGGGTCTGGCCGCTATCGTGGCTGATCCGTGCGATGGGCGCGTACTTTATTCGTCGCGGATCGAAAGGGCAGCTCTACCGCGCTGTACTGTCGCGCTATGTGCAGATGGCCTCGCAGGCGGGCGTCACGCAGGCGTTTTTCCCCGAAGGTGGGCTGAGCCTGACGGGCAAGCCGCAAAAGCCGAAGCTCGGTATCATCAGCTACATCGTGCAGGGCTGGGAGCCGGGGAAGCGGGACGTCGTCTTCGTGCCGGTCGGCTTGAACTATGACCGTGTGCCTGAGGACACGGTGCTGGTGCGAGCTGCGACCACTGGTGAGCGCAAGTTCCGCCCGTCGGTCTGGTCGGTCATCACCGCGACGCCCGTGGTGATCTGGCGCGCGATCCGTCTGAAGTTTACGCCGTTCGGCACAGTGGCTGTCGGCTTTGGCGATCCGCTCGTGCTGTCTCGCTATCTGGACGAGGGCGGCGACGAGACGATTGACGGCATCGGCAACGAGCTCATGGGCCGCATCGCAGAGGTCATCCCGCTGGTGCCGGTGCCGCTGGTGTCCCGCGCGATCTTGTCGGGGGCGGAGACAAGGGCCGACATACTGGCGTTCGTCAAAAATGACCTCGTGGAGGCCAAAAGTCGCAATGTCACCACGCCGCGCCGTTCGGCAGAGCAGGTGGTCGAGGACGGTCTGAAGTTGCTGGCCGCACGCAAACTGATCGAGAGCACGACTGCTCCCGTTCCGTCCGACACTACCCGTCCGGTCATCGAATATTACGCCGCTACGGTCGCGCACCACTTCGAATCCGCCGCGTAATTATCTTTCCAACTTTAGTAGACGTCGGGGCAATATTTTGCGCCCGCAGCACGCTTTGCGCGTGGTTGAGTGCTGTTTTTCCCTTTGGTTGTAAGCCTTTAAGCCATTAATGGCCACTAAAGCAATAAAGTTACAAATGCTGCGTTGCTATTGTTGAAATCTTGCGCGCAAGAATATATCAATTTGATAGAGCGTTGATTCTGCAACGCGGCGAAAACGAGTAACGCGAGCCGATGGAGAGACCGATGGCACTCGACTACGAGGCACCGAAAAAAGACCTGTATGAAGTTGGTGAAATCCCGCCGCTCGGCCATGTGCCCGAGCAAATGTACGCATGGGCGATCCGCCGCGAGCGTCATGGCGAGCCGGATAAATCGTTCCAGGTCGAAGTTGTCGAAACCCCGAAACTGGACAATCACGAAGTGCTCGTCCTCGTTATGGCGGCTGGCGTGAACTACAACGGCGTCTGGGCCGGTCTGGGCGTTCCGATTTCGCCTTTCGACGGCCATGGTGCCGACTATCATATTGCGGGTTCGGACGCGTCGGGCATCGTTTGGGCCGTTGGCGACAAGGTGAAGAACTGGAAGGTTGGCGATGAAGTCGTCATCCATTGCAATCAGGACGACGGCGACGACGAAGAATGCAACGGTGGCGATCCGATGTTTTCCCCGTCGCAGCGCATCTGGGGCTATGAAACTCCCGATGGCTCGTTCGCCCAGTTCACCCGCGTTCAGGCCCAGCAGCTTCTGCCGCGTCCGAAGCACCTGACTTGGGAGCAGTCGGCCTGCTACACGCTGACGCTTGCGACCGCTTACCGTATGCTGTTCGGCCACGCGCCGCACGACATCAAGCCGGGTCAGCACGTTCTGGTCTGGGGCGCTTCGGGTGGCCTCGGTTCCTTCGCAGTACAGCTGGCCAAAGCTGCCGGTGCTCATGCGATCGGCGTGATTTCGGACGAGTCCAAGCGTGATTTCGTCATGTCGATGGGCGCGAAGGGCGTCATCAACCGCCGCGACTTCGATTGCTGGGGCCAGCTGCCCAAGGTCAACACGCCGGAATACGACGCGTGGTTCAAGGAGGCCCGCCGTTTCGGTAAGGCGATCTGGGAATTCACCGGCAAGGGCAATAACGTCGACATCGTCTTCGAACACCCCGGCGAGTCCACGTTCCCCGTGTCGAACCTCGTCTGTAAAAAGGGCGGCATGGTCGTTATCTGCGCCGGCACCTCGGGTTTCAATTGTACGTTCGACGTTCGCTATACGTGGATGCACCAGAAGCGCTTGCAGGGTTCGCACTTCGCGCACCTCAAGCAGGCTGCTGCCGCCAACCGTCTGGTCTGCGAGGAAAAGATCGACCCGTGCATGTCCGAAGTGTTCCCGTGGGCCGAAATCCCCGACGCGCACACCAAGATGCTAAAGAACCAGCATCTACCGGGCAACATGGCTGTCTTGGTCCAAGCGCAGAAGCCGGGGCTTAAGACTTTCGACGAGGTTCTGGCGAATTCCGCTGCCAACCGTTGATTCGAGCGAACATGTCTAGCGAAGCGCCGTTCCGAGTGGAGCGGCGCTTTGTTTTTGCGCCAAACACTTAGCTCGTGGCCTCATCGCTATTTCTGGGGAGGGCATAAAGGCGAATTAATCGTGGATAACTCGCCTGATACTATGGTTGTTAATACTTCGTTAACCATTCGTGGATGAGTCTGACCATGGGAAATACATGGATTATTGGCGTTCTCGGCGACCTTCGGGCCTTTGCGGCCCTTAACGGGATGGAGCGGCTGTCGAGCGAACTGGAAAAGGTCGCGGATATCGCCCAAGCCGAAATCGCCTCAGCGGATGGGGCGGCACAGGCAGTGCCGGTATTGAATGGCAAAAGCGCTGGAACAGTTTCTTGGACGGCTGGAGCAAGCCAGCAACCTTGATGATTTGCAGGACCTGATCCTCGATCTGAGGGGCATGGTCGACGTCGATCACACTGTCTATCATTGGGTCAGTTCGGACGGCGAACAATACGGCTGCGGCACGTACCCGCCCGAGTGGGTCCAGCACTACGTCGAAAACGACTACATCCGCATCGATCCGGTGGTGCAAGGATGTTACCAACGCTTCCACCCCGTGGATTGGAAGCGGCTCGATTGGTCGAGCAAAAGCGCACGGGCTTTCCTCCAGAACGCATTAAAGCACGGTGTCGGCAATCAGGGGCTGTCTGTCCCGATCCGCGGACCAAACGGCCAATTCGCGATGTTCACCGTTTCGCACCACTGTTCCGATGAAGAGTGGGCAGCGTTTATCGAGGAATGGCAGCGCGATCTCATAGTAATTGCGCACTATTTTAATCAAAAGGCACTGGAAATTGCCGGTGACCGCGCGCCCGAACGGACGAAGGCGCTATCGCCGCGCGAGACAGATGCGCTGACGTTCCTTGCTATGGGATACGGGCGCGGACAAGTCTCTGAAATGCTGGCGATTTCCGAGCATACACTGCGGGTTTATATCGAAAGCGCACGGTTCAAACTGGGCGCCGCGAACACCACCCACGCGGTCGCCAAAGCGCTTGCCGAGGGGCTCATTCTGATCGGCGGAGCGGCGCGTGGATCGGCGGGAGACTGGCCCGGACGCAAGCAAGCGGCCGAGTAACGCACGGTACATAAGAAGAACATTAAGACTTTTGGGGCACCATCGGGGCAGGGATCAGCTACCGAGGAACGAATATGCTACGTTATGTCTATGCCGACCAACTCGATCAATTTCCGCGCCTTCGCGACACCATGTTCCGTGATCGCGCCGACCAGTTTCGCACCCGCCTCGGCTGGGAGGTTGAGGTCGATGACAACGGTTTTGAGCGCGATCAATACGACGATCTGAACCCGCTCTATGTGATCTGGGAGCGTGCCGATGGCACCCACGGCGGGTCGATGCGGTTCCTGCCGACCACAGGCCGTACGATGGTCAACGAACATTTTCTCGAACTGATGGACGGCGTGCACATCAACAGCCCGCTGATCTGGGAATGCACGCGGTTCTGCCTGAACCGGAACAGCGAAAGCCGCGTCGCCGCCGCGCTAATGCTGGGCGGGGGCGAGTTGATGCGCGCGTTCGGGGTTAAGCACTTTGTCGGCGTATTTGATGCCCGCATGGTGCGCATCTACCGCATGATCGGCTCTTCGCCGACAGTTCTGGGCGCGAGCGGCGAGGGCCGGACCCAGATCAGCGTTGGTCTGTGGGACTACACGGCGGACGACCGCGCCAAGGTGATCGAGCGAGCAGGCGTGCGGTCTGCCCTGTCCGAGGCGTGGTTCGAAAGCAGCTTCGGCCACCTGCCGGAAATGCGCATGACCGCCTGACGGCTCTGGCACCCGAAGTCGGCTAGGGGTAGTGTCACGCTATGACATTGCCCACCCTCAAATTTTCCGAAGATCAGGCCGCCGCTTGGGATGCCATTTCCGATAATCTGGCCGAGGCCGGCGTCGATCTCGTCGACTCGCTGATGCAAAAGCCCCAAGGGCCGAGCAGCAGCGTCATGGCCGTCATCGGGAAGGCTGGCTCGGGCAAAACGCTTCTGCTGGCAGAGCTGACCAAGGCGTTGCGCGATGCGGGCGTCTCGATCATCTCGGGCGATTGGGAGGGAAAAAAGTCCCGCGATCGCAGGACGTTGGCCGTCCTCGCGCCGACGAACAAAGCTGCTGCCGTTCTGCGAAATCGCGGCGTGCCGGCGACGACGATCCACCGCATCCTCTACACTCCGGTTTACGATCCGCACTACGAACAGATCGCGGAATGGCTGGCGGGGGAGGCGGAGCGCCCGACCGTCGAGGGGCTGACCGACACCGCGCTGGACCGCGCCTATGCGTCCTACCAGATCAACGCGTCCATTCCTGCGGCCTTGGCGGCGGCGGGTCTGCGCGGCTCCGACTTTATCACGGGTTGGAAGCGCCGCGAGGAGCCGCTGGACATCGGGTTCATCGACGAAAGTTCGATGCTCGATCAGAAGGCGCTGGATGATCTCAAGGAGATTTTCCCGACGCTGGTGCTGTTCGGCGATCCCGCCCAGCTGCCGCCAGTTCAGGGCACGGGCGGAATGGTGTTCGAGGCGCTGCCGGACAAGCAGAAGCTGATCCTCAACCGCATCCACCGTCAGGAAGCAGGCAACCCGATCCTCGATCTCGCGCACGCGCTTGCCGATCCGTGGGTCGATTTCTACAAGTTCGAGCAACTCGTCGAAGAGGCGTCAAAGAAAGACCCGCGCGTGGTCTGGGCCCAACGTGTCGAATCCGATCTTATGGCGCGCTCTCCAGTGCTGGTCTGGCGCAACGCCACGCGCATTCGCCTCATACACGCGTTCCGCAATGCGTTCGATGCGCCGCAGGACAAGCTGCTGCCTGGCGAGCCGCTGATTTGCGACGGCATTGAATTGCCTGCGAAACACCGCAAAAAACGGCTCGATTTGGAAGCGCGCGGGCTCATTAAGGGCGCGCAGGTCATCTATCGCGGGCCGGGCAGCAAGCCAGGATTTTCGCGGCTGTGGGTGATGGGGGCGGAGGAGCCTCAACTGTCGGCTGCGAGCATCGTGAAGATCGAGATGGAGGGCGAGGAAGAACCCTTTATCCCCTACGCCGCGCGGATGGGGGCGACGTTCCTGCATGGCGCAGCCGTGACGATCCACAAAGCGCAGGGTTCGCAGTGGGACACGGTTCAGGTTTTTGGTCCCGACATCTATGCCGCCGCGCAGATGGGGCGGTCCGAGGCGGGTCAACCGCTTTGGAAGCGCCTTGCGTATGTGGCGATCACGCGGGCGGAGCGGGAGCTTCGCTGGGTGACGCGCCGCAGCCTCGCGCGCCCGACGTCTCCGCTGTCGATTGACGATCTGTCTGCTCCGGCGGCAGAGTTGCGCCTGACAACGCAGGAGGCCCCAGAATGAAAACGGCGATCATCACAGGCGCGAGCAGCGGTATCGGGCGCGCAGTGGCGGAAAAGCTGGCCCACGCAGGCTGGTCGATCGGGCTGATCGCACGGCGCTCAGACGTTTTGGAAGAAATGGCCGCCAGCCTGCCTGACGCAATGGCGCTGCCCTGTGACGTCAGCGATGCGGCTGCGGTGGAAGAGGCTTTCGCCGTTTTCGCGGCAAAGTACGGCCACCTCGCTCTGCTGTTCAACAACGCGGGCGTCTTCACGCCGCAGGCCGATATTGATGATGTGCCGCTGGACGATTGGGACCGTGCGCTGTCGGTGAACCTCACCGGCATGTTCCTTTGCGCTCGTCAGGCGTTCGGCCAGATGAAGCGGCAGGAGCCGCGCGGCGGGCGGATTATCAACAACGGCTCTGTGTCTGCCCATGTGCCGCGCCCGCAGGCGGTGACCTACACGGTGACCAAGCACGCCATTACGGGACTGACGAAGCAATTGGCGCTCGACGGTCGGGAGCTGGACATCTGCTGCGGCCAGATCGACATCGGGAACACTTACACCGAAATGCTGGCCGACATAAGCGACGCCGCGATTGCCAAAGGCGAGACGCCGCCGCCGTCGTTCGACGTGAGCCATGTGGCCGATAGCGTGCTGGCGATGGCCGAGCTGCCGCTCAATGCGAACGTTCTGTTCCAGACGATCATGGCGCGGGGAATGCCCTACGTCGGTCGCGGTTAACGGCGGAGCCTGCCGAAGATTGCCGAGGCGGCCCAGCCTGCAACGGCCGCGATGAACAGCGACAACAGACCGTAGATCGCGCCTTGCTCGGTCGCGAGGTTGTAGAGCCAGCGCTCGATGCCGACTTTGAAAACCGGAATGATGACGCGGATCTGGTCGACGACCTGACCATTGCGCGTGATGAAAATGCGGGTGCGATAGTTGCCCTCGACCAGTTTGGAGGGCAGGGCGATCGACGTGTGGAACAGCGTGTCCTCGTCGAGCGAAACCTCGCCTTCGAGCACTTGGAACAGGTCCTCGCGTTCTTTGAGGCGGGCGTAGGCGTCGGTGTAATCGTTGGTGCTGAACGCGTCCTGACCGACCGCGCGGATCACGCGCTCGCCGGTGATCGCCTGCTGTAAATCCTCAAGAGGGTTGAGCACGTCGTCCATCGGGCCGGAGGTGGCGACGGCGTAGAACGACGGCGCAATCTCGATCTCGACGGAGCGGGTGTTCACCCAGATGCCAGCGATGCGCTCCTTTTTGCGGACGGTCGTGGGCACGTTCGGGCCGGCGACGGCAATGATAACGCCGAGGTCCGAAAACTCGGGCGGCGGCGACTCGCGGCGGATTGCGCCGAAGATCAGGATTTCGGAGCCTGTGAATGTCGCGGAAATCGCGACTTCGTCCTGCGACAGGCCGAGCACGATTTCTTCCTGCGCACGCGCGGACAGGGCCGTGATGCAAAGGGTGAGTATCGCGAGGAGCCGGATCATTCGCCTGTCCCCAGCGAGTAGACATCGAGCGGCGTGATGACGAGGTCGAGGCCGAGTTTGATACACACCAGCAGAACCAGCGCGGCAAGCAGGATGCGGAGCTGTTCTGCCTTCAGCTTGGCGCCGATACGGGTGCCGAACTGCGCGCCGATCACGCCGCCGATCAGCAGCAGAAGCGCCAGCACGATATCAACGGTGTGGTTGGTGATCGCGTGCATCATCGTGGTGTAAGCGGACACGAAGATGATCTGGAACAGCGACGTGCCGATCACCACCTTGGTCGGCATGCCAAGCAGGTAGATCATCGCAGGCACCATGATGAAGCCGCCGCCAACGCCCATGATCGCGGACAGGATGCCGACGAAAACGCCGACCATCAGCGGCGGGATCACCGAAATATAAAGGCCGGAAATGCGGAACTTCACCTTGAAGGGCAGGTTGTGGACCCAGTTGTGACGGCGGCGTTTTCTGGCACCGCTACGCTTGCTTTTGCGCAGGGCGTTGATGCTTTCGATAAACATCAGGCCGCCGACGATGCCGAGGAACACGACGTAGCAAAGGTTCACGAGCAGATCGACTTGGCCCATCGCCTTGAGCAGGTTGAAGATCTGTACCCCGATCGTGGAGCCAATCAGGCCTCCGATCAGCAGGACCGTCCCCATCCAGTAATCGACGCCCTTGCGTTTGATATGCCCGAACAGGGCGGACACGGAGGACGCGACGATCTGGTTGGCAGAGGTGGCAACCGCAACGGCGGGCGGAATGCCGACAAAGAACAGCAGCGGTGTAATAAGGAAGCCGCCACCCACGCCGAACATGCCGGAGAGCACACCAACAAGGCCACCGATCCCGAGGAGGAGGTAGATGTTGACTGAGATTTCGGCAATCGGGAGGTAGATTTGCATGTCCCGTCCGGTCTTTGAGCTTGTTTCGAACAAGACTCGTTATCGGTCGGGTGTCAAACCCATTGCCCCTGAAAAATGCAGAAATCTGTAATTGAAGATATAAGTATTGATTATGTCTGGGCGGAGGTCTGACGGATCACGCGCCCCAATCGCCCGATACCCTCGTCAATTTTATCGGGCAGCGCGCAGGAGAAGGACAACCTTATTCCATTGCCGTTCGCGCTATCCGCGTAAAATGCCCGCCCCGGTACGAACGCCACCTTTTCGGTCTTGAGCGACTCGGCCAGAAGGTCCGCTCCGTCAATATCTTGGGGCAGCGTCACCCAGATGAACATTCCGCCTTCGGGGCGGGTCCACGATACATTATCGGGCATTTCCCTTTCGAGGGCCGCAAGCATGTGATCGCGGCGGGCGCTGTATGTTTTGCGGATCAGATCGACCTGTTTACCGAACGTGGCGCGGGCCACGCGGTTGATGGCGATCTGGTTGAGCGATGCGGAGTGCAGATCGGACGCCTGTTTGATCAGGACCAGACGCTGGATGACTTCTTTGGCCGCAACGACCCAACCGACACGCAGGCCGGGGGCGAGGGTCTTCGAAAAGCTGCCACAGTATATAGTGCGGCAATCCTCGATCGTGCCGCGCTTCTCGATCTCCATCGCGAGGACGGACGGCTGCGGCTCGCCATCATAGCGGAGGCTCTGATAGGCGGCGTCTTCGATGAACGGGATGTCGAGCGCCTCGCTTAGGTCGAGCAACCCCTGACGTTCGCGGCGATCCATGGTCATGCCCGTGGGGTTCGCGAAATCGACCGAAGCATACGCGAATTTGACCGCGCCGCCTTTGGCCTCGGCTGTGGCGCGATAGTCGTCCGCAGTTCGGTTCGACGCCGGGTCGAGGCGGTCGTAATGGGGCTCGTAGGCGTTGAACGCGCCGAGCGCGCCCATGTAGGTCGGCCAAGTGACCAGCGCGGTGTCGTTGGGCGACAGGAAGAGTTTACCCAGATAGTCGAGCGCCTGCTGCGATCCCGAGGTGATGAGGATGTTGTCGAGATCGCAGGGAATGCCGATCTCGCCCATCTGCTGGGCCAGCCATTCGCGGAGCGGCTTGTAACCTTCGGACACACTATACTGTAGCGCCTGTTGTCCCTCGGCGGTGGAGAAGATGTCAGCGAAGGCTTCCGAGAACGCGTCTGTCGGGAAAAGGGCAGGGTCGGGGATGCCGCCGGCAAAGGAAATGATGTCGGGCTGGTCGAGCAGTTTCAGCAGTTCCCTGATTTCCGACGCCTTCATTCGCGATTGCCTGCTGGCAAAGACCTGAGCCCAGTCCATTGATTCCTCCTTGGGATTGAGCGCAGAGGACACCTTGGAGAATTTTAAGTCAATAGTTATGACCTACCTGTCACGCCGAAATGTCGCACCCGCCTTGCATATCGACGGCCCGATGATTTGATCTAACTCAAAGTAGACGCGCAAAACATGTGGCTTAAGGGTTTTACGGCGCCCCTGGATACGACCTCCCCTGTATTCGGGTGCGCCATTTTACCTCGGCTTAATAGCCCTTTCGAATATTGCCGTATTTGTCGGAAACGACTAGAACCGCTCCCAAAGTCGGTGGGCGGAGTGTGACTCGGCCTGCCTGTTGGAATTTACCAATTCGGGAGAGCCACATGGCAGATGCAGCCATTCATGGCCATGAACACCACGACGAGAGAGGCTTCTTCACTCGTTGGTTCATGTCCACCAACCACAAGGACATCGGGATCCTTTACCTGTTCGTTTCGGGTATCGTAGGTTTCATCTCGGTTCTGTTCACCGTTTATATGCGTCTCGAACTGATGCATCCGGGCGTTCAGTACATGTGCACTGAGGGCGCACGTTTCATCGCCAGCGAGGCGACCTGTACGCCGAACGGCCACCTGTGGAACGTGATGATCACCTATCATGGCGTCCTGATGATGTTCTTCGTCGTCATCCCGGCCCTGTTCGGCGGCTTCGGCAACTACCTGATGCCGCTGCAAATCGGCGCTCCGGACATGGCTTTCCCGCGCATGAACAACCTGTCGTTCTGGATGTACGTTGCAGGTGTCGGACTGGGCGTTGCCTCGATGTTCGCACCGGGCGGCGACGGCCAGGCCGGTTCGGGCATCGGCTGGGTTCTCTACCCGCCGCTCTCCACGCAGGAAGCAGGCTACTCCACCGACCTCGCGATCTTCGCGGTCCACGTTTCGGGTGCTTCGTCGATCCTCGGCGCCATCAACATCATCACCACCTTCCTGAACATGCGCGCACCGGGCATGACCCTGCACAAGGTTCCGCTGTTCGCCTGGTCGGTATTCGTGACCGCATGGCTGATCCTTCTGTCGCTGCCGGTTCTGGCTGGCGCGATCACCATGCTCCTGATGGACCGTAACTTCGGCACTTCGTTCTTCCAGCCTGCTGGCGGCGGTGACCCGATCCTCTACCAGCACATCCTGTGGTTCTTCGGCCACCCGGAAGTCTACATCATCATCATCCCGGGCTTCGGCATCATCAGCCACGTCATTGCCACCTTCTCGCGCAAGCCGATCTTTGGCTACCTGCCGATGGTTTACGCAATGGTCGCGATCGGTGTTCTCGGCTTCGTCGTGTGGGCTCACCACATGTACACCGTTGGTATGTCGCTGACCCAGCAGTCGTACTTCATGATGGCCACCATGGTTATCGCGGTTCCGACCGGCGTGAAGATCTTCTCGTGGATCGCCACCATGTGGGGCGGTTCGGTAGAGTTCCGCTCGCCGATGCTCTGGGCCTTCGGCTTCCTGTTCCTGTTCACCGTTGGCGGTGTGACCGGTATCGTTCTGTCGCAGGCTCCGATCGACCGCGCGTACCACGACACCTACTATGTGGTTGCTCACTTCCACTACGTGATGTCGCTGGGTGCTGTCTTCGCGATCTTCGCAGGTATCTACTTCTACCTGCCGAAGTTCTCGGGCCGCGCTGCTCCGGAATGGGCTGCCAAGCTGCACTTCTGGATGATGTTCATCGGTGCGAACCTGACCTTCTTCCCGCAGCACTTCCTTGGCCGTCAGGGTATGCCGCGTCGTTACATCGAGTATCCGGAAGCATTCGCGACCTGGAACCTCGTGTCCTCGATCGGTGCCTTCGTAGCCTTCGCTTCGTTCTGCTTCTTCATCGGCGTTCTGGCCTACACCCTCCTGGCTGGCCGTCGTGAGACCCGTCCGAACCCGTACAACGAGTTCGCTGACACCCTCGAATGGACGCTGCCGTCGCCGCCGCCGGAGCACACCTTCGAGATCCTTCCGAAGCAGGAAGACTGGGACAAAGGCCACTCGCACTAGTCAAGCGGCCTTCTGAAATCGGAAAACCCCGGCCGCTGCGCCGGGGTTTTTTGTTAGGCAACCTGCCTTGAGGACCCACCCCATGCCCTACGAATGGATCGCTAAGCCCGAAGGCGACGACGCGCCTGTCGCCGAGCTTCACCTCTGGCCCTATCGCAGCCTTCCCAAATCCGGCTTTGTCTGGTTCGTCGGGGGCACGATCGCATTTCTGTCCGTCCCACTGATCGCAATGATCGGTACGCAAGTGCTCTGGGGGCTGCTGCCTTTCATTATGCTCGTGATGTGGGCGCTCTGGTCCGCCCTCCAGCGCAGCTACAAAGATGGCGAGGTGCTGGAAGAGCTGAAGATTTGGCCCGACCGGATGACGCTGGACAGGCATAACCCGCGCAGTCGCAAGCAGTCGTGGGAAGCGACCCCCTATGGGGTGCAAATTACCCGCCATGAAAAGAACGGACCGGTCGAAGAGTACCTCACGATGAAGGGCAGCAACCGCGAGGTCGAAATCGGCTCGTTCCTGTCTGTCGAAGAGCGCCGCGCTCTCTATCCCGAACTCCTCGGCGCTCTCTCGAAAGTGCGCTGAGCGCTCAGTGGGACTGCTTCGGCAGCTCCTTGCGCGGAACCGACGCCATCTCTTCCAGCTCGGCCTCGGTCATATTCTCGTACATATTCTGCGATGCACCTTGCAGATCGTCAGGGTCGCTATCGCCCCGCTTTGCCGAAAGGGCGGCTCCCGCGGCCTTCTGCTGCTGTTGCGACTGGGCTCTCATGTCTCGTCTCCTGTTGATGTCGGTCAGAAAACGAAAATCTAGGCGCACCGTTCCCGCGGGCAAAACGGCTCGGCCAAACAATGCCGAACACATAAGAAAAGGGCGACAGAAGCCGCCCTGCCTTTGTGCCTGAAATATCCCGGGGTGAATGCCCGCAGGGCAGAGGGGCAGCGCCCCTCATCCGTCAGTTCAGACGCTCTTTTACTTTCGGGCCAACAGCACCGAAATCCATCTGGCCGGTGTATTTAGCCTTCAGGGCGCCCATAACCTTGCCCATGTCACGAATCGACTCTGCGCCGACTTCGGTGACAGCAGCATCGATGGCCGCTGCGACTTCATCGTCGTCCAGCTGACGCGGCAGGAACTCTTCGATCACCTTGATTTCCGAGCGTTCCTTTTCCGCCAGCTCGAGGCGGCCTGCCTCTTCGTACTGGCGCGCGCTTTCCTGGCGCTGCTTGACCATTTTGCCAAGGATCGCGAGGATTTCCTCGTTGCCGACGGTCTGTTCCTCGCCGTCAATACGGGACGCAATCTCGCGGTCCTTGATCGCGGCATTGATCAGACGAAGGGTCGACAGACGCTCCGCATCTTTGGCCTTCATGGCTTCTTTCAGAGCCGTGTTCAGTCTTTCGCGCATTTCCATCCCAATCTTTGGCAAGTGCGATAACGTCCGCCCCGTTTATTCCTTCCTCGCGAACGGTACAACCGTTCGTGCATCAGGGCTGATACGTCCTTGACCCTAGGTGCCACCCTGCTTAATGACGCAGCAATTTGGCCTTAGGGGAGTCGCTGTCATGTCGCTTGGAACCACAGATAAACCGACCGCCTGCCTCGCGCTTGCGGATGGAACGCTTTTCTACGGTATCGGTTTCGGCGCAACTGGCGTCACCACCGCAGAGCTTTGCTTCAACACCGCGATGACGGGTTATCAGGAAATCATGACGGACCCGTCCTACGCTGGTCAGGTCGTCACCTTCACCTTCCCGCACATCGGTAACACCGGCGTCACCCCCGAGGACGACGAAACCGCCGAGCCCGTCGCTGCCGGTATGGTCGTCAAGTGGGACCCGACCGAGCCGTCCAACTGGCGCTCGACCGAAGAGCTCGGCACCTGGCTTGCCAAGAAGGGCCGCATCGGCATGGGCGGCGTCGACACCCGCCGCCTGACCCGCGCCATCCGCCAGCAGGGTGCACCGCACGTTGCAATCGCTCACGATCCCGAAGGCAACTTCGACGTAGAGGCTCTGGTCGCTGCTGCTCGCGGCTTCAAAGGTCTCGTTGGTCTCGATCTGGCGAAGGACGTCACCTGCGCCCAGTCTTACACCTGGAACGAAATGCGTTGGGCTTGGCCCGAA
The DNA here is from genome assembly GCF_011806565.1 of Marivivens donghaensis. GTDB lineage: Bacteria > Pseudomonadota > Alphaproteobacteria > Rhodobacterales > Rhodobacteraceae > Marivivens > Marivivens donghaensis_A. Next base: position 290,691 of record NZ_JAATOP010000003.1, read on the forward strand.
GGCTACCAGCCGCAGAACGCGCCGCAGCACAAGGTCGTTGCCATCGACTACGGCGCCAAGCGTAACATCCTGCGCTGCCTCGCTTCGGCTGGTTGCGAAGTCATCGTTCTGCCCGCCAGCGCGACCGCTGAAGAAGTCATGGCCCACAACCCCGACGGCGTGTTCCTGTCGAACGGTCCGGGCGATCCGGCTGCGACCGGCGAATATGCCGTTCCGATGATCAAGGAAGTTCTGTCCAAGGACCTGCCGGTCTTCGGTATCTGCCTCGGTCACCAGATGCTGGCCCTCGCGCTCGGCGCCAAGACGGTCAAGATGAACCACGGCCACCACGGTGCGAACCACCCCGTGAAGGACAACACCACCGGCAAGGTCGAGATCACCTCGATGAACCACGGCTTTACCGTTGATAGCCAGACCCTGCCCGAAGGCGTGATCGAGAGCCACGTTTCGCTGTTTGACGGTTCGAACTGCGGTATCGAGGTCGCCGGCAAGCCGGTCTTCTCGGTCCAGCACCACCCCGAAGCCAGCCCGGGCCCGCAGGACAGCTTCTACCTGTTCGAGCGTTTCGCCGACGCCATGGCCGCTCGCAAGGCCTGAGCCTTTACCGCGAATTAACGAACGTATGATGAACTCCCGGCCAGTGGTCGGGAGTTTTCGTTTATGCAGATGCCACGTCAGAACGACTGGCCGGTTACCGAGTTGTGCGCGGGGCGGGATGAGGCGCTTGTCGCAGCGTATGGAGCGCGCGACTGCGTGCGCGATCAGGTACTGCCCGTCAGGAAGGCATGCGGCGAGACGATTGTTCTAGCCGCCAGTGATAGCGCCATATCGAAGGTCAAGGCGCGGCTGGGGCGTGTCCGCTTGGGCATCGTCGACGCCGAGGAGTTGCGGCGCGAAATTGAAAAGGCGACCGCGAAGGCGCTGGTGAAGGGGGCCGAGAGGGCCGTGGCTGACGGCGAGAGCTGCCGTTCGTGGAACGCGCCTCTCTTTGCCACCATCTGCGCTGCCTTATGCGCTGCGCTAGTATTTGTCGCAGTCTTGTCGCCGCACACTCTCGGGCTGACGCTAGTCGGACTCGCGGTGCTGGTCTCTTTACTAAATTCCAGCCTCAAAGCCGTCGCGACAATTGCGGGCACGCGGGCTTCGGTCGATATCCGTCCGCCTGTGCCGCTGCGACTGCCAGTCGTGACTGTTTTTGTGCCGCTGTTCAAAGAAAGCAAAATCGCCAGCCACTCGATCCGCCGCCTGTCGGCCATCGACTATCCCGCGGACAAGTTGGACGTTTGCCTGCTGCTGGAGGCGGACGACAAAGTGACCCGTGATGCGGTCGCGGAAACCGAACTACCGCGCTGGATGCGGGCAATTGTGGTGCCCGAAGGCAGTATCAAAACCAAACCTCGGGCGCTGAACTACGGGCTCAACCACGCTAAGGGGAGCATTATCGGGGTCTATGATGCTGAGGACTCGCCGTCCGCCGACCAGATCCACAAGGTCGTCGCCCGCTTCGCCATGTCAGGGCCGGAGGTCGTCTGCCTGCAAGGCGTGCTCGATTTCTACAACGCGCGGACCAATTGGCTTTCGCGGTGTTTCGCGTTGGAATACGCGACGTGGTTTCAGGTGATCCTGCCCGGGCTTGCACGGCTGGGCCTTGTGATCCCGCTCGGCGGCACGACGCTGTTCTTTCGCCGCAGCGTCCTTGAAGAGATAGGCGCTTGGGATGCGCATAACGTGACTGAGGACGCGGACCTCGGCATCCGCCTCGCGCGGCGCGGCTATCGTACCGAGCTGTTTCACAGCATCACCGGCGAGGAGGCGAACTGCCGGTGGTGGCCGTGGATCAAACAGCGGTCGCGGTGGCTCAAGGGGTACGCCGTGACCTATGCCGTCCATATGCGGAGCCCGAGGCAGCTTTGGCGCGACCTCGGCGCGAAACGGTTCGGTGCACTGCAAATCCAGTTCCTCGGGACACTGCTGCAATTTGTGCTGGCACCGGTGCTGTGGAGCCTCTGGCTCGTGCCTCTCGGCCTGTGGGAATCACCTTTTGGGGAGCTACCGATCTGGGCCATCGCCGCCGTCATCTCGGCGTTCTCGTTCGGGGAGTTCGTGACGCTCACCGCCGGTTTCATCGCGGCGCAAAAATCAAAGCGTATGTGGCTCGCGAAGTGGGTGCCGACTCTGCACTTCTATTTCCCGCTCGCCACTTTTGCCGTCTACAAAGGGCTGTGGGAACTGCTCCACAACCCTTTCTACTGGGATAAAACCGAGCACGGCATCTACGAGAGTTAGCCGTTCTTTTCGACCTCGGCCGCATCGAGCTTCAGGCGGGTCACAAACGCCTTGGAAATATGTTCGCGCAGCGCCTTGTCGGCAGCATCGCCATCGCTGTTTTCAATAGCACGCACGATGGCTTCGTGTTCGGCGAGGGCGTCCTCTCCTCGACCTTCGGCAGCGAGAGAGGTTGTCGCCAGCAACGCCATGGAGCGGTGAACGAGGTCGAGTTGCTGCACGAGGAAGCGGTTATGCGAGGCAAGGTGGATCTGTTTGTGGAACCGTTTGTTCGCGCGGCTCATCGCACCCGGATCGCCGAGCAGGTTACGGTCGGCAGTTACCATGTCGCGCAGGACGCGGATTTCTTCTGGCGTCGCGTGACGGGCGGCCAGACGCGCAGCCAGCCCTTCCAGTTCACCGCGCACCACGTAAAGCTCCGCCATCTGCGTGTGGTCGAGCGAGGCCACGATCAGCGAACGACCGTCACGGGTCAGCAGGCTCTGGGTTTCCAGACGCTGCAACGCTTCGCGAATGGGCGTGCGCGATACTCCGAAACGTTCGGCAAGGTCGCTTTCCACAAGGCGGTCACCCGGCTTGTAGATATGGCTGTCGATGGCATCGAGGATCAGCTGGTAGGCGTCCTTGTTCTGCGAAGGCGAGGTATCTGACATGGTGCTTTCAGGGTTGTGACGCATCACGTTACCCGTCATCGCATCGGGCGATCAAGCCAAAGACGTTGCGACTCTTTCGGCGGGGGGCTAGCAAGCCACTATGGTAGCTGCATCTTTCGCTCACGTCGGTATCTGGGTCTTTGACCTAGACAATACGCTGTACCCGCCCGAAGCCCGTCTGTTCGACCAGATCGAGGTCAGGATGGAAGCCTATGTCCAGCGCGAACTGGGCGTGTCGCAGGAAGAGGCGGACCGGCTGCGGTCGGTCTACTGGAAGACCTACGGCACCACGATGTCGGGGCTTATGAACGAACACGGCATCGATCCCGATCCGTTTCTGGACGAGGTGCACGACATTGACTTCAGCGTTCTGAATGCCGATCCCGTACTGGCGGAACGGATTTCCAAATTGCCGGGCCGCAAAATTGTCTACACCAACGGCGCGCGGCCCTATGCGCACAACGTCCTGAAGGCGCGGGGCCTCGACGGGGTGTTCGATGCCGTCTACGGGGTCGAGCACGCGGGCTATCTGCCGAAACCCGAGCAGGCGGCGTTCGAGGCGGTATTCGCGCTCGATGGCGTCGACCCGACCAGGGGTGCGATGTTCGAGGACGATTTGCGTAACCTTGCTGTGCCGCATCTATTGGGAATGCGGACCGTGCATGTTTGGCCGGAGCCGCTTCCCGCCGATCACATCCATCACCACACCGCCGACCTTTCGGCATTTCTGTCGCAGCTGGTCTGACGCCTCTTTCCGAAGACCCTTGAGCGGCCTATGTCATGGGGCATGGAACGGATTTCGTGCGATATTCTCGTAGCGGGCGGCGGCGTTGCCGGACTGTCTTGTGCCGCAGCTTTTGCGACTGCCGGTTTTTCGGTAGTCTGTGTCGATCCCGCGCCGCCGGTGACCGACAACCAGAGCGTTGGCAGCGATCACCGCACGACTGCGTTCTTCCAAGGATCGCGCAATTTCCTCGCTGATGCGGGGATCTGGGAACGGCTCGACCCGCAGGCTGCGCCACTTCAGGTGATGAGGATCGTGGACGCGGGCGGCGAAGAGCCCGAGCCGCGCGTCATCAAGGATTTCAACGCCGCTGATATTTCCGAGCTGCCGTTCGGCTGGAACCTCCCGAACTGGCTGCTGCGCCGCGAGATGGTCGCGCGGCTTGAGGATCTGCCGAACTGCGATTTCCGTGCGGGCACCGGTTTCAAATCGATGGTCACCCGCGAGACCGAAGCGCTGGTCAATCTGACCGACGGCACGCAGGTTCGCTGCAAGCTGGTCATTGGCGCGGACGGTCGCAATAGCGCGGTTCGTCAGGCGGCGGGGATCGGTGCCAAGACCACCCGCTATGGGCAGAAGGCGGTCGTGTTCGCCGTGACGCACCCTGAGCCGCACAATAATGTCTCGACCGAGGTTCACCGCTCCGGCGGGCCGTTCACGCTGGTTCCGCTGCCCGATCTGGACGGCAAGCCGCGTTCGGCCGTGGTCTGGATGGAGAGTGGGGCAGAGGCGCTGCGTCTGCGTGATCTGCCCGAGGAAGACTTCAACGCCGCTGCGACCGAGCGTTCCGCAGGTATTTACGGCCCGCTCACGCTGGTCGGACAGCGTCAGGCTTGGCCGATCATCGCTCAAGTCGCGAACCGCATGTCGGCGCAGCGCGTCGCACTGGTTGCCGAGGCTGCACACGTTGTGCCGCCGATTGGTGCGCAGGGGCTGAACATGAGCCTTGGCGATATGATCACGCTGCTTGATCTGGCTAAGGCGCGTCCCGACGGGCTGGGCGATGAGAAGATGCTAGATGCTTACGAACGCCGCCGTCATCCCGAAGTGCAACTGCGCGTGCGCGGTGTCGATGCGCTGAACCGCGCGTCGATTGCAGGCGGGCAGGGGCTGCGCGATATGCGGGCGAAGGGCATCGAGGCGCTTTACGCTATGACGCCCGTTCGCAAAGCGCTGATGGAGCTCGGCCTCGGCGCGCGTTAATCGCAGCGGGGCGTGACCACACGGTCGAAGGTCTTTTTCAGCGCGACATCCACATCATCCATCGTCACGGGTAGGCCGAGGTCCACCAGCGACGTGACGCCGTGTCCCGTGATGCCGCAGGGGACGATGCCGCCAAAATGGCTCAGGTCTGGTTCGACGTTGATCGACAGGCCGTGGAAACTCACCCATTTACGCAGACGAATGCCGAGAGCGGCGATCTTGTCCTCGCGCTGCGAGCCGTCGGGCAGCAGCGGTTTGTCGGGGCGGGGCACCCAGACGCCGACCCGGCCATCGCGGATTTCGCCCTCGACGTTGAATTCCTTCAGCGCGGCGATGATCCACTGCTCCATATCGCGGACGAAGCAGCGCACATCGCGGCCACGTTCACCGACGTTGAGCATGACGTAGGCCACGCGCTGTCCCGGACCGTGGTAGGTGTACTGGCCGCCGCGCTTGGACGGGTAGACGGGGAAACGCTCTGGTTCCAGAAGGTCTTCGGACTTCGCAGAGGTGCCCGCAGTATAGAGCGGCGGGTGCTCGACCAGCCAGATCAGTTCTTCGGCCTCGCCCTTGGCAATCGCCTCGGCGCGGGCCTCCATGAAAGCGACGGCCTCGTCGTAATCGGTCAGGCCCGTCGCGGTGATCCATTCCACCATGCTTTACCCGGGCAGAAACCCGGCCTCTTTGATCGCGGGGACGTAGCGGCGGCTGACGGGGATGTCGTCCCCGTGGCTGACCGTCAGGATGGCCCTGTCGCCTTCACGCCGAGCGGCGGTAACGGCATCGCGGGCGACCCAGTGTGACCTGTGCACCTGAAGGCCGCTCGTCTGGCCCACTTCGCGCATCGCGTCGGTCAGACGCATCAGAATCACCGCTTCCCCATTGTGTGTCCGAACACGGACATAGTGGTCCTCGACCGAAATCGCTACCAGCGGCGCGCGTTTGTCATACGGAAGGCGATCGAGGATCGGCGGAAGGGAGTCCTCGGCTTTGGCCTGAGGGGCAGGCGCCATGTGATCGGCGGTGACCTGCAGCATGAGCGAAATGATCGCCGCGATACCGAAAATCGTCGGCAGCAGGACCATCGCGTCGGCCATGTCGGGCCAGTAGCCGAGGAGAGCCAGGTTCACCAAAAGGACCGTGCCCGTGATGGCAAGCGCGCTCGTCGCGGCTATGAGGGCATATTGCGCGTAGAGCGTGACGCGCAGCTGACGCTCCACCAGCAGGGACACGATTAAACCGACCGAATAGGTCGCGAAGACCATCACCAGCCAGTAACCGAGGCGGGGGAGGGCACGCATCAAGCGGTCGGATTCGAAAGGTGCGACCAAGGTGAGGATCACAGCGGTGCCGCAGAGCATGACCAGCGCAATAGGCTTGGAAATATGGCTCCGCCATTCGCGTATCGCGGAATGCGATGGGGTGTCAGTCACGTATCACTCCGGTCTTTCGTTCATCCTGCGTTGAGCCGTTCGTCCGGCCCGTGCTTTTCCATCGGCAGTTTAGTCAAATCTGCTTTGAGGAGAAGAAAATGTCGCTTGAGCCGTTTCTCGACGCCCCGACCCATATCCAGATCCACGCCGCCTGCGCCACATTGGCGATCGCGCTGGGCCCTGTCGCGATCTACCGCCGTCGCCGCGATGCGATTCACAAGGTGTCGGGCTATGTGTGGATCGTCGCGATGCTGACGACGGCGATTACCTCTTTCTGGATCCACAGCTTTGCCGTCATCGGCCCGTTCAGCCCGATTCACCTGCTGGCAATTGCGGCGATCTGGTCGATCTTTCAGGGAATGCGTGCGATTTTCCGTGGCAACGTCCATCTGCACCGCGCGGTTTTCCGGAATCTCTACTGGAACGGGCTCATGATCGCCGGACTTCTCAATTTTCTGCCCGGACGCACGACCGCCCGTAGTTTTCTTGGGCCGGATAGTGCGTTGAATTGGGCCGTTATTGCGGTCGGCGGGGCGTTTCTGGCCTACCGGATGCTGCGCGGGAAAATGAATTTGCAGGTCGCGGCATAATTTTTCATTTTTGCTCTTGTGGCCGTCTGAGGGAAAGTTTAGAGACCCCACACCAAGCCTAGACAGTGCGGTCGTGGCGGAATTGGTAGACGCGCAGCGTTGAGGTCGCTGTGGGGTAACTCCCGTGGAAGTTCGAGTCTTCTCGACCGCACCATCACTCTCCCTGACAGAGTTGATCGACAGAACACCGACAGGTGGACTGCGTCTAAAATTCCCTCCTTACAAGCCGTTAACCCGTTCGACTGATTTTGTGTGAACAGGTTTATCGATGACGACCTACAATCTGACGGGCATCAATCCGGGGCACTTTGTCGGCTGGGACGGCTCCAGCCTTCTTGCGGCCGGATCGACGATCACGCTCAAGCGCGATTGGGACGTTGCCACCGAGGTCCTGCATTACCAAGTCACTGACGGCGATACGAATTTCGACGGTGACTCTGCCCAGCAGGAAATCGGCGACGATGGCGATCAGAACGCCACTGTCTTTGATGCGAACTGGAATAACCTCGGCGGCGGGCGTGTCTACGTCGAGGACCATTTCGAACTGCGCGCGCCGGACGGGTCGACCATCCACCTCTACACGATGGAGATTTCGGGCGACCCCATCGGTGTCGTGGCAACTGCGCAGCTGCAACCGGGTGTGAAGTACGAAGTCATCGCGTCCTATAACTCCGGCGCGGTGTCCTATTCGTCGCTTGCCGAACAGAACTACGACATCAGCGCCGACAACACCCTCACGGGCATGAACACGCAGAGCGAAACGCTGCGCGGTGAGGATGGTAACGATACAATCAGCGGGCAGGGCGGGGACGACCGCCTCTCTGGTGACAAGGGTATGGACACCGTCTATGGCGGCGCGGGCAACGACACGGTTGTCGGCGGTCTGAGCAGTGACGTGCTCTATGGCGGCACCGGCGACGATATAGTGCTGGGCGACGGCGAGCTCTATGCGCTCGAAACCACGCCTTCGGGGCCGGACACCACAGCGACGACGCTGACGATCGTGAACAACTCTACCGGTCCGATCATCCTGAGCCATATCGACCAAGCGGGGACCTCGACCGATTACGCGACCATCGGCGAGGGCCAGTCGCTGACGATCAACACGTTCGAGGAAACCAACTGGGTTATCCGCGACGAGAACCGATACTTCATCGACTTCATCGAAGGCGCGGCGAACCAGACCTATACGCTCGACAACACGCAGCACGACACCGTCTACGGCGGCGACGGCAATGACATGGTCATGGGCCAAGTCGGCCACGATACCGTCTACGGCGATGCGGGAGATGACACCGTTTGGGGCGGATCGGGCAACGATAGTGTTTACGGCGGCACGGGCAACGATACGCTCTACGGCGGCGATGACCGCGATACGATCTATATCGACGGCGATGACGTTGTTTATGGCGGCGAGGGCGGGGACGACTACGACTACGCCGTCCTGTCCAACATCGGCACCACTGTCACATTCACCGACAACGAGTCCGGTACGTTCACCACCCACGGCGGCGCGACGAACGGTTCGTTCTCCGAAATCGAACTGGTTTCGGGCGGCACGGGCGACGACATCATCGACGCGTCCGCCACCAGTTTCCAGACGATTCGGGGCGGCGAGGGTAACAACATCCTCTATGGCGGCTCCAGCACCGATACGCTTGCAGCAGGCAGCGGCTCTGACACGATATACGGCAATGCTGGAGACGACACGATCCTCTTCGGCGCGGGCGGCGGCGTTGTTTATGGCGGCGCGGGCAACGACTACATCGACGACGATTACGGTACGCAAGAGGCCGGCGTGGATACGATCTACGGCGGCGATGGCGACGATACGATTTTCTCCGGTCTGGATAACGACGTCATTTATGGCGGCACCGGCAATGACTGGATGAGCGGCGAGGGTGGCGACGACACCCTCTATGGCGGCGATGGCGGTGACGTCATGTCGGGCGGTGACGGTAACGACCGCCTCGACGGTGGTGCCGGCAACGACGGTATCTCAGGTGGCGCGGGTAACGACACGTTTGTCGTCAGCAGCGGAACCGGCACGGATACCATCACCGACTTTGACATTGGCGATGATGACCTCGACGGATTCACGAACGACCAAATTGACGTGTCGGGACTGGTCAACGGTGACGGCAATCCTGTCACCGGCTGGGATGTCACGGTTGTTGATGACGGCGCAGGCAATGCGAAGCTGATTTTCCCGTCGGGAGAGGCGATTATCCTGCAAGGCGTCGCGCCGACGTCCATCGACAGCGCGCCCGAGATGTATAAGTCGGGCATTCCGTGCTTCACCGTGGGGACGATGATCCTGACGCCGACGGGCGAAAAGCCTGTGGAGATGCTCCGCCCCGGTGATCTGGTGGTTACGCGGGACAATGGTCCGCAGCCGATCATCTGGGCGGGCGCAAAGCTGGTGACGCGCGAGGAACTGGCCGCCAAGCCCGAGCTGCTGCCCATCAAAATCGAGGCAGGTGGCTGGGCGGGTAACCGCGGTCTGCTGGTCTCCCCGCAGCACGCTATCAGCGTCTATTCCGGAGAGGCGGGCGGCACCCATTCGCTGGTCCGCGCAAGGCACCTCGCGAAGCTGCGCGGCGGCAAGGTTCGTATTGCCAAAGGCGTGCGTTCGGTGACCTACGTACACCTTATGTTTGAAAAGCATCAGGTTGTTTATTCGAACGGGATCGCGAGCGAGAGCTTCTATCCGGGGCCGTGGGGAATGTCGGCGCTGAACTTCGAATCAATCCGCGAAGTGGTCTCTTTGTTCCCCGAATTGGGCCGACTCAAAGTCGAAGATGCCTACGGACCGAGTGCGCGACCAGTGGCGCGATTCAGCGACCTTCCTGACGTCATTCGCGACCTAGAGCTGGATCGCCATTAAAGGAAAACAGCCGAACGTTGAAGCGCTAAACGTTGTCATTGATCCTTCATATTTCGCGGGATGCAGAACAAAAAACCGCTTTGCTTAGATTTGACGGAGAAATTGCTGGAAATAGGGGTGTGTGCGAAAGGCATCTGCCTATTTTGTTGCAATATTCTCGTGCGGTTGTTTTAGTTGGGACAGAACAGGCAGAGGAAACTGCCGACCACGTCAGGGAGAGCCGTTTTGGCGCCAACAGCAGCCGATAATGCGTTCGTTGAATTCGATCGCGTGCAAAAAAGCTATGATGGCGAGACACTCGTCGTCAAAGACCTCAACCTCAGTATGCCGCGCGGCGAGTTTCTTACGATGCTCGGGCCGTCGGGTTCGGGGAAAACCACCTGCCTCATGATGCTCGCAGGTTTCGAGACCGCCACCCATGGTGACATCCGGATCGGCGGAACCTCGATCAACCACATCCCGCCGCACAAGCGCGGGATCGGGATGGTGTTCCAGAACTACGCCCTGTTCCCCCACATGACCGTGGCCGAGAACCTCGCCTTCCCGCTGGAAGTCCGCAAACTGGGCAAGTCCGAGCGCGAAGCCAAAGTGCAGCGCGCACTCGACATGGTTCAGATGGGCAAGTTCGGCGGTCGCCGTCCGGCCCAGCTTTCGGGCGGTCAGCAGCAGCGTATCGCACTGGCCCGCGCGCTGGTGTTCGAGCCTGAACTGGTTCTGATGGACGAACCGCTCGGCGCGCTCGACAAGCAGCTGCGCGAACACATGCAGTTCGAAATTACCCGCATCGCGCATAACCTCGGTATTACCACGGTTTACGTGACGCACGACCAGACCGAAGCGCTGACCATGTCCGACCGCGTCGCAGTGTTCGACGATGGCCGCATCCAGCAGCTTGCCCCGCCGGATGAGCTTTACGAGGCTCCGCAGAACAGCTTCGTTGCGCAGTTCATCGGCGAGAACAACACCCTGACCGGCGTCATCAAATCGATCGACGGCGGGCGCTGCGCAGTCCAGCTCGACAGTGGCGAGGTCATCGACGCGATGCCCGTCAACGTCAGCAAGCCGGGTGAGCGCACCAAGGTATCCATCCGCCCCGAACGTGTAGAGATCAACAAGTCCCGACTTTCGCCCGATGCGCACACGCTGAAGGCCGAAGTGCTTGAATTCATCTACATGGGCGACATCTTCCGTACTCGTCTGCGGGTTGCAGGCCGCGAGGACTTTATCGTCAAAACGCGAAATGCACCCGACCAGGTACGACTTCAGCCCGGCACGACCATCGAGATCGGCTGGCTGCCAGAAGATTGCCGCGCGCTCGACGCCTGAGCGAACGGCTAATGAATGCGACCGCTCCACCCGGAAAGCGGTCGCAATACTAAATCAACCGGGAAACACGGGAGTATAAAGTATGAAACTCACTAAAGTTCTTATGGCGACTTCGGCTCTGACCGTTGGTGCCGGTGCTGCGTTTGCCGACGGCCACATGGCCTCCGACATGACCATCGTCAGCTGGGGCGGTGCATACCAGAACAGCCAGCTGAAGGCCTATGTCGAGCCCTACCTCGAAGCCAACCCGGACGTGAACATCGTTTGGGACGAAAGCTCGGCCGAAGCCGTTGCCAAGCTCCGCGCTATGTCGGAAACCGGCAACATCACTTGGGACCTCGTCGACGTAGAAGCCGCTGACTCGATGCGCCTTTGCGACGAAGGTCTTGCGATGGAAGTCGACTACGACCAGCTGGCCGAAGGCAACGACGGCTCGTCCGCTGAAGACGACTTCGGCGACTCGATCGTTTCGGACTGCTTCATCCCGCAGATCGTGTTCTCGACCACCGTTGGCTACCGCAGCGACATGGTCGGCGACACCCCGCCGGAAAGCATCTGCGCGATCTTCGACACCGAAATGTACCCGGGCAAGCGCGCGCTCAACAAGCGTCCGCTGGCAAACATGGAATGGGCACTGCTCTGTGACGGCGTAGCCAAGGACGACATCTATGACGTTATGGCAACCGAAGAAGGTCAGGAGCAGGCATTCGCCAAGCTCGACACCATCAAGGACGACGTGATCTGGTGGACAGCTGCTGCCGAAACTCCGCAGCTGCTGGCTGACGGCGAAATCGTCATGGGTTCGACCTACAACGGTCGTCTGTTCTCGGCTATCGCCGAGCAGGACCAGCCGATCGGTATGCTCTGGGACGCTCAGATGCTCGACTTCGACGGTTGGGTCATCCCCGAAGACCTGCCGGAAGACCGCCTCGCTCGCGTGATGGACTTCCTGTACTTCGCAACCGACACCCAGCGTCTGGCTGATCAGGCTGCTTACATCTCCTACGGTCCGGCTCGTGCATCGTCCGCTCCGCTCGTAGGTAAGCACGCCGAGCTCGGCATCGAAATGGCGCCGCACATGCCGACCGATCCGGCTAACTCCAAGAACGTCTTTGTCACCCAGTACGATTTCTGGGCTGACTACCGCGACGATCTGGACGCCAAGTTCCAAGCCTGGCTCGCCAACTAATCAGACTTAGGCCCGACGTTCTGTCGGGCCTGGCCTGAAAAGCTGCGGTCCCGATCCTGGGGCCGCGGCGCATCGGGACTGGACAGACGATGACCGACACGACTTCGCAATCCGGGCCGATGCTGGCCGCGGATGGTACCCCCCTCAAAAAGAGCCTGCATCGCGCGCAGCGCCGCCAAAAAGTGCGGGCGCTCATGCTTATCGCGCCGCTGCTGCTCTTTATTCTTGTTACTTTTATCGCGCCTATCTTCGATATGCTGCTGCGCTCGGTCGAGAACGACATCGTTCCCGATACGCTGCCTCGCACCGTCGTTGCCCTTCAGGATTGGGACAACGCAAGCGGCGAAGCACCGGACGAAGAGACGTTCCGTGCGTTCTACACCGACTTTGCTCTGGCCGAAGAGCAGAAGGCCCACACACGTCTGGGCTCGCGCCTGAACTTTGAAATGTCGGGCATTTCTTCGGTCTTCCGTTCGACCGGCCGCGATGTCGGCAAGTTCGACACCGATTACTACACCGACCAGTTCGTCGACGCTGACGAAGTGTATGAAGATCCGGTCCAGTGGTCCGAGTGGATGGCCGACGATGGCGTCGCCTCCGCACTGCCGCAGACCGCTGATGCTTACGCTGGTTGGGTGAAAGTCCTCAATGAAGAGGGCGACGACCCGCTGGACGAAGACATCCCCGATTTCGTCTATACCGCTCTCTACCATGACCTCGCAGCCGGCGCGAACCCGCCCGTACTGCCGTCCGTGGACGTGTCGGGCTGGGATGACATCTCGCTCAAGGAGCAGTTCATCGACTCCAACGAAGACTGGGCCGATCCGGACATCTGGGCGACGATCAAAGCCTTCTCGGGTCCGTACACTGCCGGTTACTTCGCGAACTCCATCGACCTGCAGTCCACGCCCGAGGGTTTTGCCCAGCGTGACGAGGACGAGCGCATCTACATCAAGCTTTTCATCCGCACGATGGTGATGTCGTTAGCGATTACGGGCATGTGTATCCTGCTCGGATATCCGATTGCCTACCTGCTGTCGCACCTGCCGGCACGCAAGGCTAACCTGCTGATGATCCTCGTACTTCTGCCGTTCTGGACCTCGCTTCTGGTCCGTACTTCGGCATGGAAAGTGCTGCTTCAGAACCAAGGTGTGATCAACGATATCCTCGTGTGGATTGGCATCGTCAGTGACGACAACCGCCTTGCGCTGATCAACAACGCGAACGGTACGATCATCGCGATGACGCACATTCTGTTGCCGTTCATGATCCTGCCGCTGTTCTCTGTGATGAAGACGATCAACCCGTCCTACGTCCGCGCGGCCAAATCGATGGGCGCGAATGACTGGACCGCTTTCTGGCGCGTCTACTTCCCGAACTCGGTTCCGGGTATCGGTGCTGGCTCGATCCTCGTGTTCATCCTGTCGATCGGCTACTACATCACCCCCGAACTCGTCGGCGGCGTGGATGGCGTGTTCATCTCGAACCGTATCGCCTACCACATCTCGTCCTCGCTGAACTGGGGTCTGGCGGCTGCGCTTGGTTCGATCCTTCTCGTCCTCGTGCTCGGTCTGTACTACGTCTACGACCGCGTCGTCGGCATCGATAACGTCAAACTCGGAGGTTGATGACATGGCACTTCCTATTTACGCCAGCACCACCCAACGGGTTTGGCACTACAGCTACCTCACGATCTGCGGCCTGATCTTCTTCTTCCTGATCGCGCCGATCCTCGTGATCATTCCGCTGTCGTTCAACGCGCAGAACTTCTTCACCTTCACACCGGAAATGCTGCGTTTCGATCCTGCGGGGTATTCGCTGAAGCACTACAATGACTTCTTCACGAACTCCGACTGGCAGCTCGCCATGAAGAACTCGCTGAAGATCGCACCGGTGGCGACGCTGATTTCGGTGTCGCTCGGCACTCTGGCGGCCATCGGCCTGTCGCAGAGCCACGTTCCGGGACGCCGCGCGATCATGGCGACGCTCATCTCTCCGATGATCGTGCCGCTTATCATTTCGGCGACGGGCATGTATTTCTTCTACTCGAACCCGTACATCCCGATCCCGTTCTACGGAAAGCTCTACCTGCCGTTCACTCTGACGGGTGAGTACTGGGGCGTTGTTCTGGCGCACGCTGCGCTGGGCATCCCGTTCGTGATCATTACCGTGACGGCCACGCTCGTCGGCTTCGATAAGTCGCTGACCCGTGCGTCGGCGATGATGGGTGCAGGTCCGGTCCGCACGTTCTTCCGCGTGCAGATGCCGCTGATCATGCCGGGTGTCATCTCGGGTGCGCTGTTCGCGTTCATCACCTCCTTCGACGAAGTTGTTGTGGTGCTGTTCGTCGGCTCCGCGCAGAACAAGACGCTGCCTTGGCAGATGTTCATCGGTCTACGCGAACAGATCAGCCCGACGATCCTCGCAGCCGCGACGATCCTGATCACGGTCTCGGTCATTCTGCTGCTGGTGGTCGAGCTACTGCGGCGGAGGTCGGAACGACTTCGCGGCATGTCGCCGGGTTAAAAAGAAGGGGCCGAGAGGCCCCTTTTTCTTTGGCTGTTACGGCAGGATCATCAGCCAGAAAGCAGCGGTTAACACCGTCATCCCCGTACCGATCAGAACCGCAGAGGCCGCGACCCGTTTGGCGTGGCCGTACATGTTGGCAAAGAGGTAAGCGTTAATCCCTGGTGCCATTGCGGCGGTCACAACGGCAGATCGGAAGCCATCGGTCGACAGGTTGAGCGATGTACCCAGCAGCCACGTGACAGTAGGGTGGAGCACCAGAGATACGGAAACGATAAAGCCGATGGTGCGCAGATCGCCCTGCGGTTTGTAACGCACCAGAACACCGCCCAGAGCGAACAGCGCGGCAGGAAGCGCGGCGCGGGCCATGAGGTCGATGGCGCTTTGCAGAGTGTTGTGCAGCGGAATGCCGGTCAGGTTGACGATCAGGCCCGCAGAAATACCGAGGATCAGCGCGTTGCGGAACATGGACCGCAGGACCTTGGCAGGCAGGGCGCTAAGCTTGCCGCCGCGGTTCTTCACGATCTCCATCGTGGTGATGCCGATGGCATAGCAGACGGGCGAGTGGATCGCGATGATCGCGTAGTTCGATGCCAGCGCGTCGGAGCCATAGGCACGCTCGGTGATCGGCAGGCCGAGCAGCAGCGAGTTGGAGAAGAGCCCGATGAACCCGATGGCGATGGAGTCCTCCCAGCTACGCTTGAACAGCAGACGCGCGCCCGTGATCCCGACGATGAAGCCCGAGATCGCGCCAGCATAGAAGCTGAACAACAGCCTGACGTCGAAGTGGGCGCCAAGGTCCAGCGAAGAGATGCCTTTGAACAGCAGGCACGGCACGGCGAAGTTCTGCGCGAACTTCATCAACTCGTCGACCGAGGTTTCCTTGAACCAGCCTTTCCAGACGGCGAAATAGCCGAAGCCGAGGACGAGGAAGACGGGAAGGATAATGTCGATCAGGGCGATCATATGTGCCTCTAGGGGCCTCGCCCCGCGTTAAGTCAAAGCGGGAAGCTCAGCGTCATGCCGTCGAAGGCTGGGACCACACCGTCGGGTACTTCTCCCACCAGCGTATCATAGTCCAGATCGACATGCATATTGGTCAGGACGGCATGTTTCGGCGCGACCCGCGCAATCCACTCCAATGTCTGTTCCAAATGGGAATGGGTCGGGTGCGGTGCGCGGCGCAAGGCGTCCACGATCCAGCAGTCCAGCCCTTCGACCACCTTCCACGCGTTGTCATTCATATGCGCAACGTCAGGGAGATAGGCGATATCGTTAAAACGGAACCCCAGCGCGTCAATCGAGCCGTGGTTTACTGAAAATGGCGTAAAGGTAATATCGCCGCCCGCGCCGGTGATGGTCACATTGCCATCAATCCCGTTGAGTTCGCAAATGGGCGGGTAGGGGGAGCCTTTGGGCTGCACGAAGGCATAGCCGAAACGGCCGAGCAGGCTTTCCGATGTGTCTCCATCGGCCCAGACCTGAAGGCGCTCACCAGTGTTGAAAACGATCTGGCGGAGGTCGTCGAGGCCGTGGGTATGGTCGGCGTGCGCGTGGGTGTAGATCACTGCGTCCAGCGTACCGACGCCTGCATCGACCAGCTGGTCCTTCATATCGGGGCTGGTGTCGATCAGAACGCGTGTGGTGCCTGCCTCGGTGATGCGCTGTACGAGCAGCGAACAACGGCGGCGGCGGTTCTTCGGATTGGCCGGATCACAGTCGCCCCAGATGCCACCGATGCGGGGAACCCCGCCGGACGAGCCGCAGCCCAGAATGGTGACGTCGAGGCGCGCGATCATAGCTTTGCCTTGGAGAACAGACGGTCGAAATTTGCGGTCGTAGCGGCGGCGAAGTCGTCGTAGCTCATACCGAAGACGTCTGCGCCGACGGCAGCGGTATGGACGCTGTAGGCGGGCTCGTTGCGCTTGCCACGGTAGGGCTTGGGCGCGAGGTACGGGCTGTCGGTCTCGACAAGAATACGGTCGATCGGGGCGGCGGCGAAGATATCGCGCACGTCCTGCGATTTCGGGAAAGTCGCAATGCCGGACATCGACAGGTAGAACCCCATCTCCAGCGCGACCTTCGCCAGTTCCGGTCCCGACGAGAAGCAGTGCATAACGCAGGAATAAGGCGCCTTATCATAGCCTTCGCGTAGGATAGCGGCCATATCATCGTCTGCATCGCGTGAGTGGATGATGAGCGGCAGTCCGGTTTTCTGCGCGGCTTCGATGTGGATGCGAAGCGAGGTTTTCTGTACCTCGGCGCTATCGGGCGTATAGTGGTAGTCGAGGCCCGTCTCGCCAATACCGACCATCTTCTGGTTCGCGGCTTCGGCGACGAGATCATCGACGGTGACGGGCTCGTGGCTCGCCGCGCTCATCGGGTGGATGCCGTAGGCGTAGAATACCTCGGGGTAGGTCGCGGCGATGGCTTTGACGTTGTCGAGGCCCGCCTTCTTCGTGCAGATCGACACCATGCGTTCGACGCCCGCGTCCAGAGCGTTCTGGATAATGGTATCGAGCTGGCCTTCGAAATCAGGGAAGTCCAGATGGCAGTGGCTATCGACGATGGTGGGGCGGGACATGCGACCTCAGGCGTTGGTGACGGTGCGGGCCGTCTCTTCGATCCTGAAAAGCATATCTAGGATCAATGCGGTAGGGTCAAGGTTGACGGCCCTGCCTCTGCGCACACGAAGCGACAACTCCTGTTGAAGTTCCGCCCATTTGCGGGCAGCGCGGGCATCGTGGGACAGGCGGGCGAGCAAGAGGGCTTCGCCCGAGGCACCTTGCGACGTGGGCTCTCCGGTCAGGCCGGCGCGGGCGGTGCGCGCAAGGAACAGGTCGATCAGGTCCAGCATCAAGGGATACCGCTGTTCGCCCGCTTTGCCAGCGCAGCTTTCGGCAAGGCGGATCGCGGCGGGGCGGGACATGTTCGGCATCTCGGAGAAAAGCTTCACCAGCTCCGCGTAGAGCGGCAGCCCGTCGAGATTCACAAGTCGAATTGCTTCGCCGACAGAGCCAGCGGAGAGGGCGGCAAGAGCGTCCGGCGCATCGGTACGCACACCCGCCTGTTCGAGCGCGGCGGCCATGTCATCCGCGCCGAGCGGCGAACAGCGCAGTTCGCGGCAACGGGAGCGGATCGTCGGCAAGAGGCGCGATGGTTGGTGCGACAGGAGCAACAGGGTCGTGCGGGCAGGGGGCTCTTCGAGCTCTTTCAGGATCGAGTTTGCAGCAGTGACGTTCATCTCGTCCGCAGAGTCGACGATGACCACGCGGCGGCCACCATCTGCCGACGACATCTGGAAGAACCGTTTGAGGTCACGCACAGGTTCTGCGGTAATTTCAGCGCGCAGCTTGCCGGTGTCCTGATTGAGCGGGCGTCGGATGACGGCGAGGCGCGGGTGGCTGCTGGCTTGGATCAGCGCAAGCTCGGGGTGGTTCGGATCGACGGTGAGCGAGGTCGCAGGACCGCCGAACATGCCGCCGCCGTCGTCGGTCAATAGAAACGCGGCGATCCGGTAGGCGAGGGTCGCTTTGCCGATACCTTGCGGGCCGGTGATCATCCAGCCCGAATGCAGGCGGCCCGAATTGAACGCTTCGAGGAATGTTTCCTCGGCCTTCTGCTGACCAAAAAGGCGCACGGTTTCGCGGGGATGCGGTGCGCCTTCGATCCGGTCGGGTTCGGGGATTTCCGCGCTCATGCGCGCTCCTCGTAGATGGCGAGGACTTCGGCGCCGACCTGTTCGAGCGGGCGGTTGCCGTCCACGACGATGCAGCGTTCGGGGTTCTGGTGCGCAATCGACAGGAAGCCGTGGCGCAGTGTTTCCTGAAAGCCGAGGCCGAAGTCCTCGAAGCGATCCTCGCCCGAATTGCGGGCGAGGCCACGCTCCAGCGCGACCTTTGGGTCCATGTCGATGATGAACGTGAGGTCGGGTTCCTGACCGATCATGATCTGGTGCAGGCTGTCGACGGTACCGCGCAGATCGCCGCGCGTTGCGCCCTGATAGACGCGGGTGCTGTCGGCAAAACGGTCGCAGATCACGGTCTTGCCGGCGGCGAGCGCGGGGCGGATCGTCTTTTCAAGGTGATCGCGGCGCGCGGCGGTAAAGAGCAGGATCTCTGTCTCTGCCGACCATCGGTTCGTATCGCCAGTCAGCAAAAGGGCGCGGATTTCCTCCGCGCCTTCGCTGCCACCGGGTTCGCGGGTCAGAACGACCTCGTGCCCTTTGGCTTGCAGTCTCTCGGCCAGTCGCCGTGCTTGGGTCGATTTGCCGGAGCCGTCGATACCTTCGAACGTTACCAGCAGGCCGGTATCCTGTGTCGTCACGTGTTGCTTTCCGCCATCTCGTCAGTCGCCGGTTCTTCGGCAACCTTGTCGAGAAGCACGTTTACAGCAGTTTTGAGCCGAACGCCAAAGCCTCCGGTCGCGACATTTGCGTCAGCGATCAGCGGCACGCGCACGTCGGGGAGGTTCTCGTCGAGCTTGATAACCAACTCGCCCAGTTGCTGTCCTTGCGTGACCGGCGCCTGGATCGGGGCATCATAGACAACCTCGGCGTCGACGGTTCCCTGATTCATGATCGGAACCAGCATGTTGAGGTCTTCGGCAACGGTCAGGCCGACCGAACCGGCTTCGCCCATCCAGACATCAGCGGAGGCGATGCGGGTGCCTGCCTCTACGATCTGCTTTTCGGCAAAGTGGCGAAAGGCCCAGTTCAGAATGCGCTCGCCTTCTTCGGCGCGAGCCGCAGCACTGTCGAGGCCCGCGACAACGAACACAACGCGGCGGTCACCCTGACGGGCGGAACCGACGAGGCCATAGCCTGCTTCGGCGGTGTGGCCGGTTTTCAGACCATCCGCGCCAAGGCCAAGGCCGAGGATCGGGTTGCGGTTCTGGCTGTTCGACGGGACACGGCCATCAAATTCGAAGCTTTCCTCGGCGAAGATCGGATAGAAGGTCGGGAAATCCTCGATGATACGGGTCGCGAGGATGCCGAGGTCATGCACCGACATACGCTGGATCGGGTCGGGCCAGCCGTTGGAGTTGGCGAAGGCGGAGTTGTTCATGCCCAGCTGCTTGGCGCGCTCGGTCATCATGCGGGCAAAGCCTGCCTCGGTGCCATCGGGGGACAGTGCTTCAGCAAGAACGGCGCTCGCATCATTGCCGGATAGCACGATCACGCCGCGGATCAGGTCTTCGACCTTCACGCGCTCACCGGACCGCAGGAACATCGACGAACCTTCGTAGTTCATCGCGTGCTGCGAGACGAGCAGTTCGTCCTCGGGCTGGAGACGACCGTCGGCAATGGCCTCGAAGGTCATGTAGAGCGTCATCAGCTTCGACATCGACGCGGGCGGCAGCGGCACGTCCGCGTTCTTTTCCAGCAGCGTCACGCCGGTGGTGATGTCATAGACGTAGGCCGCGCGGGCTTGCGTTTCGAAGCTCTGCGCGCCCGCGGTGGTCGCGACGGCGATGGTGAAAACTGCGATCAGTCGGGTGAGGAGTTTCATGGTGAGGACCCTCAGTTTGTTACGAAGTAAGCGTCGGTAAAGCCTTGCGCCTTGATGCGCGTCAGCAGATCTGCACGTTCCGCTTCGAACGCGGCAGGACCGACAATGACACGCCAGAAGGTGCGGCCCTGGCTCGATTGTTCAAGTACGGTCGGCACGATCTCCGTGGTGCGCAAGCGGTCTGCGGTGCGGGTCGCGTTCTCCTCGATCGAGAAGATACCGATCTGGATGAACGGCTTGGCGAGGTCGGACGTCGCAGGCGCAGCGGGCGCCGGAGCCTCGGGGGCGGGCGCAGCTTCGGGCATCGGGGCAGGGGCTGCCTGTGCTGCTTCGGCCGCAGCGATAGCGGCTTCGGCACCGGCAATCGGGTCAAGCGTCATGGTCTCGACCTCTGCGCCTTCGTCGAAGGTAGGCGTTGCCTCGGCGACTTGCGCAGGCGCTTCCTCGCGGCGGAGGGCCGTCACTTGCAGTTGTGCGGGCGCACCTGCGAGCATTCCCAGAGCCGCTGCTGCATCAGACGACGCTTGCAGGGCAGGGCCGGGGTTCTCACGCTCGCGGCGAAACAGCGCGCCGATCACGAACTTGCCGTTGTCGAGGTTGCGCACGATGACGCGCTCGGGGTCCTGCACATCGGGGTGGGCCACCCAGACACCGCCGAGCGACGGGCGACCGTCCCAAAGACCGTTTTCAGTCACCTGAAACACCTGCGGTGCTTCGACATCTCGCTCGATCAGTTCGACCGAACGGTTTTCCTCGACGACCAAAGTCTCGTCCGAGCCGCTGTTTTTATTGAAGAAAGACATGCCGCCGTCTTCTGAGCACCCCGCCACGAAAGCGAGAGCCGCAACCGACAGAACCGTCGTGCGGAAGTGTGCCATAACCTTGCCAGACATGAGTGCCCCTTTAACCTGTTGCGGCGAACCGCGCGCCTTTTTCGGCGTTTTTTCTGCCCGTGACCCAGCAAAGCAAGGCCATTTGCAATCACCTTAGCGCTGCGCCTCATATATTTGAAGTCTCTTGCACATCATGTGGCCCGTTTCCGCCACCGTGAAACGGTACATCTGACGGGCTTGTGAAGCCCCAAGCAACCCGCTATCTACCGCTCACCAAGCGCACCAGCGGTGCGCCGAGCGGAAGTGTGGCCGAGTGGTTTAAGGCTCTGGTCTTGAAAACCAGCGTAGGGGAAACTCTACCGTGGGTTCGAATCCCACCGCTTCCGCCAAAATATTCTGATAAATTGCTGTCTATTGGGCCGTGTTGAGCCCCAACAGTATGGAGTTTACGCAACTCTACTTGAGTAAGGTAATGCTGCACTTGCATTGTGCGCCGGTGTCACTATGGACTAGTCGTACGGATATGTTTTTCTCCAAGGCTTAGTTTATGCTTTCTCCCCACGCACCGATCCCCGAACTCTACGTTTCCTATGACAGCTCCCAGAAACTGAAGCTGGAGGCTGCTTCTCTGACGTCGCATGACTTGACGCCCCGTCAGATTTGCGATCTCGAGCTGCTGCTGAACGGCGGTTTCAACCCGCTGAAGGGCTTCCTGACCGAAGCCGATTATGACGGTGTTGTCGAAAACATGCGTCTGGCCGA
>NZ_JAATOP010000004.1 GCF_011806565.1 Marivivens donghaensis
TCGGCCAGACGCATGTTTTCGACAACACCGTCATAATCGGCTTCGGTCAGGAAGCCCTTCAGCGGGTTGAAACCGCCATTCAGCAGCAGCTCGAGGTCGCAAATCTGACGGGGCGTCAAGTCATGCGACGTCAGCGATGCTGCTTCCAGCTTCAGTTTCTGGGAAGACTCGTGCGAGACATAAAGCTCGGGGATAGGGGCCATATCCATGGACGTACTCTCAATTTGATTTCGGCAATGCCGGACTTGGACGCTGCCTAGACCCGCAAGGGGCAAGTATTCAAGCGTTTCGGCAGGATTGCGGCGAAAAAGGATGCATTCGGGGGAGTCTTGCGGTCGGGCAGACACAAACATGTCGGCTTGCGCGAGTTCTGGACGGTCATCCGCGCAAATGCCGGTTTAGCGGAACAAGCGTTTCGGCAACGCGCCACAGCTGCCTGTGGATAAGAAAAAAGCTCCTGCGTTTGCGGCGCCGGAGCTTCCTGATTGGTTCAGATCGATCAGACCTTGACGATGTCGCCCTCGGGCTGGAGTTCGCCGAGGTAACGCTCTGCATCGAGCGCGGCCATGCAGCCCATGCCGGCCGAGGTGACGGCCTGACGGTAGGTGTGATCGGTCAGGTCGCCAGCAGCGAAGACGCCCGGAATGGCGGTGCGGGTCGAGCCAGCTTCAACTTTGACATAGCCGCCGTTGTGCAGCTCCAGCTGGTCTTTCACCAGTTCGCTGGCAGGGGCGTGGCCGATCGCGATGAAGACGCCTGCGGCTTCGATATCGGTAATCTCGCCGGTCTGGACGTTCTTGGCTTTGACGCCGGTGACGCCCTTCGGTTCGTGATCGCCGACCACTTCGTGAATTTCGTGGTTCCAGAGAACCTCGACCTTCGGGTGGTTGAACAGGCGGTCCTGAAGGATCTTTTCGGCGCGCAGGCTGTCGCGGCGGTGGATCAGCGTGACCTTGGTCGCGAAGTTGGTGAGGTAGAGCGCCTCTTCGACAGCCGTGTTGCCGCCGCCGACAACGACGATTTCCTTGCCGCGATAGAAGAAGCCGTCACAGGTCGCACATGCCGAAACGCCGAAGCCCTTGAAGGCTTCCTCGGTTTCCATGCCGAGCCACTTTGCGCGGGCGCCGGTTGCGAGCACAACGGTATCAGCGGTGTAAACGGTGCCGCTATCGCCCTTGGCAACGAACGGGCGCTGCTGGAGGTCGAGATCGACGATCAGGTCGGTGATGATCTCGGTGCCCATGGCGCGCGCGTGCTCTTCCATGTTCATCATCAGCTGCGGGCCTTGGATTTCTTTCTCGCCCGGCCAGTTCTCGACTTCGGTCGTGGTGGTCAGCTGACCGCCCGGTTCCATACCCTGCACGAGGATCGGGTTGAGCATCGCGCGGCTGGCATAAACGGCGGCAGTGTAGCCGGCAGGGCCGGAGCCGATGATGAGCAGCTTGGTGTGGCGGGTGTCGGACATGTCAGCCTCTTTCCTTTGCGGTTCCTACCCGATATAGACCCGCGGCCTGCGTTCGAAAAGGGCGTGCGGCAAGCAATACATCCTGAAAAACAAATATATACTCTTGCGTAAGGATGTTGCGCAAGTTTGAAATATTGTTGCGCATTGATGCGGTACTGGGTAATCTCTGCGCAATAACCTAAGAGGAATAAAATGCCGGGCAGCAAACTCGACGAAATCGATCGTATGATTCTGGCAGAACTGCAGGCGGACGGTCGCATGACCAACGTCGAGCTGGCCAAACGTGTCGGCATTTCCGCCCCTCCGTGCCTGCGCCGCGTGCGTACGCTGGAAGAGCAGGGCTACATTCGCGGTTATCACGCAGACGTCGACAGCCGCGAGCTGGGCTTTGAAGTCCAGGTCTTCGCGATGGTCGGTCTTTATAAGCAGGCCGAAGCTGATCTGTCCGCGTTCGAAGCGCTCTGCCGTGGTTGGCCGCTGGTCCGTGAATGCCACATGCTGAACGGTGAAGTGGACTTCATCCTCAAGTGCGTCGCGCCCGATCTACGCACGTTCCAGAGCTTCCTGACCAACGATCTTCTGACTGCTGACAACGTCTCGCAGGTCAAAACCTCGCTGGTGATCCGCGGTGCCAAGGACGAGCCGGGTGTGCCGTTCGAAGTGCTCGAAGAACGCCTCGCGCGCGAAGCCTGATTTTTCGGAAGTTTTACAGAAAAGACGACCCCGACGTCGTTGCGCGAGAGGCTTGTGCGCTGCGGGGTCGTCTGTCTGTTGAGTGATCCGACCTCTGGCCGGGAAAGCGGGCGAGCGATACGCCCTGAACTTGAGCCAGCGTGTGCCAGAATGTGGCAGAGGTTGTCAAACTTTTTGCATCATTGTGCTTCAATCGGCGACACACCGTAAGGTCGCACCGATCATTGTTGCCGGAGAACTTTCAATCGCCCTCGCAGTCGCGCTTCCTGTCTCCCGAATCGAAAAATGGCGGCCCATCGGACCGCCAGTACTCTCGAGAACAACAGGGGAGGAGAGTAGTCTTAGGCCGCAGCCTTTGCCTTGACCGGAGCCGAGGCAGCCTTGCGGCGAACAATCAGGTCATCGCGACGGGCGCCGCGTTCCCACGGGAGCGATACTTCTTCAGTTTCAGCAGCAGCAATGATGGTCTTGAGCCAGCGCAGTTTGGTCATGTCCGTTATCCCTTCTGTTCCTTGCCCGTCGGGGCGTTGAAGTCAGTTATCAGGGTTAACAGGGGCAGCACTAAGGCAGGTCTGTGCCGCAATTTTGAAATTTTTAGCGGGCGTGAAATTGATTGGTCGCTTGCCGCTATGCCTTTGTTTTCTTGGAAAATCCGCAAGCGGCGGAAACAATCGCGCACAACCTATTGGGATTGTTTTGCCGTAATTGTGGCGGGTTTCTGGCGGAAGCGTTCTAATTCAGAGGCGGATCGCCGCGATGAGGCGTCCGTAGTCCGCTTCCTTGCGATGGGTCGTGCGGCGGAAGCTGTAGAAACGGTTCACGTCGGAATAGGTGCAATGGCCTGTCCACTCGGCATCGCCAATACCCGCTTCGCGTAGTTTATGGAGGCCGAACAGCGGCAGATTGAACAGGTAGCGATCCCCTTCGCCATTCGCAAAGAACTGCGCGTATTCATCGTCTTCGACAAGAAACGCATCAAGGAATTCGGGGCCGACTTCGTAGACGCGTTGGCTGATGGTCGGGCCGATAATCGCGACGGTGTTCTTGCGATCTGCGCCAATGGCCTCCATGGCCTCAAGCGTGTTTTCAAGCACGCCGGCAAGCGCACCTTTCCACCCAGCATGAGCCGCGCCGACAACGCCCGCGTTGTGGTCGGCGAAAAGCACGGGCTGGCAATCGGCGGTCAGGATCGAGAGCGCGAGGCCGGGAACGTTCGTGACCATCGCATCGGCATCGGGGCGAGGCTCCGACGCATCGGTGATCGTCAGGACATCGGCCGAGTGGATCTGATGCACGCCGACGAGCGCGTTTTCGTCCACGTCCATCGCCTCGGCGACGCGGTTGCGATTCATCGTCACCGCTTCGCGCATGTCGGACGAGCCGTAACCGCAGTTCAGCCCTTCGAAGATGCCAGAGGACGCCCCACCTTTGCGGCCGAAAAAGCCATGCTTCAGCGTGCCAAGCGAACGGTGAGTGATGATGTCCAGAGTCATGCTTCCAAGCCTGCAGGAGGTGTGCCGTTTGCGGGGTAGAGCCCGATTACTTTAAACAGGTCGCCCATTTCTGCGGGGTGGGTCAAGCGGCGATGGGCTGCGATGTGCGATTCCAGTGCGTTACCGCTTAGTCTGGAGGCAAGTGCCCGCGCGCGGTCCGTAATCCCGAGCCGTTCGAGGAAAACGCCCTGCGGCGTCACCCGCGTGAACTTGGCCGGTGCGGAATTCATCGCGATCGCTTCGAAATCGACGTGGCAGGTAAGGTCGGCGCTACCGGGCTCTAAGAGCGGATCGGTGCGTTCGTGGCCTTTTAGAGCCTGCAACGTATCGCCGAGCGACCGCCAATCACCATAGTCGATGAACAACGCCATGCCGCCGTGGGTGTCGATGCGCTCTCCGATCTGCGACGTGATCGCGGGCAGGGCAGAGCAGACCTCGACCAGATCGCCGTCTTGGGTGTCGTCCAGCCGATGCTCCAGCATTTCGAGCGGGGCTGCGGTCGAAAGGCCGAACGTCAGCGCGTCGTTTTCGACGCCGATCACACGCTCGCGCCACGCCTCGCCGTCTCGGACGAATTGACGGACGGGGAGGGCGTCGAAGAACTCGTTCGCAACAACGAACAGCGGCCCCTCAGGCAGGTCCGCAACTAGGTCGTGGAAAGCTTTCACGGGAACCCGCTCGGCCTGCGCCTTGCGCAGCACTGGCGACGCTTCGACCAGATGAACGTCCAGCGCATCGTGAAAGCCGGGCACACCTTTGGTCGCGCGCAAGATGTCCGCCATCAGCGTCCCGCGACCGGGGCCAAGCTCGGCAAGAATGCCTTTGGGCTGTCCCTGATGTATCCAAGCCTGCGCGATGCAAAGGCCAATGACCTCACCGAACATCTGCGAAATCTCGGGCGCAGTGATGAAGTCGCCCCGCTGCCCGAACGGATCGCGGGTCGCGTAATAGCCGTGCTCGGGGTGCAAAAGCGCCTCGCGCATGTAGTCGGCGAGGGTCAGCGGGCCCGTACGAGCGATACGGGCCGTCAGGATGTCCGTCAGCGCCGTCATGCGCGCTTCCGTGCCCAGATGACGAGGCCGACGCCGATGATAATCATGGGAAGCGACAGGAATTGCCCCATCGTCAGGCCGTAGCCGCCGATGTGATAGGCGAGGCCCAGCGGGTTGCCCGGTGTCTGGAACTGCGCGTCGGGTTGGCGGAAGAATTCGACGATGAAACGGGAGATGCCGTAGCCCGCAAAGAATACGCCCGTAATGAGCCACGGGGCCTTTAGCGCGCCGCGGCGAAACGCGAGGTAAAGCAGCACACCGCCGAGGATCAGCCCCTCCATCGCGGCTTCATAAAGCTGCGAGGGGTGGCGGGCGCAGACGGGCAGGAGGCACGATTGCGCCGCTTCTCCGGGGAAAACCACAGCCCACGGCACATCAGTGACGCGGCCCCAAAGCTCTGCATTCACAAAGTTCGCGATACGGCCCAGCAGCAGGCCGAACGGCGTACCGAGCGCCATGCTGTCCGCGACGGAGCCGAGCCGCAGACCCTTGACCCGCGAATAGATCAGCACTGCGAGGATCACGCCGAGGAAACCGCCGTGGAAAGACATGCCGCCCTGCCAGACCATCATGATCTCTGCGGGGTTCGCGAGGTAATAATCCAGCCGATAGAACAGGATATACCCGAAACGGCCGCCCAAGATGACGCCGACGATGATCCACGTCATCAGGTCTTCGAGCGTCCGCTTGTCCATCGGAGGTGTGTCATTGTGCCAGAGCGCGGGCTTCGACAGTGCGCGGCGAACGGTCAGCCAGCCAAGCCCGATACCGACGATATAGGCCAGAGCATACCAGCGCAGGGCAAACTCGTTGCCAAAGAGGTTGATCGAGAAAACCTCGGGCGAAAGATCGGGAAAGGGGATCGCTGCAATCATGACCGAGTGATGATGCGCCGCGCGCAAGGTGTCAACGGCTGACGGGGTTGTCACGCACGCCTTGGCAGCCCATATAAAGCCCGAGCAATGCCGGAGTGACACATGCAGACGCGTAACAAGATCCTTGATGATTTTTCCCAGCTGATGACCAATGCCATGGGCGTGGCCCAGGGTGCCAAGGACGAAGCGAACAACGCTATGAAGTCCATGCTGGACCGCTGGCTGGCCGAGCGTGATTTCGTGACCCGCGAAGAGTTCGACGCCGTTCGCCTGATGGCCCAGAAGGCCCGCGAAGAGAACGAAGCGCTCAAGGCGCGGCTCGACGCACTGGAAAACAAGTAAGACATCGGGGCGCCATCGGGCGCCCTTTTGTTGTCCGCAAAGGGATGGTGCGGATGACACAAGCAGGGATGCAGCGCGTGACGTCGGGATGCCATTGAGCGTGACCGCCCTATAGTCCATCCAAGTCCGGCATTTTACGGACGAATTGATTGGGGATGGCAATGCCAGCGACTACGGCGCACAAATCTGTGCTGCGCTATTTTTATCTTGCTTTTATCGTCACTGCTATCGGTCTGGTGCTGAGCACCTTTGTCGGCTGGAGCATGCACGGCACCGTCAAGGGCCTCTTGAACGTGCTGTTCATCACCGCCGTCCTCTCGGTGCTGGAAATTTCGCTTTCGTTCGACAACGCCATCGTCAACGCCAATAAACTACGGGAAATGACGCCTGTCTGGCAGCATCGCTTCCTGACTTGGGGCATTCTGATCGCCGTCTTCGGGATGCGGATCGTGTTCCCCGTTCTGGTCGTTGCGATTGCTGCCAAGGTGGGGCCGCTACAGGCGGTCAATCTGGCTTTGTCGCATCCGCACGAATACGCCGAGATCATGGAAGGCGCCCGCGTGCCGATCAGCGCGTTCGGCGGCACGTTCCTGTTGATGGTCGCGCTGTCCTACTTCTTTGACCCCGATAAAGAGGTCCACTGGCTCCCCGGTGTCGAGCGTCTGATGTCCAAGGTTGGCGGCGCGAAGTTCCTCGTTGTGACCATCGTTCTGGGCACGATCACCTTTGTCTCCAGTCTGTTCGACCCGCTGATGAGCTCGATGTTCCTGCGCTCCGCGATCTGGGGGCTGCTGACGTTCCTGCTCGTTGAGGTGCTGAGCGATTACCTCGATACCGGCACGAGCGGCGTAGCTGCCTCGGGTGGTCTTGGCGCGTTTCTGTACCTCGAAGTGCTGGACGCTTCGTTCAGCTTTGACGGTGTGATCGGCGCGTTTGCCCTGACACAGAACCTGTTCATCATCGCGATCGGCCTCGGCATTGGCGCGATGTACGTGCGTTCGATGACCGTGATGCTGGTCGAAAAGGGGACGCTGAACGAATACCGCTACCTCGAGAACGGAGCCTTCTGGTCGATCCTCGTGCTTGCGATTATCATGTTCGTGCAAGTCACCCACCATGTTCCCGAAGCTCTCACCGGCCTCATCGGGGGCGTTCTGATCGGAGCCTCGTTCTTTGCATCCGTCCGACACAACCGCATCCATGGAAGCTGATCGCGAAGTCGATGCGATCGGCCTGCTGTGTCCGCTGCCCGTGCTGAAAGCCCGCAAGGTGCTGGAAGCGATGGAAGCGGGGCAGGTACTGCGCCTGTTGGCGTCGGACAAAATGGCGGCAGTGGACCTGCCGCTGTTCTGCCGCGAAGCGGGGCATGAATTTCTGGGCACTACCGACATCGACGGCGGCATGACCTACCTGATCCGCAGGGGCTAGGTTTTCAGATCGTCTTGCGTGTTGAAGTTGCGGAAGACTTCTCCATCGAACCGGACTTCCTGCGCGCCGACCTGCTTTGCCCATCCCATCACACGCCGCTCGCCGCTTTCAAGATACGCACGCAAATGTGGCGCAAGGCTCGTCGGCCAGAGGCCCACCGTGGGATGCGCCCGCCATTCGCCGTCCACCAGCGAGGCTGCATAGGAGGGGGCATTCAGCCGCTCTACCAGATCGGGCGGCAGGCATACCGTATCACCGGCGACGACCAGCACTTCGTTGCCCTCGGCCCATTCCAGTGCCGTCAGAACCCCCGACAACGGCCCGCAATCCGGCAAGCTATCCGTAATCAGCGCTCCATACCGAGCATACCGCGCCGGATCGCCGCCCGCGTTGATCGCGATATCTCCGACCTGACCCGCAAACCCTTCCAGCACATGTTCGATCAGCGGACGCCCGCGCCAGTGCATCAATGGCTTGTCGCCGCCTCCCATACGCGTGGCCTTACCGCCTGCGAGGATGACTGCCGGTGGTTTGTGCATAGCTCGCCTTTCCTTTTCCTGCGCATCCTGCAATCCTGCGCGAACCGTCACAAGAGGAAGCCATGCTCGGCTATATCATCGCGACCAAAACGCAGACCGCCAACACCACTCTGACCGAGGTGTCCCGCCGCTTGCTAGCAGAGGGCGTCACGCTGGTCGGAGCCTGCCAGATCAACGACGATCCGCAGGACGGCTCGCCCTATCATATGGACCTGCACCTCATCCCCGACGGCGATATCATCCGCATTAGCCAGAACCTCGGCCCGCTCTCTTCAGGCTGCCGACTGGATGGCGCGGCGTTGGAACAGGCCGCAGGCAAGGTGCAGTCAAAGTTGGCGGGCGATCCGCAAATGCTGCTCGCAAACAAGTTCGGCAAACAGGAAGCCGAAGGGCGCGGTTTCCGTCCTGTGGTGGGTGAGGCGCTTGCCGCCGGCATCCCTTGTCTGCTGGCCGTGCGCGACGAAACTGTCCCCGCCTTCATCGAGTTCACCGAAGGCATGGGGGAGGAGCTTCCTAACAATGTCGATGCCGTGATGGCGTGGGCCAAACAGACGTTGCTGGAGACAGCATAAAGGGGCCCGAAGGCCCCTTTTTCAATTCGCTTGCTGCTCGTCTGCGATCCGCTTGAGCGTTCGGCGTTTCGACGAGAACGAGAAGATCAGCACACCTACCGTCACAATCGCGATCATGATGGTCGAGAGCGCGTTGATCTGCGGTTTCACACCGCGCCGCACTTCCGAGAAAATCTCGATCGGGAGGGTCGTCGCACCGGGACCGGTGGTGAAGGACGCAATTACGAGGTCATCGAGCGACAGCGTGAACGCAAGCAACCAGCCTGAGATCACGGCAGGCGCGATGTTCGGCAGCGTCACATTGATGAACGTGTCGAATGCCGACGCGCCAAGGTCCGACGCGGCCTCTTCCAGCGACTGATCGAAGGTCAGCAGGCGGGACGAGACAACCACCGATACGTAGCACATCGCGAAGGTCGTATGCGCCAGCACAATAGTCAGCATTCCCATCTGGTTGAACATCGCCTTGAACAGCAACAGCAGCGACAGGCCGAGGATCACGTCCGGCATCACCAGCGGCGCGTAGGTCATGCCCGAGAACAGCGTGCGTCCATAGAACTTGCCGCCGCGCACGAGCACATAGGCCGTGATCGTGCCGAGAACCGTGGATAGCGTTGCCGTGGCGAAGGCCACCCGCAACGTTACCCACGCGGCGTCGAGGAACTTTTCGTCGTGGAACAGCTCGCCGTACCATTTGGTCGAAAAGCCGCCCCAGATCGCCACGTTGCGGCCACCGTTGAACGAGAAGATCACGAGGATGATCATTGGGATGTAGAGGAACGCGAAACCCAGCGTCAGCGACGTGAGGTTGAACCAGCTCATCTTTTTCATTGGTCAGCCTCCGCCTGTTTTTGCTGGTTGCGCTGGAACAGCACAATCGGGACCACGAGGATCAGCAGCAGGATCACCGCCACCGCAGAGGCCACCGGCCAGTCGCGGTTGGAGAAGAACTCTTCATACAGGATCTTGCCGATCATCAGCGTGTCCGAACCGCCAAGCAGCGACGGGATCACGAATTCACCGAGCACAGGAATGAACACGAGGAAACAGCCCGCGATGATACCCGGCATCGAAAGGGGCAGGGTGACGAGCCAGAAGCCTTGTGTGCGGGTGCAGCCAAGGTCTTCGGCCGCTTCGAGCAGCGACACGTCCAGCTTTTCCAGCGTCGCATAGATCGGCAGGATCATGAACGGCAGGTAGGTGTAGACGATACCGACATAGACCGCGAAATTCGTGTTCAGCATGGTCAGCGGGTCGTCAATGATGCCGAGCCATAGCAGGAAGCTGTTCAGGAAGCCCTCGCGGCCTAGAATGCCCATCCACGCGTAGACGCGGATCAGGAACGATGTCCAGAACGGCAGGATGACCAGCATCATCAGGGTCGGGCGCCATTCCTCGGACGCTTTTGCCATGCCGTATGCAATCGGAAAGGCAACAAGCAGCGTGATCGCGGTCGAGATGATCGCGATTTTGGCCGAGGACAGATAGGCGGTGTAATAGAGTGGGTCACTGGCAAGGAATTCGAAATTCTCGAAGTCCAGATCGCCGAAGAACGACTTGAGGCCGGTCCATCCTTCGGACAGTTCGAGCGTCGGCGTGTAGGGCGGGATCGCAATGGCGGGGTCCGACAGCGAGATCTTCACCACGATGATGAAGGGCACGAGGAAGAACACCAGCAGCCACAGGTACGGCACGGCGATCACGGCGAGGCGGCGGTTGATGCGGTAGGCCGTAACGAACACGGCAAAGGCAATCAGCAGGCCGCCGGTAAAGTGGCTGCCATCCGCTTGGTTCAGCCAGATTAATGCGATGCCAGCTACTGCGAGCAGGGCGGCAAGGACCAGATCGGCCTTACTGGCGTATGCCGACTCCAGAGTTTGGGAAAAGCGCATACCGCCCCCTTACTCGGTCAGCACAACGCCGGCGGTGTCGGTCCACGACAGCCAGACATTGTCTTCCCAAGTGAAGTCGCGGCGCGACAGGCGGCGGCTGTTGGTCATCGAGGCTTCGACCTTCTGACCGTTGCCCAACGTGACGAAGTAGCTCGACAGGTGGCCGAGGTAGCCGATGTCGAGGATCGTGCCATGCGCATGGTTCGCGCGGTCGGCCATCGGTTCAGAAGTCACAGCGATTTTTTCGGGGCGGATGGCGTAGGACACGCGCTGGCCGTCAGTGATGTGTTTGTCCGTCTTGGCATGGATCGGCGCGGCACCTTCGGCGTAGTGGATTTCGATCCCGCCATCGACGACCTTCGCGTTGCCTTCGATGATATTCACGTCACCGATGAAGTCCGCAACGTAAACGCTGTTGGGCTCTTCATAGATGCCGGAGGGCGTGTCGACCTGAATGAGCTTGCCGTTGTCCATAACCGCGATGCGGCTGGCGACGGTCATCGCTTCTTCCTGGTCGTGGGTCACGATGACGAAGGTCGTGCCGGTCTTTTCCTGAATGTCCATCAGTTCGAACTGCGTGTCGTTGCGCAGCTTTTTATCAAGCGCGCCAAGCGGTTCGTCGAGCAGCAGGAGCTTGGGTGCCTTGGCGAGCGAGCGGGCGAGGGCGACGCGCTGGCGCTGGCCGCCAGAAATCTGGTGGGGTTTGCGCTTGGCAAACTTCTCAAGCCGCGTGAGACGGAGCATCTCTGCAACGCGGTCCTTGATCTGGTCTTTGGGCATGTCGGAGCGGCGCAGACCGAAAGCGATGTTGTCGAACACGCTCAGGTGCGGGAACAGCGCGTAGCTCTGGAACATCATGTTCACGGGGCGCTTGTTCGGGGGAACTTTCACAATATCCTGTCCGCCAAGAAGGATCTGGCCTTCGCTCGGCATCTCGAAACCTGCGAGCATCCGCATCAGCGTGGTCTTGCCGCAGCCCGACGGGCCGAGGAGGGCAAAGAATTCCTTGGCGTAGATGTCGAGGGTCAGGTTGTCGATCGCGGTGAAATCGCCAAACCGCTTGGTCACGTTCTTGAACTGGATCAGCGGCTTTTCGTTGGGGTCATTCCACGGGGCAAAGACTACCGGCGTTTTGGAAAGTTCGGCCATAATTCCGAAATGCTCCTTGTAAAATAGGACCCCGCGCCCGTGTTTCAGGGCGCGGGGCAACAGGCATCAAATTAGATGCCCGATTTGATCTTGGTCCACAGACGGGTCAGCGTACGCTGCGAGCGCGCATCCCACGGGGTCGTGGTGTAGAGGCTTTCGAGCGTGGCTTCGTCCGGATAGATCGCGGTGTCGCCGATGACGTCTTCGATCAGGTACTCTTGCGAAGCGAGGTTGCCGTTCGCGTAGTAAACGTAGTTCGAAGCCGCAGCCATGTTCTCTGCGTCCATGATGAAGTTCAAGAACGCGTGCGCACCTTCGGGGTTCGGCGCGTCAGCCGGAATGGCCATCATGTCGAACCACATCATCGCGCCTTCGGCCGGAGCGTTGTAGGCGATCTCGACGCCGTTGTCGGCTTCCCAAGCACGGTCACGCGCCTGAAGGATGTCGCCCGACCAACCCAGAGCAACGCAGATTTCGCCGTTGGCGAGCGCGTTGATGTATTCCGAGCTGTTGAACTTCTGGATGTAGGGACGAACAGCCATGATGACTTCTTCGGCCTTCGCCAGCGATTCCTCGTCGTGGCCATCGGGGTCCATGCCTGCGTAGGCGAGCGCTGCCGGAATGACTTCGACCGGAGCGTCGAGCAGCTGGATGCCACACTCGGACAGCTTTTCTGCGTTTGCCGGATCGAAGATCAGCGACAGGCTGTCGAGCGGAGCGTCCTCGCCGAGGATTTCCTGAACCTTGGCGACGTTCACGCCGATACCGGTGGTGCCCCACATGTAGTTGATGGCGTATTCGTTGCCGGGGTCATACTCGGCGGTGCGGTCCTTGATCAGGTCCCACAGGTTTTCAGCATTCGGCAGCTTCGAGTAGTCGAGCGGCTGGAACGCGCCCGCAGCGATCTGGCGCTGAAGGAAGGTGCCGGTCGGAACAACAACGTCATAGCCCGAACCGCCCGAAAGCATCTTGGTTTCCAGAACTTCGTTCGAGTCGAATACGTCGTAGACCAGTTCGTAGCCGGTGTCTGCTTCGAATTTGTCCAGCAGTTCTTCGTCGATGTAGTCGGACCAGTTGTAGACGTGGACTTCTTCGGCAGCGGCGACCGAGCCGAAGGCCATCAGTGCCGCGATCGGCAGCAGCGTCTTTTTCATATTTGATCTCCCATGTTGTACTGTCGGTCACGTTACCGAATTTTGAATTTGATCAAAGTACAGTGCGTCGTGACCGTAGTTATTGGCAGTGCCACTTTGCATCCCGCCACGGTAGCGACGAAAAAACAAGCATTGTTGTAGGTCAGTTTTGCATTATCGACAGCAGATGGCGCGAATTTAAGCGTATTGTTAAGCATGTTTCCGACAAGCGGGTGCCGCGAACGATCTAATTCGGTGCGATTGAAAATCCATCGCCGCGTCCGCTGAAAGGTGCGATCCGGCCCCGCGATTCCCGTGCGGATGCGCTGACCTCCGACAGCAATTTGATCAAAATGCTTGACAGTGGTAGCGCGTAAAATATCCTCGCCACAAAGGACACCGGCCCACTAGCCGCGGACAGTCCGCCCTATTCCGCCCTTTGCAGGAGCAGCTATGAACCTCATCAGCACGCAAACCCCGACCGCCGAACTTCAGGCGCTGGACGCCGCACACCACATGCACCCCTTCACCGACGCCGAAGGGCTGGAGGCCAAGGGCGCGCGGGTCATCACCCGCGCCGAAGGTGTCTGGCTTCAGGACAGCGAAGGGCACCGCATCCTCGACGGTATGGCTGGCCTCTGGTGCATGAACATCGGCTACGGTCGGGACTCGCTGGCCGAAGTCGCTGCGCGCCAGATGAAAGAACTGCCGTACTACAACACCTTCTTCCAGACGACCCACGTACCGGTCATCGCGCTGTCGGCCAAGCTGGCCGAGCTGGCTCCGGGTGATCTGAATAACGTGTTCTTTGCCTCGTCAGGTTCGGAAGCCAACGACACCAACCTGCGCCTCGTGCGCCGCTACTGGCAGTGCAAAGGCCAGCCCGAGCGCCGCATCGTGATCGGCCGCAAGAACGGCTACCACGGCTCGACCATGGCTGGTGCGAGCCTTGGCGGCATGGGCGGTATGCACGTCCACGGCGGCGGCATCATCGACGGTATCGAACACATCAACCAGCCGAACTGGTGGTCCGATGGCGGTGACATGTCGCCCGAAGACTTCGGCCTCGCGCGTGCCAAGGAACTGGAGGACAAGATCCTCGAAGTCGGTCCTGAAAACGTTGCAGCCTTTATCGGTGAGCCGGTGCAGGGCGCTGGCGGCGTGATCGTTGCGCCTGACACCTACTGGCCCGAAATCCAGCGCATTGTCGACAAGTACGGCATCCTGCTGATCGCCGACGAAGTTATCTGCGGCTTTGGCCGTACCGGTGAATGGTTCGGCTCGACTACCGTTGGCATCAAGCCCGACATCATGACCATCGCGAAGGGTCTTTCCTCGGGTTACATCCCGATCGGTGGCTCGATCGTGTCTGACGAGATCGCTCAGACCGTTGGCGCGCAGGGCGATTTCAACCACGGCTACACCTACTCGGGTCACCCCGTCGCGGCGGCTGTTGCGCTGGAAAACCTGCGTATCATGGAAGAGGAAAACCTCGTCAGCTACGTGAAGAACGATATCGGGCCGTACCTTGCCGAGAAGTGGCACAGCCTCGCGGATCACCCGATGGTCGGCGAGACCAAGATCGTCGGCCTGATGGCCAGCCTCGCGCTGACCCCGAACAAGGAAACCCGCGCTTCGTTTGCCAGCGACGAAGGCACCATCGGCTTCATGACCCGCGAGCGTTGCTTTGCCAACGACCTGATCATGCGCCACGTCGGTGACCGCATGATCATCGCTCCGCCGCTTGTCATCACTCGCGAAGAGGTCGACGAACTGATCGTTCGCGCCCGCAAGTCGCTGGATGAAGCCTACGAGCAGGTGAAAGAGCAGGGCCTCTTCGTGGCGAAGTGATGGATTTCCTGACAGCAAACGACAAGCTCGGCGAATATCCGTCGAGCTGGTACGCCGCCACGGCAAAGCCTCTGCCCCCTCAGCCCGCGCTGCGGGGGCATGTGCATTGCGAAGTCTGCGTAGTGGGCGGCGGCTTCACGGGTCTCTCGACCGCGCTGCATCTGGCTGAACGCGGCTACAAGGTGGCCTTGGTCGAAGCGCAGCGTGTGGGCTTCGGTGCTTCGGGCCGCAACGGCGGTCAGGTGGCACAGGACCAGCGGCTTGATCAGGAAGAGCTGGAAAAGATGATGGGCAAGGACATTGCCCGCCAGCTCTGGGCCTTGGGGCAGGAGAGCGCGCAGCTTGTCCGCGACCTCGATGCGAAATGGGACTGCGGTGCCGGCTGGGTACCGGGGATCATCCACGCGGACCACAAGGAGCGGTTCGTCGGGCATTCCCACGCCTATGCCGAGAAGCTGAACCGCGAATACGATTACGATCTGATCCGTCCGCTGGACCGAGAGGAAATCCGCGAACTGGTGGCGTCCGACGCCTACCACGGCGGCACGCTCGACATGGGCGGCGGTCACATCCATCCGCTCCGCTTTGCGCTGGGCCTTGCGCGCGCTTGCCAGCAGGGCGGCGTGACGATCTACGAACAGACGCGTGTGGTCGACATCGTGGACGACAGCCCTGCGCAGGTCATCTGTGAGCACGGCACCGTCGAAGCAGACTATGTCGTCATGGGGTGCAACGGCTATCTGGGCAAGATGAACGGCCACGTTGCGGCCCGCGTCATGCCGATCAACAACTTCATCGTCGCGACTGAGCCGCTGGACGATCCCGATGCGGTGCTCAGAAACAACCACGCTGTTGCAGACAGCAAGTTCGTCATCAACTATTTCCGCCTGTCCGAGGACAACCGGATGCTGTTCGGCGGGGCCGAGAGCTACGGCTACAAATTCCCGTCCGACATCGCGGCGCTCGTTCGCAAACCGATGGCCGAGATTTTCCCGCAGCTTGCCAATGCCCGCATCGACTACGCTTGGGGCGGCACGCTCGGTATCACGATGAACCGCATGCCGCATTTCGAACGGCTCTCGGGCAATGTGCTCAGCCTGTCGGGGTATTCGGGCCACGGTGTCGCGATGGCAACCTTGGCTGGCAAACTCGCTGCCGAAGCCATCGCGGGGCAGGCTGAACGGTTCGACCTCATGGCTTCTGTTCCGACGCCGCGTTTCCCGGGTGGCGCCGCGCTGCGCTGGCCGCTGCTCGTGCTTGCGATGGTGTGGTTCAGTATGCGGGACAAGCTTTGATCCGTCCCGCCGTATCGTCGGACGTCGCCGCGATCACCGCCATCGCGTCGGCATCTTTCGCGCACTACGTTTCCCGCATCGGGCAGCCGCCCGCGCCGATGATTGCTGACTATGCTGCGTTGGTGAACGCGTGCAGCGCCTATGTGTTCGAGGATGAAGCGATCCTCGGCTACCTCGTTCTGGAGCCGTTGCAAGACGCCATGCTGCTCGACATCGTAGCTGTCTTCCCCGATGCGCAGGGGCGCGGGGTGGGGAAGGCGTTGAT
Organism: Marivivens donghaensis; assembly: GCF_011806565.1. GTDB lineage: Bacteria > Pseudomonadota > Alphaproteobacteria > Rhodobacterales > Rhodobacteraceae > Marivivens > Marivivens donghaensis_A. The sequence goes on from NZ_JAATOP010000004.1 coordinate 16,045, forward strand.
GGTCTCTGCCGAAAAGCAAACGCGCGCGGCGGGATTGAGCACGATCCGCCTCTACACCAACGCGCTGATGCACGAGAATGTCGGCCTCTATGCCAAGATCGGATATGCCGAAACGGGCCGGAAGACCGAAAACGGTTTCGACCGCATCTACATGGAAAAGCGGCTTTAGCTCATCGACGAGCGAATCTGATCAAAGCCCTGCGCGATGTCCGCATAAATCGCAGCGCCGACACCCGTCGCGTCCTTGCGGCGGAGCGCTGCAATCGCGTCCGCGTGTTTATCGTCCAGCGTTGCCGTCCCGAACCGTCCGCCCATCACCCGCAGGCTCGGCCCCATGCGCAGCCAGAGCGTATCGGCCAGCGCGACCGTGGTGCGCGCTTCGGATGCGGCGTAGAGCGTCGCGTGGAAACGGTAGTTCTGGATCAGGTAACTGCGCACGTCACCGCGGTCGATGGCGCGGTTGACCTCTTGGTCGACGGCTTCGAGTTCCAGAATAGCCTCCGGCTTGATCTTTTCCGCAGCCCAGATAGCCAGTTGCGGCTCTAGCGCGAGGCGCGCGAACGCAAGTTCTTCGACATCGTCGGCGCGCAAGACAGGCACGCAAACGCGGCGGTTGCCGAGGAATTCAAGCGCGTTTTCAGCAGTCAACCGGCGGATCGCTTCACGCACCGGCGTCATGCCCGCGTCAAGTTCCTGCACCAGACCTTGGATCGTCACCGCTTGTCCCGGTTCCAGTTCGCCGCACAGGATCATCTCGCGCAGGCGGCGATAGACCAATTCGTGAGCGGGGACCTTCGGGCTTTGGGCGTCGTCCAAACTGCGATCCTTTCGGAGGTGTTTCACGCGATAGTGGCGCACCCGAACGAAATGATCAAATTCGTTTTGTCAGGCGAGGGAGCCTTCACCGAATTTCAGGATAACAGGGACGATCAGGTCCTCTTCGTCGTCGAGGTGCCGCTGGATCAAACGGTCGAGGCGGCCAAGATCGGAGTGGAACGTTCCGGCCGCATTGCGCAGCACAATCGGGTCATCCAGCTTTTGCAGCGTATTGTTGGCGGAGTCGACAAAACCCGCCAGCAGACCGTCGAGCGATTTGTGGTCGCCGTCCAGCAGCTCGAACCCGTGCTCCAACCGCTCGTCCATCTGCGACAGGCGGGGGAAGTAGTGCATGTCCTCGATCTGGTGGTGCCCATGCAGGTTGTTCACGAACATCGAGCCATAGCGCGAAATCCGGCCCGCGAATGTCTGCGCAGACCCGCCATCAAGCAGGCTCTCTGTCTCGCCATTCATAGCCGTGAGCAGACGGCGGAACTCCATATGCTTGGACAGCCAGAATTCGACGAGGCCGCGAAAGTTCGGGTCCTGCTCCCACGCTTCACGCGGAAAATCGGCTAGCAGAACGCGAAGCGCCTCCGGCAGGCCGTCTCTGTTTTCGAGCGAAAGGTCCATTAGTAGTCCCGTTCATAGTAAATACCGATCGAGGTCTCGCCGTCCGATCCGAAGGAGCCCTTGGCCGTGATGTCGTTGGTGACATCGAGGTTCAGGTTGATTTCGGAGGTGCCGTCGGCGCTGACCGTGACGTCGGTATAAACATTCTCGCTCAGGTATTTACCAGCCCGAACGGCAGCGTTGCCCGCGTCGTCGGTGGTGATATCGAGGTCATCGAGACCCGCGTTGATGCGGAAATCGTTGATGAAGCCGCCGTCGCCGCGACCGGCGAGCGTGCCGACAGCAGCGGCAAGCTGGACAGCTTGCAGCGGACTGATGGACGACAGGTCACGCCCGAAGATGAGCTGCGAGAGCACTTCGTCCTGCGGCAGTTCGGGCGAGCTTTCGAAGGTGACCGAAGGATCGCTGACAGGGCCAGCAATGATGATGCTCACATCGGTGCCCGTTTCCGCCTCGGTCTGTGCAACCAGTCGGATGTAGGGGTCGAAATCGCCTTGCAGCGTGATGATGCCCTCGGACAGATCGAACCGCTGCTGGAGGATATCGAGGCGACCACGGATCAGGCTGAACTGGCCCGACGGGATGACCTGATTGGTCGTGCCGCTGATCTGGACGCTCCCGCCAAGCTCGGCATCGAGGCCGCGACCACGGATAAATACGCGCGACGGCGCATTGATCGTCAGGTTCAGCGGATAGGCCACGCTGGTGCCGCCGCTCGTAGTGCCGCTGCTGGATGCATTGGCAGCGCCGGCGCGGCTGAGCGTGGCGCTCACATCGGCGGGGGTGTTCAGGTGGATCACCTCCGGCAGGGAGCCGAGGCTACCCACAGTGGAGGAGGGGACGCGCACTTCGGTCCGGCCAAGATTAACGACACCACCGATAACAGCGCCGCCCGTGAGGCCGCCGTTCAGGGTGACTTGGCCCGACGCGGTGGTCTCGTAAAGCAGCGGGTCACGCAGGACGATCTCTTGAAGACCGATGTTGAGGTTGGCGGGGTAGTTGCCCGACAGACCGACACGGCCGCCCACACTGATCTGCCCGCCCTGACCGGACTGGCCGGTCAGCGTGATATCAGCCGAGCCGCCGCCGAGCGTGACGCGGGCGTCGATGCTGTTGATCGACTGCCCCAGCGTCGGTGCAGAGATCGCAGCACCCGTCGTGGTGATCGTGCCGCTGACCGAATTCAGCGCGGCAGGGCCGTTGATGCGCAGGTTGAAGTTCGCAAGACCGCTCAGACGGCGCGGTTCAAGCAGGCCATTGATAAGGCCAAGCGGGGCGCTGCCGTCAACATTGAGGTTCAGGTTGCCGCTTGTCGAAGCCGTTCCCGCGATGTCGGCTTGCGTGCCGCCGGGGCCGGTCGCCGAAACGTCGATGGTCCAGTTGTCGCCTTGCTGGCGGGCGGAGCCGTTCGCCGTGAGCGGGCCACGGAATTCGGGCGTGAACATGCCGATGTCCGCCAGACGAAGCTGGAAGTCAGCCGCAGACTGGCCGTCGGTGTTGTCCAGATCGCCGGTCAGCGAGATGTTCGGGAAGCTCAGATCAAGGCCGCGCACGCCGAACTGGTTGCCTTCGCGGGTGATCTGGCCAGACATGCGGCCTGTGCCGACGAGCAGCTGGTCGACCTGCGCATTGCCGATGCCGAGGCCATTGGCGGTCGACGTCAGATCAATCACGAATTCGGACGCATCGCGGGTCGCCTGACCGTCGATGCGGGCGTCCAGCGCGCCACTCAGCGACTGGCCGGTGAGGCCCGCGAACTGGCTGAGGTCGGTGAGGTGCAGGTCGCCTTTGACCGTGCCGAGGCCCTCTTGGGGCAGGGACAGGGTGACGGTGATCAGATCCTCAGCACGCGCAATCGATGCGTCACCGCTCACACGCCCTTCGGCGTCGAGGCTACCGCGCGCGTTGATCGCAAGCCGGTCGCTCGCACCTGGGAAGACGTTTTCGGCGTCCGTCTCGACATCGACAGCCGCCGTCAGGATCGCGTCGGTGTAGCTCAGATCGCCCGTCAGCAGCGTTTCGGGCGTTTCGATGCGCAGGCCCTCGACGCGGGTGCCTTCTTCGTCGCGGATCAGGCGCACGTTGACCGTGCCGTCACCCGCGATCAGGTTGTCCACTTGTTCGATCCCGACGGTGAGGTCGGTGGTCGCGGCATCCACGGTGATGTCGGCAGCGCTCGACAGAATGTCGATGGTGCCTGCGACCTTCATATCCGCAGAACCGCCGAGGCCCGGCAGGTTGGCGAGCGTTGCGAAACGCCCCAGACCTTGGACCGAAAGGGTCAGATCGGGGGTCACGCGGACTTCGTTTTCGAGCGTTTCGATCGTCGCGGTCAGGTCGCCGTCGACGCCCGAACCGTTCAGAGTGAACTTGCGCACGTTGATAGGCTGGCCTTCGGCATAGTCGATGCCAAGCTCACCGCTCAGGCGGGTACCGAGCGCTTGCGCGGTACCGACATCGTCGAGTTCGATGCCATTGGCGGCGTAGTTCAGATCGACCGTCACGGAGCCGTCTTCACGGCTGATCGTACCGCCGCCGGAAAGCTCCAGTTCGGGCAGCGCCAATCCGGGGCGGCGGAAGCCGTTGGCGCGGATGTTGGCCGTCCACGCTTCGCCCGCGTTCTGGTCGAAGCTGATGTCAAGGATCGCGTTGTCGACCTCGGTCTGCGGACCGGAGATCGGCAGGATGACGGGGGTGCCGTCGGGGCTTTGCATCGTGCCGCTCAGACGGAAGCGTTCGGGCCAGCCGTCAGCACCGATTGCAAGGTCGCCGGTCAGGTCGAGCGATTGCGCATCAAGGTTCAGGTCGGACAGGATCACGCGGCCATCGGGGTCTTTGCGGCCCTCCGCGATCAGTTCGATGTTCTCGCCAAAGAAATCGCGATATTGCGGCATGAACAGCGCGGTCACGTCACCGCCGACATCCAGACGGAAGGTCTGCGTTGCGGCCTCGGTGCTGCCTTCGGCGGGTTGTTCGGTTGCCAGAACAACGTCACCAGACAGGCGTTCGACGCCGTCGGTGGCGATAGTCAGGTTCGCGGCGTAATCCGAAATCGGGCCGGAGCCTTGCAGTTCAAGCAGGACCGCTGGCTCACCGGGCAGGCCGATGGTCGTTGCGGCCAGACCTTCGGGGCCTTCTTCGAGGCGCATGGTCAGATCAAGTTCGCGGGTCGTGTTGGAATACGCGGCGTCGATCAGGAATTCGCCCTGTTTATCATCGGTCCGGCTTGCCGCGAAATTGGCGGAACCTTCACCGCCCGCAAGGCTGGCTTGACCCGAGATATTCATCTGCACGGCTTCGCCCAGCAGCGTCTCGCCGAGGTCCAGTTCGCCAATTTCGAACTGGTCGACTTTGATCGAAACGGGGAGTTCCGGTAGCGCAAAGGGCTGCGCGGTCGGCTCTGGCGGAGCGGCTTCGGTCTGAGGGGCGCGAATGACTTCGATCCGTCCTGCGGTCAGTTCGGAAATGTCGATCTCGCCGCCCAAGAGGGCGGAGCGGTCCCAGTCCAGAACCAGATCCTGCGCGTCGAGCCAGATGCCTTCGTCATCGCCGATGGTGAGGCGGTCGATGGTCGCGCGGGAGCTTAGCGCCCCTTCGAAGCCGTAAATCTGGACCGAACGGCCCGCGCTCGAAAGCTGATCCTGAATGAAACCTGCGATCAGGCCGCGGTCGGCGGTTTGTTGTTCTTCGTCCTGCGCCCATGCGGTGACGGGCAAGCAGGCGACTGCTGTGATAAGTATTTTACGCATTAGAATGCCTGCCCGATACCAATATAGACGTCCACGTTTTTGCCTGCGTTCTCGCCCGAGGCGGAGGTCGCAACGTCGAGCCTGATCGGGCCGATGCCGGTGTTGTAACGAAGGCCGAGCCCCGCACCCGCGTGGTCGTCGCCGTCCTGAAGCGGGATTTCACTGCCGCCGACGTAGCCGTAGTCGTAGAAGCCCACGACGCCGATGCTGTCGGTCACGTCGAAACGCGCTTCGAGCGAGGCAACCGCTAGGCTGAGACCGCCAGAGTAGACTCCAGGGGAGTATTCGTAGCCGAGCGACTGGTAGCTCTGGCCGCGCACGGTGCCGCCGCCGCCCGAGTAGAACAGGAAGTCGGCAGGGGCCTGATCGGCATCGACGCCAAGAACGCTGCCAACCTGTCCACGCGCGGCGAGAGTAAAGCGGTCACCTTCGCCGAAGCTGCGATAGACGCGGCCATCGAAATAGACGCGGCCGCCGGTGCCGGCGTTATCGATACCGATGAAGGGCGTCAGTTCGAGGTTGCCGTACCAGCCGTCCTTGGGGTTCAGCGCGTTGTCGCGGTAATCGACCTCTCCGGTGAGCGGGATCGTTGCTAGCACGTACTCACGGTAGCCGAAGTCATCGTCCGTTTTCGCGGCAATGAAACCGAGACCGCCTGTGATCGTGGTGTAGTCGCCGATCTGACGGTCCACGGTGATAGAGCCGGTCAGCTGATCGAGGAAATAGGTCGGCTCGTCCTTGCGTTCGAGGCCGAGTTTCACCGTCGCGGTGGTATCGATGGCGAACGGGCGGGGATATTTGAACAGCAGGTTCAGCGCATAATCGACGCCGCCGGTATCACCCGCGATGCCCGAAATCTCGCCGTCGAGGCGCAGGCTCTCCGCGCCGCCGAACACATTGCGGTTCAGCCAGTAGGCGGTCAACGACAGTCCATCGGTCGAGGATACCTCCGCACCCGCGCCCACGCGGTAGCGGGGCATCTCGGCGACTTCCATTGTGATCGGTAGGGTGTTGTTCGGGCCGATGGTGTCGCTTTCAACCATGGCCACAGACGAAAACGCACCGGTTTTGCGGAGACGCTCGGCAACTTGGTCCAGCTTTTCAGGCGAATAGATTGCGCCGGTCGGCATTCCGGCGATACGCAGGATTTTCTGCGTCTGGACCATTTCGTTGCCTTCGACCGCCAACGGGCCAAAGGTCAGTTGCGGGCCGGAGCCGATAACGACGACGGCGTCGAGTTCGTTGTCCTGATGGCGGGCGGTGATGCGCTGGCTGTCGACTTCGGCCTTGGCGTAGCCTTCTTCGCGCCACGCGTTGATTCCGGTGCTGACAGCAGAACGGATCGCATCGACGCGGGCGACCTCGCCGCTGCGGAATTCTTCGGGCAGCTCGGTGTCTTGGGGGACGGGCGCGACTTCTGCGCGGCCAAAGTCGAAACGCGGGCCTGCGGTAACGGTCATGATGACGTCGCTGATGTCGGAGGGGCCACCGAGCGGCGCAATCGTTGACGCCTCACGGCCATCGATCTGAATGGAAATCGTCGGGCCGTAGTAGCCTTCGGAATAAAGTCCGGTCAGCAGACGTTCGTAGTCCGCACGGGCCGCAGCGACGACGTCCTGCGTGGTCGCACCGCCTTCGTCCAGAATGCTTTTCACGAGCGAAGCGCTATCAAGTGTTTGTTGAAGATCGTCCTCGTCGACACGGATTTCGAGGTTTTGCGCAACACCCGCGGTGCCCACGCCGACTGCAAGCAGCCCGACTACCAGTTTCTTCACAATGCCCCCGTCACCAATTCATGCGTCGTAGAAATAAAATTCGAGTCACCATAGCGTATGGCCTATCCGGATGACATGGCCACTACATACCACGCGGGTTCCCGCCTATCCCATCACATGTAGCTGATCCGCGAGCGGGCAGCTTCAAGACAGAGCGCATTGATACGGACAGCGGGGATTGGTATCCAATGCGTCCGGAGGCCGATATGACCCAATCCCCCCGCCGAAAATCCATCGGCTCCCAGCGAAATCCTGAAACAATCGCGGCGGTGCGTGCAGCGGCCGAGGCGGTCCTCGAACAGAAGGGACTGGCGGGTTTCACCATCGAGGCCGTCGCCAAAGAGGCGCGGGCCGGCAAGCCGACGATCTATCGCGGATGGGGCGGACGGGCAGGGTTGCTGCTCGACATCTACCAGTCGCGGAAACCTGCGGACCTGCACCCAGATACGGGTTCGGTTCGGTCGGATATCGCGGCGTTCCTCGTCAATCTGATGGACAGCTGGGAAGGCACCAGCGCGGGGCCGATCTTCCGCTCTATCGTGGTCGAGGCACAGCAGACGGCAGCTTCCCGCAACGCGCTCGACGGCTATTTCGTCGAGGTGATCGCAGAGACCGAGGCGATGTTATCGCGTGGCGCGGCGAGCGGCGAAATTTGCAAGGACGCCAACCTCCCGCAAGCGGCAGAGATGCTGCTGTCGATCACCGTGCAGCGTTTGCTGTCAGGGCGGAGCCTCGGGGTCAAGGACGCGGGTCTGATGGCCGACATGATCCTCAGCGGCATCGCGCCTCAGACGAACGGATCGTCTTCGTAGCCCACGCCCGCAAGGTAGAGCCCCTCAGGCGGGCAAACGGGGCCGCAAGCCGAACGCTCTTTGGCTTCGAGCGCTTCGGTCACGTCGTCGGGCGTCCAGCTGCCTGCGCCGACGCGCTCCAATGTGCCAACGAAAGACCGCACCTGATTGTGCAGGAACGACCGCGCACGGACGTGGAAACGGAATTCCTGCGCGTCGGGGCGTTCGATCTCCTGGACCCGCAGTTCATCCAGCGTCCGCACAGGGCTGTCGGCCTGACATATCGACGAGCGGAACGTGGTGAAGTCGTGCCGACCGAGCAGCCTGTTCGCACCTTCCTGCATCGCACCGCCGTCGAGCGGGTTTTTCACCTGCCAGACAAGACCGCCCTCATGGACCAGCGGCGCGCGACGAACCACCAGACGGAACAGGTAGCGCCGTTCGTTGGCCGAGAACCGTGCGTGCCAGTCATCTGCCACTCGGGCGGCTCTGACGATGGCAACGGGCTGCGGTTTGAGGTGGTAGTTCAACGCTTCCGACAGGCGGAAGGGGTCCCATTCACGCTCCATATCGCAATGCGCAACCTGATGCGTGGCGTGAACGCCCGCGTCAGTACGGCCAGCGGCGGCGATGGTGTGGGCGCGAGGCTCCAGTTTCGCCAGCGCAGCCTCGATCGCGCCCTGAACGGAGGGCTGGTCGGCCTGCCTCTGCCATCCGGCAAAGGGCGCACCATGATATTCGACCTGAAGAGCATAACGGGGCATGTCAGCCCGATAAGCCGATGCGGCACGGATTTCAATGCCGCGCGCACCCTACAAATGGCAGGTGTTCCGACCTATCTATCAGGCAAGGCCGAAACGGAGAGACCATTGCCGCTCAATAGCATTGTGAACGGGATCACCCGCACGATTGAAACCGCGACCGATGTGGTGACCTCGCCGTTTTCCGAACCCGTGATCCGTCTGGGCGTCACCGGCCTCAGCCGTGCGGGTAAGACTGTGTTCATCACCTCGCTGGTCGCCAATCTGATGGACCGCGGACGGATGCCGCAGTTCGTGCCCGCCGCGAACGGCGCGATCCTGTCCGCCTATTTGCAGCCGCAGCCCGACGACACCGTTCCGCGCTTTCCGTTCGAGGACCACCTCTCCAAAGTCACGTCGAAAACGCCATCGTGGCCCGAGGGGACGCGCCGCACGTCCGAACTACGGCTCTCGCTGCGTGTCCGTTCGTCTGGACTGCTGGCAGGTGTCAGTGGTCCGCGCACCATCCACCTCGATATCGTTGATTATCCGGGGGAATGGCTGCTCGATCTGGCGCTTCTCGACAAAACCTATGCGCAGTGGAGCGCCGAAACGCTCGACCGCATGAACTATCGCAAATCGGCTGACGGCTTCCGCAATACGCTCGATCAGTTCGATGCCACGGCAGAGTTCCAAGAGACCGCGCTGGGCGCACTTTCGGCGTCGTTTGCCGATTATCTGGAGGCCGCGCGGCAGGAGGGCTATTCCGACCTTACCCCCGGTCGGTTCCTGCTGCCTGGTGACCTCGAAGGCTCGCCTGTGCTGACCTTTGCGCCTTTGCCCGATGACGCGCCGCAGGGACGGGGAACGTATTGGCGTGAATGCGAGCGCCGTTTCGAGGCGTACAAAAAGCAGGTCGTCAAACCGTTTTTCCAAGAGCATTTCGCCCGTATCGACAGGCAGATCGTTCTCGTTGACGTGCTGGGTGCGATCCACAACGGTCCGCGCGCTGTGGAGGATCTGCGAACTGCGATGGCGGATATCCTGTCGGCGTTCCGTCCGGGTCGAAACGCGTGGCTGTCGCGTATCCTCGGCGGGAAACGGGTCGAAAAGATCCTGTTCGCCGCGACCAAGGCCGATCACCTCCACCATTCCCAGCACGCCAAGCTGACTGCGATTACCGCCGCGCTTTTGCGTGATGCCAAAGACCGCGCCGATTTTGCAGGGGCCGAGACCCAAGCCATGTCCATCGCCGCCCTGCGCGCCACGACCGAGGACACGGTCGACCACAAAGGCACCGAGCTTGATGTCGTCCGAGGTACGCTTGAAAACGGGCGGCAGGCGGCGTTCTATCCGGGCGCTTTGCCGGATGATCCCGCGCACCTAATGGGGCCGGCCCGCGACCGCGCCGAGCAGTGGCTCGACGAGGACTACGGCATCATGAATTTCTCGCCCGCGCCGCTGACGCTTAAAGCCGGTGACGGCCCGCCGCACATCCGGCTCGACCGCGCTGCCCAATTTCTGTTCGGAGACCGCCTGTGACCCGCAAAGGCCCGATCCTCATCGACCTCGAACCCGACCAGACGCCGAACCCCGCAGAGGCGCCGCCGATCCTTGATGACGACGTGCCGCCGCAAGGCGCGGCGATGCAGCAGCTCGCAGCTCTCTCGGTGCGGCGGCGTTCGCCGCTGTTGAAGTGGTTCTTCGGTCTGCTGGCGTCGCTGATCGGCTTCATCATTTCGCTTGCTGCGTGGGACTACGTGACGGGTCTGCTGGACCGCTCTCCCGTGTTGGGTCTGATCGCAACGGTGCTGATCGGAGCGGTGTTGCTGCTGCTCGCGCTTCTTGCGCTCAAGGAAATCTGGGCGCTTTCGCGGATGAAGCGGCTTGATCGTGTACATCAGGCAGCGATGGACGCGGCGGCCTCTCACGACCTGAAGGCGGCAAAGGACGTGGTCGCGCAGGTCGAGGCGCTCTATGCGCACCGCGCTGACATGAAGTGGGGGCTGCAAACCCTGAAAGAGCGCAAGGACGAGGTGCTCGACGCCGATGGGTTGCTCGGTTTGGCGGAGACATCGCTGCTGTTGCCGCTCGACCAACGCGCGCGGGCCGAAGTCGAAGCGGCCTCGCGTCAGGTCGCGACAGTCACGGCCATCGTGCCGCTGGCATTGGCAGACGTGTTCACGGCGCTGAGCGCGAACCTGCGGATGATACGCCGGATTGCAGAGATATACGGCGGCCGTTCGGGCACGCTGGGATCATGGCGTCTGACACGCTCGGTCCTGTCGCACTTGGTCGCAACTGGCGCTGTGGCGGTGGGTGATGACCTGATCGGCACCGTGGCCGGAGGCGGCGCGCCGACCAAAGTCCCCCGCCGTTTTGGCGAGGGTGTGGTGAACGGCGCATTGACGGCGCGAGTTGGCCTTGCCGCTCTGGAGGTCTGCCGTCCGCTGCCCTACGTCATAGCGCAGAAGCCAACCGTTTCCGGATTGGTCGGGCGGTCGCTCACGGGCCTCTTCGGTAGGAATTCGGCATCATAGATACCGATGCCTCCGGCGGAGGTATTTTTATCAGAATGAAGTCAGTAGAAGCTCTGCGGATCAATGTCGATCGCAAGCCGGACGTTGTTCGGGAGCTTCAGGTGCGACGTCCACTGGGTAAGCGCCTGCTGGAGCGGCGCGGCTTTTTCGGCCTTTACCAATAGTCTGACCCTGTTGCGGCCACGGATGCGCGCGATGGGCGCGGGGGCGGGGCCGAAGACCTGCGCGCCGATGCGGCGAAGTGGTTCGGCGTTGCGGGCGAGGTGGTTTCCGAGGTCGAAAATCTCGGCCAGTTCGGGGCCGGAGATCACGATGCCCGCCATGCGGCCATAGGGCGGCACGCCAGCGGCGCGGCGCTCTGCTGCTTCGGCTTCCCAGAACTGTTCTTCGTCGCCCGAGAGGATCGCGCGGATGACGTGGTGTTCGGGCTGGTATGTCTGGAGGAGGGCCGTGCCCGCCTTGGCGGCGCGGCCCGCACGGCCTGCGACCTGACGCATTAGTTGGAACGTTCGTTCTGCCGCGCGCAGGTCGGAGCCCTGCAGGCCGAGGTCCGCGTCGATCACGCCAACGAGGGTCAGCAGCGGGAAGTTATGGCCTTTCGCGACGAGCTGCGTGCCGATGATGATGTCGGCCTCGCCGCTGGCGATCTCTTCGATCTTTTCTTTCAGCGCGCGGGCGGAGCCGAAGAGGTCGGACGAGAGGACGGCGACGCGGGCCTCGGGGAAGAGTTCGGTGACTTCCTCGGCCATACGCTCGACGCCAGGGCCGACGGGGTTCAGTTTTCCCTCGGCTTGGCAAGAGGGGCAGGTGTCCGGCATCGGTTTGGTTTCGCCGCATTGGTGGCACATCAGGCGCTTGAGGAAGCGGTGTTCGACCATCCGCGCGTCGCAGTGATCGCAGGCGATCTGGTGGCCGCAAGCGCGGCAGATCGTGAGCGGGGCGTAGCCTCGGCGGTTCAGGAAGACGAGCGATTGCTCCCCTTTTTCAATGCGTTCCGTGATCGCCGTTCGCAGCGAATTCGAGATCCAGCGGCCGGACGGCACCTGTTCGTTGCGCATGTCGATGGCGTTCATCTCTGGCATGACGGACTCGCCAAAGCGGGAGGTCAGGGTGATCCGCTTGTACTTCCCGAGGTCCGCATTGGCCCAGCTTTCGAGGCTCGGCGTCGCGGAGGCGAGGATGATCTGCGCGTCGTTCAGGCTGGCGCGGAGCACGGCCATATCGCGGGCGTTATAGAGGACGCCGTCGTCCTGTTTGTAGGAGGTGTCGTGTTCCTCATCCACGACGATCAGGCCGAGGTCGCGGTAGGGCAGGAACAGCGCGGACCGTGCGCCGACGACGAGTTGCGCATCGCCTTGGCCGACCATTTTCCAGCAGCGGCGACGCTCTGTCATCGTGACGCCCGAGTGCCACTCGGCGGGTTTCATGCCGAAGCGGGCCTCAACGCGGGTGATGAATTCGGAGGTCAGCGCGATTTCTGGCAGCAGGACCAGTGCTTGGCGGCCTTGGCGCAGACATTCGGCCACGGCTTCGAGGTAGACCTCGGTCTTGCCCGAGCCGGTCACCCCCTTCAGCAGCGTGCAGCCGTAGCGCTGGGATCTGACGCCTTCGCGCAGTTCGGCTGCGGCGGTCGCTTGGTCCTCGCTCAGGTCTTTGCCGCCGAAATCGGGGTCGAGCGGCGGGTAGGCGGTGTCGCGCGGGGCGTCCTCTTCGCTTACCGCGCCCAGCTTGACGAGGCCCTTGACCACAGAGGTTCCGCAGCCCGCCATCTCGGCCAGTTCCTTGAGCGTAAACGAGGCGCCGCCGTAGTCCCGCAGCACGTCAATCACGCGAGAGCGGGCGTCGGTCAGCTTGTTCGGGATCGCACCACCCATACGGTACACTTTGCGCATGGACGGCGCATCACCAAGGCCGGGTGCGCGTGTGCCCAAGCGCAGCATCGCGTTCATCGGGGTGAGGGTGTAGCTGCCCACGCGGATCAGGAATTCGCGCAGTTCGTCCCGCATCGGGGCGACGTCGAGGACGCGGTTGATGGGGCGGCATTTGTTGATGTCGAAGTCGCCGCGGCCACGTCCCCAGACAACGCCGAGGATCTTGCGCGGGCCGAGCGGCACGTCGACGAATGCACCGGTCCAGCAGCCTCCGGCGGGGGCTTTATAGTCCAGCATTCGGTCCAACTGCGTCGTCAGGACCGAAACCAATTCGCCTTCTTCGAAGTAATCCGCCACGCTTTCCACGTTCTCCGCTCGCCTGCGACATGAGTAATCACTGACGGCGAAAAGGAAAAGGCGGACTCGCGGGTTCGTGTCAGTTCACGCGCTTTTCGAGGTGACCGATCACGAATAGGACGACCACCACAATGAACGTCGCCATCGCGGCGAGTGGGATCTGACCCGTGCCGCAGGCAAGGCCGATCGCGCCGGAAAGCCATAGTGACGCGCCCGTGGTGATGTTCTGGACCTTGCCGCCGGAGGTGAAAATGATGCCCGCCGCAAGAAACGCAACGCCCGAGGTCACGGCTTCGATCAGACGGAGCGGGTCGAGTTGCACATCGGCATTGGAAAAGCTCATCGTCGCAAGCTCTTGCGACACGAGGATAAACAGACAGGCTGCCAGCGCCACCAACATGTTCGTGCGCAATCCCGCAGGTTTGCCTTTGCGTTCGCGCTCAAGGCCGATGATTGAACCTAAGGTAAGAGCGGCGATCAGCCTGATGGCGGCGATCTGGGCGGGGACTTCGGGGAAGGTGTTGCTGAGTTCGTCGATGATGGCCTGAAACATTACCGTCCCGCTGATTTGGTCGTGAATTCAACGTGAACGAGCGGCGCGGGGTTCCGTGTCATCTGCGTTGCACTATTGCAGAGTGTGAATTGCGCGCGGGACCTTCCCCTTGCGCCAATAGTTGGAATTAACCATACATAAAGCAGTGGTTGTGTAATATCGGGTTAGAATATGGAAGAGGCTCAGATGAGCGGCAGGCCGCAAATCGACTCTCGTACGCGCGAAATGATCCTCACGGATCCCGGCGTTGTGCTGGATGACAAGGATCTCATGCAGGCTCTGGTAGCCGGCAACGAGCGTGCGATGGGGAATAACATCGTGGATCTGCGCGGCATCGCTATGTCGCGTCTGGAAACACGTCTGGACCGCCTCGAAGAAACCCACCGCAACGTTATTGCCGCTGCGTACGACAATCTTGCGGGCACCAACCAGATCCATCGCGCCACGCTGCGCGTTCTGGAAGCAAACACGTTCGAAGAATTCATTGCCGAACTGAGCGGTGAAATCCCCGAAATCCTGCGCCTCTGCGCGATGCGCCTCGTGCTTGAAAGCGGGGCGGAGGAAAACGATCCGGCCGTTCAGCGCCTCGACAGCACTTTGCGTATCGTTGCTGCCGGTTTCGTCGACGACTATCTGACCCGCGGTCGCCAATCGCCGATCCGTTATGTCACGCTCCGTCAGGTCGTGCCGCAGGCGGAGGGCATCTACGGCGACAAAGCTGCCGACATCCGCTCGGAGGCTTGTCTGCGTCTTGATCTGGGGCAGGGGCGTTTGCCGGCGATGCTCGCGATGGGCGCCGAAGATCCGCACCAGTTCACCCCGCAGCAAGGCACCGATTTGCTTGCCTTCTTCGGCGGTGTTTTCGAACGCGCCATGCGGCGCTGGCTGGATTGATCTCGCCCGCGCTGACAGACGCTTTGGGCCGCTGGCTCGACCACACCAGAGCAATTGACGGCGCGGCGGACAACACCGTCAAAGCCTACCAGACAGATGTGCTGGCTTTTCTGGCTTTCATTTCCGAACATCATGGCGGGGCAGAGGGGCTGGGCCCCCTCTCGAAATTGACAATTTCCGACATGCGGGCGTGGATGGCGCACGAGCGGTCGCGCGGTGTCGCGGCCCGTTCGCTCGCGCGGATGCTTTCAGCGGTGAAATCGTTCTACAAATGGCTCGCCGCCCGTGAAGGGTTCGATGCGAGCGCCGTACTCATGGCCCGTGCGCCCAAATACCAGAAGAAGCTTCCGAGGCCGCTGGCCGAAGAGGCGGCGGCGAAGCTACTTGATACGATCGAACTCCAGCACGAAACGCCGTGGGTCGCGGCTCGCGATGTGGCGGTGATCACGCTGCTCTACGGATGCGGCTTGCGGATATCCGAGGCGCTGGGCTTGGCCGGAGAAGATGCGCCATTGCCCGAGGTCCTGCGGATTGTCGGGAAGGGCGGGAAAGAGCGGATCGTGCCTGTGATCCACAGGGCGCGGGACGCTGTTCGCCTCTATACCGAGCTTTGTCCGTATGAACTGGAAGCGGGCAAACCGCTATTCCGCGGTGTCCGCGGCGGCGCGTTGCAACCTGCCATCGTGCAAAAGGTCATGGCGCGCACCCGCATGCAGCTTGGCCTGCCTGCGACGGCGACGCCGCACGCGCTGCGCCACTCCTTCGCGACGCATCTCCTGAATGCCGGAGGCGATCTGCGCGCCATCCAGGAACTGCTCGGCCACGCCTCGCTCAACACAACGCAGGTTTACACGGCCGTCGATACAGCGCGGCTGATGGAAGTGTACCAACGCGCGCATCCTCGCGCTAACGAGAGCGAGAAGAATTGAAACCTTGTGTCAAAAGACCGTTTCGTCCATGAGGACCGGATGACACTGACACACAAAGCTCTTGGCGTTCACCTTCTGACTGCAACCGGATCGGTTTTCGCAATGCTGTCCATGCTGGCGGCGGTGGAAAACCAGTGGAGCCTCATGTTCCTCTGGCTCGTGGTTGCGTTCTTCGTGGACGGGATCGATGGTCCGCTTGCGCGCAAGTACGACGTGAAAAAGAACGCACCAGTTTATGACGGTGTGCTGCTCGATCTCATCATCGACTACCTGACTTATGTGTTTGTGCCGGCTTACGCCCTTTTCAAACATCCCGAGCTTCTGCCGGGTTGGGCTGGCTGGTTCGCAATCCTCGTCATCACCTTTACGTCGGCGCTCTATTTCGCTGATACGCGAATGAAAACAAAGGACTATTCATTCAGCGGCTTCCCCGGTTGCTGGAATATGTTCGTCCTCGTGGTGTTCGCGGTGAAGCCCGATTACTGGGTCATTCTCGCGCTCGTCGCACTGCTGTCGGTGTCGATGTTCTTGCCGATCAAGTTCGTCCACCCGACCCGCACGGCGCGCTGGCGCAAGGTCACGTTGCCGATGGCGATCCTCTGGACAGTCTTTGCGGGCTGGGCGGCTTGGGTCGATTTCCACCCGCAGAGCTGGGCGCACTACGGGCTGGTCATCACTTCGATCTACCTTGTCGCGGCTGGCGCGCTCCAGCAGATTATCTACGGAAAAGAAGGTTAAAGCTTCTTGCGCATGAGGCGATGCGGGATGCCCGCGTCGTCGAATTCCGGCCCTTCGGCCTTGAACCCCAGCTTTTCGTAGAACGGGATCGCGTAGACCTGCGCATCAAGGCGCGCTTCGCTCTTACCCAGTTCCATCGCGCGGTCGAGCATCGCTTGCACCAGCGCACGGCCAAGGCCGGTCCCGCGTGCATCCTTCGACACTGCGATGCGTTGCAGCTTGGCGTAGCCCTTGTCCATCAGCCGTGCGGTGCCCATCGGCTGCCCGTCGATCCGCGCGATAAAGTGGACGCATTCGTCCTCGTGCTCGTCGATCTCCAGATCGAGCGGGACGTTCTGTTCATCGACGAAAACCTGCGTGCGGATGTCATAGCAGAGCTGGCGTTCGTCGGCGGTGGCGATGCGGATATCGGTCATGGCGGAGGTCCTTCTTAACTTGCTCCGACCCTGATCCTGCGCGTCTGCGATGACAAGGTGCCCGAATGCAAAAAGGCCCCTGCGCTATAGCAGGGGCCTTTCTTTTGGTTGTGTCGCGGGCGATCAGCCGAGTGCGGCGTCACAGCGGGCGCAAACGCCCTCGTGCTTGTGGGTGCCGACGTCGGGCAGGATCTTCCAGCAGCGCTGGCACTTCTCGCCCTCGGCCTTTTCGAACACTACAGCCACGCCTTCCACTTCGCCCATGCGGTAAGCCTCAGCGGGGGCAGCGTCGTTGGTCAGCTCGATGCCCGAGGTGATGCAGAGATCCTCGAAGGTGACGGTCTTGAGCGCTGCGAGCGTACCCGCATCCTCGACGTGCACCACAGGAGCCGCTTCGAGCGAGGCGCCGATGACCTTGTCACGGCGCTGCACTTCGAGAGCAGCGGTCACAACGCGGCGCACCTTGCGGATGGCGGCCCACTTGGCGGCCAGTTCGGGATCGAGCCACTCCGACGGGGTGTCGAAGAAGTCGACGAGGTGAACCGAAGCGCCTTCGTCCTTGTGCCGCTCGAGCCAGACCTCTTCCATCGTAAAGGCGAGGATCGGAGCGAGCCACGTGGTCAAACGCTTGAACAGGATGTCCAGAACGGTGCGCGACGCACGGCGCTGGAGCGTGTCGCCATCGCAATACAGCGCATCCTTGCGGATATCGAAGTAGAACGCGGACAGATCGACCGTTGCAAAGTTGAATAGCGCCTGGAACACGCCCTGGAAGTCGTAGGCGGAATAACCTTCGCGCACGACCTTATCCAGCTCGGCCAGGCGGTGCAGAACCCAGCGTTCCAGTTCCGGCATATCCGCCGGCGCAACGCGGTCGGCTTCGGTGAAGTCGTTCAGCGAACCGAGCATGAAGCGCATGGTGTTGCGCAGACGGCGGTAGCTGTCGGCAACGCCCTTGATGATCTTGTCACCGATGCGCTGGTCGGCGGTGTAGTCGGTCTGGGCGACCCACAGACGCAGGATGTCGGCACCGTATTGGTCGATGACTTCCTGCGGAACGATGGTGTTGCCGAGCGACTTAGACATCTTCATGCCCTTTTCGTCGAGCGTGAAGCCGTGGGTCAGCACGCCCTTGTACGGCGCGCGGCCTTTGGTGCCACAGGCTTGGAGCATCGACGAGTGGAACCAACCGCGGTGCTGGTCGGTGCCTTCGAGGTACAGATCGGCGATGCCGTCAGCGGCGCCGTCGGGACGGTCGCGCAGAACGAAGGAGTGGGTCGAGCCGGAGTCGAACCACACGTCCAGAACGTCGAACACCTGATTGTAGTCCTCGGGGTTCGCGTCGCTGCCGAAGACCTTTTCCTTGAAGCCTTCGGTGTACCAGACGTCAGCGCCTTCGGCCTCGAACGCTTCGCAGATGCGGGCATTGATGGCCTCATTACGCAGCAGGAAGTCCGGATCGGTTGGCAGGGTGTCTTTCTTGACGAAGCAGGTGAGCGGTACGCCCCACGCACGCTGGCGCGAGAGAACCCAGTCAGGGCGCGCTTCGATCATCGAATAGATACGGTTGCGACCGGTTTGCGGGGTCCACTTGACCAGTTTGTCGATGGAAGTCAGCGCGCGTTCGCGGATCGTCTTGCCGTAGGTGTCCTGACCGTCGTTGACGTCCTTGTCGATCGCCGCGAACCACTGCGGGGTGTTGCGGTAGATGACCGGAGCTTTCGAACGCCACGAGTGCGGGTAGGAGTGCTTGAGCTTAGCTTTGCCGAACAGCGCTTTGGTGTAGGCCATCTGCTTGATGTTGGCGACGTTTGCCGGACCTTCTTTGCCGTCGGGCAGGATGATGTGCATCCCTGCGAAGATCGGCAGGTCTTTGCGGTAGCTCGAGTCCTCGGTGACGTTGTAGGTCATCGGCAGGCCGAACTTCAGGCCAAGCTGGTAGTCGTCGTCACCGTGCGACGGCGCGGTGTGGACAAAGCCCGTACCCGCTTCTTCGGTAACGTGATCACCCGGAAGCATCGGAACATCGTAGTCCCACTCGCCGTTGGCGTCTTCGGCACCGCGATAGGGGTGTGCGAGGACCATACCTTCGAGGGCATCGGCAGCCACATCGGCAACCTTTTCGAACGCAGTGACGCGAACGCCCTGCATCACGCTTTCGGCCAGCGAATTGGCGAGCAGAACGACCTCACCGACGGTCGCAGCCGAGTGCTCGTGCACTTCGGTCACTTTGTAGAGGCCGTATTCGATGGTCGGACCGAACGCGACGGCGCGGTTCTGCGGGATGGTCCACGGGGTGGTGGTCCAGATCACGACGCTGAAGTCCTCGCTCGAGATCTTCTCGCCGCCCGAAACCGGCTTGAAGCGCACCCAGACCTGATGGCTGGTGTGGTCGTGGTATTCGACCTCGGCTTCGGCCAGAGCTGTTTTCTCGACAGGCGACCACATGACCGGCTTCGAGCCCTGATAGAGCGTGCCGTTCATGAGGAACTTCATGAATTCTTCAGCGATCACGCGCTCGGCGTGGAAGTCCATCGTCAGGTACGGCTGCGGCCAGTTGCCGGTGATGCCGATGCGCTTGAACTCTTCGCGCTGGATGTCGACCCAGCCCTCGGCGAACTTGCGGCATTCCTGACGGAAGTCGACGACGTTCACTTCGTCCTTGTTCTTGCCCTCGGCGCGGTACTTTTCTTCAATCTTCCATTCGATCGGAAGACCGTGGCAGTCCCAACCCGGAACATAGCGCGCGTCTTTGCCGAGCATCTGCTGCGAGCGGACGATGAAGTCTTTCAGAACCTTGTTCAGCGCGTGGCCGATGTGCAGGTGGCCGTTGGCGTAGGGAGGGCCGTCGTGCAGGATGAACGGCGTGCGGCCTTCTTTTTCACGCAGGCGATCGTAGATGCCGATCTCGGCCCAGCGGGCCAGCCATTCGGGTTCGCGCTGCGGAAGGCCTGCGCGCATCGGGAAATCGGTTTCCGGCAGGTTCAGGGTGTCTTTGTAGTCGACTGCTGTGGTGTCAGCACACATGTCAGGGGGATCCTTGGATAGGCTGTGTCACTTCAAATACGGTGGGGCGGCGCGGTATGCATACGCCATTGGCCCGGCGGCTCAATCTCAGAGCGCCGGGTTAATAATTCGAATAATGAAGTGCGCCACGTAGAACATGCCCGCGTATATAGGCGGCAATAAACCAAGGGTAAACCCGCATCAGAGGGCAACTTTCAAAAAGCCATCGGGGTAGGTTGGCGCGCGCGAGGTTGGCTCGGATGACGCGTTGCGCAAATGAGCAGACATGAGGCGCACCGCACCGCCGCTCAAAATTCTAGGCAGACTGCGGGAAAAGGCGTATCGGCAAAGCATGGCACGCATTGTTCCGCTCTCCGAAGCACATCACCTTCCTCTTTGGCGCCAACCCCGTTCGCTCCTGTTTCTCATGGCTATGGCCATGCCTGTGGCGTTCAACGTGTGGTCCGCGCTTCTTAATAACTTTGTCATCGAAGCTGCCGATTTTCACGGCGAGGATATCGGCCTGCTGCACACGGTCCGAGAGATCCCCGGCTTCCTCGCAATCGGCGTGATCCTCGTTCTGTGGGTCGTGCGCGAACAGAAGCTGGCGTTGTTTTCGCTGATGCTGCTCGGCATCGCGACGGGCGTGACGGCTTGGTTCCCGACGCTCGGGGGCATCCTGATCATCACTCTGCTGTCCTCGATCGGGTTCCATTACTACGAAACCGTCAACCAGTCGCTCCAGCTTCAATGGATCGAAAAGGAGAGGGCGCCCCAGACCATCGGCTGGCTGCTCGCGGCGGGGTCGGGGGCAACGCTGGTCGCTTACGGCTTGCTTGTCCTGACGTGGAAGACTTTCGATCTGTCCTACAACTTCGTCTATATGATCGGGGGCGGCTTCACGTTCATCGTGGCGTTGATCGCGCTCTTTGCCTATCCGCAGTTCGAAGCGCCGCATCCGCAAAACAAATCGTTCGTCCTGCGCCGCCGCTACGGCCTCTATTATGCGCTGCAATTCATGGCGGGCGCGCGCCGTCAGATCTTTGTCGTTTTCGCGGGCTTCATGATGGTTGAGCGCTTCGGCTTCGAAGTGCACGAAGTGACGGGTCTGTTCCTCATCAACCTCGTCGCCAACATGATCATCGCGCCGCAGATCGGCCGCCTTGTCCACCGTTGGGGCGAGCGCCGTGCGCTGCTGATCGAATACGCGGGTCTCGTTATCGTCTTCTCGCTCTATGGCGGGGTCTACTGGTTCGGCTGGGGCGTCGTGCTGGCCTCGGCGCTCTATGTCGTCGACCACATGTTCTTTGCGATGTCGCTGGCGCTGAAGACCTACTTCCAGAAAATCGCCGATCCCAAGGACATTGCGCCCACCGCAGCGGTCGCTTTCACGATCAACCACATCGCGGCCGTGTTCCTGCCTGTATTGCTCGGCCTGTTGTGGATGTCGTCGCCGATGTGGGTATTCCTGCTTGCGGCGGGGATGGCTGGTACTTCCTTCTGTCTGGCGCTTCTGATACCTCGCCATCCAGAACCGGGGCATGAAACCGTGTTTACCCGACCGATTGCCGCCCCCGCTGAATAAAGAGCCTGCCATGTCCGACGAAATGACCTACTCCGCCATCGCAGTCTGCTCCTCGTTGGAGCAGGCCGAAGCCCTCGCAGCTTCCTGCGATAACCTGTTCCCCGAACCGACAGGTGTCGGCTCGTTCGAGATCGAGGATGGATCGGGTCTGTTCGAGGTCGCGTGCTACTTCACCGAAGAGCCCGACCGCGCCGGACTGTCGCTGCTGGCGACGATGTACGGCTCCAAGGACTTCGTCGTCTCCGAAGTTCCGCAGATCGACTGGGTTGCCCATGTGCGCCGCGAACTTGCGCCGGTCGAGGCTGGCCGCTTCTTTGTCTACGGTAGCCACGACGCCGACAAACTGCCCGAGGGCCGCATCGGTCTGCTGATCGAGGCCGCAATGGCATTCGGCACCGGCCACCACGGCACCACGCTTGGCTGTCTGCGCGCGCTGAACCGTCTGGTGGAGGAGGGCGTGAAGCCTGAACGCGTGATCGACGTCGGTTGCGGCACCGCCGTTCTGGCAATGGGTGCCGCCCGCGTCTGGCCCGAAGCCGCAACGCTCGCATCCGACATCGATCAGGTCGCTGTCGACGTGGCAGAGGCGAACCTTGCCGCAAACGGCATGTCGGGCGCGATTTTCTGCCTCGAAGCGGCAGGCTTCAACGCCAAGGAAATCGAACAGGCTGCGCCGTTCGATCTGATCTTTGCGAATATTCTGAAGGGGCCGCTGGTCGCTCTGTCCCCCGACATGGCCAAGCACATCGCCGCTGGCGGCCATGCAATCCTGTCGGGCATCCTGAACGAGCAGGCCGATGCTGTGCTTGCGACTTATCTGGACAACGGTTTTGCCCTGAAAGAACGCGAAGTGATCGGCGATTGGACCACGCTCACCCTGACGCACGGCTAAGTCGTCAGATCCGAGCTCTCGAAATCAAAAAGGCCGCCTCATCGAGGCGGCCTGTGTGTTTCCAGAGGTCCTCGGGGATCAGAAGCGGGCGCGCGCTTCGAGCTTAGCGATGTCTGCACGAACAAGGCCGATATCGTCCAGCTCGCGGTCTGTCAGCTTACGCAGCTGCTTGGCCGTAGTTTTCGCATTATAAGCGAACTCGATACGGTCGAGCAGGTCGTAGAAGAAGCCGGTGACCAGGTAGGTCAGGCGCGGGCTGACGGCGCGGGTGTTGTCGATAGTAACCATGAGGCACTCCAAGAAGTCTGCTGCATCGCAGCGCTATGTGTTGTTCATGTCGCCCAATTAGTCAGCAGTTTGAAAACGCGAAAGAGTGCGTTTTGCATGACTGATATGCGACTTGCGCATGGCGAAAAATCGACGATTTGCCTTGTAAAAACGGCCTATCGCGTCGCGATTGGTCAAATGGCGACAAATGTCGTTTTTGGATTTCGGAGGGTCGCCGCCAAATCCGAAATCGCGGATTCTGCGGCGCAGCATCACGGCGATTTCAAAACGAACTTGGTTTATGTTCGCGTTTTGTGCTAGTGAGGCTCAACAACAATAATTTTCAGAGGCAGACCATGCGCGTCATCGGTATCGACCCCGGTTTGCGAAATATGGGCTGGGGCATCATCGAATCGGTCGGTTCGCGACTCACCCATGTGGCGAACGGCACCTGCAAATCGGATGGCAAAGCGGACCTGTCGGAACGCCTTCTGTCGCTCTACGACCAGCTCAACGACGTTTTCCAGACCTACCAACCCGACGCCGCTGCCGTCGAACAGACCTTCGTCAACAAAGACGCCGTCGCGACCCTGAAACTGGGGCAGGCGAGGGGCATCGCGCTGCTCGTTCCAGCGCAGGCGGGTTTGCGGGTAGGGGAGTATCTGCCCAACGCAGTGAAGAAAGCTGTGGTGGGCGTAGGCCATGCCGACAAAAAACAGATCGGCCATATGGTCGGTGTCTACCTGCCTGGCGTCAAAGTCCACGGACCCGATGCTGCCGACGCGCTCGCCATCGCGATCTGCCACGCCCACCACTGTCAATCCGCGAACCATCTGTCGCGCGCAGTCATGAAGGCAGGCGCATGATCGGGAAAATCTCTGGCATCGTTGACTACAAAGGCCTCGACCACGTTCTCATCGACGTGCGCGGCGTGGGCTATGTCGTTTACTGCTCCGACCGCGTCATGGCGGCTCTTCCGCCGATCGGAGAGGCAACGGCTCTCTATACAGATATGCTCGTGCGCGAGGATCTGCTGCAACTCTTCGGCTTCACGACCCTCGTGGAAAAAGAATGGCATCGCCTGCTGACGGGTGTGCAGGGCATCGGCCCGAAGGCATCGCTCGCGATCCTCGGCACCCTCGGTCCCGAAGGCGTCAGCCGCGCCATTGCGCTCGGCGACTGGTCCGCGATTGCCAAAGCCAAAGGCGTCGGCCCCAAAACCGCGCAGCGCGTGACGATGGAGCTGAAGAACAAAGCGCCCACCGTCATGGCCATGACCGGCGCAGAGGCGACCGTGAATGACAATGTGATCGAGCCAGACACGCCCGCCAAGCCGCGCAAACGTGCCGCTCCGCCCAAACAGTCCGCCGCCCAGCCCGAAGCCCTCTCGGCTCTGGCCAACCTCGGCTATCAACCGTCCGAAGCTGCGGGCGCCGTCGCTCAGGCCTTGGCCGATGATCCGGACCTTGATACCGGTGCCCTGATCAAGACAGCGCTCAAGCTGCTCGCACCGAAAGGCTAACGGATGGAACGGCAGGAAGACCTCAATCCCGAGCGCAAGCCCGAGGACCGCGACCGCGCTTTGCGTCCGCAGGGTCTCGAAGAGTTCATCGGTCAGGCCGAAGCCCGCGCTAACCTCCGCGTTTTCATCGAATCCGCCAAACGCCGCGGCGAGGCGATGGACCACACCCTGTTCCACGGTCCTCCCGGTCTGGGGAAAACGACCCTCGCACAGATCATGGCCCGTGAACTCGGCGTCAATTTCCGCATGACATCCGGCCCCGTGCTGGCCAAAGCGGGCGACCTCGCGGCGATCCTGACGAACCTCGAAGCGCGCGATGTCCTCTTCATCGACGAAATCCACCGCATGAACCCTGCGGTCGAAGAAGTGCTCTATCCCGCGATGGAAGACTACGAACTCGACCTCGTGATAGGTGAGGGCCCCGCCGCGCGAACCGTTCGCATCGAACTCCAGCCCTTCACGCTGGTCGGCGCGACAACCCGCCTCGGCCTGCTGACCACGCCCCTGCGTGACCGTTTCGGCATCCCGACCCGCCTACAGTTCTATAACGTCGACGAGCTGCACCAGATCGTGCAGCGTGGTGCCCGCCTCATGGGCGCTCCTGCCGACGACGACGGTGCCCGCGAGATCGCGACCCGCGCACGCGGCACGCCCCGTATCGCAGGCCGCCTGCTGCGCCGCGTCGTGGACTTCGCCATCGTCGAAGGCGACGGCCGCGTGACCCAAGCGCTCGCCGACCGCGCCCTGACACGTCTCGACGTCGATCACCTCGGCCTCGATGGTGCCGATCGCCGCTACCTCAGGCTCATCGCCGAAAGTTATGGCGGCGGCCCCGTCGGGATCGAAACCCTCTCCGCCGCGCTCAGCGAAAGCCGCGACGCGCTCGAAGAAGTCATCGAACCCTACCTCCTCCAGCAGGGCCTCATCCAGCGAACCCCCCGCGGACGTATGCTTACTCGCGCCAGCTGGCGGCACCTCGGCCTCGAAGCGCCGAAATCGGAAAGTGATCTCTTCGGCTGACCTGCCTTTGTGCCTCAAATATCCCGGGGGTGAATTGGCGAAGCCAAGAGGGGGCAGCGCCCCCGCCGCGCCATTGAACTGAAACCAACCTCGGGTTAATTGCGATCCCATGACGCCAGAAGATATTACCGCACTGTTCACCCGCAAAGACGGCTCCTACCTCTGCGCCCGCTGGGGCAGGCCGATTGTGCCTGTCGTTTTCGGGGTCGAGGATGAAACGCTCCAGACCGTGAAAGGCGCGATCGAAGCTATCGTTGCGTTGGCCGGCCACAATATGGACGAGACCGATACGGAGCTCGGTGCCAACCTCATGGTATTCTTCTGCCGCGAGTGGAGCGAGCTTGAGGGCGTGCCGAACCTTGGCCAACTGATCGACGGGCTGCCGAACCTCGTGCAGCGCCTCGATGCTGCGGGTGCCAACCAGTACCGGACTTTCCGTTTCGACGAGCAGGGCGCGATCAAGCTATGCATCGTGTTCGTGCGCATGGACGCGGAACTGACCAAACAGCCCGCTGAAACGATCGCTCTCGCGCAGGCGGCCCAGTTGATGCTGACGTGGTCGGATCAGGCATTTGTGGATCGCTCCCCGCTGGCATTGGCCAACGGCAACGCCGTCCTCCGTCCCGAAATCGGCGCGGTCATTCAGGCCGCCTACGATCAGGTAATGCCGGTGAGCGCGCAGGACAGCAGTCACGCCCTGCGGCTATACGCCCGCACGCTGGCCTGAGTGCTGGACGCAGCGCGGAGGGCACCCTAACGTGCCGGCAATTCTGGAGGCCCGATGATCCACTCGTTCAACTGCCGCGTTTACTACGAAGACACCGACCTAGCCGGTATCGTCTATTATGCGAACTACCTGCGGTTCATCGAGCGGGCCCGCTCCGAATGGGTACGTGCGCGCGGTGTTGACCAGCGTGCGCTGAAAGAGACCGAGGGCGTGGTTTTCGCCGTCCGCCGCGTTGAAGCCGACTACCTTCAGCCCGCCAAATTCGACGACGAACTCACTGTGCTGACCGAGGTTGAAAACATCGGCGGCGCGAGCATGACGCTGAAGCAATCTGTAACACGGGATGGTGTGATCCTGTTTACTGCGGTGGTGACGCTTGTCGCAATCAACGCAAACGGGGCACCGGTCCGACTGCCCGCAATTCTGCGCAAGCCTTTGCACTGATTGAATAAACGGCGTGTCGAAGTGCCTTTCGTGCCCTCCGCAACATCACCCTGATTGGCCGCTTTTTGCTCACGCGGAACCGTGATGCAGGATATCTAGCCTTGGTTCTGCAATTCCTGTATTTGTTGGTAAAAATGCGGCCAAAGTGAGCCGCCCGAAACGAGCAGGCAGATGGAAGCAGCAACCGATTATACGATGTGGGCACTCTTTGCCCGCGCGACTCTTCTTGTAAAACTCGTGATGATCCTTTTGGTCATGGCATCCATTTGGTGCTGGGCCGTCATCGTCGACAAGATCCGCCAATACCGCAAAGCCCGCGCAGAAGCCGCCGAGTTCGATCGTGCGTTCTGGTCGGGTGAACCCCTCAACGAACTCTACGACCAGATCGGCAACAATCCCGAAGGTCCTGCACAGCGCATCTTCGTGGCAGGTATGCTCGAATGGCAGCGCAGCATCCGTGATGACGGACGTTTTATCGCCAACGCGCAGGCCCGTATCGACCGTTCCATGGACGTTGCGATCGCGAAAGAGGCCGCGAACCTTCAGAAAGGTCTGCCGGTTCTGGCGACCGTCGGTTCGACCGCGCCGTTCGTTGGTCTTTTCGGTACCGTCTGGGGTATCATGAACTCCTTCATCGAGATTGCCGAAGCGCAGAACACCAACCTCGCCGTCGTTGCGCCAGGTATTTCCGAAGCGCTGCTCGCGACCGGTCTGGGCCTTCTGGCTGCGATCCCTGCGGTTATCTTCTACAACAAACTCTCGAACGACAGCGATCATATCATCGCGGGTTACGAGGCGTTTGCCGACGAATTCTCGACCATCCTCGGTCGCCAGCTGGATAGCTGATCATGGGTGCCGGTGTCATGAACAAGGGCGGAGGAGGCGGAAGCCGCCGTCGCCGTCGCCGCACTTCGGGTGGCAGCAAGGCCATGGCCGAAATCAACATCACGCCGTTCGTGGACGTGATGCTGGTTCTGCTCATCATCTTCATGGTGGCTGCGCCGCTCATGACGGTGGGCGTGCCTGTCGAACTACCCAAAACCCAAGCCAGCGCGCTGCCGACCGATGAGGAAGAGCCGCTGACCGTCACCATCACCGCCGAAGGTGTGCTGCTGATCCAGAATACCGAAACGGAAGAGGGTGAACTGGTTGCCAAACTGCAAGCCATCGCCGCAGAGCGTTCTTCGGACCGCATCTATCTGCGTGCGGACGGCAGCAACGCTTGGAATAACGTGGCCGAGGTTATGGGCCTTCTGAACGCTGGTGGTTTCTCCAACATCGGTCTTGTGACCGATGTCGCATCCCCCGCGGGGACGGACGGGTAAGCCGTGGACTTCCGTCGTTACAGCGCCGGTACTTACGTTTCAGCAGCAGGGCACTCGGCTTTGCTGTTCTGGCTCCTATTCGGCTGGGGCCTGAACAACGAGCCGATGGATTTCGACATCACCGAAGTGTCTGTCGTGTCAGGGGCGGAGTATGACGCGATCGTCGCCGCTTCGACTCCGCAGGCGACCACGGAAGAGCCTGCGCCGATGGCTCCGCCGATTGTTGATGACACGCTGCCCGAGCCGACACCCGCCGAGGAAGCGCCACAACAGTCGCAGCCCGACGTGCCTGCCGCGCCGGTTGAGGAAACTCCGCCGCCAGAGCCGCCGAGCCGCCCCGAGCCGCCCGCCCAGATTGCCGAGGACGTGCCTGTTCTGCCCGCACCGCCAGCGCCGCCTGCGGCTGCGCCTGATTTGCCGCCGTCGGACCGTCCGGTTCCGCGTCCGGCTGAGCGTGTCGCGAGCGAGGCCACGCCGCCTCCGCCGCCCGAGGCCGAGATTGCGCCTGATGCCCAGCAGGAAGTCGCAGAGGATGCCGAGGTCGTTCTGCCCGAGCCGGTAGAGGAAGAGCAGAGCGCCGCTGCGCCCGAGGAGTCGACGACCGAGATCGTGACCGAAGCGGAAACGCCTGCGGGTGCAGTCCAGAGCTCGCCGCGTCCGCCGTCGCGCCCGAACCGTCCGACGCCTCAGCCGGTCCAGACCGCAGAGACGGAGCCGGAAGAAGAACCCGAACCTACGCCGCAGCAGACCGAAGACGAAGCTGCCGCCTTGGCCGCCGCGCTTGCCGCTGCCAGTACGCCGACCGAAACGACGGCTCCCGCTGGTCCGCCGCTCACGGGCGGCGAGCAGGAAGCGTTCCGTCTGTCGGTCCAGAGCTGCTGGAACGTGGACACGGGTGCCGAATGGGCGAACGTGGTTGTTACAGTCGGTTTCAGTCTGTCACGCGAAGGGCAGGTCATCGGCGAGATCGAGATGCTGAACTCGTCGGGCGGCACCTCCGCGCAAGCCAACACCGCGTTTCAGGCTGCACGCCGCGCTGTGCTGCGTTGCCAGTCGAGCGGTTACAACCTTCCGGCGGAAAAATACGATAGCTGGAAAGAGGTTGAGATCACCTTTGACCCCTCGCAGATGGTGTACCGATGATGCGCGGGGTCGTGGTCGCAGTGGTTGTGGTTCTGGCAGCGGCGGTCACCGCCGCTCCCCAAAGCCGCGCGCGACCGGTGCCGAACGAGAAAGTGCTTTGCCTGAATACGCATCATTCTGACGATAGCGTTATTCGCAAAGATAACGTCTTGCGCTGTCAGTCCGTGGATGCGGTTCTATCTACAGCGCAAAAGAAATTTCAGACGGAGGAGTGGATGAAGATCGACGCAGCCAAGGACGGGGCAAACTGATGCCAGCGTTTTGCTGCACGAGAACTACGCAAACGCAGCCTACAGATATGCTAGGCGCGTCAGCGAATTCCCGTTCGACATCCGTTCGTTTTGTCCATTTAAACGAGGAAGCCCATGTTTAAACGACTGTTGGCCCTGCTCTGCGCAATCGTGCTGGCCGGCCCTGTGATGGCCCAGACGCCGCTGCGCCTGACGATTACCGATGGTGTGATCGAGCCGCTGCCGTTCGCCGCCCCCACCTTCACCGCCGAAGTCGGCGGATCGGAGCAGATGGCCGCCGACATCACGCGCGTCATGTCCGAGGATCTGGTCAACACCGGTCTGTTCCGCCAGATCCCGTCGACCGCCTTCATCAGCCAGCACACCTTTGGCGTTGCGCCGTCCTTCTCTGACTGGCGCGCTGTGAATGCGCAGGCGCTGGTTTCGGGCGCCGTGTCGGTCCAAGGCGATCAGGTTGTCGTCAAGTTCCGCCTCTATGACGTGTTCTCGGGTAACGAGCTTGGCGAAGGTCAGCAGCTTGTCGCATCGACGAACGGCTGGCGCCGCCTCGCGCACAAGGTTGCCGATCAGGTCTACAGCCGCATCACGGGTGAGGCCGGCTACTTTGACAGCCGCATCATCTATGTCGCTGAGAGCGGTCCGAAGGATAAGCGCCGCAAAGTCATCTCGATCATGGACTACGACGGCAACCCGAGCAGCGTCACCCAGCTGACCACTGGCAGCTCGCTGGTGCTCGCGCCGCGTTTCTCGCCGACCGGCGACCGCGTTCTGTACACCGACTACGTATCGGGCAGCCCGCGCATCAACATGATCAACGTGGCTAACCCTGCACCGATCCAGATCCAGACCGCACCGGGCAACATGGCGTTCACCCCGCGTTTCTCGCGCGATGGCTCGAAGGTGATTTACTCGCTGGAAACCGGCGGTAACACCGACATCTGGATCACCGATATCGCCAGCGGCCAGCACACCCGCCTGACCAACGCCCCGTCGATCGAAACCGCACCGTCGCTGTCGCCGGATGGCTCGCGCATCGTGTTCGAAAGCGACCGTTCGGGCTCGCAGCAGCTTTACGTCATGCCGATCACCGGCGGTGAGCCGCAGCGTATTTCCTTCGGCGAAGGCCGCTACGGTACGCCGGTCTGGTCGCCGCGCGGTGACCTGATTGCCTTCACCAAGCAGAACGCGGGCGCTTTCCACATCGGCCGCATGCGCACCGATGGTAGCGACGAACGTCTGCTATCGTCTGCGTCGGGCAGCTTCCTTGATGAAGGTCCGACCTGGGCGCCGAACGGCCGCGTGATCATGTTCTTCCGCGAACGCCTTGGCACTGACGGTGGCCCGTCGCTCTACACGGTAGACGTGTCGGGCCGGAACCTGCGCCAGATCCCGACCAACGGCTTTGCATCGGACCCGTCGTGGGGGCCGCTCCGCAATTAACCCCCTTCGGTATGGGAGATTCCCAAGTGGCGTCTCCCATGCTACCTTGAAATAAAACGAGCATTCGAATTTACAGGAATCCCACCATGCGTAGCACCCTGACCAAAGCGGCTCTCGCCGTCCTCGTCCTTGGCACCGCCGCTTGTACCAACCCCAACCGTTTCGGCGCGAATAGCAACAGCGTCGACCTGAACGCGAACGGCGCCTACGGCGCTGGTGCGAACGGCATGGCTGCCGATCCGTCGAGCCCTGCCTACTTCCAGCAGACCATCGGCGACCGCGTTCTGTTCAACGTCGACCAGTCGACCCTGACGCCCGCTGCGATGCAGACCCTCGACGGTCAGGTCCAGTGGCTGATGACCAACCTCGACTACACCGCAGTGATCGAAGGCCACGCCGACGAACAGGGCACCCGCGAGTACAACCTTGCTCTGGGCGCACGCCGTGCGAACGCCGTCTACGAATACCTTGTCAGCAAAGGCATTCCGGCATCGCGCATCCGCACCGTTTCGTATGGCAAAGAGCGTCCGGCTGCGACCTGCGCGAACGAAAGCTGCTACACGCAGAACCGCCGCGCCGTCACCGTGATCAACATCGCGGCGCTGAGCTAAGCTAAAACGAAGGGGAGAGAGCCATGATCCGCAAGTCTATCGTTGCGCTCGCGCTATCTGTCGCTCTGCCGTGTGCCGCTTTGGCGCAGGACGGATCACTTGCTGACGTGCGTCAGCAGCTCACGACCCTTTACGTCGACGTGCAGTCGCTCAAAGCGGAGATGACAACGACCGGTGAACTGACCATGGGCACCGTCGGAAACACTCCGCTTGAGCGTCTGGACTCGATTTCGGCGCAGCTTCAGGTTCTGACGTCCAAGACCGAAGAGCTGGAGTTCCGCATCAATCGCATCGTGCAGGATGGCACCAACCGCATCGGCGACCTCGAATTCCGCCTGTGTGAGCTGGAAGAAAGCTGTGACATCTCGACCCTCGGTGACACCCCGTCGCTGGGCGGGAACATCGGAGCGGGCAGCCAGCCCGTCGCGCAGGAGCCGATCGACATCTCGCCGCAGCCCGAAATGGCGATGAGCGAGCAGTCCGATTTCGACAACGCGGTGGCCGCGATGGAAGAGGGTGACTTCGACGGTGCAGCCCAGATGTTCGAGAGCTTCACGAACACCTATCCCGGCAGCACCCTGTCGCAGCAGGCCCACTACTTCCGCGGCGAAAGCTACGAGTCGCTCGGTCGTCTGACCGATGCGGCGCGTGCCTACCTCGATGCCTATTCCACCGACCAGAACGGTGTGATGGCTGCTGACGCGATGTTCAAACTCGGCATGTCGCTGGGCGCGATCGGTCAGGTGCAGGACGCTTGCGTCACGCTCCAGCAGGTCGGACTGAAGTTCCCCGGTAGCGAGGCGGTCTTGGACGCCGAAGCCGCGATGCAGAACCTGTCGTGCCAGTAACGCCTCAGCGCGAATTGGACGACATCTTACATAAGTTGGAACAGCGGGCCGGAGACGGCCCGTTTGCTATTGCGGTCTCCGGCGGCGGGGACTCGATGGCATTGCTCGACATGGCTATCCGCTTAGCGCCGGATCGCGTGAAGGCAGTGACGGTCGATCACGGCCTGCGCGCCGAAGCTGCGGGGGAGGCGGAAGCGGTCGCGGCCTTTTGCGCCGAGCATGGCGTGCCGCATACGGTGCTTCACTGGAAAGGCGCCGCAGCCGAAGGCAACCTGATGGAGGCAGCGCGGCACGCCCGCTACCAGCTGATTGCCGACTGGGCCAAAGGGCAGGGGATCGACACCGTCCTCTTGGGACACACCAAGGATGACCAGTCCGAAACGTTCCTCATGCAGCTGACCCGAGGCGCGGGCGTCGACGGTCTATCAGCGATGTCCGACGCGTTCGATGTGGGCGGGGCAAAGTTCATCCGCCCGCTGCTTAGTGTCACCCGTCAGGAGCTACGCCACTATCTGACCGACCGAAACATCGCTTGGGCCGACGATCCGACCAACGACAATCCTAAATACGCGCGCGTCCGTTTCCGTCAGGCGATGCCCACCCTTGCGGACCTTGGGCTGACCCATGACGCGCTGGCCAAAACCGTGGCCGCCATGCAGTCGGGCAAAGACGCGCTGGACCACTATGCGGCAATCGAGGCCGCGCGGCTTGTCACCATCGTTGATGGCGACGTGGTCATTCCGCAGCACATCCAGCCCGCCATCCCTGCGGACATCGAACGGCGTATCTGGCTCGCGATACTGATGTGGATCGGTGGCGGCACTCATACGCCGCGCCAAAGCGCTCTTGATGAACTTGCCGCAGCTATTGCCGATGGGCGCGGGCACACGGTCAACGGTTGCCAGATCACCATCAAATACGGCGCCGTCAGGGTCACGCGCGAACTGAGCGCGATCAGCGGAAAAAGAATCGCTTCTACCGAAACCTGGGATCGTAGGTGGCGCCTGAATGGTCCCCACGAAGCCGGATTGGAGATTGCGCCGCTCGGTGAACAGGGTCTGCGCGATTGCCCCGATTGGCGCGAAACCCGTCAACCAAGGCACACTCTGATCGCTTCGCCTGCGGTTTGGCGGCAAGAACGGCTTGTTTCCGCGCCTTTGGCAGGATTTTCGAACGATTGGGAAGCGCAGATTGTCACGCCTTTCACTGTGGGGAAGAAGGTCCATTGAACCTCCCCGCACGATCCCTATTTTAAGACGGAAGCATGCCGTGCGTATAAGCGGCACGAAGTCAAAGGAGTTCCCCCTTGGGTAACGCAAGAAACATCGTCTTCTGGCTCGTCCTCTTTGTGTTGGTCGTGTCACTGTTCAACGTCATCTCTTCGCCGCCGTCGTCGCTTCAGTCGACCTCGCGCAGCTACTCGGAATTCATCGAGGCTGTTGAGAATGACCAAGTGGCCAGCGTCGAGCTGGACGGTGAGCGCGTCACCTATGTCGGAACCGACGACCGCACCTATTCGACGGTCAAACCCGAAGACGCATCGGTCACCGATATCCTGATCGCGAACGACGTTCCGGTTTCGGCTGATCCGCAAGAGCAGTCGATCTTCCAAGCGATTCTCGTGAGCCTGCTGCCGTTCCTGCTGCTGATCGGTGTCTGGATCTACTTCATGAACCGTATGCAAGGCGGCGGTCGTGGCGGCGCGATGGGCTTTGGCAAATCGAAGGCCAAGATGCTGACCGAAAAGCATGGCCGCGTGACCTTTGACGACGTTGCCGGTATCGACGAAGCCAAGGAAGAGCTCGAAGAGATCGTAGAATTCCTGCGCAACCCGCAGAAGTTCTCGCGCCTCGGCGGCAAGATCCCCAAAGGTGCGCTGCTCGTAGGCCCTCCGGGTACCGGTAAGACCCTGCTTGCCCGCGCAATCGCTGGCGAGGCTGGCGTGCCGTTCTTCACCATTTCCGGTTCGGACTTCGTCGAAATGTTTGTCGGTGTGGGTGCGTCCCGCGTCCGCGATATGTTCGAACAGGCCAAAAAGAACGCGCCGTGTATCGTCTTCATCGACGAAATCGACGCAGTGGGTCGTCACCGTGGTGCAGGTTATGGCGGCGGTAATGACGAACGCGAACAAACCCTCAACCAGCTTCTGGTCGAGATGGACGGTTTCGAAGCGAATGAAGGCGTTATCATCGTTGCTGCGACCAACCGCCGTGACGTGCTCGACCCCGCACTGCTGCGTCCGGGCCGTTTCGACCGTCAGGTCACCGTTCCGAACCCCGACATCAAAGGCCGCGAGAAAATCCTTGCTGTTCACGCTCGCAAGACCCCGCTGGGCAAAGACGTCGACCTGCGCATCATCGCGCGCGGCACGCCGGGTTTCTCGGGTGCTGACCTGATGAACCTCGTGAACGAAGCTGCCCTGATGGCTGCCCGCGTTGGCCGCAGCTTTGTCACCATGGTCGATTTCGAGAACGCCAAAGACAAGGTCATGATGGGTGCGGAGCGTCGCTCGATGGTTCTGACGCAGGACCAGAAAGAAAAGACCGCATACCACGAAGCAGGCCACGCCGTTGTCGGTCTGACCCTGCCGAAGTGCGACCCTGTCTATAAAGCCACCATCATTCCGCGCGGTGGTGCACTGGGTATGGTTGTCTCGCTGCCGGAAATGGATCGCCTGAACTGGCACAAATCGGAATGTCACCAGAAGCTGGCGATGACGATGGCTGGTAAGGCGGCCGAAATCATCAAATACGGTGAGGATGAAGTGTCCAACGGTCCGGCTGGCGACATCCAGCAGGCATCGCAACTGGCGCGCGCCATGGTACTGCGTTGGGGTATGTCAGACAAGGTCGGCAACCTCGACTACTCGGAAGCCCACGAAGGTTACTCGGGTAACACGGCCGGCTTCTCGGTTTCGGCTCGTACCAAAGAGCTGATCGAGGAAGAGGTCCGCGACTTCATCCAGCACGGCTATGAAGAAGCCTACCGCATCCTGACCGAAAAGAAGGATGAGTGGGAGCGTCTGGCTCAAGGTCTGCTCGAGTACGAGACCCTGACCGGTGAAGAGAT
Organism: Marivivens donghaensis; assembly: GCF_011806565.1. Taxonomy (GTDB): domain Bacteria; phylum Pseudomonadota; class Alphaproteobacteria; order Rhodobacterales; family Rhodobacteraceae; genus Marivivens; species Marivivens donghaensis_A. The sequence continues at coordinate 50,997 of NZ_JAATOP010000004.1, forward strand.
CAAGCGCGTCATGAAAGGTGAGCCGCCGCAAGGAAACGGCGACGATCAGGACAAGGACGACAGCGGTTCGGTCCACGCGATGCCGAAGACACGCAAGGCCAAGAAGCCAAGCGATGACAACGGCCTCGAACCGGAGCCGACGGCTTGACCCCGACGATGAAAAACGACTGGCGCCCCGAAACCTACACAAGGTTTCGGGGCGTTCGTTTAAGGCCAGCTCTCGATCTGCTGGCGCAGATTGGCGAGTTGCCCGATGGGGACGTGATCGACCTTGGGTGCGGAGATGGCGCGGTGGCAGAGGCGCTCGCCCTGCGGTTTGCCGACAAGGCAATCAAGGGCGTCGATAGCAGCCCTGTGATGCTGGCCAAGGCGTCCGAAACGCGCTCCTACGATGACCTTATTCACGCGGACATCGTACACTGGGAGCCTGCGGACACGCCCGCAGTCATCTTTTCGAACGCTGCACTCAATTGGGTTGCCGACCACAAGCAGATGATGCCGCGCATCGCTGCGTTCCTGCCGCAGGGCGGAGTGCTCGCCGTACAGATGCCGGGACAACACGATGTGCCGTCCCACGCGCTGGCCCGCAAGATCGCCAAGCGCATGTTCCCCGACCGCTATCCGTGGCCCGATCCCGCTGCGCACGTTCTGGACCCCGCGGACTACCTCGACCTTTTGGAGCCGCTCGGCACTGTCGAGGCGTGGGAGACGACGTATATCCAGACGCTCTCCGCTGACGATGGTAGCCATCCGGTTCGACGTTTTACCGAAGCGACCTACCTCCGTCCTATCCTCGACGTGCTCACCGATGAGGAGACCGACAGCTATATTTCCGAGTACGAAGCCGAACTTGGCAAGGCATATCCCGTCAGCTACCAAGGCGTGTGCCGCCTGCCATTCCGGCGCGTATTCTTTGTATTGACGAAAGACTGATGCCCGCACTCGTTCCGACCGACTATTACGGCAAAATCACCTGGCTGGGTTTCATGCCCGTCATGTCCGACCGCACCATCACCTCTGAAGGGGTGACCGAGATGCCGCTGGACCTCAACGGTTTTGAAAAAGACGCCCACTATGGCCGCACACGCCCGTCGTGCAGTCGCGTGACGCTCCAGCACCCCAAGAACACCGAGATCGCGAATGTGCGCCAGCTGTCGATCCTGTCGGCCGAAGAGATGGCCGCCATCGCGCTGAAGCTGGATCTGGAAGAGCTCAATCCGCTCTGGTTGGGTGCGACCGTTGTCGTGTCTGGTATCCCCGATTTCACCCATATCCCCCCGTCGAGCCGCCTTCAGGCGCCGAACGGCACAACGCTAATTGTCGATATGGTGAACCAGCCGTGCAACATCGTTTCCATGACGATCGAGCAGGACAAACCCGGTCACGGCAAGAAATTCCGGCAGGCTGCCCAAGGCCGCCGCGGAGTGACTGCGTGGGTCGAACGCGAAGGCGGGTTGAAGATCGGTGACCTCCTGCGGCTCCATGTTCCGCAGCAGCGTGCGTGGTCGCCCGACTAAAACGCGAGTTTCCTATACGAAAATAACGGACCTGCCTTGGCCGATTCCACGCCTGAAAACGTCGGAAATCGCGCTCGTTCCTTATTTCGTTGAAGCTAGGAGTGTGGCAACTCAACGCCGCAGCAGCAGAGTGTGCGCCTGCCGCTGCCACCAACTGACCAGAACGAAGAGGACCCGATGAGCGCGAAAGTAATCGACGGCAAAGCGTTTGCGGCAAACGTCCGCGAAAAGGTTGCGGGCCATGTGACCCGCCTCAAGGAAGAGAACGGCATCACGCCCGGTCTCGCGGTTGTTCTGGTCGGTGAAGACCCCGCGTCGCAGGTCTACGTCCGCATGAAGGGCAAGCAGACGGTCGAAGTCGGAATGAACTCCTACGAACACAAGCTCGACGCCGACACCTCGGAAGAGGCGCTGCTCGCGCTGATCGACCAGTTGAACAACGATCCGGCTGTTCACGGCATCCTCGTCCAGCTTCCGCTGCCGTCGCATCTGAACTCCGACCTCGTGATCAACTCGATCTCGCCTGCGAAGGACGTGGACGGCTTCCACACCTCGAACGTGGGTCTGCTTGGCACCGGTCAGAAGTCGATGGTGCCCTGCACGCCGCTCGGCTGCCTGATGATGCTCCGCGACCACCACGGCTCGCTTTCGGGCATGAACGCCGTTGTCATTGGCCGCTCGAACATCGTGGGCAAACCCATGGCGCAACTGCTGCTGAACGACAGCTGCACCGTCACCATCGCGCATAGCCGCACCAAGAACATTCAGGACGTGGTCAAGCAGGCGGACATCGTTGTCGCCGCTGTCGGCCGCCCCGAAATGGTCACCGGCGCGTGGATCAAGGACGGCGCGACCGTCATCGACGTGGGCATCAACCGCATTGAGCGCGACGGCAAGACCAAGCTGGTCGGTGACTGCGAGTATGATTCCTGCGCCGAAGTGGCTGGCGCGATTACACCTGTTCCAGGCGGTGTCGGTCCGATGACCATCGCCTGTCTGCTCGCGAACACCGTGACGGCCTGCTGCCGCGCAAACAATCTGGCAGAGCCTGAAGGGCTTACGGCCTGATCTGGTAGGACATTCTGGCCAAAACCGGGCCTTCGGGCCCGTTTTTCATTTTGTCGCTACGTATCCCTTGCCGCGACCCAATGTCATGTGTGCAAAGTGAATCACATTTAGCGTAAAAAATTTGCATCGTTCCAAAGTGCGCCTGGTAACCTGTCTTTTGTGCAATATTGCCGACTTTACCCAGTGAATCGCAGTTTTCGTGCATTTGAGCAAAGCATCGGGGGATACCTTGCCAAGTTATCGCGAGGCGCCATTGCCATCTTTTCTTCCGCGCGTGCGGATCGCAGCAATTATGAGTGTAATTGTCGGCTGGACCGCGCCGTTCAACACTATTTGGATCCAGCCTGTTGCGCTGCGGCTGTTGTTCTGGGCGTGCATCTGTTTCGGCGCGATCTTTGTTGTTCAGGGCATCCGCATGGTCGTTGTCCGCGTCGTGCCAGACTGGATGCGGTACAAGGTCGACATCCTGTCGATGTTCCTGATGACCTTCATCGCCGCACCCGCCATCTATTTCGGATTGAAAATTGTGGGCGCACCGGAGGCTTTGCGCCCAGATCTACTGGTCCTGTGGCTCGACATCTTTGTGGTTTGCGTAGCAATTGCGCTGATCCGCACCGTTGTTCTTCGCCAGCGTTGGCAGCCTGTGCCCGTGGTTACCATCGCGGCGAATGTGGCTCAGGAATTCGCAGCGCCGGTGAAAGTGCAGATGCTGGAGCGTCTTGAGGGTGTCGAGGATGCCAGCAAGATCATTCGCCTCAATAGCGACAACCACTACGTCGTTGTGACCATCGTGGGGGAGGAGCAGCAGCGCGTTCTTATGCGCCTCGGCGATGCGGTGAAGGAAATGACGGGCGTCGACGGAATTCAGGTCCACCGTTCGCACTGGGTCGCCCGCGCCGCGATCGAGCGCACTGGCCGCGAGGATGCTCGCGATTACGTCTGGCTGACCGATGGCTCGCAGGTGCCTGTCTCCAAGAGCGGCAAGGAAAGCCTGCGCGAGGCGGGGATTACCTTCGACGCGCAGCCTTCAACGGCACAGCAAGGCATCGCGGCCCAGTAAGCACGGCAATCGCGGCCGCGCTGAACATCTGCACAAGCGGCGCGCGGTTGGCGAACATGCCGCCTGTGTATGTACCGAAAGCGGGCATGATCAGGCGGTTTTCGTCATAGACAAACGCAGGGCGTGACTGTCCGGAGATGCTGTGTTTCGGGTGGTAGTGGCCCGAAACCTCGGCCACCGCGCCGTCCTCGGCGATGTGGCGGAAAACCAGCGGTCCGACCTTGTATTCAGCGAGGTAGTCACCGCCAAGCTCGACCGGCCCCGCATCATGGTTGCCCGCGATCCAGATCCACTCGCGACCGGCCTGCATCCGCGTGAGCCAAAGGCGTTCGTTGTCGGGCATCGCCTCGATCGCTTCGACGTCATCGAAGCTGTCACCAAGGCAGACGACACACGCCGGATCGTAAAGCTGGATATCATCGTCGAGCCGCGCGAGCGTATCGCGGGTCTCGTAGGGCGGTAGCATCCCGCAGCCCTTGCGTGCAAACCGTTCGGCTTTGCACAGGTGCAGGTCCGACACGACGAGGGTCCGCGTCTCCGCAAGCCACAGCGCACCCGATGGCAGGGCGGTCAGATGGATACCGGCGAGAGTGAAGGCGTGAGTGGTCATGCCGGTTTTCTTGAGCCTTTCCCGCAAATGGTCAAGTGCACGGAAGCGTCAGAACGGGCGAAGGTGGCAGGGGATGCGGATCGGATCGGCCTGCTTGGGCTTTTTGCCGATGAGGCCGAAAAGAGCCTCCAGCATCGCCGGCACGTCCTGTTCGACCATCCCGACATTGCCGGGAAGGTAGGAGCCGAAGGGGTCCCAGTCGAAACAGCCGTAGCGAACTTGGGCAGCCGCATCGCCAAGGCCACTGTGCCACCGCACCACACCTTCGAGCGAAATGGTGGAGTTCACGAAAATCCCCATCGGCCCGTCGGGGTGCAGATCGGCGAGCCGTCCGGCGGCGCTGTTGGCCGAATAGCCTGCGGCCATGACGTGATTGTCGGGGACTTCGATGCCGCGTTCGTTGTGAGCGCGGAAAAACCCGTCGAGACGCGCGGCGGTGTTGTTATCCGAAAGGCGACCACCGACGAAACGCAGCGGGCCTTCCCAACTCAGTTCGGCCTTGCAGCGATCCAGAATGAGGTTCGTAAGCGCATGGGCGGCGTTGCCGTTGTCCGAAATAACCGAGGGCGCATCGTGGCCGGGCAGGTCTAGGTTCAGCGACTGCACTCCGTTGGCCGCACATAGCGCGGTAATACGGTCGGGGTCGGTCGCACCGGTCGAGATCAGGCAATCCACTTGATAGGACAGCAGCTCGCGCGCGGCCTCGACTTCGAGGTCGGGGTCACGCTGCGTGCAGGTGATGACGGGAAACATGTTGTTGGCGCGGGCGAGGGCTTCGAACTGTTCGGCAATCGCTCCGAAAAAGCGGTTGTCGTACTTGGGCATGATCATCCCGACGATGTTCGAGCGGTCCTTGCGCAGGGCGCTCGCCTGCATGTTCACCGCGTAGCCCTGTTCCTCGGCCACCTTGAGGATTCGTTGCGCAAGTTTCTCGCTGATTCGACGCTTCTTCCACGATCCGTTGATCACCGAACTGACCGCCGTGGGCGAAGTTTCGGCGATTTTCGCAAGATCGTAGATCGTTGGCCTCTTTGAAGAATTCGTCTCGTTCAACGCCTTACACGCCCTGTCCAATGTAAGTTTTTACAACCCCATGTTGACAGGATGCGCAAGCGGTGGCAATCATGCTCCATCGGTTGAGCAAATGTTGGAGCAAATGCACAATCGGTGTAGCAGCCCGAGGAGGGGCGAGGGAGGACATCGCTGATACCGGAAGTCGTGTGCGCGGCTTTCCTGTTGCGCGGCCCACAGTTGTGGCGCCGGTCCCCCTTCGTTTGGCCGCAAAAACGGGCATCAAAAAACCGGAGGAGATTGGAATGAAATTCCGTAAGACATCGCTGGCCGCAGCTTCGACCGTCGTCGCTGCACTTTTCACCACCGCCGCCGCGGCTGAGACCGTTGCGTTCCTGATGCCCGACCAGGCATCGACCCGCTATGAGCAGCACGACTATCCCGGCTTTCAGGCCGCTATGGACGAGCTGTGCGCCGACTGCACCGTGATCTACCAGAACGCTAACGGCGACGTTGCTCTCCAGCAGCAGCAGTTCAACTCGGTCATCGCGCAGGGCGCGAGCGTCATCGTCCTCGACCCCGTCGACTCGTCGGCTGCTGCGGCTTTGGTTCAGATCGCACACTCGCAGGACGTCAAAGTCGTGGCCTATGACCGCCCGATCCCGGACGTTCCGGCTGACTTCTACGTCTCGTTCGACAACGAAGGCATCGGCCGTGCTATCGCCCAGTCGCTCGTTGACCACCTCGAAGACATGGGTGTCGAAGAAGGCGCCGGCGTTCTCCAGATCAACGGCTCGCCGACCGACGCAGCTGCCGGCCTGATCCGCGACGGTATCGACTCGGCTCTGGACAACTCGATCTACGTGACCCTGTCCGAGTTCGACACTCCGGATTGGGCTCCGCCGAAGGCACAGGAATGGGCTGCTGGTCAGATCACCCGTTTCGGTGCTGACATCAAAGGCATCGTTGCTGCAAACGACGGCACCGGTGGCGGCGCGATCGCTGCTCTGAAAGCTGCCGGTGTTGACCCGCTTCCGCCGGTCACCGGTAACGACGCAACCATCGCTGCTCTTCAGCTGATCATCGCTGGCGACCAGTACAACACCATCTCGAAGCCGTCGGAAATCGTTGCCGAAGCTGCCGCACACGTTGCCATGCAGCTGATCAACGGTGAGACCCCTGAAGCGACCTCGACCCTGTACGACACGCCTTCGCAGCTGTTCGTTCCGGCCGTTGTCACTCAGGAAAACATCAAGGCCGAAATCTTCGACAAGGGCATCCAGACTGCTGAAGAAGTCTGCACCGGCGAATACGCTGACGCCTGCGCCGAACTGGGTATCGAGTAATCCAACGGCGGGGGCGGCGTTCAGTCGCCCCCAATGCCATTTTTAAGGGGAGGGGAGCCAATGACGGCTGATAAAGGCGAGCTTATTCTCAAGCTTCGTGGAGTTTCGAAACAGTTCGGAGCGGTGACTGCGCTCAAGGACATCGAACTGGACGTACACGCCGGAGAGGTTGTTGCTCTGGTCGGTGACAACGGCGCGGGCAAATCCACGCTGATCAAGGTTCTGGCGGGTGTTCACCAGCCGACCGAAGGCACGATCGAATGGTGCGGCAAGCCCGTGTCGCTCGACAGTCCGGGTACGGCGCTGGAGCTTGGCATCGCGACCGTATTCCAGGATCTCGCGCTCTGCGAAAACCTCGACGTTGTGTCGAACCTCTTCCTCGGTCATGAAATCAACCCGTGGCAGCTGGACGAAGTGCAAATGGAGGTCCGTGCATGGACGCTTCTGCGCGAGCTGGCCGCCCGTATCCCGTCGGTCCGCGAACCCATCGCTTCGCTCTCGGGCGGTCAGCGCCAGACGGTCGCGATTGCGCGTTCTCTGCTGCTCGACCCCAAAATCATCATGCTCGACGAGCCGACCGCTGCGCTGGGTGTTGCCCAGACCGCCGAGGTTCTCAACCTCATCGAGCGCGTCCGTGACCGTGGTCACGGCGTCATCCTGATTTCGCACAACATGGAGGATGTTCGTGCGGTGGCCGACCGTATCGTCGTGCTGCGTCTGGGACAGAACAACGGTGTCTTCACCAACGAGACCTCCCATCAGGAACTGGTCGCCGCGATCACCGGCGCGTCCGAAAATTCCGTGTCACGCCGTATGGCCCGCAAACAGGAGGAAGCGGTATGACCAATATTTCCGATCAACTCGACCGCGAAGACAGCCGCGTCCGCCACGACCAAGGCATCGGCGGTGCCGTGCGTGCATTCCTTGACCGCGTGAAATCCGGCGACCTCGGTATGCTGCCGGTCTTCATCGGCCTTCTGCTGATTTCGGTCGTGTTCAGCTCCCTGAACCCCGTATTCTTGGCACCCAATAACCTTGTGAACCTGCTGTTCGATGCGGCCGCTATCGGTCTGATTTCGCTGGGTGTTGTCTGCGTTCTGCTGCTGGGCGAGATTGACCTGTCCATCGGTTCGATGAGCGGTCTGGCCTCTGCGCTGATCGGCGTGCTTTGGGTGAATGCAGGTCTTCCGTGGCCGTTCGCTGTTGTGCTTGCAGTGCTCGCCGGTGCCGCAGTCGGTCTGCTCTATGGCTTCCTGCGCAACAAGTTCGAGATGCCCTCGTTCGTTGCGACCCTCGCCGGTCTGCTCGCGCTGCTCGGCCTCCAGCTTTACCTCTTGGGTTCGACGGGTTCGATCAACCTGCCGTACACCTCGACCCTCGTGAAGTTCGGCCAGATCATGATCATGCCCGCTTGGCTGAGCTACATCTGCGCGCTGCTGCCGGGTGCGGTCATCGTCTACACCGGCATGAACACCAACAACCGTCGCCGCGCTGCCAACCTGTCGAGCCCGGGTATGTCGGTGGTCTTTGCGAAGGCGATCATCATCACCGTCGCGCTGGTCTTCTGCGTCTACTACCTCGAACTTGGCCGCGGTGTGCCGTGGATGTTCGCTGTCTTTACCGTCTTCGTGATCGCTCTCGAATACGCACTGCGCCGTACCAAATGGGGCCGCTCGATGTTCGCCGTCGGTGGTAACGCCGAAGCTGCCCGCCGCTCGGGTATCAACGTTCGCGGCATCCGTATGTCGGCCTTCATGATCTGTTCGGCCTTCGCCTCGCTCGGCGGTGTGTTTGCGGCCTCGCGTCTTGCCTCCGCCAGCCAGCAGGCCGGTACGGGTGACGTGAACCTCAACGCGATTGCTGCGGCTGTGATCGGTGGCACCTCGCTCTTCGGTGGTCGCGGTTCGGCTTGGTCCGCGCTACTCGGTGTGATCGTGATCCAGGCAATTTCGAACGGTCTGACCCTTCTGAACCTCAGCTCTTCGCTGCGCTACATGATCACAGGTGCCGTTCTGGCCATCGCCGTGATCGTTGACTCTCTTGCTCGTCGCTCTCGCGCCAGCCACGGTCGTGCGTGATCGAAAGGACCAATCATGCTCATGAAAGATAAAACCGCCGCCATTACCGGAGCCGCCTCTGGCATCGGTCTGGCCTGTGCCAAGAAGCTGCTCGAAGAAGGTGCCAAGGTCGTTCTGATCGACCGCGATGCCGAAAAGCTCGAAAAGCTCTGCGGCGAGCTCGGCGAGAATGCCAAGCCGATGGTCCTCGATCTGTTCGACGGTGCTGCGGTGTCCGGCATGATGCCGAAGATCGAAGAACTGGTCGGCCCGCTCGATATCTTCCACGCCAACGCCGGTGCATACATCGGCGGGGCGGCGGCCGAGGGCGATCCCGACGCTTGGGACCGTATGCTGAACCTCAACATCAACGCGGCCTTCCGCTGTGTGAATGCGGTTCTGCCCAAGATGATCGAACGCAAAACTGGCGACGTGATTTTCACGTCGTCGGTGGCGGGCGTCGTCCCCGTCGTGTGGGAGCCGATCTACACCGCATCGAAATTCGCGGTTCAGGCGTTCATGCACGCGACGCGCCGTCAGGTTTCCGAACACGGCATCCGTATGGGTGCCGTCCTCCCAGGGCCAGTCGTCACAGCACTGCTGGATGACTGGCCCAAAGCGAAAATGGACGAAGCTCTGGCCAACGGCTCGCTGATGCAGCCTGTCGAAGTGGCCGAAGCCGTTCTGTTCATGCTCAGCCGTCCGCGCAATGTGGTGATCCGTGACCTCGTGATCCTGCCCAACAGCGTCGACCTCTAAGGCCCGCGAAGGAGAAAACCATGACTGGAGGAGAGGGCGGCTACGTCGTCGGTGTCGATGTCGGCACCGGTAGCGCACGGGCCGGTATCTTTACGCTCGCGGGGGAAATGGTCGGCACCGACAAGTGCGCGATCACGCTCTACCGCGATCCGGGTTCGATCGTCGAACAGTCGAGCGACGAAATCTGGCAGGCCGTCGTCAAATCGGTGCGCGGCGCAGTCGCAGCCGCCAAGGTCGATCCGGCGGACATCAAGGGCATCGGTTTCGACGCTACCTGTTCGCTGGTGGTGCTGGGCGAGAACGGTCAGTCCATGCCCGTCGGTGATCCGGCCAAACCCGAGCGCAACATCATCGTCTGGATGGACCACCGCGCGCTCGAACAGGCCGAACGGATCAACGCCAAGGGACACCGCGTTCTCGACTACGTCGGGGGACGCATCTCGCCCGAGATGGAAACGCCCAAACTGCTGTGGCTCAAGGAAAATCGTCCCGAGATCTTCGCCACCGCCTGGCAGTTCATGGACCTCACGGACTTCCTGACATGGCGGGCCACGGGGGACGTGTCGCGGTCTGTCTGCACGGTGACGTGCAAGTGGACCTACATGGCGCACGAGGATGCGTGGGATGCGAGCTACTTCAACTCTGTCGGTTTGGAAGAACTGACCGAGGACGGGTTCAAGCGTATCGGCGACACCGTTGTGCCTGCCGGTCAGGCACTGGGGCAGGGGCTTGATGCGCGCGCTGCCGAAGAGCTGGGGTTAGTCGTTGGTACGCCCGTTGGCGCAGGACTGATCGACGCCCATGCGGGCGGGATCGGCACCGTTGGCGCGGCCGGTGGTGGCGGGGCAGAGGCGAACCTCGCCTATGTGTTCGGCACCTCGTCCTGCACCATGACCTCGACCGCAGAGCCTGTCTTCGTGCCGGGTGTCTGGGGGCCGTACTATTCGGCGATGGTGCCGGGTCTGTGGCTGAACGAAGGTGGCCAGTCCGCTGCGGGCGCTGCCATTGATCATCTGCTGGAGCATCATCCCGCGACCGCCGAAGCGCGGGAACTGGCGGCTGCTGACGGCAAGTCCTTGCCCGAGTGGTTGGCGGACCGCGCGGCCGCATCGCTTAAATCGGGTGGTCATGCCGCCGACCTCGCAAGCGGTCTGCATGTGGTGCCCGAGTTCCTCGGTAACCGTGCGCCCTATGCCGATCCGCATACCCGTGCGGTGATCGCAGGCCTCGGAATGGAGCGGGACGTGGATAGCCTCGTTTCCCTCTATATCGCGGGTCTTTGCGGTATCGGTTACGGCCTTCGCCAGATCGTCGAAGCGCAGGATCGCGCTGGTGCAAGCATCGACAGCATCGTCATCAGTGGCGGCGCAGGTCGGAGCGAGATGATCCGCCAACTCCTCGCCGATGCAACGGGTAAGGAAATTGCGGTGCCTGCTGTGGACGAACCTGTTCTCCTCGGTTCGGCTATCCTCGGCGCTGTGGCGGCAGGCATTCATGCGGACATTCCCTCGGCGATGACCGCGATGTCGCATTTCGCCAATCGCTATGCCGCCGAGGCAGAGGCGCGCGAAGTGCACGAGAGCCGTTTCCGCACGTTCGAGCAGTTGCAAGCTGTTGCCCGCGCGGCGGCTATTCGTTGAAACCTTGGCTGGAGGGGCGCTGCCCCTCTGGCCTGCGGCCATTCACCCCGAGGTATTTGGGTCAGAATGAAGAGCCGCTTGCGCGAGCGTAAATGCTATCGCACAAGGGCTTATGGTCTTTCGCAGTTATATGTCGGATGCGCTAGAAGAAGCGCGGCTTGCCGGAGCGCGCGGCGAGGTGCCCGTGGGCGCCGTTGTCGTAGCGCCTGACGGCAGCGTCGTTGCGCGTGCGGGGAACCGGACGCGCGAGTTGTCGGACCCGACGGCCCATGCGGAGACGTTGGCCATCAGGGCGGCCTGCGCTGCCGCGGGTTCCGAGCGGCTTACTGGCTATGATCTTTACGTGACGCTTGAGCCGTGTCCGATGTGCGCCGCGGTCATATCATTTGCACGGATCGGGCGGCTGTATTACGGGGCATCCGATCCGAAGTCGGGCGGCGTGGCGCAAGGTCCGCGTGTTTTTTCCCACTCGCAGTGCCACCACGTTCCCGAGGTTTATGACGGGATCGCAGCACCCGAGGCGGAACGGATGCTGCGGGAATTCTTTGCCAGCCGCCGTTAGAGCGTGATGGTTTCCATCACGTCGGGCGAGAGGACATCGACGTTCGGAAGTGCTTCGATCAGTTCGGTCGGCTCCTGAGCCAGCAGCGGGAAGGTGCGGTAGTGGCAGGGGATCACGGTTTTGAAATCGAAGAACCGTTTCGCCGCATAGGCCGCGCCTTCCATGTCCATCGTGAAGTGACCGCCGCAGCACAGAATGCCGATATCGGGTTTGTAGCGGTCGGCGATCAGTTCCATGTCCATCATGACGTCGGTATCGCCGGTGAAGTAGATCGAGCGCCCTTCGGCGCGGACGACGAAGCCTGCCTCGCCGCCGGCGTAGACAGGCATTCCGCCTTTGTAGTCGATGCTCGACGAATGGACTGCATTCACCATCGTCACGCGCACGTCGCCGAGCGTGATCGTGCCGCCTTTGCCGAAGCCGTTCGTTTTTGCGCCGTCCTCGGTCAGGATGTCCGAGAGTTCGTGCATGCACAGGATCGGGATATCGAGTTCTTTGGAGATGCCGACGCAATTGCTCGCGTGGTCGCCGTGTCCGTGGGACAGCAGGATGGCCGTCGCGCCATTGATCGCATCGTCGCGGCGGTCTTCGGGGAAGGCGGGGTTGCCCGAGAGCCAAGGGTCGATCAGCAGGATCTGGTCTGCGATTTCGAGTCGGAAGCTGGAGTGTCCAAGCCAGGTGAGTTTCATCGAAAGCTCCATTTGTTTGCCCCAATGGTAACGCAACGAGAACATTCGGCAATTATTGGTCGGGTTTCTAACCTCAGGGTTGCAATCACGTCCAAGTTCTCGCAAGGGAATGTAATGGTAGGCCGATTTGCGGCTGCCGACTCCTGACATAACCGCAAGTAACCACCGAAAGGGTGTGTGACTCTTATTCCAAGGGACGCATATGGCCGTACTCCGTCGTAATGCCTTTGAAGAAACGCTGAAGAACCTCGCGCTGGGGTTGGGCATCCTCTCTACCGTCGCCATCGTTCAGGACTGGTATCCGCTGAACATGTTTCTATCGCTGCCGTTCTGCGTGATCTGGTGGTATCTGGCATGGCTGCGAACGGAACCGCAGCTCAAGTGGGTCAATATCCTCTTCACTGGCTTCTATCTCTACGGAATCGGCAGATATGTGGTTCTAGGCGTCTGATTTTCAGCGCTGGCCTTGCGAGGTGCGCGTCAGAGCGGTAAACGCCATTCGACCCATAATACGGAGAGGCCCATGTCGATCGACACGGAAACCGCCCGCCGCGTGGCCAAGCTGGCCCGTATCAAGGTGGAAGACGACGCGCTGCCTGAGCTGGCGCAGGAATTTAACGCTATTCTCGGCTTCATCGAGCAACTCGAAGAAGTCGACGTTGATGGTGTGGAGCCGATGACTTCGGTGACGCCGCAGCGCCTCAAGCGCCGCGAAGACGTCGTGACCGATGGCGACCAGCAGGAAGCAGTCCTGAAGAACGCGCCCGACGCGCGCGAGGGTTTCTTTGCCGTGCCGAAGGTGGTGGAATAATGACCGATCTGAACAAGCTCACGATCGCCGAAGCCCGCGACGCGCTGAAAAAGGGCGAGACCACTTCGGTTGCGATCACCGAGGCATGTCTGTCCGAAATCGAAGCGCAGGGCGTCCTGAACGCCTTCGTGCACAAGACACCGGAAATCGCGCTCGATATGGCCAAGGCCGCTGACGCCCGCGGTTATGCGGACGGCGCTGCGCTGAACGGTATCCCGCTCGGCATCAAGGATCTGTTCTGCACCAAGGGCGTCGACTCGCAGGCTGCTTCGGGCATCCTCAACGGCTTCAAGCCGGAGTACGAGTCGACCGTGACCACCAAGCTCTTCGCGAGCGGTGCGGTTATGCTCGGCAAGCTGAACATGGACGAATTCGCGATGGGTTCGTCGAACGAGAGCTCGGTTTACGGCCCGTCCGTGAACCCGTGGAAGGTCGATGACCGCAACCTGATCCCCGGCGGTTCGTCGGGTGGTTCGGCGTCCGCTGTTGCTGCCGACCTCTGCATCGGCGCGACCGGCACGGACACCGGCGGCTCGATCCGCCAGCCTGCCGCGCTGACCGGTACCGTCGGTATCAAGCCGACCTATGGCCGCGTGTCGCGTTGGGGCATCATCGCCTACGCGTCCTCGCTCGATCAGGCTGGTCCGATGACCAAAACGGTGCGCGATAGCGCCATCATGCTGTCGGCGATGGCCGGTCACGACATGAAGGATTCGACTAGCGCCGACCTCGCCGTTCCGGATTTCGAAGCGGCACTGACCGGCGACATCAAGGGCAAGACCATCGGTATTCCGCGCGAATACCGCCTCGACGGTCTGAACGCCGATGTGGCCAAGCTATGGGATCAGGGCGCGGAAATGCTGCGCGATGCAGGTGCCAAGGTTGTCGATATCAGCCTGCCGCACACCAAGTACGCGCTGCCGACCTACTACGTCATCGCGTCTGCCGAAGCGTCTTCGAACCTCGCCCGCTATGACGGCGTTCGCTTCGGCGAGCGTGCCAAGCTGGGTGCTGGCGACGGCATCACCGAAATGTACGAAAAGACCCGCGCCGCAGGCTTCGGTCCCGAAGTGCAGCGCCGCATCATGGTCGGCACCTACGTGCTTTCGGCTGGCTTCTACGACGCTTACTACAACCGCGCCCGCAAGGTCCGCACGCTCATCAAGCGCGACTTCGAAAACGCGTTTGCGGAAGGCGTCGATGCGATCCTCGCTCCGGCAACGCCGTCGCCCGCGTTTGGCATCGGCGAAGTGTCGGACCACGATCCGGTGCAGATGTACCTGAACGACGTGTTCACCGTGACGCTGAACCTCGCCGGTCTTCCGGGTGTTTCGGTGCCTGCGGGCCTCGCGTCGAATGGTCTGCCGCTCGGTCTCCAGCTGATCGGCCGCGCTTGGGAAGAGGCCGACCTGCTGAATATCGCCTACACGCTGGAGCAAAAGACCGGCTTTGTGGCGAAGCCCGAAAAGTGGTGGTAACGTCGTTTTAACGACATCAGAGGCAGCTTCGACGTGCAGAAGTTTTGGATTATCGGGACAGCGCTTGCTGCGCTGTCCGCTTGTAGTGCTAACCCGCCGGTGAGCAATTCCGGTCCGGGGTTCACCAACTATTCTTCGGTGCAGATGACCGAAGCGGAACGCCAGCAAGCGCTGAGCGGACCGTCGGTGCAGGCGACCTCGCTCTCGGGCGGTGGCAACATCAGCAGCGAAGAGTTGCAGGCGGCAGGCATTACGACGCCGACCAACTGGACGCCTTCGGGCAACGCGACGCAGCAGACCTCCTATGGCCGCGCGTCGGGTATCGAAGCCTCTCCGACCAACGCAGCACCGACCGTTGTGGCCAGCCACTCGGGCATTTCGGACGAGCAGTCGTTCGAAGCCGTGTCCGAGCGCGAAACCATCGCGTCTGACGCCGCGCGCCGCGCAGAGCAGGCCGCGCAGTACACCGTGGTCCAGCCGACCGCATTGCCGGGCCGACAGGAAACCGGCCCAAACATTGTGGCCTACGCACTGAGCGCGCCGAACGTCAAAGGGCAGGAGTGGTACAGCCGCTTCATGCTGTCCGGCCAGTCGCGCTACCGCCGCAACTGCGCCAAGTACAACAACCCAGATGAAGCGCAGCGCGATTTCCTGTCCCGTGGCGGCCCCGAGAGCGACCGCCTTGGTATCGACCCTGACGGCGACGGCTTCGCCTGCGGTTGGGATCCAGCGCCGTTCATCGTTGCCGCACGTTCGGCAGGTAACTGATCCTGCGACAGGTGACTTCACCGAATTTCGGGCCGCGACGTGAAAACGCGCGGCCCGATCTCGTTGTGATCCACTACACCGCGATGGCGGATTGCGCTGCGGCCGAGCGGACGCTTTGCAATCCCGAGCTAGAGGTCTCGGCGCACTACCTGATTTCCGAAGGTGGCGAGGTTATCCAACTGGTGCCCGAGGATCAGCGCGCGTGGCACGCGGGAGCAGGGCAGTGGGGCAGCGTCACCGACGTGAACTCCAGATCCATCGGGATCGAGCTATCGAACATCGGAACCGCGCCGTTTGCGGCCAAGCAGATGGATGCGCTTGAAGACCTCTTGCGCGGGATCGTTGATCGCTGGGACGTCCGCCCCGAGCGCGTCATCGGGCACTCTGACCTCGCACCGCACCGCAAGATCGACCCCGGCGCGCGGTTCGACTGGAACCGTCTGGCGCGGCAGGGGCTGGCCATCCGCGCCGCTGAAACCGAAGTCGCGACCGACGATCTGGAGGGCGATCTGCTCAATGCGCTGCGAAACGTCGGCTACGCGGACCATCCGCTCGGCGTTTTGTTGCCTGCGTTCCGCCTCCGCCATCGCCAGCGCTACGATGGCCCTGCGGATCTAACCGACCTACGGCTCGCGTCCTATCTGGCGGAAACCTATCCCGCGCTCTGACCGCAACCGCGCTTGACGCTCCATAGGCAAATGAATACGAGGCAGTGCGCGGATGGCTGGATGACCGCAGGTTTACCTGAGGAAAGTCCGGACACCAAAAGGCACGGTGCCGGGTAACGCCCGGCGGGGGTAACCCCAGGGATAGCGCCACAGAGAACAGACTACCCTGCATGCAGGGAAAAGGTGAAACGGTGGAGTAAGAGACCACCGCGGGACTGGCAACAGGACCGGCATGGCAAGCCCCACCGGGTGCAATGCCAAATAGGGACCACGCGCGGGATTGATAGGTTCGCCTATATCGCCGCAGGGACGCCTGACCCCGAGTGGTCCGGGTTGGCAGCTAGAGGCTCGTTGGTAACAGCGGGCCAAGATGAATGGTCATCCAGAGGGCTTGTCCCTCGGACAAAATCCGGCTTATAGGCCATCCGCGCATATTTAGGTTGCAAGAAATCCGCATCTGACGACGTATTGAGTTGCAAGTTGCGGAAAAAAACGCCTTTGATCTGTTAATCAAACCATTCTGCTCATGGTGGTCCAAGATGACACTGCCGCATGTCGGTACTCCGGAAGCCCGCGCAACAGATGCGGGTATTTTCGCGCTTTTCGATGGCTCGCAAGAGATCGTTATGGCGATGCTTGCCGCGTCGCAGGACTGCATCAAAGTCCTGTCAGTCGAAGGCGTGCTCGAATTTATGAGCTATGGCGGCATGTGCGCCATGGAAATCCCCGACTACGGTATGGTCGCCGGTAAATACTGGTGGGATCTGTGGCCGGAAGAAACGCGCGACGAACTGAAAGCCGCCGTTGCGAGCGCCGCCAAAGGCACCCCTGTGCGCCTGACCGCCTTCTGCCCGACCGCAGCCGGCAAGGACCGCTGGTGGGAAGTTACCGTAGCGCCGGTCCCCGACAAGAACGGCGATGTGACGCGCGTGCTTTCTGTCTCTCGCGATGTGACCGAGATCGTGAAGCACACGAAGGAACTCGAAGAGCAGAAGTCCGTACTGGAAGACGCGCTAGAGACCTCCAAGCTGCTGCGCCGCGAGGTTGATCACCGCGTAAAGAACAGCCTCGGCCTCGTGTCGTCGCTGCTGCGCCTGCAATCACGCCGCGCGCCTGCCGATGCGAAGGCTGCGCTTGAAGTCGCTGCAGGCCGTGTGAACACCATTGGCCGTGTGCATGACATGCTGCACCGTCTCGAGAACGTCCGCGTGGTGGATGTGGGCCAGTACCTCAACGTCCTTTGCGTCGAGGTGTGCCGTTCGCTGCGCGCGGCAGGGCAGGCGGAGACCGAGATCAATACGATCCCGCTCAACGTCGATCCGAGCACCGCGATCTCGATCGGTCTGGCTGTGACCGAGATCGTTACGAACTCCATCCGCCACGGTCAGATGCCGACCGACGGGCGTATCTCGCTGAACCTCCAAGACGATGGCGACACGATTCACCTGACGGTCGCCGACAACGGCAAGGGCCTTCCAGAGGGATTCGATCTCGAGGCAGGAGGCGGCGTTGGCATGCAGGTTGTCCGTTCGATGGTGAGTCAAATGGAAGGAAAAATCACTGCAATGCGCTCTGACAACGGCGGCGCACGCTTTGATATCAGTTTTCCGCGTCCAAGCGCGGCTTAACACCGAAAAAACAGCCCAGAGCGGTTGACTCGGATGGGAAGCCGAGTAAAAGGCAGCTTCCAGAACGAATTCAGATGCCGCACCCCTTGGGGACCAGCGGGCAGGAGAATAGAACAATGGCGAAGCCGACCACTATCAAAATCCGCCTGAACTCCACCGCGGGTACCGGGCACTTCTACGTGACTAAGAAAAACGCACGCACCATGACCGAAAAGATGGTTGTACGTAAGTACGACCCGGTTGTGCGCAAGCACGTCGAATACAAAGAAGGCAAGATCAAATAATCTTGCTGCTCTTTGCAGAGTTAGAAGCCGCGTGATGAACTCACGCGGCTTTTGCTTTTTCTGGGGTCACTTCAGGCGCGACTGAATGAGAGCGAGCGCCTCGGTGTGCACTTCCTTGCTCGCCGCTGCGATCACGCGGCCGCCGTTGGGGCAGGGGTTGCCGTCCCAGTCGGTGACGATGCCGCCAGCGGCTTGGATGACCGCCAGCGGGCCTTGGATGTCGTAGGACTGAAGGCCGGCCTCCACCACCAGATCGATCTGACCCGCAGCGAGCAACGCGTAAGCGTAGCAATCGGTGCCGTATCGCACCAGTCGCGCAGCGTCGCGTACAGCCTCGAAACAGTGGCGCTCTTCCTCCGTGCCCACCTCGGGGAAGGTGGTGAACAGGATCGCCTCTGACAGCGGACGTGCGGCGCGTGTGACAAGCGGGCGCGTGCCGAGTGGGCCTGTGGTCTCTGCGATGCCAGGCGCGCCGACGAAGCGCTCGCCGATATAGGGCTGGTCGATAATACCGACGATGGGGCCCTCAGCGGGCCCGACGGCGATCAGAACGCCCCAAGTGGGGGTGCCGGACAGGAACCCGCGCGTGCCGTCAATCGGGTCGAGCACCCAAGTGAAACCGCTGGTGCCTTCGGATGCGCCGTATTCCTCGCCAAAGATCGCATCGTCAGGACGCTCGGCAGCCAGCACGTCGCGCATGGCGCGTTCCGCAGCGCGGTCGCCTTCGGTGACGGGATCGAAATCGGCGGGACGTTTGTTGTCGGCAGTAAGGCCAGCGGAACGGAAATGCTCCAGCGTGGCAGGACGGGCCGCATCGGCAAGCAAATGGGCGACCCTTACGAGATCGCCCGCTGTTTCTTGATCAATTTCATTCAGCATCGTCGGTTCCGCTTACAAATACTTGTATTCGCGGTAACGCGGGTTTTGCCGAATGGTCAAGCTCTTAGGCAGCGTCGCTCAGCGCACGAGCGAGGTCGAACAGGCGACGACGCTGGGCTTCGGGGATCGCATAGTAGCTGCGCAGCAGCTCCAGAGCTTCCTTGTCCGAGAGAATATCACCCGGCATATCGGTCTGAGATTGTGCTTCGCCGCTGCCTTCGAGACCCTCGAAGAAGAAGGAAACGTCCACACCCAGAGCGTGGGCGATATCCCAAAGACGAGAAGCCGAAACACGGTTCATGCCGGTTTCGTATTTCTGGATCTGTTGGAATTTGATGCCTACTTTTTCAGCGAGCTGCTGTTGGGTGGTACCGTTCATCCAGCGGCGGTGGCGGATGCGCTTACCGACGTGTACATCGACCGGATGGCTCATATTTGAATTCCTTTTTAAACCCATCACCCCGACAGTGACCGCTGCCCCATCCAGCAGGCATACATCGTATGGGCGAATTTACTCTCTGCAATTAAGCACGTCATGGTTGCGTCCGCTACCTGACCTTTAGGACAGGTTGAGTGCTTTTTTGGTCCGCACTGATGGCATTTGCGATGTTTGGACACGTATTCGCAGTGTTACTCCTGCGATATAGGATAGGTTGCAAGAGTGAAGGAAAGGATCAGCCATGCGTGCGTTTCGGGTCACCTCGTTCGATCAACCTCCGCAGGTAGAGGAGATTCCTGTGCCGCAACCGCAAGCGGGCCAGATTCGACTCAAAATCGAGTCGTGCGGCGTTAATTTCGCCGACACGCTGATGACGACCGGAAAATATCAGGACACGCCAGAACTCCCGTTTACCATGGGCATGGAAGTGTGCGGGATTGTCGACGAATTGGGCGCAGGCGTGACGTCTCCCGCCGTGGGGTCTCGCGTCGTGGTTTACTGCGGTAGCGGCGGGATGGCCGACTACGGCGTGTTCGCCGCTGATCGCTGTCTGCCTGTACCGGACGGCATGCCGCCTGAAACCGCCGCCGGCTTCATGATTGCCTACGGCACCTCTCACCTCGCACTAAAGCGCCGCGCCCGTTTGCAGGCGGGTGAGACGCTCGTCGTCACTGGCGCAGGGGGCGGCGTTGGCCAAACCGCCATCGAGATCGGCAAACTGATGGGCGCCCGTGTCATCGCGATTGCCCGCGGTGAGCGCAAACTGGCAGCCGCGAAAGCGGCAGGCGCTGACGTTCTGATCGACGCAAGCGAAGACCTGACCGCCCGTCTGCGGGCCGAGGGCGGTGTCGATGTGGTCTATGACGCTGTTGGCGGTGATGCCTTCGGCCAAATCCTCCGCGCGATGAACCGTGAAGGGCGGATGCTGGTCATCGGCTTTGCCAGCGGCACGGTGCCACCGATCCCCGCGAACCATTTGCTGGTGAAGAATGTCGACGTGATGGGTTTCTATTGGGGCGGCTACGTCAAATTCAATCCCGAGGCGATGGACGAGAGCCTCAAGGAGCTAATGCAGTACTTTGCCGAAGGCCGTCTGCATCCGCACATCAACCACGTCGTGCCACTCTCCGATGCGCCCGAGGCGCTGGATCTGCTCACCAGCCGCCGCTCGACCGGAAAGGTTGTCGTCAATCCATGACCCCGTAGCCGCCCGTCAGCATCTCTGCCAATGCGGCGATGACGGCGGGCATACGGCTTTCGGACCAGTAGAGGTTCACGTTCGACACGCCAAGGTCGGGAAGGGTGCCGCCGTGGTCGATCGGTTCGAGTTGCTGCGGCCACGTCCCGTCCAGCATCGAATGCACGGCAAGGTCGGCGGAGACCGTGGCCTCGGATGACCGCGCCGAATCCGTTTCCAGCGCCATTTCCCACGGGATGTCCTCACGGTCGAGGATGCGCTGCGTCACCGACCTGAAGATACACGACCCTTCGTGAGCCAGCCGCAGCGGACGCTGTTTCCATGCCTGCCCATCGGGCGCACCGACCCACACGAGCGGGATGGAGCAAAGGCACCGCGCATCGGAGGGCGTATCGTACTCGGTGGTCAGCAGGACGTCGATCTCTCCACGAGAGAACTGCGCTTTCATTCGGCTGGTGAAGGACGAGATCAGCTTCACCTGCACACGCGGAAAATCGGTCGCGAACTGCCGTAGAATCGGCGGCAGGACGGGGTAGACAATGTCGTGCGGCACACCGAGGACGATTTCGCCCTCGTATTCGTTGGCCGTTAGACGTCCCAAAGCCTCGTCATTCAGCTCCAACATACGCCGCGCATAGCCCAACAATTGCTCCCCCGAAGGGGTCAGTGCGATACCGCGCCCGCTACGATCCAGAAGGCTGAGGTTCAGCGCTTCTTCTAGTCTTTTCAACTGCATGGAGACCGCCGACTGCGTCAGGTTGAGCAGGCCGGCTGCCCGTGTGACGCCGCCTGTTTCGGCAACGGTCAGAAAGGCGCGCAGGGCGGTGAGGTCCATGTTTCGCGGCACATCACAATCCTTGATGATTGGGTTGATGAACATTCATTTTCGTTAATCATGGAGCTGCTCTAGATAGATGTCAAACACCGAGTCCACATCTGTTGCGAGAGTGCCGCCATGACCTTCATCTCCATCCCTCTGTCGCGCCGCCAGCCTGTCATGCAGCGCCTTGTTTCCTTTGTTTCTCGTGCCCGCGCCGTCGCCCGTTCGCGCCGCCAGCTTGCCGGTCTGACCGACGACCAGCTCTGCGATATCGGCCTGAGCCGTGCCGAAGCGGTGCAGGAAGCGAACCGTTCCGTTTGGGACGCAGAGGACGCATGGTATCGCGCGCGCGGATAATGCGCGCGCAAGTACTTGAAAGCTAAGTCCGGATTGCCAATATTGGTGGGGATACCCATTAACGGGTAAACCTATTAACCTTTGGAGGGAACAATGGCTGATTTCCGCACGATGCGCGGCACTGCAGGTGTCCGCACCGCGGCAATTGACGAAGGGCTGCGCGCTCACATGAACAAGGTATACGCGACGATGTCTGTTGGCACGTTGCTGACCTTCCTCGTTGCATGGGCAGTGGGCACTAACCCGCAATTGCTCTCCGTGCTGCGCGACCCGATGACTCTGCAGCCGAACATCCTTGGTTGGATCGTCATGTTCGCGCCGCTCGGCATGATCTTCATGTTTGGCGCTGCGGTTAACCGCCTCTCCGCCGCCGGTGCGCAGCTGTTCTTCTACGTCTTCGCGTCCGTAATGGGCCTGTCGATGGCTTGGATCTTCGTCGCTTTCACCGGCACGTCGATCGCGCAGGTCTTCCTCGTTACGTCGATCGCATTCGCGGGTCTGTCGCTCTATGGCTACGTTACCAAGCGTGACCTGTCGGCAATGGGTTCGTTCCTCGTCATGGGCCTGATCGGTATTCTGGTCGCCATGATCGTGAACATCTTCCTCGCGTCGTCGGCTCTGCAGTTCGCGATCACCATCCTCGGTGTTCTGATCTTCGCCGGTCTGACCGCGTATGACACCCAGAAGATCAAGACCGACTACATCCAGCACGCACATGCGATGGACGAGGAATGGCTCGGCAAAGCTGCCATCATGGGCGCTCTGAACCTCTACCTCGACTTCATCAACATGTTCATGTTCCTGCTGCAACTTTTCGGCAACCGCGAATAATTTTCGCAACATGACCAAGTTCAAGGCCGCCTTTGGGCGGCCTTTTCTTTTGCGCGGGGTGCTGTAAAAAAACCCTATACCGCGTCCTTGCCCTTTCTGGCGGTATTCTTGCAAAGGCCGAAGGGGTTCAAAGGAGGCGACATGACACCCAGCATAGTCATCAAGAATGCAACGATCCTGACCATGGACGACAACGGGCGTGAACTTGTCGGCGATATCCTGATCGAAGGGGGCGTCATCACCCGCATCGAAAAGGGCATCTTTGCCCCGAACGCTCGGATCGTGCAGGCGGATGGTTGTCTGGTGACGCCGGGGCTCGTGAATACCCATCACCACCTCTATCAGACGCTGACCCGCGCTGTGCCGGGGGGGCAGGATGCGCTGCTGTTCGGCTGGCTCAAGACGCTCTATCCGATCTGGTCGCGTTTCGGGCCTGAGGAGATGTATGTCTCCGCATCCATCGGCTTGGCGGAGCTGGCGCTTTCTGGCTGCACCCTGACCTCCGACCATTTGTACCTCTACCCCAACGGCTCGCGGCTTGATGACACCATCGCGGCGGCGCAGGACATCGGGATGCGTTTCCACCCGACGCGCGGCGCGATGAGCATCGGGGAGAGCAAAGGGGGTCTCCCGCCCGACAGTCTGGTCGAGGACGAAGTTGCCATCCTCGAAGACTGCATCCGCGTTGTTGACGAATTCCATGACCCGAGCGAGGGCTCCATGGTGCGCGTCGGCATCGCACCCTGTTCGCCGTTTTCGGTGAGCCGCGATCTGATGCGGGACGCAGCCCTGCTTGCCCGCGATAAGGGCGTGATGCTGCACACTCACCTTGCCGAAAATGACGAGGACATCGCCTATTCGCTGGAAACCTTCGGTTGCAGACCGGGGCAGTACGCGGAAGACCTCGGTTGGACGGGGCCGGATGTGTGGCACGCGCACTGCGTGAAGCTCGATGGTTCGGAAATTGAAATGTTTGCCCACTCGCGGACGGGAGTTGCCCACTGTCCATGTTCGAATTGTCGCCTTGGCTCCGGCATCGCGCCGCTGCGAGAGATGCGGGATGCGGGCGTTCCGGTGGGCCTCGGGGTTGATGGATCGGCCAGCAATGACGCGGGCAACCTGATCGCCGAGGCGCGTCAGGCGATGCTGCTACAGCGGGTGGCCAAGGGCGCCGATGCGATGAGCGCCCGCGAAGCCATGTGGATCGCCACGCGCGGCGGGGCAGAGGCGCTGGGACGTCACGATTGCGGTTGGCTGGGCGCGGGCCAACGTGCCGACATCGCGATCTGGGACATGAACGGGGTCGAGGCCGCGGGCAGCTGGGACAAGGCCGCCATCCTGCTGGCTGGTCCGATGCAGGCCAAACACGTTTTCGTCGAAGGACGTCAGGTTGTGGCGGACGGAATTGTGACAACCATAGACCTGCCCGATATGATATCACGCCAGAACCAACTGGCGCTGGCACTGATGGACTAGCGCCCAAGCTATTAGGGGCACTATGAAAAAGCTACTCGCCGCGGCGGGCCTGAGCCTGCTTGCGGCCTGCCAGATCGTCACGATCGGACCGGACGGCAATGTCGTCGCCGAAGCGCAGGAACCCGTCACCATCACGCCTGCAACGACGGGCATCGGTGCGTTGCTGGTCGCCGAACGCAGGGTTCAGGGGCTCGGCCCGATGGAGGAAAGCCCGCTGCTGTCCCGCGTTGCCGAAGCGCACGCGAAGGATATGCTCGCGCGCGGCTATTTCGGTCACGAAAACCCCGAAGGGCAGAGCGCATGGCAACGCGGCACGGCCGCAGGCTATTGTTCGTTCGTGATTTCCGAAAACCTCGGGGCAGGGGACATCAGCCAAGCAGGTATGGTGGCCGAGTGGATGGCCTCGAGCGGTCACCGCAAAAACATCCTCGACCCGCGCTTCGCCCGTTATGGCTTTGCCCGCGTCGAGGATTACTGGGTTCTGATGCTGGCAGCCGCCTGCTAGACCTTTTTACCCGCGATCCAGACGTCGCGAATGGCGCGGTCGTCGCCCATCATTACGGTGGGGAAGATCGCGTCCCAGATATGCTCGGCGCGGTTGGTGCGCTGGGCAATCGCGGGGGTGGAGGCAAGGTCGAGCACGGTGATATCCGCCGCCGCACCCACGTTGAGCGAGCCGATCTGGCCGCTCATGTGAAGCGCGTTCGCCGAGCCTTCGGTCGCGAGCCACATCAGTTGCGCGGGGTGGATCGCTTCGCCGCGTAGCTGGCCGACCTCGTAGGCCGCGCCCATCGTCCGCAGCATGGAGAAATTCGAGCCGCCGCCCGTATCCGTGGCAAGGCCGGTGCGGATATTCGTCTGTGACAGACCGATCATGTCGAACAGGCCGGAGCCGATGAACGTATTGGACGTCGGGCAGTGAACGACCGATGCGCCGACCTCGGACAGGCGGGCTTTCTCGCGGTCGGTCAGGTGGATCGCGTGACCATAGAGGCCGCGCTCGCCCAGCAGGCCGAAGCGTTCGTACGTATCCAGATAATCACGGCAATCGGGGAACAGCGAGGCGACCCATTCCAGCTCCGGCAATTGCTCGGACAGGTGGGTTTGCATCGGGACTTCGGGATGTTCGGCCCAGAGCGCGCCGAGAGCCGCAAGTTGTTCAGGCGTCGAGGTCGGAGAGAAACGCGGCGTGATGCAGTAGGTCGCGCGGCCTTTGCCGTGCCATTTCTCCAGCAGGGCCTTGCTGTCTTCGTATGCCGATTGCGCGGTGTCTCGCAGGGTGTCGGGCGCATTGCGGTCCATGCAGGTCTTGCCCGCGATCACCGCCATATTGCGGTCGGCCGCCGCCCCAAAGAACGCGTCCACGGACTCGGGGTGGATCGTGCAGAAACTGGTCAGCGTCGTCGTGCCGTGCGCCAGCGCCAGATCGAGCGTCCGTCCGGCAACATCCGCCGCATAAGCGGCATCCGCAAAGCGGCTTTCTTCGGGGAACGTGTAGGTGTTCAGCCAGTCGATCAGCTGCTTGCCCCACGACGCGATAATACCGGTCTGGGGATAGTGCATATGCGCATCGACAAAGCCCGCCGAAATCAGGCCGTCACCATAGTCGGTCACGGGCGCATCGGGATGGTCGCGGCGCAGGTCATCGCCTTCGCCGACGGCGGTGATCTTGCCGTCTTCGACCAGCACACCACCCCTCCGGGAATGGTGGGTCACGGTGTCCCAATCGGCGGTAAATGGATTGCCTGAAAAGCGGAGCGTTTGCCCCAGAAGGAGTTGTTTTGTCATGCCCGCAGATTAGGTCCTCGGCTCGGGAAGGTAAATCTGGCAAAAACCGTAAGTCGCTGTTGTGACGGGACGATGTTTCGCTATGTTGAGCCCAAATTGAAGGGGGTGCGCATGACCGAACACCTTGATGAAAACGAAGACGAGGCATTCGGTGTGACCGAAACGCTCGTGGACGAGGTCCTTGAAGCTGTCGAAGCCGGCGACGCGGCGCAGATCGACCAGCTTCTTGATCCGTTGCACCCTGCCGACATCGCGCACCTGATCGAACAGGTCGATGCCAGCGAGCGCCGCGACCTTCTGAATGTCTGGAACGGTATCGACGGTGATATCCTCTCGGAACTGGATGACGGTATCCGTGAAGAGATCATCGAGAACCTTGCGCCCAGCCAGCTGGCCGAGGCGGTCCGCGATCTGGAATCGGACGACGTCGTCGACCTTGTCGAATACCTCGACGAAGAACAGCAGGAAGCGGTTCTGGGGGCCCTCGAAGGTGCCGACCGTGTGGTCGTCGAAAAGGCGCTTGCCTATCCTGAAGAATCCGCCGGTCGTCACATGCAGGTTGAGGTCGTGCAGGCCCCCGAGCATTGGACCGTCGGCCAGATGATCGACTATCTGCGATCCGAGGACGTGGAGCTGCCCGACCAGTTCTACCATGTCATCCTTGTCGACGCGCGGATCAAACCCGTGGCATATGTGACGCTCGGACGTGTGCTGTCGGCCCGCCGCGACACGCCGCTGCGCGATATCGCCGAAGAAAGTTTCCGCACGTTCAACATCGAAGACCCCGTCGGTGATGTGGCCCATGCGTTCAACCACTACCACCTGATCTCTGCGCCCGTTGTGGACAATGATGACCGTCTGGTCGGTGTGATCACTATCGACGACGCGATGATCCTGCTCGACGAGGAACACGAGGAAGACATCCTCCGCCTCGCTGGTGTGGGTGAGGGTAGTCTGACCGACACCGTCATCGAGACGACCAAGCAGCGTATGCCGTGGCTGGCTGTGAACCTGGTTACGGCTGTGCTGGCGTCGGGCGTCATCGGTTTGTTCGAGGATGCGATTTCCGCCATCGTGGCGCTCGCGGTACTGATGCCTATCGTTGCGTCGATGGGCGGCAACGCAGGAACGCAGTCGCTGACCGTTGCGGTGCGTGCGATTGCCACCCGCGCCCTGACGGGCTCGAACGTCTGGCGTGTTATCCGCCGCGAATTGCTGGTGGGGGCGGTCAACGGCGTCCTGTTCGCGGTTGTGCTCGGCATCTTTGGCTTCGCGTGGTTCGGCAGTCCGATGCTCGGCGTCGTGCTGGCTGCCGCAATGATCATCAACTTGGTCGTTGCGGGCCTCGCAGGGACGGGCATCCCTGTCATTCTGGAGAAGCTGGGGATCGACCCCGCGCTGGCTTCGGGAGCATTCGTGACCACCATGACCGACGTCGTAGGCTTCTTCGCCTTCTTGGGCCTCGCGAGCGTGGTTCTGCTTTGACGTCGCTGGACGACCAGAAAGCCGCCGCGCGTAAGGCGGCTTTTGCCCGCCGCAAGGTCGCGCATCAGGCTGGGTTGGGTACGTCGGCGCATCTGTCGGAGATCCTCGCGGGCTATCGCGGTGTGCCGCTCGCGGGCTACATGCCGATCCGCACCGAGATCGACCCGCTTCCCGCGATGGAAGAAGCCGCCGCCCACGGGCCGGTCGGCGTTCCGGTCATCATGGGCGAAGCGCAGCCGCTGAAGTTCCGCCAGTGGGAGCCGGGGTGCAAGCTCGTCTCCGGCCCATTCGGCGCGATGATCCCCGAAGAGGGTGACTGGATCGAGCCTGAAATCCTCATCGTGCCGCTGGTCGCGTTTTCGCGCAGCGGTGGGCGCCTTGGGTACGGAGGTGGGTTCTATGACCGCACGCTGGAATTGTTGCGGTCCAAGCGCGCTACGATGGCGATCGGGTTTGCCTACACGGCGCAGGAAGACGCGGATATCCCGCTGGAGCCTGTGGATCAGCCGCTCGACATGATCGTGACCGAGGCCGGAATTATCGACATCCCGTAGGGTAGGGGCGCTGCCCCTCTGGCCCTGCGGGCCATTCACCCCGGGATATTTGTGGCACAAAGGCAGAGCAGCCGCTTGCGCATTCTGTGCGCCGGGCCTAGGGAGAGCGCATGAAAATCCTGTTTCTTGGCGATGTCGTGGGCCGTGCCGGCCGAACTGCGGTTGTGGAAAGACTTCCGAAGCTGCGTGAGGCGTGGAAGCTCGACTTTGTTGTCGTGAATGGCGAGAATTCGACGCGCGGCATGGGGCTTTCCGGCGAGCACGCCAAGGAAATTCTGGATGCGGGCGCGGATGTCATCACGCTGGGCGATCATGCGTTCGACCAGAAGGACATGATGACGTTCTGCGAGAATGAACCGCGCATTATCCGTCCGCTGAACATCTCCAAGGTCGCTCCAGGACGTGGTGCGCGGGTGTTCCAAGCAAAGCGCGGACAGAAGGTTCTGATCACGCAGGTTCTGGGCCGTGTGTTCATGAAGCAGCCCTATGATGATCCGTTCTCGGCGCTGGACCAGACATTGAAGCAGTTTCCGCTGGGTGGTCTCGTGCAGGCGTCGCTGGTGGATATTCACTGCGAGGCGACAAGCGAGAAGATGGGCGTTGGTCATTACTGTGATGGCCGCGCGTCGGTTGTTGTGGGCACCCACACGCACGTTCCGACCGGTGATGCGCAGATTTTGCCGTCTGGCACAGCGTTCCAATCCGACGCGGGCATGTGCGGCGACTATGACAGCGTGATCGGTATGAACAAGGCCGAGCCCATGCGCCGTTTCATCACCGGCATGAACAAAGGCCGCTTCGAGCCTGCGATGGGGGACGTCACGCTTTGCGGCCTGTATGTCGAAACCGATGACAGAACAGGCAAAGCGACCCGTGTCGAGATGGTTCGCAACGGTGGACGCCTTGCAGCGTCGGGTCCGTCGCCGGTCTGAGAGCGGAAACACTTGTCAGGTGAGTGCCGCACCCCTTAGAAGGGCGTTTGACTAGTCCGGTGTTCCAATGATCTCACTGTTTGATTTGCCCGAAGTGGCAAATGCTTACATCGCCCTCGCCGTGGTTGTGGGCATGTTTATCATGTTCCTGCGCGAAGCCTATCCGACCGAGGTTGTGGCCATCGGCGGTGTCGCCGTTCTGCTGCTGACTGGCGTTCTGCCCTATCAGATGGCCGTGGACTCGCTGGCCAACCCTGCGCCTTGGACGATTGCTGCGATGTTTATCGTCATGGGTGCCTTGGTGCGGACCGGTGCGCTCAATGTGATGACCGGCTTTGCCCAAGGCTATGCGGAGAGCCATCCGAGGCTCGCGATTGTCGGGTTGATGCTGTTCGTGGTCGTGTCCTCGGCCTTTGTGAACAACACCCCTGTGGTCGTTGTGATGCTGCCGGTATTTGTTCACATCGCGAGGACGTTGAACGTTTCGGCGTCGAAGCTGCTGATCCCGTTGTCTTATGGCGCGATTATCGGCGGTACGACGACGCTGATCGGTACGTCGACGAACCTTCTTGTTGACGGTGTCGCGCGTAAGCAAGGTCTGGAGCCGTTCGGTATTTTCGAGATCGCGCCGCTGGGTCTGATCCTGACCGCGTTTGTGATGGTTTACCTCGTGACTATCGGGCGCAAGCTGCTGCCGGATCGAACCAGTATGGCAACGCTGCTGTCCGACCGTTCCAAAATGCGCTTCTTTACCGAAGCCGTGATCCCGCCGGATTCGAACCTGATCGGGCGCGAAGTCACCGGCGTTCAGCTTTTCAAACGTGACGGCGTGCGTCTGATAGACGTGGTGCGCGGTGATGCCTCGCTGCGCCGTGACCTTGAGGGCGTCGAGCTTCAGGTCGGTGACCGCGTGGTTCTGCGGACCCAGATGACAGAGTTGCTGAGCCTTCAGCGCAATCGGGAACTGCGCCGCGTGGATCAGGTCTCTGCTGTTGAAACGACCACGGTCGAGGTGCTGATCGCGCCGGATTCGCGCATGGTCGGCCGCCGTCTGGGAGATCTGCGTTTGCGCCGCCGTTTCGGTGTGTATGTGCTCGCCGTTCACCGCCGGGATAAAAACATCGGTCGCCAGATGGACGACCTGATCGTGCGGGTGGGGGACACGCTGCTGCTCGAAGGCTCGCCGGAAGATATCCAGCGCCTCGCCTCCGAAATGCGACTGGGCGACGTGTCCAAGCCGTCTGCCCGCGAATTCCGCCGGAGCCATGCGCCGATCGCGATTGCTGCAATGGTGGGCATCGTGGCCCTGGCCGCGCTTGAGATCGCGCCGATCCTGCTGCTCGCGATGATCGCGGTGGCCATTGTGTTGCTAACCAGGTGTATCGATGCGGACGAGGCGTTCGAGCATGTGGACGGCGCGCTCCTCGCGCTGATCTTCGCGATGCTTGCCGTGGGGGCCGCGCTCGATGCGTCCGGTGCGGTGGAGCTGATCGGCAATGCGTTGGCGCCCTATATGATGGACCTGCCGCCGTACCTCGTGATCTTCGCGCTTTATTCGCTGTCGATGGTTCTTACCGAGCTTGTGTCCAACAACGCGGTGGGCGTGGTGATGACCCCGATTGCCATCGGGCTCGCCAATGCGCTGGGCTACGATCCGCGCCCCTTCGTGGTGGCGGTGATGTTCGCGGCCTCTGCCAGCTTCTCGACCCCCATCGGCTATCAGACCAACACGCTGGTCTACGGTCCGGGCGGGTACAAGTTCAGCGACTTCCTCAAGGTCGGTGTGCCGCTCAACATCTCGCTCGCGGTCATATCTTCGCTACTGATCCCGCTGATCTGGCCGCTTTCATAGGGCCAAGGCTTGCAGCACCCCATGGCGCTGACATATAGAGGCGCGAACCCGAGAATAAGCACAGAAGAGGTCCCCGATGGCCGGCCATAGTAAATGGGCTAACATTCAGCACCGCAAAGGGCGTCAGGACGCCGCGCGCTCCAAGCTGTTTTCCAAGCTGTCCAAAGAAATCACCGTCGCCGCCAAGATGGGCGACCCCGATCCCGAAAAGAACCCGCGTCTCCGTCTGGCGGTGAAGGCTGCGAAATCGCAGTCGATGCCGAAGGACGTGATCGACCGCGCCATCAAGAAATCGATGGCTGGCGATGCGGCGGACTACACCGAGATCCGTTACGAAGGTTACGGCGCAGGCGGTATCGCGATCATCGTCGAAGCGATGACCGACAACATCAACCGCACCGCGTCGAACGTCCGCTCGACCTTCACCAAGCACGGCGGCAACCTCGGCACCACCGGTTCGGTGTCGTTCAGCTTCGACCGTGTTGGCGAGATCATCTACGATAAGTCGGTCGGCGATGAAGACACCGTCATGATGGCCGCTCTCGAAGCGGGCGCAGACGACGTCGAGACCGATGACGATGCGCACTACGTCTACTGCGCCATGGAAAGCTTCTCGGACGTCTCGGACGCGCTGGAGGCCGAGCTGGGCGAAGCCAAGGACACCAAACTGATCTGGAAGCCGCAGTCGCGCACCATGGTCGATCTGGAAACCGCGCAGAAGCTGATGAAGCTGATCGATACACTCGAAGACGATGATGACGTGCAGAACGTCACCGCGAACTTCGACGTTCCGGACGATGTGGCAGCCGAGCTTGGCTGATCGACCCGTTCAGGTTTGAATAATGCGACGCCTTCGGGCGTCGTTTTTATTTGCGGGGTGGGGCGCTGCCCCCTTGGCCTGTGGCCAATTCCCCCGAGGTATTTCAGTCAGAATGAAGAGGCAGCAGCGCTGACTTGGCCTGTTTGCGGATGGCTGCGGTGAGGTTCGCGAGCGGGCGGGCGACGAGGCGGCTGATCTGCCAGTGGAGCGGGGTTAGGAGCGGATCGCCTAGGTCGATGAGTTTGCCCGTTTTGATGAGATCGTCGACAAGGTGGGACGGGTTCATACCCCAGCCGAGGCCGAGCAGGCAGGCGTCGACGAAGGCGTGGGATGACGCGATGTGGTGGGCGTTGAGCGAGACGGGTTTTCCGGTGCGGCGGGAAAGCCAACGAGATTGCAGGGCGTCTTTTTTGTTGAAGACGAGGGCTGGTGCGGAGGCAATGGCCTCGGGCGTGATGCCGTTCGGGAAATGGCGTTGTACGAATGCGGGCGATGCTGTGGCGCGGTATTCGAGAGCACCCAGGGGGAAGCTGTCGCAGCCTTGGACGGGGCCTGCATCTGATGTGATGGCGGCGGACACCTCGCCGTTTCGCAGCCAGTCGGCGGAGTGGTCTTGATCGTCGATCAACAGGTCGTAGAGCAAGTCGTGGCCCGTCAGCGCGGGCAGGAACCATGTGGCGAGGCTGTCGGCGTTGACCGCGATGCGCAGGTGGGTGGGGGCGGTGGCTTCGCCCAGTTCCTCTGCCAACGCTTTGTCGAGGAGTGAGATGTCTTGGAAATGGCGGGCGAGGCGGGCACCGGTATCGGTGGCGGTGCAGGGCGTTCCGCGTCGGATAAGGGTGG
Source organism: Marivivens donghaensis (assembly GCF_011806565.1). GTDB lineage: Bacteria > Pseudomonadota > Alphaproteobacteria > Rhodobacterales > Rhodobacteraceae > Marivivens > Marivivens donghaensis_A. The sequence continues at coordinate 83,227 of NZ_JAATOP010000004.1, forward strand.
TGCCGGTGCGTTCCTCAAGCGCCTTGATCCGTTGAGAGATCGCAGAGGGCGTGACGGACAAAGCCGCAGCGGCTGCGTCGAACGAGCCGAGGCGGATGACGGCGGAAAGGGCGGCGAGTTGGGCTTTGTCAAACATTAGCAGCACTAATCCAAGGTCAGTTTAATTCATTTGGCTAATGAATACGGGGGCGGTAGGTCAAGCGCTATGGAACTCTGGATCGGATTTCGGACAGGCTTTGCCCTGATCCTCGCTATCGGTGCGCAGAATGCCTTTGTCTTGCGGCAGGGTATCCGGCGCGAACATGTTTGGGCTGTCGTGCTGGTGTGTGCGGTGTCGGACGCGCTGCTGATCTCGCTCGGGGTCAGCGGGCTGGGAAAGCTGGTCGAGGCGATGCCTTGGTTGTTCCCCGTGATGCGCTGGGGCGGGGCGGCGTTTCTGATCGTGTATGGCGCGAGGGCGATGATCGCTGCGTGGAAGGGTGGAGAGGCGATGGAGGCAGATGCGCAGGGCGCCGTGCCGCTGGGCAAGGTCATCGCGACCTGCCTGATGTTCACGTGGCTGAACCCGCATGTCTATCTGGACACGGTGCTACTGGTCGGCTCGATTTCCACCCAGTTTCCGGGGCACGAGTGGGAGTTCGGCGCGGGCGCCATGCTGGCCTCCTTCGTGTTCTTCGGAATGCTGGGTTTCGGCGCAAGGCTGGTTGCGCCGCTGTTTGCTAATCCGACCGCGTGGCGGGTGCTCGATGTGATCGTGGGGCTGATGATGTGGTCCGTCGCTGCAAACCTGATTGTGCGGGGATAGTCATTGTCAGTGCCCGCGATCAGGCGCAAAGGTGGCGCATGAATACGCCATCTCAGGACCGCCCGCTTCAGGGTATTTTGTGGATGCTGGTGACGGTCGGCTGTTTCGTCGTCGTCAACGGCATCGTTCGTTATCTCGGCACATCGCTGCCAGCACCACAGTCGGCGTTCATTCGCTTTGCGTGGGGCGTGCTGTTCCTGCTGCCGTTCGTAAAGAAGGTCTTCGCGCTGGAGATCGGCGCAAAGGGCTGGAGCATGTTCGGCCTGCGCACCGTTCTGCATATCGCTGCGGTCTGCTTGTGGTTCTACGCGATGGCCCGCCTGACGATGGCCGAGGTGACGGCCATCGGCTACCTCAACCCGATTGTGGTGACCCTCGGCGCGGCGCTACTTCTTGGTGAAGGCTTCGCGTGGCGGAGGATGGCGGCGATTGTCGTGGCTGTGATCGGCGCGCTGATCGTCCTGCGACCGGGTGTGCGAGAGATCACCAGTGGTCACTTTGCTCAGCTCGGCGCGGCGCTGTGTTTCGGATCGTCCTATCTGGTTGCCAAGCAGCTGACCAAGCTTGCGCCGCCGTCGGTGGTGGTGGCGATCCTGACAGGTAGCGTGACGCTGGGCCTTGCGCCCTTGGCTTATGCCGTGTGGGAGCCGGTGACGCTGGAGCAGGTGCTGTGGCTCGGCGGTGTCGCGGTGTTTGCGACCTGCGGGCACTACACCATGACAAGGGCATTTGCGGCAGCGCCGATGACCGTGACGCAGCCTGTGACGTTCCTCCAGCTTGTGTGGGCGACGCTGCTCGGCGCGTTGATTTTCCACGAGCCGGTTGATCCTTACGTGCTGCTCGGCGGTGCGCTGATTGTGGGCGGTATCAGCTACATGACGTGGCGCGAGGCTGTGCTGCGGCGGCGGATCACGCCAGTGCAGCCGCTGACCAAAGTCTAGGCTACCAAAAGGAACGCCGGACCCGATGGGCCCGGCGTATTTCTTTTCGCTGGTGCCGCTTGCGCGGCAGGCGCTTATTTCGCGAGGCGGGCCAGAAGCGACGTCTCGGTCACGACGCCGATGGGAGCGCCGTTGTCGACGACCATCAGTTCTTTGGACTTCTGAAGCTCCAGCATCACCTTTTTAACCGGCATCTCTGCGTCGACGGGCATGCCGCCGCCGGTGCCTTCGCCCATGACATCACGGGCGGTCAGAACGCCGAGCGGGTTCATGTGGGCGACGAACTCCTGCACGTAGTCATCGACCGGATTGGCGATAATTTCGCGAGCGGTGCCGACCTGAACGATGCGGCCGCCTTCCATCAGAGCGATGCGGTTGCCGATCTTGAACGCTTCATCAAGGTCGTGGGACACAAAGATGATGGTGCGCTTCAGCTTGTCCTGAAGGTCGAGCAGTTCGTCCTGAAGCTTGGCGCGGATGAGCGGGTCGAGCGCGGAGAAGGGCTCGTCCATCAGCAGGATCGGTGCGTCGGTCGCGAACGCACGGGCAAGACCCACACGCTGCTGCATACCGCCGGACAGTTCGCCCACGCGGCGCTCTGCCCAGTCGGACAGACCGACGAGTTCGAGCTGGCGGTCAACGGCGTCCTTGCGCTCGGCCACCGACTGACCGGCAAGTTCGAGGCCGAGGCCCACGTTCTCGCGCACGGTGCGCCACGGCAGAAGGCCGAACTGCTGGAACACCATTGCAACGTGGTTCTGGCGGATCTTGCGCAGCTCTGCGGGCTTTGCGTGGGTGACGTCCACGAGGCCCTTGCCGTCGCTGACGCGAACGGAGCCACGGACGACAGGGTTCAGCGCGTTGACGGCGCGGAGGAGGGTGGACTTGCCCGAGCCGGACAGACCCATGAGAACGAGGATCTCGCCCTCGGCCACGCTGAGGTTACAGTTGTGAACGCCCAGAACCTGACCGGTTGCGGCCTGAATATCTGCGCGCGATTGGCCATCGTCCATCAGCGGCAACGCCTTTTGGGGCGTTTCACCGAAGACGATGGAAACGTTATCGAATTCTACTGCATTCTTGGTCATTACTTGCGCTCCACCCGCAGCATACGGTCGAGAATGATTGCCACAACGACGATCACGAGGCCCGATTCAAAGCCGAGGTCGGTACGGACCTGACCAAGTGCACGGAGCACCGGAACGCCAAGGCCGTTCGCGCCCACGAGCGAGGCGACAACAACCATCGACAGCGACAGCATGATGGTCTGGTTCAGACCGGCCATGATTTGCGGGAATGCGGACGGCAGTTCGACTTTCCACAGAACCTGACGGTTGGTCGCGCCGAAAGCGCGAGCAGCTTCCAGAAGCGGGGTAGGGGTGGTCGAAATGCCGAGGTGGGTCATGCGGATCGAAGCCGGCAGAACAAAGATAACCGTAGCCAGAAGGCCGGGGACCATACCGATGCCGAAGAAAACGATCGCGGGAATGAGGTAAACGAAAGCCGGCAGCGTCTGCATCAGATCGAGTACCGGAGTCATGTACTTGTAAAACTTGGGTTTATGGGCGGCGAAAATACCGAGCGGTACGCCGACGGCCATACAGACTACGCAAGCCGACAGCACGAGTGTGAGGCTTTCGAGCGTGGGTTCCCAGTAGTCTTGGTTGAGGATGAACAGAAATCCGACCAGCACCAGAAGGGCGGTCTTGATGCTCTTTTGAAGGTAGTAGGTCAGGCCGACGAACAGCAGGATAATCACCATCGGGTGCGCCCATTCGAGCACCGACAGAATGCCGTCGATCAGGAATTCCATAACGACTGAAATCCAGTCGAACACGAATTCGAAATTGTCTTGTAGCCAGTCAAAACCTTGTTTCGCGGTCTTACCAACCGGAATCTTGCTGCCAAATTCACCGTCCGACAGCGCACTAAAAAAATCAGTCGCCACGCGTCTCTCCTTGTTGTTCCCGGATCCGGCCTTCTAACACCGGCTTTGGAGAATGAAAAATGGCCCCGCCGAAGCGGGGCCATTTCAGTGGGTCGGATTAGTAGCCGAAGGCTTCCGAAACCGCAGCAGCACCGTCGCCGCCGTCAACGGTCGATACGCCGTCAACCCAAGCCATAACGGTGTCCTGGTTTTCCTGCAGCCAAGCCATGGTTGCTTCGTCCGGATCAGCGCCGTCGTCGAGGATCTGGCCCATGATCAGGTTTTCCATTTCGAGCGAGAACTTGACGTTCGACAGCAGGGTGCCGACGTTCGGGCACTCTTCTGCGTAGCCCTTACGGGTCAGGGTCTTCACGACACCTTCGCCGCCAAAGAACTCTTCACCACCCGGCAGGTAGGACAGTTCGAAGTTGGCGTTCATCGGGTGCGGAGCCCAGCCGAGGAAGACAACGTCTTCGCCCTTGTCGTAAGCGCGCTCGACCTGAGCCAGCATGCCCTGCTCGGAGGACTCGATGACTTCCATGTCGGTGAGGCCGGTGCCGTCTTTTTCGGTCAGCGAAACGAGGTACTGGTTGCCTTCGTTGCCCGGCTCGATGCCGTAGATCTTGCCGTCGAGGCTGTCAGCGAACGAGTTGATGTCGCCGAAGGTCTGGAGACCTTTTTCGTAGGTGTAGGTCGGAACTGCGAGGGTGTAGATGGTGCCCTCGAGGTTGGTAGCCAGTTCGTCGATCTCACCGTTGTCGAGGTACGGCTGGAGAACGCCCTGCTGTGCCGGAATCCATGCGCCGAGGAAGGCGTCGATGTCGTCCGACTCGAGCGATGCGTAGGTCACCGGAACCGAGAGGATTTTCACGTCGACGTCATAGCCCAGAGCTTCGACAACGTGCTTGGTGGTCGAGGTGGTGGTGGTGATGTCGGTCCAGCCAACATCCGAGAAAGTGACGGTGTCGCAGTCAGCAAATGCCGGAGCGGCGGCGACGAGTGCGAGCACGGAAAGTGCACTTTTCATTTTCATTTTGTTTTCCCTGTGTGTAGTTGGTTTTGTTGATTGACGAGTCAATTAACGACCAACATGTTACGAATGGCAAGTAAATTTAGGCGGAAAATGCCCAAACTCGGAATGGAACCTATACGTCGTGCTGCTCTTGTCAAAGCGACTATCGATGAGATCGGTGCCGCAGGCAGCTTGGACGTGACCGTCAGTCAGATCGCGAAGCGGGCTGGCATGTCATCCGCGCTTGCTCATCACTACTTCGGGGGCAAAGAGCAGATTTTTCTTGCTGCTATGCGACATACTCTAGCCGTTTACGCCGCGGAAGTTCGTGGTGCATTGGCTATGGCGTCTGATCCGTTCGAACGGATCGAAGCCATCGTGAGGGCAGGATTCGGTTCTTCGAATTTCCGTCGTGAAGTCATCGCCGCGTGGCTCAACTTTTACGTTCTGGCCCAGCAGTCGACCGAGGCTCGCCGCCTGCTCAACACGTATCAGAAACGCCTACATAGTAATCTCGCGTATAATCTTCGCCCTCTGGTTGGGGGCAGAGCCGACTCGGTCGCCGAACGAATCGGGGGGCTCATCGACGGTCTCTACCTGCGCGAAGTGCTCGGAGATCGCACCGCAAACGGAAACGCCGCTGCTGCACATGTCTTGGCGGTAATTGAATTGGAAATCGGACAGGGACAATGACGAAGCCAAATATTCTCATCATCATGGTGGACCAGCTGACGGGTACTCTGTTTCAGGACGGTCCGGCCGACTGGCTGCACACACCGAACCTGAAAAAGCTGGCGGAGCGTTCCACGCGCTTCCAGAACGCGTACTGCGCGTCGCCGCTCTGTGCTCCGGCCCGAGCCGCCTACATGGCCGGCCAACTGCCGTCGAGCACAAAGGTCTATGACAACGCCGCCGAATTCGCCTCGTCGATCCCGACCTACGCGCACCACCTGCGCCGCGCGGGCTATCAGACCTGTCTTTCGGGCAAGATGCACTTTGTCGGGGCCGACCAGCTTCACGGTTTCGAAGAGCGCCTGACCACCGACATCTATCCTGCCGACTTCGGCTGGACCCCTGATTACCGCAAGCCGGGTGAGCGTATCGACTGGTGGTATCACAACATGGGGTCGGTCACCGGGGCTGGCGTCGCTGAAATCACCAACCAGATGGAGTACGACGACGAGGTTGCCTACAACGCTTGTCGCAAGCTCTATGACCTTGCGCGTGGCCATGATGAACGTCCGTGGTGCCTCACCGTGTCGTTCACCCACCCGCACGACCCCTATGTCGCCCGCAAGAAGTACTGGGACCTCTACGAGGACTGCGAGCATCTGGAACCCGAGGTCGGCCCGATCCCCTACGAGGAGCAGGACCAGCACTCGCAGCGCCTGATGGACAGCACCGACTACAACAACTTCGATCTGTCCGAAGAGAACACCCGCCGCTCGCGCCGCGCGTATTTCGCCAACATCAGCTACATCGACGACAAGGTGGGCGAGTTGCTCGACGTGCTCGAACGCACCCGTCAGGACGCCAGCATCGTGTTCCTCTCGGACCACGGCGATATGCTTGGGGAGCACGGTCTGTGGTTCAAGATGTCCTTCTACGAAGGCTCCTCGCGCATTCCGCTGATGATCTGCGACAAGACCATGGAGCCGGGCCTTGTGACCGATCCGGTTTCGGCCATCGACGTGACCCCGACGCTTTGCGATCTCGCGGGCATCGACATGGGCGAAGTCTCCCCGTGGGTCGACGGCGAAAGCATCGCGCCGCTGGGCCGCGGCGTGGAGCGTACCTCGCCGGTCATGATGGAATACGCGGCAGAGGGGTCCTACGCTCCGCTGATCTCGCTGGTTTCGGGACAGTACAAGTTCAACCAGTGCCAGCTTGACCCCGATCAGCTGTTCGATCTGGAAAAAGACCCGCACGAGCTGAACAACGTCGCCGGTGATCCCGCCTACGCTCAGGTTCTGGCCGATATGAAAGCCAAAGCCGCAGAACGTTGGGATATGGCCCGCTTCGACAACGAAGTGCGTCAGAGCCAGGCGCGTCGCTGGATCGCCTACGAGGCGCTGACCAACGGTAAGTTCACCGCGTGGGACCACCAGCCGATGATGGATGCGTCCAACCGCTACATGCGTAACCACATGGACCTCAACGTCGTTGAAGAGAACCAGCGTTTCCCTCGCGGGGAATGAGCCTAGTTCCTTCGCCTAAAATTCCTCTCGACGGAGATACCAATGCCTTATGATACCCAACCCGTAGCCAGCCATTTCATCGACGGCGAATACGTCGAAGATACCGCTGGTGAAATTAGCGAAGTGATTTACCCCGCCACCGGTGAGGTGATTGCCAAGGTTCACGCCGCAACCCCCGCCATCGTCGACAAGGCACTGGCGGCGGCAGAGCGCGCCCAGAAAGAATGGGCCGCGATGTCGGGCACCGAGCGTGGCCGCGTGCTGCGCCGCGCTGCCGACATTATGCGTGAACGCAACCACGACCTGTCGGTCCTCGAAACCTACGACACCGGCAAGCCGATGTCCGAAACCACCATCGCCGATGCGACTTCGGGCGCCGATGCACTGGAATACTTCGGCGGTCTGGCCGCATCGCTGACGGGCGAGCACATCCCGCTCGCAGGCGGCGATTTCGTCTACACCCGCCGTCAGGCGTTGGGCGTTTGCGTTGGTATCGGCGCATGGAACTACCCGACCCAGATCGCATGCTGGAAGGGCGCACCCGCGCTGGCTTGCGGCAACACGATGGTGTTCAAGCCGTCCGAAGTGACCCCGCTCTGCGCGCTCAAGGTCGCCGAGATCCTCATTGAGGCAGGTGCACCCAATGGCGTTTACAACGTCGTTCAGGGCATGGGCGCTGTCGGCGCCTCGCTCGTCACTGATCCGCGCGTGACCAAGGTCTCGCTCACCGGCTCGGTCCCGACCGGCAAGAAGGTGTACGCCGCCGCTGCTGCCGAAATGAAGCACGTCACGATGGAGCTCGGCGGCAAGTCCCCGATGATCGTCTTCGACGACGCGGACATCGAAAGCGCGATCTCGGGCGCGATCAACGGCAACTTCTACTCGACCGGTCAGGTCTGCTCGAACGGCACCCGCGTGTTCGTGCAGAAGGGCATCAAGGAGAAGTTCCTCGCCCGTCTCGCTGAACGGATGGGTGACGCTGTGATCGGCGATCCGATGGAGATGGAAACCACCATTGGCCCGATGTCCTCCGAACGTCAGCTGAACATTGTCGAAGGCTACATCGCCAAGGGCAAGGAAGAGGGCGCGCGTCTGGTCAAGGGCGGCAACCGCATCGAAAAGGACGGCTACTGGATCGAACCGACCCTGTTCGCCGACGTCACCGATGACATGACCATCGCCCGCGAAGAAATCTTCGGCCCTGTTCTGGCAGTCCTCGATTTTGACACCGAGGAAGAGGTCATGGAACGCGCGAACGCCACCGAATTCGGTCTGGCAGCGGGTGTCTTCACTCAGGACCTTACCCGTGCGCACCGCGTTGTTGCGGGTTTCGAAGCGGGCACTTGCTACATCAACACCTACAACCTCGCTCCGGTCGAAGCTCCCTTCGGCGGCGTAAAGGCTTCGGGTGTCGGCCGCGAGAACTCCAAAGAGGCGATCAATCACTATTCCGAAGTGAAGACCGTCTACGTCTCGATGAACCCCTGCGAAGCGCCGTTCTAAGGCGCTCCGTTCACCGCTGAAGTTGCTTGCGGCTCGGGGAAATCCTGCGCCGCTCAATCCACTCATTTCCGGAGGTCTGCATGCAGGCTGAATATGTCATCGTCGGTGCCGGTAGCGCGGGTTGCGCCATGGCTTACCGCCTGTCCGAAGCAGGCAAGTCGGTCATCCTGATCGAATACGGCGGCACGGATGCAGGTCCCTTCATCCAGATGCCTGCCGCGCTTTCGTACCCCATGAACATGAAAATGTACGACTGGGGTTTCAATTCCGAACCCGAACCGCACCTTGGTGGCCGTGTCATGGCGACTCCGCGCGGCAAGGTCATCGGCGGCTCCTCGTCGATCAATGGCATGATCTACGTGCGCGGCCACGCCAAGGACTTCGACCACTGGGCCGAAAGCGGCGCGCATGGTTGGCGCTACGCCGACGTGCTGCCCTATTACAAGCGCATGGAGCATTGGCATTCGGGCGGTCACGGCGGTGATCCCGAATGGCGCGGCAAGGATGGCCCGCTGCACATCACCCGCGGCCCCCGCAACAACCCGCTGACCCGCGCGTTCGTCGAAGCGGGCCGCGAGGCTGGCTACCCCGTCACGGGCGACTACAACGGTGAGCAGCAGGAAGGTTTCGGCCCGTTCGATGCCACGATCTACCGTGGTCGACGCTGGTCGGCTGCCAATGCCTACCTCAAGCCCGCGATGCAGACGGGCCGCGTGAACCTCGTGCGTGCCATGGCCGAGAAGATCGTGATCAAGGACGGCCGCGCCACCGGTGTTCAGGTCGAACGCGACGGCAAAACCGAAGTGATCGACGCGACCAAAGAGGTCATCATCGCGGCCTCGTCGATCAACTCGCCTAAGCTGCTCATGCTGTCGGGCATCGGTCCGGCCAAGCATCTGGCCGAACACGGCATCGACGTCGTTGCCGACCGTCCGGGCGTGGGTCAGAACCTGCAAGACCACCTTGAAATGTACATCCAGATGGCGGCCACCCAGCCGGTGAGCCTCTATAAATACTGGAACATCTTCATGAAGGGTCTGATCGGTGCGCAGTGGCTATTCACCAAGACCGGCATCGGCGCGTCGAACCAGTTCGAAAGCGCGGCCTTCATCCGTTCGAAGGCCGGTGTCGAATATCCCGACATCCAGTACCACTTCCTGCCGATCGCCGTGCGCTACGACGGCGCGACCGCTGCCGAAGGTCACGGCTTCCAAGCCCACGTCGGCCCGATGCGTTCGCCCTCGCGCGGCGAGATCACTTTGCGTTCGGGCGATCCGAAGGACGCGCCGAAGATCCTCTTCAACTATATGTCCCACGAACAGGACTGGGAGGACTTCCGCACCTGCATCCGCCTTACGCGCGAGATCTTCAAGCAGCCTGCCTTCGCGCCTTACGCGGGCAAGGAAATCCAGCCGGGTGCCGATTGCCAGACCGACGACGAACTGGATGATTTCACCCGCCAGCACGTCGAGTCCGCGTATCACCCCTGCGGTACCTGCAAGATGGGCGACAGGAACGACCCGATGGCCGTTGTCGATCCGGAATGCCGCGTAATCGGTGTAGACGGTCTGCGTGTGGCCGACAGTTCGATCTTCCCGCGCATCACCAACGGCAACCTCAACGCGCCGTCGATCATGACGGGCGAGAAGGCATCGGACCACATTCTTGGCCGCAGCCCTCTGGCTGCCGAAAACGTGGAGCCGTGGATGAACCCGAACTGGGAAACTTCGCAGCGATAAATCAAACGGAACGGCGCCTTCGGGCGCCGTTTCTGACTCAGGTCAATGTGGGCAGGGCGCAGCGGTCCTAATGTTTCCTTGAAACCCATTCAGGAAAGGTCGCGACGATGTCCAACACACCTCACGAACTGCACGAAGAATTTCCGGGTCAGGCTGAACTCATCTCGGCCCGCCGGCTCAAGGACGCCCATTTCGCGAAGCTGACCGACCGCTATCACGAGATTAACCGCGCCATTCACCGTGCCGAAACCAACATCGAGCCGCTGGACGATATGGACTCCATCGAGCTGCGCAAAGAGCGGATGCGGTTGAAGGACGAGATCGCCAAGGCGCTCGGCACCTCCGAGCCAGCATGAGGAAGCGGCCTTCGGGCCGCTTTTTTATTCCACTCGGTAGGGAAGGATGCCCCGTTGGTTCGGGTCCACCGTCAGACGACGTTCAAGCGGCGGGACGGAGCGTTGGTGACAGTCCTTCCGCTCGCAAATCCGGCAGGAAATCCCGATCGGCTCGAAGGCGGCAGCGGTGTCGATGTCCATGTGGTCCGCGTAAACCAGCGCGCGGGCGTGTTTGACTTCGCAGCCAAGGCAGATCGCGAAACGGCGGGTCGGGGCGTGGAACGCGCCACCCGATTTCGTCACGTCCCGCGCAAGGCAGAAGTAGCGCACCCCGTCCGGCGTTTCGGCCAGCTGGCGGTGCCAGCGGTTGGGGCTCTCGAACGCGCGGTGGACGTTCCACAGCGGACACGCGCCGCCATAGCGGGCGAATTGCAGCGTCGTGGCGGAGTGGCGTTTGGTGATCGTACCCGCCGGATCGACGCGCACAAAGAAGAACGGAATCCCCTTCGCACCGGGGCGTTGGAGCGTCGATAGACGGTGCGCGACCTGCTCGACCGAAGTGCCGAAACGGTCGGCCAGGCGTTCCAGATCGTGGCGGGTATCCTGCGCGGCCTCGAGGAACCTCGCGTAGGGCATCAGCGCGGCGCCGGCGAAGTAGTTGGCGAGGCCGAGCTTCGCGATCGCGCGGGCCTCGGCGGACTGGAAACGGCCCAGATCGAGCGTGGCCTCAAGCAGCTGATCCCGAGTCAAAAGAGCCACTTGCAGCATTAACTGAAAGCTTTGCGTCGCCTCGGTCGCGCGGCGGGAGATCACCAGCGACTTGCTGGCGGCATCATAGAAACGTATCGTTTCGGTGTCTTCGAATTTGACGGTGATTTGCCGCCCTTCGAGCGTCTTGATCGCGGACTCCCGCATGGTCAAACCGCCTGACTGCACCGCGAAATGCTCTGCCGCGCGGTCCACGGCGTCGATGTAGTTGTCGCAATAATGGAAGAAGTCGCGGACCTCTTCCCACGGTGACGGTTGCAGGCGCGCATCTTCGCGGCCAAGCGCCTCGTCGAGCGAAGCGAGGCGTTCGTGCGTCTGGCGGTATGCCGCGTGCAGGTCCAGCAGCGCACGGGCCAACGTCGGCGCATTCGAGGCCGCCAGCCGCAGGTCGGCAAGGGCAGGGGCAGCGCCTGTAAATACGGGATCGGCCAGCGCCTCGCGCATGTCAGAGATCAGCCGCGCCTCGTCGCCCGATTGCAGTTCGGTCACGTCGAAGCCGAACTCTTGCGCCAATGAAAGAACGACCGCCGTGGAAATCGGGCGGTTGTTGTTCTCCATCTGGTTCAGATAGGGCAGCGACACGCTGAGCTTTTCGGCGAACGCCTTCTGGGTCAGCCCCAGCCGCCCGCGCAGTTCGCGTAGTTTGACACCGGCATAGAGCTTTTGCGTCGCCATGTTGTCCCTCATCCCTTTTGCAAAGCGACTTTACGTCTTTGCAAAAGGGCGGTGCAAGGGGTCAGATCGCGGCAGAAAGTCCCTGTTGGCGCTCACGCCAGATCACCAGCAGGATCGACACCAGCGATGCCGCCGCGCTGGCCGCCATGATGGAGGCGAGGGTAAAGGCCGCGTTGTCGCCGCTCAGCATGGAACTGGCGAGCGCGGACATCATCGCGCCGCTGCCCATCATGATCGCCGTGGCGAGGCCCGAAGCGGTGCCCGCGATCTCCGGTTTGATCGACAAAGATCCCGTCGTGGCGTTCGGCATGGTGAGCCCGTTACCGAGGCCCATGATCGAGATCATCCCGAAGAACACGAGCGGTGTGTCGTGGCCATGCGACACCAGCGCAGCGGAGATCAGAAGCGAGATCAGCGACAGAATGCAGCCCGCCAGAGACAGCGCGTTGATCCCGTATTTCACCGCGTAGCGTCCCGACAGATAGTTGCCAAAGAAGTAGCCGAGCGCAGGCATCCCGAGCGCGAGTCCAGCATCTCTGGGTGACAGGCTGTAGACGTTCTCGGCCACGTAGGACGCGCCGCCGAGGAGGGCGTAGAACGCGCCCGCGCAGAACGACGTGCAGGCAACATAGCCCCAGAACCGGACTGACTTCAGCAACAGCGGGTACTGCGCAAACTGCTGGCCCATGCTCATGCCTTGCGAGCGGCTGGTCTCGCCCAAGTCCCGATAAGTCAGCGCAAGGATCGCGCCCGCCGAGATGGCGAGGAACACGAAGCTTGCGCGCCAGTCGAACAGCTCATCAAGGCCGCCGCCGATCACGGGGCCGATCATGGGCACGATCGACATGCCCATAGTGACATAGCCGATGCGCGATGCCGCTTGGTCGGTGGGGTAGACGTCACGCACCACCGCGCGGGACAGCGCCATGCAGGACGCAACGCTGGCCTGAATGATGCGGCAAAGCAGGAAGACCCAGATGTTCGGCGCAAAGATCGCGCCGACGGTGCCCAGCACGAACAACGCGAGCGAGCCCAGAATGACAGGGCGGCGTCCTATGCGGTCCGAAAGCGGTCCGATGATCAGCTGAAGGATTGCCGTGCAGAGGAAATATCCCGACACTGCGATCTGCATCACACTGTAAGTGGTGTCGAAATAGGCAGTCATCCCGCTCAGCGAAGGCAGGAAGATCGACATGTTCAGCGCGGACACGCCTGCAAGCAGAACGAGCGTGATTGTTGTGGGCGGTGTGGTACGGTCCAGAAAGCGGACCTCGGGAATCTTGGTCATGTCGTTCGCGTATCGGATTTCGCTCTGTTCCGTCTATCTGCATTCCGGCGGGATAATGTGTGCGCACCGCATTTATTTGCAGTGTTGCAGTTGCAAATTCTCGCTAAGGCAACAGTTTGCAAATTTGCCCTATTTTGCTAGCCGCGCAACTTTATTGCGCTTATGGTCCCGTCAATGTCCTGCGGAGGAAGCCCCATGAAAGATATCCTGCAAGAACTCGAACAGCGCCGCGAAGTTGCGCGTCTGGGTGGCGGTGAAAAGCGGATCGAAGCCCAGCACGCCAAGGGCAAGCTGACGGCCCGCGAGCGGATCGACCTTCTGCTGGACGAAGGCAGCTTCGAAGAATTCGACATGTTCGTCGCCCACCGCTGCACCGATTTCGGGATGGAGAAATCGCGTCCCGCAGGCGACGGCGTTGTGACCGGCTGGGGCACGATCAATGGCCGTCAGGTCTATGTGTTTTCGCAGGACTTTACCGTCTTTGGCGGCTCGCTGTCCGAAACCCACGCCCAGAAGATCTGCAAGATCATGGACATGGCGATGCAGAACGGCGCGCCTGTCATCGGTCTGAACGACTCGGGCGGTGCACGTATTCAGGAAGGCGTCGCGTCGCTCGCCGGTTATGCCGAAGTGTTCCAGCGCAACATCATGGCGTCGGGCGTTGTACCGCAGATCTCTGTCATCATGGGCCCGTGCGCCGGTGGCGCGGTTTATTCGCCCGCGATGACCGACTTCATCTTCATGGTCAAAGACAGCTCCTACATGTTCGTCACCGGCCCTGATGTTGTGAAGACCGTGACCAACGAACAGGTGACGGCAGAGGAACTCGGCGGTGCGTCGACCCACACCAAGAAATCGTCGGTCGCCGACGGCGCGTTCGAGAACGATGTTGAAGCGCTGGCCGAAGTACGCCGCCTTGTCGACTTCCTGCCGCTGAACAACCGCCAGAAGCCGCCGGTCCGTCCGTTCTTCGACGATCCGGCTCGCGTGGACGCCAGCCTCGATACGCTGATCCCCGACAACGCGAACACGCCTTATGACATGAAGGAACTCATTCATAAGATCGGGGACGAGGGCGATTTTTACGAAATTCAGGAAGACTACGCCAAGAACATCATTACCGGCTTCATCCGCATGGAAGGCTCGACCGTTGGTGTTGTCGCGAACCAGCCGATGGTTCTGGCAGGCTGCCTCGACATCGATTCTTCGCGCAAAGCGGCCCGCTTCGTGCGCTTCTGTGATGCGTTTGAAATTCCGATCCTGACGCTGGTCGACGTGCCGGGCTTCCTGCCGGGCACCAGTCAGGAATACGGTGGCGTCATCAAGCACGGCGCAAAACTGCTCTACGCATACGGCGAAGCGACCGTTCCCAAAGTCACTGTCATCACCCGCAAAGCCTACGGCGGCGCATATGACGTGATGGCCTCCAAGCACCTGCGCGGCGATTTCAACTACGCTTGGCCGACCGCTGAAATCGCGGTGATGGGTGCCAAGGGTGCGACCGAGATCCTCTACCGTTCGGAACTGGGCGACAAAGACAAGATCGCCGCCCGCACGAAGGACTACGAGGACCGCTTCGCCAATCCGTTCGTCGCGGCAGAGAAGGGCTTCATCGACGAGGTGATCATGCCCCACTCGACCCGCCGCCGCGTCTGCCGTGCGTTTGCCAGCCTGCGCAACAAGCAGCTGACCAACCCGTGGAAAAAGCACGACAACATTCCGCTCTGACGCGCTGGAGGAGCCAGTCAGAGCAACAAGCGGGGAGCGCTTCGAGCCTCCCCGCACAAATTCAGGGAGAAGACAGTGAAACGGTTCGGAGTTTTCATGGCAGTGGTTTGCGCCACCGCGGCAGGAGCGCAGGACATCGCGCTTCCGTCGGGTGCGTCCGCAACGCTGTTTGAAACGCTCCCCGAAGACACGCTCGTGCGGTTCCGTTTCATGTCGGACGGTCTGGCAGCGGACACGGATTACGATTTGATTGCCGCCGATATGACCGCCCTTTGCGAAACCACAGCGGGGGAGGTGCCAAGCGGCCTGAACCGCGCTGTCGTATCGCTTTCGTCGCAGGCTTTGCCCCTCGGAGCGGTCGCTCCGGAGGTCGTTCAGTTTTTTGAGGCCTACACAATTGAAGACGGTCGGTGCATGTGGGAGCCATTCTGATGACTCTCTTCAATCATGCGAGGCCAATCATGACCTATTCGACGCTGAACGCGCTCACCTTCCGCAAGGAGGCCTTCTGATGCATAAGCACCGTGGCTTCCCTTCGCGCCTTCCGTCCTCGGACTTCCAGTTCACCATCCGCCGCGCCAACCCGCGCGGTGTGACCCCGCTCGTCGCGCGCGAACGTTTCCGCGACCGCCGTCATGCCGACAAAAAGGCGGACGAAGGTTTCATGGCGGCGCTCTGGCACCACTTCGGCGAAGAGCCGTTCGAGCGTGGCAACCTCGATGCGGGCCGTCTGGGCTGGCTGCTGGGCCGTGAGGTCGTGGCTGTCGACAAGGACGCGTTCGACCCCAACGATTATGAAGCGATGCTGCGCATCGACGTCGCCAAAGCGAAGATCAGCTTTCCGGCCGTGTTCGATGAAGGCAGCGACTTCTTCGAAGAGGATGACGAGGAATGGGACTGATCGGCGCGCTTTGGCCGACGTCCTCTGACGCTCGGCAAAATACGGCCCACCCGCAGGGGGGTGAGCAAAATGCCATTGGGACACTGTCCAAGGCGTGCCAACATGTTTCTGCATCCTCGGATGCACACGTTTCCGAACGTTTCCCTTCCACGATCCGGCCTGTTTCTCCAGTTTGCAGGTCGGATCTGTGGATGCGCGCTGGCGGAATGCCGCGCAAAAAAAGTTCCATCACTGCGGAACCCAATGGTTCCCGATACTGTTATCCTTCCAACCATCAGAAGGGTATTTACAGATGTTCAAAGCTACTTGGATTGTCGCCGCAGTCGCAACTCTCGGCCTCTCGGCATGTCTCGACACCGACCTCGAGCGCGGCCTTGCCGGCGCAACCGCTGGCGCTGTCGTCGCTGGCCAGACCAACGTTGATCCGGCAGTCGGCGCAGTCGCTGGCGGCGCAATCGGCGTTACCTGCTCGAACTACTCGTCGGTTTGTAACTGATAAGATTTCGCGTCCTTCGGGACGTCTGACTTCACTTGACCGCCGTAGGGACCATTCCGTCCCTGCGGCGGTTTTGCATTCAAAGGACCCCTGCGCATGTTCAAGAAGATCCTGATCGCCAACCGCGGCGAGATCGCCTGTCGTGTCATCAAGACGGCCCGCAAAATGGGCATCAAGACTGTCGCCGTCTACTCGGACGCCGACAAGAACGCGTTGCATGTGCAGATGGCTGACGAAGCTGTCCACATCGGCCCGCCGCCCGCGAACCAGTCGTACATCGTGATCGACAAGATCATGCAGGCGATCAAGGACACCGGCGCAGAGGCCGTCCATCCGGGGTATGGCTTCCTGTCGGAGAACCCGAAGTTCGCCGAGGCTCTGGAAGCCGCTGGCGTTGCCTTCATCGGCCCGCCGGTCGGCGCGATCGAGGCGATGGGTGACAAAATCACCTCCAAGAAAATCGCGCAGGACGCTCAGGTGAACACCGTTCCGGGTTACATGGGTCTGATCGAGGATGCCGACGAGGCGGTGAAGATCTCGAACCAGATCGGCTATCCGGTGATGATCAAAGCCTCCGCCGGTGGCGGCGGTAAGGGGATGCGCATCGCGTGGAACGACGAAGAGGCCCGCGAAGGTTTCCAGTCCTCCAAGAACGAAGCCGCCAACAGCTTCGGTGATGACCGCATCTTCATCGAAAAGTTCGTCACGCAGCCGCGCCACATCGAAATTCAGGTCCTCGCCGACCAGCACGGCAACGCGGTGTATCTGCACGAGCGCGAATGCTCGATCCAGCGCCGTAACCAGAAGGTTGTGGAAGAGGCTCCGTCGCCATTCCTCGATGAAGCCACCCGCAAAGCCATGGGCGAGCAATCCGTCGCGCTGGCCAAGGCCGTGGGTTACGCCTCTGCCGGTACCGTCGAATTCATCGTCGATGGCGACCGCAACTTCTACTTCCTCGAAATGAACACCCGCCTTCAGGTGGAACACCCCGTCACCGAACTGATCACCGGCATCGACCTTGTCGAGCAGATGATCCGCGTCGCCAACGGTGAGACCCTGCCGTTCAAGCAGGAAGACCTGAAGATCAACGGCTGGGCCATCGAGAACCGCCTCTATGCCGAAGACCCGTACCGCAACTTCCTGCCGTCCATCGGCCGCCTGACCCGCTACCGTCCCCCCGTCGAGGGCCAGACCCAGACCGGCGGCATCGTGCGCAACGATACCGGCGTCTACGAAGGGGGCGAGATCAGCATGTACTACGACCCGATGATCGCAAAGCTCTGCACGTGGGGTGAAACCCGCGCCGATGCGATCGAGGAAATGCGCGTGGCGCTCGACACGTTCGAAGTCGAAGGCATCGGTCACAACCTGCCGTTCGTCGCGGCCGTGATGGATCACGAGCGTTTCACCTCGGGCAATATGACAACCGCGTTCATCGCTGAGGAATACCCCGAGGGCTTCGATGGCGTGACGTTGCCTGATGCTGATCTGGTGAAGGTCGCAGCCGCCGCTGCCGCCATGAACCGCGTTGCCGAAATCCGCCGCACCCGCGTGTCGGGCCGCATGAGCAACCACGAGCGCCGCGTTGGCACCGAATGGCACGTCGCTGTTCAGGGGCAGGAGTTCGTGCTCGACATCGACGCTGACAAGGACGGCTCGAACGTCACGATCAACGGCAAAACCATGCGTGTCGAAAGCGACTGGACGCCGGGCGATAGCCTTGCCCGTCTGTCGGTCGGCGGTGAAAGCCTCGTTCTGAAGGTCGAAAAGATCACGCAGGGCTTCCGCATCCGTCTGCGCGGCGCCGACCTCAAGGTCCACGTTCGCACCCCGCGTCAGGCCGAACTGGCCAAGCTGATGCCGGAGAAACTGCCGCCAGATACCTCGAAGCTGCTGCTCTGCCCGATGCCGGGTCTGATCGTGAAGATCAACGTCGAGGTCGGCGACGAGGTTCAGGAAGGGCAGGCGCTCTGCACCGTCGAGGCGATGAAGATGGAAAACATCCTTCGCGCCGAACGTCGCGGTGTGGTCAAGCAGGTCAACGCCGCAGCGGGCGACAGCCTCGCCGTGGACGACGTGATCATCGAATTCGAGTGATCGGGCAGGGCGGACATATCACGGGCCCGCTCCGGCGGGCTTACCGCCCGATGCGGACCGAGCCTGCTTCCTGCATACGCAGCGGGGAGCGGTCGATGGTCCGTGTGATCTCGTGCACTTCCCACGGTGCGGGCTTGCGCAAGGCAACGCGCCCGTCCTTGTCGATCAGCACCATCGCAAACCCATGCGGGCGGAGTTTCGACCGCAAGGCGCTGCGTTCGTCCGGTTCGGCATCGGTCACAACGATCACATCGCGCTCCGCCAGCTCGCCCATGTCTTCGAGCAGCAGCGCCACCTGTTCCTGGTACTGCGGGTCGAACGTGGTTTCGGCAAAGACGACCACGATCCGCGCGCGCCACATCAGCGCATCGGGATCGACGTCTGCTGCGTCGAAGATCTGCAACGGATTTTCCTGCCACTGTTCCAGCAGCGGCGGGTCCTGCACGTCCTGTGCCGAGGCAAAGGCGGGCAAAGCGCAACAAAGTGCAAGCGCGAGTAAGTGCTTCATACCTCTCAATATAGGCATCTTAGTGCCGGACGCTAAGAGGGCAAATTCCCTTTTGGTGCGACAAATTTCGCAAACCGCCCCAACCGGCGGTCTGACTTTGCATTTGCGGCGCAACCTGCGCCCCTGTTCACGGAGGACGGAGAATGGGTAACAAGGATACTTGGGCCGCAATGGCCGAAAAGGAACTCAAGGGCCGTTCGCCGGACGATCTGGTGTGGAACACGCTTGAGGGCATCGCGGTCAAACCGCTCTACACGTCCGAAGACACCGAGGGCCTTGAGCACCTCGGCTCTATGCCAGGCGAAGCGCCGTTCACCCGCGGCCCCCGCGCGACCATGTACGCTGGCCGTCCGTGGACGATCCGCCAGTACGCGGGCTTCTCGACCGCCGAGGAATCGAACGCCTTCTACCGCAAGGCGCTGGCCGCAGGTCAGCAGGGTGTGTCGGTCGCCTTCGACCTCGCGACCCACCGCGGCTACGACAGCGACCACCCGCGCGTCGAAGGTGACGTGGGTAAGGCGGGCGTTGCCATCGACAGCGTCGAGGACATGAAGATCCTCTTCGACGGCATCCCGCTCGACCAGATTTCGGTCTCCATGACCATGAACGGCGCGGTCATTCCGATCCTCGCGAACTTCATCGTCACCGGCGAAGAGCAGGGCGTTGATCGCAGCCTGCTGTCCGGCACGATCCAGAACGACATCCTCAAGGAGTTCATGGTCCGCAACACCTACGTCTATCCGCCCGAAGCCTCGATGCGGATCATTGCGGACATCATCGAATACACCTCGAACGAGATGCCGAAGTTCAACTCGATCTCGATTTCCGGCTATCACATGCAGGAAGCGGGCGCGAACCTCGTGCAGGAGCTTGCCTACACGCTGGCCGATGGCCGTGAATACGTCCGCACCGCGATTGCAGCAGGTATGGACGTGGACAAGTTCGCACCGCGCCTGTCGTTCTTCTTTGCCATCGGCATGAACTTCTTCATGGAAGCGGCCAAACTGCGCGCAGCCCGTTTGCTGTGGCACCGCATCATGTCGGAGTTCAATCCGCAGAAGCCGGGTTCGTCGATGCTCCGCACGCACTGCCAGACCTCGGGCGTGTCGCTTCAGGAACAGGACCCTTACAACAACGTGGTCCGTACCGCTTACGAGGCGATGGCCGCCGCGCTGGGCGGCACCCAGTCGCTGCACACCAACGCGCTGGACGAGGCGATTGCGCTGCCGACCGAATTTTCGGCCCGCATCGCCCGCAACACCCAGCTGATCCTGCAAGAAGAGACCGGCGTCACCAACGTCGTCGATCCGCTGGCGGGTTCCTACTACGTCGAAAGCCTCACCGCGCAGCTGGCCGAAGAGGCTTGGAAGCTGATCGAAGAGGTCGAGGAAATGGGCGGCATGACCAAGGCCGTTGCCTCGGGTATGCCCAAGCTCCGCATCGAGGAAAGCGCCGCCAAGCGTCAGGCCATGATCGACCGTGGTGACGAAGTGATCGTCGGCGTGAACAAGTATCGCCTCGCCAAGGAAGAGCCGATCGACATCCTAGACATCGACAACCGCGCCGTTCGCGAAGCGCAGGTCGCCCGTATCGAGCGCACCCGTGCGAACCGCGACGAGGCCGCATGTCAGGCCACTCTCGAAGAACTGACCCGCCGCGCCAAGGAAGGCGGCAATCTGCTCGAGGCTGCCGTCGACGCCGCCCTTGCCCGTGCCACCGTGGGAGAAATCAGCATGGCAATGGAGAAGGAATTCGGTCGTCACCGCGCCGAGGTCAAAACCCTCGCTGGTGTTTACGGTGCAGCTTACGAAGGCGACGAAGGTTTCGCCGCGATCCAGAAATCGGTCGAAGCCTTTGCCGAAGAAGAAGGCCGCCGCCCGCGTATGCTCGTGGTCAAGATGGGGCAGGACGGTCACGACCGCGGCGCCAAGGTTATCGCCACCGCCTTTGCCGACATCGGCTTCGACGTTGACGTCGGCCCGCTATTCCAGACCCCCGCAGAGGCCGCGCAGGACGCCATCGACAACGACGTCCACGTCGTCGGCATTTCTTCGCAGGCCGCAGGTCACAAGACGCTGGCACCGCAGCTTGTGCAGGCGCTCAAGGACGCTGGCGCTGACGATATCATCGTTATCTGCGGCGGCGTGATCCCGCAGCAGGACTACCAGTTCCTCTATGACAGCGGCGTCAAAGCGATCTTCGGCCCGGGGACCAACATTCCCAAAGCGGCGGAGGATATCCTCCAGATCATCCGCGACACCCGCGCCTAACAAAAAAGCCCCGCCAGATCGGCGGGGCTTTTCGTTTCAGGGCAGGTCGTTATTGGCTGCCGCCTTGGATAACGGGGCTTTCTTTGACGTCAGCTGCCGCATGAGGATCAGCGCGGTCGGCCTTTTCGGCCTTGGCCACCGGAACACTGCGCAGAACGATGTAGCCGGTGATGGCCGACAGGATCGAACCTGCAAGCACGCCGATACGAACCTCGTTCATGTAGACGCTGCCGTCACCGAAGCTCAGGCCACCGATGAATAGGGACATCGTGAAACCGATACCCGCAAGACAGCTCACACCGTAGATGTGGCGCCACGTGACACCGTAGGGCAGCTTCGCGATACCCGTTTTCACCAAAATCCACGTTATGCCGAAGACACCGATCTTCTTACCGAAGTAGAGGCCCAGCACGATACCGATCACGACGGGCGAGAAGACCTGATCCCAAGTGATACCCGTCAGCACGACGCCAGCATTGGCGAAGGCAAAGATCGGAACGATCAGGAAGAAGACGTAATCGGACAGCGAGTCCTCGACCGCGTGAAGCGGCGACTTGCCGTATTTGTCCTTCAGCGGAATGAAGAACGCGGTAATGACACCGGCCAGCGTTGCGTGAACGCCCGACTTCAGCACGAAAATCCACAGGATAATGCCGAGCAGAATGGACGGCGCGACGCGGTGGTAGCCCTTCCAGTTGCGGTACCACAGACCAGCCAGCGGCAGCAGCGCGAGGAACAGGTAATCGACCTTCAGGTCGGCCGTGTAGAACATCGCGATGATGAGGATTGCACCGAGGTCATCGAGGATCGCGAGCGTCAGCAGGAACACCTTCAGCGCCGCAGGAATGCGGTTACCGAGGAGCGCCATCACACCGACAGCAAATGCGATGTCGGTCGCGGCGGGGATCGCCCAGCCGTGGACCGTTTCGGGGTTGGACCAGTTGATGATCGCGTAAATCAGCGAAGGCACCGCCATACCGCCGACAGCCGCGGCACCCGGAAGGATGACATCACGCGGGTTCTTCAGCTTTCCTTCCAGCATCTCGCGTTTGAGTTCGAGGCCGATAAGGAAGAAGAAAATTGCCATCAAGCCGTCGTTGATCCATAATATCAACGCCTTTTCAATGCCTTCACCGCCGAATGTTACGGCGAAATATGTGTTGAGAATTCCGTGGTAGGTGTCCGTCAGCGCAGAGTTGGCGACGATCAGCGCAAGCACGGCCGAAACCATTAAGACGATACCGCCTGCCGCGTCGTGGCGGAAAAAACGGTCGAGTGCAGAAGCAAGTGACATAAGTATCCGGTCGTTTGTGTGATCTATCGTAGTGACTTATGCGTGAGCCTCTCGTCATCAATAGGTGATCTTGGGAACTTCGTCGCATCTACGCACAAAAACCGTGGAAATCTGGGTGATTTAGCTCTTTCATGTGACGAGAGGTCGCGTCAAAAAGACGTCTCTGGTAATTAGCTGAACTGAATGGTGTAGATATCGTCATGTCGATCTGGTCCCGCATTGCTGACGCCATTTCCGCGCTTCGCCACGGCGAAGGGCTGGCTGCGGTGTTCGACAAGCTACGCAACCCGCCGGAAAAGTCCGTCGGCTTTGCGATTGCGGTCATCGCGCTGGGGGCCAAGATGGCCAAGGCCGACGGTCTCGTGACCCGCGACGAGGTCACGGCCTTCCGCGAGGTATTTGCGATCAATCAGGCGGATGAGGCGAACGCGGCCAAGGTCTTCAACCTCGCCCGTCAGGACGTTGCCGGATTCGAGGACTCCGCCCGCCGCATCGCCCGCATGTTTCAGGACGACGCCCAGCCGCTCCGCGATTTGATGGAGGGTCTCTTCCACATCGCGATGGCCGACGGCGAATACCACGACGCCGAGGACCAGTTCCTGCGCAGCGTGGCCGAGATTTTCGGCTTCGACGAACGCTGTTTCCGCGTGATCCGCGCCCGTTTCGTCGATGATGCCGAGCGTGATCCCTACGACGTGCTCGGCGTGACCCCGCAGACCCCGATTGCCGACATCCGCAAGGCGTGGCGCAACGCTGTCCGCGACAACCACCCTGACCGGATGCTCGCCCGCGGCGTTCCGCAGGAAGCGATCAAACTGGCCGAACGCCGTCTCATCGACGTCAACCGCGCGTGGGAAGAGATCAACGACAAAGCCGCCGCATGAGGTTTGCCACCTATAACGTCGAGTGGTTCAACAACCTCTTCGACAATGCTGGCAACATGCTGGACGACGACCGCTGGTCGGGTCGCTACAACGTCAAACGGAACCGCCAGCTTGCCGCTATTGCCAGTGTTTTCAAGGCAATGGACGCCGATGCAATCATGCTGATCGAAGCGCCGGACGAGAACCGCCGCCGCTCCACCGTTCGTGCGCTCGAGGGCTTCGCCGCGCACTACGGACTGCGCACGAGCAAGGCTCTCCTCGGGTTCGAGAACGACACGCAGCAGGAAATCGCGCTGCTCTACGATCCCGCCGCGATCACGGTTACCCACGATCCGCAGGGCGAACTGGATGATCCCAAAGCACCGCGTTTTGACGGGGCGTTCAGCTTCGACCTCGATACCGACGCGCATCCCGAACTGGTCACTTGGTCCAAACCGCCCTTGGAAATCGCGGCGACGGTGCCTTCGGGCCGGAAGCTCCGGTTGATCGGCGTTCACGCCAAATCGAAAGCCCCGCACGGTGCGCGGAACGAGGCCGAGGCCATACGCATCGCGATCGAGAACCGCCGAAAGCAGCTTGCCCAGTGCGTCTGGCTCCGCCGCCGCGTCGATCAAGTACTGGCGGCAGGCGACGACCTCATTGTCATGGGCGATTTCAACGACGGTCCGGGGCTGGACGAGTACGAAAAACTCTTCGGCCATTCAGGGATCGAGGTCGTTCTGGGCGAGGGCGATAGCATTCCGCTCTACGATCCTCACGCCAAAATGGCGCTGAGCAGGCGGGTAGGGGCGCTGCCCTCCACCTCGCGGTTCAAGATCGGGCCGGACGGCACCTACCTACAGGCGCTGCTCGACTATATCATGATTTCGCCCGAACTGACCAAAGCAATCCCGCGCTGGCGCATCTGGCACCCGTTCGACAACCCTGCCTGTTTCGACGATCCCGAACTGCGCGAGGCGCTGATTGACGCCTCCGACCATTTCCCCGTGACCATCGATCTCGATTTGTGATTTGGCGCCGCGGATCGGTACCCTATATCGCAGGTTATGAAACGCTTTATCGCCATACTCGCCACGACCGCCGTCCTTGCCGTTCCGGCCCACGCCGCCGATGACGAGGAGATGTCCGACGGCCTCAGTCTCATCGACCAGGGTGCGCGTCTGTTCTTTCGCGGACTGATGAACGAAATGGAGCCCGCGATCAGCGATCTACAGGCGCTGGGCGACGAATTCGGACCCAAAATGGCCGAACTGGTCAACGAAATGGGGCCGGCGCTTTCGGAAATGCTCGACCGGATCGACGACATCCGTAACTACGAAGCGCCCGAAGTGCTGCCGAACGGCGACATCATCATCCGCCGCCGCCCCGACGCGACCCCGTGGGAGCCGCGTGAGGACGATATCGAGCTTTAAGCCTTCTGGAATTTGACGCTGACGTTGGCCGCGTCCATCGCTTTGCCGAGGCTCTTGAGCCGCGATTGCGGGACCTCGCCCCACATGCTTTCGGCTTCTTTCGACAGCACCAGTTCAAGGTCGCGCTTTTTCGGGCGCCACTTCAGCTCGCCAACCTGCTCGTCGCCGTGCAGCCAAAGCATCGCGCCCAGACGCAGCGCACGGCCAAGGATCTTGGCCTCGCGGATCTGGTCTTCGTCCAGCAGCTTCATCATCGGTTCGAGCCGCGATCCCTGGATTTTGCCCGCGTAACGGTGGAACAGCGCGAGGCCGAGGTACACGCGGTCCTCGTGCTTGAGCCCGCCGAGGTTCGCGCGGGTCGCGTTATCGAACGCCACCTCATCGCGGTAATCGGGGTGGGCGCGCCATGACACGTCATGCAGCAGCGTCGCAGCCTTGATGATCCGCTGTTTCTGCCAGTTGGCATTCGGGAACAGGGGCGTGACGAAATCATAAAGGATCTTGCCGAAACCGGGCAGGCGAGCGTCTTTGGCCTCCACAAAACGGCTTGCTTCGATGAGCGGGTCACGTTCGCGCAGTTCCGCGGGCATCTGTTCGTAGAGCATCCCTTCGCGAATACCGTAGGCCGAAATGGTGATGTCCTTGGGTTTGAACACGCGCACCAGTTCCTTAAGAACCACGGTAGCGAAAGGCACCAACGTCATACGGTCGTTCGAAATCCCGCAGCGGTCACGCAGATCGTCGAGATTGGCCGAGTTGATGTAATCCGTCGTCGTGGAAATGCTGCGCGAGGTCATGCGGTATTCGTGCATGACCAGTAGGGGATAGCCCCGCCGTTCCATATCCACGCGGCCGATCGCACGCCACGAACCGCCCACAAGGAACAGGCGCATCCCCGTCTGGTTGTCCATCTTGTCGTGCAGGTCAGCGATGACCTCTTTGACGTAGGCTTTGAGGTCTTTCTTATTCGTGAAGTTGTTCAGCTTCAGCGGACCGAGCGGCGAGGTCACGCGCTTGCCCACCTCACCGTCGCGCAGGTTCGCAAGCTCCATCGAGGAGCCGCCGATATCACACACGAGGCCGTAAGACCCCGGCCAGCCGAGCAAAACGCCCTGCGCCGACAGGCGGGCTTCTTCTTCGCCGTCGATGACGTGCAGCTTCACGCCGGTTTTCTCCAGCACCTCGCGGCAGAACTCGGGGCCATCTTCGGCTTCGCGGACGGCAGCGGTCGCCACGGTGGCGAGCGGCGATACGCCCATATTCTTGGCCAGTGCCGCGAAACGGGCGATTGCCTCGACCGCGCGCTTGCGGCCTTCGGGGTTCAAGCGACCCGATTCCTTGAGGCCCGAGCCGAGGCCGGCCATGACTTTTTCGTTGTGAAAATACGCAGGGCTCCGCGCCGCGCCGTCAAAGACGACCATACGCACAGAGTTCGAACCAACGTCCAGAACGCCAACTTTTGCGAGGCTGTCGCGAACTTCGGGGTCATCGAACAGCGGTCTGCCAAACGGTCCCCACTCCTCGTCGGCATTGGCGGTATCTGTCATACAGGCCCTCTAAAGTCGGTCATTCCAGAAGGAAGAACGGCAGTAAACCGTTCTCCCCTGACAATCCTTACACTATCGGAATTGTGTCGGACTACCCTTTAGGTCAAGGGGTTAGTCCTGAGTGTGGGCTAATTGCGGCACGTCCTTCGCGCCAGCAGAGCCGCGACCGGACAGCGACGGGTTCTCCATGAAGAACCTGTGGCAGTTGAACGCGAATTCGCCTTCGGGCACTTCGGCGCGGGTGAATTTCCCGTCCGGCCCCATGACCCAGCTTTGCGCGGTGTCGGCCATGTTGGCGGCCATGATCTGGCTGACGATCTGCGCTTTGACGGTCGGGTTCTTGATCTCCACCAGTGTTTCCACGCGGCGGTTGAGGTTCCGGCCCATCCAGTCGGCTGAGGAAATAAACACAGCGCAGTTCTTCGACGGCAGGCCGCTGCCGTTGCCGAAGCAGACGATGCGGCTGTGTTCGAGGAACCGTCCCACGATGGATTTGACGCGGATGTTCTCCGACAGTCCCTTGATCCCCGGACGCACACCGCAAATACCGCGCACGACGAGGCTGATCTTCACGCCCGCTTGCGAGGCTTCGTACAGTGCGTTGATGACGTCCTCTTCGATGAGGCTGTTCATCTTCGCCCAGATCGCCGCAGGCTTGCCCGCCTTCGCGAATTCGATCTCTCGCGCGATGTTGTCGAGCAGGCTCTGCTTCAAACCGATCGGCGAAATCGCGAGGTTTTCAAGGCCGACAGGCTGCACGTAACCCGACAGGTAGTTGAATACCTTCGTCGCGTCGCGGCCTAGTTGGGCATCGCAGGTAAAGAACGAAAGGTCGGTGTAAATCTTCGCGGTGATCGGGTGGTAGTTGCCCGTGCCGTAGTGCGTGTAGGTGACGAGCTGGTCACCCTCGCGGCGCACCACGGTGCTGATCTTGCAGTGGGTTTTGTACTGGGTGAAGCCGTAAACCACATGCGCGCCCGCGCGTTCCAGACGGCGCGACTGGCGGATGTTGGCGGCCTCGTCAAAGCGGGCTTTGAGTTCTACCAGCGCGGTCACCGACTTGCCGTCTTCCGCCGCCTCACACAGCGCCTCCACAATGGGGGAGCGCTTGGATGTCCGGTAGAGCGTCTGTTTGATCGCGACCACATCGGGGTCCGCCGCTGCCTGCTTGAGGAAGCGGACCACCATATCAAAAGTCTCGTAGGGGTGGTGCAGCAGCATGTCCTTCTGGCGGATCGCTGCGAACATATCGTCGTTGTGGTCCTTCACGCGCTCGGGGATGCGGGGCGTGTACGGCGGCCATAGCAGATCGGGGCGGCTGTCGAGCACCAGCTCTTTGAGGTCGGCCTTACCGATGAGGCCATCGACCTCGACGACCTCGTTATGGCTGACCATGAGTTCTTCCATGATCATGTCGCGC
The DNA here is from genome assembly GCF_011806565.1 of Marivivens donghaensis. Taxonomy (GTDB): domain Bacteria; phylum Pseudomonadota; class Alphaproteobacteria; order Rhodobacterales; family Rhodobacteraceae; genus Marivivens; species Marivivens donghaensis_A. The sequence continues at coordinate 110,975 of NZ_JAATOP010000004.1, forward strand.
AGACCCTTCGGCGCACCCGCCGAAAGCTGGAGGCGCACAACCTCACCGCGGCGGCGACGCTTCAGCGCCACCTCGAATTCGCGCACGAGGTCTTCGGCTTCTTCCTCGACTTCAAGGTCGCTGTCACGCAGGACGCGCAGCGCACAGTCGCCTTGGATTTTGTAGCCGGGGAAGAGCTGCGTGATCTGGAGGAGCAGCAACTCCTCCAGCGGAAGGAACCGTTCGGAGTCGTTGCCGGGCAGGCGGATGAAACGCGGGATCTGGTTCGGAACGGGGAGCAGCGCACGCAAGCGGCGTTTGTCGGCAGTGCGTTCAAGCTCCAGCGCCAGCGCGAAACCGGTGTTCGGAATGAACGGGAAGGGGTGCGCGGGGTCGACGGCCATGGGCGACAGGATCGGAAACACCTGATTGAGGAACACGTCCTCAAGGAACTTCTGGTCCTCTTTCTTGGTCTCATCGCGGGTGAGGATGTGTATGCCTTCCTCGGCCAGTTCATCCTTGATCTGGTTGAGGCTCAGCTGCTGGCGGCCCATCAGGCTACGCGCATCGAGGTCGATCAGCGAAAGCTGCTCTGCGGGCGTGAGGCCATCCATCGACGGGGTCGTGTTGCCGACCATCGCCAGCTCGCGCAGACCCGCCACGCGGACGGTGTAGAATTCATCGAGGTTGGTTGCCGAAATCGATAGGAACCGCAGGCGCTCCAGCAGCGGCACCTTGGGGTTCTCGGCTTCTTCCAGAACGCGCCAGTTGAAGGCCAGCCACGAAAGCTCGCGGTTGAAATAACGCGAAGGCCCTTCGAGATCGACGGAGGACTCGATGGCTTCGGGGAAAGGAGAATTCAGGAAATCGGCAAGGGTCATGTGCTGCTTCTGCTGTATGAATGCAACGTAATCATGACATTATCACTCGCTATCGTCCTTGATGTCCAGCAAGCGGCGGGCCAGCGGGATGTTCAGCCGCGCCCCGTTATAAAGCGCCTCCGAATCCATCCTGTTGACGATGTCCGAGGCCGCCGCAAACGACCGTTCGATATGTGACGCGATATAGGTGATCACGTGGGGTTTGGGCATGAGCTGGCGGTCGGCGAACTGCTTCATCAGGACCGCCGCGAGAAGACGATCATCGGGATCGTCGATCTGCACGGTCGAAGTCGCCTGCATACGGCTCGCCAGATCGGGCAGGTCGATCGGCCAGCGACCGGGGGCCAGCGATGATGTCAGCAGAAGCGGCAGACGGCGCTGTTTCATGTGGTTGTGGATGTGGAACAGCGCCTCTTCGCCATCGGGCGTGATGCGTTCGGCGTCTTCGATCACTACAGGAAAATTCGGCAGCGGCATGTCGCTGTCCAGCGCATCGGCCGAGAAAACGAGCGCATCGCGCTGGTGCTGGAACACGCGGGCGAGGTGGCTTTTCCCGCTCCCCGGAGGGCCGATGATCGCAAGTTTGCTCTCGATCCAGCTTTCGGGGGCCATGATCATCACGTACGCCTTCGCATTGGCCACGGAGACGAAAAAGTCATCCGGCCCCAGCGAGACGTTGGCGGGTAGATCAAAGGCGAGTTGCTGCTTCATTCTTATTCTTGGTCGGTGTGACCTTTGTAGAGTCGGCCATCCTTGTAGCTCTCTACCGCATGACGCGCGATGACGCCAATACATGCGGCCACAGGAACTGCGACCAACATACCCACAAATCCGAACATCGTGCCGAAGACCGACAGCGCAAAGATCAGCCACACAGGGTGTAGGCCGACCGAGCTGCCCACCAGTTTGGGCGTCAGGAAATTCCCTTCGAGGAACTGACCGAGCGCGAAGATGCCTGCGACCATGCCGATGCGGAACCAGTCGGTGCCTTGGCGAACCATTTCGCCGTCGACCTCCAGCGGGCCCCAGAACTGGAACAGCGCAAGACCGATGGACAGGGCACCGCCAACCAGCGCGCCGACATACGGAATAAAGGTCAGCAGACCCGCAACGGCACCGGCGATCAGTCCGAACTGAAGTCCCACTGCCATCAGGCTCACCGCGTAGAAAATACCGAGGATCAGGCACACCAGACCCTGACCGCGAATGAACGACGCCAGCGTGCGGTCGATGTCGCGTGCGATCTGGCGGATGCGGGACACGTGATCGCGGGGCAGTAGCTCGTCCACCTTCGCGGTCATGTTGTCCCAATCATAAAGCAGATAGACAGCCACGACCGGCACGACGACTAGCAGGACCATCACGTTGATCAGGCTCATCGCGGAGGTCAGGATCGTGTTCAGCAGATCGCCGCCCTTCGCCTGCACGACATCGGCGGCGCGGCGCAGTTGGTCGGCGACGTTGATGTTGTTTTCGGCGAGGATCGGCACATTCCGCGCCAGCCATTCATCGAGGCGCGCAACGGCCTCTGGCGTCTTTTCGACCGAGTTGCCGATAAAGGTGAACAGCGATCCCGTTTGCTGCACCAGCACCGGAATAATCAGAAGCACCAGCAGCACGAAGATCACCGTCGCGACGATGGCGATCACCGCCACGGACATCGCGCGGCTCAGGCCCAGACGCTCCAGCCTGTCCGCCAGCGGGTCCAGCACATAGGCAATCGCGCCGCCCAGAACGAACGGCAGGATCACGTTACCGAGGAAGTAGAGCGCAAGCACAAGCACGAGCGCCGCGATCCCCCAGTATTTCATCTGTTCTTTGACCGTCATGAGCGCCCGCCTTTCGTTACCCAGTAATTCCCCGTTCCGGCAGGTTTTTACAACCCTTTGCAACGGCTCGGCGACATTTGCGCGGGAATGCGAGGGCTTGCCGCAGGTTTCCATGCTTGCTTGCCCCTTCGCGCTTGCGTAAACCGCTTCCAAACTACTGTTTCAAAGGTCTGCCCATGCGTCTGAGCCGCTATTTTCTGCCCGTGCTGAAGGAAAACCCTGCCGAAGCGCAAATCGTATCGCACCGCCTCATGCTGCGTGCCGGTATGATCAAGCAGCAGTCGGCAGGCATCTATTCGTGGCTGCCGCTCGGCTTCAAAGTGCTGCGCAAGATCGAAAACATCGTCCACGACGAACAGATCCGCGCCGGTCACATCCCGATGCAGATGCCGACACTGCAATCCGCCGACCTCTGGCGCGAGTCGGGCCGCTATGACGCATACGGCCCCGAAATGCTGCGCATGAAGGACCGTCAGGACCGCGACATGCTCTTCTCGCCGACCGCCGAAGAGATGTTCACCGACGTGTTCCGCGCCAACATCAGCAGCTACAAAGACCTGCCGCTGACCCTCTACCAGATCCAGTGGAAATTCCGCGACGAGATGCGCCCGCGCTTCGGCGTCATGCGTGGCCGCGAATTCTACATGAAGGACGGCTATAACTTCGACCTCACCAAAGAGGACGCGCTGCACGCCTACAACCGTCACCTCGTCAGCTACCTGCGCACCTACGAGCGCATGGGTCTGCAAGCGATCCCGATGCGCGCCGACTCCGGCCCGATCGGCGGCGATGACACCCACGAGTTCCTCGTTCTGGCGGAAACCGGCGAGTCGGAAGTGTTCTATGACGCGCAGATCACCGATCTGACCTTCGGCGACCGCGAAATCGACTACGATAACCGCGAACAGTGCCAAGCCGTTCTGGAAGAGTTCACCAGCCGCTACGCCCGCACCGACGAGACCCACGACGAAGCCATCTTCAACGAGGTTCCCGAGGAGCGCCGCCGCGTTGCCCGCGGTATCGAGGTCGGCCAGATCTTCTACTTCGGCACCAAGTATTCCGAAGCCATGGGCGCCACCGTCGCTGACGCCGAAGGCAACAAGGTTCCGGTCCACATGGGCTCGCACGGTATCGGCGTCTCGCGTCTTCTGGGTGCGATTATCGAAGCCAGCCACGACGACAAGGGCATCATCTGGCCCGAAGGCGTCACCCCGTTCCACGTCGGTATCGTCAACCTCAAGCAGGGCGACGATGAGGCGGATGCCGCTTGCGAGAGCCTTTACAAAGAGCTGACCGCAGCCGGTCTCGACCCGCTCTATGACGACCGCAACGAACGCGCCGGCGGCAAGTTTGCGACCATGGACCTCATCGGTCTGCCGTGGCGCATCACCGTCGGCCCGCGCGGGCTCAAGAACGGTGTGGTCGAAGTCACGTCCCGCCGCACCGGCGAGAGCGAAGAGATGGCACCGGCAGATGCCGTCCAGCGCATCAAGGACATTTACGCCAAGCATCCGGACCCGAAAGGCGTCTGATTTACGAGCGCCGCCCCTCGGGGCGGCGTTTTTCATGGGGCGCTGCCCCCTCTGGCCCTGACGGGCCATTCACCCCCCGGGATATTTGCGGCACAAAGGCAGGGGCGGCGGCGCTTGACCTGCCTGTGCTTGCCTCTAAGTTGCCAGCGATACCCGAAGGAGGCTTTATGGCCGGACAGTCGCGGGCGCGCACCACGCCGCCGTTTTCCCGTTTTGAATGGCTGATCGCCTGGCGCTACATCCGCGCTCGCCGTGCCGAGGGCGGGGTGAGTGTGATGACATGGATTTCGCTGGTAGGCATCGCGCTAGCCGTGTTCGCGCTGGTCACCACGCTGTCGATCCGTTCGGGCTTCCGCACCGATTTCGTGAACACGATACTTGGGGCCAATGCCCATGTGACGGTGTATCAGGCCGGCACCGTGGACGAGGCGGGCAATGTGAGCCGCGTGATCGAAGGCGGCGGCGAGGATATGGCTGCCGCGATCCGCGAGGTGGACGGTGTCACCCGTGCAGCCCCCATCGTCAAAGGGCAGGTCATGGCGAACTTCCGTCAGGCCAACGCGGGCGTCGAGGTGTTCGGCATTTCCGAGGCCGATCTAAACTCTATCCCGCTCATTGCTAATCCCGAAGAAGCCTTTGGTGATATTGCCGATTTCGAGCAGGGCATTGCCATCGGTTCGGGCGTGGCGAGAGAGTTGGGGCTGGCGATTGGCGACAAGATCAAGCTGATCTCTCCAAACGGGACCCGCACCGCGTTCGGCACCAGCCCGCGTGTGTCGACCTATGATGTGGTCTACGTCTTTACAGCTGGCCGCTGGGATATCGACCGGACGCGGGTTTACCTGCCGCTTGAGGCCGCACAGCTGTTCTTTAACAAGGACGGCGTCGTGGACGAGATCGAGGTCATGGTCGAAGACCCAGACAATGTGGACGAGCTGCTTGGCCCGATCACGCAGGCGGCAGGGGATCGGTCGCTCGTATGGACGTGGAAGGATAGCTCCGGCGCTTATCTGCGGGCGCTGACGGTCGAGGACAATGTGATGTTCGTGCTCCTGTCGATCCTCGTTCTGATCGCCTCGCTCAACATCATCTCCGGCCTCATCATGCTGGTGAAAAACAAGGGCGGCGATATCGGCATTCTGCGGACGATGGGCCTCAGTGAAGGGTCGATCCTGCGCGTGTTCTTCATTTGCGGGGCAGGGATCGGCACTGTCGGCACGCTTGCGGGGGTGATCCTCGGGGTGCTGTTCACGGTCTACATCGACCCGATTTTCAGCCTTGTGAACTATGTCTCCGGTGGCGGGGTCTGGGATCCGTCGATCCGCGGGCTCTACCATCTGCCGGCCGAGCTGCGCATGTCGAACATCCTGTCGGCGATGCTGCTGTCGCTGGGTCTGTCGTGGACCGTCACCATCGTGCCCGCCCGCCGCGCGGCCCGTATGAACCCTGTGGAGGCGCTGCGCTATGAATGACATTCTGAACCTGACCGGCGTCACCAAGGGCTACAACCACGGCAAGCCGAACGAAGTGCAGGTGCTGCGCGGCATCGACCTCACCATCGGGGCAGGGGAGGTCGTCGCCCTCGTTGCGCCGTCGGGTGCGGGCAAGTCGACGCTGCTGCATATCGCGGGCCTGCTGGATACGCCTGACAACGGCACCGTCAGCATCGCGGGAGAGGACGTCACGGGCCTGCCCGACCGTCGCCGCACCGCGATCCGCCGCGCCGATGTGGGCTTCGTCTACCAGTTCCATCATCTGCTGCCCGAGTTCACTGCGCTCGAGAATATCGTCCTGCCGCAACTCGCAAACGGCGTTCCGCAGCGCGAGGCTGAAACCCGCGCCAAAGACCTTCTGGCCCGCGTGGGTGTGGCCGACCGCGCCAGCCACCGTCCTTCCGCACTGTCGGGCGGTCAGCAGCAGCGCGTGGCCTTCTGCCGTGCGCTTGCCAACGGGCCGCGCCTCCTCCTTGCGGACGAGCCGACGGGCAATCTCGATACGGTGACTTCGGATCAGGTGTTCGATGCACTGATGGAGCTCGTGCGCGCCACGGGCATGTCCGCGCTCATCGCGACGCACAACCTCGAACTGGCTGCGCGAATGGACCGCACGGTGCGGCTCGACGCGGGGCTGGTTACGCCCGCTGTGCCAGCGTAAGGCCCAGCACCATCAACGCCAGACCGCCCGCGCGCATCAGGTTCAGCGGGCGGACCTGCGCGCCGAACAGGCCGAAATGGTCGATCACCGCCGCCGAGGCCATCTGCCCCAGAAGCACCAGAAAGATCGCGTTGCCCACGCCGATCTTGGGCGCGATCCACGTCACCGACAGCACGTAGAAGGCCACGAACAGCCCCGCCGCAAAGAGGTGCTTGGGCGCGGACGCCAGTTTGCCGAAGCCTTCGGTTCCCGTGACCAATGCCGTGATCAGTGCCACGCAGAACGCCACCACGAACAACACCGTAGCCGCAGCGGCGGGCGATCCGATGTGGCGGCCAAGCGCCGCATTCAGCGCCGCAAGCAGAGGTATGCCGATACCGGCCAGAAACATGATGAGATAATTGCCGGCCATGGGGTCCTCCGCCTTTGAGGTGAGATAATCATATGGACGCGGGCCGCGCAAAGGGGGATGATAGGGCAAAAGTCACGAGGTCAGCAGTCATGTTCCGCACCATCCCCTTCGCCGCGCTTATCGCCCTGTCCGCTTGCAATATGACCCAAGAGGTCGACGGCAGCGAACTCTTTGCCGCCAACTGTTCGGGCTGTCACGGCACCGACGGGAAGGGCAACGCCGAGATGGCCGTCGCACTCGGCCGCGATATCCCCGACCTCACGCAGATCGCCGCCCGTAACGGAGGCACCTTCGACCACGACGCCGTCATGAGCCAGATCGACGGCCTCCACCGCAAGGAAGGCAGCCCGATGCCCGAATTCGGAGACGACGACCTCGGCCCCATCGTCATGGTCGGCTCCACGCCCATTCCGGCTGAACTGCTGGCCCTGTCAGGGTATCTGGAGAGTATTCAGGAGTGATTATTCGGGAAGATTTTTACATGCAGTCAAGTTAGTCGATGTTGGAATCGTAGCGTCGCTGTTAGCTGCCATGGCAGTAAGCAAGTCTGCTACGAGAATTTGCATTAGTCGGAAGCGGTCATCGTTTATCTCGCTGTAGTCAGTTGGAGCTGCAAAAGAATTGTCGACATGAATTCGGTCTCTGATTTGCCCGAGTTCATTGTCGATCCGGTCGCCGCCGGCTTCCGGTTTGGTAAGGCTTGGATCAATTTTTTTTATCCCCTTTTTCCAAACGCCTTTCCCTGCCTTGTCGAAGTTGAAATATTGGCCCCGATTTCCCTCATGTAGAATTTGGGCGTGCTTCATTATCCCGATGCCTTCAAAAACACCGATAGCAAGCATCGAAAATTCCAACTTTGCAATTGCTCGGTAGGTCAATGCTAATTCATGATCGTCTAAGTGATTGGTAAGTAGCGAGGTTTTGAGTTCCAGCGAGCATAGCCTGTGCGCGACATTTGAGAAGGTTCTGTTGAACCTCTTAAATGGCCAGTTGCCGCCATTACAATCGAAAGCTGCATGGAGAAATCCGCTCCAAGCCGTCTTTGTGGACACACAAACTTGCATAGCGTTATAGCCATTATTGTCGTCCGCCAATGAGGCGATGATCAAACGTTGATGTCCGTGTCTTGTAGGTACTGTCATAGGTGCGCCTGCAATGCCAATGCTATCGTCAGGGTACCTAATATATTTAGTTTGCAACCTAAAGTTTAAACATCCAACTCTTCAACAAATTTAGCGTTCTCCTGAATGTACTGGAAACGCATCTCGGGCTTTTTGCCCATAAGGCGCTCGACGAGGTCTCCGGTTTCGCCAGGTTCGTCCTCGTCGATGGTGACGCGGATGAGTTTGCGGGAGGCGGGGTCCATCGTGGTGTCTTTGAGGTCCTTGGCGTCCATTTCGCCCAGACCCTTGAAGCGCTGCACGTCAATCTTGCCTTTGCCGCCGAGGCCCTTGGCCAGCCACTCGTCCTTCTCCGCGTCATTGGACACATAGAGGCGCTTGGCCCCTTGGGTCAGACGGTAGAGCGGCGGGCAGGCGAGGTAGAGGTGCCCTTGGTCGATCAGCGGGCGCATCTGGGTAAAGAAGAACGTCATCAGCAGCGCCGCGATGTGCGCACCGTCGACGTCCGCATCGGTCATGATGATGATCTTGTCGTAGCGCAGGTCATCCACGTTGAATTTGGTGCCGAGGCTCACGCCCAGCGCCTGTGACAGATCGCTGATTTCCTGGTTCGAGCTGAGCTTGTTCGACGCCGCACCCAGCACGTTCAGGATCTTACCGCGCAGCGGCAGCAGCGCTTGTGTCTTGCGGTCGCGGGCCATCTTGGCCGAACCGCCCGCCGAGTCGCCCTCGACGATAAACAGCTCGGTGCCCTCGCGGCTCGTGGCCGAACAGTCGACCAGCTTGCCGGGGAGGCGGAGTTTCTTGGTCGCGGTCTTGCGTGCGGTTTCCTTTTCCTGCTTGCGGCGCAGGCGCTCTTCGGCCCGCAGCACGAGGAAGTCGAGGATCGCGCCCGCCGACTTGGTGTCCGCCGCCAGCCAGTTGTCGAAGTGGTCACGCACGGACTGCTCGACCCATTTCGTGGCTTCTTCGGTGGAGAGGCGGTCCTTTGTCTGACCCACGAACGAAGGCTCGCGGATAAAGATCGACAGCAGCGCGCAGCCGCCCGTGAGCATGTCGTCACGGGTAATCAGCGCGGCCTTCTTGTTGTTGATCAGTTCGCCGTAGGCACGGATACCGCGCAGCAGGGCGGTCCAGAAGCCGCTTTCGTGGGTGCCGCCTTCGGGGGTCGGAACGGTGTTCGTGTAGGACTGGATGAAGCCGTCACGCGACGGGGTCCAGTTGATCGCCCATTCGACCGATCCCGGAATGCCGAACTTTTCCTCGAAACTGACTTTGCCGCTGAAGGGGCGCTCCGAATAGGTCGACATACCCGTGAGAACCTCGTTGAGGTAATCGGACAGGCCGTTGGGGAAGTGGAACGTGGCCTCCGTCGGGGTCTCGCCATCGTCGATCGCGGACTTCCAGCGGATTTCGACGCCCGAGAACAGATAGGCTTTGGAGCGCGCCATCTTGAACAGGCGCGAAGGCTTCAGCTTCAGCGAGCCGAAAATTTCCTCGTCGGGGTGGAAGGTCACGGTCGTGCCGCGGCGGTTCGGCGCCGCGCCGATCACCTGAATGGGGCCGAGCGGCTTACCGCGGCAGAAACGCTGCTCGTGCAGTTCCTTGTTGCGGGCCACCTGAACGATCAGAACGTCCGACAGCGCGTTCACAACCGAAGAGCCCACGCCGTTCAGACCGCCCGAGGTCGAATAGGCTTTGTTCGAGAATTTACCACCTGCGTGCAGAACGGTGAGGATGACCTCGAGCGCCGACTTGCCCGGAAACTTGGGGTGGGGGTCCACAGGCATGCCGCGCCCGTTATCGCGCACCGTGACCGAATAGTCGGCGTTCAGCTCGACCTCGATCCGGTTGGCATGTCCGGCCACCGCTTCGTCCATGGAGTTGTCGAGGATCTCGGCCACCATGTGGTGCAGCGCCCGTTCGTCGGTGCCGCCGATGTACATTCCCGGACGCTTGCGGACTGGCTCCAGCCCTTCAAGCACCTCGATGGAGGATGCATCGTAATCGGACGGCTCGGAGCCGGATAGAAGATCGTCGGACATGTGCACTGCTCTCTTTGTATTGTCATATTTTGGCCGAAGCCGCTGTAATCAGCAACCACAAGCGTTGCGTTATCCCCAACCTTGGCTTGCGGGACTCATTTCGTTGTGAGACGCTGCACTCATAAGCTGATTTGGTGTTAACGATGTCCCGTGGTGTTATGGTCCTCGACCGCCCTCCCGAGGGTGCGCGTATTCTGGCGACGAAAGAGCATCTGAATTACTTCGATGTGCGCGGCGTCCCCCTTCCCAGAGAGATGACAGCCTATGAGGCTTGGCAGGATATGCTCTCGCGCCCGCTTTTCGGGATGAAAACCGCGTTCTGGGTCCGCGACAGGATCAGCGCGCTCTTCGGTGTGCAAAAAATCGGCGGTTTCTCCAGCCAGTATCGCCATGCGCCGACCAAGGGCGATAGGCTCGATTTCTTCGTGGTGGAGGACATCGACAACGAGCGCCTGATCCTTGTGCAGCGCGACCGCCACCTCGATGTCATGACCGCCATCACCACCAGCGGCGGCATCATGGCGGTGACCTCCAGCGTCCTGACGCACAACCTATTCGGCAAACTCTACATGCTGCCCGTAGGCATCGCGCACCGCCATATCGTCAATTCGCTTCTGCGCAGGGTCGCCTGAGCCTTGCACTCGGCCCCGCGCTGGCTAACCTTCCTGCCAAGGCACAGGAGGACCCCATGCGCATTTTCATGACCGGCGGCAGCGGCAAAGCTGGCAAATACACCGTCGACCATCTGATCTCACTCGGCCACGAGGTCACCAACGCGGACCTCGTGCCGCTGGACCATCCCAAGGTCCGCAATCTCAAGGTCGATCTGACAGACGCAGGGCAGGTCTTGAACGCCCTCCACGCCTTCGCCGATTTCAGCGAACTGGAGCCCGGAACGGGCGTGCCGCAATATGACGCCATCGTCCACTTCGCCGCCGTGCCCCGCATCCTGCTGGTCCCCGATAACGAGACCTACAAGGACAACGTCCTGAGCACCTACAACGTGCTCGACGCCGCCGCGAAATACGGGATCAAAAAGGTGATCTTCGCCAGCTCCGAAACCACCTACGCGGTCTGCTTCTGGGACGGCCACAAACAGCCCGACTACATCCCCGTGGACGAAGAGCACCCGACAGTCCCGCAGGACAGCTACGCCATGTCCAAGGTCTTGAACGAGGCCACCGCCCGCAGCTTCCAAGCGCGCACCGGCGCCGATATCTACGGCCTGCGGATCAACAACGTGATCGAGCCGCACGAATACGCCGAAAACTTCCCCGCCTATGTCGAGGACGCCTCGCTCCGCCGCCGCAACATCTTCGCCTATATCGACGCACGCGATCTGGCGCATATGGTCGAATGCTGCCTGAACACCGACGGCCTCGGTTTTGAGGTCTTCAACGTCTCGAACGACGACAGCTCGGTCGGCATGCCCAGCGAAGAGGTGATCTCTACCTTCTACGAAGGCATCCCGCAAAAAGCCGAGATCACAGGCTTTGATACCTTCTACAGCAATGAAAAAGCCAAGCGGATGCTCGGCTTCTCGGCCCCCTCGCGCTGGCGCTGATCTTCATTCTGACGAAAATACCTTCGGGGGTGCGGGGGCAGACAGCCCCCGCGTCTTCAATCCGCTTCCCGCTCGCCAATCTTGCGGGCCATCTGCAAAATCGCCGTCATCACCGGCGTCTGCGGATCACGCGCGGCGGCGATCATCCCCAGCGTATGCCCCTTGCGCGGCTCGTCCAGCGGCACCCGCACGAGCGTCTTTCCCGCACTCAGGAACCCCGCCAGTCTGTGCGGCAGAATGGTAATCCAGTCGCCCGTTTCCACATGGGCGACCAGCACCACCGTTGAATTGCTCTCGATCGTCGGCTGCGGCACCACACCCGCTTCGGCGAGGTTCTGATTGATGATCCGGCGGTTCTGCATGTCCTGCGTCAGCAGGCACAAGGGCGCGCCCGCCAGTTCGTGCCAGCCGACGGAAGCGCGTTCTGCCATGGGCGAATTCGCGTTGCACACCACCGAATAGCGCTCGCGGTACATCGGCACGCTCGTAACTTTGCCGAGCGGCTCGTTGTCGAGGTACGTCACACCCCCGTCAATCTCGAGGTTTTCCAGCATCGTCAGGATCTCGGCCGAGGTCCGCGACAAGATCGTGAACCGCACGCCGGGGTGTTCCTTCGCAAAGGCCGAGGTCAGTTCAGCCACCATCGTAAGCGCCGTCGGCACCGCCGCCAGCCGCACGTTGCCCGAAAGGCCCTCGCGTACCGCCCGCATCTCGTCCTTCATCGTGCGCACATCGCCGACGATAGACCGCGCCCATTCCAGCACTCGCGCGCCCTCGGGCGTCAGCCCGCCATAACGCGATCCACGCCACACAAGCTGCACGCCAAGCTGCGACTCCAGTTGCTTGATCCCTGCTGAAAGGCTCGGCTGCGTGATGCCAAGGCTCTCCGCCGCGCGACCAAAGTGGCTTTCGCGGGCGAGGGCGATGAACATTTCCAGCTTGTCGATCACGCGCAGGCCACCGACAGCAGCACATCGGTCATCGGCTTGAAGGTCGCGAACTCCGCCATCAGCAGGTCCGCGATATCGTCCGTCGGCTCGATCTTCTTCGTCGCAATTGCCGACTTCATCCGCAGCATCCGGGCGTTTTCGTGGTCCTTGGGATAGCCGCGCGGAATACGCACCAGTTCGGGCTCGCGGAATACGTAGCCCTTGGCCTCGATGCCTTCCGCCGCGCGCATCATCCGTTTCGCGTCGAGGTCGCAGAATTTGCGCCAGTCATCCAGAACCTCTTTGCCCATCCCGAGCATCCCGCCGCCGCAGCGGATATAGTCGGGCTCGATCCCGAAGAAGAACGCCACAGGCTCGCGCCCCACGTTCACCTGCCAGAGCATGTGCATGTAGGGCTTATAGGGCGTCTTATCCTTCGAAAAACGGGTGTCGCGATAGGGGCGGAACAGCTTGGTGGTGACCTCTTCGTCCATCAGTTCGGCAAGCCGAGGCTGCACGTCCTCCAGCAGCTTTTTCGCCCCCGGTTTCAGGATGTTGTCATAGGTCGTGCGATTTTCTTCCCACCACGGCTTTTCATTGTTCGCCGCAAGGTTGCGGAAAAAAGTTTGTGCGGTATTGATGAACCCAGCGTCCACATCGGTCTCCGATTTAGCGATCCCCGCACAGTCCGGTCTGTTTTTGACTGTCTGGACGAAAATTTTAGTACAGCGTAAGGCTGCTTTATGAGTCGAATTGTTCCTTCTTGGCGAGATGATTTCAAGCCGCTGATCAGGCTGGGCCTGCCGCTTATCGGGACCTCCGTGATGGGGTTCCTGATGGTGATGATCGATTCCCTGATGCTGGGTTGGTACAACGTCACATCGCTGGCGGCCGCCTCCATCGCGGGGTCGTATTTCTTTATCCTGTTCACGCTCGGCGCGGGTGTCGGCTATGCCGTGATGCCCATCGTTGCCGCGGCCTCGGCCGTGCAGGACGAAGTCCGCGTGCGCCGCGTCACCCGCATGGCGTTCTGGTGGGCTCTGGTATTCTTCGCTCTGGCGTTCCCGCTGTTCTTCTACTCGGGCAAGATCCTGCTGCTGATGGGGCAGGAGGAGCAGATCGCGGCCGAGGGCCAGATGTACCTGCGCATCATGTGGATCACGCTGCTGCCCGCGATGCTGGCCAACGTGCTGCGCTCGTTCCTGTCCGCGCTCGACCGCACCGCCGTGCTGGTCTGGTCGACGATTGCGGCGGTCGCCCTGAACGGCGTTGTCAACTACCTGCTGATCTTCGGTAACTACGGTTTCCCCGAGCTGGGTATCCGCGGCGCGGCGATTGCCTCGTGCTCCGTCCAGACGCTGATGATGGTGATCATGGCGTTCTATGCCAACTGGCGCCTACCGGCCTACAGCCTCTACCAGCGTCTGTGGAAACCCGACCGCGAGGTGTTCTTTGAAATCGCCCGCCTCGGTTTCCCGATCGGTCTGACCTCCGTGGCCGAGGTCGGTCTGTTCTCCGCCGCTGCGGTCATGATGGGCTGGATTGGCGAGGTCGAACTGGCCGCCCACGGGATCGCCCTGCAACTGGCCGGTCTGACCTTCATGTTCCACATTGGCATGAGCCAGGCGGCCACCATCCGCTGCGGTGTCAAATACGCTCACAAGGACGAGGTCGGCCTGCGCCGCACCGCCTATGCCTCGCTCGCCATCGCGCTGGCCTTTGCCGTCGGCGTCGTGACCATGTTCCTGACCGTGCCGTCGCATCTGGTCGGTATCTTCATCGACCCAGCCGACCCGCGAGCCGATGCGGTGATCGCGTCCGGCGTCGCGCTGGTCTACCTCGCCGCGCTGTTCCAGTTCGTGGACGCGGGGCAGGTGACGGCCATCGGCGTGCTGCGCGGTGTGCAGGACACGAACGTGCCGATGTGGCTGGCGACCGTCAGCTACTGGATCATCGGTCTGCCCGCGAGCTACGTGATGGGCTTCATCTTCGGCTGGCAGCAGACGGGCATTTGGCTCGGCCTGACCGTCGGCCTCGGTGCGGCAGCCGTAACGCTCATGATCCGCTTCTGGACCAAATCCGTTAAAATCGGTGAAACCGTGGTGGCGGAGCCGGTTTAAAGCCGGTCCGCTTTCTTCCTGACAAGCACAGTGCGCAGGTCGTGCATCGCGAGCAGCAGCTCGTCGGTGAACTGTTCCAGCTGCTCCGGAGTCGCCTTCGACTGCGCCCACTGGGTCGTCAGGTTCAGGTGGTCGATGGCACGGTGGATGTCGTCGATATCCCGCTTGGCGAGCGTTTCCACCCGCGCGGCCATCCATTCCTTGATGGTCTTGAGGTCCGCCTCGCTCAGCTCGCGGTCACCCTGCGGCTTGATCTCGCCATTTTTGACGTTGATCACCGCGATCTGGTCCATCTCGATCCGGCGTTGGCGGTTCTGGGTGTCGACACGGAAAACGCTGGCACCGTTTTCGCGAACGCGGAAGTAATATTCTGGCAGTTCGGTCATACGCGTCCCTGAGGCTTTCCGTTTCTCCGCCCATACTTAACAGTCGCAGGGGCGGAGAAAAAGTCTTTCGATACGTGCAGTGCGCGGGGTCAGTTCAACTCTGCACAGAATGCCTGAATGCGGGTGCAGGCGTCCTTGAGAACCTCGTCCGCCGTGGCATAGCTGACGCGGAAGTTGGGCGACAGACCGAAGGCCGCGCCGAACACCACCGCCACGCCGTTCTCTTCCAAGAGAGCGGTCGCGAAGGCTTCGTCCGAGTCGATCAGCGTGCCGCCCTTGGACGTCTTGCCGATGCAGGCCGAGATATCAGGGTACACGTAGAACGCACCTTCGGGCACGGGGCAGGTGACGCCTTCGGCAGCGTTGAGCATACCCACGACCAGATCGCGGCGGCGCTGGAACACGGCCTTGTTGCCTTCGATAAAGTCCTGCGGCCCGTTCAGCGCCTCGACCGCTGCGGCCTGCGAGACCGAGGAGGGGTTCGACGTGGACTGCGACTGCACCTTGGCCATCGCCTTGATCAGTTGCACCGGACCCGCGCCATAGCCGATCCGCCAGCCGGTCATCGCATAGGCTTTGGACACGCCGTTTACGGTCAGCGTACGGTCATAAAGCTGCGGCTCGACCTCGGCGGGGGTGGCGAACACGAAGTCGTCGAACACGAGGTGCTCGTACATATCGTCGGTCATCACCCAGACCTGTGGATAGCGCATCAGCACATCAGTCAGCGCCTTCACCTCGTCGCGGGTATAGCCCGCGCCCGTAGGGTTCGACGGCGAGTTGAACAGGAACCACTTGGTATTCGGCGTGATCGCGGCTTCCAGCTGCTCTGGCGTCAGCTTGAAACGGTTCTCCAGCGTGGCCTCAACGACGAAAGGAGTGCCGCCAGCCAGCAGCACCATATCGGGATAGGACACCCAGTACGGCGCGGGGATGATCACCTCGTCACCGGGGTTCAGGGTCGCCATGAACGCGTTGTAAAGGATCTGCTTGCCGCCCGTGCCGACAGTCACCTGCGACGGCTCGTAGGTCAGGCCGTTCTCGCGCTTGAACTTGGCGCAGATCGCCTGTTTCAGCGCGGGGGTGCCGTCCACGGCGGTGTATTTCGTCTGGCCCGCGTTGATGGCGGCGATCGCAGCATCCTTGATGTTCTGCGGCGTATCGAAATCGGGCTCGCCTGCGGACAGGCCGATCACGTCGCGACCGGCGGCTTTGAGCTCCAGCGCCTTTGTGGTCATGGCGATGGTCGGCGACGGTTTTACGCGATCAAGCGTCTTGGAAAGCAAAGACATAAAGGCCCCTCCGGTGGTCATCTCGGGCTGGGCGGTTATAATGTCGCCCAGTAACCCGATCAAGCGGCAAGGAGCGCAGATGGAAAAGACGACTGAATGGTTCAGCGATGAACAGGCTACCTTCGGGGACCGCCTCGCTGGAGCACGTGAGGCCGCCGGCCTGACGCAAGAGGGACTATCCGAGAAGCTCGGTGTGGAACTCGAAACCGTGATCGAATGGGAAGACGACCTGCGCGAGCCGCGCGCCAACCGCGTTCAGACGCTGTCGGGTATGCTCGGCGTGTCGATCGGCTGGCTGCTGACCGGCGAAGGCGAAGGCATTTCCGAACCGTCCGACAACGACGAACTTGACGTGGCGCCGCAAGTGGCAGACATCCTCGGTGAAATCCGTGCCATGCGGGCACAGATGCGCCAGAATGTGGAGCAGCTCGGCAAGCTCGAGAAGAAACTGCGCCGCACCATGATCGAGGTTCAATCGACCGAATGACAGAGACCCGTGAAATCAGGATCAAACGTCTGAAAATGCGTTCCATGCGTCGCGGCATCAAGGAGATGGACCTCATCCTCTCCGATTATGCGGACCGCGAACTGGTGAACATGTCCGACGCCGAGCTCGACCTTTATGAGGTCATGCTTGAAGAAAGCGATCTGGAAATGTTCAAGTGGGTGAACGGTCAGGAACCGGCTCCCGAACGCTATTCGGCCCTGATTTCGCGTATCACGCAGGGCGCTCACGGGTTGACCGCCCCGCGTACCTAAGTTTTTCGGAAAAACTGCATTTCGTTTACGATATGTTCTTCTTTTGGTTCTTATTCTGTTCTCAGATAACCGAAAGAGGAGATGGCCAAGATGAGCCTCCATTCCGAACTCGGGGTCCAGAAGGATAATACCCTTACAAACGCGCAGAATGCGGTTTTCATGAACAATTACCTCGAGGCGCTGACGCTGGTCGAAAGGCTGCACCGTCTGCTCCTCGATGTGATCAAGGACGAATTCGAACGCCTCGGCATTATCGAGGTGAACCCCGTCCAAGCTTTGCTGCTTTTCAACGTCGGCACGAACGAAGTCACCGCCGGAGAGCTGAAATCCCGCGGCTATTACCAAGGCTCCAACGTCAGCTACAATCTCAAGAAGCTCGTAACGCTGGACTATATGCACCACAACAGATGCATGGTCGACCGCCGCGCGGTTCGGGTGAGCCTGACCGAAAAAGGCCGCCGCATCCACGAAATCGTTGCCAAGCTGTTCGAACGCCATTCGCAGGGTCTACAGGATCGCGGTGTCGTCAGCCTCGACGGGATGGAGCATATCACCGCTTCGCTGCGCCGCATCGAACGCTACTGGGGCGACCAGATCCGCTACATTTACTGAAGCGCGCCCAGCGCGAGGCTACGGACCTCGCGCAGCAACTTGCGCCGCATGGCTTTCTCGTAGTCTTCGAAACCGCTGGCGGTCTCCACAAACCGCTGCGGCCCGCGGATGACGTTTGTTTTCCAGTAACTGATGAGTGCGTCATCGTTATCCGCGCCCAGCACCACGAGCCCGTTCACGGTCATATCGAACCGTTCGGGAATATCCTGAGGGCGGGGGCCGTTATTGTTCTGCCCGTCGCCCGACAGATCGAGCGTGTGCCGCCAGCACTCGGGCTGCTGATCCATCAGCGCCTCGCCCGTGAGGATGGCGGCCCCGATGGCCGTGGTCACATCCGACGGTGCGGTGTTGGTGGCCTCCAGCGTCGCGGCAACGTCCGCGATGGCAGCGGCGGAATCCAGTGCGGTCCACGGCACAAGCAGCTTCACCGCTTCGGGGCCGCTCCACTGGTAAACCGCGAGCCTGATCGGCGCGATGGTGTCGGATAGAATCGCTTCGCTGACGTCCTGAGATGTCAGCGCGCCCGCAAGCCCGTCCAGTTGCAGGCGGTATTCGGACGGGTCCACAGACCCCGATACATCAAGACCGAGCGCCAGCGCTTGCCGGCACTCGGACAGGGCAGGGGACGCCGCGAATAGCGCGGCGACCAAGGTCAGCTTACCAGTGACCGACATTTTCCATGCTTGCCCACGGTTCTGACGGAGCCAGCGAGTCGCCCGCTTGCAGCAGCTCGATCGAGATATTGTCGGGCGAACGGACGAACGCCATGTGACCGTCGCGCGGCGGGCGGTTGATTGTGACACCGTTGTCCATCAGCAGCTGGCAGGTCTCGTAGATGTTGTCCACGCTGTAGGCGAGGTGGCCGAAATGGCGGCTGTCCGAGGGCAGCGCGTCATCGCCGTCCCAGTTATAGGTCAGTTCGACAGGGCACTCTTCCTGTCCTTCGGGAGCCATGAAAATAAGGCTGAAGCGGCCGCCTTCGTTGTCGATGCGGCGGGTCTCTTTCAGGCCGAGCAGTTTGAAAAAGTCCATTGTCTTTTCCAGATCCTTAACGCGGACCATGGTGTGCAGATAGCGAAGGGTCATTTGAAATTCCTTTCCTTTGCGAGTGGCAACCTAGCAGGCGATCCACCCTTTGCCAGTCAGAAAGAGGACTCGATCCCGACCCCGACGCTCAGCTCTTCGGACCGGTAAAGCGCGACGTTGCTGTCGTTCCGGCTGGCTTGCAGGTTCAGCACGGGATGGAAGCCGTAGAGGTCCAGCGCAGGCAACCCCGCCGAGACCGTCAGCGTATCGCGGCTGTCATCGCGGCCATCCGGCGCGAGGAAGTTCGCCCCGTAAGCCCGCCAGTCGTGCCGATAGCTGAACGCGACATCCATGCCTGCGACGGGCTCGCTCAGGTCGAATGCCAACCCGACTGCCTGCGCATCGACGCTGCGGGAGGCTGACGACGACACCGTGTCCTTCGCCTCCGCCCAGACGGTAAGGCGCCCCATGTCGGTGGGGTGGCGGAGCGCGGTGTGCAGGCTCCACGTCGCGGCGTCGATGTCGTCCGACATGTAGGTCGTCCAGTCGCGGCCCAGCTTGGCGGAGACCACGTTTTCGCCGATCCGCCAGCCGCGCGTCAGCGATACCGACTGGAAGCTGGTGAACGGATCGCCGCCGTAGGTCGAATAGACCAACTTGCCGCCCAGCGTGTAGTCGGCCTGGCCCAGCCGCCAGCTGTGGATCAGGCTGCCCGACACTTGGCGGTGCGCGTAATCGCTGCCCGATTTGCTCGGCGCTGCGGCCTGCGCTTCGTCCGAGAGGGCGACCGCCGTGCCGCCGAACGTCAGCTTTGCGGTCGTAGCGCTAGTGCGGTCCGCCTCCAGCCTGTAGCCCAAGCTGACCCGCGCCGAAGCGACCGTGCCTGAAAGCGCCTGCGCGTCCGCGCTCAGCGGCGCTTCAAACGGCATTCCGGGGATGGCGATGGAGCTTTCGGACGAGCCGTTGTTGACGTTGCTCGACGGGGAAATCGCGAGGTCCAGTTTCAGCGACAGCGGATTGCGCTGCCTTACAAAGCGGTAGTCCTCGGCCAGTTGATCGACCTTATTTTCAGGTGCCAAAGCCCGCGCACGCCGCAGCCAGAACTGCGCCCGCGTCGGATGATCCAGCCGCGCATGGGCGAGGGCGATTAGACGTGCGGCCTGAAACCGGACGTCGTCATTCTCGGACAGCCCGAAAGCGGTGGAGGCATGGTCCAGCGACACCGCGAAATCACCCATGGCCGATGCCGCCTCGGCCCGCAGCAGGTGGGCGGAAATGTCGTCCGGATCACGCGCCAGCAGCCCCTCTGCCAGCAGCGCCGTATCCTGCGGGTAGCCGTTCGCCAGCGCCTGCGCCGCCAGATCGCGGGCTTCCAGCGGCGAAAGCGTCTGCTCTGCCGCTGCCAATGGCGCCGCGAACGCAAGGAGCGCCGCTGCGGCAATCGCTGTCTTAGAAGTCACGGTAAACGATGAAACCGCCGGTTTCCTGCCAACCGATATCGAGGTTGCCCGAGTTCTCGACGACCAGCACGCCGACGATCTCGCCGCCGTCGTTCGGGTCGGTCGTGTCTCCCGCCATGATGGCGTAGTATGTGCCTTCCTCGTAGGTCTCGCCGTCGACGGCGTTGATCACGGTACCCATGACCTCGCCGTTGGAGTCCATGGTCACATCGGTTGCGATCACGCGGTAGAAGTCCGGCATCTCGATGTCGGTGACGATATCGCCGTTTTCGTCGAACGCTTCGCGGTTCGTCACGGTCAGACCCACCGTCGGGCCTTCACCAAAGCCTTCGAAGTCGATCGAGACCTGTGCATCGGCGCGGGTGTAGTTGATGCCGGTGGTACCGTCGAACACGCGCACGCCGCCGTAGTTACCGTTGAACACAGCCTGACCGTCAGTCGGGATGACCACTGCGCCTTCGCGTTGATAGACAAAGCCGCCGAAACCGTAGCCCATGTACCCGCCCGTCCGCACGATCGCGAACGAAGTCCGCGGGCGGTCGTTGGCGGTGTTCTGGGACATGCCGACCACAGCGCGATAGCGGCTGATCTGCGTCACGTCATCGCCGGTGATATCGTCGGTCACCGTGGTATCGGCCTCGTAGATGGCGTAGCCGCCGATCGTACCGATGGCGGTGTTGCGCTCGTAAATATCGTCGCCGTCAAAGGCGAGGCCGCGCACCGTCAGCTCGTCCTTATCAGCGTCATAGCTGAAGTTGCGGGCATGGCCGCCGGTGCCGCTTTCGCTGTCCTGCGCTTCATAGCGGAAAATGCGGTATTCGGCCGTCGGTTCTTCGGTGCCCGGGGGCAGGGAGGTGCCGTCGGTCTCGAGCCCGCCTTCTTCCTCGGTTTCTTCGACGACCTCTTCAACGGGTTCTTCTACGACTTCTTCTTCAACCTCGAACAAGGGCTGACCGCCCCCACATGCAGAGAGGAGCGCAAGAAATGCGCAAGTCGTGAGAAAGCGGGACATGGCCGGACCTGTATGTTTTTGTTTGGCTGCTCTTTTCCAAGACAATCATCGTGGAACGTCAGTTCTGTCAACCGTAACGGATAGCGTTGTTATCTGATTGTATCAAAGCAGCCACGCGAAAGGGGTATCTGGCTAATTGCCGCGAAGGGCCCGAAGACAGTTGTCGCCCTTCGCCTTTGAAGGTTAAAAAGCCTGCGAAGCCAGAGGAGTCATCATGCCCATTACGCCCGAACAGGAAGCCGAAGTCGCCGAACTGCGCGCCGAAACCCGTCAGACGCTCCGCGCCGTGTCGGAGGGCATGGAAAAGCACCTCTACACCATCAAGCCGGTGCTCGATCACGGTTTCATCCGCGTCGTTGACTACATGGGCGACGATGCCGCGATCTGTCAGGCGGCCCGCGTGTCCTATGGCCGTGGCACCAAGTCGGTGAAAAACGACGAGGGCCTGATCCGCTACCTGATGCGTCACTGGCACTCCAGCCCGTTCGAGATGTGCGAGATCAAACTCCACGTCAAACTGCCCGTTTTCGTGGCCCGCCAGTGGATCCGTCACCGCACCGCGAACGTGAATGAATACTCGGGCCGTTACTCGATCCTCGACCGTGAGTTCTACATCCCGCAGCCCGAAGTGCTCGCCGCGCAGTCGGTCGTGAACAATCAGGGCCGCGGTGAAGTGCTGCAAGGCGAAGAGGCAGAGCGCGTGCTCGAATACCTCAAGGCCGACGCCGCCCGCGCCTACGACCACTACGAAGAGATGATCAGTCAGAACGGCCAGCAGGGCCTCGCCCGCGAACTGGCCCGCATGAACCTGCCCGCGAACATCTATACCCAGTGGTACTGGAAGGTGGACCTGCACAACCTGCTGCACTTCCTGCGCCTGCGCGCAGACAGCCACGCCCAGTACGAAATCCGCGTCTATGCCGAAGAGCTGTGCAAAGTGGTCGCCGACTGGGTGCCCGCAGCTTATGGCGCGTTCGAAGACTACCGCATGGGCGGCGCGACCCTGTCCGAAAAGGCGCTGGGCTGCATTCGTGCGATGCTGAAAGGCGAAGAGGTCACGCAGGAAACCAGCGGCATGTCCGTCGGCGAATGGCGTGAGTTCCAGCAAGTGCTGGAAGGCTGATTTTTGCGACGCTGCTGCCGGTCCTTTCAGATCGGCAGTTCGCCCTGTTTAACGAAGGATGGACGCGGTCGTGAAAGCCACCGCGTCGTCAAATCAGTCCATCTTGGTCAGGTTGCCGGCCATCTGGCGACCGTCACGACCCTCGATCAGTTCGAACTCGATTTTCTGGTTGTCGGCAAGGCCGGTCATGCCGGAACGTTCCACTGCCGAAATATGAACAAACACATCTTTGCCGCCCCCATCGGGTGCGATAAATCCGTAGCCTTTAGTCGTATTGAACCATTTCACGGTGCCAGTCGGCATCCTAGTACTCCTTTGTTTAGTCTCTCCCAAATTCGGAAGAACGCGACACCGCAAGATGCCCCAGCACAGGCACGTCGAAGGGTCACGCAATAAAAAGACTAACACGATTCTAGAAAACTCAAATGACAACCTTGCAGGTATGGGGATTTCCGTTCCACATGCCGAAAACGGAGGCATTATGAAGGTATTTTCCCTTTCTACGTGCGACACTTGTCGCAAAGCTGTGCGTGAAATGACCGAAGCGGGCCTGAACGTGGAGGTCACTGACATCCGCAAGGACGGCATGTCCGCCGAGGACATCGGTCAGATCGTTTCCGCTTTCGGTGACAAAGCGGTTAACAAGGCGTCGGCGACGTGGCGCAACCTCTCGGACGAAGACAAGGCCCGCGATCCCGCCGATCTGATCGCCGACAATCCCACAGTCATGAAGCGGCCCGTCATCGTCAAAGACGGTCTGTGGTTTCAGGGCTGGACCGCCAAGACAAAGGCCGAAGTGCTCGGCTAACGAAAAAGGCCCGCCAGAACGGCGGGCCTTTTCAATTCCGATGAGCGCGATCAGCGCAGGTCCGGCGGGGTGGTCGAAAGCTTCAGCTCTGCCACGATATCGTCCAGCGACATGGTGGAGGTCTTCTGCTCGCCCAGACGGCGGACCGAAACGGTGCGCTCTTCGACTTCGCGGGCGCCGATGGCCAGAATGAACGGCACCTTGCCCAGCGAGTGTTCGCGGATCTTGTAGTTGATCTTCTCGTTGCGCTTGTCGGCCTCGGCGCGGACGCCAACGGCTTTCAGAGCTTCGACAACCTCGTCAACGAAACCGTCCGCATCCGACACGATCGACGCGACAACAACCTGACGCGGCGCGAGCCAGAACGGCAGCTTGCCTGCGTGTTCTTCGATCAGGATGCCGATGAAACGCTCGAACGAGCCGAGGACCGCACGGTGCAGCATGACGGGGCGGTGCTTCGCGCCGTCCTGACCGATGTAAACCGCGTCCAGACGCTCGGGCAGGTTCGGGTCGACCTGAAGGGTGCCGCACTGCCAGTCACGGCCGATGGCGTCGGTCAGAACGAACTCCAGCTTCGGACCATAGAAGGCGCCTTCGCCTTCCTGAATCTCGTAGTCGTAGCCCGCCGCCTTACACGCATCGCCCAGTGCCGCTTCGACACGGTCCCAGCTCTCGTCCGAACCCACGCGCTTTTCGGGGCGGGTCGACAGCTTGATGGTCCAGTTGTGGAAGCCAAGGTCGGCGTAGATGCCGGCGAGGAAGTCGATGAACTTCTTCGTTTCCGCTTCGATCTGGTCGTCGGTGCAGAAGATGTGCGCATCGTCCTGCGTGAAGCCGCGCACGCGCATGATGCCGTGCAGGGCGCCCGACGGTTCATAGCGGTTGCACGAACCGAATTCGGCCATGCGCAGCGGCAGGTCACGGTAGGACTTGAGTCCGTGGTTGAACACCTGCACGTGGCACGGACAGTTCATCGGCTTCAGGGCGTTCACGGTCTTTTCGCGGGCGTGGTCTTCGTCCACTTCCACGATGAACATGTTTTCCTGATAGTTTTCCCAGTGGCCCGAGGCTTCCCACAGCTTGCGGTTCACGACCTGCGGGGTGTTCACCTCCACATAGCCGTCACGGTACTGCTGGCGGCGCATGTAGTCTTGCAGCTTGGTGTAGATGGTCCAGCCGTTCGGGTGCCAGAACACCTGACCCGGCGCTTCTTCCTGCATATGGAAGAGGTCCATTTCCTTGCCCAGCTTGCGGTGGTCACGCTTCGCCGCTTCCTCCATCATGGTTTCCCATGCCTTGAGGTCTTTGCGGTTCTTGAACGCAACGCCGTAGATACGCTGGAGCATCGGACGAGAGCTGTCACCGAGGAAGTAAGCGCCCGCAACGTGGGTCAGCTTGAAGCCGTCGGCAGGCACCTGACCGGTGTGCTGGAGGTGCGGACCACGGCAGAGATCCTGCCAGTCACCGTGCCAGTACATACGGATGTCTTCGCCTTCGGGGATGCGGTTGACCAGCTCGACTTTGTAGTTTTCGCCGCGGTCCTCATAGAACTTGATCGCGTCGTCGCGGCTCCAGACTTCGGTCTTTACGGCGTCGCGTGCGTTAATGATCTCTTTCATCTTCGCTTCGATCTGGCCGAGGTCTTCGGGCGTGAACGCTTCTTCGCGGTCGAAGTCGTAGAACCAGCCGTTGTCACGGATCGGGCCGATGGTGACTTTGACGTCCGGCCAGATCTCTTGCACGGCGCGCGCCATGATGTGCGCAAGGTCGTGACGGATCAGTTCCAGCGCGGGCTCGTCGTCCTGCATGGTGTTGATCGCGATCTTCGCATCACCGTCGATCGGCCACTGGAGGTCCCAGTGTTCGCCGTTCACGGTCGCGGAAATGGCCTTCTTCGCCAGCGAGGGAGCGATGGACTCGGCCACCTGCGCAGGGGTTACACCTGCGTCGTACTCGCGCGAGTTACCATCGGGGAATGTCAGGGAAATCTGGCTCATCTTGGCCATGCTCCTCGTCGTTTTGGCGCCCACGGAACGCCCGGTTGCGGGTTATGTGTGTGCGCCTAATTGATGCGCTGTTCGCAGGGTGTCAAGACAAACCCGAAATCCGCCCTAAATCCATGAAGCGATCTGGATGTGAGACGGAATTGAATATGAGCGACACGGCAGCGGAAGAGCTTTTCGAGAAGGTAGTGAACGACCCCGATAAGGACGGCGGACTGAAATCGGACGCCCGCGATGCCGAGCCGCGCAACTTCTTCCACCACGTCATTGCGCTCTCCAGTTCCAAGGTCGCCGACGGTCTGATCGACCCCAAACTGGTGCTCAGCTGGCTTCTGACCAACCTCGGCGCGGGCGCGTTTTTGGTCGGTCTTCTGGTGCCCGTGCGCGAAGCCGGATCGCTCCTGCCGCAGATTTTCACCGCAGGCGCAATCCAAGGAATGCCCCGCCGCAAATGGGCGTGGGCGGCAGGCTCCGCAGGGCAGGGGATCGCCGCCGCTGGTATCGTTCTGTCGGCGGTGTTCCTTGAAGGCCAAGCCGCAGGCATCGCCATCGTCGCACTGCTCGCGCTCCTCGCCATTAGCCGCTCCGTCTGTTCTGTCAGTTTCAAAGACATCCTCGGCAAAACCGTCGGCAAAAGCCGCCGCGGCACCGTCACGGGCGGCGCTGCCTCGGTCGCCTCGGTTGCCGTCATCGTCTTTGCGGGCCTTCTGCTGTCGGGCCTCATCGACCGCTTCAACCTTGTGATCGGTGCCATCACACTCGCCGCGCTGGGCTGGTTCCTTGCCGCCGTCACCATGGCCTCGCTCAAGGAATTTTCCGACGAAGGCAAAGCTGGAAACGGTATGCCCAAGCCGTGGGCCACGATGAAGCAGAACCCGCAGCTCGCTCGTTTCATCCTCGTCCGCTCGCTCCTCGTTGGTACCGCGCTCGCCCCGCCGTACCTTGTGATGCTTGCCTCTTCGGGCCAGCAGGAAACGGCAGAGCTTGGCGGCCTCGTCCTTGCCTCCGCCATCGCGTCGTTCATCTCCAGCTACGTCTGGGGGCGCCTGTCCGACAAATCCTCCCGCCGCGTGATGATCTACGCGGGCCTCGCCGCCGCTATCGCGCTGGGCCTCGCGATCTTCACCAGTTACGCGGGTCTCGCCTCGACCGTCTGGGCCATGCCGCTCGTACTTTTCGGCCTCATGGTTGCCTACCACGGCGTGCGTCAGGCGCGCTCGACCCACCTTGTCGATATGGCCGGCCCCGACCAGCGGGCCGAGTTCACCGCCGTCTCCAACACCCTTGTCGGCGTCTTCCTCCTGATCGCGGGCGCTGCCGCTGCCGCGCTCGCCAACTTCGGTGCGGGGCTTGTCATCGGGGTCTTTCTTGTGATGTCTGTCGCGGGGGCCGTTCTGGCTCTGGGACTGGACGAGGTGCAAGAATGACCGACTATATGACAACCGCGCAAGGCCGCCGGATCGCCTACAACCTGACCGAAGGCAAAGCGCCCTACGTCGTGTTCTGCGGCGGTCTGAAATCGGACATGGAAGGCACCAAAGCGCTCGCCCTCGAAGAATGGTGCAAGGCGCGCGGTCAGGGTTTCCTGCGTTTCGACTACTCCGGCCACGGCATCAGCTCCGGCAATTTCGAGGACGGCTGCATCGGCGACTGGAACGAAGACGCCTCCGCCGCGATTGACCTTGTGGATGGCAAAGTGCTCCTCGTCGGCTCGTCCATGGGCGGCTGGCAGGCGCTGCTCCTTGCCCGCGAACGCCCCGAAAAAGTCGCGGGCCTCGTCACCATCGCGGGCGCGCCCGACTTCACCGAGGACGGCTATTGGGCCAGTTTCACCGAGGAGCAGCGCGCCACCGTCATGAACGAAGGCCGCATCGAGATCTCGAACGAATACGTCGAGCCCTACGTCATCACCCGCCGCCTGATTGAAGACGGCCGCTCCCGCCTGATGCTCCGCACGCCGCTGACCTTCGATTTCCCTGTCCGCATCCTGCAAGGCAGCGCGGATGACGTGGTGCTCCAGTCGGTCGCGGAAAAGCTCTTTGCCCACGCCAGCGGCGACGACATCCGCCTGACGGTCGTCAAAGGCGCAGACCACCGTTTCTCCGACGATGCCTGCATCAAACTGATCAACGATACCGTCGCGGAAATTCTCGCGCTGGTCGGGGCAGGGGACTGATCTTTCTCTTTTCCTTGGCCCCTCGCACGCTAAGGTGAGGGAAGAGCAAATGAAGTCGCCTCCGCGCGGCAACAGGTAGTCCATGTTAGAGCCATTGGTGTTTTTGCCCGACATCGCCACCGATGTCCGGCTGTTCCTGCCGCAGATCACGGCCATGACGCACGAACGTCCGGTCATGGCGGCTCCGGTCGGGCAGGGCGACCGCGTGGACGACATCGCCTCCGCTCTGATGCAGTCGCTTCCCGCCAAATTCGCGCTCTGCGGTCAGGGCCTCGGCGGTATGGTCGCGATGGAGGTCATGCGCCGCGCCCCCGAGCGTGTCATGCGCATCGCCCTGATCAACACCTCGCCGTTGCAAGAAACCCCGCAGGACGCTGCCGAGCGCGAGGTTCACGTCATGGCCGCCCGCGCGGGCCGTCTCGAAGACGCCGTGACGGGTGAAATTCCGATCTCCAGCCTTGCGCCGGGGCAGCACCGTCAGGACGTGATGAACAAGCTCATGGCGATGGCCCGCACCGCAGGGGCCGACCTTTTCGTCCGCCAGTCCCGCGCCATGCAGCGCCGCCGCGACCAGCAAAGCACCCTGCGCCGCGTCCGCCAGCCTGCCGTGGTCATCTGCGGCGAACATGACACCGTTTTCCCGATGCGCAGGCAGGAAACGATGGCGAGCCTCATCCCCGATGCAAAGTTCGTCGTGATGCCCGACGCAGGCCACATGCCCAGCCTCGAAGCGCCCAGCGCCCTCACCAAACACCTGCGCGACTGGCTGGCCATGCCGCAGGCGTGGTGACTATTTCGGGATGGCGCTGCTGTAGGGCGTGACGTCTTCCTTGAACGGGACGTAGCGTTTGCGGAACGGCTTGTCGGCCAGCACTTCGGGCGCGCTCAGACGGTCCATGCGGAAATAGCGGAAATCGTTGCGCATCGGGTCCCAGCTCACCAGATACCACAGTGGCGGCAGGATCAGGATCGCTTGGGGCTCCACCTCGCGAAGGGTCTCGCGCTCGTTCTTGTCGCGGTAGGCAAAGCGCAGCATCCGCCACTCCAGAAACGCCAGTTCGAACGCGGGCAGCAGCGCGTCGTCCATCTCCCGCATGTCCGACAGATCAAAACCGGGGGCGAGGTTGCCGACGTGGAGGCAATCCAGCATCCGCCGCAGGTCCTTTACGCGGTCGGCGGGCAGGGACTTTTCGATCTTCGCCAGCCCCGCGTCCGCCAGTCCCGAAAACGGGATCGCACCTGCGGCCTTGGCCGCGCCCACCGTCACGATTAGCGAAAACACCTCCGCCACCGACAGGCGGGAGGCTTTCTGCACCGACTGCGGATCAAGCTGCAAACCGCCTCCGCGTCCGACCTCCGAATAAATCGTGTACCCCTCGTCCCGCAGGGCGGAGATGTCCCGCAGCACCGTCCGCCGCGACGCGCCGACTTCTTGGGCCAGTGCATCGATGGTCGCCGAGCCGTTCCGCAAAAGGGTGCGCAGGATGGTGTCTTGTCTGAGTCTGACGTTCATGAAGCCACTCTAGCATTAATGGTGACACTTTATGGCACTGTTTTTGGCTACCCCTGTCTCAGCAACTCGAAAACAGGAGAATCCCATGAACATCCAGACCAACACCGCCGCCCAGTACATCAACCCCGCTGACATGGTGGAGACCACCCGCAACGGCTATTCCCAAGCCGTCATCGCCCCTGCAGGCAAGCGCATGGCCTATATCTCGGGCCAGACCGCGAACTACCACGAAGGCGCGATCACGCCCGATTTCGACGCGCAGGTGCTGGAGGCATACGCCAACCTCGCCAAGGTGCTCGACGCGATGGACGCCCGCCCCGATCAGGTGGTCAAACTGACGACCTATGTCGTCGATCATGACCCGAGCAAGTTCCCGATCCTCGTCAAAGCGGTCATGGATCTGTTCGGTGATGCCCGCCCCGCGCAGTCGCTGGTTCCCGTGCCGTGCCTTGCCGTGCCGGGTCTGAAGTTCGAAGTCGAAGCCGTCGTCGCGATCGACTGACCCTAGGCCAACCCCGCCTCGGCCATGAGGCGGGCGGCTTCTTCTTCCTCCAGCCGTTCCCGCGCCGCGCCCATGACGGGCACCTTGCCGACTTCCAGAAGCATCGGCGCGGCAAGCGGGGGCAGGTGATCGGTCACCACATGGTCGATCCGGCCCTTGGTGCGGGTCAGCATTTCCTCGATCCGGCCAAAGTCCACGAGCCCGCGCATCGCTTCCTCGCGGGTGATCCGCAGCAAAAGGTGCTCGGGGTCGTACTTGCGCAGCGTGTCGTAAAGGATGTCGGACGAGAACGTCGCCTGCTTCCCGTTTTTGCGGGCGGCGGGCGCGTTACGTTCGATCAGCAGCGCGATATTCGCCACCGCGCGGAAGGTCCGCTTCATCACCGCATTGCCTTGCAGCCAATTGTCCAGCCCGTCCCGCAGCCCCTCGGGCGCCAGCAGCGGGGCAGGGTCGTGGACGTCCTGCAAGCC
Source organism: Marivivens donghaensis (assembly GCF_011806565.1). Classification (GTDB taxonomy): domain Bacteria; phylum Pseudomonadota; class Alphaproteobacteria; order Rhodobacterales; family Rhodobacteraceae; genus Marivivens; species Marivivens donghaensis_A. Next base: position 140,683 of record NZ_JAATOP010000004.1, read on the forward strand.
CCAGATCAGCGTGGCATAGTCGGTAGAGACAAATCCCAAAGGCTCCAGCCCCGCAGCCTCCATCCGCTGCGTCAGGATCAGCCCGAGCGTCTGCTGCGCATTCCGCCCCGCAAAGCCGTAAAAACACGTGTGTGCACGGCCATCCCAGCGGAAGCTCTCCACCAGTAGACGATCCGTCTGCGGCATATGGGAGCGTTCCCGCTGAAGGCCCAGCCACTCCGCCGTATGCGCGGGAAGCTCCGGCCACGACGGCTGGTTCAGCATGTGAACGATGCGTTCCGATAGCTGCGTCGATGTTGCGAATTTCGTCCCGCCGAACGTGGCGACCTTGGGCTTGTCGGAGGCAGAGCGCGTCACCTCCACCGTCATCTCCTTCAGCCCCTGATAGCGCACGATCTGTCCGCCCATCAGGAACGTATCCCCTGGCGTCAGCGTCGCGGCAAAGCCTTCCTCCACCTCGCCCAGCGGTTTGAAGCTGCCCTTCATCCGCACCTTCAGCGTATCGGTGTCCTGAATGGTGCCGATATTCATGCGGATACGGAGCGCCGAGCGCGGGTCGCGCAGGTTCCAGATGCCCGCAGGCCGCTCCACCAACCGCTGCCAGCGATCATAGGCCCGCAGCGCGTAGCCGCCGGTCGCCACGAACTCCAGACAGTCGTCGAAGGCCGCCCGCGTCAGGCTCGCATAACCGCCCGCGCTGCGCACCTCGTGGAACAGGTCCTCGGCGTTGAACGGCCCCGCGCAGGCGACCGTCAGGATATGCTGGCAAAGGACATCCCGCGGCCCCGGACCGCGCGGATCGCCGTCGAGATCATGCGCCAGCACAGCCTCCAGCGCGGCAACGCACTCGATCACCTCGAAACGGTTGGCAGGGACCAGCAGCGCCTTCGACGGCGCGTTATAGCGGTGGTTCGCCCGCCCGATGCGCTGCACCAGACGTTTGACGTTCTTGGGCGCACCCACCTGAATGACCAGATCAACGTCGCCCCAGTCGATGCCCAGATCGAGGCTCCCTGTGCACACAACCGCCCTCAGCTCGCCACGCACCATCGCCCCTTCGACCGCCTCGCGCTGATCGCGGGACAGCGATCCGTGGTGGATGCCGATGGGCAGGCCTTCGTCATTGGCGAGCCACAGATGGTGAAAGAAAATCTCGGCTTGCGCGCGGGTGTTGTGGAAAATCAGCGTGGTGCGGTGCTTGCGGACTTCATCCAGCACGGCGGGGATCGCATAGCGCGCACCGCCGCCCGCCCAAGGCGGCGGCTCGTCCGTCACCAGCATCGAGATATCAGGATCGGGGCCGGGGTCGGCCTCGACGATCGTGCAGCCATGCGGATGCGGCGCCATCAAATCGGCGAGGGCAGGCGGGTTCTCCACCGTCGCGGACAGCCCGACCCGCCGCATCTGCGGGGCCAGCCGCTCCAGTCGCGACAGCGCAAGAAACAACTGGTCGCCCCGCTTACTCTCGGCCAAGGCGTGGATTTCGTCGATCACCACTCGCTGGAGCGTCGCGAACATCGTCTCCGCCTCTGGATAGGACAGCAGCAGCGCGAGGCTTTCGGGCGTCGTCAGCAAAATCTGCGGCGGATCGACCCGCTGGCGTTTCTTGGCCGCACCTTTGGTGTCGCCCGTCCGGTCCTCGATACGGATCGGCAGGCCCATTTCCTCGACAGGGCGGGTGAGGTTGCGGCGGATGTCGCTCGCCAGCGCCTTCAGCGGCGAGACATAGAGCGTGTGCAGACCCTTATGCCCGTCCATCAGTTCCACCAGCGTCGGCAGGAACCCCGCCAGCGTCTTGCCCCCGCCCGTCGGTGCGATCAGCAGCAGGGATTTTTCCGACGCACGGTCCAGCAGTGCCGCTTGGTGCGGGTGGATGCTCCAGCCTTGGGCAGAGAACCAGTCGGTGAACAAAGGGGGAAGATCGCGCATGTGGCTAATCTGGGTGATTGGGCCCTGCCGTCAAGTCCTGCGACGAAGGGTACAGGTGTTCCGTCTGGACACAGGTTCGTCAGCCGCTAGAAAGTTGGTATGAGAAAACCCGTCGATATTCCCGCTCTGGCCGCCAGCCTCAAGGCAGGCGAGCGCCGCGCATTGGCCCGCGCGATCACCCTCGTGGAAAGCGGCCGCGCCGACCACCGCGCCGATGCGCTGGCTCTGCTCGATGCGCTGGGCAATGACCGTCAGGCGCTGCGGATCGGTCTGTCGGGCACGCCGGGTGTCGGCAAATCCACCTTTATCGAAGCCTTCGGCCTGTTCCTCGTAGAAAAGGGTCTGAAGGTCGCCGTGCTGGCCGTCGATCCGTCTTCTGCCCGTTCGGGCGGCTCGATCCTCGGTGACAAAACGCGGATGGAGCATCTCTCGCGCCACCCGCAGGCATTCATCCGTCCGTCCCCGTCGCAGGCCCAGATGGGCGGCGTGGCCCGCCGTACCCGCGAGGCGATCGCGCTCTGCGAAGCTGCGGGCTATGACGTTGTGCTCATCGAAACCGTGGGCGTCGGTCAGTCCGAAACCATGGTGGCAGAGATGTGCGACCTCTTTACGCTGCTCCTCGCGCCTGCGGGCGGGGACGAGCTGCAAGGCGTGAAGCGCGGCATCATGGAGATCGCGGACATCATCCTTGTGAACAAGGCCGACGGCGATCTGAAATCCCAAGCGACCCGCACCTGCGCCGATTACGCGGGCGCACTGCGTCTGCTGCGCAAACGCCCGCAAGACCCCGAGAGCTTCCCCAAGGCGATGACCGTTTCCGCTTACGAGGGCAGGGGCCTTCCCGAAGCGTGGGACGAGATGACCGCACTGGCCGACTGGCGCAAGGATCACGGCCATTTCGCGGGCCGCCGCGCCGAACAGGCCCGCTACTGGTTCCATGAGGAGGTCCGCCTGCAACTCCTCGAACGGCTGCAACGCGACCCCGTGCTGGCCGCCACGCTGGAGGCCGAGGAAACCAAGCTCATCAACGGCGAATCCACCCCGACCGTCGCTGCGGCCAACGTCCTCGCCAGCTTTGCCGGAGGCACGCGGTGACCCCAGCAGAGCCGGTGGTCGAACGCCTCTTTGACGGCAAACGCCTGCGGCTGACGCTCTTCTGCTATGGCCACCGCAAACTGCTGGTGAGCTTCGACAACCGCATGGCCAGCCGCAAAGGCTTTGCCGAGGTCGCCCCGCTCAAAGCTTTCGCCCGCTCCGGTTTCGACCAGCTGGCCCTGCGCGTGTCGAAGAACGACTGGTTCATCAACGATGAAACCGAGGCCGTCGAGGCCATCATGTCCCAGCTTGCGGGTGAGTACGACGAGGTCATCACCTTCGGGTTTTCCATGGGCGGATACGGCGCGTTTCGCTTTGCCAAACCGCTGGGCGCGAGCCGAATCCTCGCTGTCTCTCCGCAGTGGTCGATCCACCCCGAGGACGTCCCGAACGACCCGCGCTACCGCAAGGACGCCCATCACTTCGACCGCACGCTCGGAGCCATCCCGCCCACAGGTGCGCAGGGCATCATCATGGTCGATCCGTTCAACCGCCTCGACCTCTGGCACTCCGAGCGCCTGCTAGAAATGTTTCCCAATGTCCGCCGCGCCCGTGTCGGCTTTGCTGGCCACCCAGCCGGGAAGGTGCTCACGAAAACAGGGCGTTACCCGCTGCTCCTCAGGGCGATCACTGCGCCAACGCCCGACCGCGATCTGATCTGCCACGCCCACCGCGAGGCCCGCAGGGACTCCCCCGACTACTTCCGCAACCTCGCCAGATACGCCGATACCCGCAGGCCCGAGGTCGCATCCAAGGCCCGCCGCCTCGCGCGGCGCACCGAACGTCAGGCCGCCGAAGACCAATAAATGTTGACCGCTGGGGGGAAACTGCCTAAAGGCTCCACCTCATGACGGAACCTGCAATGACAGGGGCCGCATCGGGCTATGCCCGCAACCCAAGCCGGCCCTGGTGGCCGGGACAACAAAATAGGTGATACTATGTCGCGCAAATGCGAACTGACCGGTAAAGGCCCCATGTCGGGCAACAATGTCAGCCACGCCAAAAACAAGACCCGTCGTCGCTTCCTGCCGAACCTTCAGGACGTTACGCTCGGTTCGGACGCTCTTGGCCGTACCTTCCGCCTGCGTATTTCTTCGGCTGCCCTGCGCACCGTTGACCACCGTGGCGGTCTGGACGGTTTCCTTCTGAAAGCCAAAGACGCCGATCTCTCGGCTCAGGCTCTGAAGATCAAGAAAGAAGTCGTCAAGGCAACTGCCTAATCGTCTTTTGACTGACTGACTTTATTGCCCGGCCATCTTGGCCGGGCTTTTTCGTTTCTTGGCCCTGCGACCAACAGGCGCTTCACCCTGCCGCGAGGGGCTGCTAAAGATCGCGCCATGCTGATGCTCCGCCGATATCTGGCTATCGCCCTCGTTCTGCTGGTCGCCCTGACCTCGCAGCAGATGGCGATGCTCCGCGGAGAGCCAAAGGCCGTCGCCGCCGCCGTCTACTGTCTGGACGATGTCGCCACGCACACGCTGGTGGACAAGGACGGAAACCCCGTCGGCCCCTCGCACCTGTGCCCCGATTGCGCGCTGTCGCTGTTCGTCGATGCGGGCACCGCCGTTCAGATGGCCGTCCGGATCGAGGGCCGCGCCCTTTCTCTGACGTTTGCCGAAAACGCGCTGCCCGTCAGCGCCGCCAGCCCCACCGCGAATGCCCGAGGTCCGCCGCTGTTCGTCTGATTTCCCATCCATAGAAACAGACAAACCCAAAGGACTTTACAGATGAAAACCATCCTTTCGCTCGCCGCTGCCGCAACCCTTTTCGCATCGGCCGCTGCCGCTGACATCGAAGTGCACCACGCTTACGCGATCCAGTCGAGCCCGGTTGCCCCCGCTGGCGCGGCCTTCATGGTCATCATGAACACCGGCGATGCCGACGACCAACTGATCGCGGCGTCCTCTGACGTATCGGCCCGCACCGAACTGCACACGCACATCATGGAAGACGGCGTCGCCAAGATGCGCGAAGTCGAAGGCGGCTTCACCATTCCTGCGCAGGGCCACCACGAGCTCGCGCGCGGCGCCGATCACGTCATGTTCCTCGGCATCAATGAACCGTTCGAGGACGGCGACATCCTCCACGTCACGCTGACCTTCCGCGATGCGGGCGACGTCGAGGTCGAAATCCCCGTGGACCTCGGCCAGCTCTCCAACATGAACGCCATGAGCCATGACGAGATGATGGAAAGCGAAGAGCACAAGATGGAACACGGCTCCGACAGCCATTAACCATCACGAGCGGCGGGGGAGACCCCGCCGTTTCCGTTTGCGCCCCGCGCCGCCGCGATTATGGTGCGGCACATGACCCAGCCTTCCGTTCTTTTCGTCTGTCTCGGCAACATCTGCCGCAGCCCCGCCGCCGAAGCCGTCGTCCGTTCGCTCGCGCCCCACTGGACGCTCGATAGTGCAGGGACGGGCCGCTGGCATATCGGAGAGCCGCCCTACACCCCCATGCAGGACGCCGCCCGCAAGCGCGGTATCGACATGAGCGACCTACGCGCCCGCCAGTTCACCCGCGCGGACTTTGGCAGGTTCGATCTGATCCTGTGCATGGACAGTGATAACCTCGAAACCGTGCTCGACATGCAGCCGAAAGGCGACACCACAGAGGTGCGCCTTTTCGCGGATGGTCCCGTGCCGGACCCTTATTATTCGCGTGATTTCGAAGGCTGCCTGAACATCATCCAGCAAGCAGCCGAAACGCTCGTTAGCGGCAGATAGCCTCGGCGGTCGCAACGAAAGCCTTATAGCGCAGCCAGAACGCCTCGTGGCCCGAGTTGTCCGACTGGCGCATGTCCTGCGCTTTCTGCGGATCGACAAAGAACTCTGCCGCGCGCGCCTGATCCGACCCGCGCAGGGTCACGTTGGCGGCGCGCTGGACGCAGGAACACAGCTCGGGATTTGCTTGTGATCGGCCCGCGCTCATACATGCCTTGCCGACGTCACCACTCACACGGCTTCCGCCACATGATGTCAGAGTCAGTACAGCCAAAGCTGCAAAAATGAAGCGCGTCATGGATCGTCCTGCTGATGTCGTGACCTGCGCCCGCGTTATCCGGTGTCATCAGGTCTAATGCCTTACTTAACACTGCCAGAACGTGTGGCCACTGTCTACGTGCGCAAAAGGATGCCTCACATCCGCGCGAGCGCTCAGCGATCCTGCATTCCTTTGCCAGCGCGGATCTTGTCTTCGTACTTGTCTATTCTATTTGTGCGGGTCTGGGATTGCTTGGCCCCTACGAAAAAGATCAGATATCCGCGCCTCCGGCCCGGCGTAAGTGCTTCGAACGCTTCGGCAAAATCGGGATCGGCTTCCATTTTCGCGATCAGTTCCTCGGGATAGTCGACCTCGCGATTCTGTTGGAAGTCCACCTTCTTCCCGTCGCGGTGCAGCCCGAAAACCTCCTGAATCGTCGCGCGGATCAGCGCGTCGTTTTCATGGATCGCCTCTAAGCTTGTGAAGCGCAGGAAACGACCGGCGCGCGAGTGCTCGCCCGGAACGATCAACACACCCTCGGGATCGGACAGCAGCGCACCGCGAAACAGGTTCAGCGTGGCCCCGTCCTTGAAGCTGCTCACCACAATCATATTGGTCGCATCAGGGTCCCACGTAAAACACGGCTGCGACCACTTCAGCGCCTGCGACACAGGCTCGCCCTCGGCCTCTTCCTGAACGATCCTGTAGAGCGCCAGCATCTCTTCGCGCCACGTGTTCGCTTTCTCGAAATACTCTGCAATGCTCTTGATGGACCTGTCCATGTGGCGCGCCCCCCTGTCTTTGGCCGTACAATGATCGCCAATCAGGGCCAAGGCAACAGAACGCTGTGCGGTTCTGCGGATTGACAGAATCCGGCCTTTGTCTACCACTGGTTGTCGCGCCCGTGAGCTGGAGGGGGCGGAGCTATGACGATGACCGCCCCGATGATGGACGAAAGCGCCGTCCGCCGCCGTATGCTGATGGTGTTTGCCGTGCAGGGCATTATGGCCGCTGCGCTCAACATGCGTATCCCCGATATCCAGCTTGCGCTCGGCCTGTCGGAATCGCAGCTCGGCTACATCCTCGCCTGCGGCACCGTCGGCGCGGTGATCGTCTTTGTGCTGTCGACCTCGCTTGTGGACCGTTTCGGCACCCGCCGCCTGATTATCGGCACCAACCTCATCATGCTGGGCGCGATCATGGCTGCGGCCTCAGCGACCTCGGGCGCGGTGCTGGCCGCATCGCTGCTGGTCTTCGGCGCGATGATGTCGCTGTCCAACATCGGTATCAACGTCGAGGCCGACAGGGTCGAGGCTGCCACCACGGGCCGCCTGATGAACCGCTGCCACGGGCTGTGGAGCGTTATGTTCTTCGCCTCCACCGCAGCCTCCGCTGCGATCCGTGCGCAGCATATCTCGCCCTTCATCCATTTCCTGATCTTCGGCGTGATCTACGCGGTCCTTACCGTCGTCCTCACCGGTCCCATGACCGAATGCCCGCCGCGAGAGGTCCAGTCCGGCCCCAAGCGCCGCTTTGTCCTGCCCACGCTCGCGGTCTTCGGCCTGCTGGCCTACGCGGTCGGCGGCGACCTTCTGGAAGGCGCGAGCCGTACGTGGTCCACCATCTACATGCGCGATGAATTCGACATCTCTCGCGCGCTCGAAGGCGTCGCGGCCCCGACCGTCGTCCTCGCGATGGCGCTCGTGCGCCTGACCGCCGACCGTCTGGTCGAACGGATGGGCGCGCCCGCGATGGGCCGCCTTGCCGCGATCACCGCTTTCGTGGGCCTGCTGATCGTCACCATCGCCCCGAATGCCTACGTCGCGATCCTCGGTTTCGCGCTTGTCGGCATGGGCATCGCGCCCGTTTATCCGCTGACCATTTCCGCTGCCGCGCGCCTTGGCGACCGCCCCGCAGCCGATAACGTGGCCGCGGTTGCGCTGGTGTTCCAAGGGGTCATGCTCTTCGCGCCGCCCGTCATCGGTTTCGTCGCCGAAGGCTTCGGTATCCGCACCGCTTTCGGGCTCTTCCTGCCGCTTCTGCTGCTCAGCATCCTCATGGCCCGCCGCCTGAAGTAAGGGCAGGGGAATACCGCGCGTCACAGCGCCCGTATTCCGCGTTCACCCCTTGCAAAAAGTGGCGTTCGGCCTCATAGGAGGCCGTTAATTCACCCCCTATAGGGCCGACTACGATGACCGAGCTGAAGAACATCCGCAACTTCTCGATCGTTGCGCACATCGACCATGGTAAATCCACTCTGGCAGACCGTCTGATCCAGATGACGGGCACCGTGGCCGAACGCGACATGAAGGCACAGATGCTCGATGCGATGGACATCGAACGCGAACGCGGCATCACCATCAAGGCGAACTCCGTCCGCATCGAATATCCGGCCAAGGACGGTGAAACCTACATCCTCAACCTGATCGACACGCCCGGTCACGTCGACTTTGCCTACGAAGTCTCCCGCTCCATGCAGGCGGTCGAAGGCTCGCTGCTGGTCGTCGATGCCTCGCAGGGTGTCGAAGCGCAGACCCTCGCGAACGTCTATCAGGCGATCGACGCAGGCCACGAAATCGTGCCCGTCCTGAACAAGGTCGACCTCCCCGCCGCCGAGCCCGAGCGCGTGAAGGAAAACATCGAGGACGTCATCGGCATCGACGCGTCCGAAGCGATCCCGATCTCCGCCAAAACCGGCCTCGGCATCCCCGAAGTGCTCGAAGCCATCGTCCAGAAACTGCCCGCTCCCACCGGCGACCGCAACGCGCCGCTCAAGGCCATGCTGGTCGACTCGTGGTACGACCCGTACCTCGGCGTTGTCGTCATGATCCGCGTCATGGACGGCGTCATCAAAAAGGGCGACCGCATCAAGATGATGCAGACCGGCGCTGTCTACGGCGTCGATAAACTCGCCGTCCTCAAGCCCAAGATGGTCGACATCCCCGAGCTTGGCCCGGGCGAAATCGGCATCTGGACCGGCTCCATCAAGCAGGTCCGCGACACCCGCGTCGGCGACACCATCACCCACGAGAAAAAAGGCACCGACAAGCCGCTGCCGGGCTTCAAGCCTGCCCAGCCGGTCGTCTTCTGCGGCCTCTTCCCCGTGGACGCCAACGACTTCGAAGACCTGCGCGACGCCATCGAGAAGCTCGCCCTCAACGACGCCTCCTTCTCCTACGAGATGGAAACCTCGGCCGCTCTGGGCTTCGGCTTCCGCATGGGCTTCCTCGGTCTCCTCCACCTCGAAGTCGTCCGTGACCGCCTCGAACGCGAATACGACCTCGACCTGATCACCACCGCGCCGTCGGTTGTCTTCAAGATCCACCTGCGCGACGGCGAGGTCCGCGACCTGCACAACCCCGCCGACATGCCCGACCTCACACTGGTCGAACACATCGAAGAGCCGCGCATCAAGGCCACCATCATGGTGCCCGACGAATACCTCGGCGATGTGCTCAAGCTCTGTCAGGACCGCCGCGGTGTGCAGCTCAACCTCACCTACGCGGGCACCCGTGCTATGGTGGAATACGACCTCCCGCTGGCCGAGGTCGTGTTCGACTTCTACGACCGCCTCAAGTCGGTGACCAAGGGCTATGCCTCCTTCGACTACCAGATGCTCGAATACCGCGAGGACAACCTCGTGAAGATGTCGATCCTCGTCAACGAAGAGCCTGTGGACGCGCTGTCGATCATGGTCCACCGCGACCGCGCCGAAGCCCGTGGCCGCGTCATGTGCGAAAAGCTCAAAGACCTCATCCCCCGCCACATGTTCAAGATCCCCGTGCAGGCCGCCATCGGTGGCCGCGTCATCGCCCGCGAGACGATCGCCGCCATGCGCAAGGACGTGACCGCCAAGTGCTACGGCGGCGACGCCACCCGTAAGCGCAAACTGCTCGATAAGCAGAAGGCCGGTAAGAAGAAGATGCGCCAGTTCGGCAAGGTGGAGATCCCGCAGGAAGCCTTCATCAACGCGCTGAAGATGGATAACTAAACAAAAAAAGCCCCGCCTAGAGCGGGGCTTTTCGTTACTTTTCTTTCCGGACACCTTCGAAGGGCGTTTTGCTAGAGGTCTTCTGATCCATAAAACGTCCGGTTTTGGTGTCTCGCTTCACCCAATTGCCCGAAGGTGTCTTGGTCTGTGAGCGGGATTTGACCGCACCTTTTCGCGCGTTGTCGCCATATGGCTAATTGGTTGCCATGGGTGATCACCGGCTATGGTAAAGGGGCGAAACGTGCTTACAACACTCGGCGTTATAGCCGAGTAATACGCCCGATCTCACAATGTCAAAGATAGTAATTCGATAAAAGTGGACCCAATAATTTGTCGCGGTCACACCTCTCATGTATGCTTCTCAGAAGCACCGAGAATCATTCTGTTGCAACAAATTGATATCGGGGCTGAGCGTAACACGCAAGACATCTGTAGGAAAATCTCCAACAAAACCGACAGGTGCTTGATATCAATAAGGATATTGCAAATGCGATACTGTGAAGTTGAAGAGTTTGAGCTGTGGTGTAGCTCTCGTGGGTTCGAGAAGCCCGACATTTTGTGCGAGGTTGTAAACGAAGCCTATCTGGATGAACTGAAGGCTCGTTCTGGCTTCTAAAGCAGGGATCAAAGCTCAGGAAGTCCTGAACACTTCCTGAGTGTTTGAACTCACTCCCCACTCAGCGCCTGTCTCACCCTGAACTCTCGTAAGACTCTCTCGGCCTCTTGGGTCAGTTCGTAGTGTTCGATGTGGAGTTTGGCGAAGCGCCAGTCCTGTAGGATGCGTTGCATTTCGCTTTCGTGCTGGTCCATCGGTTTGCCCATCATCCGGTCGAGCGCGCGCATGTGGTGGGCGGGGACGACGCCTGCGGCGGGGCGGCCGTGTTTGAGCAGCCAGATGTGGGCGTTGTTCTCTATGACCCAGTTCACATTTTTTGACGCGTGGATGCGAAAATCTGTCAGCGAAAGCTTGCGTAACGGTGCCACGCCCATGGGCATCTCCTTTTGCGGCCTGTGATCGCACCTTTTTCGGGGGCGATTAGGGTGCGAAGTGTCGGATTCAGGTGCAATCGCCCGATTCACAATCCTTCCAACCGCACCCTTTTCGCCCCCCGATAGGGTGCGGACTCAACGTATCGCACCCCCGCGAAAACGTGGTTAAGGCACCGTGCGCAGGGCTGGTTGACATGGCTCAAGGCGGGGGATGTTAATTTATGAGAATATCGGGATGTAACAGGAAAGTGCCCCAAATGCTCCGTCTCGCATCCGTTTTGTACTCCCTGATCTCCACCACGCTCGCCGGCACCTTCGTCGTGGCGGCACTTGTGATGGGGCAGGACGCCCTGCAACCCATTGTAATCGCAGCAGCTTTGGGCTTCGTCGCAGCACTGCCGGTCACGTGGCTCGTCGCCAAAGCGATGTACGCGCGCTAACCCGCGACGGAAACCCCGCGCACGCCCGTATCACTCCCAAGCCAAAGGAGTTAACAGATGACCTACGTTTCAGCCACCTACTTGATTTTCCTAGGATTCCTCACCACCACCGCCCTCATTTCGGGCGTCGGTATCTAAAAAGGCCGCCCCAATGGGACGGCCCTGAAAAAGGTAAACGTTAAGCCGCGAAGCGGAAGGTTTTGTGGATGCCCACATCCGGCAGATGGTCCTCATCCATGTTCGCGCGCGCGATCTCGAAGCCGAACCGCAGCGCGCTTTCCGTCGAGCCCCAGACCGAGGCGTCAGCCAGCGTCAGGCGCAGCAGCGTGACCTTCGGGTCTTCGCGGCCCTTCTCGAACCACGCACCGGCCACGGGCGACCAGAGCTCGTCCAGTTTGGCCTCGTCCTCGACCTGCTCGAGCGTACCTGCGAGACAGGCGTGGAAATCCTGATCCTTGCCGACAACGCAGTAATGCGCGCGGCCACCAAGGCCCACGGCACGCACCAGATCGGTGTCCGAAGATGTAATGAAATAAAGGGTATTGGTGTCCCAATCGGTGAAATGGGTCATCGGCTGCATGTGCTGCGACGAGCCTTCGACACCCAGCATACCAACGCGGGTATCGTCCATTTTCTCGATGAGAGCGTGGCGCGGATCGTGTTCGATTTCTTTGCGGATAGACATGGTTTTGCATCCTTTCAATTGCTTGCCAATCCAACGCCTAAGCCGCCGCGCGGTTCCGTCACGAACACGTCAGGGAACGAAGCCCGCCTTTTGCACGTTACTCTCCAAAGCTTGATGAGGAGCAAGTTATGCGTGCTTTACTTTGGGTCGTCGCCCTGATGACCGCTTCCGCCCTTGCTGGCGCCGCCATCATCATGGTTCTCGCGCTGGGATTTTATACGGGCTACGCGTTAACGCTGGCTGTAGTGACCGGCCTGATCGTTTCCATTCCGGTAAGCTGGGCCGTCACCCGCGCCATCGGCAAATCCGACCCGCACTGGTCGGTCAGACGCGACGAAAAGGTCTAACACTATGAAGACACTGTATTTTAGCTACATCGTCGCCATGGTGGGCCTCACCAGCCTCGCACTGATGACATCGAACTTCGCCTAAACGAAAGGGCCGGATCACTCCGGCCCTCCGCTTTTATGCATTCAGGAAACTGCGCACAGCTGCCTCGAATTCCCGAGGCTTCTCGGCATGAAGCCAGTGCCCTGTACCAGGAATTTTCGCGAAAACGGCGTTCGGAAACAGTTCTTTAATCCGCGCACGATATTCAGGCAGAACATAAGTCGACTCTGCGCCCGACAGGAAAAACGCGGGCCCTTCGAACTGGCCGCTCATTTCGGGAAAACCGATGATCGCGTCCATGTTCGCTTCCAGCGCGTCCAAATTCAGCTTCCAGCGTTTCTCTTTCAGATCAAGGCTCTGGAGGAAGAACGCCTTTAGCCCGTCGTCAATATCGCCAAGCTGCGCGACCGCATCAGACCGCTGGTTCACGACCGACAGATCAACGCCCCGCATCCGCTCGATATTGTCGCTTTGGGTATGCGCGTAGCCCACAGGCGCGATGTCAGCGACCACAAGCTTGCGCACTTTCTCAGGATACGTCAGGGCCAGCATCATCGACGCCTTACCGCCCATCGAATGCCCCAGCACATCCCACTGCCCGTCAATCACCTCGGCCAGATCACCCGCCAGATGCGGATAGTCGTGCACGTCCGACCATTCGCTACTCCCGTGGTTGCGCATATCGACAGCCACAACGCGCCGCTCGTCAGACAGCCGCTTTGCAATGACGCCCCAGTTGCGGCCCGACCCGAACAGGCCATGGGCGATCAGAAGATCGGGATTACCGGTTTTTTCACCGTGGAGAATGGTATTCAGCATCGTTCACCTCTTCCCCGCAGCTATACCAGCCAAAGGACAAAGCAACACCCCGCCGCCCTTCATTCTGACCAAAATACCTCGGGGGTGAATGCCCGCAGGGCAGAGGGGGCAGCGCCCCTCCCTAGCGCCGCGCCAGCGGCCAACGAAAAAGGCCGCAGCGTGATGCTGCGGCCCTTCTCAATTAAGTCCAGAACAGATCAGAGGGTCGGGTAGACCGGGAACTGCTTGCAGAGGGCTTCGACCTCGGCTTTGACCTTTTCTTCGATCTCGGCGTTGCCCTCAGCGCCGTTGGCAGCAAGGCCGTCGACGACTTCGACGATCCAGCGAGCAATCTGGCGGAACTCTTCTTCCTTGAAGCCGCGGCTGGTGGCAGCCGGCGAGCCCAGACGGACGCCCGATGTAACGGTCGGCTTTTCGGGGTCGAACGGGATGCCGTTCTTGTTGCAGGTGATGTGCGCACGGCCCAGAGCTGCCTCGGTCTCGTTGCCCTTCACGCCTTTGGGGCGCAGGTCGACGAGCATCAGGTGGCTGTCGGTGCCGCCGGTAACGATGTCGAGGCCACCCTTCATCAGTTCGTCAGCCAGCGCCTGAGCGTTGGCGACAACCTGCTTCTGGTAGTCGACGAATTCCGGACGCAGCGCTTCACCGAAAGCAACGGCCTTCGCAGCGATGACGTGCATCAGCGGGCCACCCTGGATCCCCGGGAAGATGGCCGAGTTGACCTTCTTCGCGATGTCGGCGTCGTTGGTGACGATCATGCCGCCACGCGGACCGCGCAGGGTCTTGTGGGTGGTGGTGGTTGCAACGTGAGCGTGCGGGAACGGCGACGGGTAGATGCCTGCGGCGACGAGACCAGCGAAGTGCGCCATGTCGACCATGAGGTAAGCACCGACCTTGTCAGCGATTTCGCGCATACGGGCGAAGTCGATGATACGCGGGATGGCCGAGCCACCAGCGACGATCAGCTTGGGCTGGTGCTCTTCAGCGAGGGCTTCGATCTGGTCGTAGTCGATCTGCTGGTCCTGCTGGCGAACGCCGTACTGGACTGCGTTGAACCACTTGCCCGACTGGTTCGGACGTGCGCCGTGGGTCAGGTGACCACCTGCGTCGAGCGACATGCCGAGGATGGTGTCACCCGGCTTGATCAGCGCCTGGAACACACCCTGGTTCGCCTGCGAACCCGAGTTCGGCTGGACGTTGGCGAATTCACAGCCGAACATCTTGCAGGCACGTTCGATCGCGAGGTTCTCGGCGATGTCGACGTACTGGCAGCCACCGTAGTAGCGCTTGCCTGGATAGCCTTCGGCGTACTTGTTGGTCATGACGGAGCCTTGGGCTTCCATCACGGCTTTGGAGACGATGTTCTCCGAAGCGATCAGTTCGATCTCGTGACGCTGACGACCCAGTTCCTTCTGGATGGCGTCGAACAGGTCGGGGTCGCGGGTTTCAAGGTTTTCGGTGAAAAAGCCGTTATCGGTGGCGGTCATGAAGCGGGACCTCTGACAAGCGTTGCGTTGGGCCTGTGTTTAGTGGGGCGGCGTCGTTACGTAAATGCGCGAAAGCGTCATAATGAATATGAAAACGAAGCGAATAGGTGTTCCGCCGCCGAACCGGCGGATTTTTCGCTTTGAAAGGGTTTTCGGCACTGTACCTTCGCTAAACCTTTGTTACCCATAGGGGCGAAGACACGGAGTGCCCGATGAACAGGATCGCGTTTGTTGCCAGCGAAACGCCGACCGCGCAAAACGCGCTGGACCGGCTTGTGGGGCGTTACCGCAACCGACCGATGGAAGAGGCCGAGGTCATCGTCGCCTTGGGCGGTGACGGGTTCATGCTCGAAACCCTTCATGCGACCGAGCATCTGACTGTGCCTGTCTATGGCATGAACCGCGGCACCGTCGGCTTCCTGATGAACGAATACCACGAGGAAGACCTGTTGTTCCGTCTGGCGGCGGCGGAGGAGGAACACTTCAATCCGCTCTCCATGACCGCGTGGAACAACAAGGGCGAGGTGCGCAAGGCGCTCGCCATCAACGAGGTCTCCCTGCTGCGCGAAGGCCCGCAGGCAGCCCGTCTGCGCATCACCGTCGATGGCCGCATTCGCTTGCCCGAACTGGTCTGTGACGGCGCATTGGTTGCCACGCCTGCAGGTTCGACCGCCTATAACTATTCCGCGCACGGTCCGATCCTGCCGATCGGTGCCGATGTTCTGGCGCTGACCGCCGTCGCCGCGTTCCGCCCGCGTCGCTGGCGCGGTGCGCTGCTGCCGAAAAAGGCGGTGGTGCAGTTCGATGTGCTCGACCCCGTGAAGCGCCCCGTCATGGCCGACGCCGATGGCCGTTCCTTCCGTGATGTCAGCCGCGTCGAGATCCGCAGCGAGAACAGCGTGACCCACCGTATCCTCTTTGATCCCGGGCACGGGCTGGAAGAGCGTCTCATTCAGGAGCAATTCGTCTGATGCTACGCGGCGTCCACCATATCGCGATCATCGTCTCGGACTACGAGCGGTCGAAGGCATTCTATAGCGAAAAGCTTGAACTGCGCATCGTGGCCGAAACCCACCGCGCGGAGCGGGACAGCTGGAAGCTGGACCTCGAACTGCCCGACGGCACCCAGCTGGAGATGTTCACCTTCCCCGGCGCGCCCGAACGCCCCAGCTATCCCGAGGCGCAGGGCCTGCGCCACATCGCGTTCCGCGTCGGTGATGTGGCCGCTACGAAGGAGTGGCTGGAGGCAAAAGGCATCGATGTCGAAGATGTGAGAATTGACCCTGTAACCCGCAAACGCTTTGCTTTCTTTGCCGATCCCGATGGTTTGCCGCTGGAAATCTACAGCGACGAGAAAGCATTCGACGGAACCATTGCGCCCTGAAACGGTTGTCTCTCCAAGCGCGGCAAGGAGCCGCATTAGCATTGGAGGATCAGTTATGAACTGGAACCAGATCGAAGGTAATTGGAAGCAATTCAAAGGTTCGGCTAAGGCCCAGTGGGGCGACCTGACCGATAACGAGCTGACCGAAGCCGAAGGCAATCGTGACAAGCTCGTCGGCAAGATTCAGGAGCGCTATGGTATCGCTCAGGAAGAAGCCGAGCGTCAGGTAGATAGCTTTGCAGCTGGCCTGAAGCACTAACGCTTTCGTGCCTAGAATAGAAAAGACCTCCCGGTTTGTTCCGGGAGGTCTTTTTGTTTTGGCGGGGTGGGGGCTCTGCCCCCGCGGCGTTGCCGCTCCCCCGGGATATTTTCAGCACAAAGGCAGGTCAGCCCTTCGCGTAGCCGAGGCCTTGGAGTGAGACTTTGATCTCGTCGAGGATGGTGGGATCGTCGATCGTGGCGGGCACTTTGAAGTCCTGATTGTCGGCGATTTTCACCATCGTGGCGCGCAGGATTTTGCCCGAGCGGGTTTTCGGCAGGCGGTCGACAACAGTGGCCAGTTTGAAGGCCGCGACGGGGCCGATCTGCTGGCGGACCATGGTGACGACATCTTTGACGATGTCGGCGTGCTCGCGGTTGCAGCCTGCGTTGAGGCACAGAAAGCCGAGCGGGAGTTGGCCCTTGAGGTCGTCGCCCACGCCGATCACGGCACATTCTGCCACGTCAGGGTGGGAGGCGAGGACTTCTTCCATCGCGCCTGTCGAGAGGCGGTGGCCCGCGACGTTGATGACGTCATCAGTACGGGCCATGATGTAGAGGTATCCGTCCTCGTCGATCATGCCAGCATCGCCGGTCTCATAGTGGCCTGCGAAGTTGGTGAGGTATGCTTTCTTGAAGCGGTCCTCGGCGTTCCACAGGGTCGGCAGCGTGCCGGGTGGAAGCGGGAGCGGGGTGACGATGGCACCCAGTTCGCCGCGCGGCAGTTCCTTGCCCTCGTCATCGACAATCTTGAACGCATAGCCGGGGAGGGACACGGACGGGGAGCCGATTTTGACGGGCAGGAGTTCGATGCCGACGGGGTTGGCGACGGCGGGATAGCCAAGCTCGGTCTGCCACCAGTGGTCGATGATCGGCTTGCCCAGCTTTTCCTGCGCCCATTTGATCGTATCGGGGTCGGCGCGTTCGCCTGCGAGGTAGACGGTGCGCAGGTTCGACAGGTCGTACTTCTTCACATATTCGCCGGTCGGGTCTTCGCGTTTGACAGCGCGGAAGGCGGTCGGGGCAGTAAAGAACGAACGGACTTTGTATTCTTCGATGATGCGCCAGAATGTGCCTGGATCGGGGGTGCCGATGGGCTTGCCTTCGAAGACGATGGTGGTGTTGCCGTGCACCAGCGGGCCGTAGGTGATGTAGCTATGGCCGACGACCCAGCCTACGTCCGAAGCGGCCCAGAAGGTCTCGCCCGGATTGACGTTGTAGACGTTTTTCATCGTCCAGTTCAGCGCGACGAGGTGGCCTGCGGTGTCGCGGACGACGCCCTTGGGCTGGCCGGTCGTGCCGGAGGTGTAGAGGATGTAGGCGGGGTGGTTGCCTTCGACGGGAACGCACTCAGCGGGTTCGACGCCGTACTGAAAGCCGTGCCAGTTGTAGTCGCGGCCTTCGACGAGCTGGGCGACTTCCTGTTCGCGCTGGAAGATCACGCAGAAGTCGGGCTTGTGCGTGGCCTGATCAATGGCGGCGTCGAGGAGCGGCTTGTAGTGGACGACACGGCCCGGCTCGAGGCCGCAGGAGGCCGCGATGATCGCCTTGGGCTTGGCGTCGTCGATGCGGATGGCAAGTTCATGCGCCGCAAAGCCGCCGAAGACGACCGAGTGGATTGCACCGAGGCGGGCACAGGCCAGCATGGCTTCGAGAGCTTCGGGAACCATCGGCATGTAGATGATGACGCGGTCGCCCTTTTCGATGCCCTTGGCGCGCAGTGCGCCCGCGAGGTTGGCGACGCGGTTGCGCAGTTCCAGATAGGAAATCTGGCGCTTGGTCTGTGTGATCGGGCTGTCGTAGATGATTGCGGTCTGTTCACCGCGGCCGTTTTCGACGTGGCGGTCCACGGCGTTATAGCAGGCGTTCACCTTTGCATCGGCGAACCATTCGTACATCGGAGCATTGTCGTCCCAGAGAGCCTTGCTCGGTGGCTCGACCCAGTCGATGGCCTTGGCCTGCTCCATCCAGAACCCCTCGGGGTCCGATTTCCAAGCGTCGTAGACGTCCTTATATGCCATGTTTCGAGCTCCTCCTCTCGTTACCTCATAGGTGTAGGCGACGAGCGAAGAGGCGGGCAACATTGTTAGCGATAAGTGCGGCGCTTTGAGCCAAAAAATTTGCATAAAGACGCTTTCCGGTCTGCAAATTTTTGCAAACTGACGCGTTCTATGCGGAATGACAGAAAAAAGGCCCGACTTTGCAAAGTCGGGCCTCGGTGTCTTAGCTGTAGTGGGCGACTGGCGTGCCCGCGATGGCCGACATATTCAGGAGGCCTCGTGGGGTGATCGACGGCGTCACGATGTGCGCCTTGTTCTGCATCCCCATGAGGATCGGGCCGACTTCAAGGCCGCCGCCTTTCATCTTGAGGATGTTGCGCACGCCCGATGCCGCGTCGGTGTTGGCGAACACGAGCGTGTTGGCCGGACCGGTCATGCGGCTATCAGGGAAGATGCGTTCGCGCAGGGCGACGTCGAAGGCCGCGTCGATGTGCATTTCGCCCTCATAGCAGAAGTCACGCGGCTGGCTGTCGAGGATTTCGAGAGCGGCGCGCATATTGCGACCCGACGCGGTGTCGAGGTTGCCGAACTGCGAGTGCGAGCAGAGCGCGACGTTCGGGTTGAGGCCGAAGCGGCGGACGTGACGGGCACAGCCGACGACGGTTTCCGCAATCTGCTCGGGCGTCGGTTCAGGGTGACACTGGGTGTCGGCCACGAACAGCGGGCCGTCTTCGAGGATCATCATCGACAGCGCGCCAACGGGGTGGCGACCTTCGCGGCCAAGGATCTCGTTGACGTATTTGAGGTGCCACAGGAACTGGCCGAAGGTGCCGCAGATGAGGCTGTCGGCTTCACCGCGCTGCACCATGACCGCGCCGATGGCGGTGGTGTTGGTGCGCATAATGGCCTTGGCGAGGTCGGGGGTGACACCGCGGCGGGCCATCAGGGTGTGATACGTGGTCCAGTAATCGTAATAACGCGGGTCGTTTTCAGGGTTCACGACTTCAAAGTCGATGCGCGGGCGGATTTTCAGGCCGGCACGTTCACAGCGGGTCTCGATAACCTCGGGACGGCCGATAAGGATCGGCGAGTCCGTGGTTTCCTCAATGATCGCCTGAGCGGCACGCAGCACGCGCTCGTCTTCGCCTTCGGAGAATACGATGCGGCGGGTGACGGTGCGGGCGGCCTCGAACACAGGGCGCATAAGGAGGGCGGACTTGAACACCGAGCCATCGAGCGACTTCTTGTATTCGGCCATATCCTCGCGCGGACGTTCGGCAACGCCGGTTTCCATTGCGGCCTTCGCCACGCTGGAGGCGACGACGCCCATGAGGCGCGGGTCGAACGGTTTGGGGATCAGGTAGTCTTCGCCGAACGCCAGCTTTTCACCTTGGTAGGCGGCGGCAGCTTCGGCAGAGGTCGTCTGGCGGGCGAGGGCGGCGATGCCCTCGACGCAGGCGATCTGCATGTCATCGTTGATCTCGGTCGCGCCGACGTCCAGCGCACCGCGGAAGATGAACGGGAAGCAGAGCACATTGTTCACCTGGTTCGGGTAGTCCGAACGGCCGGTGGCGATAATTGCGTCGGGTTTTACCGCGCGGGCTTCGTCGGGCAGGATTTCCGGCGTCGGGTTGGCGAGGGCGAAGATGATCGGGCGATCCGACATCTTGGCGACCATTTCCGGCTTCAGAACGCCGGGGCCGGAGAGGCCGAGGAACAGGTCAGCGCCTTCGATCACATCCGACAGGGTGCGCGGCTCGCTGCCTTGGGCGTATTCGGCTTTCTGCGGGGTCATGTCGAGTTCGCGGCCGTTGTAGACCAGCCCCTGAAGGTCGCAGAGGAAGACGTTTTCACGCTTCACACCAAGTTTCAGCAGCATGTTGAGGCAGGCGATGCCCGCCGCGCCGCCGCCGGTGGAGACGACCTTGACGTCTTCGAAATTCTTGCCCGCAACGTATAGCGCGTTAGTCGCTGCCGCGCCGACGACGATAGCGGTGCCGTGCTGGTCGTCGTGGAATACGGGGATGTTCATGCGCTCGCGGCAGATCTTCTCGACGATAAAGCAGTCAGGTGCCTTGATGTCTTCGAGGTTGATTGCGCCGAAGGTCGGCTCCAGCGAGCAGACGATTTCAGCGAGCTTGTAGGGGTCGGGTTCGTTAAGTTCGATGTCGAAGCAGTCGATGTTCGCGAACTTCTTGAACAGGACAGCCTTGCCTTCCATGACCGGTTTGGAGGCGAGCGCGCCGATGTTGCCAAGGCCCAAAACCGCCGAGCCATTGGTTACAACGCCGACGAGGTTACCGCGCGCAGTGTAGTCGCGGGCGGTGCTGGCATCGTCCTTGATCTCGATACAGGCTTCGGCCACGCCGGGGCTATAGGCGCGTGCAAGGTCGCGTCCGTTGGCCATCGGCTTGGTCGCGCGGATCTCCAGTTTTCCCGGCTTGGGGTACTTGTGGTAGTCCAGCGCGGCTTGGCGCAGGTTGTCTTTGCTCTTATCGGTCATCGGGCACCTGATAGTTTAATGCTAAACTAATTTTCTGATTGCGGGTTTCCCTTCCTTACATGCCTTTGCGCCTTACTTGCAAATTCATTCGGTGAGGCGCACCCTCGGACGCAGGGTTCCGCTTGCAGCCGCCGTCCGCTCGGCTCATATTTTACTGATTGGTCAAAAGGAAATCAGATGTCGCTACTCGATCACGCGCTCAAGGTCCGCGAAAACGCATATGCGCCTTACTCCAACTTCAAAGTCGGGGCTGCGCTGCGCACTGCGGATGACACTGTATTTGTGGGCTGCAACGTCGAGAATGTCGCCTATCCCGAAGGCACCTGCGCCGAAGCGGGTGCCATTGCGGCGATGTGCGCGGCAGGCGATCGCGAGTTTGTCGAAATCTCCGTCGTGGCGGACAGCCCGTCGCCGGTGACGCCCTGCGGCGGTTGCCGCCAGAAGATCGCGGAATTCGCGAAGCCCGACACCAAGGTCAACATGCACACCACCGACGGCAAGGTCATGACCCTGACCGTAGCAGAACTGCTGCCGGGTGTGTTCGATGCCGGACACATGGCCCGCACCTGATGGATACCCGCACGATCATCGCCAAGGTCCGCGACGGTATTGCGCCGAGCGTGGACGAGCTTCGTTGGTTTGCTAGCGGGCTTGCCTCTGGCGCTGTGTCCGATGCGCAGGCTGGAGCCTTCGCGATGGCCGCATTGCTGAACGGTCTGGGCGAGGAGGGCCGCGTGGCCCTGACGCTGGGAATGCGCGACTCCGGTGATGTGCTGAAGTGGAAGCTCGACGGGCCGGTGATGGACAAGCACTCCACCGGCGGTGTCGGTGACTGCGTGTCATTAATCCTTGCGCCTGCGCTGGCGGCCTGCGGTGTCTTTGTGCCGATGATTTCGGGCCGCGGCTTGGGTCACACGGGCGGAACGCTCGACAAGATGGAAGCCATTCCGGGTGTCAGCATCAACGTGTCCGAAGATAACCTGCACCGTATGGTCAAGAACGTCGGCTGCGCCGTTGTCAGTGCCACGGGGCAGATCGCGCCTGCGGACAAACGGCTTTATGCAATCCGCGATGTGACGGCCTCGGTCGAGAGCGTCGATCTGATCACCGCATCGATCCTGTCCAAGAAACTCGCCGCTGGCCTTGAGGGGCTGGTGCTTGATGTCAAGGTTGGCACGGGCGCGTTTATGAAGTCCGCCGACGATGCCCGCGCGCTGGCGCAGTCGTTGGTATCGACCGCAAATGGGGCAGGGTGCCCGACGGCGGCGATGATTACCGACATGAACGAACCGCTCGCGCCTGCGCTGGGCAATGCGCTGGAAGTGGCGATCTGTCTGGAGGTCATGAGCGGCAACCGTCTGGCCGCGCCGCGTCTGCACGATCTGACCGTAGCCTTGGGCGGCCGCCTGATGGCTCTGGCTGGCGTGGCCGAAGGCGAAGGCGAGGAAAAGATCGCCGCCGCGATTGCCTCGGGCGCTGCGATGGAGCGCTTTGCCCTCATGGTGCGCGAAATGGGCGGTCCCGCAGATTTGACCAAAGGGTGGGACATGCTGGCCAAAGCGCCCGTAATCCGCCCTGTGCCTTCGCAGCAGAGCGGTGTAATGTCCGGCTGGGACGGGCAGGCGCTGGGTATGACAGTCGTCGGTCTGGGCGGCGGGCGGCGTGTGGAAACGGATCGCATCGACCCTGCTGTTGGAATCTCGGACGTGACCCGGCTGGGGCGCATGGTGAACGAAGGCGACCCGATCGCGTTTGTCCACGCCGCCAGCGATGAGGCCGCCGACAATGCAATTGAACAAATCCAGCGTGCGGCAGAGATCGGAGGCACGGACCCCGATACCCCGCTGGTACATGAAAGGATTGATCCATGAGCCGAGCATTCTTGGTCGTCATTGACTCTGTCGGCATCGGGGGCGCCCCTGATGCCGACAAGTTTTTCAACGACGGAAAGCCCGACACCGGAGCGAACACCATCGGCCATATCGCGCAGGAGCGAGCCAAGAGCGGGAAGGGGCTGGTGCTGCCGCTCCTTGACGGGCTGGGCCTCGGTGCTGCGGTGAACCTCGCCTCAGGTCTGGAGACGCCCGATCTGGGCGCCGCACCGCTGGGTGCTTGGGGTGCTGCGACCGAAGTTTCGATGGGCAAGGACACCCCTTCGGGCCACTGGGAACTGGCAGGTGTGCCAGTGCCGTGGGAGTGGGGCTATTTCACCGATGAAGAGAACAGCTTCCCCGACAACGTGATCGCCAAGGTCTGCGAAATCGCGGGCACTGACGGTATCCTCGGGAATTGCCACGCCTCGGGCACGCAGATCATCGCCGAGCTGGGCGAAGAGCACCAGAAGACCGGCAAGCCGATCTGCTACACCTCTGCCGACAGCGTGTTCCAGATCGCGGCACATGAGGACACGTTCGGCCTCGAAAACCTCTACGATCTGTGCAAGGGCCTCGCGCCGATGCTGCACGAGATGAAGATCGGCCGCGTCATTGCGCGTCCATTCGTGGGCGAACCGGGGAATTACACCCGCACCGCCAACCGCAAGGACTACGCCATCAACCCGCCGTCGCCGACGCTTTGCGACTGGGTGAGTGCGGAGCATCGCAAGGTCTATGCCGTGGGCAAGATCGGCGACATTTTCTCGATGCAGGGCATCGACGAGGTGCGCAAAGGGCGTGACCACATCCTGATGGACCACCTCGACGATCTGGTGAACGAGGCCGAGGACGGCTCGCTGACCTTCGCGAACTTTGTCGAGTTCGATAGCGAATACGGTCACCGCCGCGATGTCGATGGCTATGCCGAGCATCTGGAGTGGTTCGACGAACGTATGTCGCAGATCATCCCGCGCCTCCGCGAGGATGACCTGCTGGTGATTACTGCCGACCACGGGAACGATCCTACGTGGTTCGGCACCGACCACACCCGCGAACGGGTGCCGGTCCTGATGTATGGTGTGGGGGCAAAAGAGCTGGGCCATATGGCCTTTGTCGATGTCGCTGCGTCGGTTGCGGCCCACCTTGGGGTTCCGTCGCAGGGTGAAGGGAAAAGCAAGATATGAGCTGGCAATCACTGCCCAAAGTCGAACTGCACCTGCATTTCGAAGGCGCCGCGCCGCCGTCGTTTATTCGCGGACTGGCCAAGGAAAAGAACGTCGACCTGTCGAAGATCTTCGACGAGAACGGCGGTTATCGCTACGAGAACTTCGACCACTTCCTCGAAGTGTACGAGGCCGCGACCTCGGTGCTGCAAACGCCCGAGGATTTCGCCCTTCTGTGTGACGCCGTGCTCGAACAGAGCCGCGAGCAGGGTGTGGTCTACACCGAAACCTTCCTGTCGCCGGAATTCTGCGGCGGTGCTGACGTTGCCGCGTGGAAAGAATACCTCCACGCCATCGAAGAGGCCGCCGCGCGCGGCGAGGCGCAGGGCATCACGCTCAAAGGCTGCGTGACCGCGATCCGCCACTTCGGACCCGACCGCGCCAAGAAAACCGCTGCCTGCGCCGCCGAGACTGTTGGCGATTTCATCACCGGCTTCGGTCTGGCCGGAGCCGAGATGATGGGCCGTCCGGGTGATTTTGCCTACAGCTTTGACATGGCGCGCGAAGCCGGTCTGCGTCTGACCGCCCACGCGGGCGAGTGGGGCGGGCCGGACATGGTTGCCGACACGATCCGCGACCTGAAGGTCGAGCGCATCGGCCACGGCATCAATGCGATTAAGGACGCCTCGCTGGTCAAACAGATCGCGGAGCAGGGCATTACGCTTGAAGTCTGCCCCGGATCGAACGTGTTCCTCAACGCGGTCGAAAGCTGGGACAAACACCCGATCCAGCGTCTGCGCGATGCGGGCGTGAACGTGACCGTTTCGACCGATGATCCGCCGTTCTTCCACACGACGATGACCGAAGAATACAACATGCTGGAGAAGACCTTCGGCTGGGGCGAGGACGACTTCCGCGAAGTGAACCGTGTTGCCCTGAACGCTGCCTTCTGCGACAGCGCCACCAAAGAACGTATCGCCAAACGACTGGAGCCCGAGACATGACCGAACACCTGACCGTCGTGAACCACCCGCTGGTGCAGCACAAGCTGACCCTGATGCGCGAAAAGGACACCTCCACGGCGTCGTTCCGCCAGCTGCTCAAGGAAATCTCGTTGCTGCTCGCATACGAGATCACTTCCGAGCTGCCGATGACCACGCAGAAGATCGAAACGCCGCTGTGCGAAATGGATGCGCCGGTGATCGAGGGCAAGAAGCTCGCGCTCATCTCGATCCTGCGTGCGGGTAACGGTCTGCTGGACGGTATCCTCGAACTGATCCCCGCCGCTCGTGTCGGTTTCGTCGGCCTCTACCGCGATCACGAGACGCTCCAGCCGGTGGAATACTACTTCAAGGTTCCGCAGAACCTCGAAGACCGCACGGTCATTGTTGTCGACCCGATGCTGGCGACCGGTAACTCGTCTGCTGCTGCGATCGACATGATCAAGAAGGCCGGCGCGAAGGACATCCGCTTCATGTGTCTGCTGGCCGCGCCCGAAGGCGTCGCCCGCATGAAAGAGGCGCATCCCGATGTTCCGATCGTTACCGCGTCGCTGGACGAGAAGCTCAACGAGCTCGGTTACATCGTTCCGGGTCTAGGTGATGCGGGCGACCGCATGTTCGGCACGAAATAAGGCCGAAATCAGGCACCTAAATGGCTTAGCCCAGGTGACGGTCACCGCATGCCTTTTCCAGAAATCACACCAAACGTTTTCCATGAGCCGGTTTCAGGGCTCGTCGAGGAATTGAATAACGGCGCAGGATGATCCTGCGCCTTTATTTTCTTCATTCAATGTCAGATGCTTAGCCGAGAATGCGATCTGTCGCATCCCGCAGGTAGACATTCCCGAAAGCACCACGCTCGTTGGTGAAGGGTTTGATGCCCGCATCCCGCAGACGTCGAACCAATGCTTGCCAGGGCTCCCCATAGGTTTTTGAGAGCAGTTTGGGTGTGGTGTAGCGCTTTCTGAAGGCGGTGGCGTCTTCGGCCGTGAAGTAGGCCTGATCGAATTGAGTGAATGGGTTTTTCAGGATCGTTGTCTGGACATGCCCCTCGTCGATCATGCGCTTCAGGTTTGAGGGCTGTTTGATGCCGACCGACTTCGCGAAGGTTTCGATGTTCTCTGCGTTGACAGGATCAGGGCGGAGCACCGCCGCTACCTCGTCGTGATATACGTAAATTGCCGCATAACCTTCACATTCCATGTGATTGCCGACTTTTCTAATCCTACCGTCGCGGATGGCTTCGATTATTTTTGCCGGACGGACCTTCAGGCGTTGTACAGCTTTCGAAAGGTGCTCCCAGCCATGTTGTGCTTGCCGAAGTTGCTGTGCTCCGGTCAGGATGCTATCGAGAAACCGCTGACCTTGGACTGGATGCCAGACAGCTTTGACATCAGTAGTGTCGAGATATGGCACCAAAACACCATCCGCGACCAGTAAGTCGAATTGAGAGCGCGTTGCGTTGATAGAGGCCGCCATATCCTTGGCAGTGAGCAATTCGGTCATGCTTTCCAGGATTGGCGCCGCTGCCGTCGCATCGAAGACCTCCCATGCATCGGGCAAGCCATGGTCGGCGTCACGGACAACCCCTGCTGCGACGAGAACCTTACGCAGTCGGCGTTGGTCAATTCCCGTTGCCTGTGCCGCGGTGCGGACGGAGTGAAGCCGCCGCACCTTTACCGCTTCTCCAAGCAGTTCGTCCCCTGGCCCTAAGGGCCAAGTGTCCAGCATGTGCGCGCGCAGTAGATCCCGAAACGGGGCGTAGTCGGGATGATCGTGGTAGTCATAGGCAAGCCGCTCATACAATCTTGGAAAAATGGCTTTGGGCCCATCTTGCGGAAAACCGGGTCTTCGTTGGAGTGCATCGAAGGTCGCGAGGATGTCGTCTTTGCCATTGCGCGCCACTTTAAACCCCATCTCGTAAAGGATGGGGCGATCCTCGGGCGTCATGCGGGACTGAGGGATATCTTCAAGGCGCAGCCGCGCACTTCCGAGCAGGTGGCAGAAATTACACGCAGCATGGAGCGGAAGGTCGTCGAGCCATGTCGTGGGAAACTCCGACTGCGCCAAGCGCGCTTCGAGCCATCGGTCGAAGGGCAGGAGTTTCCGCGGTTTTCCATCGATCTCCCGAGCCATGATTTCCGAAGTGAGACCGTCCAGAAGAGGCGAGGAGTCGAACCTTTTCAGCGGTTTGGCTTCCCGCCACAGGGGCGCGAGCGCAGTCTGGTGAATGACGCAGACCGTGACATGAGGAACCAGCCAGTGGCCGCGCATCCTCATCGCGCCCGTTGTTTCGAAGTCTTGCCGCAGGCAATGGGCACATCCCCGCATTGACTGGTGTCTGCAGCGATCTGGTTGGGAATGTATGGCCGCGGAATGATCGGATTCCATTCCCGACTTGCCGAGGCGACCATTGCCTAACCTCCTCAGGAACAGGTTCGCCAAGCTCTTCCAGAGCCGAGATTGCCTTGTCTGAGTACTGCAAAACCGCCGTGAAAGAGGTTCCCTTGTCCATACAGAATGTGGCGGCATCCACCCAGAAATGGCCGGCGCGGCGGGAGATCCAAGAAGCGATGGTCTCTCTTATGGGCGATAGGTTGATATGGGCGATAGGTTGATCGGTGGTATTTTCGGCTGGCTCACTGATGTTGTCGCTCAAATATGCCAGTTGCCCTGACATGCAAGGCATCTTCCCTATTGGATGGTACAGTAATACCTGTGATCCACCATCGTATTTCGGCCCTCTGCGGACATTCATGCAAATCGCGGCGAACGGCAGCTCTGAACCCAAATTGATCCATTCTGCGAAGACGGCAGTTGTCCGCTCTCGTCGTGCTGCGGTCTGGGTCAACAGCAGAGTGGTGGCCGGGACCCTGTATCGGGTCCCGGCGGCTTTGGCTTTAGCTCTGCACGAAGCTGAGCAGGTCTGGGTTCACCACATCAGGATGCGTGGCAAAGAAGCCGTGCGACAGGCCCTTGTAGACCTTCAGCGTCCCGTTCGGCAGAAGTTTGACCGCCTTCTCGGCCGAGTTTGCGATCGGGACGACCTGATCGTCATCGCCGTGCATGACCAGGGTCGGCACGTTCATTGCCTTGAGGTCCTCGGTCTGGTCGGTCTCGGAGAACACCGCGATACACTGGTAGTGGGCGGACGCGCTGCCCATCATGCCCTGACGCCACCAGTTGTTGATCAGACCCTGGCTGACATCCGCACCTTCGCGGTTGAAGCCATAGAAAGGACCCGACGGCACATCGAGGTAAAACTGCGCGCGGTTTGCGGCCAGTGCGGCCCGGAACCCGTCGAACACCTCAAGCGGCACACCGTCCGGGTTGGCGTCGGTCTTCAGCATCAGGGGCGGGATGGCCCCCAGCAGCGCGGCCTTGGCGACACGGCCCGGCTCGGCCTTGGCCACGTAAGCCGCGACTTCGCCGCCGCCTGTCGAATGGCCGATATGGACCGCGTTCTTCAGGTCAAGCGCCGCAGCAAGATCGGCAACGTCGTTTGCATAGGTTGCCATATCATGGCCAAGGTCGGTCTGGTCCGACCGTCCATGTCCACGCCGGTCGTGTGCGATCACGCGGTAGCCGTTGGCGAGGAAGAACAACATCTGGTTGTCCCAGTCGTCGCCGCTCAGCGGCCAGCCGTGGTGAAAGACGATAGGCTGCGCATCGCGCGGGCCCCAGTCCTTGTAGAAAATCTTGGTGCCGTCGCGTGTTTCAATGGTGGACATGATGATGTCTCCTTCTTGTTGAGTAAGGGTTTGAGCCGCAAGCGCGGCGGGCATCGCCGAGAGCAACGCAGTTGCTGCACCCACCTGCAAAACGGCGCGTCTG
This sequence comes from Marivivens donghaensis, assembly GCF_011806565.1. Taxonomy (GTDB): domain Bacteria; phylum Pseudomonadota; class Alphaproteobacteria; order Rhodobacterales; family Rhodobacteraceae; genus Marivivens; species Marivivens donghaensis_A. The sequence goes on from NZ_JAATOP010000004.1 coordinate 169,508, forward strand.
GTGGGTTCGTATTGGGTCATGGTCATTGGCTCCGCAGTGCTTGTTCGATGAGACCAATATTGCAATTTGGAGGGCAATCCGCGATTGTCGCAAATGACAAAGGAAGGTTCAAAAGTGACAACCTCGAAAAAAGATTGGGTCTGCGAGATCGGCCTGCTGATTTATCCCGACTGCCAAATGTCCGCGATCTACGGGCTGACCGATCTGTTCCGGATTGCGGGCGAATGGGCAGACGGTGACAACGCGCGACAGGTCCGGGTTTCGCATTGGCGAGCCGAGGAAGACGGCGAGCTCATCTGCGTCTGGGACAGCCATCCAAACAAGCTTCATCACTTGGGGTACGTGATCACACCGCCCAGCGTCGTCATGCCCGAAAAGATGCAGTCCATGCCAAAAGAGGCCGCGTGGCTTCGCGCGCAACACAAAGATGGCAGTCGCGTATGTTCGATCTGTGCTGGTGCCTTCGTTCTGGCTGAAAGCGGATTGCTCAAAGGCAGGCGTGTCACGACGCATTGGGCTTTCGCCAAACACCTTGCTGAAAGCTACCAGGAGATCGAGGTTGCCGACCGTAATTTGGTGCTGGACGATGGTGACGTCATATCAGCGGGCGGCATCCTTGCCTGGACCGATCTCGGCCTGACCCTTGTAGAACGTCTCTTTGGACGCAGTACAATGCTGTCGACGGCCCGATTTCTGGTCATCCAGCCACCGCGAGCCACGCAGCTTCCCTTTACTGAATTTATTCCGAATTTCGATCATGCGGACCAGGCAATCTTGCGGGTTCAGCACCATATCCATGCCGATCTGACGGCATCGCTGAACCTCGACGATCTCTCTGATCTTGCAAATCTGGGAAAACGGACCTTCATGCGCCGTTTTGCCAAAGCGACCTCGCTCACCCCCACCGAGTACATCCAACAGGCCCGAGTTGCCAAAGCCCGAGGTATTCTGGAGCTGACCAACCGTCCCGTGGATCAGGTGGCGTGGGAGGTCGGATACAAGGACCCCTCTGCCTTCAGCAAGATCTTCCAGCGTATCTCTGGAATTTCAGCCTCAGAGTATCGGCACCAGTTTGGTGTCTCGCCGACAACACCGTAGCCGTCAGCGAAGACAAAAGCAGACCTTGTATCCCTTGATGACCCCGCCGCTCTAGGTGGTCGCCACGGCCCTAGGACCTTGAGCCAAATCGCGCCTTCGCGGCGTCGGTTTCCGGCATGTACAGGCTGACGAGGTTCCCCTCAGGGTCACGCAGTTGGAATGTCCGGTTTCCCCAAGGCAGAAGTTTTGGCGCGTGGACGAGATCCAGCGTGTTCAGGCGCGCGAATTCGGCGTCAATATCCTCAACCTGAAGTTCGATGATCGACGTCCGGTTTGCCCCGGCTTCGGCACTCCCTTCCTTAAAAAGCGCCACGGTGTCTTCCGAACCGATGGCCAGCGACGCGCCCGGCGTCACGATCTCCGCAAAAACAGGGGCCAGCCAGTCGGCCTTGGTGCCGGTGACGGTTTCATAGAAGGCCACAAGAGCCCGGACATCCCGCGCAATGAGGCGGACAGAAGCAAGTTTCATTTTATATTCCTTTTCCGCCGGCACTTGACCGGCCACGCGCGCTTGTAGTGGGGTGCTGCTGACAGCATTGTGGCAACAGGAAACAGCATGCGCAGCACAGACCGTCTTTTCCAGATCATCCAGATTCTGCGACGCACGCCCCGCGCCGTTACCGCCGCCGCCATCGCGGAGGAACTCGAAGTGTCGCGCAGGACAGTCTACCGCGATATTGCCGACCTCATCGGTCACCGGGTCCCGATCCATGGAACGGCGGGATTCGGCTACACGCTTGACGATGATTACGAGATGCGCCCGCTGGCCCTGTCACCCGACGAGACCGAAGCCCTTGCCCTGGGCGCACAATGGGTGAGCCGTCACCCCGATCAGGCGCTTGCCCGTCTTGCCCTGGACGCCTTGTCGAAGATCCGGCTGTCACTGCCCGAGCCCAGCCGCACCGTGTTGGAGCAGCCCGCTTTGGGTGTGAAGTCGATTGCAACCGCCCCGGGCGCGATGCTCGATACCACGTCCCTGAGGGAGGCCATACGTCGTTGGCGCGTGGTGACATTCAGCTACCGGGCGCTCGACGGGACAATCAGCCAGCGCCACGTTTGGCCGATCCTGCTCGGCTACGAGGATACCCGCTGCCTGTTGATTGCCTGGTGCGAGAAAAGGAGCGCCCTCCGCCATTTCCGCCTAGAGCGCATGTCCCACATCGAGGTACTCGAACGAAGGCCGGCCAAACGGCGGGCGGATATGATGCGCCACTGGCATGTGCAACGTGAAAGCGAAATGGAGGCCGGGAACCGTAACGTGTAGCGCCCTGATGGGCACGTCGACTATACCAACCTGCTCGATCGAGCGGCAACGTCGGGGCAACAAGCGGTCATTGACTGTGGTCGCGCACGCGACAGTAAGTTTCCGCGATGCGGCCCCTTTTTTCGGGGTGCAACGAAGTTCCGCTCTCCTCGGTGTCGATCAAGCGGGCCTCGGTCTTGGTTCTCGTCTGCATGTCCGCTTCCATGGTGCGGCCGGGGCGACTTCGCGCCCGCAGCGAACGGCCGCTCTCCGCCCCTGCCTGCTAAATGTCGCGACCGGCCTATACCGGCCGGTCGAAGCGACCGTCGATGCGGCAACGCACCGTCACCGAAGCAGCCATTCGTGCATCGCGCAGCATTTTCGCGGGCGAAGGTCGGCCGTCGGGACGGAGCTGACATCGGCACCGCTCAGTTCAACGGCCGCTTTCGCGGGTTTCCGACTTCCATCATCTGTCAATGAGGGCCGGTTCGGCTAGCTTAGAACGACTTCGGGTGCAATGACCTGACTGATCAGGCCACCAGTGTTCACCGCACTATAAATGGATCGCGGCGGGCGAGCGGCCCCGTCCACGCTGCGGCAAACCCAGTTCCTTGCTTCCATTGATTTCAATGACTGAGACAGCGCACGATCCGTAATCATCGGCAGGTGTCGCTTGATGTCGATGAAGTGGCTGGGCCTGTGGAGCGAGGTCAGAACCGGCAAGGTCCATGACCGGCGCAGCAAGGGCCAATCTTCTTCTGTCGAAACATCGCGAATTTTGTCGGCGATGGCCGCGACCGACTTTCCCAGGCCTGTAAGCTGGAATTCTGGGCGCAGCGGATGACCGTAACCCGGATTCCGTTCAAGCAAGCCCAGCTCGATCAGGTGATCCATGCTTTGTGCAAAGGCTGTCCTGCTTGCGCCCGTCGCAGACAGGAGGGGCGCTTGCCGCCCGGCGACACCCGAATGCAGGCTTGACAATATGGGTATCGCCCAAGCCCTTGAAGTGACGTTGACAAACAGCTTCATGTCCATAAAGTATAGTTAGTATATTTTCATTAAAAAGGAAAGCCCATGTCGCTCGTTACCTTGGATCACACCATCACCATCGCCATGTCGGTCGCAGATCGCCATGCAAGTGCAACATGGTACGAAAGCATGCTGGGGTTTGAGCTTCTCTACCATGCCGATGAAGCAGGCTGGTCCGAGCTTCGGACGAACACGCCCGGCGTCGTCATTGGTCTTGGCGAGCATACCAAGCCAGCACCCGGCAACTGTGTGCCCGTCTTTGGGGTCGTTGATCTGGATGCGGCCCGGCAGAAGCTGGAGCAGGCCAAAGTCAAATTTGATGGCGAGACGGATGTCGTCGAGGGCATGGTCAAGACCGCGACATTCTACGACCCCGACGGCAATGCGTTGATGCTTGCTCAGGATTTGACCGGAGGAATTGGGTAACACCTTAATTTTTCGTGGCTCCTGCGCCGTGTCTGCCTCTGGCAGGCACGGCTTCAACTGCTCCTTATCGCACTTCTTCGGGGCTGTATGTTCAGCCGCAGTCGCCAGATCTGTCACCATAGCGGTCTTTTGAAGCCTTCGCAGCATTTGTCGGAATGGGCTCGAAGCGGTCATGCGGCGTTGCAGTAGGACGCACGCCCGGACTTATCCCCGCGTCCGTCGCTCCCGGCCCAAAGCCGACCTTCGCGCCAAGGGCGGCGGATGGCCGCTCCCAGCCCTTTCACGGCATTCGGACCATTTCACCGATGTCCTCTGTCTCACGATCATGAGCGCGGATGTCCGCCCTTCCGATGGCTGTCTGCGCTCAGATCTGGAGCACGCGCTGCCTTTCCACGATCTGATCGGCGAGATGACGGCTGTCTTCTTCGATCCCGAGGAAGCGGCCCGAGCCCCACGTGTTCAGCCAGCCGAGACCGATGAAATACAACCCCGGATGATCGGTGACGCCGCGATCAAAGACCGGCTTGCCGCGAGCGTCGAAGGCATCCGCCTCGATCCATGAATAGTCAGGCCGGAAACCGATGGCCCAGAGGACGGAGGTGATGCCAGCCTCGGCGAGGTTCAGGTCTGTCCGCTCTTGTTCCGGCTCCCAGACCTTGACGAAGGGCGGCGGGGCGGGCGCGTCGATGCCTTCGCGTGCGATGAAGGCGTCGATCTGGGTGCGGATGCCAACGTAGGAGCGGTCCGCATCGTCGAGGTTCTTTGCAAGATCCGGCAGGAAACGGACCTCCGTGCCCGCCATATCCGCCAGTGAGCCATAGAGCTCGACGCCATGATCGACGTGGAACTGGCGCAGGTCGATCTCCTTGCCGCCATCGCGGCCCGACATGTAGTGGTTCGTCTGGGTCAGCGCCTTCACCGGGTCGGGATGGGTGTCGATGGTAATGTCGTAGTGGCCGGCGTCATACAGCCAGTCCGTCGCATCGCGGCCCCGGTACTTGCGCGGGCTGCGCGGGGCCGGGCCGACCGCCAGCGACACAGGGCGACCGGCGCGCACGAAGTCCTCCATCAGCTGCACGCCAGACTGGCCGGTGCCGACGATCAGCACGCCGCCTTCGGGCAGCTGCTCGGGGCGGCGGTAGTCGACGGAATGCATCTGCACAATCTCGGGCGACAGGTTCTTCGCATAGGGCGGCTCGATCGGCGTGTCGTAGCCGCCGGTCGCGATGACGACCTGATCGCAGGTCCACTTGCCGATGGATGTCTCGACGGTGAACCCCTCGGCCGATGGCGCAACGCGCGTCACTTCTACCCCTTCGCGCAGGTCGGGCTGGGACATGGCGCAGAAGGCGTCGAGGTAGTCGGTGATCTCGCCCCGCAGCATGAAGCCGTCGGGATCGGTGCCGCCGTACTCCCGGTCGTAATGGAAATCCGGCAGGCGGCACTGCCAGTTCGGCGTCACGAGGCAGAAGCTGTCCCAACGGTTCACGCGCCACGAATGGAACCGGTGATGGCGCTCGAAGACGATGCTCTCAACGCCCTTTTGCTTCAGGCAATACGCGACGGACAGGCCGGCCTGGCCGCCGCCGACGATGACGACGGGGATGTGCTGTTCACGGGTGTCTTTCATGGTGAGCCTCCTCGGGGTGGGCTTCAATGGGTGATGGACAGGCAGACGACGGTCGCGCCGTCCTGTGCCGCGTAGGTGGGGACGCGCGCCTCGATGGCGTCGAGCTGCGCCATGGCGGAAGAGCAGGCGAAGCCGTATTTCTTGGCGACGCGGCCCGAGGCGCGCTCCATGGCGATGCGCGCGCGGGTAAGAAAGTCGTCGAGCGGGTAGCTTTCGCCGGGGGTAAACAGCTCGGCCACGACGGAGGAGGGCGAATAGAGCGCCTCTTCGCTGCCGTCGGGCCAGCGGACGGTCCAAGTGGTTTCAGGCATCTGTGACTCCGAGATCGAGATAGGGGTGCGCGGCGTGGTCCCAGAACAGGGTTTCTGCGCCGCTTTGGTGCAGGGTGATGGCGCTGCCGGGGGTGACGGTGCCGATGGCCGCGGCCTCGATGCCGCGTTGTGCAAAGCGTTGGCAGGTGGCGTTGGCGTTCTCCGGCGTGGTCGCCAGGAGGAAGCCGAAGCTCGGGAAGCTGCGCAGCCAGCGGTCCAGCGCGACACCGGCGGGCGGCGTGACGGCGTCGAGGTCGAGGGTCATGCCCACGCCGGAACATTCCGCCAGCATCAGCGCCGTGCCGACGATCCCGCCCTGGCTGATGTCCTTGCCTGCATGGACGAGGCCGTCTTCGGCGAGGGTCGGCAGGATCTCCAGATCGCCACGCAGGCGGGGGCCGGGGGCCTCCAGCGCGGCGCAGAAGTTGTCGAAGTTGCGGTAGCTGCCGCGATGGTCGATGGCGGCGATGAGCGTGTCGCCCGGCGCGGCGTCGAAACTGGTGATGAGCCTCTTCGCGCGCCCAAAGACCGAAGCGGCGATGCTCAGTTCCTTGGCGGCAAAGTTTGTATGCCCGCCGACGATGGGCACCCCATAGGCCGCCGAGGCATCGCGCAATCCTTGCATCAGCGGCTGCGCCGTCGCCGCATCCGGGGCCCAGACCTGATCCACCAGCGCCACGGCGCGTCCGCCCATGGCGGCGATGTCCGAGAGGTTCACCATCATCGCGCACCAGCCCGCGAACCACGCATCGTCGCTGACGAATCCGGGAATGAAGCCTTCGCCCGCAATCACGTCGAATCCGCCCTCGGCGCGGGGCAGGGGGGCGGCATCGTCCCCGGGCCGCCCTTCGGAAGCCTGCGTCAGGCCGAGGGCCTGAACCGCTTGCGCGATCCCCAGCTTCGACCGGATCGAAGGATGAGATCGCAGGGTCTCGGCGAGGTCGTCCAATGTCGAAACCGCGACGGTCATGCCTGCACCTTGCGGGGCCGCAGATACCAGCCCGCCACGGGATCGGCGCAGGGCGGATAGTGGTCGAGGCTGGCCACCATCTTCATATGCGGCGTGCCGTGCAGCGAGACCTCTTCGAGCGCACGCCAGTGCAGCTTTTCGAACAGCGGCACGTTCTGCATCTGCACATGGGCGAGGAAACGCTCTGCGCCGCGTGCGTGGGCGGTGCAGACCGCCAGCCGGATCAGCTCGGCCCCCAGCCGTCCCACCGCGCGAAAGTCGCTGTCTACGGCCAGGCGCGACCCCCACCACAGGCCGGAGGCCTCCTCGTGGATGCGCACGGTGCCGACCACCTGGTCCGCCTCGTGGGCATAGGTCGAAAGCGCCACGAGATGGGTGGCGATCAGGTCGATCTCGTCGCGGTCGTGGCGGGCAAAGATCCCCTGTTCCTCGACGAAGACCCGGTGGCGCAGCGCCTGCGCACCCACCGCCTCGAACCGTTTCGACGCGGCGCGGATGTAGTAGCCGGGGCAGGTGAACGCCCGTGGATCGAGTTCGATCATGCCGCCTCTCCCCCGGCTGTCTCGGGAACCTTCAGCTTCTCGTATGTCGCCAGCGCCGAGCAGGCTCCGCATTTGCCGCAGCCTGCCTTCATGTCCTTGGACAGAATGCGTTCGCGGGCGATCATCTGGCCCAGGGGCCGCAGGATGGAGGCCATGAACTCCGACGACGGCGCCGGATGGCTTTCCAGCGGCGTGCCCGAGATCGGGACGAAGGGCACGACGAAGGGGTAGACCCCCATGGCGGTCAGCCGTTCCGACATGGACAGGATCGCCTCCGGCGTGTCGCCCAGGCCCGCGAGGATGTAGGTGGAGACCTGCCCGCGGCCGAAGACCTTCACCGCCGCCTCGAAGCTCGAAAAATATTTTTCCAGCGGGACCGAGGCTTTGCCCGGCATGATCCGCTGGCGCACCTCCGGCGTCACCGCCTCGAGATGCATCCCCAGCGTGTCGATCCCGGCGTCGAACATGCGCTGGTGCCAGGCGTCGTCCTCGGGCGGCTCGCACTGGCCCTGAAGCGGCAGGTCGACGGCGGCCTTGATCGCGCGGGCGCTGTCACACAGCACCTTTGCCCCGCGATCCTTGCCCGCAGGCGTGCCGGTGGTCAGCACCATGTGGGTCACGCCGTCGAGCTCGACGGCGGCCTTGGCGACCTCGGCCAGCTGTTCGGGCGTCTTGTGCGCGATGGTCCGGCCCGCGGCGAGCGACTGGCCGATGGAACAGAACTGGCAGGTCTTCTTGCGACTCTCGTAGCGGATGCAGGTCTGCAACACGGTGGTCGCCAGGACGTCCTTGGAATGCAGCGCCGCGATATGGCTGTAGGGGATGCCGTCCGCCGTCTTCCGCTGGTAGAACTTCGCCGCCGTCGGAAAGCGCACCACGGCGACCTCCTCGCCGTGCTTCGTCACGCGGGCTTCGCCGGTGGCATCCGGGGCCTCGACGAGGAACGGGCTGTCGAAGGACGGCGCCGTATGCACCGGGATCATAACGGTGCGCGCGCCGATGGTGATCGCCTTGTGGTCCGACGGACCGGCCCCGCCGCGACGGCTTTCCTGCCCGGCGCGGGGGTCGACAAGGCGCATCCCGTGGGTCTGCAAGTCATTGATAAGCTGGGCGTCAGACATCCTGCTCTTCCTCCATCGGGGTCTCGATCACGTGGCGGGTGGGGGCGGGGCGCGTGTCGTGGTTCAGCGACAGCAGCTCCGGGCGGGCATAGTGGCCGACGCTGTCCATCATGCGCTTGCGCTTGGCCACGAGCTTCATGTCCAGATCGGCGATCAGGATGCCTTCGCCTGCCGTCAGCGGTTCTGCCAGATGACGGCCTTCGGGCGAGATGATGCAGGTCATGCAGCCCGACCGCATCGCGCCCTGCAGCTTCGGATCGGGGTGGATCTGGGCGATCTGCTCCTCGGTCAGCCAGCCGGTGGCGTTGACGACGAAGCAGCCGGATTCCAGCGCGTGATGGCGCATGGTGACCTCGATCTGGTCGCGAAAGATGTCGCCCACGAGCGAGCCGGGGTAGTGCCCCGCGTGGATCTCCTCGTGCTGGGTCATCAGCGCGTAGCGGGCGAGGGGGTTGTAATGTTCCCAACAGGCCAGCGCGCCGACGCGACCGACGCGCGTGTCGACGACCTTCAGCCCGGCGCCATCGCCCTGACCCCAGACCATGCGTTCATGGTAGGTCGGCGTGATCTTGCGGCGCTTGAGCGCGAGCGTGCCGTCCGCGTCGAAGATCAGCTGCGTGTTATAAAGCGAGCCGTGGTCACGTTCGTTCACGCCCAGCACCACGACGACGCCGCGTTTGCGGCAGGCATCGGCGACGGCCTGCGTCTCCGGCGAAGGGACGACAACGGCTTCCTTCATCAGTTCCAGGTGCGGCGCGCCCTGCTGCACCGGGGGCAGAACGAAGCTGAAATAAGGGTAATAGGGCACGAAGGTCTCGGGGAAGACGATGAACTGCGCGCCCTTGTCGGCTGCCTCGGCGATGGCGTTGAGGACGCGTTCGATGGTGCCGGCGCGGCCCGAGAGATCGGGCGCGATCTGCACGGCAGCGGCGCGGATGGTGTCGGTTCGCATGGATTACCTCGCGTTGATCGAAAAGCCGGACCGGGGAGCCTCGGTCCGGCAGGGAGGGCGCCCGAGGGGAGCGGGCGCCCGGACGGCCTCAGACCGTCCAGGTGTCGAGCACCACGGCGTTGGCCTTTTGGTGCAGGAGGATGCAATCGAGCACGTCCTGCGGGGCAATCGGCGTGATGCCGGGGATCAGGGAGGGCTCGCCATGTCCATACAATGCCTGCAGGGCAAAACGGCAGGCGTAGACCTTGCCGCCCTCGGACATGAACTTCTCGAGGTTCTTGTTGAAGTTGAGGTGCCCCGGGAAGGCCTCGTCGCCCAGCGTCGGGAAACCGCGCTGGATGCCCAGCGTGACCCCCGGGCCGTAGAGCAGGATCGAGGTCTCGTAGCCCTTGCGGTTCAGTCGGATGGCGTTGAGAATGTTGACCAGGCCGATGGAGCCTTCGAAGGCCACGGTGTGGAAGGTGACCAGCGCCTTCTCCCCTTCGTCGGCTTTCACATCCTCGAAAACCTTCTCCTCGTAGTTGACGAAGTAATCCCCGTCCTTGTGCGCTTCCTTGCTGACTTGCGGCATCCTGCCCTCCTTGTCGTGCGGTGTCGTTGACGAGGTCAGGCTGACAGCCACACAAAGGGGCAATCAATTTGCAGTCCTTTTTGCATACAATAAAAGACGCACGATCCATGCCTGACTGGGGCATTTTGCCCAATTTGCAGGCATCGGACCCCGCAGGGGCGCAGCGAACGGACGGAAAAACCGGCCGCTCCATACAATAATGCCTTCATTGTCTGGATTGATTCGCATACACGCAAGGAAAAGACCGAAAGAGACCGCATGCTCGACTGGACCCCGGACAGCCTCACCCCCGGCAAGCCGCGTTACCTCGCGATTGCCGATGCCATCGCCGCCGACATCAAGGAGGGGCGGCTGACCGACGGGATGCGCCTGCCGCCTCAGCGCCGTCTGGCCGAGGCGCTGGGGATCGACTTCACCACCGTCTCTCGCGCCTACGCAGAGGCGCAGGCCCGCGGTCATATCGAAAGCCACGTCGGGCGCGGCACCTTCGTCAAGGGGCGCGTGGTCACCGACCGGCCCGATCCGTCGCGCGCGGGCGAGGCCGATCTCGCGATGAACATGCCGCCCGAGAACATGCCGCTGGAGCTGACCCGCAGGATGCAGGAGGGGCTGGGCTATGTCTCCGCCAACCTGATCGACCTCTTGCGCTACCAGTCCCCGACCGGGTCCGAACGCGACCGGGTCGCTGCGTCGAGCTGGCTGTCCATGCGCGGCATGGTTCCCGCGTTGGAGCGCGTGGCCGTGACCCCCGGCGCCCATGCCACGATGACCGCGATCCTGTCGCTGATCGCGCGGGCGGGGGACACGGTGCTCTGCGAAGGGGTCACCTATCCGGGGCTGCGCAACATCGCCGGACGCCTGCGGCTCAACCTCGTGGGGCTGCCCGGCGACGCGGACGGCATCCTGCCCGACGCGCTGGAAGCCGCGATCCAGGCGCATGGGCCAAAGGCGCTTTACCTGAACCCGACGCTGCAGAATCCGACGACGCAGACCATTTCGGCCTCCCGCCGGCTGGAGATCGCCGAGGTGCTGAACCGCCACGCCCTGACGCTGATCGAGGACGACGCCTATGGCTTCATCCCGGCCAAGGCACCTGCGCCCATCGCGCTGCACGCGCCGGAATTGACATGGCATATCGGGGGCTTGGCGAAATGCATCGGGGCGGGGCTGCGGCTGGCCTTCACCATCGCGCCGACGCCGCGCTGTGCGCATCACCTGACGCAGGCGATCCGGGCGCTGTCGGTCATGCCCTCGCCGCTGTCGATGGCACTGACGACGCAATGGATCGAGGATGGCACCGCCGACAGCATCCGCCGCTTCATCCGATCGGAGAGCGCCGCGAGGCAGGCGATGGCGGCGGAGGTGCTGCAGGGGGTGACCTTCGACGGGGCGGAGAACGCCTTCAACCTGTGGCTTACGCTGCCGAAGGGCGTGGGCCGCGCCGATGTGGTAGCCCGTATGGCGCGGCGGCCGATCGGGTTGATGCCCTCGGATGCCTTTACCGTGCTGGGCCAGCCGGGCGAGCATCTGCGGGTCAGCCTCGGCGGGCCGACCTCGCGCGAGGCCCTGCGCGAGCACCTGCACCACCTGTCGGCGGCACTGGTGCCCAATACCTTCATGGGGTGATCAGTCGGCCTTCGCGCCGAAGCCGTGCATGCCCTTGGCCCATTGGATGGCGACCATCATGCCTTTCACCGGCGGCAGCATCGCGAGGGACATCACGATGGCCACGGCGCTGAGGATCAGCGCCAGCATCAGCGGGTTGTCGAGGAACTGCTGGTAGAAGAGGTGCAGCGCCACGCCGAAGATGTGGCAGACCAGCAGGATGACGATATAGGCCGGGCCATCGTCCGCGCGCTGCGGCGTGAAATCGAGCCCGCAGCGCTCGCAGGCGGGCGCCACCTTGAGGTATCCGGAGAAGAGGTGGCCCTCGCCGCAGTTCGGGCAGCGCAGGCGCATCCCCTTGAGCACCGCGTCTTTCGTGTTTCTGGTCTCGCACATTGTGGATCTCCCTTGATCGGAATGGGGGCGTCATTGCATGGCATATGCGTGCAGTCAATCGGGTAATTGTATGTGCGACATCCAGTCAATTCGCGCACATGCCTGCCGAGGTGCGCGTCCTCTCAGCTTTCATGGCACAGGTCAGGTCGGCGCTGCTCTGGCAATGGCAATTTTCAGCAGTACCTGCCGTCTCTCGGTGGTGGCGGTCTTGTTGCGCTAATCGGACGTCAGGATGATCCGCCCCTTTCCCCGTGGGCGTCAGGCGACGGGTTCGATCTCGGCCCTTTCCAGGGCCGAGCAGCGGTTCATGATGGCGATGCGGATCTGGATCTCGGCGGTCTGGCGGTCGGGGTCTCGTGACATGATCCGGTCGCCGAGGAGTTTGAGGCGGCTCATCTGCGCCTCGATGCGACTTCGCGCGTGATAGCCCGCCCATTTCTTCCAGATGGACCGGCTCAGACATCGTGTCGTCCGGAGGATCTCGTTTCGTGAGATCGCGGCAGGGCTGTCCGGCTTCCAGGCGCGCCCGTTACGACGGATCGGGATGATTGGTTGCGCACCGTGTGCAAGGATCGCGGCATGGCAGCGACGGGTGTCATAGGCACCATCGGCGGTGACGGTTTCGATCTCTTCATCCGACGGGATCTGCGACAGCAGCTCCGGCAGGATCGGGCTGTCGCCCTGCCTGCTCGAGGTGAACTCGACCGCGCGAATGTCGCCCGTTGCGGTGTCCATCGCTAGATGCACCTTGCGCCACTCGCGTCTGCGCGTTGCACCATGCTTGCGCGAGAGCCACTCTCCATCACCGCGAAAACGGATGCCGGTGATGGCGATCAGGAGGTTCAGAGGCTGGCTCGAGCGCCGATACGGGATCTGCACCTGGATCCGAGCCTGCCGTCGGCACAGCGTCGAATAGTCGGGCACGGGCCAGTCGAGCCCGGCCATCTCGATCAGGCTCGCGACCAGGCCGACGGTCTGGCGAAGCGGCAGGCCGAACAGGACTTTCAACGTGAGACAGGTCTGGATTGCGCTGTCGGAGAAGGTCTCGGGATGGCCACGCTTGCCGCTTTGCTCCGCCTGCCAGAGCATTTCAGGATCGAACCAGATGGACAACGATCCTCGCCGCTTCAGGGAGGCGTTATAGTCGGACCAGTTCGTCGTGCGGTAGCGGGTGTTGGCAGGCTTGGGCATGCCAGCGCATCTAACCATCACGATTCCCGACGGGAATCCATCTCACCGATATGTGCAACAAGGCCCCTGTGATCCACCATCGTATTTCGGCCCAAAGCGGACTTCGTCGACACCGCGAGGCGCTGCGCCACTGCCTCTCCAAAGCTGCCGTTCGCAAGGGTTAAGCTTGCCGGTTTCGTTGCAGTCTTTTCTGATCGGCGGAGTTTCCCAAGATAAGGCACCAATTATTCAGCGAGCTACACGAAGGTCTGAAACGCAGTGCCGCTGCTGTCCGAGATCTGACCCTCTCTTCTCGCATGGACGGCCTCAACACCCGAGATGGTCGCTTCGACCGAATGGAACGCCCTAAAGCCCATTGTCGAGCTGATAATCAGCTGATGTAGCAATAGTACTATCTAAGCGTCGTGTTGAAGAGTTTGACCTGCCGGACCTCGACGAAACGGGTATTATCGATAAGTTCAGGATGCCGTTCATCGCCTGAAGGCCGGCTAGGTTGGCACCGCTCTTGTTGATCATGAACCGGTTGGGTATGACCGTAAACTCGATCACGCCAAACGCCTCTCTCAAACTCTCTGACAACGCTGACAAATAACGCGCGCTTGGGGAACGCCGACAGTGTGCGACAGAACCGAAATGGCTGCGACTGAACGAGACGCACAAGCTGATGCTGAACAATAACCTCAATATGCCCAGCGTCTCTTTCGAACTCGACTACCACTGTCCGCCCGAGTTCAGCCGCGGCTATTCCCGCCAATTCGGCAAACTTCCTAGAAGCGAAGTCGGCCAGATACGCAGGGGTGCTGCCGCTTAAGGATCATCGTGCCACAGTTTGCTAGGAAACGATCGCAGGTTTCTTATCGCCGCGTAGAGGCGATCTGACCAAGGCTCCGACCTCCCAATCCGTGACGAAGTGGTGCGGAATTTGGTTATCTCGGCGAAACCTCTGGACATCGTTTTGCCACGGGACAATCGATGCGCTAAACGTCGAAACCCTACCGGCCTGTAATCGTACGGCACACCTGCTACATAAGATAAAAGTCTATGCAAATGCCGCAGTGCCAAGCGCAGTAGTGGATTTTCGCGGAATCAGGCTGGGCGTGATCTTGATGACTTTCGGAGAGTTCTCACTGTCAGCAAGCAATTGAAGAGCGACCTCTGCTACACGGTCGAATGGCACCCGAACCGTTGTCAAGGGAACCGGCAAACGGCTGACAATCGGAATATCGTTGTAGCCCACCAACGAAATATCCTGAGGAACGGACAGTCCGGCCTGTGCAATTGCCGACATGCTTCCAATGGCGGTGTTATCGTTGATCGCGAAAATCGCAGTGGGTGGATCGTCAAGGGTAAGAAGTGCGTGGGCTGCGGTTTCTCCGGACTCGATACTGAATGTGGACGGGATAATCAGTTCGGGTGCTGCAGCTATTCGCGCTTCTTCCAATGCCTTCATATATCCGGCAAGGCGACCGAGAGAACTGGTCGCATAATCGGGACCAGCTATGATGCCTATCCGCTTGTGGCCCAGGTCTACTAGGTGGCGCGTTGCCAGATATCCACCCAACTGATCGTCCCCGACCGAAGCTGAGGTTTTACCATTATGGCGCAGGGCTAAAACGAAGGGGATGCCGCGTTCGCGTAGTTCAGCGGCAAGATTGTCGCCTTCGCGCGCAGTCGTCAGGATCAGGCCATCCACCCCGCGACGGATCAGGGCGTCCGCAGCCTCGCGGCTGGCCTCGGGGTTGTCGTCGGTGGTGGCCACGATAGCGAAGCGCGATTGTTGCGCGGCGGCGGCGCTGACCGCTTCGTAGAACATGGCCATAACCGTATCGGTTAATCGCGGAACGATGACGCCGATGGTACCGGTCGAGCCGCGCCGCAGGTTGGCGGCAGATAGATCGCGCACATAGCCGAGCTTTCGAGCTACGTCGCGCACATGGCGCGCCTTGGGTGAGTCGGAACTAGGAAGCCGTTCATCCAGCATACGCGACACCGTCGACTTGGACACTCCTGCCTCACGCGCAACATCGTGAAGAGTTACCCGAGCCCTTAATCTCGTTGTGATTTCTTCTTCCGACATCTTGCGACCTCCGGTTCAAACTCTTGTGCAACTAAAACTATCACTTGACAGCGGTCGTTGGCAATGCACTTCTGGGAACGTTCCCGCAATCGTTCCCATAATGGACACAGGCGCGGGTCGAACGGATAATAAAACGCATCTGGAGGAGATCCCGACATGCAACCCATGGACCTTCGTGGCCTGAACCCGGCCCCCGTGACGGCCTTTAACCGCGACGGCTCGCTAGACATCGAAGCGAACGTACGCATTGCCAAATGGCTGGCTAGCTTTGACGAGGTGAAATCGCTGGTCATCCTTGGCCACGCCGGTGAAGGCACTTTCCTGACCACCGACGAGCGTCTCGAACTGATCCGCGCCTACAAGGATGCGGTCGATATCCCGATCATTGCCGGTATCACTGGCGAAGGCACCAAGGTTGCCGCCGAAGAGTCGAAGCGGTCGCTAGATGCCGGCGCCACCGGCGCTCTGGTTTACCCGAACCACGGCTGGCTGCGCTTCGGCTTCCAAAAAGGGGCGCCGCAGGACCGTTACAAGGCGATCTACGAAGAGGGCGGCCTGCAGACTATCCTGTTCCAGTACCCCGATGCGACCAAGGCGTCCTACGATCTGGACACCCAGCTAGAAATCGCCGCGCAGCCGGGCTGTGTCGCCACCAAGAACGGCGTGCGCAACATGAAGCGCTGGTACACCGAGATCCCTGCGCTGAAGAAAGCCCAGCCGGACCTACAGATCCTGTCGTGCCACGACGAGTGGCTGCTGCCGACGATGTTCGACGTGGACGGGCTGCTGGTCGGCTACGGCAACATCGCGCCCGAACTGCTGATCGACCTGATTGCCGCCGGCAAGGCGCAAGACTATCCCCGTGCCCACAAGATCCACGAGCAGCTACTGCCCGTCACCCGCACCGTGTATCATCGCGGCTCGCACATGGAAGGCACCGTTGCCCTGAAGATCGGTCTGCGTCATCGCGGCTTGCTGGACCACGCCACGATCCGCGAACCCCTGAAGGACCTCGGCGAAGCCGCCGAGCGTGAAATCGAAGCAGCCTTCGATGCCGCCGGTATCGGCCGGGTCGATCAGGCTATGGCCGCAGAATAAGCCACGCAGGCTGTCTCCGGTCCTGCCGGGGTCAGCCACCAAAACAAGGGAGGAAACCATGTTCAATTTTAAATTTAACGGTCTGCGCCAAGCCGCGACTGTCGTCATTGCAGGCGCCGTCCTAACCACGTCTGTCGCGGCTCAGGACATTCGCATCGGCGCGATGCGCGAGGGGTCGTCCTGGTACGTCTTTGCCGCCACGCTCGAGCAAATCATTGAGCCCATCCTGGGCGACAATTCGGTCGAGGTCATCGCGCGTGGCGGCGGCATCGCCAACCCAATGGTCGTTCAGGGCGGCAAGGCGGAAATCGCCCTCTCCAACGTGGCGTCTGCTGTCTGGGCCAGCGAAGGCAACGAAGGCGTTTATGAGGGCATGAGCGCTCCTGACATCCGCGCCCTCGTCGGCGGGCTGAACGACGTCTACGTCGGCGCCATGGCGCGCAAGGCCTTCACCGATCAGCTGGGCACCACCGACTTGGCCGAGATCATGGCCTCGGGCGAGCCCGTTCGCGTACTGATGAAGCCTGTAGGCTCTTCGGCCGTGCCGGTCGCGCAGATGATCTTCGAGGGGCTCGGTACTTCGGTGGATCAGATCAAAGCCAATGGCGGTGATATCATCCAGGTCGACACCGGCCAGATCGCGGACCAGATGCGCAACGGCAATGCCGACATCTACATCGATACGATGATCAAGGGTCACCCGACGATCACCGAGGTCGCTCTGACCGCCGATGTTGTCTTCCTCGACGTGCCCGCCCCGGCCATGGAAGTGCTGGAACAGAATGGCCTGACCCCCGGTAGCTATGGTCCCGAATGGTACAAGGGCCAGTCTGAGGCCACTGCCGGTGCGAATTTGGGCACGGTCCTGATCGCGAGCGCTTCGATGGACGAAGAAGCCGCCTATCAGATCACCAAAGCCATCATCGAAAACGCCGAACAGCTCAAGGCCTCGCATGGCGCCTGGTCGGGCTTTGACCCGAAGACGGCCATGCTACCCGAAAACGTCGGGATCGAACTGCATCCCGGTGCGCTGCGCTACTACCGTGAAGCAGGCCTTATGTAAGGCCAAAAGGGCATGGCCGGCACTCTCCGGCCATGCCTTTTCCAATAACGCGAAGTGTTGACTGGAGGAGAACATGAGCGCCTTGCTGACCCAGAGTCCCGCCCGGACCGTCGCCTTCGCGATAGGTATTATCCTGATCGCGTTCCAGGTCTGGCTGCTATTCGAACCGCAGCAACCCTTATTTGAACGCCCCGTCCACCTGGCCGCCACGCTGGTGCTGCTGTTTCTTTACAAACCGCTGAAGTCCAAGGCGCTGCCCCGCGCCCTGCGCATTGCCATCGACGGGCTGCTGATCTTGGGCGCCGTTGCGGTGCTGGGATACTACATCACTGGGTTCGAGCGTCTGACCACACGTATGGAGAACGTCTCGCCGGTCTTCGGTACCGACATCTTCTTCGGTGCGCTGCTGGTGTTTCTGCTGCTCGAAGGGTCGCGCCGCGCGGTCGGTATGATCCTCGTCTGGGTGCTGCTGGCATTCATCGCATATGCCTTCTGGGGCAACGCGCTGCCCGGATGGCTGAACTTCCGCGGGTTCGGGATCGAAGCCGCAACCGAAATTACCACGATGACCACCGCTGGCGTATTGGGCATCACCACCTCGACCTCGGTCAGCTTCGTCTTTTATTTCATCCTCTTCGGGGCCTTCTATTCAGCGGTCGGCGGCGGTCAACTGTTCATCGACCTCGCCATCCGCGCCGCTGGCCGCGCCACTGGCGGAACCGCTAAGGCTGCGATCATCGGGTCCTCGCTGATGGGGTCGATCTCGGGCTCGGCCGTGGCCAATGTTGTCTCCACTGGAGTCTTCACGATCCCGCTGATGAAACGCACTGGCCTGACGCCACATCGCGCCGCGGGTATTGAAGCCATCGCCTCGACCGGGGGGCAACTGATGCCGCCTATCATGGGTGTAGCAGCCTTTGTCATGGCCGAACTGCTTGGCATGCCTTATGCGCAAATCGCCTTGGCCGGCCTGATCCCGGCGCTGGCCTTCTACTTGGCGCTGATCCTAGTAGTCGACCTGTCGGCCCGGCGTGAAGGTGTGCGGGCGCTGAGCGCCGCCGAAGTCTCCGAGACCGAAGCCATCGGTCCCCGTCTGCACCTTATCATCCCGCCGATCTTGCTGATCGGTTTACTGGTAAACGGCTTCTCGGCCTCCTATTCCGCTGTGATCGCCGCCGCGTCGTGCCTGGTGGTCCCCTTCCTGCGACCGACCACGCGGATCGGTGTCAAAGAGGTGACCGAAGCCATGCGCGACGCTCCCAAGCAGGCCGCAGAAGTGGCGGTGCCGATTGCCTCGATCGGGTTGATCATCGCGGTCGCGGTGCAGTCGAACTTGGCGTTGAAGTTCGCGGGATCGCTGCTGTCTCTGTCCGAGGGGTCGATATACCTGTCGCTGATGCTGGCCATGGTAGGCTGTATCGTGATGGGCATGGGCCTACCAACGGTCGCCGCCTATATCATCGGTGCAGTACTATTCGTGCCGGCAATCCAGGAACTCGGTATCGAGCCACTGGCCGCGCACTTCTTCATCTTCTACTACTGCGTGCTGTCGATGGTGACGCCGCCCGTGGCGCTGGCATCGTTTGCGGCTGCAGCGGTTGGGCAGGCTTCGACCGTCAAGACCAGCCTCTCCGCCTTTGGCTTATCGCTAGTGGCCTTTTTCGTGCCCTTCGCTTTTGTCTTTGACCCAGGCGTTCTGGCACAGGGCAGCGCGGCGCATATCGTGTTCAGCGCACTTTCGCTCCTGGCTTCAACCGCGCTCTGGGCCGTGGCCTTTGGCGGATGGGCGGGCAAGCCGCTTGGCTGGCCGATGCGATGCCTGATCGGGGCCACAGGTCTTGTCGCTGTGATCGCGCCCTCTGGCTCGCCGCTCTGGCTGACGGCGCTGGTCGCGGGCTGGGCTCTTACTATCGCCTACGCAGTGCTGTCGCGCCGTAGCCCGCAACGCCTCACCACCCCGGCGGAGTAATTGTGACCAATATTGCCATCAGACCCGAAAGCCGGATCATCCACCAAAATGCCGAGGCCACCCTTCGGCAGGTCACGGACCATCCCTCGATACACCACCATCCGTTTTTCTTCGTGGACGCCTGGGATGCGGCGATGTCCTTCTTGCTTCTGATCTCGCACCGCACTGGCAAGCCTCAGATCTACATTGAGCGGGAACCAGGGGGCGAGCTGACCCAGTTGACGGACGAGCCCGCGCTGGCCGAATGGTCAGTGATCCCCTCCAAGGATGGTCGTTGGATCTACTACGTCGCCGGGCAAGAAGGGAAACGCGTCTCGCCCCGAGACGGAACGGTCGAGAGCCTTGCGTGCTTTGACAGCACTGAAATGCGCGAAGCCGGCATGGTTGGCGCGGCCATGGGCACCACTGCGTTGTCGGCCAGCGGCCGGTATTGGGCGGTGCCTGTCAAGACGGGCGCGGTCAGCCGGTTCTGGATGATCGACACCGAAGCTCAGTCCGCCGATGTTTTCCTCGAGGCCCCGACGATCGGGCATCCGCAGTTCTGTCCCGACGATGAAGACCTGCTCCTTTATGCCGGACCGATGACGGACCGGGTCTGGGTTACGGACCGAGCGGGCAACAACCGGCGCATCTATCAGCGCGAGCACGCCATGCAGTGGGTCACTCACGAGGTTTGGCGCCCGGGACACCGAACGGTTCTCTTCGTGGACTGGCCCAATGGGATGGGCGAGATCGACCCGGAAACCGGCCTCGTGACTGGGATCACCGATTTCCCAGTCTGGCACGGCGCTCCAGACGCGACGGGCTCCCAATTGGTCTGCGACACCAACTTTCCTGATCGCGGGTTGCATTTGCTAGACCTCTCTGGCGCAGAAGCACCACGCTTCCTGACCGAGCCCAAGGCGACTTCGCAGGGCGCCCACTGGGCGCATCCCTTCCCTTACAACAGCGGACCGGTAAAAGTGTACGCACCGCAGCATACCCACCCGCATCCCCGCTTCTCGCCAAACGGAAAGCATGTCGTCTACACGTCCGATGCCAGCGGTCATCCTCAAGTTTTTGTGCTGACGCTTTAGGGTCAGGATTCATAGCCAATAGATGACGAGAACCGCGAGAGCGATGGCTGAGAGGAAGACCTTTGGGCAGCGGTCATAACGGGTGGCAACGCGCCTCCAGTCCTTGAGCCTGCCGAACATGATCTCAATGCGGTTGCGCCGTTTGTATCTCCGTTTGTCATACTGGACCGGCGTCTTGCGTTGTTTCCGGCCGGGGATGCAGGCGCGTATGCCCTTGTCCTGCAACGCTTCTCGAAACCAGTCGGCATCGTAGCCGCGATCACCGAGCAGCCATTTGACGTTTGGTAGGCGACTGAGCAGAGCCCGTGCGCCGATGTAATCACTGACCTGTCCGGCGGTGACGAACAGGTCGATCGGTCGTCCCTGGCTGTCACAGATGGCGTGCAACTTGGTGTTCATGCCGCCTTTGGTTCGACCGATCAGGCGACCACGCCCCCCTTTTTTGCGGCCATGCTGGTCGCCGTTCGGTGGGCCTTGAGGTATGTCGCATCGATCATCACGGTCGTCTTCTCACCGTGTTCCGCCGCCAGTCCGGCCATCATCCGCGCGAAGATGCCCTTTTCGCTCCAACGCTTCCAGCGGCTGTAAAGTGTTTTGTGAGGATCATATGCAGCAGGAGCGTCACGCCAACGCAAGCCATGGCGATTGATGAAGATAATCCCGCTCAGCACCCGCTTGTCATCAACCCGGGGCTTCCCGTGTGACTTGGAAAAGAAGGGAGCCAGACGTGCCATCTGCGCGTCGGTCAGCCAGAAGAGATCGCTCATGTCATCGCTCCGTTTTCGGAGGCGTGAATCGCGCAGCGCAACTGAAATCAATGCATCCTGACCCTAGTGAAATCTACTAATATCCTGTTGAAAAGATTTGTATTTATTCGGAAGTCTGAAAATGACCGAAAAACGCCGCTTGCGCACGCTCTTTCGTGGTCTGGCTTTGGCGTAGACTCTTTACAGAGTCTACTCGCTCGTACATTGTTTCCATGAGATATTTTGGAGACGGGCATGTTGAACTCGCGCTTCGTTGCGGCGGCGGTCATTTCGGTTCTATCGCAGGTCCTGCCTGCATCTGCACAAAGCAGCATCATGGCCGTTCCCGCCGAAATTCCGGCGGCGAGCTACTCCGGCAGCCAGTATGTCGATAGCAAGGGCTGCGTCTTCATCCGCGCGAACATGGCGGGCACTTATAGCTGGGTGCCGCGCCTGACCCGCGATCGCCAACAGCTTTGTGGTTTCCAGCCGACCGGCGGCGCAACGCGCTCGATCGAGGCGGCGAATGCGGCTGCGGCAGCGAGCGCCGAGGTTCTGACGCTTGACCTCGATACGCCAGCCGCGCCGCCCGCACCGGTCCAGGTTCAGGCACCCGCGCCAGTCCGGACGGCGTCGACCTCGGTCGGTGATCCGATCCGCACGGTTGCGTCGATGACCACGCGTCCGGCTACTCCGCCCGTCGCAGTGTCGATCAATGTGCCGTCTGTGACCCCGCAGATCGTGGCTGCGCCCGAGCCGCAGCGCATGACCCTGTCAGAGATTTGCGAGGGCCGCACGGGTATCCAGCGGTCGTACCTCAACGCCGAAACCGGCCAGCCCGTGGACTGCGGCCCTGCGCCTGTGGTTGCGACCGTTGCGCCTGCGCCCGTGGCGAACGGCTGTGATACCTCGGCGCATATGAACTCGCGCTACGCCGTGCGCTGCGGTCCGCAGACCCAGCCGATCCGCGCAGGCGGTGCGACCGTTCCCGCCAGCAATCCCGTGCTCGAATTCAACCGTACGCCGCCGAGCGTTTCGACGGTCTCGGTAGCGCCGACCGTGGTGGCTCCTGTCGTGACCGTGGCCCCGACCGTGACTGTCACCGCGCCCGTCGTGATCGCACCGACCCAAGCCGCGCCTTCGGCTTCGTCGTGCAGCGGCTTTGACGATGTGAGCTCGCGCTACATGGCAGGGGCGGTCCGTTGCGGTCCGCAGACCGTGTCGCCGTCGGGCGCCTCTTCGCTGGGCTACAAGACCTCCAGCCTTTTCGGCGCTGACATTCCGGCATCCAACCCGACCTCTGGCACCTACCGCGTGGGCGACCATCCGGCGGGCTACGAGACAGCTTGGGATGACGGTCGTTTGAACCCGAACCGCGGCATTCCGGCAGCAACGGCGCAGGTCGTCATTTCGACCCGTACGGCTCCGGTCGCGTCAGCTGCCGCTGTTGCGACCTCGCACCGCTTTGTGCAGGTCGGCACCTATGCGGTGTCAGCGAATGCACAGGCTGCGATGGCGCGCCTTCAGTCGATGGGCTATCCGGTGTCGAACGGAACGGTGCGTTCCAATGGTCAGAATATGACCGTCGTCGCAGCAGGTCCGTTCAGCAACGCCGCCGCGCTGCGCGGTGCGCTTCAATCGGTTCGCGCGGCTGGCTACGCCGACGCGTTTACGCGCGGCTGATTACCGACCACAGATATTCTGGAGCGCAACCCAGTCGCCATCCGACAGGATGAGCGGCGCTTGCGCGGCATTTACCGGATCGGCAGCGATCAAGTTGGCGGTCGTGTTGCCGGTCTCGTCCACTGCGTAAGCGTAGGGCTTGGTCGAGATCTGGGCATTTTCGAACGCCGCGAGCATCTGGTTCAGCGAGGGCTGGGGCAGGTCTTCGTTCGTCATCGACAGCGCGTATTCACGCAGCGCGTTGCTGTCGATCTCGCCCGTGGTGAGCAGGTGGAACGTCTCGAACAGGCCGATGTGGCTGAGCACTTCGGCCAGCGGGTCATTCTCTGCGCGGATGCGCTCCGCGGCGATCAGGTAGCCGGCGGCAACGGCGGGATCCTCGTGGTTTTCAACCAGCGAACGGTTCAGAACGGTGATGTTACCAGGCAGGGCGAGGACGGCAGGTACCTCTTCGGGCAGGATCACGACCTGCGCGTCGGAATTGTTCGGAAGGGCGCGTGACTTCAGGCGGTTCAGCGAAAGCAGGCCGCGCGGGTTGCGGCACGCAGTGCCAGAGACCCGCTGAAGATGGCCGAGGATCGTTGCGCCGATTTCCTCGCGCTTGGCCATTGGAACGGCCTCGACCGCTTGGTGGCGGAGCAGCGGAGGCACAGTGAACGCGCCCGCGACGATGGCCAGCAGAAGGATACCCCTGATCCAGCCCTTACGGCGCGGAGCATTCGTCGGACGGCGGCGGGCGATGCTGTCGCGGACGGTCTCGATCGCCTCGACCATCGTTTCATCCTCGATCTCCAGCACTTCAAAGGCATCGCTATCGGGCGAGTAGAGCGCAGGCATCTCGGTGCCGTTCAGGCGCATCGTGGCGGGCAGGGACCAGTGGGTGAGGGGCTGACCGCTGGTGTCGCGGATGATCAGCGACGCATCACCGAACGATACAACGACCTCGAATGGCGCGTCGTCCTTCGACGGGCGCCAGTATCCGGTGCTTTCAAGTCGTGCGTAGCGTGTAAGTGCGGTCATCTGCTTTGTTATTTTTGTCCCACCCCTTTGAAGTGCATCCAACAAGGGGGTGGGTCAAGGGCAGTTTAAGCAGACTCTACCATTGCGCGAGCCTTGGCGCGCAGTTCGAACTTCTGGATTTTGCCGGTCGAGGTCTTGGGAAGTTCCTCGAACAGCACCTTTTTCGGGGTCTTGAAGCCTGCCAGACGGGAACGGACGTGCGCGATGAGGTCGGCATCGGTCGCCTCGGCACCTTCTTTGAGTTCGACGAAGGCGCAGGGCACTTCGCCCCACTTTTCATCAGGCATTGCGACCACGGCGCAAAGGTTGACGGCGGGATGGTGCATCAGCGCGCCTTCGACTTCGACCGAAGAGATATTCTCGCCGCCCGAGATGATGATGTCTTTGGCGCGGTCAGCGATCTGCATGTAGCCGTTGGGGTGCTGGATTGCGAGGTCTTCGGAATGGAAGTACCCGCCGCGGAAGGCTTTCTCGGTCGCTTCGGGGTTCTTGTAGTAGCCCTTCATCACCGAGTTGCCGCGCATCACGATCTCGCCCTGCGTGGTGGCGTCCATCGGGATCTGCTGCACGTTTTCATCGACCACGGTGATGTGTTCGTTCATCGGCATGGAGACACCCTGACGGGCCTTGATCGCGGCTTGTTCGTCGGCTGGCAGGGCCTCCCATGCGGGGTCCCATGTGCATTCGGTGGCGGGGCCGTAGGTTTCGGTCAGGCCGTAGACCTGCGTGATATTGAACCCGAGTTTTCCGACAGCGGCGAGCGTTGCGGCAGCGGGCGGTGCGCCTGCGGTGAACACCTCGACCGTGTGGTCGAATTCGCGGCGGTCCTCTGCCTTCGCGTTGACGATCAGGTTCAGAACGATGGGCGCGCCGCCGAAGTGGGTGACGCCCTCATCGGCGATGGCGTTGTAGATCGCCTTGGCCGTCACGTCGCGACAGCAGACGACCGCACCGCCGAGCGCTGGGATCATCCAGACGTGGCACCAGTTGTTGCAGTGGAACAGCGGCACGATGGTCAGGTAGCGCGGGTAAAGCGTCATGCGCCACGAAATCGGCGTGGCCATCGTGATGAGGTATGCGCCGCGGTGGTGGTAGACCACGCCCTTGGGGCGGCCCGTGGTGCCGGAGGTGTAGTTGAGCGCGATGCTCTCCCATTCGTCCTCGGGCATGATCCACTGGAAGTCGAGATCGCCGGTTTTCAGGAAATCCTCGTAGTCCATCTGGTTGCCGAGGTGCGGCACGCCCGCGACGTCATCTGGCACTTCGATCACGAGCGGGGCGGGGCCCTCCATGCGGTCGATGGCTTCCATGCAGACCGGAATGAACTGGCTGTCGCACAGGATGATCTTCGCTTCGCCATGGTCGAAGATGTAGGCGATGGTGTCCACGTCGAGGCGGATGTTGATCGTGTTGAGCACGCCGCCCGTTGCGGGCACGGCCCATGTCGCTTCGACGTGGGCGGGGACGTTCGGCAGGATGGTGGCGACCACATCACCCGGTTTGATGCCAGCCTTCACCAGCGCGGAGGCAAGGCGCGTGACCCGTTCATGCATCTGGGCGTAGGTGTAGCGATGATGGCCGTAGACAAGCGCGTCGCGGTCAGGAAACACCCGCTTGGCGCGGGTCAGATGGCTGAGAGGCGTGAGCGGCACATAGTTCGCTTCACGTTTGTCCAAACCTGTTTCATCGGCCATCCAGCCCATGTCTGCTCTCCCGTACTAGAATGATAACAAACGGCATCCTCCCACGCCGTCGCAACGATGTTGCCGCAACGCGGCACTGAAAGCTACTAATGTTTTGCGCGCGATGCCGCGTCGGGCGGACGCATGCACGATTGCGCATGGTTCGGCTGATCGGATAGCAATGCGGTATGATTATCTCGCGCGGGCGCCGCTACATCTTTGTCCACATTCCCAAGACGGGCGGCACCGCGATGGCTCTTGCGTTGGAGCAGCGGGCCAAGGCGGACGACATCCTGATCGGTGACACGCCGAAAGCACAAAATCGCAAACGCAGGGTGAAGGATCTGAAGCCTGCGGGGCGGCTGTGGAAGCACTCCACGCTGGCGGATATCGACGGGGTGGTGACGCCGGAAGAGATGGACGGGATGTTCATTTTTACCCTCGTGCGCAATCCGTGGGACAGGCTGGTGAGTTATTACCACTGGCTGCGGGAGCAGTCGTTCGACCATCCTGCGGTCATTGCGGCGAAGGCAGTGAACTTCGAAGCGTTCCTTCACAGGCCCGAAATCCAAGCTTCCATCGCGGCCAATCCCTACGGAAAATACCTGACCGATGCGGCGGGGTGCGAGCGGTGTTCGGCCTATCTGAGGCTGGAAAACCTCGCCGAGGATATGGCGCCTCTGGCGGCTCATCTGGGCTTTGTTCCGGACATGCCCGTGGCCAACTCCTCCGAGCGCAACCGCGACTGGCGGCCGTATTATTCGGACGACACCGCTGCCATCGTAGCGCGAATCTGTGCGGCAGATGCTCAAAAGTTCAGCTACAGCTTTGACGTGCTTGGTGCGTGATCGCGCTCAATCAGTCTATGTGAGCGGTGCTCTGTGCAACAATAGAAACCATTGCCCTGAAACTGCCCGATTTGCGCTGAATTGCTGACCTACTGAGAAGGTCAACTGGGATTAACCAAATTTGATTCACATTTAAGGACAATTCAGATGTTCGCCTGGAATGACGAGACGTGGGGCATCGCCGCCAACGTCAATGGTCAATCCCTTACCCTCCCGGAGATCGGTCATGGATTTATGACCGGCTCCACTATCGCTACGCCTAACGGCTGGCGCTTTGTCGAAGCACTCTCGGTGGGAGACGAGGTGATGACCTTCGACGGCGGTGCGCAGCGGATCGTCGATATCCGCCGCCACTACATTTACACTCACGAGAGCCACGACCAGATCGAGTACTGGCCGATCCACGTGCCGACAGGCGCGCTTTCGAACCTCAAAGACATGATGCTGCTGCCCAATCAGGCGGTGATGATCGAAAGCGATGCTGCAGAGGAAGTATACGGCGATCCCTTCGCTCTCGTTCCTGCTGCCTCGCTCGAAGGTCTGCGCAAGATCGCTCGCGTCAAACCGAGCCCGCGCGTGGAGGTTATTTCACTCTCCTGCGCGCGTGACCAGATCCTGTTCACCAACGGCAACACCCTGTGCCTCTGCCGTAAGAGCCGTGACATGATGGACGAGCTGTTCGGACGCGATCAGAGCTACCGCATCCTGCCGATGGATCAGGCCGAACTGCTGGTCGACCTGATGGAAATCGACGACGGTCTCATCGCAAGCGGCCAAGGCCACCTGCGCGCCTGAGCTTAGAACTGGTAGCCGAAGGTTACCGACAGATACGGTATCGCCGCCATATCGGACAGGTCGCTGTTCAGGTCGGCGATATCGCTTTGCACAGCCGGATCGGACGAGGTGGACGACGCTTCGAGCTGGGCACCGATGGCACCGAGTTCGCCTGCGAGCGTGTAGCCGCTGTTCCACTGCTTGCGGTAGCCTGCGGTAATGACGGGCGCGATGCTGCGGTCGAACGCGATGGTGCCTGTGTAGGTCTCGTCGTCGTAGAATGTGCCTTCGATCTCGCCCTTGGTCATGAACATGCCGAGCGAAAGGCGGAAGCCGCTCTGTTTCCAGTAATAGTCGGCCATCAGGCCATATCCGCCGAGGCTGTCGTTGCCCTCGACCAGAACGCTGTCGCCGTCGTCCTCATAGGTTTCGCTGGTCGACATGGTCAGAACGCCCGCACCGAAGCCGCGCAGATCAAGACCCGGCTGGATGGCGTAGGTACCTTCGACCTGGGTGCCGAACGAGGACACACCGCTGGCGTAGCCCCAGTCTTCGATACCTTGGGCATGGATGGTGGTTGCAGCCATGAGTGCGGCTGCCGTGAATGCGGCAAGTTTCATGCTCGGTCCCTCACATTTTCTTTTTATTGATGAGAAGGATTAGTCTGTGCCGCGCGCGTTGATAACAGGTTTGAGTTAAGCGCCGTGAGAAACCCTATTCTTGTGGTTTCCACGCCATAGCAAAAGGGCGACCCGTGGGCCGCCCTTTGTTCGTTTATGCCGCTTGGGCTTTGGCTGCGTTGCCGTAGAAGGTCTGGTCCTTCTCGGCCATGTCGCGCAGCAACTGCGGGCAGGCGAAGCGGGCGCCGTAAGTTTCTGCCAGCTGATCGCAACGCTCTGCCGCGTAGGGCGAGCCCAGCATGTCCAGCCACGAGAACGGACCGCCCGACCACGGGGCATAGCCCCAGCCGAGGATCGCGCCGACGTCGCCTTCGCGGATGTCCATCAGCACGCCTTCCTCCAGCGCGCGGACGGCTTCGAGGGTCTGAACGAACATCAGGCGGTGCTGGACTTCGATCAGGTCGGGCTGCTCTTCGGCGACGGGGTACTTGGCTTCGAGGCCATCCCAGAGGCCGGTGCGCTTGCCCTTGTCATCGTAGCCGTAGAAACCCGAACCGGACTTGCGGCCCAGACGGTTCTGATCGGCCATCCAGAAAAGAACCTCGTCCACTTCGCCGTCGGGGTAGTCGTCACCCATCGCAGCGCGGGTCGCCTTGGCGATCTTTACGCCGAGGTCGATGGAGGTCTCGTCTACGAGCTGGAGCGGGCCGAGCGGCATACCCATCAGCTTGGCAGCGTTTTCGATGAGGGCGGGCTCGACGCCTTCCTTCACCATGCGGATGCCTTCGTTGATATACGGGATGATGCAGCGGTTCGCATAGAAAAAGCGCGCGTCATTAACCACGATCGGGGTCTTGCGGATCTGGCGCACGTAGTCGAGCGCTTTGGCCGTCGCGCGGTCGCCGGTTTCCTTGCCCTTGATGATCTCCACCAGCAGCATCTTGTCGACGGGGCTGAAGAAGTGGATGCCGATGAACTGCTCGGGGCGGCTGGATGCCTTGGCGAGCATGGTGATCGGCAGGGTCGAGGTGTTGGTCGCGAAGATGCAGTCGTCACCGACGATGGCTTCGACCTTCTGGGTCATCTCGCCCTTGATCTTCGGGTCTTCGAACACGGCTTCGACGATCAGGTCACAACCCTTCAGCGCGTCAAGGTCGGAGGTCGCGTTGATACGGCCCAGAACTTCCTCTTTCTTCTCGGCAGTGACCTTCTTGCGGCTCATGCCCTTATCGAGGATGCCTTCGGCGTAAGATTTACCCTTGTCGGCGGCTTCCTGATCGCGGTCGATCAGCACGACCTCGATACCTGCGTTGGCCGAGACGTAGGCAATGCCCGCACCCATCATACCCGCGCCCAGAACGCCGACTTTCTTGACCTTCTGGTCGTCGACGGCAGGACGGTTCGCGCCTTTCTCCAGCGCCTCTTTGTTGATGAAGAGGCTACGGATCATGTTGGCCGACGACGGGTTCATCAGGATGTTAGTGAACCAGCGCGCTTCGATCTTGAGCGCGGTATCGAACGGCACCAGCGCGCCTTCGTAGACCGCCGACAGCAGCGCCTTGGCGGCAGGATAGACGCCTTGGGTGTTGCCGTTAACCATCGCAGAAGCACCGACAAAGGTCATGAAACCAGCGGGGTGGTAAGGCGCGCCGCCGGGCATCTTGTAGCCTTTGGCATCCCACGGCTTGACCAGATCGGCTTCCTTGGCGTTCAGAACCCATTCCTTCGCCTTGGCGATCAGTTCGTCGGCAGAAACAACCTCGTCGATGATACCCATCGACTTGGCTTTTTTGGGATCGCTCAGCTTGCCTTCGAGCAGGATGGGCGAAGCACCCATGGCGCCCAGCTTGCGCGACAGGCGGGTGGTGCCGCCAGCGCCCGGGAAGATGCCGACCTTGATTTCCGGCAGGCCGATCTTGGCCTTCGGATTGTCGGCGGCAAAGATGCGGTGCGTGGAGAGCGGCAGTTCCAGACCAATACCCAGCGCAGTGCCGGGCAGGGCGGCTGCAATCGGCTTGCCGCCTTTCTTGGTCTTCAGGTCCATGCCTGCCAGTTCCATCTTACGCATGATGCCGTGGATGCGCATGATGCCGTCGAAAAGGCCCTTGGCCGGATCGTCGCCCGCCATTTCCTTCATCTTGGCGATGACGTTGAGGTCCATGCCGCCCGCAAAGGTGTCTTTGCCAGAGGTCAGAACGATTCCCTTGACTGCCTCGTCAGCCAGTGCGGCATCGAGCAGCCCTTCGAATTCGTCCCAGCCGTCCAGCGACATGACGTTCATGGATTTGTTGGGTACGTCCCACGTGATGACGGCAACGCCGTCACCGTCTACGGACATCGTAAATTCGTTCATGATTTCCTCCCGAAGTCAGGATCTGAATTTGAAAGCGCCGTCGCCCCGCCACGGATCTGCTGAGCCTGGGCCTGCGCTGAAATGTTGGTCGATGCAGCGATGGCGCGCGGCTGTCGTCCCGCGATGAGCTCGTCACCGCGTTGACCAACAGATGTGCCGCGCGCGCAGGCCACAATCAGATACGCTCGATAATGGTGGCTGCACCCATGCCGGACGCGATGCAGAGGGTCGCGAGGCCCGTGCCCTTGCCCGAACGCTCAAGCTCGTCCAGCAGCGTGCCGATGATGATCGCGCCGGTCGCACCGAGCGGGTGCCCCATCGCGATCGAGCCGCCGTTGACGTTGACCTTGCTGTCATCGACGTTGAATGCCTGCATGAAGCGTAGAACGACCGACGCGAACGCTTCGTTCACTTCGAAGAGGTCGATGTCGTTGATCGACATGCCGCTGTCCTTGAGGATCTTTTCAGTCACCGGAACCGGACCCGTCAGCATGATGGTCGGATCGGTGCCGATCTTGGCCGTCGCGCGGATGCGGGCGCGGGGCTTCAGGCCCCACTTCTCGCCGAATTCCTTGTTGCCGATCAGAATACCGGCGGAACCGTCCACAATGCCGGACGAGTTGCCTGCGTGATGGATGTGGTTGATCCGCTCGAGGTGCGGGTACTTCATCAGCGCGACCTTGTCGAAGCCGGGCATGACCTCGCCCATTTCCTTGAAGGACGCTTTGAGCGAGCCGAGCGCCTGCATGTCTGTACCGGGACGCATGTATTCGTCATGATCGAGGATCGCGATGCCGTTCTGGTCGCGTACCGTGATGACCGACTTGGCAAAACGGTTGTCATCCCAAGCGGCTTTTGCGCGGCGCTGCGATTCAACGGCCAGCGCGTCGGCGTCGTCACGGCTGAAGCCATACTCGGTCGCGATGATGTCGGCCGAAATGCCCTGCGGAACAAAGTAGGTGTCCATCGCAACGCTCGGATCGACGGCAATCGCCGCACCGTCCGAACCCATCGCCACGCGGCCCATCATCTCGACGCCGCCGGCGATGTAGGCTTCGCCTGCGCCGCCTTTGACCTGATTGGCAGCAAGGTTCACGGCTTCCATGCCAGAGGCGCAGAAACGGTTGATCGCGAGACCGGGGATCGACTGGTCGAGGTTCGACGCCAGAACTGCGGTACGCGCCAGACAGCCGCCCTGTTCGGCTACTTGGGTGACGTTGCCCCAGATCACGTCTTCTACGGCGTGACCTTCGAGGCCATTGCGTTCCTGAAGCGCGTTGAGCACCTGCGACGACAGGCGGACGCTGGTCACCTCATGTAGCGCGCCATCCTTGCGGCCCTTGCCGCGCGGCGTGCGAACGGCGTCATAAATATAGGCTTCGGTCATAAGTTCCTCCTCGGACCCGCCCCGAATTGAAAGCGGCGGGCGTAAATGGATCGTTCGTTCAGTCTGCCGGCAAGTGGCGGTCTGCTATTTGCGGACCTCTCCGCTGCCGGAAAAGGAGAGCCGGGGATTTTCCACCCCCGGACCCCCGGAAGGTATTTGTGTCAGAATGAAGAGCGCCTTGACCCTTCATTAACCTTGCCCTGCCATGTTCGGCTTGCGGTACAGGCCGAGGGGCCGATGACCGTTCAGAGTGAAGCTCTGCCTCGCGCGCCGCCTGTTGGTTCTGGCGTTGCGGGGCAGGGTGCGCCCTCGTCTTCATTCTGACAGAAATACCTCGGGGGACGCCTCCGTAGGAGGCGGGGGGCAGAGCCCCCGGCAAGGTATCAATCTGCCCGAAGGTCACCGTTTTCGTGCCTCGAGTTCCGAGTTGAACAAACGCAGCCGTGCAGCGAGGTTTTCGCCGTTCGTGACGCTTTCGAAGTTCTCGAACAGGAACGAAAGCGCCTCGCCCTCATCCAGACCTGCTTGTTGCGCGAACTTGCGCAGGCGGCGGTAGCCGTCCTCGGTCATCGACACCGGAAAGCGGCGGGTCAGGCGGAAGCGTTTGGGCATGGGCGTCTCCTTTGATGTTTTGGCGGGCCGGAGGGGACTCGGGCCCGCCTGTCCACCTTAGAAGTGGTCTGCGGACAATGCCATGACAGGCTCGGCACCGCTTTCGATGCGTGCGAGGTGCATCGCACAAGCGGGCAGGTGGCGTGCCATGTAGTATTTGCCGGTCGCGATCTTCGTCTCGTAAAACGCGGTGTCCGATGCGCCGCCGTCGAGGGCTGCGTAGGACGCGGCCGCCATACGGGTCCACATCAGGCCGAGGCAGACATGGCCCATCATGGTCATGAAGTCGTACGAGCCGGAGAGGGCGTTGTTCGGGTTCTTCATGCCGTTCTGCATGAAGTACATGCCCGCCGCCTGAAGCTGCTTCGACGCGCCTTTGAGGGCGTCGGTGAACGGCTTCATGCGTTCGTCCTCGTGCTGCTTGCACTCGTTTTTGACCATCTCAAAGAAGGCCATGACGTGCTTGCCGCCGTCCTGCGCCAGCTTGCGGCCGACGAGGTCGAGGGCCTGAATGCCGTTCGCGCCCTCGTAGATCATGGTGATACGGGCATCGCGGGCGTATTGGGACATGCCCCATTCTTCGATGTAGCCGTGGCCGCCGTAGACCTGCTGCGCCTGGCTCGCCATTTCGAACCCTTTGTCGGTCTGGAAGCCTTTGATGACCGGCGTCAGAAGCGACACGAGGCCCAGAGCTTCCGCATCATTCGAGCGGTGCGCCTTGTCGATCAGCATCGCGCCCCAATATGTCAGCGCGCGCGCGCCTTCGACAAAGGACTTCTGGTCCATCAGGTTGCGGCGGATGTCGGGGTGGACGATCAGCGGATCGGCCGGACCTTCGGGGTTCTCTGCGCCGGTGACGGCACGGCCCTGAAGGCGGTCCTTGGCGTAGGCAACCGCGTTCTGGTAGGCGATCTCGGCCTGCGCATAGCCCTGAAGGCCGACGCCCAGACGGGCTTCGTTCATCATGGTGAACATGGCGCGCATACCCTTGTGGGCTTCGCCGAGCAGGTAGCCGGTCGCACCGTCGTAGTTCATCACGCAGGTGGCGTTGCCGTGGATGCCCATCTTTTCTTCGACCTTGCCGACCGACACCGCGTTGCGGTCACCGAGTGAGCCGTCGTCGTTGACGATGAACTTGGGCACGATGAAGAGCGAAACGCCCTTGATGCCTTCAGGGCCGCCGGGAATCTTGGCCAGAACGAGGTGGATGATGTTGTCGGCCATGTCGTGGTCGCCGGCAGAGATGAAGATCTTCTGGCCGGTAACTTTGTAGCTGCCGTCATCCTGCGGTTCCGCCTTGGTGCGCATCAGACCCAGATCGGTGCCGCAGTGCGGTTCGGTCAGGTTCATGGTGCCGGTCCATTCGCAGGACACCATCTTGGGCAGGAATTTCGCCTTCTGTTCGTCCGAGCCGTGGGCGTGGATGGCCGAGTAGGCGCCGTGGGTCAGGCCCTGATACATGTTGAAGGCCATGTTGGCCGAAACGAACGGTTCCTGAACTGCGGTGTTCATCAGATAGGGAAGGCCCTGGCCGCCATACTCCGGATCGCAATCCAGCGCGGTCCAGCCGCCTTCCTTCATCTGCTCGAAGGCTTCCTTGAAGCCTTCGGGGGTGCGGACGACGCCGTTTTCCAGCGTCACGCCTTGCTGGTCGCCGATGACGTTCAGCGGTGCCAGTACCTCGGAAGCGAGTTTGCCTGCTTCTTCGAGGACGGCCGCTGTGAAATCGCGATCCAGCTCGTCGTATCCGGGGGTGTCTTGCTCCGATGCCTTCAGAAGATCATGCAGTACAAACTGGATGTCCTTGGTCGGTGCGGTAAAGCTGGGCATTCGTTCCTTCTCCTCGCCTTGCGGGGAAGGTTTACGCTGCCTCCCCCCCTTTGAGTTTGGCCAGATGTTCGCGGCCCCACTCGATCTGTTGTTTCAAATCCTCGATGGCTGTTTCGAGCTCAGCCTTCTGGGATTCCATTTCTGCAAGATGGCGCTTGGCCACCTCGTATGTCCGTTCGAGCTGCGTCTCCTGCTGGTCGTCCAGTTCGTACAGGTCCAGAAGTTGCCGGATCTCTTCGAGAGAGAAACCGAAACGCTTGCCACGCAGAATGAGTTTCAGGCGGGCGCGGTCACGGCGGGTAAACAGGCGTTTCTGGCCTTCGCGGATCGGGAACAGCAGCTCCTTTGCTTCGTAGAACCGCAGGGTGCGCGGAGTGACGTCGAACGTCTCGCACATCTCACGGATCGATAAGATCTCTTCAGTCATCATATGTCGTCTCACAGATGTTTAGCGATGAAGCCGGTCATCTGCTGCCGACATCACCATCCTACAAGTCAGGTTTACCCGAACGTAAACGAAACGCTGCGTCACAAACCCAAGTGACGAAAGGTCAAAAAAGGTACCGTAGGGGAATGCGAAATATCATGAGCGCCGGAAAGCGCAATATTTAACGGTGAAACAAGATTCTCACGATTTCTCGATCAGTCGAGCGCCCCTCGGACGGCCGGGGCCGTCTCGATTCGCATCATGACAGATAACCTAGGGTCAAGAAAGGCTGGCAGCCGTCTCGTTCCGGAGGATTTCAAGCTCGTTGATGGTCTCTTCAAGCTGGATTTTCTGCTCGGCCAGTTCTGCCAACTGGCGGTCTGCCATCTCGACCCAGACACGCATCTGTGCCGAAGTGCCTTCTTTTTCATAGATAAGTAGCCACTGGCGGATGTCTTCGAGGGCAAAGCCGAACTTGCGCCCACGCAGGATGAGCGTCATCCGCGCGACTTCCTTCGGGCCATAGAACCGCGAGCGGCCGTCCTTCTCGGGCGACAGCAGTTCGATGTACTCGTAGTAGCGAAGCGTGCGCGGCGTCACGTCGAACTTGGCGCACATCTCTTTGAATGAAAGGCGGCTTTCGGTCATTCAATCCTCCAGTTGACGCATAAGTTAGGTCGAAATGTACGGTTCGGCAACACGACTTGCGTCACGTTGGGTGTGACGAGGGGTTGCACCCCGTAGAGGATTGTTGAACCTATCCGCCAGTACAGGAGCACCCCATGACCGACTCTGCACAGGACCGGAAAACCAAGATGGCGAGCCAGTTCATCGGCGCGCTTCCCCATGCCAAGGCGCTGGGGCTGACGATGACCGAAATCGGTGACGGGCGCGCCGTGATCGAGATGCCGTATGACGAACAGCTGATCGGCGATCCCGAGACGGGCGTTGTTCACGGCGGTGCGGTTTCGGCCCTGATGGACACCTGCTGCGGCGCGGCTGTGATGGTGCATCCGTCTTCTCGGGGCGGGACGGCAACGCTAGGTCTGCGCATTGATTATATGCGCCCCGCCACCCCCGGTCAGACGATCACGGCATGGGCCGAATGCTACCACGTGACCCGCAGCGTGGCGTTCGTCCGCGCGACCGCGATGGATGATGACGGCGAGCGCCCCGTGGCGACCGCAACCGGCACCTTTACCGTCGAACGTCCGAGAAAGGCCGAATGATGCGCAAGCCCGAACCAGTCCAGATGGTCAAACAGCGCCGTGACGCTGCTCTCGAACGGCTCGTCGGCGGTGTGCCTTACATCCGCTTTCTGGGGATCAAGTTCGACCGCCGGGGCGACGAGCTGACAGCCATCATGCCATTCGACGACAAGCTCATCGGCAACCCGATGTTGCCCGCGCTGCACGGCGGTGCGACGGCGGCTTTCCTTGAGACCACAGCGATTGTCGAGCTCGCATGGGCGATGCTTTGGGAAGATATGGAGAATACGGGCGGGCAGGAGTTCGAGCCGCAACTCTTCACACCGCGCCTGCCGAAGACCATCGACTTCTCGGTCGACTATCTACGCTCCGGACTGCCGCGTGACGCCTATGCCCGTGCCCGCGTGAACCGCTCGGGTCGCCGCTATGCCTCCGTCCATGTCGAGGGTTGGCAGGATAACCGGTCTCGCATGTTCGCGCAGGCAACGGGCCATTTCCTGATGCCTTCCCGCGATGAGTGAGATCACGCACGCCCGCGTTCTGAAAATTGCCTTTCCGATTGTTCTGGCGAATGCCACGGTGCCTTTGCTAGGGCTCGTCGATACAGGCGTGGTCGGGCAGCTTGGCGCGGCGGAGCCGATCGGCGGCGTTGCCATCGGTGCGCTCGTCTTGTCATCGATCTACTGGGTTTGCGGGTTTCTGCGGATGGGCACAACGGGCCTGACCAGTCAGGCGCTGGGCGAAGGGCAAAGCCGCGAGGTCGCATCACTCCTTCTGCGCGGACTGCTGATCGGGGGCGGGTTCGGCCTGCTCGTCATCCTGCTGCAACTGCCGCTGATCGCCGGAGCATTCGCCATTTCGCCCGCGAGTGACGAGGTCGAAAGCCTCGCCCGCGATTACATGACTATTCGAGTCTGGTCCGCGCCTGCGGCGGTGTCGATGTATGCCTTGACAGGCTGGCTGATAGCGCAAGAGCGGTCGCGGGCGGTGCTGGTCCAGCAGATATTCGCGAACGGGATCAATATCATCCTCGATATCCTGTTCGTGCTGGTCTGGGACTTCGGCGTCAAAGGCGTCGCGATGGCGACGTTCATCGCGGAGTGGGGCGGGCTGCTGCTTGGCCTTTGGCTCTGCCGCGATGCGTTTGCGGTGAAGCTGCGCTGGCCCGAGATCCTCGACCCCGCGCGGCTGAAGCGCATGGTGGTCGTGAATACGGACATTCTGATCCGTACGCTGCTCCTTCAGTCGATCATCATTCTGTTCGTGATGTGGGGCGCGCGGTTCGGGGATGTGACCCTGGCCGCCAATGAGGTGCTGATGCAATTCGTTACGCTGACGGCCTTCGCCTTGGACGGGTTCGCGTTTTCTGCCGAGGCCCTGGTCGGGCAGGCGCTGGGCCGAAAGGACAAGCCGATGCTCCGCCGTGCGGCGCTGCTGACATCCTATTGGGGCTTCGGGGCCTGCGTCGTGTTCGCTGTATTCTTCGCGTTCGGAGGCGGGGCGATCATCGACATCCTCACGACCGCGCCCGATGTGCGTAGCCACGCGCGCGAGTTCCTTCCGTGGATGGTTGCGGGGCCGGTGATCGGCGTTTCAGCGTGGATGTTGGACGGCATTTTCATTGGCGCGACCCGCAGCCGCGACATGCGCAACATGATGCTGATCTCGTTCGTGATCTATGTCGCGGCAGCCATTCCGCTGATGGCGGCCTTCGGCAATCACGGCCTGTGGGCCGCGATGCTGGTGTCATGGATCGCGCGGGGGGTGACGCTGGGCCTGCGGTATCCGGCGCTCGAGCGGACTGCGATCTGAGGAGGAGCGCTGCCCCTCTGGCCTGCGGCCATTCACCCCGGGATATTTGGGGCACAAAGGCAGGTCAGAGGATCGCGAGCACGGCTTCGGGCGGGCGGCCGATGGCGGCTTTGCTGCCGTTGATCAGGATCGGGCGCTCGATCAGGCGGGGATGGGTGATCATCGCGTCGATGAGCGTGGCGTCATCCGCAGCGGCGAGGTTCAGGTCCTTGAACTCTTTTTCCTTTTTGCGGGCGAGGTCATGTGCACTGATGCCGAGCGTCGTCAGCAGTTCGCGCAGTTCATCCGCATCGGGCGGGGTTTCCAGATATAGGCGGACCGACGGATCGAAGCCGTTGTCCTTGAGCAGTGCGAGTGTCTCGCGGCTTTTGGAGCAGCGCGGGTTGTGCCAGAGGATCATGTCCAATCGCTCCGTCCTGTGCCGATGGCATCTGCCACGTTGGCAAAGCCATCACGGGCGAGGAGCTGGTCGAGGCCCTTTGTGATTTCGTCCACAAGGCTGATGCCGCCGTAGACCAGCGCGGTGTAGAGCTGGACCGCCGAGGCGCCTGCACGAATTTTCTGGTAGGCCTGTTCGGCAGAGCCGATGCCGCCGACGCCAATGATCGGCAGGCTGGTCATGCCCGAGAGTGCGGCGAGGATGCGGGTCGATTTTTCGAACAGCGGCTGGCCGGAGAGGCCGCCTTTTTCATCGCGGTGCGCACTGGCGAGGCCGTCGCGCGACAGGGTGGTGTTGGTCGCGATGATGCCTGCGATGCCGGAGGTGTTCGCCACATCCGCCACGTCTGCAAGTTCGTCCGGCGACAGGTCGGGAGCGATCTTCAGGAAGACGGGCAGCGGACGGGCGAGACCGGCGTTGGTTTCCAGCACGCCGTTCAGCAGCGCGGAGAGGGCGGCTTTGCCTTGCAGGTCGCGCAGCTTTTCTGTGTTCGGACTGGAGACGTTGACGGTCGCGAAATCGAGATGCGCGCCGCAGCGGCCCAGCACTTTGGCAAAGTCGGACGCGCGGTCGTCACTGTCCTTGTTCGCGCCGAGGTTCAAGCCGATGATGGCGTTCTGCGGGCGTTTGGACAGGCGATCAACGGCGGCTTCCATGCCTTCGTTGTTGAAGCCGAAGCGGTTGATGGCGGCTTCGTCCTCGGTCAGGCGGAAGAGGCGCGGCTTGGGGTTGCCGAGCTGTGGGCGGGGCGTGATGGCGCCGACCTCGACAAAGCCGAAGCCGCAGCGGGCGAGGGGATGCAGCACGGTAGCGTTTTTGTCGAACCCGGCGGCGAGGCCCACGGGGTTCGGCAGCGCGAGGCCCGCCACGGTCGTTTTCAGGCGCGGGGTCGTGTAGGGGCCGGATTTCGGGCCGAGGCCCATCGACAGCGATTTGAGGGCGATGCCGTGGGCGGCTTCGGGATCGACGCTGCGCAGCGCCTTCATACCAAGCTGTTCGATCAGGCTCATGCGAGGTCCGGAAACTGGTGCGTGCCGTCAACCAGCGGCAGGGGCTTCTGCCAGATGATGTCGGTCATACGCAGGTTGCGATAGATGTGCGGGAAAAGCTGGCCGCCGCGGGAGGGCTCCCACTTCAGCTCGTCGCCGAAGCTGTCGGATTCGAGCGCGAGAAGGACCAGTCCGTCTTCGCCCGCGAAGTGCTTGGCGGCGGTTTCTCTGGCTTGTTCGGCGGTCGAGGTGTGGACGTAACCGTCGGTGATATCGATCGGCGCACCGGCGGTTTCGCCGTTCGCTTGAAGGGCGGCCCATTCGTCCGCGCGGAAGATTTTGTAGATCAGCATGAGATGTCTGATGCATGGAGTGCCTCGTTTGGTCAAGTTCACCCAACGTCACTGCCCGAAAAAGATGCGCCACTGTTTACGAGACTGTCGCAATCGTTGCGTAGTCGATCATACGAAGACGGTTTGTTTGACTTGTTAGTCAAATCTGACAAAGCTGTCCGTCATTCCAACAGGAGGTTTCCATGATTGCACGTATTCTCGCGTCGAGCTGTGTTCTGGCTCTGAGCGCAGGGGCGGCGATGGCTGATTATTCGCTGACCATTCTGCACACCAACGATTTCCACGCCCGTTTCGAACCCGTCTCGAAGTACGATTCGACCTGTTCGCCGGACGCGAACGCCGAGGGCGAATGCTTTGGCGGTACCGCACGTCTTGTGACCGCGGTCGAAGCTGCGCGCGAAGAGTTCCCGAACAGCATCCTCGTCGACGGCGGTGACCAGTTCCAGGGCACGCTGTTCTACACCTACTATAAAGGTGCGATGGCTGCCGAGTTCATGAACAAGCTCGGCTACGATGCGATGACCGTGGGCAACCACGAATTCGACGACGGCCCCGAAGTTCTGCGCGGTTTCATGGACGCACTCGACTTCCCGATCCTGATGTCGAACGCCGACGTTTCGGCAGAGCCGCTGCTCGCCGACACACTGATGAAGTCGACCATCATCGAAAAGGACGGCGAGAAGATCGGCCTGATCGGTCTGACCCCGCAGGACACCGATGAACTGGCAAGCCCGGGCAAGAACATCACGTTCTCCGACCCGTCGGAAGCCGTTCAGGGTGAAGTCGACAAGCTGACCGCCGAAGGCGTGAACAAGATCATCGTTCTGTCGCACTCGGGTTACGGCGTTGACCAGACCGTTGCTGCCAACACCACCGGCGTTGACGTGATCGTCGGCGGCCACACCAACACCCTGCTGGGTGACATGGAAGGCGCCGAAGGCCAGTACCCGACCATGGTCGGCGACACTGCCATCGTTTCGGCCTACGCCTACGGTAAGTTCCTCGGCGAGCTGACCGTCACCTTCGACGACGAAGGCAAGATCATCGAAGCTTCCGGTCAGCCGCTGCTGATCGACGCTGCTGTCGAAGAAGACGAGGCGACCGTTGCACGTATCGGCGAGCTGGCCGAGCCGCTCAACGAAATCCGCAACAAGGTTGTTGCTGAAACCGCGGAAGAAATCATCGGCGTTCGCGAAGACTGCCGTGCGCGTGAATGTGCGATGGGTTCGCTGATTGCAGACGCCATGCTTGAGCGCGTTGCCGATCAGGGCATCCAGATCGCGATCCAGAACGGCGGCGGTATCCGCTCGTCGATCGACGCTGGCGAAGTCACCATGGGCGAAGTTCTGACCGTTCTTCCGTTCCAGAACACCCTGTCGACCTTCCAGGTTTCGGGCGCAGCCATCGTTGAAGCTCTCGAAAACGGTGCATCGCAGTACGAAGAAGGCGCTGGCCGCTTCCCGCAGGTTGCTGGCATGACCTTCACCATCGACCCGTCGAAGCCCGCCGGTGAACGCATTTCGGACGTCATGGTTGGCGGCGAAGCCATCGACACCGAAGCCACCTACGGCGTTGTTTCGAACAACTACGTGCGTAACGGCGGCGACGGCTTCTCGATGTTCGTCGATGCCGAGAACGTCTACGACTACGGTCCGGACGTTGCTGACGTTCTGGCAGAGTACCTCGCAGCGAACACCCCGTTCACTCCCTACACCGACGGCCGCATCACCATTGTCGGCGAATAATATCGCCTGACTGGTAAAGTCATCGGGCCCCCGCCATAGTGCGGGGGCCTTTTTCGTTTCGGGAGGAAAACCATGAGGGGTCGCTGTACTTGCGGTGAAGTGTCTTTCGAGATGAAAGCCGCGCCGATGTTCGTCCACTGCTGCCATTGCACGTGGTGCCAGCGGGAAACGGGCACAGCCTTTGCGCTGAACGCTCTGATCGAGACTGCGAACGTCGAAGTCAGCGGCGAGACGGAGGCCTGTAATTTGCCTTCAGCGAGCGGGGGCGGGCAGATCGTGCATCGGTGTCAGACGTGCAAGGTCGCGCTCTGGTCGCACTATTCCAATCCGAAGATCGCCTTTGTCCGTGTCGGAACGCTCGATGACGCGGCGAAAGTCGCGCCGGACGTTCACATCTACACCACGACCAAACTTCCGTGGGTGAATATCGAGGGCGGG
Organism: Marivivens donghaensis; assembly: GCF_011806565.1. Lineage (GTDB taxonomy): Bacteria > Pseudomonadota > Alphaproteobacteria > Rhodobacterales > Rhodobacteraceae > Marivivens > Marivivens donghaensis_A. Next base: position 210,842 of record NZ_JAATOP010000004.1, read on the forward strand.
GCGCCTATATTCGACGGGTACTACAAACCGCGAGAGCTTTGGTCCGCCGAGGCGCAAGCGCGCTACAAGGCTTTGCTGGACTGATGGATCACCCGCTTATCGACCTCATCTCTGCCAAGATCGCGGCTGCGGAAGCCGCGGGGGAATTCGAGAACCTTCCGGGCGCGGGGAAGCCTCTGCCCGAATGTGATGACCCCGAAAACGCGCTGCTGAACCGCGTGGTGAAGGAAAACGGCGCGGTGCCCGAATACGTGAGTCTCAGCCGCGAGCTGGCGAAGCTGCGCGAAGAACTGGCCGAGACGGGGGACCGGACCGAGCGGGTGCGGATCATGAAGGAGATGTCGATGATGGAGGCCAAGATCGGCTTGGCCCGCGGCCGCTAATGTGTGGCCGTATGGCGATCACGCTGCCGCACGAGGCCATGGTGCAGATGTTCGATGCGGCGCCCTCGAATGACCTTCCTGCCGATACGGCCAACTACAACGTCTGCCCGACGAATACTCTGGCGGTCGTCACGTCTCAGGACGACACCCGCCGCCTGCGCCCGATGCGTTGGGGCTTCATTCCGCATTGGTACAAAAAGCCGAACGGCGGCCCGCTTCTGATCAACGCGCGGTCGGAGACCATCGCCGACAAGCCTGCCTTCCGTGATGCCTGCCGCAATCGCCGCTGCCTGATTGCCTGTGACGGGTTCTATGAATGGAAGCGCGAAGCCGACCAGACGCCGCTGCCCTATTGGGTCACGCGCTCGGATGGCGGGCCAATGGTGTTTGCGGGCATCTGGCAGGACTGGGGGCAGGGGGATGACCTTATGTCGACCTGCGCCGTGGTTACCTGCGATACGAACGCCGACATGGCGCCGGTGCATGATCGTTTGCCCGTCGTGCTGGAGCCCGAAAACTGGGCTCTCTGGCTGGGCGAGAAAGGTCACGGCGCGGCACCGCTGATGAAACCGGCAGAGCAGGGCGTGCTTCAGTTGCGCCGCGTCGGGACGGCCGTCAACTCCAACCGCGCGAGCGGGCCGGAGTTGATCGAGCCATTGGTTGTCGACGAGTGATTACTCGGCGATGACCGCATCACCTTCGGAAATGTCGTCCGCTTCGAAGTCGTCTTCGAACGGCGGTTCGTCAAAGCTGAAAGATCCGATATCGCCAAGGTCGACGGCCGTATGGAAATCCATGACGGTAGCGGGCGTGACGATAATGCTGAAGCTTTCGCCGTGCTGAAGCTCGCCCGACGACCATTCCACGATGTCGAGGCCGGTTGCTTCCAGCGAACTTACGGTGCGCGGGGCGGCAGCCTGATTGTTGAACGTGACCGTATCGCCCACATTGACGTAGGAGATCATCGGAAAGAAACCGAGGTCGGTAATCAGAACTTCGTTTAATTCGGCGTGTGCAACCTGTCCGCTCATGACGAACAGCGCAGCCAACAAGGCGCGTTTCATATGCAGTTTTCCCCAATCACATTACTAACCGCGCATTGCGGCATCGTCTTTGTGCCTAGCGGGGGAAAATGACCGAAGTTGGGCTGCAAAAAGGCATCTGTAACCGCTTGAAGTCCCCCGCAGCATCGGACTATATGAGGCGTAGCGCGGGTGTTGTGTAATGGTAAGACCTTAGCCTTCCAAGCTAATGATACGGGTTCGATTCCCGTCACCCGCTCCAAAATCCCCCACATTTCCTGACCGTCATATGCTTGTACCGCTGGTGCACGAGCGTTATCTGAGCTTGTAACTGATGGACGAGGGATCATGGCTAAAGCACCGGTCGCCAACGAGCAGGATCGCGAAGGGTCCAAACGAATCTCCGCGCTGGGCGGTCTGTGGCCGTTCATCCGTCCCTATAGCCGGATGCTGGCGGCGGCTTTCGTAGCCCTCACGGTAACGGCGATGGTGTCGCTCGTGATGCCGCTGGCCGTGCGTCAGGTGGTGGACAATTTCCAGGCAGGCGCGTCCCCAATTCTCGACCAGTATTTCGCTGCTGCTCTGGTCATCGTAGCGTTCCTCGCCGTGGGGACGGCGGTGCGCTATTACCTTGTCACGAGGCTGGGCGAGCGCGTTGTGGCTGACATCCGCAAGGCTGTGTTTGACCGCATGATCCACATGAGCCCCGCGTTTTACGAACGCATCATGACGGGCGAGGTGCTGAGCCGCATCACCACCGACACCACGCTGATCCTGTCGGTCATCGGCTCGTCCGTGTCCGTGGCCCTGCGCAACGTGTTCATCTTTTTCGGCGGTCTGATCCTGCTGTTCCTGACCTCGGCCAAGCTGACGGGTCTTGTTCTGCTCATCGTGCCTGCCGTGATTGTACCAATCGTCGTTCTGGGCCGCCGCCTGCGCAAGCTGGGCCGCGAGAACCAGGACTGGATCGCGAACTCCTCGGGTTCCGCCTCCGAGGCGCTGCTTTCGGTCCAGACCGTGCAGGCGTTCACGCAAGAGGTTCGCACCGCGCTGAAATTCAGCAATGTGACCGAGCAGAGCTTTGTGTCGGCCAAGCGCCGCATCGCGACCCGCGCGATGATGACGATGATCGTAATTTTCCTGATCTTCTCGGGCGTCGTAGGTGTCCTTTGGATCGGTGCGCGTGACGTGGGTGCTGGCGCGATGTCGATTGGCGAATTGGTGCAGTTCGTCATCTACGCCGTCATGGTTGCCGGTGCCGTTGGCGCTCTGACTGAAATCTGGAGCGAATTGCAGCGCGCCGCAGGTGCCACCGAACGTCTGGTCGAGCTGCTGAATGCCGACGACACCGTGAAAGACCCTGCCAATCCCGTGGCGGTTCCCGACATGAACAAGGGCGCGATTGCGTTCGAGGATGTGACGTTCTTCTATCCGACGCGCCCGAACCGCTCGGCCCTCGATCACATCAGCCTCGATGTGAAACCGGGCGAGACGGTTGCGCTGGTCGGCCCGTCGGGCGCGGGTAAATCCACCATCATTCAGCTTCTGCTGCGGTTCTACGATCCTGCGTCAGGCGCCATCAAGGTCGGCGGCGTCGATCTGCGCGAGATGGACCGCAGCGCGTTCCGCCAGAACATCGCGCTGGTCCCGCAGGACCCCGTGATCTTTGCCGACACTGCCCGCGAAAACATCCGCTTTGGTCGCCCCGATGCAACGGATGCCGAAGTTGACGCCGCCGCCAAAGCTGCCGCCGCTTACGACTTCCTCTCCGCGCTTCCCGAAGGGTTCGACACCTACGTGGGCGAACGCGGCGTGATGCTCTCAGGCGGTCAGAAGCAGCGTATCGCCATCGCTCGCGCCATCCTGCGTGACGCGCCGATCCTGCTGCTTGATGAGGCGACCAGTGCGCTCGACGCAGAAAGCGAACGTCTGGTGCAGGGCGCGGTCGATGACCTCGCCAAATCGCGCACGACCCTGATCGTGGCCCACCGCCTAGCGACCGTCAAAAAGGCCGACCGCATCGTGGTCTTCGACGAAGGCCGCATCGTCGCGCAGGGAACGCACGATAGCCTCGTGGCCGAAGGCGGGCTCTATGCACGCCTCGCGCGACTGCAATTCACCGAAGGCGTCGCGGCGGAATAGGCGAAATTTCGCAGCGTCATACTTGCGTCCACAAACCATTCTGACCCATCCTCGGATCAAGAGATGCGCCCCACAGGCGTAAAAGGGAGGGAGACGGCATGACCTATGCCACAATCGCGGACCGCGATGCGATCACGGCTGAAAAGCTTTGGAACGAAAGAAATCAGCCGAAAACCACGTACGAGCTGATCACCCGCACCGCTGGCCAGTTCGGCTCGCGCCCCGCGATCACCTTCCAGCTGTTTTCCGATCCGGATGCGAAGGCAGAGACGCTGACCTGGACCGAACTGCGCGAGCAGACCATCCAGACCGCGAACCTGCTGCGCTCGCTCGGCGTGGGCGAGAACGACAAAGTCGCCTATCTGCTCCCCAACGCGACAGAGACCGTGCTGACCTACATTGGCGGCCAGATCGCTGGCGTCGTCAGCCCGATCAACCCGCTGCTGGAGCCCGACCACATCGCGGGCATCCTGCGCGAAACGGGCGCGAAGGTGCTGGTCACGCTCAAGGCGTTCCCCAAGACCGACATCGCCCAGAAGGCCGCCGAGGCCGTTGCGAAAGCGCCGAACGTCGAGCATGTTATCGAGGTCGACCTCGTGCGCTACCTCACGGGCGTTAAGAAGCTGATCGTGCCGTTCATCCGCCCGAAGGTGGAAACCAAGCACAACGCCAAGGTCCTTGATTTCCAGAAGGCGATCAAAGCCCAGCCGAAAGAACTGACGTTCAAAGACGGCGGCGTCGACCGCGTCGCAGCGCTGTTCCACACAGGCGGCACCACCGGTCTGCCGAAGATCGCGCAACACCGCTATTCGGGCATCGTCTACAATGCATGGCTCGGCGCGCGTCTTCTGTTCAAAGAAGACGACGTCCAGATCTGCCCGCTGCCGCTGTTCCACGTCTTCGCTGCTGTCGTATCGCTCGGCGCTTCGCTGGGTTCCGGCGCGCATGTGGTCTTCCCGACGCCTGCCGGCTACCGCGGCGATGGCGTCTTCGACAACTTCTGGAAGCTGGTCGAGCGCTACCGTGTGACCTTCATGATCGCTGTTCCGACTGCGATCTCCGCGCTGATGCAGCGCCCCGTGAACGCGGATATCTCTTCGTTGAAGCTGGCGTTCTGCGGCTCCTCGCCGCTGCCAGTCGAGCTCTACAAGCGTTTCGAAGAGGCCGCAAAGATCACCATCTGCGAAGGTTACGGCCTGACCGAAGCAACCTGCCTCGTGTCAATCAACCCGCCAGATGGTGAGAAGAAAATCGGCTCGATCGGTTTCCCGTTCCCTTACACGGACGTCAAAATCTTCGACATGCACAGCCACGAGGAGTGCCCCGTGGACACCATTGGGGAGATCTGCGTCTCGAACCCCGGTGTGTCGATGGGCGATACCTACACAGAGGGTGCAAAGAACAAAGACCTCTACTACCCCGGCTGGCTCGGCGAGCATCAGTACCTGCGCACCGGTGACCTTGGCCGTTTTGACGAAGACGGCTACCTCTGGATTACGGGCCGCGCGAAAGACCTCATCATCCGCTCGGGCCACAACATCGATCCGGCAGAAATCGAAGAAGCCCTCGCAGGCCACGAAGCCGTCGCCTTCGTCGGCGCCATCGGCCAACCGGACAGCTACGCGGGCGAACTGCCCTGTGCATACGTTGAGCTGGTGTCGGGCGCCAGCGTGACGCCGGAAGAACTCATCACCTATGCCAAGTCGCACATCCACGAACGTGCCGCGCACCCCAAATATATCGAGATCCTTGATGAACTGCCGAAAACGGCGGTCGGCAAGACCTTCAAGCCCGCGCTCCGCAAGCTCGCAATCACTCGTGTGTATAACGAAGCGCTGACATCAGCCGGTCTGAATGTCGAAGTGACCGAAGTGATCGAAGACAAGAAGCGTGGCCTCGTAGCTAAACTGGTCAAAACCGGCGAAGTCGATGAAACTGCTGTTCAGCAGTGTCTCGGATCTCACACGAACCCGTGGGATTGGGCATAAGGGCAGGCAGGGGCTCTGCCCCTCTGGCCTGCGGCCATTCACCCCGGGATATTTGAGGCACAAAGGCAGAGCCGCGCCGCGCTTCATTCTGACAAAAATACCTCCGCCGGAGGCAACGTCCGCGCAGCGGACCTAAAGAAATAAGCCCGCCAAATGGCGGGCTTTCGTTTTTCTATCAGTCGCGTGTGCCTGCGAAGCGTTGTTGCCAGTCTTCGCGTTCCTCATCGGTGATCTTACGGAAGAGATTCTCAGGCACTGCGAAGCTATGCCCTGTGCCGAGTGCGCTGAGAGCTGCCGCGATGTCGCTTGGCCAGCCTTTGTCGTCCGACTTCATGGCTTCCAGCATCGCATCGGAGGCGTCGGGGATGAACGGTGCCGACAGGATCGCATAAACGCGGATCAGGTTCAGGCCGAAGCGGACTTGAGCGGCGGCGGTTTCGGGGTCTTCCTTGAAGGTCGACCATGGGGCGGCTTCCTGCAGGTATTCGTTGCCGATTACCCAGATGGCGCGCAGTTCGTTGGCAGCTTTGCGCACTTCGATCGCGTCCATGAAGCCCTCATAGGCTTTCAGGCGGTCGCTGATTTCCTTGATCGCTGCTTCTTCGCGGTCGCCGTAAGCGCCGCCAGCAGGGACTTCCTCGCCGAATTTGGAGCGGCAGAATTTGGTGATACGGCTGACGAAATTGCCGAGTACGTCCGCGAGGTCTTTGTTCACCGACTGCTGGAAGTTTTCCCACGTGAACTCGCTGTCCGAGCTTTCCGGCGCGTGGCTCATCAGCCACCAGCGCCAGTAGTCTGCGGGCAGGATTTCGAGCGCTTGGTCCATGAACACGCCGCGGCCGCGCGAGGTCGAGAATTGGCCGCCGTCGTAGTTCAGGTAGTTGAACGATTTGATGTAATCGACCAGCTTCCACGGCTCGCCTGAGCCGAGGATGGTGCAGGGGAAGGACAGGGTGTGGAACGGCACGTTATCTTTCCCCATGAACTGGGTGTAGGTCACGTCGTCCGCGCCTTTGTCGGTGCGCCACCAGCGTTCCCAGTCCTCGCCTTTGCCTGCATCGACCCATTCCTGGCTGCAAGCGATGTATTCGATGGGTGCATCGAACCAGACGTAGAAAACTTTACCTTCCATGCCCGGCCAGTCTTCGCCGCCTTTTTTCACCGGAACGCCCCAGTCGAGGTCGCGGGTGATGCCGCGGTCCTGAAGGCCGTCGCCGTCGTGGAGCCACTTCTTGGCGATGGAGGTCGTGAGGACGGGCCAGTCGGTCTTGCTGTCGATCCACGCGTCAAGCTGGTCCTTCATCTGCGACTGGCGCAGGTAGAGGTGCTTGGTTTCGCGCATTTCCAGATCGGTCGAGCCCGAGATGGTCGAGTGCGGGTTGATGAGGTCGACGGGGTCGAGCTGCTTGGTGCAGTTGTCGCACTGGTCTCCGCGAGCCGAGTCAAAACCGCAGTTGGGGCAGATGCCTTCGATATAGCGGTCGGGCAGGTAGCGGCCATCGGCGTGGCTGTACATCTGCGTTTCGGACACTTCGCGGATCAGGTCCTGTTCGGCCAGCACACCGGCAAAGTGCTGGGTCAGCGCCTTGTTCTGTTCCGACGACGAACGACCGAAGTGGTCGAACGACAGGCGGAAGCCTTCGGCGATCTTGGCCTGAACTTCGTGCATTTCGGCGCAGTATTCGGCGACGGGCTTGCCCGCTTTGGTAGCAGCCAGTTCGGCGGGGGTGCCGTGTTCGTCCGTCGCGCAGAGGAAAAGGACTTCGTTGCCACGGCCACGTTGGTAGCGGGCGAAAAGGTCCGCCGGAAGCTGCGAGCCGACGAGATTGCCGAGGTGCTTGATCCCGTTGATGTAGGGGATAGCCGAAGTAATGAGGTGCCGTGCCATAATATCGTCCTGTTCGGGGTTAGGAGCCTTTTAGACTCGACAGAACGCGGATGCCAGCACAGAGCGGCTTTCCCCGTTCGTTTGAGTGGGGTATGCAAAAGGCGGAGCAGACTAAAGAGGATCTTCGAAATGAAGACGTTCGTTTTTGCAGCTGCCGTTGCGCTGGTGGGGACCGTTGCGCAGGCACAGGATTTCTACGCAGGCGCGGTGTACGACCTCGTTCTGCCGCACTCGGGCGAGGACGCATCGTCCGTCGACCTGCTGGGCGGTGTGCGTTTTGGCGACGGTCAGGTGAGCTACGGCGCCGAGGCCGATCTAGGCCTGTCGGGTGATACTGAGTATTCGCCAATGCGTCTGCGCGGCATCGTTCGCAATGACATGGGCCGTTATGCGCTTTTGGGCAGCATCGGCTACACCAGCTACGATCTGGATACTGGCGGCACGACCGGTGGCTATAACTTCAGCCTTGGCGGCGATATCGAGATCACTCCGATGATCGATCTGCGGCTCGAAGTGATGCGGGATATGATGCCCGACTATTCGACCAACGTGACCAACGTTCGGATCGGGTCGGTCTTCAATTTCTAAGTGAAACGGGGCGCCAGTGGCGCCCCGCTTTGGTTACTGGGCCGTGTAGCCGCCATCGACGAGGTGGTAGCTGCCGGTGATGAAGCTGGCATCGTCGGACAGCAGGAAGCAGGTCAGATTGGCGACCTCCTCGGGCGTGCCGAGGCGCTTCATCGCGTGCTGGTTCGCTAGATAGTCCATGGTGTCCTGATCAAGGTTCGCATCGAGCAGGGGCGTCTTGATAAAGCCCGGTCCGACCGCGTTGATGCGGATGCCCTTGTCGCCGTATTCGAGCGCTGAGGATTTCGTCAGGCCGAGCAGCGCGTGCTTGGTTGCGACATAAGCGCTGGAGCCTGCAATGCCGACGGAGCCGAGGATCGACGCTATATTCACGATCGAACCGCCGCCCGCTTTCTGCATGGCGGGGATCGCGTAACGCATTCCGTAGAAGACGCCGTGCAGGTTCACGTCGATGACCTTTTTCCAGCTATCGACCGGATATTCGCCAACGGGAGCGTTCGCGCCGCCGATGCCTGCGTTGTTGACCAGCAGATGAAGGCCGCCGCCAAACTCCTCGGCCGCTTTGACCATCGCCTCAACCGAGGCGGCATCGCCGGTGTCGACTTTCACCGCTTTGGCGTTTTCGCCGACTTCCGACGCAATTTCTTCGGCGTGCTCCATGCTGATGTCAGCCACGATGACCTTTGCGCCGTCGGCTGCGAGCTTTTTGACAATCGCTGCGCCGATACCCGATCCACCGCCGGTGACGATCGCGGTTTTTCCTTTGAAATCATAAGTCATTCTGTAAATTCCTGTCTTGGGAGTGACAGGACTTACTTAGGTACTGACCGCGTTTCGGACCATGATCTGGATCATGTCCCTTTCACACACAGCATGTTCGCACAGGACTGGAACACATTCGTGCACTTGCGCCTCGTGCCTGCGGGGTTAGGCTGCGCGCAAAGTTTAGCTGCAAGGAATTTCCCAATGAAAATGATCCCGCTTGGGAACACCGATGTCATGGTTTCGGACCTCTGCCTCGGTACGATGACCTATGGCACCCACACGCTTGACGAAGATGCGCACCGCCAGATCGACATGAGCCTCGACGCTGGTATCAACTTCCTCGACGTGGCCGAGATGTATCCGGTCAATCCGGTGAAGAAAGAAACCGCTGGCATGTCCGAAGAGACGCTGGGCCGTTGGTTCACCAAGACCGGTCGCCGCGAAGAGGTCGTGCTTGCCACCAAAATCTCCGGGGACAGCGCGATCCTGCGTCCGGGTGGTTTCAGCAAGGCCAATATGCGCGAAGCGGTTGAAAACTCGCTGCGCCGTCTGGAGACCGACTACATCGACCTCTACCAGCTGCACTGGCCGAACCGTGGAAGCTACGCATTCCGCCAGAACTGGACCTTCGATCCGTCCAAGCAGGACAAGGAAGCCGAGTGGGCGAACATGATCGGCGTCATGGAAGCGGCCAAGGAACTGGTTGCAGAGGGCAAGATCCGCCACATGGGTCTGTCGAACGAAAGCGCATGGGGCACGATGAAGTGGCTTGATGCGGCCGAAGAAACCGGCGGCCCGCGCATGGTATCGATCCAGAACGAATACTCGCTGCTCTACCGCATGTTCGACACCGACATGGCCGAAGTTTCGGTCCACGAGGACGTCACGCTGCTGTCCTATTCGCCGCTGGGCTGCGGCCTGCTGACGGGTAAGTACCAGAACGGCGCGCTGCCGGAAGGCTCGCGGATGTACATTAACGGGGACCTCGGTGGCCGCAAGACCGACCGCGTGTTCGATGCAACGCAGGCGTACCTCGATATCGCGGCAAAGCATGGCCTCGATCCGGTGCAGATGTCGCTGGCGTGGCAGGCGACCCGTCCGTTCCCGATCTCGGCGATCTTCGGCGCGACCAATGTCGGTCAGCTCGAAGTTATCCTCGCAGGCAAGGATCTCGTTCTGTCGCAGGACGTGCTGGACGACATCGAGGCAGCGCATAAAGCGTGGCCGCTGCCTTACTAATCGAGCTCCCGACCGAGGCGCGCCACAGCGTGCGCCTCGTCATCGTTCTTGAAGAACGGAATATCCTCGGGCGGGCCGTCATTGCTGATGGTCCGCTCGAGCTCCGCTAGCACCACTTCGGTGATGAACGGCAGGTCGTACTGACGCGCGTTCTCCAGCGGCACCCACTGCAAATGCTCCAACTCGTCCTCCGCCCGCGAAAAATCGTCAGGGTCGGTCGCGAGGCGTTCGGCATCTGCCACAAAGAACCGCGCATCAAAACGGCGAGGGCGGCCTTGCGGCGTCACGGCGCGGAAGAAATAGGTGAGGGCGGAGGCGTCGGGCAGATACCCCGCCTTCGCAAAGCCGCGCCATCCCTGCGGCGCATCCGGCCAGTCGCCCGTCTGCCCGATGATGTGGCCGGTTTCTTCCCACAGCTCGCGGATCGCGGCGGCGGCGAGCGTGTGAGGGCTGGCGCTGCTCGCCTCCATCAGGCGCTTTTCACAAACCGGAGTCAGGGGTGCGGAAAATGGCACCGTGCTGTCGTTCGGATCGACCGCTCCGCCGGGGAAGACGAATTTTTTCGGCATAAAAACCGCGCCTTCGCCCCGCTGGCCCATCAAAACGGATGGGCGTGTATGGCGGTCGCGCACGATGATAATCGTGGCGGCGTCGCGAATTGTGGTCTTGTCGATGGTCATCGCCCCTCCCGTTCAGGATGAGGCGCTGGCTCCGAAACCGTGCATGCGCTTGGCCCATTGGATCGCAACGATCAGGCCCTTCATCCTCGGCAAAAGGTAGAGTGAAAGCGCAACGCATCCAACCGTGAAAATGGTGGCCAGCACCAGCGGTTCGGGGCGGAATTTTTCGAAAACCCACAGGATCGTCGGGGCCATCAGGTGGCCCACGATCAGGATGGTCAGATAGGCAGGGCCGTCATCCGCGCGGTGGTGCGACAGCTCTTCCTGACAGGAGGGGCAGCGGTCGGTCACTTTGAGGTAGCCGGTAAACATATGTCCTTCACCGCAGTTGGGGCAACGGCGGCGCAGTCCACGCAAAAGCGCGGTCTTCATGGGGCGTTCTTCCAGATCGGTCATGGCGGCGAATGTCATCCGGTTCTCCTGCGGTTCAACCCAAATGCTATTTCTTGGCTGCAAAATAAAGGGGGCAGACCGTCGCCGCGTCCGGATGTCGCAAACCTCCGCTGATTTGCGGGTGTGTGAAAAAAATTTGGGTCAATGCGACGGAAGTCGTAGGCACCCCCGTTCTAAGGGCACCTTGGGAGTTGAGGCCCGGGGTTCAGACAACCTCGAAAGGGAACAAAATGAAGAACAAGATCGTATTCGCATCCGTCGTTGCCGCTCTGCTTGGAACTGCTGCTTTCGCTGCTGGCCCGAACGGTATGCGTGGTCACGCGCCGATGGACTTTGCGACCCTCGATGTGAACGGCGATGGTTCGGTGACACTCGAAGAGCTAGAATCGATCCCCGGCACCAAGTTCGCCGAAGCCGACACCGATGGAGACGGTGTGCTGTCGCAAGCTGAACTCGAAGCCATGGTTTCGGCGCAGATGGCCGAAATGGCCACCAACCGCGCCGCCATGATGCTGGAGCGCATGGACACTGACGGCGACGGCGCCCTGTCGGCTGACGAAATGCAGCCCGCAGATGGTCGCGGTCCGGCTGCCATGTTCGACCGTGTCGACGCGGATGGCGACGGCGTTCTGACCGAAGAAGAATTCGCAGCGGCTGCCGAGCGTATGGGCGGTCACGGCGGTGAGCGCGGCAAGGGCCACGGCCCGCGCGGCGGTGATCACGCTGAGCGCGGCGAAGGTCATGGCCCCCGCGGTCAGGCCGACACTGACACTGAAACCACTGAGTAACACCAATAGACAATCGGCGGTGCTTGCGCCGCCGATTGCGCCGGAGCGTGAAGACGTTTAGCTCTGACGGACGATGGATATGGCCTTTGACCACTTTGCCGGTGCGCCCGATGAGGCACTTCTGGTCGCCTTTGCAAACGGCGATCAGGCCGCTGCCCGTTTGCTGGCGACACGGCTCGCGCCGCGCGCGATCGGCCAGGCGTTCCGTTTGCTCCACGACAGGGCCGAAGCCGAAGACGTCGTTCAGGAAGCGATGCTGCGCCTTTGGCGGGTCGCACCCGAATGGCGGCAGGGCGAAGCGCAGGTGTCGACGTGGCTCTACCGCGTTGTCGGCAACCTTTGCATCGACCGCCTGCGCAAACGCAAACGCTCGGTGGGCATAGACGAGATAGCGGAACCGGCTGACGATACGCCGTCGGTTTCGGACCGGATGCAGGACAATGCTCGGCTTCAGGCGCTCTCTGACGCGCTGGCCGAGATGCCGGACAGGCAGGCGCAGGCCGTGTCGCTCAGGCATCTGGAAGGTCTCGGCAATCCCGAGATTGCCGAGATTATGGAAATCAGCGTCGAGGCTGTAGAAAGCCTTACGGCGCGAGGAAAACGGACGCTCGCCAAGATACTGGCGGGCCGTAAGGCGGAACTGGGGTTTGGCAATGACTGACAAACACGACCACTTAGATGATTTCGAACTGGACGCCCTTTTTGCGAGTGCGCGAAAGGCCGACCCCGAACCGTCGCCGGATTTCATGGCGCGGCTCTTCGGCGACATCGACATGGTGTCTGCCGAAGTCCCACCTGCCGACGCGGTGCGTGGAGGTCTTTTCGCGTCGATCTGGGATGCCGTTGGCGGCTGGATCGGGGCGAGCGGGCTGGCTGCCGCAACTGCGGCGGGGGTCTGGGTCGGTGTTGTTTCTCCGTCCTCGCTTGATAATGTGACGAACGCGTTTTTTGGCGATAGCGTGTCTGTCTCGCTCTTTGCGAGCGAGGATGTCTTGGGAGTCGATGGCTGAAAATGACCGAGAAACCTAAATCCCGTATGCGTCTGGGACTGCGTATCCTGCTGATCGCATCGCTCGCGCTGAACATGATGATTATCGGTCTGGTTGTCGGCGGGATCGCGAAGGGCAAGCCCCCGCGTTCGTTCAGTGGCGGCTACGGTTTCAGCCTTGGCGCTGTCGGTGCCGCGCTGGATGAAGACGACCGCCGCGCGCTGCGCGATGACCTGCGCGGCCGTGAAGACCTGCGTCCCCCGCGCCGCGAAGACCTCAACGCTATGCGCGATGCCTTCACTGCCGCCATTATTTCCGAACCCTTTGATCGTTCGGTGCTTGAGGCGCTCTTTACCGAGCAGCGTGACCGCCAGTTCGAGGTCATGCAAGCAGGGCAGGAGGCGATGCTTGATCGTTTGGACCAGATGTCCGCCGACGAGCGCAAAGCCTTCGTCGAGCGCTTGAACCGCCGCGACTGGGGGCGTGGTGGCCCCGATCGGGACGATCACTAAACTTACGCGGCCGTGACGAGGGTGACCTTGTTGCGGCCCATTGATTTGGAACGATAGAGCGCGTCATCGGCACGCGACATCACGGTGGTAAAGTCCTTGTCCGCTGTTGTTCCCATCGCCACCCCGATCGACATGGTAACCCGTGCTTCACGTCCGCAAGGCAGCATGATCGGGGTGTCCTCGATATGATTGCGGACCCGCTCTGCAGTGCGCTGGGCGTTGTGGATGGATGTTTCCGGCATAGCGACGAGGAATTCTTCGCCCCCGATCCGCGCCACGAGGTCGAACGCGCGGACGTTGCTGCGGATACAGTCGGCCACAGTGCGCAGAACCTCATCCCCGCCGACATGCCCGAAGGTGTCATTCACCGTTTTGAAATGGTCAATGTCCAGCATCATCAGCGCAAAGTCCTGATCTTTCTGGTTCGCCCGTTCGGTCAGAGCGGTGAGGTAAGGCTGCGCATAGCGACGATTATAGAGGCCGGTGAGTTCGTCGGTGACAGCCGCCTCAAGCCCGGTGCGCACGGTATCGCGTAGCTTCTTCATGCGCGCGACGCGCTTCAGGAGCGCCTTGGTCCTGATCGCCAGCTCCGCCATCAGCGAATCTCGCATCGCGACATCATCGGCACCTAGATCAAGCACCATAGCGGCGAGGTTGCTGGCATCGTGCGGCAAAATAACGAGCTGCGCAGCGTGGCGGCTTTCGGGGCGGCTTCGAAGGTCGGCAATCAGTTGGAAAAGCTGTCCGTCGTTGCTCATCCCGTCGGCGTGGCGGCTGTCGATGATGAAAAGATCGGGACGCTCGGTGTCTGAGCCTGCCTGATGCACCTGCTCGGGTGACAGCAGTTTCACCTGCGTTCCCAAGGCTTGCGACATCGCGCGGGACAGTCCTATCGTCGTCGGAGACGCAACGCCGACGACCGCGACCTTGTTCGGCAGGATCAGGGGCTCGGACACCTCGGCGAAACCGAACGCCTGACTGGTTTCATTGCGCAGGCGCAGCTCCGCGTCGGCTTCGCTGGCTCTGAGCAGACTGCGGATGCGCGCATGAAGGAGCATGTCGGAGAGCGGGCGAGGGAGGACTTCGTCGACGCCGAGTTCCAGCGCCTTCAGTCGCAATTCAGGGGAGGAAATATTGCCGATGCCGATGATCGGCACCTTCACGTTGCCATCTCGGCCAATCCGCGAATTGCAGAGCGCCTTCAGACCGTTACAGTCGCTCACATCGGCCAGCACGAGGTCAATCGGCACCTCATCCATGACGCGCCGCGCCTCGTTGATCGACGCGCAGGGATAAACGCTGTAGTGGGCACAGCAGAGTTTGACCTTGAGAACGATGCGGTTCGTCGCCACGCTGTCGAGAATGAGAATCCGACCTGACATAAAGGTCTCCTAAGGTGCGTTTGAAGCACTCTCGGGCAAAAGAGTTAAGAAACAGTTTCCCGCAGACGGAGAATGGGAATGAAACGTGAACAGGGCGAAACGATTGCCTTGCAGGCGCTGGCTTGGCTGGCGAGCAACGAAGAGCTGATGCCGATCTTTATGGGATCGACCGGCGTGTCGGTCGATGACGTTAAAAATCAGGCGGGTCAGCCCGAATTTCTACTGTCGGTGCTGGAGTTCATCACGATGGACGACAAGTGGATCGTGGACTGCTGCGACGCGCTGAACGTGCCCTACACGACCTTAATGGAAGCCCGCGCCGCACTGCCCGGCGGCCAACACATGCACTGGACCTAAACTATGCCGATCCACGGAATCATCTTCGACAAAGACGGAACGCTCTACGATTTCAACGCAACGTGGGGCGCTTGGACCAAAAGCCTACTGGAGCAGGAGGCCGAGGATGCGGCGCACGGCGCGACGCTTGCTGATGTGCTCGGCTTCGATCTGGAGAACGAGACGTTCCGCAAGGACAGCATCGTCATCGCGTCGACAGCGGACGAGGTTTCGCAGGTCCTATTACCGCTCATTCCCGAAGAAAAGCGCGACAACTTTATGGACCGCCTGAATGCGCTGGCCGCGGTCGCGCCGCAGGTGGAGTCCGTGCCTTTGTCGGACTTCTTGAGCGAACTCAAAGGCATGGGGCTCAAGGTCGGGGTCGCGACGAATGACGGCGAAAGCTCTGCGCTTGCTCATCTGGGCCGGTCGGGCGTCGCGTCTGGTTTCGATTTCATTGCGGGCTATGACAGCGGGTTCGGCGGCAAGCCCGAGACAGGACAACTGCTTGCCTTCTGCGATCAGGTCGGTGTCGCGCCGGAACATTGCGTGATGGTGGGCGACAGCACGCATGACCTTGAAGCGGGGCGCAAGGCGGGGATGAAGGTCGTGGCGGTATTGACGGGCATCGCAGAAGAGCCCGAGCTGGCGCCTCACGCCGATGCAGTTCTGCCGTCGATTGGCGATCTGGCGGAGTGGGTGCGTGCTCAGCCCTGACCGATCAGGCGCAGGGTGAGGTCAGCAGCGCGTCGCGAGCGGCTGTTGATTTCCTCATCTTTGAGCAACGGTACCGAGCCAATGACGCGGCGGATTTGCAGGTCGCCGATCAGAAGGTCGTAGTAAATCTCTGCCGCTTCTTCGGGCGTGCCGTCTTCGATGAAACGGCCGAAAATCTGGGTGAGGAGGGGGATGATCGACGCGCGGCCCGCGTCGGCCAACGTGCGCCCCAGCATCCCCGTATCATGCACGTCACCGGCTGCCGCGCGGTTCAGAACCACGGCGCGTTGGCCGGTGAGGGTGTTCAGAAGCTCAGGTCCGAAAGCCAGCAGAATGTCCGGTAGCGAGGCGTCATCAGTCAGCGCGGATTGCAGCTGTTCGAGCGAAGTTTCGGCGTTCCGCTCGACCATCGACAGGAACAGGCCCTGCTTGTTCCCGTACCATTTATAGAGCGTCTCGTTTGACGCTTTGGCCCGTTTCGCCACTTCAAGCATCGAGGTCGCCTTGTATCCCTTGAGCGCCAGCAAGCCATAGGCTGCCGTCTCGATCTGGATACGTCGTTCGGCCTGTTTTTCTTGGTGCATCATGTGCTCCTGCCCGCATTGCTCGAAGTGTAACGAGGTATACGGTTCACCATCAAGAAAACGGCGGGCAGGTCATACGAATGCCCCGTGACTAGCCTTTCAGACAGGCGGAAAGGGCATTCGCCGTGTCCAGAATTATGGCAGTTGCCTGATGTCCGTCAGCGGGCAGCGCCGCGCCGAGCGGATCTACCACGGCAAAGCTGACATCCTGTCCTTCGCCCACCAGTTCGGCCCACCCGAGGTTGGTCTGGGTGTCGGTCAGAATGCACGTCACGCCTTCCTCCGCCACGCGGTCCTTAAGGGCGGCAAGGTGCGCAGCGCCGGGGTTCGAGGCATCGGACAACGCAATCATGCCGGTCGAGGGCATGTCGAAAGCGGCCTCGAAATACTGGAACCCGTCGTGGGACACGACGTATTTGCCGTCCTTCAAGTCTGCCAGCAATGCGGCGGCTTCTGCGTTGGCGGCATCGACCTCGGTCACAAAGGCGGCGGCGTTGTCGCGATAGGTCTCTGCGTTGTCCGGATCGGTCGCGGAAAGGGTGTCGGCGACGATGCCGGCCCAAGCAATCAGGGTGTCCGGCGACAGCCACGCGTGCGGGTCGAGGTCGCCGTGATCATGGTGGTCGTGGCCTTCTTCCTCGTCATGGAAATCGCGCATTGGAAGCGGTTCCCACCCTTCCGCGTGCAGGAATTCGACGCTTGTTGCATCGGCTGCCAGCGACTCGACGGGCGCTTCGAGGAACGGCGTTAGCCCTTCGCCGACCCAGAACACGATGTCCGCGTTGGTCAGCATCCGCGCCTCGGACGGGCGCATGGCATAGTCGTGCGGGCTGGCACCGGGCGGGAGCAGAACGCCGACCTCCGCACTGGTGCCCGCAACGGCCTCGACCAGCGAACGCACGGGCGCGATATCGGTCACAATCGTCAGCGGATCAGCACTGGCAGTGGTGGCGAGCAGGGCGAAAACAGCGGACATACGAATCATCTTGGGCCTCTTGTGTTGCGGACAAGCGGTGGGTATAAAGGCAGTGTTATAGTATAACAAGTGCGCAAATGACAGAACAGATCAGCGGCTTCGTTCCGCACGACCATCACCATTGCATCACCTCGGCGCTGGATACGGCTGCCGACCAATGCCGCGAGCGCGGTGTTCAATTCACCCCCGTCCGCAAGCGTGTGCTGGAGATTTTACTCGAAGCGCATACAGCGATGGGTGCGTACGATGTGCTCGCGCGTCTGGACGCCGAAGGGCTGGGCTCCAAGCCGCCCGTGGCCTATCGTGCGCTGTCTTTTCTGGTGGAGCAGGGCTTTGCCCACCGGATCGAAAAGCTGAACGCCTTTGTCGCTTGCTCGCACCCCGCCGCCACGCACAGTCCCGCTTTCATGATCTGCCGCTCGTGCAACACAGTGGCCGAGGCCGACATGCCCGAGACGTTCGGCGCGCCTGCGGAGCAGGCGGGCTTTACTATCGAAAAGACCGTGATCGAGGCCGAGGGCATCTGCCAGAACTGCAAGGACTCCGAATGAGCCTGATTTCCGCTCGCGGTCTGACGGTGCGCCACGGCGCGCAAACCGTTCTGCAAAACGTAGATTTCGATATCGACAGCGGTGAGATCGTCACCATCGTTGGCCCCAACGGGTCAGGTAAGTCGACGCTACTCCGTGCACTGATCAATGCGGCGAAACCCTCCGCAGGGTCGGTCAAACACAAGCACGGGCTGCGAATCGGCTATGTGCCGCAAAAGCTCCACGTCGATGCAACGCTGCCGATGACCGTGCGCCGTTTCCTCGACCTGCCGCGCCGTGTGAGCGATGTGGAAGCAGAGGCCGCGCTGGAGCGCACCGGCGTGCCGGAGCTGATCAAACGTCAGCTCGACGGTCTGTCGGGCGGGCAGTTGCAACGTGTCCTGCTGGCCCGCGCTCTGCTGGGTGCGCCCGATATTCTGTTGCTCGACGAAGCCACGCAGGGCCTCGACCAACCTGGCGAGGCGGCGTTCTACCGACTGATCGAGGACGTCCGGAACCAGATGGGCTGCGCTATTTTGATGGTCAGCCACGAGTTGCACGTCGTCATGAGCGCCTCCGACCGCGTCATTTGCCTGAACGGTCACGTCTGCTGCGAAGGCACGCCCGAGGTCGTCTCTGCCGCGCCTGCGTATCGCCAGTTGTTCGGCACGGGGACGGGCGGCGCGCTGGCGCTCTACCGTCACGACCACGACCATTCGCACGACTGCGCGCATGATCACGACCACCACGAAGGGCACCACCACTGATGCTGGACGATTTTCTCATCCGCGCCATTCTGGCGGGCGTCGGTGCCTCGGTCGCGGCGAGCCTTCTGGGCTGTTTCGTCGTCTGGCGCCGCATGGCGTACTTCGGGGACGCGACCGCGCACGCGGCGATCCTCGGCGTGGCGCTGTCGCTCGCGTTCGGCTTCTCCACCCTGATCGGCGTGAGCGCTGTGGCGCTGCTGATGGCATTGTCGATCTTTGCGCTGACCAACCGCCAGATCGCGGTCGACACGATCCTTGGCGTTCTGGCGCATGGAGCGTTGGCGACCGGCCTTGTGGCGATTTCCTTGGTGCCGAGCGCACGCATCAACCTTGAAAGCTACCTGTTCGGGGACGTGCTGATCGTCGGCAAAACCGACCTCGCCGTCATCTGGATCGGCGCTGCACTAGTGGCTCTTGTTATATGGAGGCAGTGGTCGCGAATGCTGACCGCGACGCTCTCGCCAGAACTGGCCTATGCTGCGGGCATCGATCCGAAGCGCCAACAAATCATCCTGACGCTACTCCTTGCTGCCGTGGTCGCCGTGGCCATCAAGGTGATCGGAGCGCTACTCATCACCGCGCTGCTGATCGTTCCCGCCGCGACCGCCCGCAACCTGTCGCGCACGCCCGAAGCGATGGCTTTTGCCTCTATCGGCTTCGGTGCGGCCAGTGCGGTCGGCGGGATCGGCCTGTCGTTTCAAGCCGACACGCCCGCCGGTCCATCTATCGTCGTGGTCTCGGTCGTGTTCTTTGCGGCGGCGCTGTTCGTGCGCCGCCTGCGGGGGCTTTAAGCGGCCTGCGACGTGACCTGTTGGGCCAGCAGGTTCTCGGCAATCTGAACCGCGTTGAGCGCCGCGCCCTTCAGCAGTTGGTCGCCCGAAATGAACATCGCGATGGTCTGGCCCGTGGGGTCGATCAGATCGGTGCGGATGCGGCCGACAAGGACATCTTCAATGCCGCTTGCCTCGCAAGGCATCGGAAAGTGGTTGTTCTCGATGTCATCGACGACCCGCACACCCGGCGCATTCGACAGCTTGTCACGCACGGATTCCGGCGACACGAAGCCGTCGAAACGGACCGACAGCGCGATGGAGTGCGCGCGCAGCACAGGCACGCGAACGCAGGTGATGCCGACAGGAAGACGGGGCAGGCCGAGGATGCGGCGCGTCTCGGCAATCACCTTGGTTTCTTCGCCATTGTAGCCCGTTTCGGGGTCGATCTCGGCGTTGTGGCTGAAGAGGTTGAAGGCCATCGGGTGCGGCATGATCTGCTGCTCGAACGGCTCTTCGTTGACGGCGGCGGCGGTCGCTTGTCGCAGCTCGTCCATCGCGGCAGCACCTGCGCCGGATGCGCTCTGATAGGTGACCATGTTCAGGCGCGTGATCGCCCAGCAGCGTTGCAGCGGTGCGAGCGCGGTCGTGGCGATTGCGGCGACACAGTTGGGGTTGGCGATTATGCCGGCGTGAGGCGCGATGGTGCCGCCGTTGGCTTCGGGCACGATCAGCGGAACGTTCGGGTCCATGCGGAACGCGGACGAGTTGTCGACCACGACTGCACCCGCAGCGACAGCCAGAGGAGCGTACTTGCGAGACACCGAAGCACCTGCGGAGAAGAACACGATGTTGCAGCCATCGAAGCTGCGCTCGGTCAGTTCCTGAACCAGCACATCGCTGCCACGGAAGGGCAGGTGCTGACCGGCAGAGCGGGCCGAGGCGAGCAGACGCAGTTCGCCCACCGGAACATCGCGGCTTTCAAGGCAGTTGATAATTTCGATACCCACAGCGCCGGTTGCGCCGACAACGGCGATCACTGGCAAGGGTGGAATGGATTGCTGTACGTTCATGGGTCTCTCCGGCAGGCTGGCGGGAGGAGGACGGGGAACGCTGTGATTATCTTGCTTTCAACCCCGTCCGGCTCCGGCGGGGTTGGTTTCGCTTAGATCGTGACATCCGACCACGCGAAACGCACCCCCGCCGAAGCGGTGGTCATTTTGGTGGTCATGGTTTTGTTCATCAGGATCGTCATGGCGTTTGGTTAGCCGAAGAGCGGCGCGCAATGCAAATATTATTTTCGCATTGCGCGCGGCTGCGCTCAGACCTCGGTCCAGATGGTGACGGGGCCATCGTTGATCAGGGACACCTGCATGTCGGCGCCGAAGCGGCCGCAGGCGGCCTGGATGCCGAGTTTAGCAACCTCGTCCTTGAACATCTCGTAAAGGCGCTCGCCCTCGGCGGGGCGGGCGGCAGTGGAAAATCCGGGGCGGTTGCCGCGCGAGGTATCTGCGGACAGGGTGAACTGGCTGACGATGAGGGCGCTGCCGCCCACGTCGACGAGCGACTTGTTCATCTTGCCTGCTTCATCCTGAAAGATACGCATTTTCGAGAGCTTAGCAGCCAGTTTGGCGGGAAGCTCGTCGGTGTCGCCTTCCATGGCGCAGACCAGAACGAGCATGCCATGGCCGATCTCGCCGACCACTGCGCCGTCGATTGTTACGGATGCTTCGGAAACGCGCTGGACAAGTGCTCTCACAGTTCGTTGCTCCACGGCGGGTTCGCACCCGCGCGGCTGACGGTGATCGCGGCAGAGCGGTTGCCGAGGCTCAATGCGGCCTTGATCGTGTCTTCATCCAGCGACGCGATGTCGTCCTTCGACAGCTTGCCAGCCGACTGGAGCGAGGCCAGAACACCTGCGTTGAACGTGTCACCGGCGCCGACGGTATCAATGACTTCGACCTTGTTGGCAGGCACGAAGACGACGTTATCGGCGGTGATTCCGTAGGAGCCGTTCGCGCCTTCGGTGATGCAAACCAGCTTCGGACCCTTGGCGATGATCTTGCGGGCGTTCTCAATCAGGTCGCCTTCGCCGACGAGCCAGTTCAGGTCCTCGTCGGACAGCTTGATGATGTCGCAAGCTGCGGTCATGCGCTCGATACGGGCGCGGTAGGCCGCTTCGTCGCGAATGAATCCGGGGCGGATGTTGGGGTCCATCATGATGACGCGCTTGGGGGCTTCGCGCAGGCAAAGCGCCTCGTAAGTCGCACCGCAGGGCTCGACGGGCAGGGAGATGCCGCCGAAGAACATCGCATCAGCGGTGACTTCGTTCGGCAGGTCCTCGATGGCGAGCAGACGTCCAGCGGTGCCTTCGTCATAGAACGCGTAGGTCGCTTGACCGTTGACCAGTTTGACGAACGCGACTGTCGACGGACGATCAGCCAGAACGACGTTCGAGATGTCGACCTTGGACGCCTTCAGCGTGTCGGTCAGAACCTCGCCCATCATGTCTTGGGCAATGCCTGAAAAGAAGCCGACCTGCGCGCCGAGACGGCCAAGCGCAATCGCGGTGTTGAAGACGGCGCCGCCTGCGTAGGGGGCGTAACATGCCTCGCCTTCGGTCGAAGTGCGGGGCAGCATGTCGATAAGGGCTTCACCACAGCACAGGATCATTTTGGCCTCTTTCTGGTAGCGATAACGGTTTCGCCGTGGGTGCCGTGAAACGACCTGCCAGTCAAGCGTTACTGCATGTATTCGGCGTAGTAGGCGACTCCACCGACGGCCAGTGCGACAACGAGCACCGCAAAGGCGATCTTGATCGCCGAATAGGGCCGCTCGCCTTTTACCTTGCCGGTCTGTCCGTTGACGACAAAGCGGTAAGATTTGCCTTTGTAGCGATAGGCCGCGAGCCAGATCGGCAGCAGGACGTGCTTGAAGGTGATGTCGCTGTGCACCGTATCCATCGAGCTAATGCGCTGGTGGTCGCCGCCGATGTCGCGTTCGATATCGCGGCGGATCTGGTGTTCCATGACCTTCTTGGCGTTCTGGAAACCCTCATCCAGTTGGATCTGGTAGCCCTCGGCGTTGAAGCCGGCGAGGAAGTTCGGGTCGTAGGGCTTGAGCGACTTCAACTCCCACGGCTCCAGCGCGTCGGTGTGTTTGCGCGGCAGGGAGTTCGACGCAAGGATCAGAACGTCATCGAAGAAGCGCTTTACGCGGCCCGAGGCATGGCTCCAGCGGGTGTGGCGTTGCTGGTAGGTTTCGGTCTTGCCGTTCACCGTGCGTGTTTCTGTGGTGTAGTAGTCATCGCCGCGCTGGCCCGTGTATTTGGTGCGTGTGTCGGCATCGTAGGTCCAGAACGGCACATAGACGCCGTTCATCTTGCGGCCCTTGCGGGCGTATTCGGTCAGACCGCTCGGCGCGAACCAGAGACGGCCCATCCATTTGTTCATAGCGGCGTGCGCTTGCGGCTCGTCCAGTAAGAACGGCAGCAGGCCTTGCGGTTTGATCTGACGATGCAAGCCTGTGTCGGTCACAACGGGGGTGGCGCAGAACGGGCAGGTGGTTGCGTGATCCTTTTCGTGAATTTCGATCTGCGCACCGCAATTGGGGCAGGGGCTGATCCGCACCTCCTCGATCTCGTGAGGCAGGAGCTGTTCGCTCATGGCCGCATTGAAATCGAGCTCTCGGATCGGTTCGGCGTATTTCTCGAGGCCCTTTTCGACGACCTCGGTATGACCGCAGAAATCGCAGATCAGACGGTTCTGGCCCGGATCGAAACGCATGTCTGCGCCGCAGCTCGGGCAAGGGAAGCGGTGTTGTTCTTCGACCATCTGATCGCTCCGTTATGCGCGGACGTTCGGCTCGTTTCAGACTGCGGGCGGCGGAGGCGGAGGGGGCGGTGCCACAGTGAACAGCTGAGCGAGTTCCGCGATGTCGCCTGCTTTGGTCCAGCCGGACATGCCCGCCGACCACACGAGCGTTTCGCGGGTCAACTGTCCACCGCCAGCCATACGGCCAAGGTCGGCGCGGCTGAACGGGCCGGTGGTCGCGCCGTTTTCCGCGATGTGCCAGACGGTTTCAACCGGCGGAGGCGGCGGAGCGGCGGGGGCGGCGGCTTGCGGCTGCTGCTGGCCGCCCATCGGACCCCACGGTCCCATGTTCATGCCCATCGCCATACCCATGCCGGCGCCCATACCCTGACCCATCGCGTTACCTGCGGCGGAGTTCGGGTTGTTCATGGCCTCGGCGGCGCGCCACTTCATATGGTCGTCGAGGTTACCAGCGATGCCGCGCGATGTGCGGGCGTCGAGCGCTTTTTCCACGTCCTCGGGGAGGCTGATGTTTTCAATATAGAATTCGGGGATCGACAGGCCGTATTGCGCAATCGTCGGCGCGATGGCGTTCGCGACCAGATCGCCGACATCCTTGGTGTTAGCGGCCATGTCCAGTACGGGAATTTCGCTCGACGCGATGGCGCGGCTGAATTCCTGAACGATCACGTTGCGGATCTGGAAGCTGATCTCGTCCGAGGTAAACTCGCCGTCCGTGCCAACGATTTCGCGCAGGAACAGGCCCGGATCGGCGACTTTGATGGCATAGGTGCCGAAGGCGCGGATGCGGACGGGGCCGAACTCCGGATCGCGCATCATGATGGGGTTTTTGGTGCCCCACTTCTGGTCGCCGAAGCGGGTGGTGTTGACGAAGTAGATCTCGCTCTTGAACGGCGACTTGAACCCGTGGTCCCAGTGCTGGAGCGAAGTCATCACCGGCATGTTGTTCGTCTCTAGCTGGTAGAGACCCGGCTGGAAGATATCGGCAAGCTGCCCTTCGTGCACGAAAATCGCGGCCTGACCTTCGCGGACCGTGAGCTTGGCACCGTACTTGATTTCGTGGCCGTAGCGCTCGAAGCGGTAGACCATCGTGTCGCGGGTGTCGTCGGTCCACTCGATGACGTCAATAAATTGACCGGACAGAAAATCCAGAATGCCCATACCAAAGGCTCCTCTTGCTCAGGTCGCGTTACCAGTAAGCTCACTCGCTATCCGGCGGACGATCGGGCCTGCCTCGTCGGCGGTCATGCCGACCCTCAAGCGTGAATCGTACAGTATCCGAAGTAGCATTTCATCGTATCCTGTTAGTAACGCGAACTCTTCATCGTCGTTAAAAATAGACGGACGGGCACGCGGACTATCATTCGTGAGCCCCATACCCTGCGCAAGTTCTTCGTGAACACAAGCCTGCTTCATCAGCGTCGGGTGTTCGGCGCGGATGATGGCGAGGGCCTTGTTGTAAGTGACGCCGTCCGGTTTGAACGTGCTGATCACGAGGCAAAGCTGTTCGCGGGGCAGGTTCAGCGCATAGTCGAGCGAGGAATGTTCGATGCCGGGTATCAGTTCGCGGATGCGCGCGGCGGCACCTTTGCGGTCGTCCTCGTCAAGGAACAGCACGTGGAAATTCGGGCGGCTGTTCGTCATGGTGATCGGCACGCCCGACAGGCTCGACAGGCGGCGGGTGTAGTCGTTCACCATCGCGTAGTCGGTGAACTGGTCTTCGCTAGCGACATTCGCGCCGAATTCGACCGCCATGCGGATCGGGTTTTCCCAGCGGCGTAGCGCGGTTGCGGTCGCTTGGGCCCGCAGGGTGGTGCCGTCGCTGGTGTATTCGTCGTGCAGAGCCACGTCGATGAACCCGGTCGCCAACTGCGTATCGGTGAACGGCGTATCCACGCTGCCGCCGTCCGTGCGCATCAGATGCTGGTTCACCAGATCGTTTTGCAGACGGCGGTAGTAGGTCGCAAGCTGGGTGCTGGCGGTCGATGCAGGGCGGGTGCTGATCGATACCGTTTGCGGCTGGGTGGTGGCGACCTCCGGACTCCGTGCCACGGCGGCACGCGGTACGGCCACGCTGTCGGGGGACAGGTTCGTACAGCTCGATAGCAGTGTGGTGACAAGTACTGCCGCGAGTCCGGTGGTTCTATTCATCAGGCGCCCGTCGAAGTTCCTTCGTTTGCCCTGCTACCATCGGCTTTCGACTTCGCGGATGCTAGTGCCGATTTCAGTTCGAGTTCCATCTTTTGCAAATCTGCCTCAGCGGCGGCACGTTTCCGCTTGCCTTCGTCGGCAATGCTGAGGCTCTCGTCGATGGTCGCGATGAGCGTGGCATTGGCGAGTTTGACAGCTTCGATGTCGAAGACGCCGCGCTCCATTTCGGTGCGGATAGTGGCGTTCGCCTGTTGGAGGTTCTTGGCGTTCGAGGTCAGCAATTCGTTCGTCAGATCGGTCGCCTCGCGCACGGCGCTGGCGGCTTCGGCGGATCGCTGGATGGTCACGGCCTGCGCCAGTTGGGTTTCCCACAGCGGCACAGTGTTGACGAGCGTCGAGTTGATCTTGGTCACGAGAGACTTGTCGTTCTCTTGCACCAGACGGATCGACGGCAGCGACTGCATTGTCACCTGACGGGTCAGTTTCAGGTCGTGCACACGGCGTTCGAGGTCATCGCGGGCGGCACGCAGATCGCGAAGCTCCTGCGCAACCATGACACCGTTTTCTTCTGATGCGGCCTGCACTTCGGCATCCTTTGTAGGGATAATGGTGCTGTCGAGCTCGGCCAGCTTTGCCTCGCCCGCCGCGATGTAGAGCGCCAGTTCGTCGTAGAATTCCAGCGTCTTGATATAGAGCTGGTCGAGGCTCTCGATGTCCTTGATCAGCTCGTGCTCGTGGCGGAGCAGGTCGCTGGTGATACGGTCGATCTGGCCCTGCACTTCCTCGTATTTGGCGACGAACTTGGCCATCGGCTTGGCCTTGCCCATCAGACGCTCCCAGAAGGACGGCTTGCGGTTGGGGTCCAGTTCGCTGACGGAAAATCCGCGGATGGTGGACACGATTTCGCGCAGGGAATTGCCCGCGGGGCCGACCTCTTGGTTCTTGACGCCGCTCAGCATGGCTTGCGAAATCTGCTGAAGCTCGGCCTGCGCGCGGCTGCCGAACCGCACAATGGAGTTGGTGTCCGTGATGTCGATTTCGGCCATGCGGCGCGAGATTTCGTCGGTCGTCGGCTGGTCCGCCTGATCGAGCGATACGGTGACGGCATTGGGCTCAGGCAGGACGGCGGCTGTCACTTTTTGCACTTCGGCCAAGGTGGCTTCGGCCTTTGCGCGGACGTTCTCGGACATCGTATTCTCCTGTTAATCGGGCCTGACGCCCTCGCGTTGTAAACGGTCACGCAAAACCTTGATCTCGATATCCATATCGAGGCGGTTGTTCTCGCGCAGTTTGCCGGTCATGGCAGAAAAATTGGTTTGCAGGTCCGAGAGTAGCGCCTCGTATTCGGCGCGTGAATTCCCGTCATGGCTTTTGCTATAATGCTCCGCGAATTTCAGCGACGCATCGCGTGCACCCATCAGATAAACGCCAAGGTACTTGCGGGCGCCAGTCAGATCGCGCGGATCGCTTTGCACGGTGTCTATCATCCGCTGCGCTTCAAACTGGAACGCAGCCACCCGCCCGTCGAGGCGGCGGTCGTTCAGCGTTTCGATCGTCCTGCGCATATCGGCGAGGTAAACCTCGGCCTCATCAACGACACGGTTCACGCGGCTGGCTTGAAAATCATCCACGCCTTCGGTGCGCTTGTCCTTCAACGGATCAACGCCGAACGCGGCGAGGTGCAGGGCAGTCCCTGCAATGCCAAAGATCGCCGCAGCCACAGAAGGGGAGCCATGGCTGAGCGCGGCCCCTGCAATGCCGAGGCCTGTCAGAACTCCGGCGAGGATCTTGCGAGGAAGGGCGGGGCGCTTGGCAATAGAGCGGGCGTTATAGGCCGCTTCGGCGCGCAGGCCGTCTCGCAGCAGCCACGCGCCGAGCGCCAGCACCGCCGCAGAAGGCAGCCCGAATGCCAGCGCAGTTGCACCGCCTTTGACCGAAAAGAACGCGAGCAAGCCCGCAGGCACGAACATCACATTGGAGCGTGCGCCGGCAGGATCGACCTTGCGGTTTTCAAACGGGCTGACATTGTCGCGGGACTGCGGATCGGGGCTGTATTTGCCGCCATAGCGCTGCGCCATCACATGCCTCCGACGAAACCGACAACGGTGCCGAAGAGCAGAAAAATAAGCAGGCCGTAAGCAATATGGCGAACGGGATCAGGCATCCGGTCCCTCGTTATAAAGTGTCAGATCGCATTTAAGCGCTCGGCACTCCCAAACAAGGTAAAGGCATGGAAATGCTGCCCCTGCGCGCCCACCGCTGGGTTCAGGATGGGCCGCACGGGGGCGTCTGGCAAGCCTTAGCGCGGCTTTTTCGGCGTGAACTTGCGCGGGCCCTTTGCGGGGCCTGCGTCATCGCGCGACCCGAAGGGCTTGCGGCCCGGTGCCTTGCTGCCGAAGGTTTTGCCACCTGCGGGGCGACCGTCGGTTGGTTTGCTGCCGAAGGTCTTGCCGCCTGCGGGGCGCCCGTCAGTCGGTTTGCTGCTGAAAGTCTTGCCGCCAGCGGGCTTACTGCCAGACTTCGCCGCCGATTTGCCGCCGACGGTCCGGCCGCCAGCGATCCGGCCCTTGGGGTGGGCGTCTTCGTTGCGGCGGGTGCGGACGGGCTTTTTCTTCGGCTCTTCGAGCGGCTGCATGTCACCGTCGAGGCCAAGCTGGTCGCGCAGGACGCGGCGCTTGATCTCTTCGACTTCGCCAGCCTTGAGGTTGCCGATTTGGAACGGACCGTAGGAGACGCGGATCAGGCGGTTCACGACCGCGCCGATGGCTTCCATCGCGCGGCGGATTTCGCGGTTCTTGCCTTCGCGGATCGAAATGGTGAGCCACGCATTCGCGCCCTGCTGGCGGTCGAACTGCACCTGCATTGGCTGGTACTTGACGCCTTCGACGTCGATACCAGCACGCAAACGGTCGAGGTCCAGCTTGCTCGCCTCGCCCTTGACGCGGACGCGGTAGCGGCGGAGCCAACCTGTCGACGGCAGTTCCAGACGGCGCTTCAACTCGCCATCGTTGGTCAGCAGCAGCAGACCCTCGGAATTGAGGTCGAGGCGGCCAATGCTCATCACGCGCGGCATGTCTTCGGGAAGGGCAGAGAAGACCGTCGGGCGGTCTTTCTCGTCGCGTTCGGTGGTCACGAGACCGGAGGGCTTGTGATACAGCCAAAGGCGCGCGGGTTCCGCAGCAGCCATCGGCGCGTCATCAATCATCACGCGGTCTTTGTCGGTCACGTTGAGAGCGGGGCTCTCGATGACCTTGCCATTCACCTTCACGCGGCCTTCCGCAATCATGCGTTCGGCTTCGCGGCGCGAGGCGACGCCTACGCGGGACAGAACTTTGGCGATGCGGTCGCCTTCCGGGGTCTCGTTGCTCATGTCGCCCATTAGACCACTCCGGCGTCGCAGTTCAATGTCCCGCGCAGGTTTTGCGCAATTTACCTCACCGTCAGGCCAAGCTGGGCAGCCAGAGCACAATCGACGGGAAGGCGACGAGCAGGGCGATGGTAATGCCGTCCGCGACGAAGAACGGGGTCACGCCGCGGAACACGTCCTGCACGGTCAGGTCATCGCGCACACCGGCCACCACGAAGCAGTTCAGTCCGATGGGCGGTGTGATCAGGCAGAACTCCGCCATTTTCACCACGAGGATGCCGAACCAGATCGCGCACATCGGGCCCGACATGCCGAAGGTGCTGTCTGCTGCCGACACCATCTCTCCGCCGTTGAGCGCCATGACAGCGGGATAAACGACGGGGAGGGTCAGGAGCATCATGCCGATGGCGTCCATGAACATGCCGAGCACAGCATAGGCCAACAGGATGCACACAAGGATCAGCATCGGCGACATCTCCAGCGAGGTCAGCCAGTCCGAAAACGCACCCGGCAGGTCGGCGAAGCCGAGGAAGCGGACGTAGATCAGCACGCCCCAGATGATAGTGAAGATCATCACCGCGAGCTTTGCGGTTTCCAGCAGCGCGCCTTTGAACTCGCCCCAACGCATTCCGTTGTAGAGCGCCATGAGGAACACCACGAACGCACCGATCGCGCCGCCTTCGGTCGGGGTGCCCCAAGCCTCTCCGCCGAACGGGTTGTAGACGAAGAGCACGATGGTCAGAACGACGATCAGGATTGGTGCGGCGGGGGGCAGGGCGGCAAAGCGCTCTTTCCACGTAAAACCGCCAACCGACGGGCCGAAACCTTTGATCGTCATGGCCATGCCGATGATCAGCAGCGCGTAGACGATGGCCGAAAAGACACCGGGGATGAAGCCTGCCAGCAGCAGCTTGCCCACGTCCTGTTCCACGATGATCGCGTAGATCACGAGGATCGCGGAGGGCGGGATCAGCGATGCAAGCGTGCCGCCTGCCGCCACGACACCTGCCGCGAAGCGTTTGTTGTAGCCGACCTCCAGCATTTCGGGGATCGCGATGCGGGCGAAAACAGCGGAGGTCGCGATGGACGCGCCCGACACTGCCGCGAAGCCTGCGGTCGCAAAGACGGTCGCAACCGCCATGCCGCCCGGCACCCACGCGATCCAGCGCTTTGCGGCGGTAAACAGCGCCTTGGTCAGTCCCGCGTAATAGGCGAGGTAGCCGATGAGGATGAACGTCGGGATGAGGCTCAGCGCTTGGCTCGCGACCTTCGAATGAGGCACCTGACCGCCGGTTTTCACGGCGACCTCCAAGGCCCACATGAATTGCGCGGGGTCATAGCCCTTCTTCGCCCAGAAAATCCAGATCAGGCCGGTCAGACCTGCGAGGCCCGCCGCGAATGCAACGCGCATCCCGAGGATGACCATGACCAAAAGTCCGGCAGAGACCACGAGACCGATTTCAATACTTTCCATGTCCGGTCTCCTTAGTCGTGACCAGAGACCTGTTCGGCCTCTTGTGCAGCTTGGGTTGCGACGTCGACCGGCAGAGGCACGGCCACCGGCTCGGTTTCGCCCGTGATGATCGCTTTGGTGTAGGATGCGAGTTGCAGCACGAGCCGCACGCACAGCACCGAAAATGCGACCGGCGCGAGCAGTTTGGCGGGCCAGATCGGCAGGCCGATGTCCATCGTGCTGTCACGGCTCCACAGCGGCATCGACATGTCAAAGCTGCGCTGGAAGTGCGCGTAGGAGCCCCAGACCAGCAGGACCATGAGGACAAGGATCGCAAACGTGGTGATCCATTCCGCAATGAACAGCGGGCGGCCCGATAGCCTGCCGACCAGCATATCCATGCGGATATGGCCGCCATCGCGCTGCGTGAACGAGATGCCCATGAACGCGATCAGCGGCATCGCCTGCTGGATCCAGTCCACATATCCGGGCAGGGGGTCGTTGAAGAAATTACGCGACGAGACCGAAAACACCGCCAGCAGCATCAGGCCGAACACGGTCAGGCCACTAACGAGCGCGAGCAGTTTTTCGAGTTTGTAGAAGTTCCGGTCCAGACGGCTGAGTATGCTGTCGTCTTCCAGAACCGAGGCAGATCCGGCCATGGCGCGGTCCTTTCCATAGGCTGAACCCCGCGCTGCGAATGGCGGCACGGGGAAAGCTGCGTTCGTGAGTGGGTTACTGCCCTTCGGCTACCATTCCCGAAACGAGGTCGTAGAGTTCCTGCGCAGGCAGACCGCGTGCGTTGTTCTCTTCGATCCATGCGTCGGCAGCCGGTCCGGCAGCAGCTTCGCGGAACGCCGCGATCTCGTCATCGGAGAATGAAACCTGTTCGACGCCCTTTTCTTCGAGCAGCGGCCACCACTTGGCCATGGTCTCGTTCTCGTAATACTCGATGTAGTAATCGAGTGCCTCTTCGACCGAGCCATCCAGCGCCGCACGCTCGTCGTCGGTCAGTGCCTCATAGGCGTCGATGTTCACGACCACAGGGCAGTTCACCGCGCCAGGGTTGAGGTTGCTGGTCCACCAAGTCGCGTTCTCGATCGTGCCGAAGGACATGTGGGCGTGCGGCGCAAAGGAGGCCGCGCGGATCACGCCGCTGTCCATGGCCTGACGCACTTCGGTGGCCGACATGGAAGTCGGAACAGCGCCGACAGCGCCCAGAGCCGCACCGATACCGCCCGTGGCACGAACGGTCAGGCCGTCAAAGTTGTCGATGCTCGACGGGACATCGCCGACGCCAGCAAGGTTGTACTGCGGCAGGGGCGACGGCATCAGCAGCTTGGCGTTCCAACGTGCGAGGTCGGCAGCAACCGCCGGATGTTCGTAGACGGCCATCGAAATATCGCGCTCTTGCTCGAGCGACGAGATACCGAGGAACGGCAGTTCCATCACGGTGATCGACGGGTTCTTGTCGGGGTGGTAGCCCGCGCAGAACTGCGCCATCTCGAACGCGCCGATTTCGATGCCGTCGAGGTTTTCGGTGTTCTTCGACAGACCGCCGTAGGAGATGTTCAGGGTGAACTCGCCGCCGGTTTTTTCCGAAACGAGTTCGGCCAGCTTCTCGACGTGTTCGGTGAACGCACGGCGCTTACCCCAGAGCGAGACGTTCCATTCGGTGGCCATGCCTTCGGACGCGAAAGCAACGGCGAGCGCCGCGATGGCACCGCGGGTCAGAAATTTGGTCATGATCTCCTCCCAGAGATTTTTGTTTCCTCGGGAGTAGTCTGCTCTTTTTTTCGTGATCGCCCTATGAGGGATTTCGCCCATTGATCGGACGCTGCCCTGCGGATTTCCGCAGGCTACAAAAGCGCGTCTTTGTTCAGCCCCAGCTTCACGATTTTCTCGTTGAGGGTGCGCCTCCCGATACCGAGAGCTTCGGCCGCCGCGTCCATGCGGCCCTTGTGGGCTTTGATGGCTTTTCCGATCAGCTCGCGTTCGAATGCGGCGACGGCTTCGCGCAGGGTTTCGGGCACGTCATCCAGTTGATCGGTGCGCAGCGCCTCGGCGATCGAACCGCCCCCGCGCCGCGCCAGAAGGATGCGCCGTTCGCAGACGTTGCGCAATTCGCGCACATTGCCCGGCCAGTCGTGCGCGAGCAGGGCGGCGGTGTCCTCGTTCGACAGCGCTTGGCGGTCGATCTCGTAGACGCTCGCGAATTCATCGAGGAAATGCGCGGCCAGTAACATGACGTCGTCACGGCGGTTCCGCAGGGCGGGGATGTTCAGCACAACCGTGTTCAGACGGAACAGAAGATCCTGCCGTAGCCGCCCGTCGCTGACCGCCTGATCCACGTCCTCGTTCGTGGCAGACAGGAACCGCAGATTGACGGGCACAGGTTCGGTGCCGCCGATGGGAAGCACCTGTTTGTCCTCGATAATCCGCAAAAGCTTGGCCTGCACGGCCAGCGGAGCGGAGCAAATTTCATCAAGGAAAAGCGTCCCGCCCGACGCCGCCAGCAAACGCCCGTCGCTTTCGCCGTGCTTGCCGAACATCTCGACTTCGAACGTGTCGGGCGACAGTGCCGCGCAGTTCAGCGCAAGGAATGGCGCAGCGGGATCAGGGCCGAGGTCATGCAGCGCGCGGGCCACGAGCTCCTTCCCCGTGCCCGTTTCACCCTGCACCATGATCGGCGTGTCGAGCGTGGCAAAGTCAATGATATCGGTGCGCAGGTTCCGCACGGCCTCCGTCTGTCCGAGGAGCAGGCGATCAAGGCCGGACAGCTGGATCAGCCGTTCTTGCAGGCGCTCGTTGGTCTTCTGCATCCGGTTCTGCTCTGCCGCGTGGCGCAGGATTGTCAGCAGGCGGCGCGGCTCGTAGGGCTTTTCGACAAAGCTATACGCGCCGCTCTGCATCGCATTAACCGCCATCGGGATGTCGCCGTGGGCAGAGATCAGAACCACAGGCGGCGAGGTGGATTTGTCGAGCGAAGCCAAGAGCTCGGTCCCTGTCATCCCCGGCATTCGCACGTCCGACAGGATGACATCGGGCATGAAGTCTGCCGCGAGGTCTTGGGTCTTTTCGGCGCGGGCCAAGGCGCTGACCTCCCAGCCTGCGGCCTCTAGCAGTTCGACCAGCGACAGGCGCATGGCTTTGTCGTCGTCCACCACGATGATGCGGAAGGGCTGGCCGGAGATCATGCGTCACCTCGTTCGTTCGCATTCGGGGCTGGGAAGGTCACACGGAAGAGCGCGCCGCCGTCTTCGATATTCGACGCCTGCATGGTGCCTTCGTGATCCTTGACGATGCTGGACGAAATCGCGAGGCCGAGGCCCATGCCGCGTCCGCTTTCGCGGGTGGTCACAAACGGCTCCTGAAGGTCGGCGAGGGTCGCGTCACCAAGGCCGTGCCCATTGTCCTGCACCTCGAACCAAGGTGACGGATCGCTGCCGATGCGAATGCTGACGCTCGGCTGTTCGGTATCCTCAACTGCATCGATGGCGTTGCGCAGCACGTTAGTCATGACCTGTTCGACGCGCAGTTTGCTGCCGCGGATCATGACGGGACCATCGGGGCGGTCGAAGGTGATTACCGTGCCCGTCGTTTCGATATTCGGTGCGACCAAGGCAAGCGACGCATCCATCGCGGTCACAAGGTCGAACTCCGCGAAATCATCGGCGTCGGAGCGGGCGAAGAATTTGAGTTGCCGCGTGATGCCTTCCATCCGGTCGATCAGACTGCCGATGCTGCCCGTGAGGCGGCTCGGCCCGCTTGGCCCGAGCTCTGCCGCAGCGACATGATTGCGCATCGCGGCGATGGGCTGGCCAAGCTCGTGCGTCACCGACGCGGCGAGGCGACCCAGCGCGGCCAGACGACTGGCGCGCTCCAGTTCGTTCTGCGTGCGGCTCAGGCGGCGCTCTGCCGTTCTGCGATCCACGATCTCCTGTGCAAGGCGTTCGTTTGCGAGGCGGAGCTTGGCTTCCTCTTCCTCGGATCGCCTCAGCGCCGTGCCGATACGCCGCGTGCGCTGGATCTGGAAGGCAATGAGGATCGAGCCGAGGATGATCACCACAGCCGCGGCCGTCAGCCACGCGAGGGCAGAGGAGCGTTCATCCGCCATGAAATAATGGATCTGCCAATTGTGCGGCGCGGCACTGGCGCTGAGATGTAGCCAATCGCGCCCCGAAAGTTTTGCCGTGTTGCCCGAGAGTGACCAGCCCAGCGGCTCCAGCGGCTGATTGGGAAACTGGCGGGAAAACAGGATCACATTCCGCTGCGAAGCGCTGAGCGGTTCGCTCGTGCGGTAGAGGTAGTCGCGGTCGGACGCGAGCAGGATCACACCGTCCTCATTGGCCATGAAAACCGTCTCGCCCGAGCTTCGCCAGCTTTCCTCAAGCGCGCCGAAGTTGATCTTGATCACGACCACGCCAAGCACGCGGCCCCCTGTGGCGAGGACCGGATCGGCAATGAAATACCCCGGTTGTCCGGTCGTCGCGCCGATGGCGTAAAACCGGCCCTGTTTGCCGTCGAGCGCGTCCTGAAAGTAGGGGCGGAAGGAGTAATCCTCACCGATAAAGCTCGACGGTAGGGCGTGGTTCGAGGCGGCGATGGTTAGGCCCTGCGGGTTGATCAGGTAGATCGCATCGAGGCCGGATTGATTTGCGAAGTCCTCGAACCGGCTGTCGACGATGGTCGTGTTGCCGTTGAGAAGGCTGCTGACGACAAACGGGTCCTTGGCAAGGATGTGCGTCAGGTGGGAAAACCGGTCAAGTTCGGCATTCACCGACGCGCGATAGAGCGACAGGCGGCCGCGAGCTTTCTCCAGTTCCTGACCTTGGAAATACTGATGCGCCACGAGGGCTGCCCCCAGCGAGACGAGCCCGATGAAGACCAGTGACAGAATGACCGAAAGGTAGCGCATGGGCGGAGTTGTGGGCCGAAAGGGGCTTTGGGGGCAAGGTTTATCGGGCTGATAGGTCGCGGGAGGGGCGCTGCCCCTCTGGCCTGCGGCCATTCACCCCGAGGTATTTTCGTCAGAATGAAGCGGGTGACGGAGCGCTTCTGCAAGGAAGTCGTAAACGAAGCGCAGGCGGCGGTTCTGGTAGATCTCGCGGTGGGCGACGAGCCAGATGGGGTAGGCGATGGGTCGCATGGCGGGGAGGGCTTCGGTGACTTTGGGCTCGGCATTGCCGATCTGTTCGTCGATGAAGCCGATGCCCAAGCCCTGTTTCACATGTTCCCACATGACAAGGAAGTTGTCGGTGACGATGGGAAAGTTCGCCTCGTTCAGATCGAAGCCGAAATCGGCGAGGGAGCGTGCGATCATGGCCGGATCATCGGGAGCGATGAAGCTCGCGCGGGAGAGGTCGGCCTGGGTCTCGGGATTGCCGATCGAGCGCAGGTAATCGGGCCTTGCATAGAGGCGGGCGCAGGTGTCGCGGAGTTTGCGGGCAACGAGGTTCGGCTCTTCGGGGCGGAAGTTGCGCAGGGCGATGTCGGCTTCGCGGCGGAGGAGGTCCGAGGCGGAGTTCGAGACGACAAGACGGATGGTGATGCGGGGCTCGGCCGCGCGGAGTTGTGCCACGATCTGCGGCATGATCAGGGCACCGTAGACGTCGGAGCAGGCAATGAGAACCTCTCCCTCCATCGCTTCGCTCTGGCTTACGGCGGACAGCGAAAGGCGGCTGGCGGCTTCGCCCATCTGGCGGGCGGCGTCCATGAGTTCATGTCCCGCAGGCGTCAGGCGAAGGCCGCGGCCGATGCGTTCAAAGAGCATCACGCCGAGTTCCTGCTCGAGCGCGTCTACCTGTCTGCCTAGGGTGGGCTGGGTCAGGCCGAGGGCGCGTGCGGCGGCGGAAAGCGAGCCTTCCTCTGCGGTCACGAGGAAAGCGCGGGCGCGGTTCCAGTCGAAGTTGATCGATCTCCAATCCATGCAAATTCGTATACCACTCAGGCAAAAACAGTCAATTTTATTGAGATATCGTTGCGGGTAGAACATCCGCAGAGCCGAGGATGATCGGCACATCAACCAGCGAACCGATGCTTTGAGCGAGCCGCTTTCGCGGCTCGCTACGGAGGAGGTTTGCCTGAAAGCGGAGGCCGAGATGGCTGTTTTTTCTGATCCTTTGTCCAAGCCCTATGCGCGGCTGACGGGCATATTCTACCTTTTGATCGCGGTGTTTGGCGGCTTTGCGATCCTCTGGGTTCCGTCGCAGTTGCAGGTCGCGGGCGATGCGGGTGCCACGATGGTGAACCTTGTGGAGCGGCGCGGGCTGTTCTTTGCGGGGGTGGGCGGTGAGGTCGCCATTCTGGTGGCCGAGGTCATGTGCACAGCGATGCTGTATTTCATTTTCAAACCGGTGAACGCCACACTGTCTTTCGCGGCGGCACTCGCACGGCTGAGCATGGTCGGCGTGATGGCGGGGATGCTGTTTTTCAGCGTCGCGGCGCTGGGCGTGGCCGAGGGGAGCTTGCTCCCGAGTTTGGCCAATGAGGTCCGGGCCGAGGTGGCGACTGCGCTCCTTTATGTGCACGACGCAGGTGTCTGGGTCTGGCAGGTTTTCTTCACGCTGCACCTGATGGTGCTGGGTTGGCTAGTTGCACAGTCGCAGCGGTTTCCGCGTCTGCTCGGCTACCTGATGATTGCGGGCTCAGCGGGGTACCTGTGTGACAGCCTAAGCGCGTTTGTCTGGCCTGATGCGGGCGGGCTGGCACTGGTGACAGGTGTGCTGCTTGCGCTGGTGAGTCTTGCCGAGGTCGGGTTTGCACTTTGGCTTGTCATCCGCGGTCAGCGGACAGTGTGAGGAACGTGGCTATGAAACGTGTTTGTATTATTGGAATTTCGGGAAAGCTCGGCCGCTACATGGCGCGGGAGGCGCTGGATCGCGGGTATGAAGTGCGCGGGGTTTGTCGGCCCGAAAGTGTGGGCAAGCTGGCCGATCTGGCGGGCCGCATCACGCTGTTTCCCGCCCGCACGGACGATGCGGAAGTTGTCGCGGAAGCGGTGAAGAGCTGTGACGGGGTGCTGACGGTGCTCGTGCCTTGGGGCGTCAAAGACTATGCCTCGGGCACCGCGCGGGCGGTGCTGGAGAACGCGGAGCCGGATGCGCGGCTGGTGTTTTCCTGCGGTTGGCACATCAGTCGCGACGGGCAGGACGTCTATTCGTTCAAACTGAAGATGATCGTCGCGGTGTTCGGCAGGGTGGCGAAGTGGCTGCGGGCTGCGGACCTCGACGATCAGGTGCGGGCGACGGATATGATCTTTGCGTCGGACCGTGATTGGACGGTTGTGCGCGGGTCAAATCTGGAGGAAGGACCGAGCGAGGGGCTGCCTGTCTGGGCGGAGCACGTAGGCGATCCGCTGCTGGCTGCGAATATCACGCGGCGTGTGGATTTCGCGAAGTTCATGGTTCACGCGCTGACCGACGATGCGCTGACAAGGCAGGCACCTGCCATCGTGAGCGGCGTTCGGAAAGTGTGAGGGACGGGGAGGGGCTCTGCCCCTCTGGCCTGCGGCCATTCACCCCGAGGTATTTTTGTCAGCGTGAAGCTGAGGTTAGACCGCGACGACAGACGGTTTCGGACGGGCAGTCGGTTCCGAGTTCGCGTCGATGAAATTGAGGACGAGCGGGCGGATGTTGTTCCGCCAGCTGCCGCCTGCAAAGATGCCGTAGTGACCGGCGCCGGGCTCGACGTGCCATGCTTTCTTCTCTTCCGGTAGGCCGGTGAGGAGGTCGAGCGCGGCTTTGCACTGGCCAGGCGCCGAGATGTCGTCTTTCTCGCCTTCGACGGTTTTCACCGCGACGGTGGTGATCTTGCCGATGTCGATGGTGTGGCCATCTACGGTGAATTCGTTCTGAGCGATCTCGCGGCCTTTGAAGACGCGCTCGACCGTCGAGAGGTAGAATTCGGCGGTCATGTCCATGACAGCAAGGTATTCGTCATAGAAGACGTTGTGCTTGTCATGGTCGCTGGCTTCGCCTTTGGCGACGCGGAAGATCTGGTCCTGAAACGCTTTGGCGTGGGTAGCTGCGTTCATCGAGATAAACGACGTCAGCTGCAGCAGGCCCGGATAGACCTTGCGGCCGACGCCGCGGTATTTCATGCCGACGCGTTGGATCATGGTTTGTTCGAGCTGGCCCATGGTGACCGAGCGGCCAAAGTCGGTGACTTCGGTGTGGTTCGCTTCGGGGTCGATGGGGCCGCCGATCAGCGTCAGTGAGCGCGGCTGCGCTGCCGGATCAAGCTCTGCCAGATAGGCGGTGGCGGCGAGCGTCAGAGGTGCGGGTTGGCACACTGCGATGACGTGCAGGTCGCTGCCGAGTTTTTTCATGAAGTCGACGAGGTAGAGGGTGTAATCCTCGACGTCGAATTTGCCTTCGCTTACGGGAATGTCGCGGGCGTTGTGCCAGTCTGTAATGTAGACTTCACAATCGGGCAGCAGACTGATCACCGTCTTGCGCAGCAGCGTGGCATAGTGGCCCGACATCGGGGCGACGAGCAGAACGCGGCGCTTTTTCGGTTTGCGGTTATGGACTTTGAAGTGGATGAGATCACCGAACGGGCGGCTAAGGATCGTTTCGACCGTGACGAGGTGGTCGCGGTGGTCGTCGTTGCTCGCGATCGAGGGGATGCCCCAGTCAGGCTTGGCAACCATGCGTTCGAACGAACGTTCGGTCACTTCGCCCCATGCGCCGAGCCATTCGACAAGCGGATTTGCGGTCATCGCCATCGCAGGGTAGGCGGCAAATGCGCGCGCAGATGCACCAAGCCATTGATTTGTGTTTCGCACGCTTTCCATAAAGTCGTAGGTGTACATATACTTCATGTTGACGTCTCCATGTCGCACGGGGGCTCAAGCGCAGCATTCACTTATGACGGAAGTCACATGCTGCATGTGCAAAGGTAAGGTGAGGAGTTGCCCGTGACAACTGATGATTTGACCGAAGACAGTGTTGGCAAGGCGGAACTCGCGAAGCTCGAAGCGAATATGGCGCGAATTGAAGAGCTTACGGCCCGCATCGGAAAAGCGTTTGCGACTAAAAGACACGTTCCGCAGTCTTTACAGGGACCGGGGCAGGAGCTGTATTTCAAGGCCGCTGTGAACTATTGGGCCGACGCGGTGAAGGATCCGGCCAAGGTTTTCGAACAGCAGGTGTCCTACTGGGGCAAGGCGCTGCATCACTATATCGAAGCGCAGCAGGCGTTCGCCAAAGGCACGTTCGAAGCGCCGCTGGACAGCCTTCCGGATGACCGCCGCTTCTCGAACCCGCTGTGGAAATCGCACCCCTATTTCAACTTCATCAAGCAGCAGTACCAGATTCAGGCACAGGCGATTACCACCGCCGTGGACGAAATTGACGGGCTGGACGAGGTCGAGCGTCAGCGCCTTCGCTATTTCAGCGCGCAGATCGTGGACATGATGTGTCCGACGAATTTCCTGCCGACCAACCCCGACGCGCTGCAAAAGGCGCTGGAGACGGAAGGGCAGAGCCTCGTTGACGGGCTCGAGAACCTTGTGCGCGATCTGGAAGCCAACAACGGCGAGTTGGTCGTGTCGCTGGCCGATGGCACCGCGTTCCAAGTGGGCGAGAATATCGGCGCGTCCGAAGGCAAAGTCGTTTTTCAGAACCATCTGTTTGAACTGATCCAGTACAGCCCGACGACCGAGCAGGTTCACACCACGCCGCTGCTGATCTTTCCGCCGTGGATTAATCGTTTCTATATCCTCGACCTCAAGCCCAAGAACTCGCTGGTCAAATGGATCGTCGATCAGGGCTTCACGCTGTTTGTGGTGTCGTGGAAGAACCCCGATGCCAGCTACCGCGACACCGGCATGTCCGACTATGTGCAGGACGGCTACCTCACTGCGATCGATCAGGTAAAGGACATCTGCGACGTCAAGAAGGTCAACACGATCGGCTACTGTATCGCAGGCACCACGCTGTCGCTGACGCTGGCGTTGATGAAGCAGGAGAAGGACAAGTCGGTCAATTCGGCGACGTTCTTTACCACGCTGACCGACTTCGAGGATCAGGGCGAATTCGGCGTGTTCCTCACGGACGACTTCGTAGACGGCATCGAGGAAGAGTCGATGTCGAAAGGCGTGCTCGAAAGCTTCTACATGTCGCGGACCTTCAGCTATCTGCGGTCGCGCGATCTGATCTACGGCCCTGCGATCAAGTCCTATATGATGGGCGAAGCGCCGCCCGCGTTCGACCTGCTGTTCTGGAACGGTGACGGCACGAACCTGCCCGCCAAGATGGCGGTCGAGTACCTCCGCGGGCTCTGCCAGAAAAACCAGTTTGCCCGCGACGGGTTCGAGGTCGCCGACCATCTGGTGAAGCTCGCCGAGGTCGACGTGCCGCTCTGCGCCATCGCTTGCGACACCGACCATATCGCCGCTTGGAAGGCGTCCTATCAGGGCGTCCAGAAGATGGGGTCGAAGGACAAGACATTCATCCTTTCCGAAAGCGGCCACATCGCTGGCATCGTGAATCCCCCCTCCAAAGGCAAATACGGACACTGGACGAACGACGACCTGTCCCTGTCGCCCGAGGACTGGAAAGCCGGTGCGGAGAAGCACTCCGGCACGTGGTGGCCCCGTTGGGGAGAGTGGCTGGCATCCAAGTCCGGCAAGCTGATCGACGCCCGCCACCCCGGCGATTCGGGCCGTAAATTGCTGGGCGATGCTCCCGGCACTTACGTGAGGGAACATCCCGAGCTTTAGAACGTATGCTCTAAGTCATTGTAATGACTGCGGTGCAGAAAATTAATTGCTGCACCGCAGAAAAATCCTTGAAATGCTGCGGTGCAGCAACCATACTCTTAGACAAGATGATCAACGCGGCGACCACCGCAGAACACCAAGTTAAAGGGTAGAGACATGACCAACGATTTTACCGCCTACTTCAAAGACATGATGGGTGCTTTCCCGATGGACACCAAGTCGATGGAAGCTGCTATCAAGAGCCAGACCGCTCTTGCTGAAAAGATGTCGGCTGTCGCTATCGAAGCTGCTCACAAGTCGACCGAACTGTCGGCCAAGTGGACCCACGAGACCCTGACCAAGATGGCTGACGTCACCGCGGTTAAGGAAGATCCGTCGGACTACGCAAAGTCGATGACCGACTTCGCTTCGGCTTCGGCTGAATCGGCTGCCGAGCACATGGCTGAATTCGCCGAAATCGCCAAGAAAGTTCAGACCGAAACTCTCGAACTGATGATGGCTGCTGGCAAGTCGGTGTCGGAAGACATGACCAACGCTGCACAAAAAGCTCAGGCTGAAATGACTGCTGCTGCCAAGAAGGCCAGCACTCAGGCTGCTGCTACCACCAAGAAGGCAGCCGCAACTGCCTAATCGGGTCTCCCGACCTTTCCTCCTCCCTTGTGGTCGGGCCCAAGAAGGCGAGCTGTTCACAGCTCGCCTTTTTCTTTTGCTTTCCTTTTAAAGAATTCCCCCCTACGCTTTCTGCATTGCCGCACACGTTGGGAGGGTTCCGTGGTCGACACAGAAAAGCCGCTGCTTATCAAGCGTTACGCAAGCCGTCGTTTGTACAACACCGAAACCAGCGACTACGTTACGCTCGAAGATATCGCGACGTTCATCCGTGACGGACGCGAGGTGCAGATTGTCGACCTCAAGTCCGGCGATGATCTGACCCGTCAGTATCTTCTTCAAATCATTGCAGAACACGAAAGCCGCGGTGAAAGCGTGCTGCCTGTAGATGTGCTGACCGATCTGGTCCGCAGCTACACCAGCTCCGCCTCGACCATCGTGCCGCAGTTCCTTGCCGCGTCGTTCGAGATGCTCCGCGAGAGCCAGTCGAAGATGATGGAAAACATGTCGATGACGAACCCGATGACCAAGGTTCCGGGCTTCGAGGCGCTGCAAGCGCAGCAAGCGGCTTTCTTCAAAGCGATGACCGGCGGAATGATGAACGGCTCTTCCGGTCCCGAGATGGAAACGGGCGAAGCGCCGTCCGATCTCGACCAGATCAAGAAACAGCTCGCCGAACTTCAGGCCCAGCTTTTGAAGATGGGCAAATAAGCCTTTCGGGCGCCGCATCGGGACGAAACCATGGTTGCTTCAGCCGGTCGTATCACCCTTTGGGGCGTCGAAGTCTTCGTCGCAACTGCGGACGAAGCCTCCATTTCGGCAGCAGCGCGGCGGCTCGGGTCGTCGGCTGCGACCGTCAGCCAGCAGCTCAGCAACCTTGAGACTGCGATCGGCGCTACTCTTCTGAACCGCAACGAACGGCCCATCACGCTCACCCAAGCGGGGGAGATGTTCCTTCGGCGTGCGCACACGATCCTGAACGAGGCCGATCAGGCCAAGCAGGAACTCGCGACCGCAGAATACGGCCTGATGCGCCTGCGGGTCGGGATGATTGAGGACTTTGAAACCGATGTCACGCCGCGCCTTCTGGCCGACATGGCGCAAAGCTGGAGCAACTGCCAGTTCCTGCTGGAAACGGGTCCGTCGCACCGTCTGCACGATATGCTCGAACAGCGCGCGCTGGACGTGATCGTTGCCGCCGACGTCGGCCTGCCGTCCGAGGGGATGGAGCAGCACCTGCTGATGGAAGAGCCGTTTGTCATCGCCGCGCCTAAAGGGACGCTGCACTCGGGAGATGCGCTGGCCGACCTCAAGGGCCTGCCGATGATCCGCTACACGACGCGGCACCACATGGGGCAGGTGATCGCCACGCATCTGGCCCGTCACAATATCAACGAAACGCACCGTTTCGAACTGGATAGTTATCACGCGACGATGGCGATGGTGGCGAGCGGGGCAGGGTGGACGATCCTGACGCCGCTGGCGCTGCTTCGTGCGCGTCGGTTCAGCGATCAGATCGACGTTGGGCCGCTGCCTCTCGCTCCGCTCTCCCGTCAGATTACGC
Organism: Marivivens donghaensis; assembly: GCF_011806565.1. GTDB lineage: Bacteria > Pseudomonadota > Alphaproteobacteria > Rhodobacterales > Rhodobacteraceae > Marivivens > Marivivens donghaensis_A. The sequence goes on from NZ_JAATOP010000004.1 coordinate 253,984, forward strand.
TGCTGGCGCGCCGTGGCCAGCTTAATGAAAAGCCCGCCGAAATTGCCGGCAGGCTTCGCACTTTGTTGTCCGAACTGGTCGAAGGGCCGGCAATTGCCGCTCACCCTTGGCTCAAAGGCCAGCTCACGGTTTCTCAGGTGCCGTAGGCTGCTTCGACGGAGGTCACTTCGTCGGCTGCGTCGATCAACGTCTGGGCCACGAGGTCGCATTCGTCCAGCGTCAGGCGGGCCGGAAGGCGCACGTCGCAGGCTTTCATCAGCATATTGCGGGTCATCGGCAGATCGCTCTGACCATCAAGGAACTGCCAGTTCCAGAACGCACGAGCGTTGTCGCGGCTCGATCCGAAGACCTGCACCTTTATGCCGCGCGCGGCGGAGGCATCGGCGAACGCCTTGATCGTCGCATCATCCATGCCGACCAGATTGAACTGGATCGAGTCCGGTGCACGCACCTCACCCGGCAGCTTGTCGGGCACCTTCATCCACGGCGACTGGTTCAGGCGGCGCGCAACGTGGTCGTGGTTGCGGCGGCCATCGGCGACGCGGCGCGGGATCTCGGGGATTTGGGCACGTACAAGCGCGGCGGACAGGTTGTTGAGGCGGGTATTGTAGAGCGGAAGCTGGTTCTGCCAGCGCTCGAACGCCTCTTTCAGCCCCATGTTTTTCTTCCAGTTATGCTCATAAGCGCCGGACATGATGACGGCGCGGGCAATCAGATCGGGATCGTCGGTGACCATGATGCCGCCTTCGCCCGCGTTCAGCAGCTTGTAGCTTTGGAAACTGAAGCAGCCGATCTTGCCGATAGTGCCGATGTTCTTGCCGTTCCACGTGGTGCCGAGCGAGTGGGCGGCATCCTCGATCACAGGGATCCCGGCAGCGTCACAAGCCGCCATGATCGCGTCCATGTCCGAGGTGTGACCGCGCATGTGGCTGATGATGACCGCCTGAACGGTCGGCAGCTTGGCGTGAAAATCATCGAGGTCGATGCGGTAGTTGTCGGCGCACTCGCACAGCACAGGCACGCAATCGGCGTGAACAATCGACGAGGGCACGGCGGCAAAGGTGAAGGCGGGGATCATCACGCGGCTGTCGCGGGGCAGGCCGAGCGCCTTCAGCGACAGGAACAACGCGGCAGAGCAGGACGCGACCGCGAGGGCGTATTTGGCACCGAGGAACTCCGCGAACTCCTGCTCCAGCAGCTGCACGGGCGAACCTTCGTTGGTGTAACGGAAAAGGTCGCCGCTCGACAGAATGCGCTGCACTTCTTCGAGCGCGGCTGCGGGGATGGGTTCTGCGTCGTAAACGTTCGGCGGAAGTGTCATATTCAGAATTCCCGAAAACTCATTTCGGAAAAGCTAACACAGCGTTGGTAACATTTCTACGAAGGTTTGAATATGTTCGCGGTTAACGGCCGATCCGGTCGCGCAGATCGAACGTAAACATGGCGAGCGCAAGTAGCGGACCCTGCCCGAACGGGCCGAGCGGCAGCGGTGCAACGGGCAGCGTGGTGAGCGTGTCGAAGCGTTCTGCCTGACCCGCGACGGCCTCGGCCATGACCTTACCAGCGAGGCCCGCGAGCGCGACGCCGTGACCCGAATACCCTCCGATCGACAGGATGTTCGGCGCGAGACGGTTCGCAAAGGGCAGGCGGGACCGCGTGATGCCCAAGGTGCCGCCCCACGTATAATCGAACCGCTTTGCGGCCAGCTGCGGGAACATGTCGGTCATCCGCTTGTGCAGCGCCTGATCCATGTTCTTGGGGAATTTGCGGGAGAAATTGGCGCGGCCCCCGAAGAGTAGGCGTTTGTCATCGGACAGGCGGAAATAGTTCACCACCCACGAGGAATCGAACACGGCAAAATCGCGGGCGAGCACATCGAGCGCCTCTTCGCCGAGCGGCTCGGTCGCGCCGATGAAGCTGTTCACGGGCAGGGTGCGGGCATCGGACGGCGTGTTCAGGCCGCGGATATAGCCGTTACCTGCGAGGATCACGTGGTCAGCCGTCAGCTGGCCATTCGGCGTGTGGATCACAGCGCGCGGTCCGGTGTCGATGCGCAGTGCCTCTGTCCGTTCGAAGATCGTCGCACCGGCCTTTTCAGCCTCGCGGGCGAGCGCCAGCACATAGTGCAGCGGATGCACATGACCCGCGTTCATGTCGAGCGTACCGCTTCGGTAATTTTCGGTCCGGACGATGGCGCGTACGTCACCGGTCGACAGGACGGAGACGCCATGGGTCGGGTAATGCTTGTCGAGGTGGGCGACGTCCTCTTGGAAATCGGTCAGATCGCCGGAGCTATCACCGTGAACAATGCCGGGTTTGAAGCCAGCCTCGGGCGCATGTGCGGCGCAGAAATCGCGGACCATGAACGCCGCTTCCTGGCTCATTGCCCAGAGAGCTTTGGCATTGTCGAAGCCGACGCGCTTTTCTAGCCAGCGTTGGCCCTGATTGAAGTCGCTGCCGACCTGTCCTCCATTGCGTCCCGAAGCGCCCCAGCCCGCGCGGTGCGCCTCGATCACGGTCACACCGAAACCCCGCCGTGCCAGCTCTAGCGCGGCCCAGAGGCCAGTGAAGCCTGCGCCGACGATAGCGACATCGGTCTTGCGCATACCCTTGAGCGACGGGCGCTCGGGCGCAAGTGCTGCAGTCGCCGTGTAGTAGGACGACGGGAACGTCGCGACGGGGTCGTTTGCGTAGAGCGGGTTGGTCATTCGCTCGCTTCCGGTTTGACGACAAACTGCTGAGCCTTCACCTGCTGCGCGTCATCCGTTTTCGGATCGGGGCGATGGGCGACCACGCCATCAAGCGAGGCCGCGCCTTTCATCGATTTGAAGCCCGCTGCCTTGCGCGCCTGACCGCCGTGGCTCTTCATCCCATTGGACAGACCAACGGGTTTCACGATCTTGGTCGGGCGGCGCGGCGGCATTGGCATCAGACGTTCAGAAGCAGATGTTCGCGTTCCCACGGGCTGATGACCTGAAGGAATTCTTCGTACTCGGAGCGCTTCACGATCGAATAGACGCGCGCGAATTCCGGCCCCAAGATGTCGTGCAGCTTGGTCGCCTCGTCAAAGATGTCGAGCGCCGCGCCGATATCGCGCGGGATGTCCTCGTCGCCTTCGTAGGCGTCGCCCTTGAACGACGGACCTGCGCGCTTTTCTTCCATGAGGCCGAGGTAGCCGCACGCCAGCGATGCCGCGATGCCGAGGTAGGGGTTGCAATCCATACCCGCGAGGCGGTTTTCAACGCGGCGCGCAGCAGGACCCGACAGCGGGACGCGGATACCGGTCGTGCGGTTATCACGGCCCCAAGCGAGGTTGATCGGCGCGGCGTGGTCGCGCACGTAGCGGCGGTAGCTATTCACGTAAGGCGCAAGGACCGCGATGGCCGAGGGCAGGTGCGTCTGCAGGCCGCCGATGAAGTGGAAGAACGCGTCAGTTTCGCCGCCCGCAGGGCCGGAGAAAATGTTCTGGCCGGTATCGATGTCGAGCACCGAGTGGTGGATGTGCATCGCGCTTCCCGGCTCATCGGCAATCGGCTTGGCCATGAAGGTGGCAAAGCAGTTGTGGCGCAGGGCGGCTTCGCGGATCAGGCGCTTGAAGAAGAACACTTCGTCCGCCAGCTTTACCGGATCGCCGTGGCGGAGGTTAATCTCCAGCTGGCCAGCACCGCCTTCCTGCGTGATGCCGTCGATCTCGAAGCCTTGGGCTTCAGCAAAGTCGTAGATGTCATCTATCACGGGGCCGAATTCGTCGACAGCCGTCATCGAGTATGCCTGACGCGCCGCAGCCGGACGGCCCGAGCGGCCCATCATCGGTTCGATATTCTTGGCGGGATCAAGGTTGCGGGCCACGAGGAAGAATTCCATCTCGGGCGCGACAACGGGCTCCCAGCCCTGCTTGCGATAGAGGTCCACAACGCGCGACAGCACGTTGCGCGGCGCGTAGGGGATCGGCTTGCCTTTGCGGTCGTAAGCGTCGTGGATCACCTGAAGCGTCCAGTCACCCGTCCAAGGCGCAGCGGTCGCGGTGGACATATCGGGGCGCAGGATCATGTCCCGCTCGATAAAACCTTCGTCGCCGGCCGCATCGCCCCATTCACCGGTGATGGTCTGGTAGAAAATGCTGTCGGGCAGGTGGAAGTATTCCTGCTTGCCGAACTTGCTGGCAGGCACGGCCTTACCGCGGGCAATGCCCGGCATGTCGGCGATGATGCACTCGACTTCGTCTAGGCGGCGATCGTTAAGGAATTCGCGGGCTGCTTCGGGGAGGTTTTCGGTCCAGTCGCTCATGATGCGTGGTTCCTTTCTTTGAAGAAGGCGCCGATCCTGCGGGCCATCAAATCCTTATGGACGGGTTCGCCAACCTGCGCGACCGCCTCGTCCAATAGTTGGTCCGGCACAACGCCGCGTCCACGTGTTTCGGCGAGCTGTTTGACAAAGCTGCCTTCGAACTCGGGGTGGGCTTGGACCGTGAAAATGTCATTGCCGTAAACAAGCGCGGCGTATTCGCAAAAATCGGAGGTGCCGCAAACCTGCGCGGTGTCCGGAAGGACCGAAACCTGGTCCTGATGCCATGCGTTCATGGTGATTTCTTCGTCACCGAACTTGTAGGTCTGTCGACCGACCGACCAGCCGTGCGGGTGCTTGACCACGGTGCCGCCCATTGCCTGCGCGATGATCTGGTGGCCGAAGCAGATGCCGACCATTGGCACCTTAGCCGCATAGGTATCGCGGATGAACTGTTCGAGCGGCTTGATGAACGGCAGGTCTTCGTAAGCGCCGTGGCGCGAGCCGGTCAGGATAAAGCCGTCGGCGGCGTGGGGACCCTCGGGAAAATCGAGGTCCACCACGTTCCAAGTCTCGTATTCGAAACCTTCGTTCGCCAGCAGCTTTTGGAAAAAGGTGTCGTAGTCTCCGGTTTCAGCGATGAGCGCATCCGGTGCGTGGCCGGTCTGCAGAATGCCGATTTTCATGTGTCACCAATGGGCGGCCCGATGGAGGTCAGACCGTATCAAGATAGAGTTCGAGTTTTTCCTCGTCCGACAATTCGTCGAGGTAGAGCAGTTCCTGCCGCTTAGTCATAACAAGGTTATCGATCAAGAGACGCGGGAAAATACGTTCAGCGAGGAAACTATGCTCGAAACGGTCGATCGCCAGTTCCCACGTGTCGGGAATCTGCGCCATCTCCTGTTCGTAGGCATTGCCGCTGATCGGCGGGGGCGGGGTCATCTGGTCTTCGATCCCGGTGAGGGCCGAACCCAGCACAGCCGCGAGGAACAGATACGGGTTCACATCGCCGCCCGCGACGCGGTGTTCGATACGGCGCGCGGCAAGGCTGCCACCCGGAACGCGGATCGACGCGGTGCGGTTTTCATAGGCCCAGCAGATGCCGGTCGGCGCATGGCTTTCGGGCACGAGGCGTTCGTAGCTGTTGTCGTGCGGTGCAAAGCACAGCGCAAGGTCGGGAATACCGCGCAGACAGCCGGCGATGGCCTGACGCAGTTCCTCGGTGCCTTCGAACGAGCCGTCGGCAAAGATATTCTTCCCGTCCTCATCAAGGACCGAGAAGTGGACGTGCAGACCGTTGCCCGCGTAATCCTCGTAGGGCTTTGCCATGAATGACGCAGCCATGTCGTGCTTACGTGCAAGACCGCGTACCAGCATCTTGAAGAGGTAGGCGTCGTCCGCAGCCTTCAGTGCGTCTTCGACATGGACGAGGTTCATCTCGAACTGGCCGAGGCCAACCTCGGACGTTGCCGCCTCGGTCTCGATATCCATCGCCTCGCAGGCGTCGTAGAGATCGTTGAAGAAATTATCGAAGGCGTCCAGCGCGCGGAGCGACAGGATCTCTGCACCAGGGCGGCGTTTGCCGGAACGGGGACTTTTCGGCTGTTGGATTTCCTTGCCGGAGTCGTCAATGAGGTAGAACTCCATCTCGAATGCGACGACAGGGGTCCAGCCGCGCGCCTTGAAGCGGTCGACAACGCGGGCCAGCGCGTGACGCGGGTCGCCGTCGAAGGGCGTGCCTTCTTCGGTGTACATCCACATCGGCAGCAGGGCCGAGGGGGTCGCCAGCCAAGGCATCGGTACATAGCCGCGCTCTGTCGGGCGGAGAACGCCGTCGGGGTCACCGACTTCGAACACCAGCGGGCTGTCTTCCACGTCTTCACCCCAGATATCGAGGTTCAGAACGGAGAGCGGGAAGCGCATCCCATCTTTTTCGATTTTACGGGCAAATCGGACCGGAACGCGCTTACCGCGCGCCTGTCCGTTTAGATCCGCAGCGCCCGCACGAATGCTGCGAACATGCGAATTCTCATCAAGCCAAGTCATACCTTCCACCCCAAGCGGGCTGCGGCCCCAGTGGAAAGTGCTGATACTGCACACCTGACGAATGCGGGTTCCGCATGAACACCGCCGACGTGGTCCGAACCTGGGCCTTTGATCCTATATGATCACTCTGTCGATCGGGTGTTTTCGCACCGTCGAAAAATTTGATCATAAATTGATCTTATTACCGTATCAGATTAAACCGCAAGCGAATTTTCTGGCGACTTTCCTGCGGCATGTGCTTGTTCAGCCGCCTGTTTACCAGGCCGAAGATGCCGATCACGGTGAGCGTCAGCAGCACGAAGAAGCCCGCAAGGATCGGGTAGGGGACGAACGGGTTGAACGTCTTGTCCGCAAAGTAGTTCGCGTAATAGAGCGCGTCTCCGTTCTGGCGCATTGCGGGAAAGCCCGAGAAGAACACCAGCGTTGTCGCGTGGAACAGGAAGATCGCTTCGTTCGTGTAGGCGGGCCATGCAAGGCGCAGCATCGTCGGGAAGGTGATGCGGCGGAAACGGGTCCAGCCGCGCATCCCGTAGGCGTCTGCCGCTTCGATATCGCCCTTCGGGATCGAGCGGAGCGCGCCGTAGAAAATTTCGGCCGAGTAGGCGGCCGTGTTCAGGAACAGCACCACGAGCGCGCCGAGCCATGCCGAGCTGAACGGCGAAAAGAACGGTGAGACGCCCTTGAGAGCCAGAAACGCGAAGTAGGCAAAGAAGAACTGGATGAACAGCGGCGAGCCGCGGAAGAACAGGATGAACGTATTCGCCAGCTTTCGCAGGATGACGTTGTCGCCTGCCTTGGCGACGGCGGTCGCCACAGCGAGGAAGAAGCCGAGCACTAGTGCGATCGCACCGAAGTAGATGTTCCACAGCATGCCCGAGCCGATCAGCACGACCTGCTTGCAGACGGTGAAGTCGTCGCGGGGCAGGAGGCGTTCGCCGATGCCGATACTGCGCAGACCGTAGTCTTGAATGATGTCCCAGCAGCTCATTACGCGGCCTTTCTCTGGGCTTCGCCTGCGGCGGTGGCCTGTCCGTGGCTCAAGCGTGCGGAAATGCGCGCGAACACAATTTCGGAGACCTTAGTGAAGCAGAGGTAGAAGATCAGCAGCGCGAGGAAGTACCATACGCGCCAGTCCCCATGCGGGTAGTCGGTAAAGCGCGGGGTCTTTTGGCCGCCAAGCTCGCGGGCCCAATAAACGATGTCCTCGACGCCGAGCAGGAACAGCAGCGGTGTTGCTTTGATCAGCACCATCCAGAGGTTCGACAGACCGGGGAGGGCATAGACCCACATCTGCGGCACGAGGATACGCCAGAACGACTGGCGCGGGGTCATGCCGTAGGCTTCGGCGGTTTCCATCTGGCCGCGCGGCACGGAACGCATCGCGCCGTAGATGACGTTGGCCGCAAAGGCCCCGAACACGATGGAGAACGTCAGCACAGCTAGCATGAAGCCATAGCTTTCATGCACCCACTGCGGCGCGTTGTTGAGAGGAAGCTTCGCCTGCGGACAGACGAGGAAGTCATTGCCCTGACGGATCGGCCGGTCCCAATCGGGACACTTCACCTGATGCCGGAGATACTCGAACAGCTGGTCGAGAGCGATGACGAAAAACAGGAAGAACGCGATGTCGGGGACGCCGCGGACAACAGCGATGTAGGTTTTGCCGAACCAGCGTGCGGGCGCGAATTTGCTGCGCGCAGCAGACGCGCCGCCGAAGCCGAACAGAAGGGCCATCGGAGCGGTGATTGCCAGCAGCAGAAGAACGGTGCCGAACGCCCAGTACATCGACATATGCTTGCCGGTCGTGAGGTAGCACCAGAGCCAGCTTAAACCGGCGAGAGTATCGGGATCAGAACACATCGCGTTATCAAATAGAGGTGGGGGCAGCTAAGTGCCGCCCCCGATCCGTGATTAGTAGGTGGTGGTCTCTTCGCCGAACCACTTGATCAGCAGTTCGTTGAGCGAACCATCTTCTTTCATCGAAGTGATCGCTGCGTCGAACTTATCCTTCAGCTCGGTGTCCGACTGGCGCAGACCCATGCCGATGCCGCCGCCGAGCGGAACATCTTCGCCAACGAACATCAGGTCGGCGTTTTCTTCGACGAACGGTGCAAGGAAGTCCTTGTCAGCGAACACGGCGTCAGCTTCGCCGCTCATGACAGCTGCGAGGGTTTCGTCGCCGGTTGCGTATTCCAGCAGGGTCGCGCCGGTTTCAGCAACGTGAGCTGCCTGAATGGTCGAAGCCTGTGCTGCAACGACGCCGCCTTCGAGGTCAGCGCTGTCCGACATAGCGACGTATGCCGAAGCGGTCGGCGGGTAGTAGTCCTGAGTGAACGAGATGACTTCAGCACGCTCGGCAGTGATCGACATGCCGGCCATGATGTTGTCGTAGTTGCCCGAGACGAGGTTCGGAATGATCGAATCCCAGTCGTTGGTGACCCATTCACAGGTCAGTTCTGCACGTGCGCAGAGCTCGTCGCCCAGTTCACGCTCGAAACCGTCGACTTCACCAGCGTCGTTGATGAAGTTGTAGGGTGCGTAAGCACCTTCGGTGCCCATGCGGACAACGTCTTGTGCGAAAGCAGCGGTCGAACCCAGAGCGACCAGTGCGGTGGTGAGAACAAGCTTTTTCATTTCTCTCTCCTTGTTGGGCCTTGCGGCCTTTGAGATGTCCGTTTGGCCGGACATCCGATTGAATTTATGTTTCCAGACTGACCATTCGCCTGTCTTGCGCAAGTGGTATCTCGCGTCACACAGGGGCGGAATGCGAAAGAAACTGCTGAAGGCGTTCCGACTTAGGCGATCCGAAGAGCTGCGCCGGTGCGCCTTCTTCTTCGATCCGGCCTTTGTGGAGGAATACGACGTGGTCGCTGACGTCATGGGCCATGCGCATGTCGTGGGTCACGATGATCATCGTGCGGCCTTCCTGTGCCAGACCTTTGATGACGCGGACGACTTCCTGTTCCAGTTCGGGATCGAGCGCGGAGGTCGGTTCATCGAACAGAAGCGCTTTCGGCTCCATGCATAGACCGCGAGCGATTGCTGTGCGCTGCTGCTGGCCGCCCGAAAGCTGCGCGGGGTAGGCGTCGCATTTGTCGCCAATCCCCACTTTATCGAGGTACTTGCGTGCGCTCGCCTCCACTTCGGCCTTGTCACGGCCGAGTACGGTGACGGGGGCTTCCATAACGTTCTGGAGGATCGTCATATGCGACCACAGGTTGAACTGCTGGAACACCATCGACAGGTTCGTGCGGATGCGCAAAAGCTGTTTGGTATCGGCAGGACGGCGATGCAGACCTTCGCCCTTCCAGGACACAGGTTCGCCGTTGAAGATCACCTCACCCTGCTGGCTGTCTTCCAGAAGGTTGCAGCACCGCAGAAGCGTGGACTTACCGGACCCTGACGAACCGATCAGCGAAATGACCTGTCCTGCCTCGGCGCGGATATCCACGCCTTTCAGCACTTCAAGGTCACCATAGGATTTGTGCAGATTGCGTATCTCGATGACTGGCGGTGTCGTCACGTTGTTGTCTGTCCCTGTTGCACGCCGCAGTAGCACCGGATTCCCGGCTCCACGCAACATTCCCTGATGCGGCAGGTTAGGACGAATACAGCAGTCTGTGCAATGAATTCGCTCGAAAACGTGCAGTTGCCCAACCGGCAGGCAGTTTTACTGCCTTGTTAGGCTGAGGCGGATACGGTTGCTGTCCTGATCGGTCAAGCCCAGAAGCGGCGCAACCATACGCATAAGGGTATCTTCCTCCGGATCACGGTCTCCATCGGTCAAAACGACTTCCCACATCGCGCGAATGACACCTTCGCGTTTTTCGAGCGCAACCGACTCCTTGATGGCGCGGGTAAAGCGGACGGTGTCCGGTGCCTCTGCTTCGATCTCCTCACACTCGCGGCGCATCTTGGTCGCGTCGAACGGCGAGAGGTCGAATTGTTTTGCCAGAATGCGGTCAATCCGGTCAATCTCTTCGGGCGCATATTCACCGTCAGCGCGTGCAACGCGAACGAGAAGCGCCCCGATCGCCAGACGGGCATCGGTTTCGGTCAGAGGCGGTCGGGTCGGGGCGGTCAACTGCCGCAGAAGGTTGCTCAGCATAAGTTAGGTATAGGTCCGCTCAGGCCCTCCGAAAAGACCCGGTCACGACAAAGCGTTGTAAAGCGCCGTCAATCGGGCCATTTCGTCGCTCAGACCATAGGGCGCGTTCACCACGAACATGCCCGAGCCGACCATGCGGTGACCCTCGCGGGCAGGGGGGAAGCGGACCTCGTGCTTGATGCCATCCGTGATTGCCTGCTCCAGAGCACGGATCATCGGACGATGCAGACCATCGGTCAGGATCGGATACCAGAGCATGATGACACCGACATTCCACTTACGATGCACAGTCTGGATCAGACGCGCCATTGCGTCGTAATCGGTCTTCATCTCGTAAGACGGATCGATCAGCAGCACCCCACGCCGCGGATTGGGCGGACACAACGCATTGGCCATTTCAGCACCGTCGCGCTTCTCGATCACCGACAGGTTGCCGAGAACCTCTTGCAGCGCTTCGTTCTCACGCGGATGCAACTCGGCCAGACGCAAGCTGTCCTCGGCGCGCAGCATCTCCGACGCAATCAGCGGCGATCCCGGATAGGCGTTCGTCCCGTATTTCGCGCGAACCTCGGCCAGCGCTTGCGCGTAAGGATGATCCGCATCGAACCAGCCCAGCTTCTCGGCAATATCGATGCCCGCCTTCGCCTCGCCGGTCTTCACCGCTTCCGCCGAATCCAGTTTGTACAAACCGCGGCCCGCATGGGTCTCCATATAGCTCAGCGGTTTGTCCTTCTTGGTCATATAGGCAAGGACCCAAGACAGCAGCGCGTGCTTCTGGACGTCCGCCATATTACCGGCGTGATAGATGTGCTGATAGGAGAGCATGGCTGCCTTTGTGCCTCAAATATCCCGGGGGTGAACGGCCAAAGGCCGGAGGGGGCAGAGCCCCCCTAAAACGCGCGGCGCCCAAAGGCGCCGCAAACTCTTAGACCAGTCGCGAGTTCTCGACCGCAGCGCGGACGAAGTCCGCGAACAGCGGGTGCGGCTCGAACGGCTTGGACTTCAGTTCGGGGTGGAACTGGACGCCGATGAACCACGGGTGGTCCTGCCATTCGACGATCTCCGGCAGACGGCCGTCCGGCGACATACCCGAGAAGCACAGGCCTGCGTTCTCCAGCTTCTCGCGGTACTTTACGTCGACCTCGTAGCGGTGACGGTGACGCTCTGCGATACGGGTGCTGCCGTAAACTTCGGCAACACGCGAGCCTTCCTTGAGCGAAGCGTTGTACGCGCCCAGACGCATGGTGCCGCCCTTGTCGTCGGTTTCCTTGCGGGTGACGGTCTGGTTGCCCTGAATCCACTCTTTGAGGTGATAGACGACCGGCTCGAAACGCTTTGCGCCTGCTTCGTGGTCGAATTCTTCCGAGCCTGCTTTTTCGATGCCGGCAGCGTTACGCGCGGCTTCGATGACAGCCATCTGCATACCGAGGCAGATGCCGAGGTAGGGGATCTTGCGCTCGCGGGCGAACTGGGCCGCCTTGATCTTGCCCTCGGTGCCGCGCTCGCCAAAGCCGCCCGGAACGAGGATCGCGTTGTACTGGCCAAGGCGCTCGCCAACGTCGTCCTTGTCGAAGTCTTCGGCGTCGACCCACTCGACGTGGACCTTCACACGATTGGCCATGCCGCCGTGGGTGAGGGCTTCCTTGATCGACTTGTAGGCGTCTTCGAGCTGGACGTACTTGCCCACGATCGCAACGCGCACTTCGCCGTCGGTGTTGTGGATGCGGTCCTGAACATCGAGCCAGCGCGCGAGGTTCGGGCGCGGCGCCGGCGAGATACCGAAGGCGTCGAGGACGGCCTGGTCGAGACCCTGACCGTGATAGGCTAGCGGTGCCTCGTAGATAGACTTGAGGTCGTAGGCAGGAATAACGGCGTCGGGACGCACGTTACAGAACAGAGCGATCTTGTCGCGCTCTTTCTCGGGAATCGGGTGCTCGGAGCGGCAGACCAGAACGTCAGGTGCCAGACCGATCGACTGGAGTTCCTTGACCGAGTGCTGGGTCGGCTTGGTTTTCAGTTCGCCCGACGCTGCCAGATAGGGCAGGAGGGTGAGGTGCATCAGTATGCACTCGCCGCGCGGGCGTTCGTGGGTGAACTGGCGGATGGCTTCGAAGAACGGCAGACCTTCGATGTCGCCGACGGTACCGCCGATTTCGCAGAGCATGAAGTCGACTTCGTCTTCACCCTGGCGAAGGAAATCTTTGATCTCGTTGGTGACGTGCGGAATCACCTGAATGGTTTTGCCGAGGTAAGCACCGCGGCGCTCTTTCTCCAGCACGTTCGAATAGATGCGGCCCGACGAGATCGAGTCGGTGTTACGCGCAGCTACGCCGGTGAAGCGTTCGTAGTGTCCAAGGTCAAGGTCGGTCTCCGCACCGTCGTCGGTGACGAATACTTCGCCGTGCTCGAAGGGCGACATGGTGCCCGGATCGACGTTCAGATACGGATCGAGTTTGCGAAGACGGACGCTGAAACCGCGTGCCTGAAGCAGGGCGCCGAGAGCGGCAGAAGCAAGGCCCTTACCAAGGGACGAGACCACACCGCCAGTAATGAAAATGTAACGCGCCATCGGACAGGCAACCCCCGTGTTGTCAGTTCATATATCGAAAAGAGAGAAGGGCCGGATTACGCAGCCAGCCCTATCAACCACGGGATTTAAGTATAACCGGATTCGCCCCGCAAACGCAACCGGACACGCAACATCGTGTTGGGCCAAATGGCCTCAATACCTATACGTAGTGATTACTAGGTAGAGACTTAGTTCGACGCCGGTGCCGGCGGCAGATCAGGGTCGGTTTCTTCGGCAGGTGCCGCATCGTTTGCAGCATCCGACGGAAGAACCGGCGGCAGCAGATCGCTACCCAGACCCGGAAGAGCCGTGCCGTCTTCGCTCTGCTCGGCAGCGGGCAGGCTGTCCAGAGTGGACGACGAACCGAGCTGTTGGCGTGCGATGATGGTCAGCGCCAGAGACGAGATGATGAACGCGATTGCGAGGCCCCAAGTGACCTTGCCGAGCGCAGTTGCTGCTCCGCGAGCGGACATCACGCCGCCACCGCCGCCGCCGCCCATACCAAGGCCGCCGCCTTCGGAGCGCTGCATGAGGACAACGCCGATGAGGCTCAGTGCGATGATCAGATGTACGACGAGTACGACGCTTTCCATGGGGCTCTATCTCTGCCTTCTGTGAACGCGAGGTATCTAGAGGGACAAAGCGCGGGTCGCAACCCCTCATCGGGCCGCAGACCGGACTTTCTCTGGATTGGCGGTCTTGTGTGGTGGAAAAGAACGAATAGAAGAAGCCTATGGTTAAATCTTTCGACATTCGCCCCGCCGTTGCCGCCGACGCGCCCGCTATTGCGGACGTGCAGGTTGCCTCTTGGAATACGACCTATCGCGGGCTGCTGCCTGATGCGCTGATCGACCGTATCACGGTGCCCGACCGCACCCAGCAGTGGACGCGCATCATCAACACCCTTGATGAAAACGGCACAGGCAAGGTCTTTGTCTGCGAAGCGGATGAAAAGGTCGTCGGCTTTGCCAGCGTAGGCGCGCAGCGCGAGCCGCACTTGAAAGAGAAGGGCTACGATGCCGAACTGACCTCGGCTTACCTTAATCAGGAGAACCAGCGCCAAGGCATTGGCAACGCGCTGGTGAGCGCCTGTTTCGAGGAAGGTGCGCGGCTGGGTTATACAGGTATCACCGCTTGGGTTCTGTCCACGAACGCTCCCGCGCGGGCGTTCTACGAGAAATTCGGCGGCGAGATCGTCGACGAGCGCGAATCCGATGATCGTCACGAAGGTGTGTCAGAGACCGCCTATGGCTGGCCGGATCTCGCCGCTTTGGTTGCAAAGTCGGTGTCCTGAGCCGCCTCTGCGACGTTTCGTTTCGATTTCATGACAGAATGCGGTTCCCTGCCCACAAAAGCACCGTTATACGGACGCGGGTTTTGAGCCGCTAATCGAGGAGACTCAGGTATGGCCAACGTAGTCGTCGTCGGTGCCCAATGGGGTGACGAAGGTAAAGGCAAGATTGTGGACTGGTTGTCGGAACGCGCCGATGTGATCGCGCGATTCCAGGGTGGCCACAACGCCGGCCATACGCTGGTGATCGACGGAAAGGTCTACAAGCTGCACGTTCTGCCTTCGGGCGTCGTTCGCGGCGGTAAGCTGTCCGTCATCGGCAACGGTGTCGTTCTCGATCCGTGGCACCTTGTGAAAGAGATCGCTTCGGTCCGCGAGCAGGGCGTCGATATCTCCAAGGAAACGCTGATGATCGCGGAAAACACTCCGCTGATCCTGCCGATCCACGGTGAGCTTGACCGCGCTCGCGAAGAAGCCGCTTCGGCCGGCACCAAGATTGGCACCACGGGCCGCGGCATTGGACCGGCTTACGAAGACAAAGTGGGCCGCCGTTCGGTTCGCGTGGCCGACCTCGCTGACGAAGCGACGCTGGCTGCCCGCGTCGACCGCGCGCTGCTGCACCACAACGCACTGCGCAAAGGTCTGGGCATGGAGCCTGTCGACCGCGACGCGCTGATCGCGCAACTCAAAGAGATCGCACCGTCGGTTCTGGAATTCGCGGCTCCAGTCTGGAAGGTCCTGAACGAGAAGCGCAAAGCTGGTAAGCGTATCCTGTTCGAAGGTGCGCAGGGCGCGCTGCTCGACATTGACTTCGGTACCTATCCGTTCGTCACCTCGTCGAACGTGATCGCAGGTCAGGCCGCAACCGGCGTCGGCATCGGTCCGGGTTCGATCGACTACGTCCTCGGCATCGTCAAAGCCTATACCACCCGCGTCGGTGAGGGCCCGTTCCCGACCGAACTGCACGACGAAGACGGTCAGCGTCTCGGCGAGCGCGGCCACGAGTTCGGCACCACCACCGGCCGTAAGCGCCGCTGTGGCTGGTTCGACGCCGCTCTAGTACGTCAGACCTGCGCGACCTCGGGCATCACCGGTATCTCGTTGACCAAGCTGGACGTTCTGGACGGCTTCGAGACGCTGAAAATCTGCGTGGGCTACGAACTCGACGGCAAGCAGCTCGACTATCTGCCGACCGCTGCGGACGAGCAGGCACGCTGCACCCCGATCTACGAAGAAATGCCCGGCTGGTCGGAATCGACCGAAGGCGCACGTTCGTGGAACGACCTGCCGGCAAACGCCATCAAGTACGTCAAGCGCGTCGAAGAACTGATCGAGTGCCCCGTTGCGCTTCTTTCGACTTCGCCGGAACGTGAAGACACCATCCTCGTCACCGACCCGTTCGCTGACTGATGGACTACAAGCGTCGCAAACGGCTGGCGCTCCTGATCCTGCTGGTCGGGATGCCGGCCTATGTGATCTTTGCGGTGACGGTCATGTCCAACATCGACCGTTTCCCGAAGTGGGTGGAGCTGCCGACGTATATCATCCTCGGCCTCGCGTGGGCCCTGCCGTTCCGCTGGGTGTTCCTCGGCATCGGCAAAGAGGATCCGGACAAAGAATAAGAAAACGTCGCGGCCTGTCAGGTCCGCGGCGTTTTTCTTTAGAACAGTTCGATCTTCAGATCGGCTTCGCTGGAGTCGCAGCTATGGTTCGAAGCGTTCCCGCCTTCGAGGTGAACCCTGCGCTGCGAGTACATGACGTATTTGTCCGATAGCTGCCGGATCAGATCGTCCACGCCTTCGCGAATGTCGGCAGAGAGGTCACGGTCGCGGATGAACTTGTTCATGGCGCGGAGCATCTCGTCGATGGTCTCGGCCTGCTGGCGGATGACGTCGCCGTTCTGCGCACAAGACAGCGCTTCGCGGATCGAGTCTTCGATGTTGTTGGCCGTCGCGCGCTTTTCTTCCTGCTACATCGAATTCAGTTCAATGAGCTGTTCGAAGTTCGTCGTCACTTCGCCCACGCTGCTGCGCGCTTTCTTGAGCGTGTCGGTCTGCGTATCCAGTCGATCCGGAACGCCGCTGCGGAAGCGGAAGTCACCCTTGCTCTCCGACTGGCTCGTATAGACGCTGAGTTCGGTGAGCACTTCGTCCACGATGGGGCCAAGCCGTTCGGTGATCTCTGCGGTCTCGTTGGCAAGGCGGCGAACCTCGCCCGAGATCACGGCAAATTCTCTGCCGACCGAACCCGCGCGGGCCGAAGCGATGGTTGCGTTGATCGCGATGATCTTGATCTCGCGGCTGAAGCTTTCGACGCTTTGCAGCTCGTAGCGCATACTGTCGATCGACTTGGCAATCGTCGCCATGGTCTGACGTGAGGCCGTGATCTCCTCGCGGACACGTTATCCGACCGCAATCGCATCGGCCAGATCGGCCTCCAGCGCGCGCTGATCCTCGCGGTAGGTCTGCGCCATGGTGTCAAGGTTGCCCAAGTGCGCGACGGCGGCGTCGGTTTTTTCACGTTCCTCGATGATCTTGTCTTCGATGTCGTGCAGATACCGCATGAAGCTCATCGAGCATTCGTTGGTTTCGTGCGCGCCGTTCTTTCCTGGCATGTGGAAGTCGGTAATCACCATCTTCGGCTGCACGCCCGTGCGCAGCTTCGCCACGGCATCTTCGCGCTATTGGCCGTCAGCGTGGTATGGCCGAACCGCTTGAGCAGCGCGTCCATGCTCATCAGAACTGTGGGCTATCATCAACGATGAGGATCAGTGCCATTCCTTAACCTTTTATACCTGCTTGACCGAGTGAGGCTTGTTGAAGACAGAGCGCCAGTCGCCAGTATCTTCCGCCCCTATGACGGGCATTCCCGATGCCACCACGATTTGAACGACAGCGGTGTGTGCGGACGTACAGTCAGTTACGTCGAGCACCGCGCCTGTGTTAGCGACCATCCACGGATGGAGTTGGTCGATATCCGTTATGTCCACGTGCCCTTCGAACACCGCCGCTTCGGGTGTCAATGATATTGGCATTCGATCATCTCCCGTAGGTTCAGGGCGAGCAGGATGGAGCCGTCGCCCAAAAGCGCCGTGCCCGCGTACATCTGGTGGCCGCTCAGAACGCCGGTCATCGGTTTGACGATGGCGTCCAAGCCCGGATGGAATTTGTCGACCACGAGGCCGGATTCATGACCGTCCACATCAACCACCATGACGCTGAGGGTCTGTGGCTCTTCGATGTCGGGACACTCGAACAGATCGCGCAGACGCACCAGCGGAATGAGGCGGTCACGAAGGACGACCATCTCGGCGTTGCGGTGGCGGCGGATCTTGGCGGGGTCGATCTTCTGGCTTTCGACCACGCTGTCGACTGGTACGCTGTAGAGTCCATCGCCCACCTCCACCATCATCAGGCGCTGCACGGACATCGAAAGCGGGAGGGAGAGCGTCACGGTGGTGCCGAAGCCCTGTTCGCTGTCTATGCCGATCTGGCCGCCCATGCGGCGCACCATGCTGCCGACCGAGTCCATACCCACGCCGCGGCCCGACAGGTCGGAGACCTCTTCCTTTGTCGACAGGCCAGGGAGGAACACCAGTTGCAGCGCCTCGCTGCGGGACATGTTGGCGGCCTTTTCCTGATCGAGCAGTCCGCGCTCGACCGCTTTGGTCAGCACGCGGTCCACATCGATGCCCTTACCGTCGTCGGAGATTTCGAGAACGACGTTCTCTTCCTTGTGGTAGGCGCGGATGCGGATCGTGCCCTGACGCGGCTTTCCAGCCTGTTCGCGGGCTTTCGGGTCTTCGATACCGTGGTCGATCGAGTTGCGGATGAGGTGAACGACGGGTTCGGACAGCTCGTCCACAATCGCCTTGTCGGCCTCGGTGTCTTCGCCATCAACAAGGTACTGGATGTCCTTGCCCAGCTTGCGCGACAGGTCGCGGACAAGGCGGTTGAAGCGACTAAGGATATTGCCGACGGGTACCATGCGGATTTGCATGATTGCCGCCTGAAGCTCTTCGGCAATGCGGTTGATCGTGTTGTGCTGGGATTTGATCTCGCGCACCAAATCGCCTGCGTTGTCGGCAGCTTCTGCCTTTTGGGCAAGGAAAGGCATCGCGTTCTTGGCCACGATCAACTCGCCTGCGAGGTTCATTAGCGGATCGACCCGTTCGGCATCAACGCGCAAATGGCTGCTGGCGCGGGGGGAGGGCGTGCTGACGGCGGGGCTAGCAATCTCGGCGGACACGTCCTCTTGCGCAGGCTGCGGCTCGGGCGCAGCGGCGATGGGTTCGCCGAGCGGGGCAAATGGCTCGTCGTCTTCGGTGTCCTCGACCGCGACCGCGCCGCCAGCCATCTCGACCTCGATGTCGTGGATCCAGTGCTCCAGCGTCTCGCGCAGCGACGCGGTGTCATGGACAGGCTTGGTGCGAACGACAACGAGTTCCAGCGCGTTGGTCAGACGCTCCAGCACCTGATCGATGCTTTCGAGGCACTTGTGCTCCGAAATGTCGTGCTGTTCGGAGGCAAGGAGCTCTTTCTGCGAGGCCAGCAGCTTCGTCGCCAGTTCCTTGAGCGCGGCATCGGGTTCGGGCGCGGCCTCTTCGGCGGGCGGAGCGTCGGTCAAGCCGATGGTCTGGATGCTGATCTCGCTCGCGACATAGGAGAAGTGCTCTTCGACCTCAGCTTGGCTGGCGTCTGACACGGCAAGGAAACCGATCTGCACGATGAAGGGATCGAGGGCTTCGAGATCAGGCCAGCTTTCGGGTTCCTGTATCTGCATCCACATCAGGCCCGGCGTTTTCAGCACGGTCTGAAGTGGGTCGTCGCCGGTGAAAAACGCATTGGGCGAGGGCAGGTAGGTCACGAAGGTCAGCCCCTTGTCCGCACCAGGCAGGGGCGGGACGTCTTCGGGCCATGCGTCAAACGCGGGGGAGGCTTCGGCCGTCTCCTCTGCCTCCACCTCGTCCGCCGAGCCGTCCTCAAGCTGAAGACGCAGACGGCGGCTGAGTTCGGCGCTCGTGTCCTCGGCGCCAGCGGGCAGGCTATCGGTCGCGTCGATCTGGTCCAGCCACTCGACAAGGCGGTCGAGCATTTCGAGCAGCAGGTCCGCGATGTCCGAATTGAACCGCACGTCGCCAGCACGCACGGCATCCAGAAGGTCTTCGCCCGCGTGAACCGTACTGGTCAGCGGCTTGAATTCGAACAGACCCGATGCGCCCTTGATGGTGTGGACGGCGCGGAACAGCTCGTCGATCTGGTCTTTGTTGGAGCTGTCGTTTTCAAGGTCGAGAAGGCAGCGCGACGCGGTCTCGATCAGGTCGCGGCACTCGGAAACAAATTGTGCGAGAAGCGAATTCATGGCAGCTCCTTCGGCTCGAGCAGCTTCAGCAGGGTCGCGATATCGTCCGGTGCCGCGGGCTTGATCAGGTAGTGGTTCGCACCGGCTGCAAAGGCTTTGTCCTGATCGACAAGCTGCGCTTCGGTAGAGATCATGACAGCCGGAATATGGCCGAGCGTTTCGGATTGGCGGGCGGTCTTGATAAACGTGTAGCCGTCCATCACCGGCATGTTCACATCGACGAACATCACGTCGACATGGGTCTCCAGCGCCTTTTCCAGCGCCTCCACCCCGTTTTCGGCTTCGACGGTTTCCCAGCCCTGCTGTTCCACCAGTGCGCGGTGATACATCCGGACAGTTGTCGCATCATCGACGATGAGTGCTTTGAAGGGGCGTGTCGTCATGAGCTTGGCCTCTGATAGACGATCGACTCGGGGAACCGTCTCACCTGGAAGAGGGAAGTCATTCGGCTGATGCTCTCGGAGTGGCCGAGGAACAGGAAACCTCCCGGATTGAGCGCGTCGAAGAGCGCGTTGATGGCGAGTTGTCGTGACTTATCATCGAAGTAGATGAGCAGGTTCCGGCAGAAAATGACGTCGTAGCTGCGCAGCTTCCGGCAGTCGTCGCGGTTGGAGAGGTTCATGCGGAACAGGTGCACGGCCTCGCGGATGTCTTCGGAAATCTGGTACCGTCCGCCGCTGAGCGTGGTGAAGTTGCGCTTGAGCACATCGGGCGGCAGATACTGGACGCTGCGGCGGCTATAGATGCCTTCCTGCGCGCGTTCGAGCACATCGGTGTCGATGTCGGCGCCTTCAAGCTCCACGTCATAGGTCGCGAGCCCTGGCCAGTTTTCCATAAGCTGGAGGGCGATCGAATACGTCTCCTCGCCCGTCGAGCTGGGCAGGGACAGGATGCGCAGCAGGCGGTCCGTATTGCGATCGGAACGGGCCAGTTCGCTCATCACGTGGGAGGTGAGAGTTTTGAACTGGTGTTCCTTGCGATAGAAGTAGGTTTCGTTCACCGTCATGATGTTGACGATGTTCTGGAATTCTTTCTGGCTGGACTCGAAGCGAAGCGAGATGAAGTAGTCGCGGAACGATTTCGCTCCGGTCTCTTCGATCCGCTTCAGCAGGCGCTTGTCGACGAAATACCGTTTGCTTTCATCGAATTCGATGCCGGTCTTCTTGTAGAAGTACTCGCAGAAAACATCGAAGTCATGTTTGCTCAGTGTCAGGACACTCATATGGGCCCCTCTGAGTAAATGGCCTTGATGCGGTCGATGGCGTGGCTCGTGGCGAACTGCAGATAGGCATCGCCGCTGAAGCGTTCGATGACGGCTTCGAGAACGGGGACTTCGTTGACGCTGCCGATCTCGCTCAGACGGTCCATGGCGACACCGACGACGTTCGGGTTCTCTTCGCTTTCGAGCAGAACGCCGCGCCATTCGGGCGCGTCCGAAATGGTCAGCAGGCGGATGATATCGACCGCCATGATGCGCACATCGGCATCGGAATCTATCAGCAGTTTCTTGACCTTCTGGGCCGACCGCTCGGGCATCTGCTGGAGTGCATAGACTGCCTCATTGCGGTGCTCGGCTTCGTCGCAGCGCAGTTTGGCGATGAAAGTATCGACGACTTTCGGGGAGTCGAGCGAGATAAGTGAATTGATGATCGCCTCGCGGACAGCAGGGGTGTCTTCCTCCTCCAAACGGTCGACGAGCGCGGACAGAGCAGCCTTGCGTCCGTAGAGCGCCACGGCAGCTTCGCGTCGGCGGTTCGCGTCGGGGCTGGACAGTTCTTTCTTGGCCTCGACGGTGGAGAGGTCGTCGACTTCGGCGTCTTTATTGCGCTGGGATTTGACTAGTATTTCGACCTCTGTATCGGCGCGACCATTCCAAGCCACCGCTTCATCTGTTCAGGTATGTCCTCGGCATCGAGTACGACGGTGGCGCCGTCCTTTTCGATGAGCTTGCTTGGCATCCCGAAGACAGCAGAACTGTCCTCCGACTGTGCAATCGTCACGCCACCACGCTGGTGGATCTGCGCCATTTCAGTCGATCCGTCGTCGCCCATGCCGGTGAGCATCACGCCGATCAGGTTCTTGGCATCAATCTTGTCGAGCGCCGTCATCACCATTCGCGACACACTGGGGTGCCAAGGGAATTGCGGAGCGGAGGGGACTGGCTCGGCCATGATCCTGTTGAACTTGCGGTTCACGACCACGTCGCGGCCACCTGCGGCGAGGTAGACCTTTCCCGCGGCGAGCGGCATCGGCTCGGTCACTTCGATCACGTCCATCGGACAAGAGGCATCAAGGCGCTGGGCGAACGTGGTGGTGAATTTCGGCGGCATATGCTGCGCGATCAGGATCGGCATCGGGAATGGGCCGCGGATCTGTTCGAGGATGCTTTGCACAATTCCCGGCCCTCCGGTCGAGCTGCCGATCAGCAACAGTTCGGCACGCGCACGGGCAAGGTTCAGGCGGCGGCTCTGCGCGGGCGTTTCCTGCTGGGCATTGCGATTGGCCTCGACGCCGCGCGCCTCGCGGGTGCGACGGGACGCAGACGCGTCGAAGGCAGAGCGGATCTTGCGGTGGAGATCATCGACCACGGAGCTGAGGTCGACCGACACCGTGCCGTCGGGCTTGGCCACGAAGTCCACGGCGCCGAGTTCCAGCGCCTCGAACGTCGCCGCGGTGCCTTTGTCAGTCAGCGAGGACAGCATGATGACAGGCGTTTTCCTACGCTCCATGATGTGCGCAAGGCAGGTTAGCCCGTCCATCTTGGGCATGTTGATGTCCATCGTGATGACATCGGGCTGGAACTGTTCGAGCATTCTCTAATGCGTCTTCGCCATCGCGCGCAAACATGATTTCAATGTCGCGCTCGCCCGCGAAACTCTCGCGGAGAACGCGCCGCATCAGTGCAGAGTCCTCTACGAGTAGCAGTTTCATGCCTTGGCATCCCCTGCCTGAAGGTCGTCCGCGTTCAGCACATCGAAGGCCGAGCTTTCGAGGACCAGCACCATCGACTTGCCACCATGCGCCTTGGCGACATGCTTCACGAAGCGGGCTGCTTCGGAATTGAGGGCAGGCGGGTCGGTCAGTTCGTTGCGGGTGACGCGGAGCGCCTCGCGCACGCGGTCGACGATGTGGCCGGTCATCACGCCGTCGTTGTTGAGCACGATGATCCGCTGGCGTTCGCTCCGCTCGCAGGGGGCGAGGTTGAAATAACGGCGCATATCGATGACGGGCAGGACCATGCTGCGCAGGTTGATGATGTCCGCGACCTCGGCTTGGGCTTTGGGCACTTCGACGAACTGCTCGGGCAGTCGGATGATTTCCTGCACAGCGTGGATGCTGATCCCGAAGTCTTCTTTGGCGAGTTTGAAGACGACGAGCTGTACGTCTTCGAGGTCTGCTGCGTCTGCCGATGTGTTCAAATCGTCATCCTCCACAGTCTGGTCGGTCGTTTCGATCGACATGGCGCTCATCGCCTTTTCGGCTTCGGACAGGTCCACGCCGCTGATGCTTTCACCAGCCGACAGGACCGACACGAGCCGCTGGCCGCCGTCGAGTTTGCAGATGCATTCGATCTCGTTCGCACCGTGGCGTTTGACGCCCTCGGGTACGTCGTCCACGAGGTCACGCGGGACACGGAGCACCTCGCGCACGCGGTCGACGATCATGCCGACGCGGCGGTAATCGTCGCCGTCCTTGATACGTAGAACCACGACACGGTTGCTGTCTTTCTGCTCGGTCCGCGCTTGGCCAAGGCAGTCACGCAGGCTCACCAGCGGCAGAACGCGGTCGCGCAGAGTGCAAAGCCCAACCACGCTGAACGGCGCGTTCGGCACCTCGGCGATCTGGGTCGGGACGCGCACAATCTCGTCCAAGTCAGCAAGGTTGAAGGCATATTCCTCCTCGCCGATCAGCAGGGACACGATCTGGGGGACGTCGTCCTCGACCTCTTCGGTGTCAGTCGTCTCGGTGGCTTTGCCGACCTTGCCGGACGACCTACCGGTCGATGTGCCGACAGTTTCCTTCACCTGAAGTTCAGGCAGACAGCCAGGATCGAAAAGCTGCACCAGGTCATGATCGTTGAAGTTCTTCACCACCCCGCTGAGCAGCTTGGAATCGATTGTCTTCTCGACGGCATCGACGTTTTCGATGCGGTCGACGGGGACATTCAGTACTTCGGCCACGCGGTCCACGACCAGTCCGACCTTCATGCCGTCATCAACCACCAGAACCCGCGAGGCATCGCTGGTCTCTTTGTGCTCCACACCAAGCATGGCGCGCAGATCGAAAACGGGCAAGACTTCGCCGCGCAGATTGGCAAGGCCAAGCATACTCGGCGGCGCCATCGGCACACGGGCGAGGGCGGGTACGCGGATGATTTCCTGCACGAGGTCGATTGAGAACGCAAAATTCTCTTCGCGGATCAGAAAGCTCACGAACTGTCTGACCGACGAAAGCTGGCTCTCGTCGAGGTCGGCTTCGATGGTATTCGAGTCCTGCTTGGCCATTTCTGGTCTCCCGATGTCTTTCCGGTGGGGCAGAGGGACCGCGCCATCCGTCCTGCCGAACTCGATGGATTAGCGAAGCTGAAGTTCGTCCGCGCTGGCGGCGATGTTGTCGATCGCGATGGACAGTTCCTCGGCACCCTTGCCTTGCTCGGTCGCTGCGATGGAGGCCTGATTGGCGGCAGTCTGCGCTTGCTCTGCGGCGGCGGCGATCTGCTCCATGCCCTGCTTGCCGGTGGTGATCGCCTCGAGGATTTCGTCGCTCGAGTTCAAGACCTCGGTGCTGCCCTCGATCACGATAGTCATGTCGCGTGCCACGTCTTCGAGCAGCTGGGTCGTGCCCTTCGCGCGTTCGACTTCGGCCAGAGAATTCTCGGCGGTTTCCATCAGGTCGAGGCGCACGTTGACGATCTGGTCCTGAATGCCTTTGACCATGTCTTTGATGTCGTCAGCGTTCTTCTGGGCGTCCTCGGCAAGGTTCTGGATGTCGGTCGACACCACCGCAAAGCCCTTGCCGTATTCGCCTGCGCGAGCCGCTTCGACCGCGCCGTTGACGGCCAGCATGTTGGTCTGGATCGCGACGTTGGCAATCGCGTCGACGATCTTGTCGATGCGGCGGCTGACGACTTCGAGTTCCTGAATTTCCGTGACCGACTGCTTGCCGGTGGTCATCGCTTCGGTGACGCCAGTGATGACCTAGGTGACGCCTTCACGGTTCTCTAACAGCAGGGCGTTGATCGACTCGCCTTTGGTAAGCGCCTCTTGCGAATTGGACTTGGCGAGTTTGGCATTGGTTTCGATCTGTATGATACCTGCGACCGCTTCTTCGACCGCCGACGACTAGAGCGTTGCGGTGTCGAGGATCTGCGAAATAGCGGTGGAGATTTCGGTGCTGGCGCGGTTCATCTCTTCGTTGGTGGACGCGAGTTCCTCGGATGCGGCGGCGAGCTCTTCCGAGGACTTGCCGATGTCAGCGGAGGTGCTGAGTTCCTCGGCGATCTCGACCAGTTCGCCGGTCGCGCGTTCGGCTTCCTGAAGGGCTTCGGACTGGTTCGAAACGCTCTTCGCGGCCTGTTCGGCACCTGCAGATTGTTCTTCGGATGCGGCGGCGATTTGCTCGGCGCTCTTCAGTGCCTGTTCCGCTGCCGCGCCCATTTCACCTGCGTTGGACGCCAGCGCTTCTGCACCGGACTTGATCGTTTCCATGTCGCCACGGATCTGGTTCAGGTTATCGGTGATCGTGCGGCACTTCGCGACTTCCTCGGCGGCAGTCGCAGCAGCATTGCCGACGGCGCCGGCGAGCACGTTGGCCTTGTCCTGAATATTGCGCACCAGTTCGTCGATGTCCGTCGCGTTGCGCTCTGACGCTTCGGCGAGTTTGCGAACGGTGTCGGCGACAACGGCAAAGCCCTTGCCGTGCTTTCCCGCGCGGGCGGCTTCGATCGCGGCGTTGAGCGCAAGCAGATTGGTCTGGTCCGCGATGCGGATGACCTGATTGACGGCCTCGATGACGTTCTGCGCCTGATTTTCGAGGTCCTTCATCAACTCGACCGAAGCCAGCTGCAGCTTTGCGCCCGTGTCGACGTTTTCGATCAGGCCGTTCACGCTGGTGTCGGCACTCGCGATAAGCGTCTGAAGGCGCGCGGTGAGTTCAAGAGACTTCTCGGCCGATTTGGCCTGAAGGTTCACGCGGCGGTTCACCTGCGTCATCGCAGCGGCGCTTTCCTCACTGGCAGAGGCCGCCTGAACCGCGCCGGAAGCGATCTGCTGCATTGCGTTGGAAAGCTCTTCCGTGGCCGCGCTGGCTTCCTGAACGCCGGCGCTCAGTTCCGCGCATGCGGCGGCGATGTTGTCGGCGGACTGCTTTTGCTTGGCAACGGTGCGGGCACGCTGGCGCTTGAGGTCCACGCTTCCTGCGGCGCGTTTCGCGGCACCGGACGTCGTTGCGCTGGGCTTGGCTTTGGCGGCCGACGTGTTGTCAGCGTTGGTTGCTTTGTGCTTCACGAGCGCCTTCCGATGTTCCTCCGCGTTGGCGTACTTTCGGGCAAAGATCGGGTGCTAGCGCTCACGTTTTGCAGTTCAGTCACTTTATCGGAGAATTAGGTGCAACTTGTTAGAGAGCTACGCTTTTGGTCAGGCCAGTCGCAAGCGGATCATCCGGCTAGACTCAAGAGATGGGAACCCCCCGAAAACGGATTAATCACTGTTTCGGATTAATCGTCAAAATGGTTCCCGCAGTACAATTAGCTGGAAATGGGTCCGATTTTCTTAGGCTCATCATACCAGAAGGGCGCCCGTAGGCGCCCTTGGTATTTGAAGTTGTTTATTGATTCTCAGCCGCGAGCGACTTTTTTTTCCGAACTGAACCGCGACTGGCTCGAGATTTCGAACCGTCCGCTGCGGACTTTCACGATGCGGCCCTGACGGAGCAGAGTGCCCCAAGCGCGCAGGCTGTCTTCGCGGGTGAACTCGCTATCGCTCATCACCTCGCGTAGGCGCCACATGACTTGCGGACGCGAGAAGTCCTCGATGCCGTCGAAGAAGCTGATGTGGGCAGCCGCCGCTTCGATCATCTCGGTCAGGCCGCTTGCGCCGGTTTCCAGCACGAACTCTGCAAACGCCTGCTTGGCGCCGGTGCTGGCCTGGACAGCCGCTTCCGATGCCACAACGCGGCGCGGACGGACCGGAGCAACCGCGGTCGGGGCCGGTGCGGGCTTCGGTTCGACGACCGGAGCAGGGGCCGCTTCCTCGGCATCCACACGCTGCGAGGCAACGAGTTTCAGCGGAGCAGGCGACTTGCGTTCCGGAGCGGTCGGTTTCTGCGGCGTTTCGGCAGCAGGGCGGACAGCGGCGGTCAGATCGTCGCGGAACGCTTTGTCGTGGTCCTCGCCGCCTGCCAGAGCGTCACCCATTTTGCGGGCAGCTTCGGTCTGGGCAACAGCCGCCTTGAGGTGGCTGAGGGTCTGGCGGCGACGATCAGTTTCGGGTGCGCTGATTTCAGCGTCAGCCTTGGACAGCAGGCGCGACAACTGGTCGTCCTGATCGTCCATGAGGCTGCGACCACCGTAGGCGACGTCGTCGTAATCGTCATCCTCGTCATCGTCGAGCAGGAAGGCGTTTTCGGCGTCCTCGTCAGCTTCGCCTTCTTCGTCAATCTCGGCCAGTTCGCGGAGCAGATCCGCGTCTTCCTCGGTCGACAGGCTCAGCCCTTCGAGGTCGAAGTCGTCCAGACCGTCGAGGTCAGCCTGATTGAATTCGTCCTCTTCGAACTCTTCAACCTGCGGCTCTTCGATCTCTGCGACGTCTTCGGTGATTTCGGGCTCGGCCTTGGCCGGAGCTTCGAGGATCATCGGTTCTTCTTCGACAACCGGCTGCTCGGCGACCGGTTCTTCGATTTTCTCTTCCACCGGCTCGGCAGCTTTGCGGGCAACCTGCTGTTCAAGAGTGCCGTCTTTCAGAGCCTTCTCGAAATCGGCGCGCTTCATGCGAACAACGCGGGGCTGCGGACGCGGGGCGACGGCAGGTTCCTCGACCGGAGCGTTGATCGCTTCGGCTTCGGCAGCGGCCTTGGCAGCAGCGGCGCGGATCTTTTCGTTGCGGGTCTCGATGTCCGGCTGGCGCGGCGCTTCGGTCTCGGTCGCTTCGATGACGGACGACAGATCGATGTCGTCTTCTTCCGAAGTGTCCTCGATGTACTCGGGCGCTGCTGGCTTCGCGGCCTGCTGGCCCACGACCGAACGCAGACGCTGGAGGCGCTGTGCCACCGATTCCGTCTGTCGTTTGGGCGCAGGTGCAGGAGCGGGCTCGTCCACGACCTCCGGTTCCGGCTGCTCTGCCACGGGTTCGGGCTGCGGCTCTGGAGCCGGTGCCGGAGCGGGCGCTGCTGCTTCCACCGGCGCTTGGGCCGGAGGCTGCTGAACCGGCGTTTCTTCCGGCATTGCTGTTGAACCAGCAAGGGCCGCCGCGGGTCGCAGAACGATCCCCGACTGTTCCATGCGTGCTTCGACACGGCGCGCAATTTCCTTTTCCGCGATGCGGGTTAGCATTTCCGCATCGGGTGTCGGAGGCTCCGCCCCGAAGTATCTGTCTCCCGCCGCAAGATCGCGGAAGTACTCCGCGATGGCCTTCATCGTGTCGAAAGAGTCGTCAAACCCTTCCAGTGTGCACGAGAAAGTGCCGTATGAGACGGTTAAAATCTTACTCGATTCAACCATTACAAGGCTCTTTGTTTTCTACCTTCACTGACATTGACCACTAATTGGTTCTCAATCCGGAACGTAAACGCGATAACAAAGGTGTAATTTTAGGGCAATTTGAGGGCGGACCATTAAATCGTGAACAATCCCGGCGAAAATATACACATTGTTTCCTATTTGGGGCCAATAACGCTTGTCGGTGGCGCAGATTGTCGACAGCGCGACCTCGAAACCGCTTTTAATCTCGCTCCGGTGGTTATCGCAGCGGACGGCGGTGCGGAGCAAGTATTGGCTTCCGGACGGCTGCCGGAACGTGTCATCGGCGATCTCGATAGCCTTAAAGATAATCTGCATAGCAGACTTGGCAATATAATCGAGCATGTCGAGGAACAGGAGTTCACCGATTTCGAGAAGTGCTTACTCAGAGTGGATTCGCCGCGAGTCCTCGCTGTCGGTTTCATGGGCGGACGGATCGATCACCAGCTTTCGGTGCTCAATGTCATGGCCAAGCACATGCCGCGGATCATCGTGACGCTGAGCGCCGACGATGCGTGTGTGATGGTCTCGGAGGAGATTGCGTTCGATCTGCCCGCAGGAACGCGGCTATCGTTGATGCCTGTCGGGGAGTGCCGTGCGTGGACCGAAGGGCTGCGCTGGGATCTGGACGGCCAAGTGATGAAGCCAGACGGATTTCTGAGTGCATCCAACATGGTGGACGGCCCCGTGCGTATTCGTGCGGAGGGGCCAGTCCTTCTTGTGTTGCCGTCAGAGCATCTGCATGTGCTCTGGAAGGCGCTCAGCAGTTGGGAACGTTGACGGCGAGGCCGCCGAGAGACGTTTCCTTATACTTTGCATGCATGTCGTTGCCCGTCTGGCGCATCGTCTCGATCGCGGCGTCCAGCGGAACGAGGTGCGTGCCGTCGCCGCGCAGGGCGAGGGAGGCGGCTGACACAGCCTTGATCGCGCCGAGGCCATTGCGTTCGATGCAAGGCACCTGAACCAGACCGCGCACGGGATCGCAGGTCATCCCGAGGTGATGTTCGAGCGCGATCTCGGCCGCGTTCTCGATCTGCTCGGGTGTGCCACCCATCACGGCGCAGAGGCCCGCAGCGGCCATGGCAGAGGCGCTACCCACTTCAGCCTGACATCCGCATTCCGCACCCGAGATCGAGGCGTTGTATTTGATCAGGCCACCGATCGCGGCGGCGGTTAGCAGAAACTCGGGGATTTTCGACGATACAGCGCCCGGCACATGGTCGAGCCAGTAGCGCACCACGGCAGGCATCACGCCCGCAGCGCCGTTGGTCGGCGCGGTAACGACTTGGCCGCCCGCTGCGTTTTCTTCGTTCACAGCCATGGCGTAGGCGGCCATCCAGTCGTTGGCGACGTGGGGCGCAACCATGTTCAGGCCGCGCTCTGCCATCAGCTCATCATGGATACCCTTGGCACGGCGCTTCACATTCAGACCGCCCGGCAGGATACCGTCGGTCGTCAGACCGCGGTCAATGCAGTCGTTCATCACCTGCCAGATGCGGCTGACACCCTGATCGAGCTCGTTCACGCGGCGGCGGGAGGTTTCGTTCTTCTGCTTCATTTGCGCGATGCTGAGGCCGCTTTCCGCAGCCATATCAAGCATCTCTTTGGCACTTTTGAACGGGAAGGGAACGGCAGGGCCGTCGTCGGTGTCCTTGCCTTGCTCCAGTTCGGACGCGGTCAGAACAAATCCGCCGCCGACCGAGTAATATATCTCCTCGACAATCGTATCGCCCTGCGCATCGAGGCCGCTGATGACCATGCCGTTCGCATGGCCGGGCAGGTTGGGGCCGTAGTCAAAGATGATGTCGGTCTTGGGATCGAACGCCAGCGGGGGAAGACCATCGACGTGGATGACCTTTTCTTTGCGGAGGCGCTCCAGCTCGGCTTCGGCCTTTTCGGCGTCATAAGTGTCGGGCAGGAAACCGGCGAGGCCGAGGATCGTGGCGCGGTCGGTTGCGTGACCGACGCCGGTGAATGCCAGCGAGCCGTGCAGCGTGGCTTTGACGCCGTGCACATTGAACGGCTGGGCGCGCAGGAAGTCGAGGAAGCGTGCGCCGGCAACCATCGGACCCATCGTGTGGGAAGATGACGGGCCAACACCCACTTTGAACATATCGAAAACGGAGAGGAACATTTAGATGGCGCTCCCTTCGGGCGGCGTCGGGTAGGAAGGTGAAGAAAACGGTGTCTCGCCCAGACCTTCGGCCAATGCGGAGCGAATGGCGGAGGGGCGCGCCTCGAAATCGAGGCAGAATTCATTTAGCTGCGGCCAGCGCGTCAGGTCGAACCACGCGGTGTGGTCCTGCGGGTAAAGTGCCAGCCAGCGGAGCATCGGTGCCGCGTAGCATGACAGGGCCGAGGTCTTCGCAAGGTCGGGACCAGTTTCGAGGATCGTCAGCAAATCCGCAATCCGCGTCTTGGTCATCTCGCGAAAAGGTGCGTGTGCGGGCGAGAACTTCTCGGGATAGAATAGCATCCGCAGGGCAGGGTGCAGCGTATTCGCCAGCCAGAGCAGCCATTTCAGAAAGTCAGCACGCTCGGGGCTATCGACCGCTGGTGCCATCGCGCCATGGCGGTCGGCAAGCCACAGGAGGATCGCTGCTGTTTCGAACATCACGCCGTCGGGCGTCTCGAGCACTGGGATCAGGCCGTTGGGATTGAGCTTCAGGTAGCTTTCGGACTGCTGCTCTTTGGCGCTGCGATCGACCAGCGCGGTCTCGTACGCCACGCCTAGCTCCTCCAGCATCAGCCGGATGCAAAGCGAGGCGTTATCAGGTGCATAATGGAGGCGGTACGCTGTCGTCATGGGGCAGAGTGTA
This sequence comes from Marivivens donghaensis, assembly GCF_011806565.1. Classification (GTDB taxonomy): domain Bacteria; phylum Pseudomonadota; class Alphaproteobacteria; order Rhodobacterales; family Rhodobacteraceae; genus Marivivens; species Marivivens donghaensis_A. The sequence continues at coordinate 285,196 of NZ_JAATOP010000004.1, forward strand.
TCAGCGAAGTGGCGGCCCAAACGTCGGATTGCGACGTTGGTTTCGGGAATTGCGCCCTGAGGGCTAACGTTTTTGAATTTGTCAGGCTTATCACAACACTCCGAAACACCTATAAGCACCGTGAATCCATGAGAGGTGCCCTATGTCCATTGATCTGTCGCCCATTGATAAGGCCAAGTTCGTCGCTGCAAAGCGCGCTGCACAATATGTCGAGAGCGGCATGAAAGTCGGTCTGGGTACCGGCTCGACCGCGTCTTGGCTGGTCAAATGTCTGGGTGAGATGGTCCGTGACGACGGGCTGAAGATCCAAGGCGTGCCGACTTCCTCGCGCACCGCTGCTCTCGCCCGCGAAGTCGGGATCGAGGTGATTTCGCTCGACGAGGCCAAGTGGCTGGACATCTGCATCGACGGCGCCGACGAGTTCGATCCGAACCTGAACCTGATCAAAGGCGGCGGCGGTGCCCACCTTCAGGAAAAGATCGTGGCGACCGCATCGGACCAGATGATCGTCATCACCGATGCGTCGAAGTCCGTTGAAACGCTGGGTGCTTTCCCGCTACCGCTCGAAGTTATTCCGTTCGGTTGGCAGACCACTAAGACGATTGTCGAAGAGGCTCTGGTCGGCATGGACGTGCTGGGTCGCAACGTGTCGCTGCGCATGAACGGCGATGCGCCTTACGTCACCGACGAAGGCAACCACATCCTCGACCTGCACCTCAACCGTATCGGCAACGCCCGTCAGCTCAGCCTCGTGCTGAACCAGATTCCGGGCGTCGTGGAAAACGGTCTCTTCATCGACATCTGCGATGCTGTCGTGATCGGCTACGGCGATGGCCGCGCCGAAGTGCGTGACATCAACAACGGAACGGTCGACGAGACGAAGTTCGACTTCCTCGCCGAAGACAACATCTTTGGTGACGTTGCAGAGTAAGCGCCGGGCGTGTGCGTGAGGGCAGATTGACCAAACGCACCCCCGATTACACATGCAAACCGACTGATATTTAACGAGCGGAGCAACTCATGTCCTTTGATTACGACCTCTTTGTCATTGGGGGCGGTTCCGGCGGTGTGCGCGCAGCACGCGTGGCATCCCAAGGCGGCGCGAAAGTCGCGCTGGCAGAAGAAGACCGTATGGGCGGCACCTGCGTCATTCGCGGGTGTGTCCCCAAGAAACTGATGGTCTTCGCATCCGAATACCACGACATCGTCGAAGACGCGAAAGCCTACGGTTGGGAGCTGGAACACGGCGAGTTCAACTGGGGCCTTTTCCGCGGCCACATGCACAAGGAACTCGACCGTCTTGAGGGCATCTACCGCAACATCCTCAAGAACAACGATGTGACCACCTACAACGCCCGTGCGACGCTGAAGGACGAACACACCGTTTCGCTGTCGACTGGTGAAGAGATCACCGCCAAGCACATCCTGATCGCCGTCGGCGGCCAGCCGGTTCGTCCGGACCTGCCGAATGCCGAGCTGGGTATCGTTTCGAACGACATCTTCCTGATGGACGAGATGCCGGGCAAGATCCTCATCATCGGCGGTGGCTACATCGCTTGTGAATTCGCGGGCATCCTCAACGGCCTTGGCGTCGATGTGACCCAGTTCTATCGCGGTGCGCAGATCCTTCGCGGCTTCGACGAAGAAGCGCGCGGCCTCATCGCCGACCAGATGCGCGAGAAAGGTATCAAACTGCATTGCGGCACCAATATCCTCGAGATGGAAAAGCGCGACGGCAAGATCTGGGTGAAGGGCACCAACGGCGAAGACACCTACGATCAGGTGCTGTTCGCAACGGGCCGTGCGCCGATGACCGATAATCTCGGCCTCGAAAAGGTGGGCGTCGAAACCGGCCGTCATGGCGAGATCAAGGTCGACGAGTACAGCCAGACCAACATCCCGTCGATCTACGCCGTGGGTGACGTGACCGACCGCGTCCAGCTCACCCCCGTCGCGATCCGCGAAGCGATGGCGTTTGTCGAGACTGTGTTCAACGGCAACCCGACCAGCCCCGATCATGACCTGATCCCGTCGGCAGTCTTTACCCAGCCGGAATTCGGCACCGTGGGCCTCAGCGAAGAAGCCGCGCGCGAGCAGGAGCCAATCGAGGTCTACTCGACCAGCTTCCGTCCGATGCAGACCATGTTCGCAGGCCGTCCCGACCGTGTTCTCATGAAACTCATCGTGTCGCAGGAAACCCGCAAGGTTCTGGGTTGTCACATCGTCGCACCGCACGCGGGCGAGATGATCCAGATCGCGGGCATCGCGGTGAAGATGGGCGCGACGAAAGAGGATTTCGACCGCGTTTGTGCCGTGCACCCGACGATGGCCGAAGAGCTCGTTACGATGAAGACTCCGACCCGAACTGCTTGAATTTTCCCCGCGCATTCCCAATTGTGCATAGGACTGCCCCGCGAGGGGTGCTGATAGGGAATGAACGAGGTTTATGGCTGGAAACAACGGAGGCCCTTGGGGCGGCGGAGGAAACCGCGGTGGTTCGAACGGCGGCGATGACAAAGATCGCCAGCGTCCGAACGGCGGTCGCCGCCCGAATGAAGGGCAAGCCCCCGAGATTGATCAACTGTTCAACAAGGGTCGTGACCGCCTGCGCGTACTGATGGGCGGCGACAACGGCCGCACCGGTAACGGCGGCGGCGGTTTTGGCGGAGGCAACTCCGGCGGACCCAAGCTCACAGGTGCAACCATCGGAATCGGCGCAGTTGTTGCCGTGCTCATCTGGGGCGCCGCGTCGTTCTATACGGTGCGCCCCGAACAGCAGTCCGTTGAGCTGTTTCTGGGCGAGTTCCATGACACCGGCCAGCCGGGTCTGAACTTCGCTCCGTGGCCGCTGATCACCCACGAAGTGCGTTCGGTCACGACTGAAAACACCATCGACATCGGCGCGCAATCGACTGGTGAGGACACCGGCCTCATGCTGACCGGTGACGAGAACATCGTGGACATCGACTTTCAAGTCGTCTGGAAGATCAAGGATCTGCCCGCGTTCATGTTCAACCTCGCGGATCCCGAAGCGACGATTGCCGCCGTGGCTGAATCCGCCATGCGTGAAATCGTGGCCCAGTCGGAACTGGCGCCGATCCTCAACACAGAACGTGGCGTGATCCAGACCCGTCTGACCGAAATGGTGCAGTCGACGCTCGATAGCTACGACAGTGGCGTCGATATTGTCCGTATCAACCTCGACCGCGTTGACCCGCCGCAGCCCGTTATCTCGTCGTTCTTCAAGGTGCAGGATGCCGAACAGGAACGGGCGCGTCTCCAGAACGTCGCGGACAAGTACTCGAACCAGGTTGTCGCCGAGGCTCGCGGTCAGGCCGCTCAGGACCTCGAAGAGGCCGAAGCTTACCGTGCCCGCGTGACCAACGCTGCGCAGGGTGAGGCCAGCCGCTTTACCTCGATCCTTGCCGAGTATCAGGCATCGCCGGACGTGACCCGTCGCCGTATGTATCTGGAGACAATGGAAGAGCTGCTCCAGTCGGTCGATCTGATGATCCTCGACCAGCCCGAAGGCCAAGGGCAGGGCGTTGTGCCTTACCTGCCGCTGAACGAGCTGCGCAGCAATAACGCCAACCGAACCACCGAACAGGGAGGGTCCAACTAATGCGTAAGGCATATGTAGCTCTCGGCGCGCTGGTAGTCGCAGGCGTCATCGCAGCATCGTCGATCTTTATCGTCGACGAACGTGAAAAAGCACTCGTCCTCCAGTTCGGCCAGATTGTTGGCGTGAAGGAAGAGCCCGGTATCGGTTTCAAAATTCCGGTCATTCAGGAAGTCGTCAAATATGACGACCGTATCCTGAGCCGTGACATGGCCGCCCTCGAAGTTATCGCATCGGACAGCCGCCGCATCGAAGTTGATGCATTCGCGCGCTACCGCATTGCGGACGTAGAGGACTTCCGCCGTGCGACGGGCTCGGGTGGCGAGCGTCAGGCATCTGCACGCCTCGATTCGATCCTGCGTACCGCGATCCGTAAAGTTCTGGGTACTGTGTCGTCGGCTGAAATCCTGTCGAGCGACCGTGACGCGCTCATGCAGCTCATCCGCGATGTTGCTGCGCCCGAAGCGGATTCGCTCGGTCTCCAGCTGATCGACGTGCGCCTCAAGCGTACCGACCTTCCGCCGGAAAACCTCGAGAAGACTTATGAGCGGATGATCGCTGAACGAGAACGTGAAGCGGCAGACGAGATCGCTCGTGGTAATGAAGCCGCTCAACGGATTCGCGCTGGGGCTGACCGTACGGTGACCGAACTTGTGTCGGACGCTCAACGTCAGGCCGAGATCATCCGCGGTGAGGCTGACGCCGAACGGACACGGATTTTTGCAGAGGCCTACGGGTCGGACGCGGAGTTCTTCGACTTTTATCGTTCGTTGCAGGCCTATCGCCGTGCGCTGGAAAGCGGGAATACGTCGATGGTGCTCACGCCGGATAGCGACTTCTTCAGTTATCTGGAATCTGCAACGGGAAACGCTGAATGATTTTGATGCTGCTGCAAGCTGCGGCTGGTGTACTGATCGTAGAGGGGCTGGCGTACGCGCTGGCCCCTAAACTAGTTGAGCAGATGCTCGAACAGATGCGGGAAGTCCCGCTCGAACGTCGTCGCTGGATCGGACTGGTGTCCTTCGCAGCGGGTCTCATCGTCCTCACCCTCTTATAACGAGCCGGAGACCGGATTTCACACCCTGTTGAGACTTATGTTTCAAGGGTTGAGTGGACGGCTCCCTTGCTTAGACTCCGGTCATTACGGGGCGTTTGGGGGCCCCGCTCAAATGGACAAGGAGAGTCCCTGTGAAATCGAATGCCTTTGCGCTTGATCGCCGGACCGGTGGCCAAAACTCACTCATGGCCCTGTTTCTGGCGGCATTTTTTGTGCTGACGCAGGCAGTCGCCGGACAGGCTCAGGACAATCGCCCTGTGTCGTTCGCCGATTTGGCCGATCGCGTCAGCCCCGCAGTGGTGAACATCACCACTTCGACGATGGTCTCGACCAATATGGACGGCCAACCCGGAATGCCGGGCAGCCCGTTCGAAGACTTCTTTAAAGATTTCCAGAATCAGGGTCCGCAGCGTTCGTCTGCACTCGGTTCGGGCTTTGTCATTTCGCCCGACGGCTACATCGTGACCAACAACCACGTCATCGAAGGCGCGGACGAGATCCAGATCGAGTTCTTTCCGGGTGGTGAAGACCCGCTCGAAGCCGTTCTGATCGGTACTGACCCGAACACCGACATCGCGCTGCTGAAGGTCGAAGCGACCGATCTGCCCTACGTTTCGTTCGGTGACAGCGACGCGTCGCGCGTCGGCGACTGGGTCATGGCTGTCGGTAACCCGCTCGGTCAGGGCTTCTCGGTTTCTGCCGGTATCGTTTCGGCCCGTAATCGCGAGCTTTCGGGCACCTATGACGACTACATCCAGACCGACGCGGCGATCAACCGTGGTAACTCGGGCGGCCCGCTGTTCAATATGGATGGCGATGTTGTCGGCGTGAACACCGCGATCCTGTCGCCCAACGGCGGTTCGATCGGTATCGGTTTCTCGATGGCATCGAACGTTGTGACCAAGGTTGTCGACCAGCTTCAGGAGTTCGGTGAAACCCGCCGCGGCTGGCTCGGTGTTCGCATTCAGGACGTATCGCCTGACATGGTCGACGCGATCGACGGTCTGCAATCGGTTGCCGGTGCGTTGGTGACTTCGGTTCCCGAGGGTCCGGCAATGGAAGCCGGTGTCGAAGCCGGTGACGTGATCCTCACGTTCGATGGCCGCGAAGTCGCCGACACCCGCGAACTGGTCCGCATCGTGGCCGACTCGCCCGTTGGTGCCGAAGTGGTCATGAACGTCCTGCGTGACGGTGAGAACGTCGAACTGACCGTTGTCCTCGGTCGCCGCGAAGAAGCCCAAGGCGCGATCCCGGCTTCGGCTGAGAACCCGAAGGGTGCTCCGTCGACCGGCGAGGTGCTCGGCCTGACGCTTTCGGCTGTGAACGAAGATGCGATCGCGCAGTTCGACCTCGACCCGCAGACCGAGGGCCTCGTGATCGTGGGCGTTGACCCGATGTCGGACGCTGCCGAGAATGGCCTTCAGGTCGGTGACGTCATCACCGAAGCTGGCCAGATGGCCGTGTCGACCGTCGCCGAGTTCGAAGACCGCGTTTCGGCTGCAAAGGACGAGGGCCGCAAGTCGCTGCTGATCCTCGTGAACCGCGACAACATGGCCCGCTTCCTTGCGCTGAGCCTCGTCGAATAATTGCCGCACATATCTTCCTGAAAGGGCGCCCGTTGCGGCGCCCTATCTTTTTGCGCGAACGGGGCGTATGCAGAGGGCGGCTCCGGTAGCCAGCCGTCCGCGCCTTCGGGTGGGGTGAATACCGGGTAACTTAGCTTTTTTGCCCCTATGACGCGGCGGATTGGCAATGCGGACACCTCCGAACGACCCGCGTCCCGCAGGGACAAAGATGAATTATCAAGACCTTACCCCCGTTTTCGCCACAGCGCCGACGCTGAAACTCCGAGCCCGCCGTTTGCGCGAAGGGACCGAGATGACCCACGCGGAATCGCTGGAGGCGCTCGCCCACGAATACGGTCTCAAAGACTGGAATACGCTGTCGGCCAAAGCCGCGCCCCCGCCGACCCTGCACGGCCTCGGTGCAGGGGACCGCATCCCGGGCCCCCACATGAGCAAGCCGTTCACTGGCGTCGTCAAAGGCCTGCGAAGCTCGTTCGCGGGCGTGGTACATCACATCGTCATCCGTTTCGATGAACCTGTCGATGTGTCGAAGTCGGCGCTGATGCAGATCCCGCGTCACCAAATCCAGTTCGAGATCAACGACGACGGCATCACGGACGGCCACACCTCTGACGGGGTGCCGTATCTGGTGTTGGAGCTTTAGATCCCTAGCTCTTCGCTCGTCAGCGGTACGAGGCCAAGCTCTCGTGCTGTGCGGATATCTAGCAGCGGGCTATCGAGGCCCTTCTGCCGCTGATAGCTGCGGATGGCATCGGTGGTGCGGCTGTCGAGAATGCCGTCAATCTCGCCTCTAAAATGGCCGCGCACGGTGAGCGCGCGTTGGAGCGAGGCCACGAACGGCGCGTCCATACTGGCGGGGCAGACGGACTCGAACAGAACCTCGCGCCGTTCCCGCACAATCCGCTGGCGCGTCACGGTGCGGTAGGCGGCAGGAGCCACCACGGTGCCGTCGGTATGCACCTCGGCGGGCTGCACCATGACGTGTTCGGTCACGGTTTCCAGCACCGCAGGCGTCACGTCGCGGCCATAGCAATGGCCATCGGAATCGTGGCTGATCTGCGCATCGGCAAAGGGCGGGGGATTCGACAAGGGCGGCAGTCCGTCCGCGCAAGCAGCCAGTACCGGACCCGCAAGTGCGATCAGATAGGCGGGAAATTTCATGGCTGCTCTGCTTTGCCTCTTGTTTCGAGTACCTTAGCCGACTTTGGCGGCCTCAGGCAAATTTTACGCGATCCGTTGAAACCTACCTATCGAGGGCTGGCGAACGACGCGCGATATACCTAGATTGGCGCAAACTCCTCAGATGAAGGGCCGACAATGGCTAAGATTACATACATCGAGCACAATGGAACCGAGCACCAGATCGACGTGAAGAACGGTATGACCGTGATGGAAGGCGCTCGCGACAACGGTATTCCGGGGATCGAGGCCGACTGCGGCGGCGCATGTGCCTGCTCCACCTGCCACGTCTACGTCGATCCGGCATGGACCGACCGCGTGCCGTCGATGGAGCCGATGGAAGAGGACATGCTCGATTTCGCCTACGAGGTCGATTCGAACACCTCGCGCCTGTCCTGCCAGATCAAGGTCAAAGACGAACTGGACGGTCTCGTCGTGCGTATGCCGGAGCGTCAAATCTGATGCGTCTCGCTGCGCTCCTTCTTTTGCTGCCGGGCATTGTTCAGGCAGAGGTACAGGGGGCGCAGCTACTCGCGCCGACGACCCGTTATGGGCATGGTGCGCTGACGAATGGCGAATATGCCATTCTCGAAGTCGAGACCGATAGCGGCTCGTACCAGTTCTCGTTCCTTGATGGTGTGTTCGAAGACGAAGCGCCGCGTCTGTTCGACCTGAACGGCGACGGCAATCCCGAAGTCATCACGGTCCGCAGCGATGAAACCGTGGGCGCGATGATCGACATCTACGGCGAGCTGCCGGACGGCTCGGTCGCGGGCGTGCTGCAGTCGCCGCCTGTCGGTCAGAAATACCGCTGGTATGCGGTTGCTGGCATGGGCGATTTCGACGGTGATGGTGCTGTCGAGGTGGCTTTTGTCGACCGTCCGCACCTCGCAAAGACCCTACAGATCGCGCAGGTCGACGAGGTTGACGGGACGTGGACTTGGACGCCTGAAGCGTCGATTGCCAACCTCACCAATCACAAAATCCAGACGCCCCATATCGAGGGCGGGGTGGATTGCGACGGAACGCTTTGGCTCGCGAACGGCGCGTGGACGCGGATCATGCAGGTGACGTTCGATGGCACTCAGTACATCGCCACGGACGTCGGCGCTTATGACGCCGACACGCTCGCGAATAACTCAAACTGCGAGTGATGCCATCACGATCAGCGCGGCGATCTCGCTGATCTGCTGCGTGGCGCCGAGGACATCTCCTGTCTGACCGCCGATCTTGTTCATCGCAATTTTACTGCACCCGAGTGTCAGCAGGGCCAGCACGACAAACAGCATGATACTGGCCCAAGGCGCGCAGAGCACGGCAACAGCGAGGCCAGCAATGAGCGCGCCGCCGAAGACTTCCTTGGGCGGGCGACCGACGCTGTGTGAGAGGCCATTGCCCCGCGCGTTGTCATGCCAGTGCATCAGCGCCACCATAGGCACGCGCGAGGTCGCAGCGGCAACCAGCAGAACGCCCCAGAGGTGCCCAAGCGTCATCAAATAGGACAGCGCCACGAACCGCGCGAGCAAGCTGAAGCCGAGCGCGAGAACGCCGTAAGTGCCGATGCGGCTGTCCTTCATGATCTCCAGACGGCGCTCGACCGTCCAGCCGCCCCAGAAGCCGTCGGCCACGTCCGCCAGACCGTCCTCGTGCATTGCGCCCGTGACGACGACCTGCACCGCGATGACGATGATCGCCGCGATGTTGACGGGCACGCCCAGCCATAGCGCGATGCTTCCTGCCAGCGCGGCGCAGAACGCGGCGGCTAGTCCGGCGATGGGGTAGGCCCATGCGGCCAAGGCACCACGGCTGAACTCTTCATCGGCGAGCTTGACGGGCAGGCGGGTCAGGAGCGCGATGGCGATCAGGACATCACGCGGCGCGAAGCGCTTCATGTCGGCATTTGGCATCGGTGTGACCTTTCTGACCTTTCATTTGTTGGCACGAGAGTTATTGAAGAGCGATCAAGACTTCAATGAGGACGACATGGGCACCCCATTTTCCAATCTGAACGAGTTCCGTGATATTCTCGCACAGTTTTCCGCGATCGATACGGCAGCGATGGACGGGGCCGTTGCCCGCAACGCGATGCTGACGAAACCAGGCGGTGCGCTCGGACGGCTCGAAGAGATTGCGATCTGGTACGCAGGCTGGCGCGGCAACCCGCGCCCCGCGCTGGAAAAGCCCCAAGTCATCGTCTTTGCCGGCAACCATGGCGTCTGCGCCAAGGGCATTTCGGCCTTCCCGCCGGAAGTGACCGTGCAGATGGTCGCCAATTTCGAACACGGCGGCGCGGCGATCAACCAGCTGTCCAAAGCGTTCGGCGCTGAGATGTCGGTCGTTCCGCTCGATCTCGATACCCCGACTGCCGACTTTTCCGAAGGCCCCGCGATGACCGAAGACGAAGTCATCGCCGCGCTTTCCGCCGGTTGGGACGCCGTGAACCCTGACGCCGACCTGTTGGTCGTCGGCGAGATGGGCATCGGCAACACCACTGCCGCCGCTGCGGTTGCCTACGCGCTGTACGGTGGCGAGGCCGAAGAATGGGTCGGTCGCGGAACGGGCGTTGATAATTCCGGCCTCAAGCGCAAGACCCGCGTGGTCGAAATGGGCATCCGTGCGAACCCGTCGACCAAAGAGGACGCGCTCGAAGCGCTCCGCTGCGTGGGTGGACGCGAACTTGCCGGTATGACTGGCGCGATTGCTGCCGCCCGCTATCACCGCATTCCCGTGATCCTCGATGGGTTTATCTGCACCGCATCGGCGGCTGTGCTCGAAGTTGCTGCCGAAGGTGCGCTGGATCACTGCATCGCGGGCCATGTCAGCGCAGAGGCCGCGCATCCGCGCCTGTTGAAAAAGCTGAACAAAGAGCCGCTGCTCGCGCTCTGCCTGCGTCTGGGCGAAGGCTCGGGCGCGGCGCTGGCAATCGGCGTGCTGAAAGGCGCGATCGCCTGCCACTCTGGCATGGCGACCTTTGACGAAGCTGGCGTCTCGGACGGTTAACCGTCCGCCTGCGGAGATTTGGGAGCGTCGCTTTTGCGGGGCTCCCCGATCTTGTCCTTGATCTGCTCCATGGCGCGTTCGCGGCTCTCGATCGACAGTTCGAGCTCCGAGTTCAATTCCTGTGCCTTCTTCATGTAGGCGCCGTTCTGGGTCGGCGGCAGATCGGGACGCCAGAGCTCGGCCAGTTCCTTCATCATCGAACGGTCGTGATGATAGAACACGGCCTCGGCCTCAGCCGCCTCGTATTCCGACAGACCCAGATTTTCGAGCGCATAACGCCCTGCGCGGAGCGAGCTGTCGAACAGCTCGCGCACGATGTCATCCGCGCCAGCCGCGTATAGCTCATAAACATGCTGGCGGTCTCGCGCGCGGGCGACGATGTGGATGTCGGGGCGCATCTTGCGCGCGTCCTTGACCAGCTTTGTCGCCTTCTCGCGGCCATCGACGGCAACAACCAGTACCTTGGCCGACTGGATGCCAGCGGCCTTCAGCAGGTCAGGGCGGGTCGGATCGCCAAAGAAGCCTTTGAACCCGAACTTGCGCATCATCTGCACCGTTTCGAGGTCGGAATCGAGGATCACGGTCGAGAAGCCTGCGCTCTGCACAAGGCGGTTCACGACCTGCCCGAAACGCCCGATGCCCGCGATGATGACGGTGCCCTGTTCGTCGATCTCGTCCGCTGCGACCTCTTCTGCGTCGGTCAGGTCCAGCTTTTTGCGGCGGTGTTCGTAGTAGATGAACAGCAGCGGCGTGATCAGCATCGATAGCGCGATGATCAGGATCAGCTTCTGCCCGAGGCCCGGCGACAACGCTCCAAGGCCCAGCGCGAAGGAGACAAGCACGAAACCGAATTCACCCGCTTGACCGAGGCTGAGCGCAAAGAGCCAGCGGTTCTCCGAACGCAGACGCCAGAAGGTCGCGAGGGCGTAGAGGATACCGACCTTCACAGCGATCAGCAGCAGCGTCAGCGACATGATCCGCACAGGGTCAGCAAAGAACGCACTAACGTCGAAGCCAGCGCCGACCGTGATGAAGAACAGGCCGAGCAGCAGACCCTTGAACGGCTCAAGGTCCGACTCCAGTTCGTGGCGGAATTCGGAGTTCGCCAGCACCACACCCGCAAGGAACGTACCCAGCGCGGGGGAGAGACCGACCATCTCCATCAGGACCGCAATCGCGACGACCATGAGGAGCGCCAGCGCGGTGTACATTTCGCGCAGCTTGGCTTGGTGAATGTATCGGAAGACGGGCTTGGTTAGGAAGACACCCGCAAGGATGATCGCCAGCACAGCGCCGAGCGTCACCAGCGTGACGCCCCAACCGGGCAGGCCCTCAACCAAAGAAAACGCCGCATGGTGGTCGTTGTTGTCGTGAGCGCGCAGCATAGAGCCGTCGGGCGAGAAGTGCACCAACTGCTTGGTCGCGAGCAGCGGCAGCAGCGCCAGCATCGGGATCACCGCGATATCCTGAGTCAGCAGAACGGCGAAGACATTGCGGCCACCCTGTGTCTGCACGAGGTTCTTTTCCGTCAACGTTTGCAGGACGATAGCGGTCGAAGATAGCGCAAGGATCATGCCGATCGCGATAGAGTCGAACAGCGTCTCGTTCATCAGATACGCCAGACCCGTCAGCGCGGCACCGGTGAGCAACACCTGCATCCCGCCGAGGCCCAGAAGCTTCAGCCGCATGTCCCAAAGGGTGCGCGGGGTAAGCTCCAGACCAATCAGGAACAGCATCATCACTACGCCGAATTCGGCAAAGTGCTGAAGGTCCTCACTTTCGTTTCCGACAAGGCCGAAGATCGGGCCGATCACGATCCCCGCCGCGAGGTAGCCGAGCACGGACCCAAGGCCGAGACGCGCTGCGAGGGGGACTGCAATGACTGCGGCGCCGAGGTAAATCGTCGCCTGAAAAAGAAATGAATCCATGTGCCGGACCGTCTGTAATCGTTACCTGAAACAGTAACATGAATGCGGAAATGTCGAAATCTGTTCCTAGGTCGCGGGTCAGTCGGGCATCGTCAGGCCGTAAAGTCGGCCACGTTTGCTGAAGTTAAGGGCGGTTTCGCTAATCGCCGTGACCTGACCACCGTCGAGCGTATCGCCAACCGACACGGTCGTGATGCTGCCGTTGGACAGGCGCACCACGGCAATGCGCGAGCTGTTCGTGCCGCGCGTGCCGAGAAGCAGCATGTTGCGCAGGCTGACCGCGTTGTCTTCGGTCGCGGCTGCGGCTACGCCGCCAGCAACCGGTCCGGTCGGAGACATGATGGATTGCTGCGGCGTCTGGATGACGGGGCGGGTCGCTGCAGCGACGATCTGGTCGAAGTTGCTCGGCCGACGGCGTGGTCCCATCGCGCTTTCGACGGCGAGCGCAGTGGCACTCTCCAGCGGATCGGGCGCATTGGCGATGGCTTCGGCAAGGGCGGCGATCTCGGCCTCTTCCTCGCTCTCCAACTCGTCCGCAAAGGCAGCGGCAAGGTCGGCGGGGCGAGCACGCGGGGCAGGGTAGACTGGCCCAGAAAGATCTACCTCCTCGTCGCTCTCGGGACGCTCCGCAGGGCGCAGCGCAGAGATCGGGACACCGCCTGCGGTCACTTGCGGCTCTACCGGTTCTTGCGGCGGGGCGTCCTCGGCGGGGATCTCCGCGGCGGCGAGTTGGACCTCGGGCTCAGCGGTTTCTTCGGCGATCTCGCCAGAGCCGGGACGCAGGCGGGGCGCGTCGACGACAGCGGCCAAAGGCGCGGGAATTTCGGGGTCGGTTGGACGGAAGCGCGGGATCACATCGGGTGCGCGGGCATAGACCATGACGCCCGTTGGCATCATCGTCCCTTCGGCCGACGCGAGGATAAAGCCGCGTTCGTCGCGGGGGTAGGTCGAACCAGCGGGCGGCGGCGTCATTTGCAGCGGTAGCGCAGGATCGGCCTGAGCGCTCGCCAGTACGATCTCGGACTGTTCCGGCACGCCGATGGTGTCGACCGTGGCGACGTTGAACGCAAAATCCTCGCTGCGCGGCGTCAGCGGCAATCGCGGCGCGCGCTGCCAGACGCGGGTCAGCTCGTACTGCTCTTCCGCTTCAGCGGGCGAGAGCGGGCGGCTGCCTTCGGGCAATTCGACGCGCAGATTGGTTTTCGGTAGAACGGTCGGCGGGAGGAGTTCGGTTTCCTCTACCTCTGCAATGTCCGCCTCGATCTCTTCGTCCACTGACGGCTCGTCGACCACGTCGGCAATCGCTTGCTCGGTCGTGTCCCGACCGAAAAGGGCAGAGACCTTTTCGGGATTGAACGCTGCCCAAGCGCCGACGGCAGCGAGGAAGACCAGCAGGATGGCCAACAGAACTGCCATCAACCCCGGACGCATGGTGGAACGAGGCAAGGCCGCCGTGCCCGTGGTCGGTTCAGGCTCACTCGGCGCAGTAAAGTCGGTGACCGGCACGGCCGTGATCCGCAGTTTCGGCGTCTCGGCCGGCGGAGTAGGCGCCGCAGCCGCGACGCCCGACATGCGAATGGCAGAGGGGCTCTGCCGCTTGGTGGCCTCGGGCTCAGGTTTGTTGCGGCTGCTGAAAACCACCTGCGGTGCGGGCTCTTCGACCGGCGCTTCGGCGGGTTTGCCCTCGACCTTGCCGACAACGACCACGGGCGCGGGATCGCGTTCGATCACTTCGCCTTTGGTGATCAGCGCATCGGCCAATGCGGTACGTCCGAAGAACGGCTCGCCGTTAAATGTACCGGCCTCTGGCACCGCCGCAAAGCAGACCGCATCGAACCCGTGTTCGAGCGCGAACCCCTCCGCTTCGGTCAGGGTCTCCTTCGCAACGGCGGCCACGTAGGTCACGCCTTCGCCGCGGCTGTAATCGACCTTCAGCTCGTCCCGCGAGTAGGGCGTAGTGCCGTCCAGTTCCGCAAAAATAGCGTCTTCATCGGCAGTCGCATCACTGAGGCTCAGATACTTGATCTGGTCATTCGGGATCAGGATTTTTACGCGGGCAGGCCCGTCCGACAGGCGCTCGGCCTTCAAGCGCAACTCTTCCAGCGCCGCATCCATCCCGTCCGCGCCGAACGCAGCTTCCCCAACAAGAAGCCAGCCGTCCTGACTGCGCTGGAGCAGGCGGATGCCCTCAAACGATAGGGATAGAGCGAAATTCGGTGTCATGGTACGGGCTTAGCACGTTAGGTCGGTCCGGCAAATGTAAACGCCCCACAACTGGCAGGCTATAGCAACTTCCCGCCCACACAAAGATTTTAATCACGCGCCTCTTCCCCGCATTCGCGGCGCGCATAGGTTAGTGCGCAGAACAGGGAAGAGGACATTTCAATGAATACCTTTCTGACACTTGCCTCCGCAGGCCTGCTTGCAGGCGCGCCGCTCGTCGTGGCCGCGCAGGATGCTCAAACCGGAACACTGACGACAACGGGCATGGCTCAAGTCGAAGCCCCCGCCGATATGGCCACCGTGACCCTCGGCGTCGAGGCGCAGGGCGAAACCTCGGGCGAGGTGCTCGACAGCACGAGCGAAGCCGCCGAGGCTATCCTCGCGGCGCTCAAGGAAAACGGTATCGCCACTGAAGACATCCGGACCGGCTCTGTCTCGCTGATCCCGCGCTATGGAAACCGCGATGACGGGTCGATGGACTTTGGTGAAATCCGTGGCTACTCGGCGTCGAACACCGTGACTTTCGACGTGCATGACCTGACGACTCTCGGCGACCTTATCTCCGAAGTCGTCGGTAGCGGCGCGAATACGCTACAAGGCGTCAGCTTCGGCCTCGATGACGATCAGGATCTGCGCGATCAGGCTCGCACCGAAGCCGTTCAGGACGCCATGCGCCGCGCGCAGGTGCTGGCGGAGGCCGCAAGCATCTCGCTTGGCGGTATCCAGTCAATCGTCGATGGTGATGCCGGATACAATGGTGGCCCGTCCCCGATGTACCGCATGTCCGCAGCCGACGCGCCCGAACGTTCCGTCCCGCTCGAGCCAGGCAACATCACCGTCACGCAATCGGTCACGATGAGCTGGACGATCGGCGAGTAAACCGCGTTCTTTTCATTCTGATAAAAATACCTCGGGGGCGCGGGGGCAGCGCCCCCGCACTCACCGCATCCAGAAGCCGTTGGCTTTAATCTTGTTGCGGATTTGCTGTTCGCGGTGGGGCAGGTTGCTCTGATCGAACAGCGCCCGCACTTTCTCGCCGCGGCCCTGATACACCATGCGTTTGATCGGCTCGTGCGACTTCAGCACCTTCTTGACCTTATTGGGGCTGGTAACCCGTCCCAAAACGTCGATCACCCGATCGCTTTCGCGCGCGTAGAGCAGCGGGAACATGCGGTAATGGCAGGTGACGTCACCATCAAGCCCATCCAGTTCCGGTCCCGGACGTCCGCCGCCCAGTGAATGGATCACCAGTGGCAGCACCACCTGATCGAGCCACGGGTCGAGCGATTGGACGACAAGCTCTTCTGGGCGGTTGTCACGCACCTCCAGCGCCCAGTTCAGGAAGCGCTCGCGGAACACGGCAGGGTCTTTGTAGAAGAACCAGCCCGCGTTGAAATAGAGATACCGGCGCCAGTATTCATCCGGTTGCGACAGGTCGAGCGAGCTTTCGAAGTCCAAATCGAACCGATCATAGAGCGACTTCCAGATCGCGGTATATCCATCCCAGTATAGCTCTTCCTGCGGCCACGTCCCTTCGCGGCGCATCGAAGCGGCGGGGTGGTCGAAGTTGATGTCCAGCTTTCCCAGATCGTCGAGGATCAGCGTGTCCGTGTCGAAGAACATGAACGGCTCGCCTTCGGGCAAGACGCTCAGACCTTCGATCTTGTTGCCATAGGGGTAGGCTTCTCCGAAATGGCGGCTCTCGAACGGCAGGATTTCAGCACCCAGATCGATCAGCGCGGCGCGAACGTCCGCGTTCATCGTCGGGTCGAAACTCCATTTCGGGCCCGGCTGCGGCTCTACGACGATCAGGCTACCTTTGAAGTTCGGCGACATTTCGCGAAGCGACGCAGCGAATAGAACCGCCTCGTACGACAGGCGACCCTTCTGGCCGACGATCATGATGTTGAAATCGGAGGATTTTGTCATGAGCCCAGTCGTAGGCCCATTTCGCTCAATCTGGAAGAGTATTTCGGCAATCGGCTTATTGCCGCAAAGCGCCAACATCAGCCGCTAAGCTGTTGTTGAGAACCACCAATTTCGAAGAGGAAAGTGGTGGGCGACCCTGGAATCGAACCAGGCATGGGTCTCCCCGGCGGAGTTACAGTCCGCTGCCGCACCTTGCAGCACGTCGCCCGTCAGAGGCATCAACCTCGTCTGTGGGGCGCTGTCTAAGGCTGAGTGCAGGGAGCGTCAACACCAAAATTTATAGAAATGTCATTGGGCTTGTTACTCGCCGCACTTCGTCGCATGTAGAGGTAAGCAAACAAGGGATTCCGACATGAAAAAGCCGAAGTGGGTTATCGAAAAAGAGCAAGCCAAACGCGCTGCCGCAAGCGAAACTGTTTGGCTCTTCGGTCTGCACGCCGTGCGTGATGCGCTGATGAATCCGGCGCGCGAGCGTCTGCGACTCGTCGTGACGAAAAATGCTGAAGCCAAGCTGGCTGAAGCCATCGCGCAATCGGGCATGGAGCCGGAGATTTCGGACCCTCGCAAATTCGCCGCTCCCATTGATCCTGAATCGGTCCACCAAGGCGCGGCGCTCGAAGTCAAACCGCTCGACTGGGGCACGCTCGAAGATGCGTCGATGCGCGAAGGGTCGGGGCCTGCTCGAATCGTCCTACTCGACCGTGTGACCGATCCGCATAACGTCGGTGCGATCCTGCGTTCGGCGGAAGTGTTCGGTGCCCGCGCTGTTGTTGGTGTCCAGCGTCACTCTGCTCCTGAAACCGGTTCGCTTGCCAAGACCGCCAGCGGTGCGCTTGAACGCCAGCCGTATTTGCGTATCCGCAACCTCGCCGATGGCATCGAAGAACTGCAAAAGCTCGGCTACTACGTGGTTGGCCTTGACGGTGAAGCGACGCAGACCATCGAGGAAGCGCTCGAAGGCCGCACGGATCGTCCGGTCGCACTGGTCCTCGGAGCCGAAGGTCCGGGCCTGCGCGAGAAAACCAAGGAAACCGTGGACGCGCTGGTGCGTATCGACTTTGCGGGCGGTTTCGGATCGCTTAACGTCTCCAACGCCGCAGCTGTGGCGCTCTATGCTGCGCGCGCTAAGTAATTGCCTCTTATCACAAAAACATGAGCGGCCTTTAAAGATCACGGAACGCGCTTACATCAGTGAATATCGGAGGGGAGCGGAACACCCCCTCACCGACTCACTGTCCCTCGTTCCACAACTTTCAGCGCCCTCGGTTTTTGTTCACCTAGGGCGCTTTTTTATGGCGGAGGTCCAATGCCCCAAACTGTCGATGACACCCTGATCCGTGACGTTCTGGGCAATGCCCGCACCATTGCTGTGGTCGGTGCGTCCGCAAACGAAGAGCGCCCGAGCAACTTTGTCGCGGCGTTTCTGCAAAGTCGCGGCTATCGCATCTTTCCGGTGAACCCCGGTCTGGCGGGGCAGGAGCTTCTGGGTGAAACCGTCTACGGCTCGCTCGCGGACATTCCGCATGACGTGGACATGATCGACGTGTTCCGCAAATCGGACGCCGTGCCTGCGATCGTTGATGAGGCGCTGGAGCGTTGGCCCGACCTTAAGTCGGTCTGGATGCAGATTGGCGTGCAGAACGACGAAGCTGCCGACAAGGCCGAAGCGCGCGGCGTTAAGGTCGTGCAGAACCGCTGTCCGAAGGTGGAGTTTCCGCGCCTCTTCGGAAGCGCGAAAGTCTCCGAGCTTTAACGCGAGGCTTTTTCGGCGATGCCGGACTGGTGCGTTCTGCGGTCCAGTTCGGCTTCGATATCGGCCAGCGTGATGTCGCGCGCGGCACACATGACCAGCAGGTGATAGAGGCTATCGGCCGCTTCGGAAATCAGACCCTCGCGGTTGCCCTTGGCGGCTTCGATGATGGCCTCGATGGCTTCCTCACCGAATTTCTCAGCACATTTCTCAGGCCCTTTGGCGAACAGTTTCGCAGTCCACGAGCTTTCGGGATCGGCGCCTTTGCGCGACTGGATGGTCTTGTCGAGATCGTAGATGGACATCAGAGCCTCACCGGAATGCCAGCGGCAGCCATGTGAGCCTTGGCCTCGCCGATTGTGTAAGTGCCGAAGTGGAAGATGGACGCCGCCAGAACCGCCGACGCGCCGCCTTCGGTAACGCCTTCGACAAGGTGATCGAGGTTGCCCACGCCGCCCGATGCGATGACGGGAATGTCGACCGCGTCGGAGATCGCTTTGGTCAGCGGCAGGTTAAAGCCCGCTTTGGTGCCGTCGCGGTCCATCGAGGTCAGCAGCAGTTCGCCCGCGCCTTTTTCCATCGCCGTGATGGCGAATTCGACGGCGTCGATGCCGGTCGGTTTGCGGCCACCGTGGGTGAAGATTTCCCAACGGCCCGGCTCCACGGTCTTGGCGTCTATGGCGCAGACGATGCACTGCGAGCCAAAGCGCATGGCGGCATCGGTCAGCACGTCGGGGTCGGCCACAGCGGCGGAGTTGAAGGACACCTTGTCAGCGCCCGCGAGCAGCAGCGCACGCACATCGTTGTGCGTCCGAACGCCGCCGCCGACGGTGAGGGGCATGAAACACGCCTCTGCCGTGCGGGTCACCAGATCGAACATGGTGCCGCGGTTTTCGTGGGTCGCGTGGATGTCGAGGAAACACAGCTCGTCCGCACCTGCGGCGTCATATGCTTTGGCCGCTTCGACGGGATCTCCGGCGTCGATCAGATCAACGAAGTTGACCCCTTTGACCACGCGCCCGTCGGCAACGTCGAGGCAGGGAATGATCCGTGTTTTCAGCATGGCAAGCTCTCCGGCTGGAATTGCCCCAGTCTGTAAAGGGCAGGGGCGGTCGATGCAACGATCACCGCTTGCGGCGGCGCAAGATCAGGAAGTCGACGAGCAGAAGGACAGCCAGAAGGGCGATCAGAACACCGCCGACAGGGATGGTCGCAATCGCTAGCCAGCCGAGCATCGTGGCGAAGGTCAGCGTCGGCCCCCAGTCGGTGCCGCCGATCATACAGACCTCGACGGAATTCTCGCTCAGGCTACAGTCGAAAACGTTGGCCACCGCGATGCCCCAGATGAGGGACACCAGCGGAAACGCACAAATAGCGATGCCTACGATCAGAACGATGTAGGCGGCTTTCTTCAAGCCTTCAGCACTTTCAGCGCTTGGCCCAGATCAATCGCGCCGTCATAGAGCGCGCGGCCCGAGATTGCGCCGTTCAGCGGTGCGCCGCAATTTTTCAGGTTCTGAAGGTCTTCGATGGACGATACGCCGCCCGACGCGATGACCGGAATAGAGACGGCATTCGCGAGCGCGGCGGTCTCTTCGACGTTCGGGCCTTGCATCGCGCCGTCACGGTTGATGTCGGTGTAGATGATCGCGGCAACGCCTGCGTCCTCGAACGAACGGGCGAGGTCGGTGGCGTTCACATTGGTCTCTTCGGCCCAACCTTTGGTCGCGACCATACCCTTGCGGGCGTCGATGCCGACAGCAACATGACCGGGGAATGCCTTGGCCGCTTCGCGCACTAGATCGGGGTTCTCCACCGCTACGGTGCCGAGGATTACCCGTTCGAGGCCCTTGTCCAGCCAGCGTTCAATGGTGGCCATGTCGCGGATACCGCCGCCGAGCTGGGCGGGAACCTTGCACTGCTTCAGGATCTCTTCGACAGGCGCGGCGTTGACGGGCTCGCCCGCGAATGCGCCATTCAGATCGACGAGGTGGAGCCATTCACAGCCCGCGTTCACGAACTCCAGCGCCTGCGCGGCGGGGTTTTCGTTGAAGACCGTGGCCTGATCCATCTCGCCCTTGTAGAGGCGCACTGCGTTACCGTCTTTAAGGTCGATAGCGGGGTAGAGGATCATGCGAGGCATCCTTTCAAACTATGTTGGCGCCGTTATGCACGGGTGACGGCAGAATGCAACGAACCCAACGTCACGCTTGTCCAGAATCACAGTTCGCGCTCAGGCTGCCCTCAGTTATGGGAGGAACCATTATGAAGAAATTTGCACTAGCCGCGCTGATGGCTGTTGGCCTTGCCGGCGCTGCTGCCGCCGACCCGATCGAGGGCACCTGGCAGACCCAGCCCGACGACGGCGCATTCGCATTCGTCGAAATCAGCCCGTGCGGTCCGGCTTTCTGCGGCGTGATTGCACGCACCTTCAATGCCGACGGTGAATACCAGTCCGAAAACATCGGCCGCCAGCTGGTGATCGACATGGTCCCGCAGGGTGAGGGCGAGTATCGCGGCAACGTCTGGCGCCCGTCGAACAACAAGATTTACATCGGTAAGATCAACCTGAACGGTGACCAGATGGAGCTGAAGGGCTGTATCGCGGGCGGTCTGCTGTGCTCGGCCCAGAACTGGGTTCGCCGCTAAGCCAAATACCTACCGCTCAATGAAAATGCGCCGCGATCAATTCGCGGCGCATTCGTTTTTGAGTGGCAGTTATCAGGCTACTGCGCTTGCATTGCTTTGCCGTGCGAATGACATCGGCATGTGCGAAAGGCGCTTTGCCTCTGCGATTTCACCGATAGCCAGTCTGATGTTGCGTACGTCCGGATGGACAAGCGCACGGCGACGCGCACCGTCTTTCCACTGGAACGACACAAGCAGGTTGTCGTCGTCGAGCCAACGCACAAAAACAGGTGCGTCGGTAAGATAGCCGAGCCTCAGAAGCACTGCGAGGTGGTAAGCCACCATCTCGTCCAGCATTTCGTGTTGGTCAGCATAGGCCTTGTAGGCCACGATCGAACGATCGCCCATGGTCTCCTCCCCATTGTCCTACAATGGAAGGATAGTCACCCCAATGAAACAATATTACAATAGTTAAGGTTTCCACGATAGGAAATTGGCGATGAGCCGCAGTCCCGTGGCTTGGCTTTTCTCCGGGTGGAACTGGGTGCCGATGACGTTGTCACGGCCGACAATGGCAGTGATATCACCGGCATAGTCGACGTGCGCGATGCGCTCGGCAGGGTTTTTAACCCGCATATGATAGCTGTGCACGAAATAGGCATGATCGCCCGTAGCGATGCCGTCGAGCACAGGGTGTGGGTTGTCGATGACGAGGTCGTTCCAACCCATGTGGGGTACCTTGAGCGACTCGTCCGAGGGGGCGATCTTCACGATGTCGCCGCCGATCCAGTCGAAACCGGCGGTCTCTTCGTATTCGTGGCCCGTGGTCGCGAGCATCTGCATCCCGACGCAAATGCCGAGGAACGGCTTGCCGCCCTTGGTCACGGCTTCGTCGATAGCCTCTGCCAGACCGCCCATATCGCTGAGCGCCTTGCGGCACGCCGGAAACGCGCCATCGCCCGGCAGGACGATACGGTCGGCCTTGGCGACAACATCAGGCTCGGAGGTGACCACGACAGTGCCGTGGCCAGCCTCGTTTGCCATGCGCTCGAATGCTTTCTGGGCCGAGTGCAGGTTGCCGCTGTCGTAGTCTACAAGCGCGATGAGGCTCATAGCGCACCCTTGGTCGAGGGCAGGGCGGCCGACATTCGCGGATCGGTCTCGACGGCCATACGCAGCGCTTTGGCGAGCGCTTTGAACGCGGCTTCGGCAATGTGGTGGCTGTTCACGCCGTGCACGAGGTCGACGTGCAGGGTGATGCCGCCGTGCAGGCTGATAGCCTGAAAGAACTCGCGCACCAGTTCGGTGTCGAAAGTGCCGATTTGCGACGCGGTGAAGGGGCAGTTCCAGACAAGATAGGAGCGGCCCGACAAATCGAGGGCGCAGCGCACCTGCGTGTCGTCCATCGCCAGCGCGAAGTGGCCGTAGCGGTTGATGCCCTTCTTGTCGCCGAGCGCTTTGACCAGTGCCTGACCGATAGCGATGCCGGTGTCTTCGACGGTGTGATGGTCGTCGATGTGGTAGTCGCCCTTGGCGCGGATGGTCATGTCGATCAGCGAGTGACGCGACAACTGGTCCAGCATGTGGTCGAAGAAACCAACGCCGGTCTGGTTGTCGTAAGTGCCCGTGCCGTCGAGGTTGATTTCGACCTCGATAGACGTTTCGGACGTGGAACGCGTGATCTTTGCGGTGCGCATGGGGCCTCCGGATAATGCTCAGCGGCTTATAGAACGGGGCAGGGGCAAGGCCAAGCTTTTCTAGGGAGCTGGGGCGCTGCCCCTCTTGGCCTGCGGCCAATTCACCCCGGGATATTTGCAGCACAAAGGTGAGGGAGCACGGGGCCGGAAAACAAAAACGGCGCCCGAAGGCGCCGCGTTTTGATTGGAGCGGGCGAGGCGATTCGAACGCCCGACCCTAACCTTGGCAAGGTTATGCTCTACCCCTGAGCTACGCCCGCAC